>JBGSYH010000019.1:0-51924 GCA_041751035.1 Pyrinomonadaceae bacterium | reverse complement strand
TAGGTCTTCGCTTCGCAGCACGAACCACGTTCCATTCGAAGGCCTAAAGAACGCGATGTCTGCCTTGCCGTCGCCGGTGTAATCACCGGGAACCGTAAGATCCGTTGCCGTGCCGAAGATCAGAGCGATCAGGCCTGCGGTCGAACGATTGATCCACCATTCGCCGCCATTCGCACCGTTTCTGCGATAGATGCCGATGTCGTCCTTCCCATCGCCGTCGTAATCGGCAGTAACCGCCACATCGCCTGGAATGCCGAACTGAACGATCTGGACCTGCTGGTCAGATGAACGTTGAATGAACCACTGCCCGACCGAAGCACGGAACACTGCAGGATCGGCCCTGCCGTCGCCGTCATAATCACCGGTCGCAGGAACATCGCCGGTCGTTCCAAACGGGAACGAGAAGAAACTAAAGTCCTCGCTCCGCAGTACAAACCAAGTGCCGGTCGAAGGCCGGAAGATCGTAATGTCCATCTTGCCGTCACCCGTGAAATCTCCCGGTGCGATCACGTCTGTAGCAGTTCCGAACTGCAATGCAGAACTACTGCTGTTCCCCGAATTCACCCACCACCACTCGCTCGAACCACCGCCGCCCACTGGCCTAAAAATCGCCACATCTGTCTTACCATCGCCGTCAATGTCGAACGGCACGCTGCCAGAAAGTGCCTGAACAGCTGCACCGACATTCAAACGCGGCTTTATGATGCCATTACGTGCATCGGTAATGTTGAGCCCGGTGCCGAGCAGTGCGGCTTTGATCTCCGTCACGGTCGCACTCGGTTTCTTGTGCTTCATCAGTGCGATCGCTCCTGCAACGTGAGGAGCTGCCATTGAAGTGCCCGCAAAGTTGGAGAAAGAATTGGACGAGCCTGTGACCGGTATTGAAGACGATATCCACTGGCCCGGTGCAAGCATATCGAGTATAGATGCGCTGTTTGAGAAGCTTGAAACAACATCGAGCGTTGCGCCTGAGCTGCCGTCGCCGGTCGAACCGACACTGATCGCGGTCGATATACACGCCGGAGCTCCGATCGCAGTTGTAAAGCCGTTGTTGCCGGACGAGATAACGGTCGCGATACCGACGGCACGGAGATTGTCGATCGCGGCCTTTCTCGCGGCCTGTGCAACGTCACAGTAAGCAGCGTTCGAACCGCCGCCGAGGCTCATATTCACCGAGGCGATATTGATCGAACTGCTAAGCGTAAGCACTCTTTCAAGCCCGCTGATCTGGTTCGAAACAAATGAACGTGCACAAGGCGTCGTTGTGCCGACGCAATCTGCCGCCGTATTGAACTGAGAGAAAACCTGAACGGCGATAATGTTACCGCCGCGGGCGACGCCGTGCGACGAAGTACCGGTTCCGGCTGCGATGCCAGCAACGTGTGTTCCATGATCGCAGCCCGACGTCGTTAACGCGCAATGTAATCCGGAATCAGCTGCGGTTGATGAAGAGGCCCCGCCTGGGCAAACGCTGGTCACGTTGGTAGTGGTCGTCGAAAAGCACGCCTCGGAAACGACCTTTCCGGCAAGAAAATTATGGTTCTTGTCTACCCCGGTATCCATCACAGCTACGGCCCAGTTTGTTCCGGTATAACCCGCCGTCCAGGCGGCAGGGGCGTTTACCACTGATATGCTTTGCCCTAAAGTCGGTGCGTCTGCTACGTCTTCTTCAATGCTGACAACACGGCCGTCCTTTTCCATTCGCAGCAGCGAAGCGGCGTCCGTTTCAAAAGCGATAAACGGGATGTATTCGAATAGCTTGGAGCTATTTCCCCTCGCCAATTCGGCGTGGTCGGCTAAAAATGCCTCCTGAACCTCTTTGATCGAAGATCTTCGTGCGGTTCTGCCGGATTCATTTGTAAGGTCAGCTTCGCCTTCAGCTCCACGCAAACCAACTATCACGCGGACCGGCTGTGTCGCGCTCTTTTCGATAAGTCGTGCGAATGAGCGCGAACGTTCAGTCAAAACCGCATCGTCTCCGGCAGCAACAGCCTCTAACGGCTTTGAATTTAATCCCAAAACAAAAGCAATAGCCGCTGCCACTGCGAAAACATATAAGGTTCTTTTCATCTGATCGGACACTTCCTTGGGGTGAATTTACGGCGACTTTACGATTCTATAATGTTTCAATTCGAAAACTCAATCTTTTTTGGATTCAAACGGTGATGTGACGTGATTTTCGCCTTTCCGCGATATGCGATCTAAAATTTCAGATCTCAGATCCAAAATCCAGCAGCCAGAAGCCAGGAGCCAGAAGCCGTTGTACTTTTGGCCAATGTTCTGTTCTTGTTTCACTTTCGTTTCATTTTTGTTTCATTTTTGTCCCAAATGAGACAGATTAAGTGCTGTATTGTCAGCGACTTGCGGGGAAAAAGTGTTTCATTTGTAAAAACACATACCCGAAAATGAACCAAACTTGTCCAAAATCCACTAAGCCGTGTATCCACTATCATTTGCGGCTGTCTTTGCTGTTACAGGCTTGTGTCAGTGGCCGTGTCAGGGATCGGGTCGCCGTTTGATGTCCGATCCTGTCCCGTTTGTCCCGTTGTCCCAGGTGCCGACACGCATGTCCCGGCGGCGTTCCGGGCTTGTTCCAGGCCTGTTCCGGGGGTGTTCCACTAGTAGGCGGAACGTGTAAGTGGCTGCGATTGCTTCAGTTACTGTCATCTCAGCGTCGAATTCAGCCATCTTTTTAAAAAAACTTCGAAAAGTCCCATTTTTGTTCACATGTGAACACGCGCGAACTGAACACATGTGAACAAAAATCAGCGTTTTTGGCGAAAAGTCAGCACCGCCTGCGTGGGCGGGCGGCCAGTTCGGTGGCCGGGACGTTTTTAACGCAGAGATGCAAAGGCCGCAGAGAAGACAAGCTAAAGCTTGAACTCTCAACTCCTATCTGCGTTCATCCGTGTTCATCTGTGGTTTAAAAATATTTCACGCAAAGCCGCTAAGCCCGCAAAGCCCCGAGGCCCAGATTTCAGATCTCTAATTTCAAATTTCAAAGATCCGGCCGGACTCGCGTTGCCGCCAGACAATTCCGGCCTTGGCGATGATAATTCAACTGAAAAGCCGAGCCAATAGCAATTGGCGCAGTTGATGGCAATTGTTGAAAATGGAAAGGCAGATCCGGCGTTATAAATCTGGATCGGCGGTGATATTGAATCAAAAAAGGCCGCGGAATAAATCCGAGGCCTCTTTTATCGATCATTCACCCGAAACGCTTAACGCTCTGCGATCGGAACGTATTTCAATCCGCGTTCGCCGATGTACTCGGCCCGCGGGCGGATGAGTTTATTATTGTCGTATTGTTCCAGAATATGCCCGGTCCAACCCGAGATGCGGCTTACGGCAAAGATCGGCGTGTACATATCAAGGGCGATGCCCATCAGGTAATAAGTCGATGCCGAGTAGAAATCGACATTTGGATACATTCCCTTCTTTTCAAGCATCAACTGTTCGATACGCTGCGACATTTCAAACCATTTCTGTTCGCCGGAGCGATCGGCCATAGTTTTCGAGAATTTGCGGAGCCAGGTCGCACGCGGGTCTTCGGTCTTGTAAACCGCATGGCCGATACCCATTATTTTCTTTTTATTATCGAGGGCGTTTTCGACAAATGCATCGATCTTGTTCGGTTCGCCGATCTCGATCAACATCTTCATTACATTGGTATTGGCTCCGCCGTGAAGCGGGCCAGCCAACGCGGCAATGCCTGCTGTGACTGCACCGTAAACACCTGCAAGCGTTCCTGCGACGACCCTGGTCGTAAACGTTGATGCATTTAGTTCGTGGTCGGCGTGCAGTATTAGCGCGATATCGAACATTCTTGCTTCCTCGGCATCGGGCCGCTCACCGCGAAGCATATAGAGAAAATTCTCAGCGATCGACAGGCTCGTGTCGGGCGATACAACATCCTTGCCATTTCTTATCCGGTCCCAGGCGGCGGCGATCGTTCCGATCTGGCCGGTGATCTTTATTGCCGATCTTGTCGCGTTCTCACGATCGGTCTTACGGCCGTTGGGATCGAAGAAATCAAGTGCTGAAACGGCGGTCCGAAGGGCATCCATTGGGTCAGCTTCCTTTGGAAACGCTTTCATCAACTCAATAATGGCCGTCGGCACTTCGTAATTCGCGCGAAGGCTTGCTACATGTTCGTCCAACTCGGAACGGCTCGGAAGTCGTCCATTCCAGAGAAGGTAAACAACCTCTTCGAAGGTCGAGTTTTCCGCAAGATCGTGAATATCGTATCCCTGATAGATCAATATCCCTTGTTCGCCATCGACGTCTCCGATCTTGCTCTGTGCCGCTACCACACCACGCAATCCGGCTGCGGCGGCGGTTGTTTCTGTTCCTGTACTCATAATCTATTTGATCCTTAAACTGGTTTATTCTTAACCTTTTAAGATAACAGACAGCAGATATCGTTACAAATATCTTTGGGCAAAACTGGAGTGGAATCGCAAAAACGGAGGCATAGATTCCTCCGTTTTTGCAATTCTTTACACTTTGTCTAATTTTCGTCGAACTGAGCCTTGAGCGTTTCGGTGTACGGCGCTCTAGCGATGCCCTTTTCCGTGATGATCGCAGTCACAAATTCGTTTGGTGTAACGTCAAACGCATAATTGCTGACATCGATGCCCTCGGGTGCAAGCTGAATGTCGCGGACGTGGGTTATTTCACGGGTGTCGCGTTCCTCGATCGGTATTTCCTCGCCGGTCGGGCAATTCATATCGACGGTCGAAAGCGGAGCCGCGACATAAAAAGGGATGCCATGCTGCCTCGCAAGAACCGCGACCATATATGTTCCGATCTTGTTAGCAACGTCGCCGTTCGCGGCAATGCGGTCGCTGCCGACGACGACGGCCTGCACGCGGCCTTTTTTCATCATGTGGCCGGACATATTGTCGGTGATAAGGGTGACCGGAATTTCATCTTTGTGCAGTTCCCACGCGGTCAAGCGTGCTCCCTGCAAATACGGACGAGTCTCATCCGCGATCACAGCGATGTGCTTTCCCTGATCGACCGCTCCGCGGATCACGCCAAGAGCCGTTCCCCAAACGCCGCCTGTCGCGAGCGCCCCGGCATTGCAATGAGTCAGAACCGTAGAATTATCTTCCAAAAGCGCTCCGCCATATTGAGCTATAAGACGCTGCGATTCGATGTCTTCGTCGTGGATGGCTTTTGCATCGACCTTTAAGATCTCTTTGATCTCGCTGACCGACTTGCCGTCTGCCTTCGCGGCCGCAAAAACGCGTTTCATCCGGTCGATAGCCCAAAAAAGATTTACCGCGGTCGGGCGCGTTGCACCCAAAACCTCGCAGATATATTCGAGTTCTTCTTCAAGATCATCGACGGTCGTGCCGACGAATTGTGAGGCACCGAGAGCGATGCCGTACGCCGCCGAAACACCGATCGCCGGAGCGCCGCGAATGACCATATCCTTGATGCCGGCCGCAACTTCGTTATAGGTACGCAGCATCAGCCATTTTTCTTCGGTCGGAAGCAAGCGTTGGTCGAGCATTGCGACGCCTTCGTCGGTCCATTTAACGGGGATAATATCGAGATTCATAATTTTAAATTCTACTTTTTGATGATTAAGCCAATAGCAAGCTAAAGCTTGAACTCTAAACGAAAATCGGCGATGCCTCAAGAAAGCTGAAACTTTTCTGGCGGGTTCGGACGTTATATCCAACGGATCACTTTCGAGCTTAGAGACATTTCAATGATCGAAAACTTTCTTGACAGGCTGCACGCATCGGTCGTGCAAAGGCGTTGGGCACAGTTGTTCACGGCGTTTGTGAGAGTGCTTCTCGGGGTTTCGTTCATTCCGCCGAGCATTCCAAAGATACTTCACCAGCCGTTTACGATAATTCCCGATACACATCCTGTCGGGGCTTATTTTTCAGCGTTGTACAACACCGGTTACTACTATGACTTTCTCGGCTGGACACAGCTTGCGGCGGCGATAATGCTGATTATCCCTCGAACAGGACACATCGGCGCACTGCTTTTCTTTCCGATAATTGTAAACATTGCGGTGCTTACTAATTCGGTTGGGTTCAACGGCACGTGGTTGATAACCGGTTTGATGGCTCTTGCGGCTCTTTACCTTGTCTGTTGGGAATATGACCGGATAAAACCGATCGTCTTCTGGAAAAGAGATTCGCAGACCGTTCCGCTTCCCTATCAGTTCATTGTTATTCCAATGCTTTTCGCATTCGGCGGCTTGGTGCTGAATTTTCTTTTCCGGATGTTTCTAGCTCGTACGTTCGTTGATTTTCTCTCTTCGACGCTAGTAATTTCCTCGATCGGTTTCGTATTCGGAATTATCGTCGCCGTTCATTATCGGTTTATGCAGGCTGGCCGATTGTTGGATCCTTCCTCCAGCGTTCAACCAGCGGACGACTCGCGAGTTTGATAGCCCGGCTGCATTGTTCTATTATTCGGAGTGTTCCCCCGTTCGGCACCGGACGGTGTTCACCCAAGAATTAAATGCAGCATTCAGCTTCCGAACGAATGGATCTAACATTTCGCTCCTTTGACCCAAACAGACCCGAACTTCCAGAACCGATCCGCGCTCTTGAACGGATCTCGATGAACTTTTATTGGTCGTGGCATCCGGAGGGCGTCGAGCTGTTTCGCGAGATCGCAGCAAAGGTTTGGGACGAGTGCGAACAGCATCCAAGGCGAATGTTGACCGCTGCCGGCGAACTAAGGCTTTGGCAGAAAGCCGCCGAGCCCGATTATGTCGAAAAGCTAAACCGTTTTGCGGAGCGATTTGACCGATATATGGCCGAAACTCCGGCCAGCTATTCGAACGGCCCGACGCCTGCGAATCCGGCCGCGTATCTTTGCGCCGAATATGGTGTCCACAATTCGCTGCCCAACTATTCGGGCGGGCTTGGCATTTTGGCCGGAGATCATTTGAAATCGGCAAGCGATATGAACGTTCCGCTTGTCGCTGTCGGCCTGCTTTACCGTTACGGATATTTCCGGCAGGACATCGCGCACGATGGTTGGCAGGAAGAACATTATTCGAACATCTTTGATCTGGGCCTTGCGATAACGCCGGTCGTAAAACCCACAGGCGAACGTGTTCGCGTTATGGTACACATACGCGGCCGCGAAGTTTACGCACAGGCTTGGCTGGCGCAGGTCGGCCGGGTGCCGCTTTATTTGCTCGATACGAACGTCGATGAAAACTCGGAGATCGACCGAATGATCACCGGACATCTCTACGGCGGCGATACCGAAACACGGATCGTGCAGGAAAAAGTACTCGGCATCGGCGGCGTTCGGCTGCTGCGTGAATTGAAGATCGAACCTTCGGTCTTTCACCTAAATGAAGGACATGCCGCATTTTCAACACTTGAACTGGTCCACGAGCAGATCGCCTCAAACCCGGATTTGGATTTCGAATCCGCAAGCGATATCGTCAGGCAAAAATGCGTATTTACAACGCACACGCCGGTCGCTGCGGGAAACGATGTTTTCGCCGCTGAGCTTTTGCTGTCTTGTTTCAGCACCGAATATATCGATTCGCTAAAGCTTGACGATGAAAGGTTTCTTGCATTGGGCCGGGTCGATCCTGCGAATGAACAAGAAGCATTTGGAATGACACCGTTTGCACTTCGGATGACGCGTTCAGCCAATGGTGTCGCCGAAAAGCATGGTGAGGTTTCGCGGGAACTTTGGCGTACGATGTATCCAGCGGATCAGGAAGTGCCGATCACACACGTCACGAACGGCGTTCATCCGCCGACCTGGATCGCTCCTTTATTTCAGGACCTATACTGCGAAAAAATCGGCGTCGATTGGGCAAAACTGACTCATGATTCTGACGGTTGGGCCGCGGCGGCCGCTGCAATTTCGGATAACGAAATTTGGCATCGTCACCAGACGCTGAAAAATCTGCTGATCTCCTTTATTCGACAGCGGACGAAACGAAAGGAAACAGGCGTTCGCGACACGATCAATGAGCGAACGGACACCACCGGACTATTCTTGCCCAATGCTCTGACCATCGGGTTCGCTCGCCGCGTCGCACAGTACAAGCGTTGGAACCTGATCCTTTCGGACCTCGAACGGCTGCTAAAATTGGTCGATAACGATGAAAGGCCGGTGCAGTTCGTTTTCGCAGGCAAGGCTCATCCGCAGGACCGGACCGCAAAGCAGATATTGCAGGACCTGATGTCGATAAACCACGATTCGAACTGGCAGAGCCGTGCGGTCTTTATCGAAGATTATGATCAGGAGGTCGCACGCTATCTAGTGCAGGGCGTCGATGTCTGGATGAACGTTCCCCGCCGGCCGCACGAAGCCAGCGGCACAAGCGGAATGAAAGCCGCGATGAACGGCGTGCTCAATTTTTCGATACTCGACGGCTGGTGGATCGAAGGCTATAACGGCGAGAACGGTTTCGCGATCGGTGACCTGAGCGATTTCGACTCGGACGAAGAGATCGACGCGATCGAAGCCGAGTCGCTTTACCAGATGCTTGAAAATGTCCTGGTGCCGGAGTTCTATGATCGGGACGCGAACGGGCTTCCGACACGCTGGATCGCAAGAATGCGGAACTCGATCGCAACCCTGACGCCGCAGTTCTCAAGTGACCGTATGGTCAAAGACTATATCGAAAAGATCTACTCGATCTGATCTAAATAGAAATGCAAAGCCACGAATTTCAGACCGGAAATATACGTGCGTTCGAATGCTATCGCGAGGCTTGGGCGATGATAAGGCCGCAGTTTGGCATTATTTTGTTGATCGTCGTTGTCGGGATGTTGATCGGCGGAGCCATATCGCTTTTGCTCGGACCGATGATGTGTGGAATTTTCCTTGTGCTTTTTGACGTTCACGAAGGCCGCGAAGCTAAATTTGCCCGGTTATCCAATGGTTTTCAGTTCTTTCTTCCCGCGTTCCTGCTTGTGTTGATAATAATGCTGCCGGTGGTGGTGATGTTTCTGATCGTTTATTTGCCGATTATCGCGATGACGCTTGCGGGTGAACGAATGAGCGAAGATCAGCTTTGGACATTCCTGATAACGGCATTGATCGTAGAAAGCGTTTTCGTCGTTTTAATGACCTGTTTCCACACGCTTCTGCTGTTTTCGTTTCCGCTGATCGTCGATAAGAAATTGGGCGTTATCGGAGCGATCCGAACAAGCGCAAAGGCGGTCTGGGCAAATCTCGGCGGAGTCGCTTCACTTTTTGGTGTGGGATTTCTGGTCTCGCTCGGCGGTCTGCTGATATTCTGTATTGGGATCTATTTGGTAATGCCGCTGATACTTGCATCAACGGTCGTCGCGTATCGGAAAATATTCCCGGGAGTGTTAGAGGAATCGACCATCGCTGCGGTGTAATTTTAGTTAAACGAACTATGGGAAGTTTTAAGGATATAGGATCGATAGACGAGCTGAACCGCCTATTTGAGGATTCAAATGAGGCACCTGTGGTGATCTTCAAACACAGCAATATGTGCGGCACCAGCGCATATATCCACGGGATAATCGGCGAGGTTCCGGCAACGATAAATCGGGTGACCGTTCAGGAAAGCCGTGACATTTCCAACGCGATCGCAGCCCGAACCGGTGTGCTCCACCACACGCCGCAGGTTTTTATAATTAGGGATGGAAAGGTTGCTCATTCATCGTCGCATTACAGCATTTCGCCCGAGATCATAAGCGAAATTTTGCAATAAACCTCTGCCAAAACAGATGATACAACCCACAAAAATAATCGAAGAAAGTGATTCGGAATTAACGATCGACTGGTCGGACGGCACGAGTTCGACTTATTTCGCTCCCGCACTCCGGCGTTCGTGCCCGTGTGCTGCGTGTATCGACGAATGGACGGGTAAGAAGGTGTTGGACGACAATAAGGTCCCGGACGATCTCACGTTGAAACAAATAACCATTGTCGGGCGATATGCTCTTAATTTTCATTTTTCTGACGGACACGATACCGGTATATTCAGTTTCAAACTACTAAGAGATTTTTCGAATAATACTGTCAACTGAAAACCCATTTCGACTATTGCCCCGGCGGTTGTTGTAGAATAGTAATGATGCAAGAACGAGATATTTTCGACGAACGCCAGGAAACCAAAAAAGGCAGCTTTTCATGCCCGTTTTGCCGCGAGCGGAACGATTACGACATCCGCTGGATGAAACGCACCAAGAAAAAACAGCCGCCCCGCGGCGTTGGCGAACAGGATCGTGCCCGGTTCGAAAAGTCACGAGATTACATGGTCCGAATGGACGACCAGCTTATGTGCAAAAATATGCGCTGCCGCAAGCGGTTTGAAATTCCCTCGTCTCAGTCCGTCGTATTTATCTAGCTATGGAGCCGCGAACTGTGATAAGCTTCCGCCCATACGCAACTGCGAGGTGCAAGGGCTATGGCTGGAAACAGGCTTGAATTTTACGGCTCCGAAGAACCAGTGAATGAAGAACTCGCCTTGTTCATCAAGGAAGAGATCGCCCACGCACCGCAAGCCCCGTCTGAACTTGAGACCCGTTTATTCGAACATCATTCATCTTCGCCCGCAGATTCAGGTGGGGATATCGATGCACTGTGGGAAGAGGTAAATACCTCAGGTTCCGAGGCTGTCTTTGGCCACAACCCGACACCCGATCAGTCCGACGTCGAAGAGAACGCCCATGCAATGGGACTCGATTTTGAGGATAATGAACCGCTAAATTTTACTCGTAAGATGGAACGCCGCGACCGCGACCGTTTTGAAATGAAAGAGCAATCAAAAGGCCGCAACGATACCATTTGACTGGTTTTCGAATTGCGGCCTTATCCGTTCGATCCTGCAAAAGATCAATATATCCTAAAGCTATAATCCAGCGTTACGATCACCGATTGCGGAACCCCGTTCACTTTTTTGGGTTCAAATCTGATCTGGCGGGCCGCGGCAATCGCCTGTTCGGTCAAACCGTGCGGCAAACGAGTAACCGGTGTAATACTTCCCACCTGGCCGGAAGCGAGTAAGGTCACCTTCAGCTTGACCGTACCTTGAACATTGTTGGTTCTCGCAGGGTCCGTGTAAACCGCTTTCGGGTTGGAAATGATCTTAAAATTCTGAGTCACAGCTCGAATCGCCGGTGGCGCTCCTCCGCCAGATCCGGATCCGGGACCAAACCCACCCGAATCGCCGCCGCCCGCTCCCCCGCCGCTTCCTGGGCCAGCGCCACCACCACTGCCTGGTCCAACGCCAGTTCCAGTTCCCCGGCCAATTCCACCGCCAGTTCCAGGACCATTAGATAGTGGGCCGTCTGGACCAGTCGGATCGCCCCAGTTGCCATAGTCTTTTGGAGTCCGCAACGGCGTGTTTGCCTGAAGTTGCGGAGGCGGGATCGGCAACGACGGATTATCCATTCTCGGCGTATTCACCTCAGGCGGACGCGAAGGATTCTTTGCAAAATCCGGAAGATCTCCGCGGCTCGCAGGGTTTCTTTCATTTTTGCCGCCGCCGCCGCCGCCGCCGTCTTCTTCATCGTTGTTCTTTGGCTCGTCAGCTTCTTCGACCGCGATCGGGATCTCATCTACCAAAACTGCCGAAAACAGTGGATTATCATCCACCGCATCAATGTTCAGATCCTTAGTGAACAGGTCGATCAGGACCACCGAAGCCAAAACAAAAAGTACCAACCCGGTCGCAGCCATCAAAAGCACGTTCCGCTGTTGGACATTCTTTTCCTGAATGACGGTTACATAGTAGCCGCCGTCGTCCGCACGTGTGGCAACAGAACGCCGAGGTTCATCGGCATGCATTTCCGGTGCAACGTAATAAGGCGTGGGTGCAGGCGTCTGGGCCGCAACAGGTGTCTCTTCGACCGGTTCTTCTTCTTGTGAAGAAAATGCTTCCTCGACCGGCGGCATTTCCTCTTCGGTTTCCGGCAGGTCCAACGGACCGGTCTCATAACCGTTCCCGTTCGCTGCATTGCCGTTCGCCTGAAAATCTTCAAGCACAAGCGGCTCGGGTTCGATCACGGGATCGGCAGTAACGACCGCTGGTTCCTGTTCAGAAATAAATGCAGGAGCCGCAGGCTCAGCGACGACCTCTTCCTTTACATTAGGAACAATAGGATTTACTTCAACAGCTTGCAGAGAACCACCACAATCGGGGCAAAACGTAAACCGTTCGGCAAATCCCTCTTCACAAGAACTGCAATACTTCAAGATCTTTCCCATTTTCTCTGACCCTCTCCGGCTACCGTTAATACGGTGCGTGTTCACCTGAATCCCTTTTATTTTACAATTTTATGCCGCAGATGTTAAGCGTTTCGTGCATAAGTTATTTTGTTACCCACCGTGTACAATTCAGATAGATGCTCTACGTTTTTCTTTCGATGCCTGTTCGATATATGTTTTTTCTATCGTTTGTTTCCAGTTCGCTTTGCAACCGCAACAATGGCAAATTGCAACTAAAAGCGTTACCATCAGGATTTTGACGCATAAAGGAAAGATATGGTTCGCACATTTTTATTGACTGGACGCCTTTTTTTTGGCTTGATCTCGGTATTCGCGATCCTCGCAACTGTAGTTTCAGGACAGCAGCGTGCGCCGAAGGAAGAGACCCTGTTAAACGGCTTAAAGGTGGCTATTTTCACAGATCGCACGGCGCCTAATTTGACCGTACGTTTACGCATTCATTCGGGTTCGGCATTCGATCCACAGGGCAAAGAAGGTGTGATGAGGATGCTTTCTGAAACGGCGTTTCCTTCGGATGAGGCCCGCGAGTATTTCCGCGACGATCTCGGCGGTTCGTTCGAACTGATAACGAACTACGATTATATACAATTCAACATTACTGCCCGCAACGATGCGATCCTCGATGTACTTGAAACGCTCGCCAACAGCATAACGACACCCCAAGTATCGGCGGAGTCTGCGGACGCAGCCGAAATTCGAGTTCGCCGCGAATTGGATGGCTTGCGGGGCTCACCTGCATATCTTGCCGATCAATATGCGGCTGAACGGCTATTCGGCACATTCCCATATGGCCGTTCGATATTCGGAACGACCGAATCACACGGACGGATCGATTTTGCCGACCTGCGGTTCGGATACGACCGGTTCTTTACTGCGGATAATGCCGGATTGACCCTTCACGGAAATCTGGATGCAAATGATGCGTATCGGGCGGTACGCCGCTTTTTTGGTTCCTGGCTTAAGTCAGAACGCCGCATTCCGGCGACCTTTAGGCAACCGGATGCACCGGATTCGAGTCTTGAAGTTCTAAACATTAATTCCGATGCAGGTGCTGAGGTCCGGCATCTGATCCGAGGATATTCGCTTGCCAGCAGCGATTTTCCGGCATCCGAAATGTTGGTCCACGTTCTGGACAGACGCTTGAAGACTCGGGTCGCACAGGTTTCCAACGCCAAAGCTGAGGTCCGGAACGAGGCCCATTTGCTTCCCGGTTCGATCGTTTTCGCTATCTCGGGGATCGCGCCCGAGGCAAAATCGAAACTCTATCCGGGCGGTGAAAGTGTTGACGCAAAGGGACTTATCAGTTCACTTTTGGCCGAACCGATCTCCGCAGCTGAATTTCAAGCCGCACGTACCGCGGTTTTGGCCCGGGTGAACTCGTATCCTGCCGATTCTGCGTGGCTTGATGCCGAGACCTATAGGTTGCCGGCTGGTGACCGGAAAGCCAAGTTCGAATCGGTAACGATCGCGGATGTTCAAAAGCTCGCCGCTACACTTCGTACACGGCCGACGGTTAATCTCTGGATGGTAAAAGGCGTCGGCACAAAATAAAAGGCATCGGAAAGTGAGATCAGAGAGAGTTCAAGGTGAGTTAGAACACGCACGCGCAGTTCGGGCGATGTTCTCAGGCATTGCAGGCAGATATGATCTGCTGAACCATGTCCTTTCGGCGAACATAGATAAACGATGGCGAAGAAAGGTTCGTCGGCTGCTTGCTGACACGCTTGATGATGAAAATGCCATCGTTTTAGATGTCGCCTGCGGAACGGGCGATCTCGCCATCGAACTGAAAAGCAATGCAAAAGCAAAGATAATCGGGACAGATTTTTGCCGTCCGATGCTTTCTGTCGCCAAGGAAAAATCCGGATCGATCCCATGGCTTGAAGGCGATGCGATGAACCTGTCTTTCAACGATTCATCATTCGACGCCGTAACCATTGCGTTCGGGCTTCGCAATCTTTCGAATTTTCGGGATGGCCTCGCGGAACTGCATCGAGTTTTGAAACCGGGTGGAAGGCTTGTCGTGCTTGAATTTTCATCTCCTGTCATTCCCGGTTTTCGCGGAGCGTTTCGCTTTTATTTTTCAAACATTCTTCCTCGGATCGGCGGATTCGTCAGCGGTGAACGCGGCGCCTATGAATACCTACCCGATTCAGTTTCAAAATTTCCCGATCAAAAAGCATTGGCAGCGATGTTCGAGGAGACGGGTTTCGACAAAGTCGAGTATCAGAACCTGACCGGCGGAATTGCGGCAATTCATTCGGGCATTAAGCGTGTCTAACATTGCTCAGAATTCGTTATTTTGTGTCATTTCGACACACATTTTGCCATTTGAACAGCCGTCGTACTTCCGCAACCACCATCTCCGCCGATGTAAAATATCGCCGCTACCGCCGCCGCAGCATCTGAAATTTGACCGCTGCCATCGCCGCCAGACCGCTTAATTTGTTATCTCTTTTTCCACACGGTAAGATTTGAATGTCGTTGACCGCCAGATGAAATATACGATCTTGAATATTGCCCGGCAGTTGGGGCTGATGCTGCTCGTTATATGGACAGTGGTGTCGCTCGTCACGCTTCTCATCGAGATCGTGCCGGGGACACCGGCCAACGCGATCCTAGGCGAGACCGCAACCCAAGAGCAGATCAACAGTTTCAATGCTAAGCATGGCCTCGATAAACCGGCCTTTTTCTTTTCGGCTTCGTTCGAAGAAGGCTTTCGGTGGAATGGCGCGAACAACCGCTATCTGGATTATTTCAAAGGGCTGCTCGTTGGCGATCTTGGACTCTCGTTCAAGACCGATCGTCCGGTCCTGGATATGATAATGGAGCGGTACCCGGCGACGATAAAACTTGCGCTTGCTTCGATGTTGGTCGCTATTTCTATTGCGATCCCGCTGGGTGTCATTGCCGGACGCAATAAAGGCGGATTGACAGACAATTTTGCTTCATTCGTCGCCTTATTGGGTATATCACTGCCGACGTTCGTGGTCGGGCCGTTTCTTGTCTATCTGTTTGCCGTAAAAGCCGGTTGGTTCTCGGCAACGGGAAGTCTATATCCTGAAGACATCGTTTTGCCCGCGTTCACGCTCGGCGCGGCTCTTTCGGCGATCCTGACCAGGATGGTGCGGTCAAGCGTGATCGAAGAGCTTGGCGAAGATTACGTACGAACTGCCCGTGCGAAAGGGTTAAGCGAACGAAAAGTGGTTTACAAGCACGTTCTGAAGAACGGGCTGATCCCGGTAGTTACGATACTGGGGCTTCAGCTTGGTGTTCTGCTCGCGGGTTCGATAATCACGGAAAAGATATTTTCGTGGCAGGGCCTGGGGCTCTTGCTTTTGAACGACGGCATCGAAATGCGGGATTACCGTCTGGTGCAAGGCTGTGTACTCGTAATCAGCGTGACTTACATCGTGGCAAATTCGCTCACGGATCTTGTCTACCGCTGGCTCGATCCGAGAATACGGCTCAGCTAATGCTGGTCGCAACCGTCAAGACAACTCAACGTGAAGAAAAGCAATAGCATCTCTTTGTATTTTTGCTTAAATGATTTTTGGCTTTTAGTTTTTCACTTTTAGTTTTTCGCTTTTAGCTTTTAGCTTTTAGCTTTCTAATTTGAACAGACTTACCTACATCGGTATCGGGATCGCATCGCTGGCAATTTTTGTGGCGATCTTTGCTCCGTTTCTGGCACCGCAGGATCCGATCTTTCAGGAACTAGGAAACCGTTACGCGGCCCCATCGGCCGAGCACTGGTTTGGAACTGACGCGTTGGGACGTGATGTTTTTTCGCGGGTCGTTTATGGTGCCCGAATCTCTTTGCAAGTCGGCATTTCCGTGGTCGCGGTGTCGGCCTTCATTGGCATTATTATTGGTGCGATCTCCGGTTTCTACGGCGGCTGGATCGATCGATTTTTGTCGGGATACGTTTTCAATGTGTTTCTCGCGTTTCCCGGATTGCTGCTTGCGATCGCGCTCGTCGCATTTCTCGGTGCCGGACTCGGAAAGCTGATCCTGGCTCTTTGCATAATCGGCTGGGTCGGCTATGCACGGGTAATGCGAGGGCAAGTTTTAAAGGTCCGCGAATACGATTTTGTTCAGGCGGCCCGAGCCCTTGGTGCGAGCAATCTTCGGATCTTGTTCGTTCATATTTTGCCGAATTCGATCCAGCCGCTTATCGTTCAATCTTCATTGGGAATGGCCGGAGCGGTTCTCTCCGAAGCTTCGCTTTCATTTCTCGGACTTGGAATTCCGCCGCCTGCCCCGAGTTGGGGTTCGATGATAGATGAATCGCGACAGCTATTTTCGGTTTACCCGCATGTTTTTGCTTTTCCGGCCTTGGCGATAGCCCTGACCGTTTTGGCGTTCAATTTTATTGGCGACGGGCTTCGCGAATATCTCGATCCAAAACAACGGACACGCTGATACTAAATGCTGATATCACCGCTCGGCGAAAGTGCACTCTCTGTGTCGTTCGGAAGCATCATTTCCGAGGAACTGAATCGAAAGGCGATAGCACTTTGCCGCGAGCTCGAGAACGCACCTTTTCCGGGAATGATCGAGGCCGTTCCGGCATATTCATCTGCGACCGTTTTCTTTGACCTTGTCACAACACGAAAGGCTTTGCCGGAGATCCCGACAGTCTTCGACGCGGTCTCAGAGCGGGTAAAACAAGCGGTCGCGAACCTGGACAGTTCGGAAGCTGAAGTAACCAGAGTGCATGAAGTCCCGATGCTCGTCGGAGGCGATTCGTCACCTGATCTCAAAGAAGCTGCCGCATCGCGGAGCCTTGCGCCCGAGGCATTTCTTCAAATTTTCTTCGAACGAACCTATCGGGTTTTTATGATCGGTTTTCTTCCCGGTTTTGCCTATATGGGCGAGGTCGATGAACTGATCGCCGTGCCGAGACTCAAGTCGCCGCGAACGAATGTGCCGAAAGGAAGCATCGGCATTGCCGGTTCGCAAACCGGAATTTACCCGCAGGAATCGCCCGGCGGCT
The DNA here is from genome assembly GCA_041751035.1 of Pyrinomonadaceae bacterium. Classification (GTDB taxonomy): domain Bacteria; phylum Acidobacteriota; class Blastocatellia; order Pyrinomonadales; family Pyrinomonadaceae; genus OLB17. Next base: position 34,703 of record JBGSYH010000019.1, on the reverse strand, counting down.
GGCAAATAATTGGACGTACAGACGCCGAGCTTTTCGACCCGACCCGCGCCGAGCCGTGCCTGTTCCGTGCCGGCGACGAGGTCAGGTTTGTTCGAGTTTGAGTTCCGGAATAAGTGATATCTGATAAGTGAAAAGTGATAACTCGCGATCTCACTTATCCGCTATCACCTAATACTTATTCCGAAGCAATTGATCGATGGCAATACTCGTTCGAAAACCCGGAATGTTTACGACCGTGCAGGACCTTGGACGCACGGGCTTTCAAAGGTTTGGTGTGAATCCGGGCGGAGCGATGGACCGCACCGCCGTTCGCCTGATCAATACCTTGCTTGGAAATGCTGAGGACGCGGCCGTGCTCGAGATGCACTTCCCTGCTGCCGAGATCCTTTTTGAGAACGACGTCACGTTCGCCCTGGGCGGTGCAGATTTTGCGGCCGAATTAAATGGAACATCGGTTTCGAATTGGCAATGCATTCGGGCACGAAGCGGCGATACTCTGCGGTTTACCGGCGTTAAGAAAGGCACGCGGGCGTACATGGCGTGCGGCGGCGGTTTGGTTCGTGAGAAAGCTCTGGGCGAATTAACAAAACGGTTCGAAGGCGAAACGCGGATCGAGATCAAAGAAACACATTCGGCACGAACGCATGTTGATGCGACGATCGCCTATTCCTTGGTGCCGCACTATTCGCGGTTCCCGACAGTTCGCGTTATTGATGGGCCCGAATCAGATTCGCTGACGGCGAAGAGCGAAGCGGCATTTTTCCGCGAACAATTTTTGGTGACCCAAGATTCGAACCGAATGGGATTCCGGCTCGAGGGCGAACCGCTTTACCGAATGAACGAAGGTGAAATGGTCTCGGCGGGTGTTGCGTTCGGCACGATCCAACTTCTGACGAACGGTCAAATGATCGTGCTGATGGCAGACCATCAAACATCGGGTGGATACCCGCGAATTGCTCAAGTGATCTCACACGATCTGCCGTTGCTGGCTCAATTGGGGCCGGGCGATAAGGTCGCGTTCCATCAGGTCGAGATCGCCGAGGCGGAACGGATCGCCTTGCGATTTGAGCGAGATCTTGCATTGCTCCGGACAGCCGTTTCGCTCCGTTCCTGATCAAATTTCTGTTACTCTTTGCTGGAAATGCTTGTTTCGATCGACCTAAATTGTGACCTCGGCGAGGGCTGCGGCAACGACGCAGAGCTGATGAAATATATTTCGTCGGCAAATATCGCATGCAGCGGGCACGCCGGCGACGCCGCCACGATGCGCCGAACTGTTGAGCTGGCATTGGAGAAAAATGTAGCGATCGGCGCACATCCGGGCTACAAGGATCGATCGAATTTTGGGCGGTCCGCGATGGATATTTCTCGCGAAGAGATAGCTGATCTGATAACCGAACAGGTTAACGCCCTTGCGAAAATATGCGGCGAATTCGGCACAACCATTCGACACGTCAAACCTCATGGAGCACTTTATAATCAGTCTGCAAAAGACCCCGAGATCGCCTTGGCGATCGCCGAAGCTGTGAAACAGATCGATGGCGACCTGATACTTTTCGGCCTTTCCGGCAGTCATTCGATCGCGGAAGCCGAACGGATCGGGCTGCGAACAGCCTCGGAAGTTTTCGCTGACAGAACTTATCAGAATGACGGAAGCCTTACGCCGCGGAGCGAACCTAACGCTCTGATCACGGACACGCAAGCTTCGATGGAGCAAGTGCTCAACATGATCAAATATGGCCGCGTGCGAACGACCGATGGCATTATGCTCTCGATCGTCGCCGAAACGATCTGCATCCACGGCGACGGCCAGCACGCGGTCGAATTTGCACGTTCGATAAATAAAGCCCTTGCTGAGGAAGGCTTCTCCGTCGAAGGTCCATAGATGAAACCAACCAAACGATCTTCTGTCATTCTTGGTGCCGCTTTTCTGATGGCGACCTCGGCGGTCGGCCCCGGATTTTTAACGCAAACGACGGTCTTTACGAAACAACTGCTTGCTAGCTTTGGTTTCGTGATCCTGATCTCGGTCGTCTTGGACATCTTTGCTCAACTGAACATTTGGCGCGTTTTGACCGTTAGCGGCAAACGCGGGCAAGACATCGCCAACGAGACCATCCCGGGCAGCGGTTACGCACTTGCGGCAATGGTCGTGTTCGGCGGGATCGTCTTCAACATTGGAAACATTGCTGGAACGGGACTTGGGCTAAACGTTCTATTCGGATTACCGGTCGAAGCAGGTGCAGCGATAAGTGCGGCGATCGCGATCGGTTTGTTTTTGCTGAAAGACTTTGGGCGTGCGATGGATGCAGCGGTTAAGGTGCTTGGGTTCGTTTTGCTCTGTCTTATCGTTTACGTCGTCGCAGTTTCGAGGCCTCCCGTCGGCGAAGCGATACTGCGGACATTCGCCCCGCTTGAGATCGACGCCCGGGCGATCGTAACGCTGGTCGGCGGCACGGTCGGCGGTTACATCACATTCGCCGGCGCACATCGGCTTATTGATGCAGGAATTTCGGGAACCGAGAGCCTCCCACAGGTGAACCGAAGCGCGGTCACAGGCATCATTTTGACGGCGATAATTCGCTTTTTGCTTTTCCTTGCGGCATTTGGGGTGATCGCGATGGGAATGTCGATCGACGATGCAAATCCTCCGGCTTCCGTATTTCAGAATGCGGCGGGAGATGTTGGTTATCGCATTTTTGGCCTGGTCATGTGGGCCGCGGCGATCACGTCCGTCATCGGAGCCGCTTTTACATCGGTCTCGTTTTTCAAGACATTCAGCCCTAAGATCGACGAGCGAAGTAACTATTTCATCATTGGGTTTATTGCGATCTCGACGATCATTTTTCTTTTTATCGGCAGGCCCGTTCAGGTATTGGTCTGGGCGGGAACTATTAACGGGTTTATTCTTCCGATCGGGCTTTCGCTGGTGCTGATCGCGGCTGCAAAGTTGAAACTCGCGGAAAATTATCGACACCCGAAATGGTTGTTCGTCTCCGGCTGGTTGGTCGTTGCCCTGATGGGTTATTTCACGATCCGTACGTTGTTTGGATAAAACGAAAAAAGACTGCAAACCTCTGCCCCGTTTTGATCGTCTTATGTTGTAGCTCTGCAATAAATTGACCGATGAAAAAGCCATTTTTATTCGTCTCGGTTGTTTTTTTCCTTTTTGCGGCAACGGCGTTCGCACAGTCCGGACGTCGCGTTGCCCCGACCCCAACGCCAACGCCACGCGCCGCTGAAAGAAATTTTTCTGAGACCGTGCCGCTGCCAAAACGGCCGCCGCGTATCTCGCCGCTTTTTCGCGGTGTCGGGATCAATGCCGATCGAAATGTAGCGTCCGAAGATCCAACGGATACAGATCCTATAGATGACGACGGTGAATATGTTGTAAAGGTCGAGACCAATCTCGTAACGATACCGGTTTCGGTGTTTGACCGCAACGGGCTCTACATCCCGGGTCTTTCAAAGGATAATTTTCGTGTTTTCGATAATGGCGTCGAGCAGGAGATCGAATATTTCGCGACCTCGGATCAGCCGTTCTCGGTTGTGCTTCTTATCGACACCAGCCCCTCGACCGATTTCAAGATCCGCGAGATACGCGATGCTGCACGGGCTTTTGTCGATCTGTTAAAGCCGCAAGACCGGGTGGCCGTTGTTGAATTTGATGGAGATGTTCAGGTTCTGACAGAGTTGACCACGAATCGCCCGTCGATCTATCGCGGGATCGAACGTGCGGATTTCGGCGCCGGCACGGCTCTGTATGACGGCGTGTTCGTCTCCTTGACGCGCATTCTCGGAAAGGTCGAAGGCCGCAAAGCGATCGTTCTTTTTACGGACGGGGTCGATACCACTTCAAGAATGGCGAACTACGATTCAACATTGGACTTGGCCGAAGAATTTGACGCTCTCGTTTTTCCGATCTATTACAACACCTTCTTTGAACTGAACCGACGCCAGCCGGGCGGACTTCCTTTTCCGGGTACGCAGGTTCGCGGCCGTGGAACCACTTCGGCCGAATATGCAGTTGGGCGGAAATATCTGGAAGAACTGAGTGGATACACCGGCGGACGTATCTTTCGGCCTGAATCAACGCCGGGCGGTCTTACAGCTGCGTTTGAAGGCATCGCCGAAGAATTGCGCCGGCAATATAACATTGGCTACATTCCTTCGGACGACGGCAAACCCGGCGAACGCCGCCAGATCCGTGTTCGGGTCGATCGGGCAAATCTCGTTGTCAGATCCAGGGATAGCTATATCGTTGCTGCGAAATAGAACCATCCTAACTGTTCATTTTGAACACCTTGACCAATTAAATGTTGATTTCTGCCAGACCATTTCGGAAGGCTTTGTTCCATGATGCCCACTGATCTTCGGAAAATTCGGCATTTGAAAGTCACCATATACATACAAAGCTAGAACAATTCGCGATTTATTGAGTAAACTCAGCATTTGTTGGCATCAATTCTCAAAACTTTCACTTTCCTGACCCCGGATTGACGTCTTGGCACACCTATTGAAGAAGACCAACCTGTTCGGCCGGGTCCACAGCCGTTCCAGTTTCCCATATCCCGCACGAGTAAAGCTTACCCATCCGCGTCGGACCTAACACGTCCGTTCGCTCTTACATAAAAGGAGAACTTAAATGAATGTCCGCATTTCTTCCACCTTTCGAGCAGTTTGCCGAACGTTCGTGGATAGCATAACCCCAAGCAAGACCATCAATTCGGCAGCGATCGTGCTGCTGTGTGTTTCAGCCGCGTCGGCCCAAAGCCTTAATTGGGAAGGCCAGACCGGTGCCTTTGTCACGCCTTTCGCTTACACGAGCGCATCTGAAAAGGGTAAGGTCGGGAAGCCGAACGTTGCTTACCACTTCCTAAGCGGCGGCGACGTCGTCGGTGATAATCATCAGGCATCGATCACGGTCGGAATGTTCGGCCGCACCGAATTCGGCTATACCCGCACCTTTACAAAGACCGGCAACACGCCCGGATTCAGTCCGCTTTTTGAAGGCGGCTTCAACACATTTCACGGCAAGGTAAATGTTGTCCGCGAGAATACCGGCAAACAGAAATGGGTACCTGCGATCTCGACCGGATTCGTAGCCAGAACAAATGTTCGCCGGGCCGGAGGCCGTATTGTCGGTGAAGACACTGTCAACGGTGATGTTTATGTGGTGGCAACCAAGACCATCACGAATATCAAAGAAATGCCGATCGTTATCAACGGCGGCTATAAACTTACGAACGCTTCATTGATGGGATTGGCCGGAAACGCTTCGGCGTGGCAAGGACGAGCATTCGGCGCAATTGCGGTCGTACTTCCCGGTCCGGCAAAGAGCAAGCTGATCGTCGGTTCGGAATTTGCGCAGCAGCCGCGTCATTTGAAGGATGTCCCGGGAGCAGTTATACCGACTTCGATGACGTATTTCGTTCGCATTCTGCCGAAACCCGAAAAGCCGTTCAACATCGATTTTGGATTTGCTCAGGCAGCAGGCAATATCGCCCCGGGCATCAACGTGAAAGCCCGTAATCGCTTTGCGATGGGTATTTCGTACAGATTCTAGATCGATCAACTTTGTTCAGTCGAAGCGGCGGTCTCTTTATGAGCCGTCGCTTTTTCCTTGGATAAGAAGCCGGATAGAGATCATCTCAACAGGTGTTCGGGGGCACGGATATCATCGATCAGGCCGATCTCGAGTGCTCGCGATGCGTTGATCGGCGAAGCCGTAAAGAACATCTCAAGCGCGTTTGCCTGCCCGATCGATCTCGGCAGCCGCTGAGTTCCGCCCCAGCCTGTGATGATCCCAAGGCCGGTTCCGGGATGGCAAAAGGTCGCATTCGGCGTTGCGACACGACGCTTGCACGCAAGCGCCAGATCGAGAGCACCGCCATAACAAGGCCCGTTCACGGCAGCGATGATTTCATTTGGCAGGGCGGCGATGCGGTTCATCAAGGCTTGGCCTAACTCAGCGAATTCTTTTGCTTCGGCGAGCTTCAACGCCGCTATCTCGCGAAGATCGGCACCGGAGGCAAATATTTCGCCAACGCCGGTGAACACGATACGTCGCTCGGGATGTAAAGCGATGCCGTCCAAGGCGATCGTCAATTCTTCGATAACAGAAACCGAGAGCGGGCTGCGGATCTCCGGGCGGTTGAAGCGGACGATCACATCCGCCGCGTCCTCGTCGATAAGTAATGAGCTGGACATCAGATCAAAGTTTTATAAACAGGCGGCGGCGCCAAAGAAGCCACATCAGGAACAGCCAGAAAAGAATGAAACTTACGGCATAGGCGAGCGAGGCGTTTATCGGTTCGGCCCAAGTGAGGAAAAGATTCTGATAGATCCATTGCTGGAGCGAGATCTCCTTGCCCTCGGGCCCGGCGACCCGAATTATGCCTAATAGCCGAGCCATTATGCCGGAGAAAACGAACAGAGCGAGTGCGTTCACGCCGAAAATTACGAACGGTTTTGCCCAGCGTTTGTAACCTTTGATGTCGATCACGTAATAACAAACTGCAAGTGTCAGAAGGGCTAATCCCGAAGTATAAACGGTGTAGGAGCTTGTCCACAACGATTTATTCAGCGGGAAAACGAGGCTCCAGCTCCAGCCAACGGCGAGTAGAATGGTGCCTGCGAAAAACAGACCGAGCGCTTTGTTTAATGAGGAGTGTTGATTGATGAATGATGAATCAGATCGCGCGATGTCAGCATTTTCCTCTTCGATCTCATCATTCGTCATTCTGCTTTCTGCATTTCTTACGAGCCAAGTTCCGGCAAGGACTCCGGAAAGCGTGGTCGCGATGGCGGGCAGCGTCGAAAGAATGCCCTCCGGATCAAATACCTTTCCGGCGCGCCAGATGTGATCGACGCCGAGTATTACGCGGTCAAGAAACGCTGCGAGATTGCATGCCTTGTCATCGATCGTTGCGATCTCGCATGCCGGAACCGGTATCTTCGTCATCATCAGCCAATAGACAAGTAGTAAAGCGATCCCTATCGCGGTTTGCTGTTTCCAATTCGTGTGAAGATAAACGATCGAAACGATCAGATAGCAGACCGCAATGCGCTGCAGCACGCCGGGAATGCGCATCGTGCCAAAGTTATACGGAGTTATCGCATAGCCCGCAAGATACGAACCGAAAACTATCACGGCCCACACCCCGATCAACGCGAACGCGATGCGAAAATTCCGCAGATAAAGAAAATAAAGTGCGGCAATTATTGAAAGGGCAGCCGTCCATTTCAGCGGCCAAGGTATCGCCGTTTCGTTGATCACGAAAAGAGGCAAAGCGGAAATAGCCAGCCCGCTGGCAAAGATCGCCGCCGAACGCGAAAAGATCTTTAGATAGACATCGCGTGTTATGCCTTCGGCGATCCGTTTGTTAAGCGCAATGGGAACCGCGACGCCGACGATGAAAAGAAAGAAAGGAAAGATGTAATCGGTCGGCGTTATGCCGTGCCAATCTGCGTGTTTTAGCGGGCCATAGATCGCCGACCATGTCCCGGGATTGTTGACCAAAACCATTCCGGCAATAGTCATCCCGCGAAACACGTCAAGCGAAACAAGGCGATTTTGTGCGGCTTCTGACATGGCACGGTAAAGGAATTAAACTACGAAGCTACACGAAACAACCCAAATTCATGGCAACAATTCGTATTTTTTCTAGTTATATTCTTCGTCGCTTATTTCTTTTGAAACATACTGATTAGTAGAAGAATCGCTCCGATTATAACTCCGAAGCCAGCAATAAAAGACGCAACCAGTAACAGGTGTACTAGATTCCCAACCGCTGCCCCGGCAAACATAAATCCTGCAACCCAAAGCAGAACAAAGAGAACCGTCAAGACCGCACTGACAATCAAAGTGATTAATGAAATTCGCTTCATAATATACCTTTTAAGATTCGGCGACCGACCAACCATTTTGTTGCCGTGTGCTAGTAATATGCGCCGTGTGGTGCCGCGAATGCCAGGCGTACATTCCGGTCATTTTTTCGAGCGTCCATTCGCCCGATTCCGGATGCAGAAGTTTCTTTGCAAATTCGTCTGGCGACATATTCCTTAGCAATTCTGCCCAACGTGTATGCACACCATCGATTATCGAAAGCGAAACGTCGACCGGCAGTTTGCTATCGGAAAGCTCCGCCCATTTGTCTTCGTGATAGGGCCTGATCGTCGGGACATCTTCCGTAAGCGCAAGTTTGAATCGGCAAAGCGAATTGATATGGCTGTCCGCGAGGTGGTGCACCGTTTGCCGGAGCGTCCAACCGCCCTCGCGATATGGCGTTTCAAGCTGTTCATCGGACAAGCCGCTGACAGCTGTCGTCAAATTCGCGGGCAGGTTTGCGATCGTGTTGATGTTTTCCTCAAGCGAGGCATACATCGCAGGGTCATATTTTCCGATAGGAAATCGTGGATCATCATTCATAACGTCATCCGAAATACGCATCTTCGAACCGCGTGAAAGGCTTCAGGAAAGCAAGCTTTATCGTGTCGGTCGGGCCGTTTCTCTGCTTGGCGATTATCAACTCGGCGATATTCTTTTTTTCGTCCGGAAGATCGTCGAGGTTCTTTGCATAGTAATCTTCGCGATAGATAAACGCCACCACGTCCGCATCCTGTTCGATCGAACCCGATTCACGAAGATCAGACATCATAGGCTTTGGCGGATTGCGAGCCTCGGGCGCACGCGAAAGCTGCGAAAGAGCGACAACCGGCACCTGAAATTCCTTAGCCATCGCTTTCAGGTCGCGAGAGATCTGCGAAACTTCCTGCTGCCGATTCTCATTCCGACGCGTGCCGCCGCCCATCAACTGCAAATAATCCACAACGATCAGATCGATCTTTCCCTTCTCAACTGCCAATCGGCGAAGCTTTGCACGCATTTCGAGCACGGAAATGCCGGGCGTATCGTCAATAAACAGCTTTGTGTCGGACAGTTCGCCGATCGCCTCTGCCAGCCGCGGCCAATCCTTCTGCGAAAGCATCCCGTTTCGCAGCTTTGTCGCGTCGATCGAGGCCTGAGCGCTTAACATACGCATCAGCAATTGCTCTTTCGACATTTCAAGCGAGAAGAACGCGACCACGGCACGTTCGCGGACCGCCGCCCGCTGTGCGACATTTAGAACGAGCGCCGTTTTTCCCATCGAAGGCCGCGCGGCAATAATGATCAGATCGCCTTGCTGAAAACCGGACGTTAACGTATCAAGATCGCGAAAGCCTGTCGGCAAACCTGTCAGAGCATGCGAATCGCGTTTATATAGCTCTTCGATCTTTTTGAAAACCTGTTCCGCGATCGGTTGGATCGGCGAAAAGCCTTCGCGTGCTTTCTGTTCGGCAAGCGAGAATATCATCTGCTCGGCACGATCCAGGATCAGCTCGGCATCGTCCTCTTCATCCAGAGCTTCGCTTGTTATCTGATTGCAGGTGCGGACAAGCGACCGCATCGTCGATTTTTCCCGGACGACGTTGATGTAGTCGGTCAGGTCGGAAAAATGCGGCAGGCCATAGGTAAGATTTGCTATGGTAGCAACGCCGCCGATCGCCTCGACCGAGCCTTCTTTTTTCAGCTCCTCGACTATCAGGATAGGGTCTATCTTTTTCGAACTTTCAAAGAGCGACATCATTGATGCGAAGATCCGCCGGTGCAGCGGTGAATAAAAATCCTCTGGCTTGAGATGTTCGAGCGTCTGTGTGACCAGAGCGTTATCCAAAAGGATCGCTCCGAGGATCGCTCGTTCGGAATCTTCGCTGGATGGCAGCGGGCGTTCGAGATATTGTTCGCGTCGGGCTTCGGGGTATGCAGCCATAAGTTCTATCTAATGAATAAGTTAGAAACGGCTAGAGCTAACGACAAGTGGAAGAAGCCGAAATTTTTAATACTTGCCGATCCGTTTTGTAATTCTGATGATACACAGATTACAAAACTGCTACAAAGGAACGAAGCTTGATTTTTTACAGGGGTTTTTGAGTTTTCGGCACAAAAAAATTGCCGCATTCGGCTATCCCAAATGCGGTCAATGATTTGCGAAAATTCGGAAAAATTATTCTTCCGTCGCGACTTCTTCAGCCTTGGCCGCGGGCTCAGCTTCAGGCGTTTCGACAACTGCCTCCGCAGGTGACTCGTCCGCCGACTTTGCCTTTCGCTGTTTCTTGTCGGCCTTTGCATCGGCTGACTCGCCACCCTCGGCAGTGACCGCAACCGGAACTTCAAGAACGACCTCGCGGTGCAGTTTTACCTTTACCGTGTAATCGCCGGTTTCCTTGATCGCATCTTTGAGAACGATCCGCTTTCGGTCGATCTCATAGCCCTTCGCCTGAAGTGCTTCGGCGACATCCATCGAAGTAACCGAGCCAAAAAGCGTTCCGCCTTCTCCAGCCTTCCGCTCAAATGTAAGCGAGATAGAACTCATCTGCTCTTTCTGTGCCTCGGCCGTCGAACGGTCTTCGGCAGCTTTCTTTAGCAAAGCCGCTCGTTCCTGTTCGATCTGCTTTACGTTGCCCTTTGTCGCCAGCGAAGCCAGGCCCTGCGGAAGCAAATAGTTTCGCGCAAAGCCGGCACGGACCCTTACGATCTCGCCGCGGCCGCCCAGGCTGTCAATATCTTCTCTTAAAAGTATGGTTGTTGTTGCCATTTTTTTTAATTACCTCCCGGGACTATTCCGAAACAAATGGCAAAAGCGCCATCGCCCGTGCCCGCTTGATCGCCTGAGCGATCCGCCGCTGATCTTTTGCGGTGATGCCTGAAATGCGCCTCGGCATGATCTTTCCGCGTTCCGGAATGAACTGCCGCAGGTAATCAACATCCTTCCAATCAATATAGTCGGGGATCACCTGACGCGGACGCCTTCGTTGATAGCGGCGCGGCATCTTATCACCAAAATTATCATCACCAAATTCCCTTTCGACAGGGGCTTCCATATCCTTTTCTGCCATAATTTCCTCCGACTAAACGGCTGCTTCCTCCGCCGGGGCCGACGATTCTTCAGTATTGCGAAAACGCGAGCGGGTCGCCGCACGTTTTTCACGCTTTGCTCTGATCTTGTCCGCTTTCTTTCGGTCTTCGTCGACGCGAACCGTCATATAGCGGATGATCATATCGTTGACTCGCATTCGGCGTTCCAACTCTGCGATCTCCTGGCCGCTGCCTTCGATCTCAAAAAGAACGTAATATCCTTCCGTTTTCTTTTCGATCGGATATGCCAATGTCCGGATGCCAACATCGTCCATCCGAACAACGGTGCCGCCCTCTTTTTCGATCAGCATTCCGACCGCTTCATTCAATTTCACGACCCGGTCCTGTGCGGTTTCCGGATCGACGATGTACATCACTTCGTATGTTCTATTTGCCAAGTCCTTTTCCTCCTTTTGGCTTTCGAGCCTCGGCAAGCATGCCGAAGCAAGAAGGTACTTCCCTTTACTGTCAATTAAACTCTGCCATTGCCCGCTCGGTCCCGTCAGTTATAACGGTCCGAACCGCGTCGGCACTTCTTTTCAAAATTTCCTCGAGTTCACCGGATTCGCTCTTTGAAAAATTCTGAAGAACGAAATCCTTTGTGTTCGCGATCGGATGCTCAGGCAAAATGCCTATTCGCAATCTTGCGAACTCCACTGAACCTGTCATTTCAATGATCGAGCGAAGCCCGTTATGCCCGCCGTGCGACCCCTTTGGCCTGATCCTGATCGTTCCGAACGGCAATGCAAGATCGTCTGAAATTACGAGCAGTTTGGCGATCGAGCGATCCGCTTTTCGCAAAAGGCAACTTACCGCTTCGCCGCTCAGGTTCATATAGGTCTGCGGCTTGGCCAGTTCAACGGTCTCTTGACCGATCACTGCCCTGCCAACGAGCGACCTGCATTCGTCGCGTTTGACCTTGACGTCCGTTTCGGCCGCTATCCGGTCAACGACCATAAAGCCGAGATTGTGCCGCGTTCTTTCATATTGCAGGCCCGGATTACCGAGCCCGACAATAAGCCAATTATGCGAATCGCGGTCAACTTCTGACATCTTCGTCAACTGTTCGCACGAGCAAACTTCAAAGAACTATTCGCCGCCTTCTTTATCAGCAGGAGCATCGCCCTCGGCCGGTGTTTCACCGACAACTTCAGGTTCTGCACCTTCTTCGACCTGCGGTTCAAGATCAGCTTCCTTGATAACAATGATGGTTGCGACCACTGCGTCTGGTGCGTCCATGATCTCCATTCCTTCACCGACCTTAAGATCAGACACGTGGATCGGATGTTCCGTGGTTAGCGGGGTAAGATCGACCTCAACCGATTCCGGTGTGTTCTTGGGTTCGCAGAGGATCTTAACTTCACGCATCACGTGCGACACGACAGCTCCTTCTTCGAGGTCCATTTCCGGTTCGCCTACAAAGTTTAGCTGCACCGTCATTTCGATCTTTTCGCCCTTTGCAAAGCGGCGAAGATCGGCATGGATCAAACGTCCCCTGATCGGGTCCACCTGACGATCTTGGAAGATAACATCGTGAACGCCATCACCTTCAATATCCAGCGAAAACACCGTGTTTACGCCGCTATCCGAGCGAATGATCGCTGCAAGATCCTTAAGCATCGCAGACGCAGCGACAGAATCGGTCCCGCCGCCGTACACGACAACCGGAATTTTGCCTTCCGTTCGCAGCCGCCGATTAACACCCTTTCCGCCGAACTCTTTCTTCTCGGCCTTTACAACAAATTTATCAGCCATAACTTTATTCCTCGTTCAAAGTTCCAGGTTCAAAGTTTCTGGTTCGACCATGAACCTTTAACCTTGAACCTTGAACAAATCCTATATAAACAGCGACGAAACGCTCGTCTCGTCATGGATCGATTTTATTGCTGAGGCAAGCAGTTTGCCTACGCTCAAGATCTCTATTTTACCGCCTTCCAGCAACGGCATACCGTTCTGCTCGACCGGGATCGTGTTGGTAACGATCACCTTTTTCAAGTATGAATTCGTTATGTTATCAACGGCCTTTCCAGAAAGTACAGCATGCGTAAAGCAGGCATAGACCTCATTGGCTCCCGCTTCGTGCAATGCCTTGGCGACCTTACAGATCGTGCCGCCGGTATCGCACATATCATCGACTATCAAACAATTCTTACCATCGACATCGCCGACGATATTCATCACGTCGGCTTCATTTGCACGCTCGCGACGCTTATCGCAAAGTGCCAAGCCAGCGTCCAACCGTTTAGCGTAAGCTCGTGCACGTTCGGCCCCGCCTGTGTCAGGTGCAACAACTATCAAATTCTCGATCGGGTTTGACTTAAAATATTCGACCACGATTGGAGCGGCATATAAGTGATCGACAGGAATGTCAAAGAATCCCTGGATCTGAGCCGCGTGCAGGTCGATGGTCAAAATCCGTCCGGCACCGGCTTTGGTTATCAGGTTCGCGACCAGCTTTGCAGAGATCGGAACTCGCGGCCTATCCTTTTTGTCCGAGCGTGCGTAACCGAAATACGGGATCACGGCGGTTACTCTTTCTGCCGATGCCCTGACGAATGTGTCGATCATTATCAACAACTCCATCAGGTTCTGATCGGTCGGCGGGCACGTTGGCTGAACGATAAAAATGTCACTGCCGCGAACATTTTCGCCGATCTGGAAATTAAACTCGCCGTCAGAAAACCTGTCCGTCGCAGCCTTGCCAAGATCGACCGAAAGATGGCCTGCGATCTCTTCGGCAAGTATACGGTGGGCATTGCCCGAAAAGATCTTGATATTTCCAGTTACGCTCATACTGTCGAACTCTGACTGCTGACAAACAAAAAGCGGTCGATCAATAAACAGATCAACCGCTTCGAATAAGTTAGTGGCTGGGGCGGAAGGGATCGAACCTACGAATGCCGGATCCAAAACCCGGTGCCTTACCACTTGGCGACGCCCCAAAAGACGTATCTTAGAAACTTATTGGAAACGGCCTAGAACACCTGTTCAAGTGCTTCGCGATACTGTGTTCGCGAGATGGCCGCTACGGCAAAACTTCGCCAGTTGGGCTCATTCCCAAGGGCTTTCAATGCTGTTTGCCGTGTCTCTTCGTTTTCAAAAGAACCGTAAACCGATGCTCCACTGCCGCTCATTGCGGCTCTCGAAGCTCCGAGTTCAAGCAGTCTATGCTTTACCCTTCCGATCTCCGGATGGGCCTCGAATACCGGTTTTTCAAAGTCGTTAGTAAGGCCAAGCGTTCGGATATCCGCATTCCCGGCCTCATTACGACAATTGAGAAGAATACTTTCCGCAAGCGGAGTTGTCAAGTTTTCAAGCCCCAGAGATCTGAACGCTTGCGCCGTAGAAACCCTTACATTCGGAGTCACCAGAACTAGCTGCGGCACGCCGGCATCGGGCAGTTCTTCCAATTCCGTCCCGCGTCCGGTTCCGAGCGATGTTCCGCCATAAAGAAAGAATGGAACATCCGAACCAAGTTCTGTACCAATAGAATGCAGTTCTTCGATAGGCAATCCCAATTCCCACAGCTTATTGAAACCAAGCAGTGCAACTGCCGCATTAGAAGAACCGCCGCCGAGTCCTCCGGGCGAAGGTATTCGCTTTTCAAGATGGACCGCCGCACCGCGTTTCAAGCCAGTAAGCTCCAACAGCTTCCTTCCTGCCCTGATGATCAGATTTCGTTCATCCACCGGAAGATGCTCAATACTCGACGAAAGCGTTAGCTCATACGCTTCCTGAAAAGTAAGCGTGTCTTGCAGTGAGATCGTCTGAAAGATCGTGCACAGGTCATGAAAGCCATCGGGCCGTTTGCCGAGAACACGAAGCCCCAGATTTATCTTTGCAAACGATGGCAATATCACGTTAAAAGCATAGCCTGAATTCACTCAAAGAAAAAAGCACGCCGATCCAGCGTGCCTCGTTCTTCTAACTAACAGAAAAGGTGTTAGACGCCTGTTATAAAAACTTGCGTGAAGTAATATGCTCCGTCCTGCCCGACCGCGACTCCGATAGCCGAACGCTGCCAGCTATTGCCCAACATATTCCGCCGATGTGCAGGCGATGCGAGCCATTTTTCGATAGCCAGCGAAGCAGGATCATTGTGCCCCTTTAGAAAAGCGATGTTCTCGGCGATCGCACTCCAACGGGTAAGCCCAAGCTGTTCCGCACGTGCATCGACGGTCGAACCATCCGGCCCGCGATGGCTGAAGAATTTCTCGTTCGCCATATTTCGCGAATGGAGCCGAGCGACCTTGGCAACCGATTCATCCCACACAAGCGGCGTCAGGCCGCGTGTCGCACGTTCACGATTCAGGATCTCGAAGGTGGAACGCTCAAGGCTAAAGTTCCCGTCACGCACGACCTTCGGGCTTGAAGACGCGATCTTTGGCAGCGAAACGCTTTTCGCACGTCCGCCGGCACCGATCTCAGCCACGAGTATCGGCTGCGGCTTGTTCTGAGCGAAAGCAGAACCGCAAACTAAAATGGTCAAGATTATTAATAGAAAGAAATGCTTTTTCACCAAACAACCTCACTTCGGCAGCCGGACGATCTTTCGATTCCTGGCTTTGCGTTCCCGATTCACTCGGGATTGCCTTTTCGGATAAGGTGCCCGCTTATTTCTAAGCGGTCATTCTGTCGGTGCTATCTATATATATAAATATAGAGACACCGTTTAAATGAAAGGGGGAAAACTGCCTTAATTCCTGAAAAAAGGAGAGAATGCTAAGATTCAGTTACTTGGGGTGTCTATATATTATGATGACCGCCGTAGTTCTTGCAAGAAGATTTTTCGACGAGCCTTCTAACTAACAGAATAGTAGGTAGAAATGGTGGTAACTAACAGGGCAAATTGTTAGAAATTGACCGTCAACTCCAAATGCCAAACAACGTAGTACAAATCGGCAGAAAACCCGCTGAACCCACGGAAGAACCGCACATCGATCCGGTCTGCAAGATGTTCGTGACGCCCGAAACGGCAGCCGCCTCTTACGAATACGAGGGCACCACATATTACTTCTGCATGCCCGGCTGCCAAGCTAAGTTCGAAGACGAACCTGACAAGTACTTGAGACCCGAGACAAGAGACGAGAGTCCGGAGATGGATCGGCAATCCGCAATCCCAGATCCGCAATCCGCGATCGAATACACTTGCCCGATGCATCCTGAGATCGTTCAGATCGGGCCGGGTTCGTGTCCGAAGTGCGGAATGGCGTTGGAGCCGATGGAGGTCAGCCTCGACGACCAGCCCGACCCCGAATTTATCGATATGAAGCGGCGATTTCGGATATCTGCCGTTCTTACGCTTCCTGTTTTCGTGCTGGCGATGGGCGAGATGTTCCCGGCGTTCCATTCACTGATCTCGCCGAAGACTTCCATCTGGATACAGTTCATTCTGGCGACTCCGGTCGTGCTTTGGGGTGGTTGGCCGTTCTTTGAGCGGGCTGTCAGCTCGATCAAGAATCTGAGCCCGAATATGTTCACGCTGATCGCCATTGGAACCGGTTCGGCGATGCTTTACAGCCTTGCGGCACTCTTTGCTCCGGGGCTTTTTCCCGACACGCTCCGAGATGCTCATTCCGGGATCATTCCCGCGTATTTCGAAGCCGCAGCCGTCATAACAACACTTGTTCTGCTAGGTCAGGTGTTAGAGCTCAAGGCTCGTTCGCAGACCTCGTCTGCCATCAAAGAACTGCTTCGGCTTGCACCTGAAAATGCGACGGTCGTGCACGAAGACGGCACGGAGGAATCCATGGATCTGCGTCACGTCATCGAAGGCCAGACGCTTCGAGTTAAGGCGAATGAAAAGGTGCCGACCGATGGCAAGATCATCGAAGGCGAGACCTCTATTGACGAATCAATGGTCACAGGCGAATCAATGCCCGTCACCAAACGCACAGGTGCAAAAGTTATCGGCGGAACGCTCAACGGCAACCGCAGTTTCCTGATGCGTGCGGAAAAGGTCGGCAAAGAGACCCTGCTTTCACAGATCGTAAAAATGGTCGGCGAAGCACAGCGTTCGCGTGCTCCGATACAGCGTCTGGCCGATGTAGTCTCGGCGTATTTCGTTCCGGCTGTGATCTTGGTAGCTATCGTAGCCTTCGGCGTCTGGCTCGCGTTCGGCAGCCTGACCTATGCGATCGTCGCGGCGGTTTCGGTGCTGATAATCGCCTGTCCGTGTGCCCTCGGGCTCGCAACTCCGATGTCCATAATGGTCGGAACCGGAGTCGGTGCAAAGAACGGCGTCCTCATAAAAAAAGCTGAAGCCCTCGAACTCCTCGAAACCGTTGATACAATTGTCGTCGATAAAACCGGAACTCTGACTCAAGGCAAACCGACCTTACAATCCATTGTTACTCTTGATGCAAACGAAAACGATGTTCTACAGATCGCCGCCAGTCTTGAGAACTTGAGTGAACATCCACTTGCGTCGGCAATTACCGATGAAGCCAAGGAGCGAGGACTAAGTTTACTTACCGTTCAAGAGTTCGAGTCATTCACTGGACTTGGCGTCGGAGGATTCATCGATGGAGCCCGAGTGATGATAGGTAGCGAGAGAATGGTTCAAGCCATACCGGGTGATCCAAACAAAGCCATCAGAGAAATGGCTAAAAGCTTTCCCAACGAAGTAACCATAATCTTCCTTGTGATCGATCTTCGAGTTGCTGCGTTGATCGGCATTTCCGACGCTATCAAGCCATCAGCGAAAGCCTCGATAGACGAGCTTCACCGCCAAGGCATTGAGGTCGTGATGATGACCGGTGATAATCAGGCGACGGCAGATGCTGTCGCCCTTGAGCTTGGTATCGACAAGGTCTATGCCGAGGTCATGCCGCAGGACAAGGCCGCGAAGGTGAAGGAGCTGCAGCAACAAGGCAAGCGTGTGGCGATGGCTGGCGATGGCGTTAATGACGCACCGGCTCTTGCACAAGCTGATGTAGGAATTGCGTTCGCTTCCGGGACCGACGTTGCTATCGAATCGGCAGACATCACGCTATTAAAACCTGACCTCGACGGCATCCTGAAAGCACGAAACTTAAGCCGAAACACGATGAAGAACATTCGCCAAAACCTCTTCTTCGCCTTCGCCTACAACCTCATCGGTGTGCCCATCGCCGCCGGCGTCCTGTTCCCCATTTTCGGCGTTTTGCTATCGCCAATGATCGCAAGTGCCGCAATGACCTTCAGCTCAGTCTCCGTCATCGCCAACGCCCTCCGGCTAAGGAACCAAAGAATCTAACCACGGAGATCACAGAGTTCACAGAGAATGTAATTTTGATTCCGGAAACTCTGTGCCCTCTGTGTACTCTGTGGTAAGTTTACCCTATGGCTAGAGCGGCGTTGGCGGTACATGGCGGAGCGGGCACGATATTGCGTGAGCAGATGACGGCGGAGCTTGAACGCGAATATCGTGGTGCTTTGGAGGCTGCGTTGAAAGCGGGTTGGGAAGTTTTGTCGAAGAACGGCTCGTCGCTCGATGCGGTCGAAGCGGCGGTCGTGTGCTTGGAAGATTTTCCTTTGTTCAATGCCGGTCGCGGTTCTGTCTTTACATCCGAAGGCAAGAACGAGATGGACGCCGCGGTGATGGACGGAGCGAGATTGAAAGCAGGAGCGGTCGCATTCGTTAAGAACATCAAGAACCCGATCAAGCTCGCTCGACAGGTGATGGAACGCACCGAACACATTCTGCTCGCAGGCGAAGGTGCGAACCAGTTCGCCGCCTCGATCGGAGCCGAGACAGAAACGGACGAATACTTCTTCACAGAACACCGCTGGCTTCAATTGCAGGATGCGATCGGAGCCGGACGCGTGCAATTAGATCACGCCAAAGCAGTCCCAAGCCCAAAGTCCAAAGTCCAAAGTCCAAAAGGTACTGTCGGTGCTGTTGCTTGTGATGCGAACGGTTTTCTTGCGGCGGCGACATCAACAGGCGGGATGACCAACAAGCATTTCGGACGAGTCGGCGATACGCCTTTGATCGGTGCGGGAACTTATGCGGACGAGCTTTGTGCGGTCTCATGCACAGGCCACGGCGAGTATTTCATGCTCGGTGCGACCGCTTATGACGTCTCGGCACGAATGCGTTACAAAGGTTTAGGTTTGATCGAAGCCGCAGCGGAAACCATCGAACGCCTGACCGAAATTAAGGGCGAAGGCGGCTTGATCGCCGTAGATAGCCAAGGCAACATCGCACTTCCCTTTAACTCAGATGGTATGTATCGCGGAAGTGTGTCCGCTGACGGCGAAATGCTGATCGAGATATATCGCGGCTCATAGTTCGAACCGGGCGATTATTTCGCCGTCGTCTTCATCGCCGGTCGGGACAAACCCGAACTTCAAATAGAACTTAGCCGGGCTGTGCGGTCCCGGCACCCACGAGGTGAGCATATAGCCGAGCTCGGTTCGCGTTCGGACGTGCTCGACCATTAGCTCGAGAGCACGTCGTCCGTAGCCTTTTCCCTGATGTGCTTCGCCGATGGCAAACCGCCAGAGGACGACCGGAGCATTCGGATCGGAGCCCGGAACCTGCGTCCAATCTTCGAGCATCACAAACCCGACCGGAGTTTCGTCGGCGTAAATACCTCGAAACCATGCTTCGGGATGAAAATAGGCTTGTGCGATGGATTCGGCAATCGTCGCGACATATTTACGCTGTGTTTCCGCCACACGCAGATCACAGAAATCCCGCACGGTTTCGGCAGTTATTTCACGGAGCGTGACGCTTGGTGCTTTATCCATTTTCGCTATCTAAACAACCTAAACATCTAAACAGGTTCAAACACCCTTTGCTGTTTGATTAGAGTAGGACGAGTTCCTAACGAAAAAAGGTGTTCGAACCTATCAGGAACCAACACCTTTCTTGTTAGTTAGAATGAAAGCTACTCGCCTTTTGCAACCGCCTTTACCTCTTCATCTTCGACCCGTGGAGCAGCAAGTCCGAGTTCCGGCGAACGCCATAGATTTGACACGAGCAGTTCACGGATAAAGGTCATTTCCTTCGGCAAGCGATCGTAGAGTTTGAAGAAAAGATCGTCGTGTGTTGAGATCTCTTTGATCCACAAATCGCGGTCGAGCTTCATCACCTTTTCGAACTGTTCACGCGTGAAATCAAGCCCACGCCAGTCCATATCTTCATAACGCGGCATCCAGCCAAGCGGTGTTTCCACGCCTTTTGAGCGTCCGCGGGCACGTTCGACGACCCATTTCAAAACACGCATGTTCTCGCCGAATCCGGGCCAGAGGAACTTGCCGTTCTCGTCCTTGCTGAACCAGTTGACCGAGAAGATACGCGGCGGTTCGGGGATCTGACGGCCAAAATCGAGCCAATGAGCGAAATAATCGCCCATGTGGTAACCGGCGAACGGCAGCATCGCGAACGGATCGCGTCGGACCTCGCCGATGTTGCCAAAGGCGGCTGCGGTCATTTCCGAACCCATCGTCGCTGCCATGTAAACGCCGAAGGCCCAGTTGAACGATTGCTGAATAAGCGGCACGACCGAATTGCGGCGTCCGCCAAATATGAATGCCGAAACGGGCACGCCTTTCGGATTGTCGAAATGTTCATCGACCACAGGACACTGCGTTATCGGGGCAGTAAAGCGTGCGTTCGGATGTGCGGCAGGCTTTTCGCTCGCAGGAGTCCAGTCATTGCCCTGCCAATCGATGGCGTGTGCCGGAGCGTCGCCGTCCATGCCTTCCCACCAGACGTCGCCGTCGTCGGTCAAAGCCACGTTCGTAAAGATCGTGTTCTCTTTGATCGATTCCATCGCGTTCGGGTTCGAATCATAACTCGTTCCGGGTGCGACACCAAAGAATCCGGCCTCGGGATTGATCGCGTGAAGTTTGCCGTGTTCGTCAGGTTTGATCCATGCGATGTCGTCGCCGACCGTGGTCACTTCCCAGCCTTCTTCGCGGAATTCCTTCGGCGGAATAAGCATCGCGAAGTTCGTCTTACCGCAAGCCGATGGGAACGCTGCACAAACATAATCTTTGCGGCCATCGGGCGATTTCACACCGACGATCAGCATATGTTCGGCAAGCCAGCCTTGCTCACGTCCGAGCGTTGAGGCGATGCGAAGTGCGAGACATTTCTTGCCCAAGAGTGCGTTGCCGCCGTAGCCCGAACCGTATGACACGATCGAACGTTCTTCGGGGAAATGCACAATATATTTGTCTTTCGGATCCGGCGAACACGGCCAAGGCACATCCGCCTGGCCATCTGCCAAAGGCATTCCGACCGAATGGAGACAATGAACGAATTCGCCATCGCCCATGGCATCTAGTGCCTTGGTTCCCATACGGGTCATTATCTTCATATTGACCGCAACGTACGGAGAATCGGAAAGTTGAACGCCAAACTGCGAGATCGGCGAACCGAGCGGGCCCATGCAGAACGGAATGACGTACATGGTCCTTCCCTTCATCGAACCACGCATTTTCGGCGTTAGAAGTGCCTTCATTTCTTTCGGAGCCATCCAATTATTGGTCGGTCCGGCATCGCCTTTTGAAAGCGAGCAAATGTAGGTGCGGTCTTCGACACGAGCGACGTCCGACGGATGTGAGCGAGCGAGAAAGCTGTTCGGCCGCTTTTCTTCGTTCAAACGGATGAAAGTTCCGGCATCTACCATTTCCTGGCAGAGCCTGTCGTATTCTTCCTGCGATCCGTCGCAAAGGTAAACGTCGCTTGGTTCGCAAAGCTCGGCCATATCGGTGACCCAGCGTCTAAGTTCTTCGTTCTTAATGTTTTCAGGAATAGTGTAGTTCGCCATAATTTTGGTTAATGGTCAGTTGATCAAATTGAAAATGTCTCAAAAATTGCGTTCGTTCGGCCGATAACGGCTTCTATAAAAATATGACCGAAGATTATCACACCGTATTATAAAAGTTAATTAGGCCTTACATTTTAGAAGTAAATTGGTCAAACCAATTCAATCGGTACCGTTGCGGGCAGATGTCGCAGCCGGAAAGAAAAATCGGGCAACTCGTTCGGTTCTAACAGAGTCAAATTTCCGAATCCCAATGAATGATCACACTCCCAATGTTCCCACACCACGCGACGTATCTGCCCGGGCGTCGTGGGAAGTATGTGTTTTCATACTACGAGATCTCCAAAATTCCTACAGGATGAAAAAACTTATGAAATTGACGACCAGAAAAGCATCCCTGCTTTTCGCAGCATTACTTTTAGTCGGCCATGCCACGATCGGTGCTCAAACGGCCCCGGAGAAGAATCCAAATATTACGATCAAGAACTTCGGTAAGATGGCGGACGGTTATTATCGTGGTGCACAGCCGAAACCTAAACACTACGCAGAGCTCAAAGCACTTGGGGTCGATACGGTGATAGACCTCAGGCTGCACCCAACGAGCTATTCACGGCCGGCCGTCGAAAGCTCCGGGATGCGATATGTGAACATTCCGATGGGCGATGGCGATTATCCGAAAGAGGCTAACATCGCACGCTTTATGCAGCTTATAAACGACCCGGCCACCGGTACGATCTTCGTACACTGTAAGGGCGGAAAACACCGAACCGGCGTTACTGGTGCGGTCTATCGTTTCACCAAATTTGGTTGGGACTATGATCAGGTTTACCGTGAGATGAAAAACTATAACTTCTACTCAAGTTGGGGTTACGGTGAAATGAAAGATTTCGTACAGGACTATGCGGCAAAAATGGCTGCGGCCGAGCCAACCGTGGGATCCGATTCCAAGGCTGCCAACCGCTAGGCCCATCTCGTTCTGAACGATGTTCTTGAGTTTATTTGAACGTCTATCGATAAACATCGCTGGCGCTCTTTGTTCTTGACCACTGTATCTTCTCGATATTTTGCGGGTCTTCTTCCAGGATCTTGTCGCTCATCGTGTCCGTGGGCATGTTGAGCGGCAGGTTCAGGTAGAATGCGATCGTGCCCAAAGACTTTTCGTCTTCCGGCGGTTTGATCTCGCGGACCTCGGCATCCAATTTCTTCTTGGCAAATATCTTCTTCAAAACCTCTTGCGTTTTATCGGTATCCCGAGTCTTGATCAATACCTCCATCGATCGGTAAACATTCTGTGATTCCTTATGTTCGAGCAGCCAAAGCAGACCCAGAGCGAAGCCGCAGAGGGCGAGGCCAAGGTCCCACCGTCCAACACCGGCCGCGAGACCGAGAGCGAGGCTAACAAGGAGAACGGTTATTTCTTTTGGATCACGGATATTCGTTCGGAAGCGCACGAGTGCCGCAGCCGCAAAGATCGCAAACGCACGGGCCGCGTTGTCGCCAACCACCATCATAAGCGCCGCGGCAACAAGGGCTAAAAGTATCTGTGTCTGTGAAACGAAAAGGCTCCGGCGAAAAAGCGGAACATTCTCGCGCGGGCGAAACGCGAGCAAAGCAGCAAGCCCAACGGCAAGAAGCAGGCGACTTATTATTTCCAACAACCGGTCCCCGAGCGGGGCGTCGGTGTCGCTTATCGGATCGATCTTAAAAAGATCGGAGATTATTGGGATGCCTCCATCTGGCGATGCCGCAGCGGACATCTGGATTGGGGTGGCGGCGGCAATAGCCGGAGAGGTGGGCCTGCCTGCCGGCCTTTGCTGGTAAACTACCGCCGACCCGATAAGTCCGGCCGCGATCGCAAGAAATAAAATGATCGGTTTTACTCGCATCATTAATTTTGGGCAAGATTTTGGTCAGCTACCTGATCTAGTTCAACGATCCGCTTCTTTACCGCAGTTTTCAGAATGGCAATTTCCTCCGGCCCATAATTTGCCGCACGAAATGCGTCGTCAATTTGCTTGTCGCTAAGTTTTAATAACCTGTCGGTGAGCCACCGGACGTCATCCACCGTGATATCGCGGAACATTTTGCTGCCCTTTCCCTTAAAGGCGAAGATCACTCTTTCACCTTCAACGCCCTTTATAAATGAACTGTCGCGATATTCTTTGGGACGATTAATGCTGCGGCCCAGACGCCATATTATCGGATAGCTGTTCGATCCATAGTCGCCAAAGGTCGCACCGAGGTCACTGATCGCGTAATGCATCTCGTCACCGACCTTCATCAACAATGTGTTGCTGTCCTTGAGGTCCCAGTTGTTGAGAAACGCCATCATTATCTTGAAGCCTTGGAATTCCTTTGTGCCGATAAACGGATTTTTATCCCAATCCCAACGCCCTTCGCGCTCTACATTTTCCGGACGGGCCTCGAGCCTAACATTCTCGAATGTGCCTTTTCCGGGAATCGTCAATTTCGGCACCAGGTAATTTATCTCGGACTTATAGCCGAGAGCCCAAGTAAGACGGACCGAGGCAGTCTCTGGCTGCGCTTCCTTGTCGATCTTGGCTACCCAAATTCTTCCTGAACCGTCCTTTATCCGGTATTTGAGCGAAGTGCCGCCTTTTTCCTTTCGAATGAGCTCAATTGAGGACAGATCGGGCCTCTTGGCCGCACCTCCCGGACCCAGATAGAGGTCGCGTTTGGAAATATTTACCGGCTCCCAAAGAACCGCCTTGCTTACAGCGGCCTTCTTTTTTTTCGGCTTTGATTCGCTCTGTGCGAGGGCAGACGACGATATGATAGCAAGCGTAATTAAAATAAGAACCACTCGCGATAAAATTGCTCTGGTCAACATAGATCCAGTACCTCCACATACACGACCCGAGGTCTTGCCGGAGCGGTTGGATCTCGTCTGACAAGATCAAGCCAGCGTTGGTCCGACCTGCTGCGGAACCGGATCGCTTAATCGAGATGATTGCAATCGGTATGCCTTTGGGGCGCGGTCTTGTATTTTGGGGACGAACAACCCTCGAAATATCGTGAAGTGGAGAAAGTGTATTGATACAATACGTGAAGTCAATTGACAGGTGTGATCGCGGTGACAACGCCAAAAGTTCCGGGGCGTTTCATTCGGACGCGAAGGCGGGACGGGGCAGCATCGGACAGATCGTTCGAGTTTGAACGGTAAGTTATCTCGTAGGAAGTGCGAAGCTGGAGCGCGATGTCCTCATATGCTTCCTGTATCTGCGGCAAGCGGCTGATCGGATAAAAAACACCGCCCGAAAGTTTCGCAAGCTGCGGCCCTTCAGCGGAAGCCTTTGAAGTTAGCGTTAGGTGCCGATTGCGGAGCGGATCGATATCTTCAGCTCCGCCGATGGTCTGAGTTGCCGCGATCAAACCGGTCGGTACATAGAGAGGATAGATCAGAGCTCCGCTTTCTTCGATCGCACCCGCCAGCGAATCGAACGCCAAAAACGAACGATTGTCGTCACCGTCCGTCAAGACAACGATAGCCGAACGTTCACCTCGAAGCGGTCGTAGCGTTTCAGCCAAAGTATAGCCAAGGGAATCGTAATATGCTGTTGCCCCGCCTGCATCGAAGCTGTCCAGGCTTTCGGAAAGGCGTATCTTATCTGTTGAAAAGCCGGAAAGGACCTTGATGTCCTCATTGAAAATGACGATCGAGATCCGATCCTTCGCATCCACAGTTTCGATAAAGCTGCGGGCGGCAGTTCGGATAAAATTTACATAATTATCGACGCTGCCGGAAACATCGAGCAGCAAAACAAGATTCACTGGTGAAGAGATCGGTTTTATATCGATAACTTCCACGGGCCTGCCGCCTTCCACGATCTCAAATTCGTCTTTTTTAACGCCGGCAAGCGCTCGATTATTGTTGTCAGTTACACGAACCAACGCCTTCCTTAATGACGACAACCCCAATGCACCCTGTCGTTCCCGTTCCAGCAGTACTGGCCTTCGGTCGATCGGCGGTAGTGTGCGTTCGTAGTCACTGAAATACTTTGGGGCGGCACGGCGAATGGCATTCATCAGGACCGAATCGCCGCTTTTGATGATCGCTTTTGCAGCCTCGGTCAGGGGCCGTTCACGCAGATCGCTCATTACCTCATTCACCGGAACGTTTAACAAAATAATGCCGCGGTCTGT
Organism: Pyrinomonadaceae bacterium; assembly: GCA_041751035.1. GTDB lineage: Bacteria > Acidobacteriota > Blastocatellia > Pyrinomonadales > Pyrinomonadaceae > OLB17. The sequence continues at coordinate 8,819 of JBGSYH010000019.1, read as the reverse complement.
TGTGAACTCGAGCATAAGCGGCTTCCGTGGCTTTACATTTTCGGCCTGTTCATCTGAGGCTTTGTACGTTTCGTCGGTTATGGCCGGAGTCTCTTCCTCGCCTTTATATTTGCCATTGATCTCGAAGCGGCCGCCGGCCCGCTCGCGTATCCTTTCGAGGTCGAAATCAGCAAGAACTCTCGGCCGCGACGTCAGCCATTGAAGCTTGTACTGAAGATCATAAAGTGGAACGTCAGTCACGATCGTGCCGGTTTCGGACTTTGCCCAAGCTCGGGCCAGAGCGCCGACGATCTGTATCTCGCCTTCACGAGACGTCACCCGAACGGACGAATCGGTCGGTAATTCGATCAAGAGATCGATCCGTTTAGAGGCCATCGAAGGTGCGAGATCGATCCGTAGGCGGCCCTTCGAGTTCGCGACCTTGATCTCTGATTCTGTGACTGGAACGCTTGATCTGGCAGTGACCCGAAGTGCCGCGTCCATACCAGGAACCGCCCGAACAGACGTCCTCCCAGAGAGATTTACTATCTCGATATGCGCATTACTTGGAATGGGCACTTCTTTGACGAAATCCTGTGCGCGAACAACGGCAGCCGACCAAATGATGATCGAAAATAACGCCACGATCCTTGTGTATGTGCTTGTCACTGCTTACTTGATGAGGAAGATATCCTTCCGGATTGGATCAGCCGATTTCGAACCCGCTCCTGCCATTTCTTCCTTGTCGGCTCAGATTCTTCGAATTGGACCAGAAGATCGTTCAAATTCTCGCCGCCTGCCTGCCTCGTTTTACGATACAGCAAGGCAAATATAATTGCTGATAGGGAGGTAAGCAAGATCTGGATCGGCAGCATTAGAACCGACGTAAGGCTTTCGCGAAGGATCCGCAGCATACCTGATGTTCTATCCTTTTTATCGCCAACGCTAACCTCCGACGAGGTCGGCCCGATCTTAATGTTTACATCCGACGCGCTAACAACAGACTCGCCTTCATTCTGTGATGCTGCCGGAGTATTGTTCGGTTCGTCAGAATCTTTTGCGGCCTGGATCTTATCGTTTACTTCCGAGGCCTTATCGACCGTCAAAGCAACGATCGCACCTGTTGCCGCGCCGAATAACGCCGGAACGAAGAATAAAAGAGCCACCGCGGCAAAGGTTGTCAGGAATGAACGCCTGACCAATGCTATTGAGCGTTTGAAAGCCGCGAACCCTTTTAGGCCCTCCATCATAACTACCGGTGCGACTAGCGACAAAAATATGGCCGCTGCAATACCCGGCAGAAGACAAAGAGCTATACCAAGAAATATCGCCAAGCTCTGCAAAAATCCTGTACCGGCAAGCCTTTTCCAACGTTGCGAGGTCGCTCTCAGTGCGGGCCGGATCCTAACCGGTCGAAGCGGAACGGCAAGTATCTGATTTACAAGCCATGTAATCGTCCCAACGGCCATATACCCGCAAAAGAAGGCGGTAAGTGTTGTCAAAAGCGAGAAGATCACAAAGCCGACGGTTCGATCGGACGAATTTGCTTCGGTGCCTATCACAACATGATATATCCCAAATGCAGCACTGCCGATAGACGCCAAAATGAATGGAAAGTAAAGCAAGATCGTGATACCGAGAAACTTCGGAAGATGCTCGGTGTAGATCATTACTGAGCGGCGAAGCAGCGATCCGATGCCTTCAGAACGTGCATTGAGAACGCTTGCAAATGCTTCCGCGGACTGAGGCCGGAGGGACGCATCCTTGGCAAGCGCGGACATTATCACCCGTTTGAGCTTTTTCCTTACTTTCCGAGCCTTTAGCGGCGGCGGAGGCGTCTCGCGGTGTGCGTCCATTACTCTTGTGAACTCGCCTTCGAAAGGTGTTCGGCCGGACAGCATCTGGTATGCGATAACACCGAGACTGTAAACATCGGAACGCGCATCGAGCTTTTGCCCGCGGCATTGTTCCGGAGACATATATAAAGGAGTTCCGAGAACAGCACCGACCCGGGTCAAAGCGTTCGTGGATCTGTTGGCATTTTCATCCCCGGTGTCCGAACGTTTGGCATCCGCCGATCCTGATCCGGAAGCAGACGAGATCAATTTCGTACTTACGGAATCCTGCAGGTCCAGGTCACTGTCGCCGTCTGCCGTTGAATCGGCGATGATCGACGTTGCTTTTTCATCCGGGTCGGAAGGAAGTGCCGGCAATTCCGGAACAAGCTGGATGAGAGTATTGACCTCAGAGATCATCGTCGGCGAAACACTATCGTGAATGGCCGTCCGATCAGATAAGTTTGAAACGGTTTGCTGGCCCTGCGAGCCGTTCTCTGTACTGCCCAGCAGATCGGTCTCGCCATTGTCAGAGAACACGTTGTCCTCAAGCTTTGCAATACCGAAATCCAGGACCTTAACGGTATAACCGCCGCGCTGATTTGGCTCAAGCCAAATATTATCGGGTTTCAGGTCACGATGGATGATGCCCTGCACGTGGGCCTCGTGAACCGCCGAGCAGACCTGATCTAAGATATCGAGTGTCCACGAAACAGGAAGGTTCTTTTCTTCATCGAGTATCTCGCCGAGCGTGCAGCCGTCGAGGTACTCCATGACCAGATATGCGACACGGCCAGCGCAAGAATTGCAGATGCCGAAATCCGTTACGTCGACAACGTTCGGGTGACGCAATCGTCCCGCAGCCTTGGCCTCGCGCCGAAAACGTTCGACGAACTCGGGCCGCTCCATGAATTGCGGCGCAATGACCTTGACCGCGACCGGCCGCTCAGTCCCCAGATGGGTCGCAAGATAGACGGTACCCATCCCGCCCTTACCAAGCTGGCGTTCGATGCGGTATTTATCGTCGAGCGTTTGCCCGATGAGACTGCTATCCAATACAGTTGTAGATCCAGGGTCGTCGTTCACGTTGAGACAATTATATTCTATTTATCCCTTCAAACAATCGTTGACGATTGTTCGAATGCGAACAACTATCTGAAATCGTTGTTACGTATTTGTTCGATCATTTAACTTCCGGCCCGTTCCACTTGAAGAATTTCCCGGTTTGATCTAACTTAAGCCAATAATTTGACAAGACAGAATAATTAAATGTATCATCTATGCAACATCCTTGCATAGGTTGTGAGTGGTTAATTTGGCAGGACAAAGGAGAATATTCGGATGAGCATTGACAAAAGTAAAGCGATCGAATCGGCATTGCTGCAGATCGAAAAGAAGTTCGGAAAGGGCTCGATAATGCGGCTCGGAGAAAGGCCGCATGAAGATGCAGGGGCGATCTCGACCAATTGCCTCAGCCTTGATGCGGCGATCGGCGTCGGCGGAATGCCGCGCGGACGGATCATCGAGATCTATGGCCCGGAAAGCTCAGGTAAGACGACACTTGCATTGCAGGTCGTCGCATCCGCTCAGACCACCGGCGGCGTTTGTGCGTATATCGACGCGGAGCACGCGATGGATCCGGAATATGCCGGTAAGCTTGGCGTGAATATTGACGAGCTTTTGATATCCCAGCCCGATTCGGGCGAACAGGCTCTTGAGATCGCTGAAACTCTTATCCGTTCGAATAGCGTGGATGTGATCGTCATCGATTCGGTCGCGGCATTGGTGCCACGTGCGGAACTCGATGGCGAAATGGGCGATTCGCTGCCCGGTTTGCAGGCCCGTCTTATGTCGCAAGCATTGCGAAAAATAACGGCGATCGTTTCTAGTTCGCACACTACGTTTATCTTTATCAATCAGCTACGCGAAAAGATCGGCGTGTTCTTTGGCTCACCGGAAACGACGACGGGCGGCAAGGCTTTGAAATTCTATGCCAGCGTGCGGCTTGATATTCGACGCATCGGAGCGATCAAAGACGGCGACAAGGTTGTCGGCAATCGAACCCGCGTAAAGGTCGTCAAGAATAAATGTGCTCCGCCGTTTCGTGAGACAGAATTCGACATTATGTACGGCGAAGGCATCAGCCGCGAAGGCGATCTGATCGATCTTTCGGTCGTGCACAATATTGTTGAAAAGAGCGGTTCGTGGTTCTCTTACAAAGGCGAAAGGCTCGGCCAGGGCCGCGAGAACGTCAAGATCTTTCTAAAGGCGAACACCGACATTCGCGATCAGATCGAGGACGAGGTGAAGGACGCTCTAGGTTTTGTAAAAACCGAGGCCGCCCAGGCATAAAATCGTTTCAAATGACTTAGTTTTCTCCGGACGGCTTGCGGACAGTTCGCACGCCGTTCGTGTTTGTGGTCCTCATCATCGGGCGGCTCGCACGATTGCCCTGAGTTACAGTTCCGTTTGCAGGCGGCATTGAATTGACGACGCGGTTCATTTGCCGTTTGATCTCCTCGGGTGAAGGTATTCCAGGTGTCGGGGTTGCTCCGGGTTTCGGTTTTACATTCACATTTGCAGGATCGGGAATTCCAGGCGTCGGAGTTGCTCCCGGCTGGCCGGGCGTGTTCGAAGCGGGCAAATTTCCGTTGAATATGACCGGATTATTGCTGATCCCGGGTGGAAGGTTGGCCGCGTTTAAGCTGACCGTACCGATGCCGGCCGCGTTGGCGTTATTTGTATTCGGTTCTGGTGTGGTACCGCATGCGGTAAAAACAATGAAAGTTATCGAAAGCAGTAAAGCTAAACTAAATATTTTTATCATTTGATCCTCATTGTGGCCGTGAAAACTCGCGACAGCATTTATAGCAAGATCTCACCGCCGAATGCTTTGATTATAAACGCTGAACGAGGTGCCGCCAATTTGCAAAGTTCTGATATACGGATTCGCCGGCCGCACACAAATAGATTTGACATCGCAAACCGCCTTGCCTAAACTTATGAATTCGCTCTAGGGCGATAGTTTCCGGGCCAGGTAGCTCAGTTGGTAGAGCAGCGGACTGAAAATCCGCGTGTCGGCGGTTCGATCCCGTCCCTGGCCACCACATATCTATAACATAAACAATTACTTAGCGGCGTCGGTGAAATTACCTATGTCGCTATTTTTTCGTTCGGAAACATTTTCGGGTACGTTTCTACTACAAACCACCCTCCATTCCCTACTCAACTCTGAATAAACGAAGGTAGGCGGTTGCACTTATCAGGTGTAAAACTGTTCGGGAATACTGGTAAAGTCTGAAACTGAACGCCTCCAATAGCGTTCACTCAGAAAAGGCCATGGGCGGTGTGGAGACGTTCGCGGCAATTGGGTGTAATTTCCTCTGCACCACGAGTGAAGTAATGCATGCGGTCATGCTGCCGGCCGAAGCTCCGTTCATTACATCGATGACAACTTTGTGACTAGGCACAAGGTCCTTGAATTGGTCGTCATTCTTCATCGCTTCCCACTTTTCCAGGACTTCGAGCGTATAGTCGATCACGCCCGCCGTGTAAGCACCAGCGGAGATGGCTCCGGCCATGGTAATGGCCAAATGGAAGGTTTTTTCATCACTCATATTTTCAGCTGTTTCGTCTGATATTGACCCAAACGGAACCCGTATCCGGACAGATCTGGGCATCGCCCAACAAGGTAGCTGTCTCGCCGATCCTAAGCGCGGTAATGATCTCTCCGGTCGAGCGGCTGCAATTATTTGCCTCTGTCCGCAAGTAGACGTTATCGGTGAATGTTATAGCCGTTCCTTGTTTCAAGTCTGCTACCGCCACCGAATTGCTGACCGTTTCCGCTCTTTGCCAAACTCTATTATTGTCAGCCCTCCCGAGGTACACCCATCCGGTATCGGACGTGCGTTTTGGATTGTTTATCGCTGAGAGGGCTACGGCTATTTGCGAGTTTGTAGAATCGAGTATCTTCTCGTCACCGTCGGAATCTTTTTTCTGAATATCCAGTTCATTCCCGACTGCCTTTAACTGGGTCTCCGTTAAGGTCAGGAGCCCGTCTTTTGTTGTTGCCGGAGACTGTCCGGTTTTCGCCAACGCGTCCTCTACGATCTTCTTCTGCGGTGAAGTGAGCGAGAGTTCGGTGCTCTTGATGGTTACACTCTGACCATTGTCTGCCAGTGCCTTCAAGAGGTTGCTGACACTCGATGTGAAGACACCGAGACCCGACGCCAGTACGCCAGGAAGAAAAAGGAAGCACACCAAAAGAATTGGAATCACGCCTGCGCGGATCGCAGAAAATGCCTCGTGCAGCAGTTTGACTCCGCTGCTTGCGTTCAAGTACCAATGCGGGGAACTGTCAATCTCTGGCGGTGGCACACTTTCGTTAATTTTGGCGTTATTGTCGCCGGTCTCCGAATCGATTGTTTGCATAGCTCTAATTAGCCTCCGTATGTTTAAAATATTCTTTATAACCATCACTTTTGTATGCCAATTCCGGACTTCAGCCGCGGCAAAAAAACAGGGCTGTTTGGGCCACAGGCATTTCAACCCAGAGCGCGTCCCCGAATAGGTGGTCCTGCGGATGAAGCGGGATTCAAAATCGCTTTTGGGAGCTACGAAATTTATGCGTGATCAAGTGATCGTAGCGTGTTCGGCCTTTATCATTGCACGGAAGTTCTTCCACTTGGCACCGGGCTTTCCGTTGTTCATCAGAAGACTTGGGCAGTTCTTACCCGTCCAGTGATGATGAGGAACGACGATGTCGATCGGTTTCTTCAGGTCATAGAGGAGGGCAGCAACCAGTCGGGCCGCCCGTAAAAAGGCAGCATTTTGGTTGATGCCGGCATTCATGCATATCTCGATGCCGATGCTTCTCAGATTTCCGTTATTACGAGCGTGGAAGCCCATTTCGTTTAGCGGCAAGTGCTTGATGATTCGATTGTCATCGACAGTGTAGTGCCATGAGACCCAAATTTTCTCGCCGGCTCTATTTGTGTAAAATCCGGTGTTCTTAACAAACTTTGCATGGGCCTTAGCGTCGGCACCGACCCTTGAGTTGTCCGTGCCGTGAACTGTGATGAATTCCAGCGTGTTAGGCGTCCCGGGCCGATTTCGTTTCCCGGGTACGATAAAGTCTTCACTTAAATTTAGCTGTGCTCCAAATTGTTGTCGATTCATTGTCTGATCCTCCAATTTATTGATTTCTGCCTAGTCCACATATCAAGACCCACGCAATGAGGGGCATGCTTCGCATTGCTCCGTCGGTGCGAAAATATAGCCCCAAACCATAGATAATTGATTGTAGGTTTGGCCGTAGTCCCAAAGTATCAGTGTCAACCTGGAAATTAGCCTCGATCTTCCAAAATTGACAGCCCACTTGCCTTTCCGGATCGAGGCCCGAATCAAACCCTTAAAAATACGGAACCCTTACCTGGAGGCCTCGGAATGAAAGGAGAAAAAACCAACCCGAGTGCTACGAAACCTGTCAAATACCCCTAAACCATGCGGCCATCCAGATTGCTACCGCCATCGGTGATCTTAGCCTTGCCGAGTTCGCTGCTATTGCCGCTGAAGGGCCGTCAGATCAATCAAGCGGCTTTTGCGACGTTCCCCAATTGAAGGCAGTTCGCACAAATACCTTGCCTCCGCCCGGAATATTGCTTTCCTTCGTCGCTCCGCCGACCGAAAAGTTCAAATAGAGGTTTTTCGCAAGTTTGTAATCCGCACCAAGCGACGCCTCAAGGCTGCTCGAAGACGTCTGGCCCGCATATCGCTCAGCCCGATAAACACCCTCGAAATTCACCGACCATTTCGGCACTCCCAATCGCAACCGTGCACCGAATAAATTTGAATCTTTCGTCGTGAAACTACCCGCCACCAAAGGATCCGTCACCGTCTCCTTTACCCGACGCCGAAAGTGAAAGATCGCTTGCGGTGTAATACAACGCTCCTCTGCCGCGATGTCCTCCTCCGTACATCGAAGGCCTGGAATCCCTTCAAAACCGTATGCAAGCGAGGCCCACAGCCCCTGCCCATTATTGGTAAACTTTGCGCTGTCCCCGTCCTTACTTATCCAACTCCCAGCAACTCCTACACCAAAGCTGGTTTTCCCAAAATTCCTTTTTTCGGACTGCTCGATACATTTATCATATTGCCCGAGGATGCCACCCTGCGTGACCAGAAACCTCTCTCTCTCGTTGATTTTTCTTACCTCGTCGGGCGTGTCGATATTGAGATCTTTTCTATCGGTGAAACCCAGATCTTGAGCAGCTTTATCTTTTAAATTAAGAGCCAACTGATCGAGACAATCTCTAAGCTTGAAGTCGGTATTAGGATCACCCAAGTCAAGAAAGGTAAAATTAAAACCTGTGCCGATTCGGGCGGACTTATCGTCTTCGGTAGTACCTTTGGTAGTTGCGAGTGAAAACTGCGTCCGCCACAAAAGGCGTGTGAAATACCCTCTTAATGGTTCCCGGTTTCTTTTGTCTATCACCTCACCGTTCTGTTTTGTGAGCTTATCCTTCTGTGGAGGTATGTAATCCCGGTCGCGGTTTACTTTCCGGCCGAAAAATAGCTGATACGGAGCCGTATCTATAGCGATTCCCGTTTGGAAATTTCCGTTTCGGTCGAGACTATTTATCAATGTTGTGGCAAACTGACGCGGAGTTGTCGGGCGAGTGACTTCCTGAGGATTAAGTCCCAAGATAGTAAATCCGGGTGCTTCCGGAATACTCAAGTCTACTTCTTTGCCTTCTTCCTCTGCCTCGTTTTCAGCAACTTCGTCTTCCTCTGCGGGAGTAAGGCCGGTTTGAATACCGGTCGGGCTTGGTGTAGGCGTCGGAGTGGGTGTTGCAGGACTTATAACATGAAGTGGTCTAATTTAACTGGACACGATCCTCACGCTTGGATGAAAATTCAAGAATATGGAGGAAATTATGAGGAAATATGACGATGAATTCAAGCGGGAGGCGGTGAGGAAGGTGTTTGACGGGCAGAGCGTGGCGT
>JBGSYH010000018.1:0-103902 GCA_041751035.1 Pyrinomonadaceae bacterium | reverse complement strand
TATCGAACGCGGTCAGATCAACGTCAACGAACCGGTAGAGATCGTGGGTATCAAAGACACACGGAACTCTGTTGTTACCGGTGTCGAGATGTTCAAGAAACTTCTTGACAGCGGAATGGCAGGCGACAACGTCGGACTGCTGCTCCGTGGTGTCGAGCGAAAGGAGATCGAACGCGGACAGGTTATCGCCAAGCCGGGCTCGATCACACCGCACACGAAGTTCAAGGCAGAAGCATACGTTCTGACCAAGGAAGAAGGCGGACGCCACACCCCGTTCTTTACGGGATATCGCCCGCAGTTCTACTTCAGAACAACGGACGTGACCGGCGTCGCAAACCTGCCGGACGGCGTCGAGATGGTGATGCCGGGTGACAACATCCAGATGGAGATCACCCTGATCGCACCGATCGCCATGGAGAAAGGCCTCCGCTTCGCTATCCGCGAAGGCGGCCGAACAGTAGGTGCCGGAACGGTTTCGGATATTGTTGAATAGGGTTAAGAGTACACGCTTCAGCGTGCAGCAACTAAGACACGCTAAAGCGTGAACTCTGAACGAAAGTTATGTTAAGTGAAAAGATCCGTATCAAGCTAAAAGCTTACGACCATCGCGTGCTTGACCAGTCCACGCAGGAGATCGTCGATACCGCGAAGAGGACCGGAGCCCGTATTGCTGGGCCGATTCCGCTACCGACGATCAAGAACAAATGGACGGTTCTGCGTTCGCCCCACGTTGATAAGAAATCGCGTGAGCAGTTCGAGATCAGAACGCACAAGCGGTTGATGGATATCCTTGACCCGACAGCCGAAACAGTAGATGCGTTGATGAAATTGGATCTTCCGGCAGGCGTGGATGTGGAGATCAAGGCTTTTGGCAAAAATTAGTTGACTGAGTTCGGCGAGTTTTGCGAGTAAGGAGTTAATTGACTCGACGAACTCGGTAAACTCACGAAACTCGCTAAACGCAGGAAAGATATGATTAGCGGAATCATTGGAAGAAAAGTAGGAATGACGCAGCTTTTTGCTGAGGACGGAACCGTGACACCGGTGACTGTTATCAAAGCAGGGCCGTGCGTCGTGGTCCAGACGAAAAGTGCCGCAGGTGCTGATGGCTACAATGCTGTGCAGCTGGGCCTTGTCGAAGATAACCCGATCAGGCTTAAGAACGTTAAGAAGCCTATGCGTGGGCACTTTGAGAAAACCGGGGGCGGCGTTCCGCCGACTCGTGTCCTTAAAGAGATCCGGATGACCGCAGAGCCCGAGGCGGCGATCGGCGATCAGGTGAAAGCAGACATTTTTACCGATGGAGACAAGATTGAGGTGATCGGCCGCTCAAAGGGTAAAGGCTTTGCCGGTACGATCAAGCGGCATAATTTTTCCCGCGGTCCCGAATCACACGGTTCGATGAACGTTCGCAAGCCGGGTTCGATCGGTCAGTCGGCATATCCATCGCGAGTCATCAAAGGAACTCGATCTTCGGGCCACATGGGTGACGAGCGTGTGACCGTCAAGGGATTGACGGTAGCGAAGGTTGATGCCGATAACAATCTGATCATGATCCGCGGTGCAGTTCCCGGAGCAAACGGAAGCTTAGTTGTTGTTAAGAAATCATAGGTTCAAGGGTTCAAATTCTAAAGTTCAAGGTCGAAACCTGGAACCCGGAAAATGAAGCTTGAAACTCGAACGGAGTAAGAATTATGCCTACCGTAAAGGTTCGCAATTTGAAGAATAAGGAAGTCGGCGAGATCGAGCTGTCTGAATCGGTATTTAATGCCGAGTACAATGAAGCTCTGGTCCATGCTGCCGTGATGAATTTTCAGGCGAATGGCCGACAAGGAACTTCCGCGACGAAAACTCGCGGAAACGTCTCGGGTTCGGGCCGAAAGCTATGGAAACAAAAAGGCACGGGCCGGGCAAGGATCGCGTCGCTTCGGTCGCCTTTGTGGAAAGGCGGTGGAAACGTACACGGACCGCAGCCGCGCGACTGGTCCTATGAGATGCCGAAAAAGATGCGTCGCGGAGCTCTGCGGTCGGCACTTTCGGAACGGCTTCGGGAGGGGAATATTATCGTTGTCGATGAGTTCAGCTTCGGTTCGCCGAAGACCAAGGATTTCCTTGCTGCAGTAGAAGCTTTGGGCTTGATACAGAACAAGAAGCGTGCGAAAACTCTGGTCGTTGATTCGCTTGATAACCAGAATCTGATCCTTTCGTCACGGAATGTCGAGAAAACGAAAGTAACTAACAGCTTTGGTTTGAATATTTACGACATTATTTACCACGAGCGTCTTTTGATCTCTAAGGCCGCTGTCGAAGAGTTGATCGAATTGCTTGATCCAGCTCGCGAAGGCATCAAGAGCAAGGTATCCGCGGAAGCGCCGGTCGAAGATGCACCCAAGCCTGCGAAGAAGGCAAAGAAAGCGGCTGATGAGAATGCCGCGCCTGTTAAGAAGGCAAAGAAAGTTAAAGAAGATAGCGACGAGCCGGCAAAGAGGCCCGCTAAGAAAGCAAAGAAGGAAGAAGTGACCGAGGAGGCGGCTGAGAATGAGTAAATATACGATCTGGGACATATTGAAGTCGCCGGTAGTCACTGAAAAGAGCGTGATCTTGAAAGAGGATTCGACCGACGAAGATAACGGACGAAAGACAGGACAGGTATTGACATTCCGGGTTGAAAAGACCGCCGGGAAGCTCGATATCAAAAAAGCCGTCGAGGAGATCTTCAACGTGAAGGTCGCATCGGTTCGAACGGTGAACTACGAAGGCAAGATGAAACGCCGCGGCCGCCAGGAAGGCCGACGTCCGAGTTGGAAAAAGGCATACGTCACCTTGAAGAAAGGTGAGCCGATGGTGGATTACGCGGAAGCGATCTAACGATCGTAATTTCAAATTTGAGATCCCAAATCTGAGATCTCACGAAGTGATTATGGGAATCAAGAGATTAAAACCGACTTCTCCGGCACGCCGCTATCAGACTTATCTGACGCGCGACGAATTGACGCCGGGAGCAACACCCGAGAAATCGTTGCTCGAGCCGAAGAAACGAATTTCGGGCCGCAATAATGATGGCCGGATCACTATTCGCCGGCGCGGCGGAGGCCATAAGCGACATTATAGGTTGATCGATTTCAAGCGCGACAAGGCTGGCATTCCAGGCAAGGTTTCGCAGATCGAATACGATCCGAATCGCTCGGCACACATCGCTTTGATCACTTATTTGGACGGCGAGAAGCGATACATTATCGCTCCGGTCGGATTAAAGGTCGGAACGCAGGTCCTGAGTGGAGCTGAAGCCGATATTCTTCCGGGGAACGCGTTGCCGATCAAGAATATTCCGCTCGGAACCGAAGTTCATAATATTGAACTTCGCCCCGGCAAGGGCGGCCAGATGGTTCGCTCGGCAGGTGGATTTGCACAGATCGTCGCGAAAGAGGGCGATTACGCACAGCTTCGTATGCCTTCGGGTGAAGTTCGCCGTGTACCGGTGGTTTGCATGGCTACGGTCGGTCAGGTCGGGAACACCGAGCACGAAAATGTTTCGCTAGGAAAGGCAGGCCGAAACCGTTGGAAAGGCAAGCGACCGAAAGTTCGCGGTGTCGCGATGAACCCGGTCGATCACCCGCATGGTGGTGGTGAAGGTAAAACGTCGGGTGGACGTCATCCGGTAACCCCTTGGGGACAGCCGACTCGCGGTTACAAGACTAGAAGGAACAAACGCACGAGCAATATGATCGTGAAGGACCGCAGGAGAAAATAATCTCAAATTTAAGATTTGAGATCTGAGATTTACGAATATGCCACGTTCATTAAAAAAAGGTCCCTTTATTGACCTGAGTGTTGCAAAACAGTTGAAGAGAATTGCCGATGGCGGAAAGAAACCGCCCGCGATCAAGACCTGGTCACGCCGCTCGACGATCTCGCCTGACATGGTGGGCCTGACGTTCGGCGTCCACAACGGCAAACGCCATATACCGGTCTTCGTTACCGAAAATATGGTCGGACACAAACTTGGGGAATTTTCACCGACACGCGTGTTCAAGGGACATCCGGGAACGAAAGCCGAGAAGATGGCGAAAAGGAAATAGCGATGGAAGCGATAGCAAAAACAAAATATTTGAAGGGCAGCCCGCGAAAGGCGCGATTGGTCATTGACCTTATCCGCGGCCAGAACGTGTCGCGAGCGCTTTCGATCCTCAAGTTCACGGAAAAGCGTGCCGCTCAGCCGATAGAGAAAACGCTTCGGTCGGCAATAGCGAACGCCACGTATCAGGCCGAACAAATGAATATCGCCGTCGATCCGGACGATCTGTGGGTCAAGACGTGCTTTATCGATATGGGCCCGACGAAGAATCGTCGGCGTATGCGTCCGGCTCCGCAGGGCCGTGCTTATCGCGAACAGCGGCACTATTGCCACATCACAATTGAGCTGACCAGCGATGAAAAGCCGAAGACCGAAAAGGAATTGAAGGCGGACGAGGCTCGGGCAAAACGGGCAGCAGATCCGAAGAAGTCGAAGAAAGCGGCGGCTGCCAAAGAAACGAAAAAGGCTAAGGCTGAAGTTGTGGAAGAGGTCGATGCGCCGACCGCCGAGGCAGCGGTCGAGACTGCAGCTCCTGAGGCGATCGAGGAAACGACTGCCGCGACGGAGACTCTCGAGACCGTGGAAGCTGCTGACGAGAATGTCGAGGCGGCACCGGTTGAGGAAACGGCAGATGAAACTGTTGAAAACGCTGAAGACGAAGCTGCTGAGGAGCCAGAGGCAAAATAAAAGGTTTAATTTATGGGACAGAAAGTTCATCCATACGGCTTTAGGGTCGGTTATAACAAGGACTGGCACTCGCATTGGTTCACAAAGCAGGACTTTGCGAAGTATCTGGCCGAAGATCTGAAGTTAAAGCGCGAGCTGAAGAAAAAATTTGCCGGCGGCGGAGTTTCGCACATCGATATCGAACGTGCGGCTGCCCGTATGAAGATAATCATCTATACGGCACGCCCAGGTATCATCATCGGGCGAAAGGGAGCCGAGATCGAAAAGCTTAGAGAAGATCTTTCGCGTTCGACCGGACGTGAGGTGCTTATCTCGATCCAGGAGATCCGGCACCCGGAACTGAATGGCCAGCTCCAGGCTGAAAAGATCTGCCAGCAGCTTGAAAAGCGAATCGCTTTTCGACGTGCGATGAAGAAGACGATGGAAGAATCCATTCGCTTCGGAGCACAGGGAATAAAGGTGATGATCTCGGGCCGCTTGAATGGTGCTGAGATCGCACGGACCGAATGGTCGCTCGAAGGCCGACTTCCGCTTCACACATTGCGTGCGGATGTAGATTTCGGATTTGCGGAAGCACTTACGACCTTTGGAATTATCGGTGTGAAGGTGTGGATCTATCGCGGCGAGATACTCGATGCGAATGCCTCAATGGCACGCGGGACTACGTCAGACCCAATGATCGAACCGAAAGCAGACCGTTCAGGCGGACGCGGACGACCGGATCGAAGGCCGAGGCGTGACGACCGGAGATAGTTAATAGTGAATAGCGAACAGTGAACAGTTGAGGATTCGTTTCCGACCACTGCTCATACTAACACTGGAGATTTAATTTATGTTGATGCCAAAGAAAGTCAAGCACCGCCGGGTGATGAAAGGCCGTATGCGCGGCAAGGCTACCCGTGGTGAAAACCTGGACTTCGGCGAATTTGGATTGAAAGCTCTCGAATCGGGATGGATCACCGATCGTCAGATCGAAGCGGCACGTATCGCAATGACACGTCACGTTAAGCGTGGCGGAAAGATCTGGATCAGAATGTTCCCGGATAAGCCGATCACCAAGAAGCCGGCTGAAACTCGAATGGGTTCGGGTAAAGGTGCTCCGGATCATTGGGTGGCGGTCGTTAAGCCGGGCCGGATGATGTATGAGATCCAGGGCGTAAGCGAAGAACTCGCACGTGAGGCCCTTAGACTTGCGGCACAGAAACTGCCGATCAAGACCAAGTTCGTAACACGGGCTGATCTTGAGGGAGGTGTGGTCTAGTAATGAAAAGCAAGGAAACAATGGATCAGCTTCGGGAAATGAATCTTGAAGAATTAAAGGATCAGGCAGATGCCCTGAAAGAATCGCTCTTTCGGCTCAAGTTTCGTAAAACGCTTGGCGTGGGTGAAACGATCAGTGACATTCGACGTGAGAAAAAGACGCTTGCACGCGTTTATACACTTATCTCGGAAAAGAGTAAGACCGGTGAAACGGCACAGTAGAGAACGGTAATGGCAAAGAAGAAAACAGACGAAACTGAAGAGACAGCAAGCGTTACCGCGAAGGAAACGGCGGAAGATACGGTATTGGATGCGGCCGCCGCAGATGATTCTGTGACCGACACGGCGGCAGTTGAAGAGGCTGAAAAAGTCGCTTCGGCACCAGCCGAAACGGACGCAGTTGAGGCCTCTGCCGAAGAAGGTAAATCCGCACCGAAAGGAAAGCGTGCTGAAAAGATCGGTGTCGTTTCATCGGACAAAATGACGAATACGGTCGTTGTTCGCGTTGATCGATTGGTCAAGCACCCGATCTACAGGAAGTACGTGAAGAAACGTAAGAAATTCATGGCTCACGACGAAACAGGTGCAAAGATCGGCGACAAGGTTAGGATCGTAGAGACACGTCCATTGTCGGCACGTAAGCGCTGGCGTGTTGTTGAGATAATTCAGAAAGCGGAACTTTAGTTCCAGGTTCAAAGTTCAAAGTTCAAGGTAGAAACCTTGAACTTTGAACTTTGAACTCGAAACTCGAACGGAGTGAGAAAGTTATGATTCAGATGCAGACCTCTTTGGCGGTCGCTGACAATTCGGGGGCAAAGCGTGTGGTGATGATCATGCCGATCGGTGGATCGACATCGAAGATCGCCCGGCTCGGTGACAAGATCAAGGTGACGGTCAAAGAAGCCTCACCGGATGGAACCGCCAAGAAAGGAAAGGTTTATAACGCAGTGATCGTCCGAACGAGGAAAGAAGTTCGACGTAAGGATGGCAGCTACATTCGCTTTGACGAAAATGCGGCCGTTTTGATCAAAGACGACGGAACTCCGATCGGCACGCGTGTTTTTGGCCCTGTGGCCCGCGAACTTCGTGAAAAGAACTTTATGAAGATCGTTTCACTCGCGCCTGAGGTCATATAAGAAAAGACGATAGTCATACGACGGAAGTCGGAAAAAGACAATGAAGACTGAAAGAACAGGAACAGTTAAGAGCAAGATCAAACGCGGCGATCAGGTCGTGTTCATCGCCGGTAAGGAATATAACCGCTTTGACAGTAATGAAAAGCGTATACCGCTCCGCGGTCGTGTGATCGCAGTTGATGTCCGTAACGGCAAGGTCAAGGTCGAGGGTGCGATGCTCATGAAAAAGCATCAGAAAGCCGTGCCGCAAATGAATCGCGAGGGCGGTATCATCGAACGCGAAGCTTGGGTAGATGTGTCGAACGTTGCGGTCATCGATCCTGAGACAGGCAAGCCGACCCGCATCCGGTACGAGGTCCAAGATGGACAGAAAGTTCGTGTCGCTAAAAGCGGAAAAGTGATCCCTGAGCCGAATGTTTTCGGTACTAAGGAAGCTAAAAAGGAAACGGAAGAAAACACTGAAGAATAAGTTTGATGTTTGGAAACGGCCGTCCTTCGGACATGAGAGATCTTGAGATCGTAAGCAGCCGGAACCCAAACAAGGAAATCTCAAACAATGGCTAGATTAAAAGAAAAATATAAGAAAGATATCGCTCCGGCTCTCGCCAAGGAGTTTGATATCAAGAATCCGATGGCGGTGCCGAAGATCGAAAAGATCGTGATCAACATGGGGCTCGGCGAGGCAAGTGCCAACGCAAAGATCCTCGATGTCGCGACAGAAGAGCTAAAGGCGATAAGCGGCCAGAAGCCGGTTATAACCAAAGCGAAAAAGTCGATCGCGGCATTTAAGCTTCGCCAGGGAATGAACATCGGAACAATGGTCACGCTTCGGGGCGACCGGATGTATGAGTTTCTTGACAGGTTGATATCGGTAGCTCTTCCGCGTGTTCGCGATTTTCGCGGTATCTCCGGTAAGGCGTTCGACGGACGTGGAAACTATACGCTTGGTGTTCGCGAACAGTTGATATTTCCGGAGATCGACTTTAACAAGGTTGATAAGACGCGTGGAATGAATATATCGATCATTACGACAGCTCGGACGGACGAAGAGGCTCGTTCGCTCCTAAAGTCGATGGGAATGCCGTTTAGGCAATAGGTTGAAAGAGAAATGGCAAAGATCAGCAAAGTTGTAAAGAACGAACGCCGCAAGGCCAAAGTAGAGCTTTGGGCCGAACGACGCGCAGCCCTGAAGAAGATCGTCAACGATCCGAAATCATCACTTGAGCAGGTTGATGAGGCAGTTATCAAACTACAGAAGATGCCGCGTGACGCAAGCCCGGTGCGGGTAAGGAACAGGTGCTCGCAGACAGGACGCCCGCGGGGATACCTGCGGAAATTCGGTGTTTCGCGTATCGCCCTCAGAAAGCTCGCCCTCGAAGGGCAGGTTCCGGGCGTTGTGAAATCAAGTTGGTGATCCGATCGCGGATTTGGGAATGCGGATTGCGGATTTTTGAATGTGCAGCCGCAAAGAGAAATTACGAACTTCGGAAAGGTATTGGGAAAATGAGATTCGATTCGTTGAAATCCGCGATCCGCAATCCGCAATCCGAAATCAAATTGACGGAGTTTAATTAGAATGACCGATCCAATAGCCGACATGCTTACACGAATTAGGAATGCTATCGCCGCGAATCATCCGCGGGTAGATATTCCCGGTTCGAAATTGAAGCTCGAAGTCGCAAAGATACTTAAAGAAGAGGGCTACATAAATAACTTCTCCACGAAAGGCGAAGGTATCAAATATGTTATCCGCATTTTCCTTCGTTATGACGCCAAGGGAACATCGTCGATAACGCATTTGGCTCGTGTATCACGACCAGGTCGCCGTGTCTATGTCGGTGCCGGCGATATCCCGAGAGTTCTCGGCGGATATGGTATCAATATCGTATCCACGTCGAAAGGTTTGATGAGTGGAAAAAGGGCCCGAACCGAAAAGGTCGGCGGCGAGATATTAGCAGAAGTTTATTAGTCGTTGATCGTGTTTCGTAAATCGTAGATCGATTGACGAACCACGAATTTCGATTCACGAGAAATTATGTCACGAGTAGGAAAAAAACCGATCCCGATCCCGGCTGGAGTGACTGTCAATATTGGCGGTGAGCAGTTGGAGGTTAAGGGCCCGAAAGGCACGCTAACAACACCGGTGCCGTCCGGTGTTGAGTTCAAGATCGAAGACGGAACCCTTTTTGCCGAACGAAAGGATGATAGCTTTAAGGCCTTTCACGGACTGGCACGAGCTTTGGCAAACAGCGCCGTTGTTGGCGTAACCGAAGGCTTCGAAAAGAAAATGGATGTAGTCGGCGTTGGTTATAAAGCGGATGTTCAAGGTAAGAAGATCGTCTTCTCGCTCGGATATTCACATCCGGTCGAATACGTTCTTCCCGATGGTATTGAAGCGAAAGCCGAGCGTGTTAATACAAAAACATCGATCAACCAATATCAGTTGACGATCACGCTTTCGGGCATTGATAAGCAAAAGCTGGGACAGGTCGCAGCCGAGATAAATCGACTTCGCAAACCGGATGCATACAAAGGCAAGGGCGTTCGGTACGCTGATAAGTTCTACAAATTGAAGCCTGGTAAAACCGGGAAATAGTAGGTCGTGGATCATGGGTAGAAAAGACCCTTCACGATTCACAATTTACGATCGATTAAATATATGGCACAGAAAAGCAGAGCAGAGATCCGACGCGGCGTACACAGCCGGATCCGAAAGAAAGTTCGTGGCACGGCTGAAAGGCCGCGGCTTGCGGTATATCGCAGCCTTAACCACATCTATGCTCAGATAATTGACGATGACAATGGTAAGACAATTGCCACCGCTTCGACCACAGAAAAGAGCTTTGAAGGCAAGACAGGTGGAAACATCGATGCTGCACGAAAGGTAGGTTCGACGATCGCCGAGCGAGCGGTTGCGGCCGGTATCTCAAATGTGGTCTTTGACCGCGGCGGATATGTATATCACGGCCGGGTGAAAGCTCTACTTGATGCGATGCGGGAAGCAGGTCTGAACAAAAATGAGGCGGCCGCAAAGGGCACGGAAAACGAAGTAAACAGCAATGAAGAATAATCACAAAATTGCACCTGGCGGTCTAATATTGAAGGACCAGCTGATCCAGATAAATCGCGTTACCAAAGTGGTAAAGGGCGGTAAGAATATGTCGTTCGCGGCTCTAGTAGTTGTCGGCGATGAGGCTGGGCACGTTGGATTTGGAACCGGAAAAGCTAAAGAGGTGCCGAACGCGATCAAAAAGGCGGTTGAGGCGGCAAAAAATAACTTGATCCGTGTTCCCCTGATCGACGGAACCCTTCCGCATGAATTGATCGGTAAGTATGGAGCTGGCCGCGTTTTGTTAAAGCCGGCCGCAGAAGGTACAGGCGTGATCGCAGGCGGCGCCGTTCGACTGGTGCTACAGGCACTTGGCGTTCACAACGTGCGCACAAAGATACTTGGCTCAGCGAATGCTCACAATGTTGTTCGGGCGACATTTAACGGACTCGAGCGAATGAAGGATCCGATCGAGGTGGCCCGTCTTCGTGGAAAGCAGGTCGAAGAACTCGTTTGATTGTGGATTTGGGATTGCGGATTGCGGCATTTCCGCGTTCGCGTTTTTGAGAACATTGCGGCACGATTGGATTTGTAGATCGAAAAGATCCGCAATCCGCAATCCGAAATTGAGAAATGGCAAAGAAAGCAGAAAACAAAGAAGGCGGAACGATCACGATCCAGTACTATCGCAGCTCGATCGGGTACGCGAAAAAGCAGAAGGACATCGTTAAGAGCCTTGGAATAACGAAATTGAATCAAAAGGTAACGAGGCAGGATACTCCTTCGATGCGTGGCATTGTTGCTAAGATCCCGCATCTTTTGCGTATCGTTGATTAGAGGAATACGCCACCGAGGACACAGTGAGCAAGGAGATAGTTGTTTTTTGCTCCACGAGCTCGGTGTCCTCTTTGGCAAAATGTCGTAGTTTGAGGGAACGATAATGACACTATCACTTAATAATCTAAAGCCGGCTCCGGGTTCAACACATAAGAAGAAAAGAGTTGGTCGCGGCCCAGGGTCGGGCCTCGGTAAAACTTCCGGCCGCGGACACAAAGGACAGAAGTCGCGTTCAGGTTACAGCAGCCGTCCCGGTTTTGAAGGTGGACAGATGCCGCTCCAACGCCGGTTGCCGAAGCGTGGTTTTACGAACATCTTCAAAAAGCAATGGATCGAGATCAGCCTTGCCAAGATCGAGGCGCATTTCAATTCCGGTGACGAAGTTACGCCTGAAATACTTCACGACCGCGGGCTCATCAAGAAAGCGAAGCACGATCTGGTCATTTTGGGCAGCGGCGATCTAACGAAATCATTGAAGATATTCGCACATCGCTTTACAAAGGCCGCGAAGGAAAAGATCGAGAAAGCAGGCGGCTCTGCTAGCGAGATCGTCAAAGCCGCGGCCGCGGAGGCCTAGTTTCGGAGTTCCTGTTCAAACATGCAACCGCTGCGAAGCGGAGTTCGTAACGGATTTATATGGAGAAGTTTCTCGCCGCAATTCAAAATATGTTCAGCATTCCTGAGCTGAGGAAGCGCATCCTCTTTACGCTCAGTTTGTTGGCCATTTATCGGCTAGGCGCTCATATCACGGCGCCCGGAATCAACAAAGTACAATTGGAACGTGTCTGGGGCGAGGTTGCAGGAACGCTTCTTGGTGTTCTTGATCTTTTCTCCGGCGGCAATTTTCAAACGATCTCTGTGTTCGCGCTTGGCGTGATGCCCTACATCACTTCTTCGATCATTATGCAATTAATGCCTGTTCTTTCGCCTGCGGTGAAAAAGATACAGGAAGAAGGAGAGGTTGGTCGGCAGAAGTTGAATCAGTACACACGTTATCTGACCGTTATTCTTTGTACGATCCAAACATTCTTTGTTGCTACGTGGCTTAGCCGCAACGGCATTATTGATTCCTCATGGGTCGCGACCGGAATGATCGTCGTAACGCTGACGACCGGAACCGTTTTCGTTATGTGGCTCGGCGAACAGATCACTGAGCGAGGCGTTGGTAATGGTATTTCACTGCTGATCTTCGCGGGTATCGTGATCGGATTGCCAAGTGCGATAGTTCAGGTTTCTGATCGGGTTAGCGGCGGCGATCCATATCAGACTCTGGGCGTATTATTCCTTCTGGCCGTGATGATCGCATTGATCGCTCTTATCGTTTATGTCGAATCGGCAAGGCGAAAGATCGCGATCAGTTATGCGAGCAGGCGAATTGGGAATCAGACCTTCCGCGGGCAGGAAACAAGCCTTCCGTTGAAGATAAACATGGGCGGCGTTATCCCGGTCATATTTGCTTCGTCGGTTCTGGCAATGCCGCAAACACTGCTTTCGGCGTTTCCGCCTGATCCGGCTGATCCGACAGCTACTTGGTCACGCATACATGCTTTTTTCCAACAGTTTCACGGCGGCGATCCTTATTACGAATTAGTTTTCATTTCACTGATCGTATTGTTCACGTTCTTTTACATTACGATCGTTTTCAACACCGATGAAGTAGCAGACAATCTTCGCAAGCACGGCGGATTCATTGCAGGAATTCGGCCGGGTGCTCCGACAGCGGAATATCTTAACGGTATTCTGACCCGGCTGACCACAGTTGGCGCGATCTATCTAGCATTTGTCGCATTCGCCCCGCAGGTCTTGTTGAGCGGTTTCAGGGTTGGAAGATTGCCGTTTATCGGCGATAGTTTGGATGCGTTCTTAACATCTACGCCGGGCCTTAGCTGGATACCAACGGGTCTTGGTTATCAGTTCTTCTTTGGCGGCACGTCGCTCTTGATCCTTGTCGGCGTAGCTATGGACACGGTCTCGCAGATCGAAGCTCAGCTCGTAATGAGGAACTACGAGGGTTTTCTCGGTGCTGGGTCGCGTCTGCGCGGACGCCGAAATTAGCTTGAGTTTTTGATGAATAAGATCATCGTTTTGATCGGGGCACCAGGTGCTGGAAAGGGAACACAAGCCCGGCTATTGCAGGAACGCCGGGGGCTACCGCAGATCTCGACCGGTGATATGTTCCGCGAGATGAAAACGCTCGACACGCCGCTTGCACGCGAGGTGCAGGAAATAATGGCTTCGGGTAAGTTGATCTCGGACGATGTTACATATCGAATAGTCCGTGAACGCACTACGCGGGACGACTGCAAGAATGGCTATATCCTGGACGGTTATCCGAGGACCGCTGTTCAGGCAGAGCAGTTGGAAGTTCTTTCAAAAGAGCAGGGAATGGCGATCCAGGCGATCGAGGTCGATGTTCCGCGTGACGAGTTGATGAGGCGATTGACCGGACGGCGTTCGTGTCCAGTTTGCGGAGAGATCTACAACATTTACTCGAAGCCGCCGAAGATCGAAGGCCGCTGCGACTTGCACCCCGACGCTGAACTGACACATCGCGCCGATGACAACGAAGAAAGCGTCGGAACGCGCCTCGCGACTTACGACGATCTGACCAAACCGCTGATCGACTATTATGAAGGGACAGGGCGGTTGGCAAAAATTAGCGGGATCGGCAGTCTCGAAAAGATCTACGAAGAGCTTGAAGAGCTTCTTTAGTAATTATTAATTGGTAATTGCTAATTGATAATTGGGTGAGGATCAGAGATTCAAAGGTTGGTGGGCTTGTAAGTGCGGTTTCGGCCGCTTTTTTCGGTAAGAGAATGATAATCGCAAAATCGCAGAAAGATCTCGAAAAAATGCGAACCGTCGGCGAACTGATCGCGACGGTGCGAGAGACTCTGCGTTCGATGATCGCTCCCGGTATAACGACGCTCGATATGAATGCGGCCGCTGAAAAAATGATGCGGGACGCCGGTGCCATACCAACGTTCATCGGCTACAAGCCGCACGGAATGGTACCGTTCCCGTTCGCAATTTGTGCATCGGTCAATGAAGCGGTCGTACACGGATTTTCGAACGATACTCCGTTAAAAGAAGGCGATATTGTTTCGCTTGATATGGCATGTACATTGGACGGCTTTGTCGGGGATACAGCTTTCACGGCACCTGTAGGTACGGTTTCTGACGATATTAGAACGCTGATCAAAACGACCGAGGAATGTCTGGCCTTGGGAATTGAGCAATGTCGGCCGAATAATCGTATCGGCGATATAAGTGCCGCCATCCAGGTACATGCTGAGAAAGGCGGGTATGGTATCGTTCGCGACTATACCGGGCACGGGATCGGCCGGAGAATGCACGAGGCTCCGCAAATACCGAATTATGGACGGGCGGGGACGAAAGAAAGGATCAGGGCAGGATATTGTTTTGCGATCGAGCCGATGTTGAACCTCGGTACGCACGAAACTAGAACGCTAGAGGATAAATGGACCGTTGTAACAAAGGACGGCAAACCATCGGCCCATGCGGAACATACGATCGCCGTTACGCCCGACGGACCAGAGATATTGACGCTAACGCGGGAGCAGAAGCTCAAATTATCGGCAGAAAGGACAGAAACCGCATCTGCTTAACTTGAAAAACGCCGGTAAAAAGGCTAACATTTAGGGTTTGTCCAAGTGGGCAGGATTTTGGTTTAGTTATTATATGTCAAAGGAAGAGGCGATAGAGGTAATGGCCACCGTGCTAGAGACGCTGCCGAACGCGATGTTCAAGGTCTCCGTCGAAGAAAATCAGCACGAAGTGTTGGCTCATATCTCTGGAAAAATGCGAAAGAATTTCATTCGCATTCTCCCCGGCGACAGGGTCTTGGTCGAACTTTCACCATATGACCTGAAACGCGGACGGATAACGTACCGCTACAAGTAAGAGGATAGAACAATGAAAGTGCGTCCGTCAGTAAAAAAGATTTGCGATAAGTGCAAGGTTATCCACCGCAAGGGGATCGTGCGCGTTATCTGTGACAACCCGAAGCACAAGCAGAGGCAAGGTTAAATTATGGCTCGTATAGCAGGTGTGGATCTGCCGCCGAATAAAAGGGCACAGATCGGACTGACTTATATTTACGGTGTTGGAAAATCGCGCGCGACCGAGATACTCGGGCGGGCAGATATCAGCATTGATTCGAAGATCCGTGAACTCAGTGAAGAGGAACTCAACAAGATCCGTACGATCCTGGACCAGGACGGCGAGGTCGAAGGTGATCTTCGTAAGCGTGTTCAAATGGATATCAAACGTTTGATGGACATTGGTTGTTATCGCGGCCTGCGGCATCGACGCAGCCTGCCGGTTCGCGGCCAGCGCACATCGACCAATGCCCGTACGAGGAAAGGCCCAAGGAAAGCGGCGGTTGCCAAAAAGAAGGCACCAGGCAAGAAGTAGGTCAAAGTTCAAGGTTCAATGTTCCAAGCTTGGCGTTGGAATTTTGATTGAAACCTTGAACTTGGGACATTGAATCTTGAATTAAAAAATGGCAAAAGCAGCAGCAAAAGGAAAAAAGACTTTTAAGAAGAAAGAGCGAAAGAACATTCCAGTTGGGATCGTTCACATTTCTGCTTCTTTCAATAACACGCTGATCTCGATCACGGACACGCAGGGGAACTTGATCGGTCAGTCTTCGTCCGGTGCACGCGGATTCCGTGGTTCGCGAAAGGGAACTCCGTTCGCAGCCCAGCAAGCGGCAGGTGAGATCGCTCGAAAAGCGGCCGAAGCCGGAATGCGTGAAGCAGAGGTTCGGGTCAAGGGGCCGGGCGGTGGACGTGAATCGGCGATCCGAGCGATAGCTCAGGCTGGAATTCGCGTAACTTCTATCAGGGATACGACGCCGATTCCGCACAACGGGTGCAGGCCGCCAAAGCGCCGCCGCGTTTGATCGGCATTGGATATTTTTATTTTTTATTGAAAGGAAGAAGGGCGTTTCGAACGCTTGTAAACTTTTCCGAAAATCAAGGCTGGACAGTCAAAGACCAGCTATCGGAGGCAGATTATGGCTAGATATAGAGATGCGGTGTGCCGGTTGTGCCGCCGCGAAGGTGGAAAATTATTTCTGAAGGGTGACCGCTGCTTTAAGCCGTCCTGCGCTATTGAAAAACGCGGCACCAACCCTCCGGGTCAGCATGGTGCGGCGCGCAGAAAGATGATCGCCGGCTATGGCGAGCAGCTTCGCGAGAAACAGAAAGTTAAGCGAATGTACTTCATTCTCGAGAAGCAGTTTCGAAACTATTTCGAAAAGGCGCTTCGACAGAAAGGGGTTACGGGCGAAAATCTGTTGTTTATGCTTGAGCGCCGGCTCGATAACGTTGTTTACCGTTCGGGTTTTTCAACGTCGCGCCGTCAAGCTCGCCAATTGGTGAATCATGGCCACATTGAAGTGAATGGCCGAAAGGTCGATATTCCTTCTTTCCAGGTCAAGGTTGGCGACGTCGTCACAGTAAAGGACAAGAGCACGAAAAATGCTCACGTTGATGCTGCGTGGCAGACCGCTGCGGGGCGCGGACGTCCGACCTGGATCTCAGCGGGCGGAAAGGACGTCAGTGTTTCGATATCGGCATTGCCCACGAGGCAGGATGTAGATTCGAACATCAACGAACAGCTTATCGTTGAGCTTTACAGTAAGTAGTTTTCATTTATTAAGTTGGCCAAAGTAGCCGCGAGACGGAGTTTGTTCTTACTCCGGAACTGGCGGGGACAAGGCCAACTTATAGGGCTTTTAAAAGAACAAATATGACACAGACCAATAATTGGACGGACTTTCAGATGCCGAGCCGGTTGAACGTGGAAACCGAAACGCTAACTTCGCGTTACGGGAAATTCTATGCCCAACCATTTGAGCGTGGATTTGGAACAACAATTGGAAATTCTATCCGAAGGGCACTTCTTTCTTCGATCGAGGGCGCCGCAGTAACAGCAGTTAAGATCGAAGGTGTTGAGCACGAATTTTCGTCCATCAAGGGCGTAGTTGAAGACGCAACCGACGTGATCCTTAACCTCAAGCAGGTTCCGTTTCTGCTTCATGGTACTAGCCCAAAGACGCTGTCGATCAGCAAAAAAGGAGCTGGTGAGGTAACCAGTGCAGATATCGAGACCGATGCGGATGTGGAGATACTCGATAGCGATGTTCACATTGCTACCATTAACGGTTCCGGTTCGCTGAATATCGAAATGCGTCTGAAGCGGGGCCGCGGCTATGTTTCGGCCGAGTTTAACAATGACGAAGATCTTTCGGTGGGTTACATTCCGGTCGACTCGGTCCACACGCCGATCAAAAAGGTAAATTACATCGTTGATAAGACGCGTCAAGGTTCTAACACCGAGTTTGATAAACTCTCGATCGAAGTTTGGACAGACGGTTCGGTCAAACCGGACGACGCGATCGGCCTGGCCGCGAAACTGGTCAAAGACCACATGTCGATCTTCATCAATTTTGAAGAAGAAGAAGAAGAATATAAGTACGAGGACATTGCTCGTCCGCCGTTGATGCGAAATGACCTGCTCGATAAACCGGTCGACGAACTCGAACTTTCGGTACGTTCATACAACTGCCTTAAGAATGCAGATATCCGTTCGATCCGTGACCTTATCAAACGAAGCGAAAAAGACATGCTCGGAACCAAGAATTTCGGCAAGAAATCGCTTACGGAGATCAAGGACATGCTTCATGGAATGGGGCTGGATTTTGGAATGGATTTTGATGAACAAGGCAATCCGATACCGGGCTCCGGCGGGAGAGATTTAGACTAGTCCGGACAGTCTAGCCAGTCGGCACAGTCTAGGAAGTCGGGAAAGCACAAGTTGTTTTCGACTTCCGGGACTTCCGAGACGGTCAAGACTTCCAAGACATTCGGGACTGATATGAGACACAAGAAAGCACATCGTAAATTGGGCCGAACGACCGAGCATCGGATCTCGATGCTTCGCAATATGGCGACTTCGCTGATAAATGCTGAAAAAGAGCATATCGTTACGACCATCGCCAAGGCCAAGGAACTTAGGCCGTTCGTAGAAAAGGCGATAACCTTGGCAAGGCATGCACAAAAGCTTGACGGCGACGATGCGAAAGTCCAGGAAGTTCACCTGCGGCGTCAGGCTGCGCGGTTTTTCCATGCGGGAAATTCCACGTTCAAGATCGCCCAAAGCCGTTTCCGCGGCAAGAAGGGCGAAGCAAAGGAACCAATTGAACGCACGGCCGGTGTAAAGGCTGTCCAGCGTTTGTTCGATGAGCTTGGATCGCGCTATAAAGATCGGAATGGCGGCTACACACGAATAATCCGACTTGGCCACCGTTCGGGCGATAACGCTGAAATGGCGGTGATCGAACTGGTTGACAATCCGCGTGAATTGGCCGCGAAAGGATAGTTCTTTTCGATAAGGAGCATTTTGGCGATGAGCGAAAAACCTGCACCTGCTAAAGAGGGGGAACCCAAGGACGTGTCGATACATTCTGAAAAAGAAAGCGAAGTGTCTGAACCCTCCCTTAATCTTGCGGAGATAAGAGTGCTTGCCGAACTTGTTAGCGAATACGGATTCACCGATTTTAAGTTCGAGAACGAGAAGATAAAGGTCCGGCTAAGCAAGCAGATAACTGTTCCTGTAATGCAGACTGCGGTTCCAGCTGGAACTCAGGTTTCTGTAGCCGAAACACAGGTACCTTCGGGAATTGTCGAACAGGCCGCTCAGGCAGAAGACCTTCATACGATACATTCGCCGATCGTGGGCACGTTCTATCGGTCGCCTGGCCCCGACAAGGAACCATACGTAAAAGAAGGCAGCACTGTTACGCCGGATTCGGTCGTCTGCATTGTGGAAGCCATGAAGCTGATGAACGAGATACAAGCCGAGACTTCGGGCGAGGTAGTAAAGATCTACGTTGAAAATGGCCAGCCGGTCGAGTATGGCCAACCGCTTTTTGGGATAAGGAAGTAGTACAAGCCACAGAGCATACAGAGAATCTGAGATGCCGGTCCTGCAATAACCGGAACATGGCTACTCAGATAAGAAACTCTGTGATCTCTGTGGCAAAGTTTTGTAATGACTCGTGAGATACGCAAAATTTTGATCGCGAACCGGGGCGAGATCGCCTATCGGATAATGTGGACCTGCAAGGAGATGGGCATTAAGACCGTCGCCGTTCACTCCGAAGCCGATCGCGAGGCTCTTCATGTCAAGTTCGCGGACGAAGCCATTTGTATCGGAGCCAATCCATCAGCTCAGAGTTATCTAAATATCCCCTCGATCATTAGTGCGGCCGAGATCACAAACGTCGATGCGATACATCCCGGTTACGGCTTTCTTGCTGAATCGGCGACCTTCGCAAAGATCTGCGAAGACTGCAATATAAAATTCATAGGGCCGCGTCCTGAAGTGATCGCGATGATGGGCGATAAGGTCGAGGCACGACGGACGATGCTTGCCGCAGGCGTACCGATATTGCCCGGCAGCCCGGACCCGATCGAGTCCGCTGACGAGGCGATGGCTCTGGTGAGTGAGATAGGTTTTCCGGTCATCATCAAAGCCGCAGCAGGCGGCGGTGGCCGAGGAATGCGGATCGTTCGAAGTGAGGATGAACTTGCAACGAACCTCGAAACGGCGCAAAGAGAAGCACTTGCTGCATTTAAGAATGGAGCGGTTTACATTGAGCGATATATCGAACGGCCGCGACATATCGAAATACAGGTTTTGGCAGACGAGCATGGAAATGTCGTTCATCTGGGAGAACGTGAATGCTCGATCCAGCGGCGGCATCAGAAACTGCTCGAAGAGGCGCCGTCTCCGGTGATCACTCCTGAACAACGAGAAACGATGGGGGCCGTTGCTGTAAAGGCTTGCAAAGAGATCGGCTATTCAAACGCCGGCACATTTGAGTTTCTTTTGGACGAAGATGGCAGTTTCTATTTCATGGAGATGAACACACGGATTCAGGTGGAGCATCCAGTAACGGAGATGGTCACGCTTGCCGACATTGTCAGAAACCAGATAAGGATCGCATCGGGTGAAGATCTTCAATACGAGCAAAAAGATGTGCACATGACAGGCCATTCCATTGAATGCCGCATCAATGCTGAAGACCCGGTCAAGTTCACTCCGAGTCCCGGAAAGATAACAGCGTTCAATATTCCCGGCGGACCCGGCGTTCGGGTCGATACAGCGGTTTATCCGGGATATACCGTTCCGCCATATTACGATTCGATGATCGCAAAATTGATCGTTCATGCGCGAACACGTGAATTGGCCATCGCCAGAATGCAGCGAGCTTTGGACATGATGGTGGTGGAAGGTATCAAGACGACAATTCCACTCCATAAAAAGATAATGGCGGACGAGCGATTTAGAGCTGGCGATTTTTCGACCAAGTTTATGGAAGAGTTCGTGTACGAAGTTGATAATTAACAGGTGATAACTGATAATTGGAAGAGTCGTAACATTAAGTAAGAAATAGACGTTACACTAAATTATTCGCGGTTACCGGGCATGCTTCCGGAGTTACTGCGAGCAAGGAGAGGCTAAATTAAGACAAGCCGAAATTTATGGCAACAGCAAAAGAATTAAAAGAGCAGATAGTTGGTGATTACAAAACGCACGGTTCGGATACCGGTTCGTCGCAGGTGCAGATCGCATTGCTTACGCAGCGCATCAATGAGTTGACTGAACACTTCAGGACCCACAAAAAGGACAACAACTCGCGTCGCGGCTTGCTTATAATGGTCTCGCGAAGACGTAAACTTCTTGATTACTTGAAACGACGTGATATTAATGAGTATCACGAGATCATCAAGAAACTCGGATTACGTCGATAAGACTAGGTCCGTGTTCAAAGTTCAAAGTTGCTTCATAGGAAAATTAAA
This sequence comes from Pyrinomonadaceae bacterium, assembly GCA_041751035.1. Classification (GTDB taxonomy): domain Bacteria; phylum Acidobacteriota; class Blastocatellia; order Pyrinomonadales; family Pyrinomonadaceae; genus OLB17. Next base: position 82,962 of record JBGSYH010000018.1, on the reverse strand, counting down.
CTTTGAACCGAGAACTTTGAACTTAAAGTTGGGCCGCTTCGGGCCATTGGAAATAAACGTTCTTACGAAGGATTTGTTCATGGATGCTGAACGTGACAGCGCATTTGTCCACTTTACAAAAAGAGAACGTACGCAATATTGGAAAACTCCAAATGCGGCTGGTGCTTCACGAATTAAGCATCGGCCGTTTTTGTTTTGAGGAATTGAAATGACGAAAAAATATTTGAAAGAATCGATCAAACTCGGCGGTGAAGAGTTGGTCGTTGAAACTGGCAAGGTTGCCAAACAGGCCGATGGTTCGGTCGTTATCAGTTATGGGGAAACGATGATCTTAGTAACGGCGGTGAGCATGAAATCGGCCCGAGAAGGGTTGGATTTCTTTCCTCTTACTGTCGAATACCGCGAATCAAGCTATTCAGCAGGACGCATTCCCGGGAATTATTTCCGGCGCGAAGGCCGCCCAAGTGAAAAGGAGATCTTGACCTGTCGCCTGATCGATCGCCCGATCCGGCCGCTGTTTCCGGATGGCTACCGTTTTGAAACACAGATCGTCGGGACGGTTATTTCGTCGGATTCTGAGAACGATCCAGATGTTATCACGATCACGGGAGCATCGTGTGCATTGTATCTATCGGACATTGTTTTCAACACTCCAATAGCTGGAGTACGGATCGGGTTGGTCGACGGAAAATATATAGTAAACCCGACCTATGATGAACGCCGCGAATCGGACCTTAACCTTTTGGTTGCAGGAACCGAAGAAGCGATCGTTATGGTCGAGGCTGAAGCGAACGAGGTTGCCGAAAATATTATGTTGGAAGCGATGATGCTTGCACATAAAGAGATCAAGCGGCTATGCCTTTGGCAGATAGAACTCGGCAAGGCTCTTGGAATAACTAAGCGTGAATTTGTCCCGGCGGCGATCGATGAAACTGCGTTGGCGGAAGTTGAAAAGAACTTCGGTGAGCGGCTTCGAAAGGCTCTCGATACCACCGGCACTGACAAATTAACAAGCTATGCCGCGATCGACGCTCTGAAGAAAGAGGTGGTTGAGAGCTATCCGGAAGACGACGCAGCCAAACGCCAAAATGCAGGCAAGGCATTTTCGCATCTCAAGGAAAAGATCTTCCGCGAAGATATGCTCGACAATCGGCGTCGGCCGGACGGACGCAAGTTCTCTGAGATCCGTCCGATCACGTGCGAGATCGGCTGGTTGCCGCGAGTACACGGGTCTGCCCTTTTCACCCGAGGCGAAACCCAGGCAATAGTCACATCGACGCTCGGCACCAAAATGGATGGGCAGTTCATGGATGATCTTGAAAAAGGTACCATCGATCGCCGGTTCATGCTCCATTATAATTTCCCGCCATATTCGGTCGGGGAGGCCGGTCGCTTCGGCGGAACTTCTCGTCGCGAGACTGGTCACGGAAATCTTGCCCGCAGGGCGATCGAACCGGTGCTGCCGAGCGAAGAAGACTTTCCTTATACGCTGCGAATCGTCTCGGATATTACGGAATCCAATGGTTCATCGTCGATGGCTTCTGTGTGCGGCGGTATTTTGAGCCTTATGGATGCTGGTGTGCCGATCAAGCGTCCTGTAGCAGGCGTTGCGATGGGTCTTGTGATGGAAGGGAACCGTTATGCGATCCTTTCGGACATCGCCGGAGCGGAGGATCATTATGGCGATATGGACTTCAAGGTTACTGGGACCAGCGAAGGCATCACCGCACTTCAGATGGATATCAAGGTCGCCGGTATAAACGCAATGATCCTGCAGGAGGCATTGGAACAGGCTCGGAAAGGCCGACTCCATATCCTCGGCATTATGGAAAAAGCCATAAACGCACCCCGCGAAGACATTTCGCCGTACGCACCGCGTATCATCACGATCAAGATTCATCCGGATAAGATCCGCGATGTTATTGGTAAAGGCGGTTCGACTATACGAGCACTGACCGAAGAGACCGGCGCCAAGATCGACGTCTCGGATGATGGAACGATCCTCATTGCGACGCCCGATGGTGAGGCCGCTGCTGAAGCGATTGCACGCATTCGGGCACTCACGGCTGAGGCCGAGATCGGCGAGACGTACCTCGGCACCGTTTCGCGAATCGTTGATTTCGGTGCTTTCGTTGAGATCCTTCCCGGACTCGATGGACTGTTGCATATCTCGGAGATCTCGGATCGACGTGTTAAGGACGTTCGCGACGAACTCAAGGAAGGCCAGCAGATCATGGTCAAGTGCATCGGCAAAGAAGGCAATAAGGTCAAGCTTTCCCGCAAGGCGATCCTTGCACAAGAGAAAGCTGCCGGTGCCGACGGTAGCGGAGAAACTCGGGACCACAAGTCCGACGAGGATGAATAAATAGTTCTGTGATTATGTAGACTAAATGGAAAAGGACGGCCCGGACCGTCCTTTTTGTATTTTCAGCGGATCGTGGAAAGCCGGAATGGCTGGTCTAGATCGCGCATTGATCACGGTGCGAAGTTATAGACCAAGATGCCATTGACCTTTACGGGTTTACCCGACAGAAGTTTCGGGGCGAACTTGGCATTCCTGGCAGCCGCGACAGCCGCCGGCCGAAGGAGGGAATGGCCGCTTACTGCGTCAGCCCTGATCACTTTACCGTCAACGTCGACCGTTATCTGAACATTGACCGCTCCTTTTGCATTGACCGCCCTGGCAGCTGGGGGATACGGGGGCTTGGGCAGACTCAGGGCCTGTCCGTTAAGAACCCCACCAGATATAGACTTCGGAATTTCATTTACGCTTGGCCGGGGCGGCATCACATCCTCGGGAAAATTAATCGGCGTCGGGATCGGAAGGCCTTCGCTCAATATGATGGGGCTTGCGCCAGAGCCTTTCAGCGCGTCGATCAGTTTCACAAGATCTCCATATCTTTGATCGATATCGTCTTTCGAATGCTTAACCAACACGGTTTTTTCCGTTTCGTTGGAATTCACTCTTCGAACTCCATTACGTTCCCGCTCCTTGAAAACTTCGTTTAGTCTGGTACTCAAAGCCTCGAGATCCGCCTGTGGTTCATTGTTTAAAATTGGCCTTCCGCCAGTCCCATTTGTCACGAAAAGCGTTAACGGGTTAGGGCGGCCCTCCTCAATGAAAAGCTCGGTAGGCGAGATCCTGAGCTCGAAAACTCTATCCGGTCTCTTTACCGGTTTTGTAAGCCATCCGCCCTCATCCACGTTCGGATCACGTCCGCTTACGACCAGCTTAACTATCTCGACGCCCTGACGTCGGAGTTCGTCGATTACCACCGCCACCTCGCTTGACGGAATGTCGACGGCTGCGGCTATGTAAACGAACTTCTTATCCGGCGTTTTCGCGCCTGTGAACTCCTGTATTTTCGATACCAATGTTGCTTGATCGATCGGTTCAGATTCTGGATTTCCCAGCAGCATCTGTCCTTTTACCGGCAATATGATCTTAAAGTTTGAGGGATCATTCGCTCCGAGGTCCTCGTCCGCGTGCGGCATACTGGCCGGAATGCTTTCATTTAGCTTTCTTACTTTTTCAGCTTCTTTGGCCCCGCCGAGGCCTTCGATCATCGAACAAGAAAGTACAGCAATTGACAACACGATCACTGCAAGCCTCAGATTCATACGTATTGGTTTTCGTCATGGTCTGTTTCCTAGATCGCCTTTCGATCAAGCCCCTGTGCGTTTCAGACGATACCATACTCCCAATTAACCGCCTCCGCAACCCAGTGTGGAGACCTCCCAAATTAGCATTTTTCTCTTTTTTCGCCGTTCGTTGTAACATCTCTCTTTTGATCTTTGTTCAATTATGTCTGCACCAAATATTGAAACTATAGTTTCCCTTTCAAAGAGAAGAGGCTTTGTTTATCCTGCTTCGGACATTTACGGCGGCTTAGGGTCGTCATGGGATTACGGGCCGCTGGGCGTCGAGCTTGCCAATAATATCAAGAAAAGCTGGTGGAATTGGGTCGTTTATGAACGCGACGACATCGAGGGGCTGGATTCTTCGATCATCCTCAACCGAAATGTCTGGAAATATTCGGGCCACGAGACGACCTTCTCTGATCCACTTGTGGATTGCCGTGAGTGCAAATCGCGTCTCCGGCAGGACAAGCTCGATCAAGACGCCGGCGGGAAATTCGTATGCTCGAACTGCGGCTCGACGAACCTTACTGAGCCTAAGGATTTTAACTTGATGTTCCGGACCACAGTCGGAGCTGCTTCGGCGGATGACGATCCAAATGCGTTGGCGTATCTAAGGCCGGAGACCGCGCAGGGTATTTTTATCAACTTCAAGAACGTGCTCGACACGTCCCGGCGAAAGCTTCCTTTTGGTATCGCACAGATCGGTAAGGCTTTTCGCAACGAGGTCACGCCAGGTAACTTTATTTTTCGGACACGTGAGTTCGAGCAGATGGAGATCGAGTATTTTGTAAAGCCGGAAGAGGCTGCAAAGGCTCATCAGGAATGGATAGACGGCTTTGACGGATGGCTTGCATCGCTTGGCATCTCAAGCGGCAACCTGAAGAATTATGAGCAGACAAAAGCTGAACTTGCTCACTATTCAGAACGGACGGTTGATATCCTGTATCGTTTTTTTCCAGAACGTGAGGACGAGGCAAAGCAATGGGATGAACTGATGGGCATTGCGAACCGCACGGATTACGACCTTCGCGTCCATTCGAAAAAACCGGAAGATGCAGAAGGAAAGCGGATAAATCCTGATTCGACCGAGGACCTTTCGTATTTCGATACGACGACGAACGAGCGTTTTTATCCCTATATCATCGAGCCATCGACCGGTGTAAACCGGACTCTTCTTGCGGTGATGATGGATGCCTATACCGAGCGGACCAATGACAAAGGCGAGACACGTGTGGTCTTACAGCTAGAACCGGAACTCGCGCCGATCAAAGTTGCGGTGCTGCCGCTTGCGAAGAACAAGCCTGAGATCGTCGAAATGGCAAAGAGACTGAAGAAAGATCTGCAGCCTTCAATGCGAGCCGTCTATGACGACACAGGCGGCATCGGAAAACTCTACGCCCGACAAGACGAGATCGGCACGCCGTTCTGCGTAACCGTCGATCACGAATCGCTCGAAGATAATGCCGTTACCGTTCGCAACCGCGACACTTGGGAACAAGAACGCGTAAGCACGGATGGCTTGGCTGACTATTTGAATGGACGACTGAAGTAGGATGAAGAAACTCATTGAATGCGTGCCAAATTTTAGCGAGGGCCGGGATATGGCGGTGATCGGTCAGATCACGGACGAGATCGAACGGATCGACGGCGTGAAACTTCTTGATGTCGATCCGGGGGCGACTACGAATCGGACCGTTGTGACTTTTGTTGGAACTCCTGACGAGGTAATTGAGGCGGCGTTTCAGGCTGTTAAGAAGGCTCAGGAGTTGATCGATATGCGGCGGCACAAGGGCGACCATCCGCGTTTTGGGGCGACTGATGTTTGTCCGCTGGTGCCGGTGTCGGGTGTAACGATGGACGAGTGTGCGGTTTACGCGCGGATGCTCGGAAAGCGTATTGGTGAGGCACTCGGAGTTCCGGTTTACGCCTACGAGTACGCAGCGACCGAGGAAAAGCGGCGCAATCTCGCGAATTGCCGCGAAGGTGAATACGAAGCCCTGAAAGATCGAATTTCTTCGGTGGACTGGAAGCCTGATTTTGGGCCTGTCGAATTTAACGAAAGCGTTGCTCGTTCCGGTGCTACGGCGGTTGGTGCACGTGATTTTCTGATCGCGGTAAATTTCAACCTCAACACGACTTCGACACGTCGGGCAAATGCGATAGCTTTCGACGTGCGCGAGAAGGGAAGGCCGAAACGCGAAGGGCACCCGATCACCGGCAAGCCTATAAATGATGCGCACGGCGATCCTGTAATGTTGCCCGGGACGCTGAAAGGAACGAAAGCGATCGGCTGGTTCATCGACGAGTACGGCATCGCACAGGTTTCAATGAACATCACGAACCTTTCCGAAACGCCGCTGCATGTTGCATTTGACGAAGTTTGCGAAAAGGCGGCTGCACGCGGTGTCCGGGTTACAGGAATGGAGATCGTCGGGCTCGTGCCGAAAAAAGCGATCATCGGTGCCGGAGAACATTACCTGCGAAAGCAGAGCCGCTCGCTTGGCGTGAGCGATGCTGAAAAGATCAAGATCGCGATACGTTCGTTGGGATTAGATGATCTGAAGCCTTGGGACCCGAATGAGAAGATCATTGAGTATGTACTTTCTGCCAATGAGAAAACCAACGGATTGATCGATCTGACCTGTCGAGGTTTCGCAGACGAGACCGCATCCGAATCGCCAGCTCCCGGCGGCGGTTCGATCTCAGCATATATGGGTGCGCTCGGTGCATCGCTCGCGGCTATGGTCGCGAACCTCTCCTCGCACAAAGCAGGCTGGGACGAGCGCTGGGAGGAATTTTCGGATTGGGCTGTGAAGGCTCAGGCAATAAAAGAAGATCTGCTCCGGCTCGTGGACGAAGACACGGAATCTTTCAACCGTGTGATGGCCGCATTCGGCCTGCCGAAGGGAACTGAAGAAGAAAAGGCTACGCGTTCAGCGGCGATCCAAGATGCGACGAAATACGCGACCGAAGTTCCGTTCCTCACGATGGAGCGGGCGTTTGACTCGTTTGAAGTAATTCGTGCGATGGCTGAGCAAGGAAATCCGAATTCCGTAACAGATGCAGGAGTCGGAGCACTCTGTGCGCGTTCAGCCGTTATGGGAGCATTCCTGAATGTGAAGATAAATGCTGCCGGCCTCAAGGACAAAGCGTTCGCAGCGGACATTCTCGCTCGCGGTGCAGCGATCGAAGAAAAGGCGATCGAAGCCGAATCAGAAATACTTGCGATCGTAAATGGCAAGATCTGATCTACGTGCCGAAACCTATCGCCACCGCAATGTAAAGAGCCGCCAGACCAATGACAAATAGAGCGATCTGCAGCGGCAAGACCCATCGGGCCCATTTTGTCCACGAAATTCCGCCCAACGCAAGAGCTCCCATGATCACGGGGTTCGTCGGGATGATCATATTCGTGAATCCATCGCCCATTTGAAACGCGAGAACGGCGGTCTGTCGCGAAACGCCGACCAGATCCGAAAGCGGAGCCATCAAAGGCATCGTCAAGGCTGCCTGGCCGCTACCTGATGGGACAAAGAAATTAATGAAGGTTTGTCCTGCGAACATCACCATCGCCGCCGTGGCCGACGAAGTGCCCTCGAGCATCGTTGCCATTGCATAAAGAACGGTGTCGATTACTTGGCCGTCTTGAAGGACGATCAGAATTCCGCGGGCGAGGCCGATGATAACGCCGGTCACCGCGAGTTGGCGGACGCCCTCGGAAAAGGCGGTCGCAGTTCCGTTCCCGCCAAGTCCGCCGACGATACCCATTAGCAGGCCAATGCCGATAAAAAGAGCCGAGATCTCGACGATATACCAACCCTGACCGCCTTGGTCCGGCGGAAGAACTCCCCAAACGAGTATAGCAAGCCCGGCAAAAAAGATCGCAAGAACTGTTTTCTGGCGGCCGGTAAACGTAGTGTCTTCGTCGTTCAGATGCAGGCCTTCGTTTCGCCTCGTTTCATCTGTTTCAAAGGTTGGGCTCTTGTCGGGTTCTTTGCGGACACGGTGAGCGTGCCACATCACGAATGCGATGCCGATCGCGGTAACGATCAGCCATAGCACCATTCGAAATCCGGCGCCCGAAAACAGCGGGACGCCGGCGATGCCCTGTGCGACACCGACGGTAAAAGGGTTGAAAAACGCGGCCGCAAAACCGGTCATCGAGCCGACGATCGGGATCGCTGCCCCTGTGACCGAATCATAGCCGAGGGCAAGCGCGAGCGGGACAAAGATCAAGACGAACGGCACCATCTCTTCGGCCATGCCGAACACAGCTCCACCAAGCGAAAAGAGAGTCATAAACAGCGGTATCATAAGCACGCTCAACGACTTGGATCGCCGCGATGCCTGGACCAGCCGCCGCAGCCCTGCGTCAACCGCGCCCGTTTTCTGAAGAATTGAAAACGCCCCGCCGACCAGAAAAACGAACGCGATAACTTGAACGACGTCCGGGTCCGTGAAGCCGAGTATCGGAGCCTTAAGGACCATGCCCGCCGAATGCAGTAGCGATGCCGCAACGCCTTTTTGCTCAACCTCGATCCGCTGATACGTGCCGGGCACGACGACCTCTCGTTTGCCGACGCCCTGTACCTCCATCTCAGAACGCTCATACGTTCCAGCCGGAATGATCCACGTAAGGACCGCCGCAAAGACGATGATCGCGAATACGATCAGCGCGGTGTCGGGCGATCTGAATCTGGATAAAAAAGTCTTGTCGTCAGTGCTCATAGTCATTCTTCGGGTGTGATTTTCTTTGGCGATGTTATTCGTCATTATGAGCAGTGTCAAGGTATTCAAATATATTGATGAGTTGATCGGTTGCGGGGAACTAACGGTTGCGATAACTTCGGGTGAAAGGGGAAGCTATTAAGTTATGTTCGTTCCCGTTGTTTTGAACGATATTTCGATATGGATGTGAGCATATCTAAAGTCCCGCAGAAGGTCATTGAACTTTCGAAGGCCGTCCGCGGTTGCGGAGGGCGGGCAATGCTCGTCGGCGGATGCGTGCGTGATGAACTGATGGGTATTGACCCGAAAGACTGGGACCTGGAGGTTTACGGCGTCGATGCGGAAAGACTGCGGGAAGTGGTTGCCGGGTTTGGCGAGGTAAACATCGTCGGCGAATCTTTCGCGGTTTATAAGATAGGAAATGACCTTGATGTCTCGCTGCCTCGCCGCGATCGGAAGACGGGCCGCGGCCATCGGGGCTTCGTCGTCGAAGGCGACCCGGAAATGTCGTTCGAAGAAGCCTGTTCGCGGCGCGATTTTACTGTCAATGCGATATTGAAAGATCCGTTGACCGGCGAGATCATCGATCCATTCGACGGGCGAGGCGATATCGTGCGGAAACTATTACGTTACGTTTCCCACGCGAGTTTTGCCGAAGACAGTCTGCGTGTATTGCGGGCGGCTCAGTTCGCTGCTCGGTTGGAATTCGATATTGCGCCTGAGACCATTGCGATCTGCAGGATGATCGACGTAACCGATCTGCCAAAAGAACGGCTTTGGGGAGAGATCGAAAAGCTTTTGCTGAAAGCGGATCGGCCTTCGATCGGGTTGAAATGGCTTTATGATCTTGGTGTGATCGTTCAGATCTTTCCTGAGCTGCAAGCGTTGGTAGGTGTTCCGCAGGAACCGGATTGGCATCCCGAAGGCAATGTCGATGTGCATACGCTGATGGTTGTCGATGAAGCAAGAGATCTAATTGACGATCTGCCATACGAAAAAAAAGTAACGGTCATGTTGGGAGCTTTATGTCATGACCTCGGAAAGCCGCCTACGACCGAGTTTATCGAAGGCCGCATTCGCTCTCGCGGCCATGATGAAGCCGGCGTTGAGCCGACGATCTCTTTATTGGATCGACTTGGCATTCATACGCTCAATGGATGTGACGTTCGTGAGCAAGTTATCCAACTAGTTCGTTATCATCTAAAACCCGGCGAATGGTATAAGGCAAAAGAGCCAGTTGGAGACGGTGCCTTTCGAAGGCTGGCTCGAAAGGTCGAACCGGATCTTCTGTACCGTGTTGCAAAAGCTGACAGCCTCGGGCGCTATCCGGATGGCGACCGCAGCAAGATGATCTTCGGTTCTGAGGCTCAAGAATGGTTCATCGAACGCGTTCGCACACTGCAAATCGAAAAAAAGGCACCGGACCCGATTTTACTCGGCCGGCACCTGATAGATCTGGGCCTAAAACCCTCGCCTGAGTTTAAACGCATACTGGATGCGGTCTATGAAATGCAGCTCGATGGCCAGGTCAGCAATCTCTCTGAAGCCATCGAGCAAGCAAGAAAACTAATCGATTAAAGGAAGTTCGATCCCGACCGGACACCTTTCGGGTTTTCTGTATTCCCACGCAAGACAGCCATCCGGTTCGAATTCGGGATGCTCAGCTTTCGCCGAATCTGGTGTGAAGTGGATCAAAAAGGAAAGGAATGGTTTATCTTCCCAGCCTTCAAGATGCCAATGACGCGGCGTTTCGTTCGGCCGGGTTCGCTTAAAATAATCGATCGGCTTTTCGAATTCAAGACCGCTGTCTTTTCCAAAGCATTGCCGGAAAAGCAAGCGATCTTCGATCCGCATCCAGCCGCCGGCAAGATCGCCCGGCGGATAGGAATAGATCGTCACGGAGTAAACGGTCGGCGGAACTTCGATATAGGTTCCCAGATGATAGCTGCCCTGGTCTTCGGCCGTCGTCCAGTCGCTCATATATTCTTCTAAATCTTCATCGCAAACTCCTGACAAAGCGATGCGGCCTGAAGAAGCATCGATCTTCCACGAGATCTTTGATGTCCATTCTTCCATTTCTTGTTCGCTTAGGTCGCCGAACAGAATGCGAACGCTGTAGCCGTCATCCTGATATAGTGAACCTGCCATCACAGATCCCTGAAGCGTTAGTTCCTTTAGCCCAGGTGCACCACCGAAGAAATTGTGGAACTCGCCTGGGTCAAGCCCGCCAAACTTTGAATCAGCGAGATAGATGAGTGATCCGGCTTCCTGGATCGCAACGTCGATCGACTTTCTTTCCATATTTACCTCCGATGCTTAATGCAATGCCTCTATGGCTGTGTGAAATCTCATTCGGCCATAACGAACTACGCCAAATCTGATAGCAACAACGATGCTTTCGCCCGGCCCGAGCGGTTGGGTCGGCGTGATCGAATCAACCACAAGCGTGCTGTTGATACCTCCGCCGAGCGGCTGCAATCTTTCCGCCGCGAGCGTCGTTCCTTTTACCGAATTATCATCGCCCATCGAGCTCAGAAGCCGAAAATCCGGACGAGCCGACGTTCGCATCTGTGTAAAACTGCCAAGCGTGGGGAAATCTGTCGCCCGCAGCCTTAATGAAAGGATCGGCGAATCTGTGTTGTTCGTTATCTGCCGATAGATCGTATAGGTGCCGAATGGGCCGTTTGCCACGGGCGTTGTGTTCCAATCGGCAGAGAGCGTTTCAGTGATAGAAACTTCGCTGTTCTTCATCGACCGAAGGCTGTCGGTCGTTCCCGGTGCGGGCGAGCCGAGCACAGAATGCATCTTGCCGTGTTCACCGACGAAGATCCGCCGCGAACCATCCAGCAGAATAAAATCGTTCAAGTTGCTTTTCGTCTGCACCGGACCTTCGGTCGTCATCTTCCGGACAAAGCTGAACTCGCTATTCTCCGGCGTGATCCACGGCAAGCTCCTTCCTTCTGTCGTCCAGTTCGAGTTTCCAAACCCCGCCGCTGAGATCAATACGGATGGACCGAAGTTCTTGGATTCCGCAGTTGAAAGAAGAGCGATATCCGAATTGTCCGGTATATCAGCTGAAAACGTTCTGTCGCCGACCAGCGTTGTGGAACCTGTGCCGGTAGGGAAGTCGATGATCGAAAAACCGCCCTGCGGATTGTTGTTCGTGAACATATAGTGTCCGCGTGCGGGAACGGTCACGAGGTTCGGAATATGCGCGATCGTTTCCAGCAAAAGTCCCGTCATCCGAACCAAAGCCAGCCCCGCCGAACCGTCAGCTGTGTTCACGGTTATATCGAAATCGTTCGGGTTAAAGATCTTAATGTATTCGTCGCGTGGGCCATTATTGCCCCGCAGTCGAAATTCGCTGACCTGCAATGAACCATCTTTAAGATCTTCGTCGAGAATATGAACGGACATTGTTTCCCGGCCTTCTTCGATATCAGAATTATTCGTCGGATTCGAAAGTGTGAAGCTGAATGTTTCGCGCGGTTCCAGCAGATCGTCGTTTTGGATCGGCACTGAGATCGTTTTGATCGATTCAAAGCTTGAAAAAGAAAGAACGCCGCTGACCGGTTGATAGTCTTGTCCAGCGATCGCGGTTATGTCCGAGGTCGAATAATCGACTGTAACAGGCGTCTGGCTGGAAACATCGCCGGTCCGTTTTACGACCACGTTCACGCTCCCGCCATTCTCGCTTTTGCTAACCGAAAGCGAATCGACTCGCAGCGTGCCACCGGAACCGCCGGTCGGTGAACCGATAGTGCCGATAAAAACCAGTTCGCGATTGTTGTTTAGGGCCGAAATGTTAAGGATCGCCGGGTTGATGGAATATCCCGCACGCATTGCGGATATCGAATGCGGTTCGCCGCGAACCGTATTGACGAAACTGAATCTTCCATCGGCGCCGGTCATCATATTGCCGGACACCTGTCCGCTCATCGCGACCATAACATTTGCCAACGGATTTCCGATCGTATCGATAACTCTTCCGCCGATGGCGAAATCGCCGAACTTCGTAACGAACGCATCGTTGCTGCCGCTGTAAAATGTTTGATACGCGTCGCCAGAGGTTGGATAAGCCGCGGCGTTGAATACCGAACGGCCGCAAATGTACGCGTTACCGGCCCAATCCAGCGTGATCGCGTTTGCAGCATCATTTCCACCGCCGCCGACATACGTTGAATACAGAAACGCCGTGGCGTTCAGGTTCAGAACAGTTAGGATCACATCGTTACTTCCGTTGAAGGTCGTGTCGTAGGCACCGGCAGTCGTCGGATAATCTCCGCCAAAATTGCTTCCGGTAATGTACGCGTTTCCGTGTGCATCGACCGCAATGCCCCAAGCGGTTTCGCCTTGATTTCCGCCGATGAAAGTGGAATAGACCAAAGCCGTGCCGTCAGGATTCAGCTTGCTCACGCCGAGCTCCGAACTTCCGGCGTTCACCGCGTCAACGACTCCGGCAGTTGTCGGAAATCCGACGCCGCCCGTTCCGGCGATATAGATCGAACCGCCCTGATCCAGTGCGATCGAGTTCGCATTATCGATGCCTGACCCGCCGATAAAAGTCGAATAGATCAGTGCGGAACCTGCCGCATTAAATTTAGTAACAAAGAAATCGTTTACTCCATTGTGCGTCGTGTCGAAAGCCCCCGGCGTAGTTTGGAGCGGAACGGCGTGGTCCGCGGTCGAGCCACCGACAAATGCTTCGCCGTTCGAATTAACTACAATGCCGGTCGGAACGTCTATGCTTCCGCCGCCTAAAAAGGACGAATAAACAAGAGCACTGCCTGTTGGATTCAGCTTGGTCACCGCGACATCGTCAAAGCCATTGTGCGTTGTGTCAAACGCGCCGGGCGTGGTCGGATAATCGACAACTTCATCTGTCGTGCGCACGGCGATATACGCATGTCCGCCGCTGTCGATCGCCAGCGCGTTCGCAGTATCAATACCGCTCGCACCGATGTATGTCGAATAGATCAGTGCCGAACCGGACGGGTTCAGCTTTGTGACAAACGCATCCGAGCCGCCGTTGAACGTTTCGTCGAAAGCCCCGCCACTCACTGGAAACACGATACTAGCCGCACCGGCCACATAAATATTTCCCATTTGATCGACCTTGATCCCACGGCCTTCGTCGAAGAACGTCCCGCCAAGATATGTCGAAAAAACAACGCCCGTGCCGCTCGAATTAAATTTCGTTATAAAAACGTCTTCGCTGCCGTTCGCTGTCGTGTCGAAAGTGCCGGCGGTCGTCGGAAACGAAACGGACGTCGTGCGGCCTGTGACATAAACGCAGCCGGCCTGATCGACATCCAATGCATTTGCGATGTCGTCACCGAACGAACCGAGAAATGTTGAGAACGCAAGGTTGTTGAGACTTACGGTCGGATCGATGGTCAAGGGAATTGAGCGGTCATAATCGCCGACGCCGAACCGCACACGTTTTCCGATGACCTCGAACCAGCTTTCGACCTCACGCTGAATGCCGTTGACGGTTTGAAAACTGAATGGTTTGTTATGACGAACAACGCCCGCCGGAGTTTCGATAAGCAGCGATCCATCTTTATCGACGCGAAGCGAATCCGCGCCGTCAAATTCTATTTCGATCGTCCCCGGCGAAGCATCGGGCTTTACTATCATGTCGTATCGCGTCTGCCCGCCGCTTTCTCCCTGCCACAGAACATCGATGCCAGGATACATTTCCGCGACGCGCACCGAACGATGGTTTGGGATATCTGTTTGCCAGTCGCGTTCGTTGTTTCCTTTGAAATAATTCGTGCGAGTTTCCGCGAGTTCGCCCGCACGGAACTCGGTCGCCTCGTTCGCGCCGATAAAATTCATATGCAGCGCAAAGAATTTCTGCGGAGTTCGGCTGATCTCATCCGGATGTTCAAACTTTTCCGTTGATAAACCCTCGCTTCGTACCGGTTCGGCGATCCGCATCACGTAAACCGCCGAGCGGTTCGTCAGAAACATCGTTCCGCCCGCCGAACGCGCCGTAAATTTCACACGCTCGTCGTGCTGGCCGCGATTTTCCTCGAACAGCACGCCGGTTTCAGGCGTTTCGCTCTTAGCTTCCGCCAATTGTTGAGGAAAACTTTCCGCAAAACTGCTGACGGCCTTGCCCGATCCGGCAACGCCGAAGATCGGCAGTGCCGCGATCGCGGACATCAAAAAATATGCAAGGGCCGCTTTGCCTGCATTTTGTCCGGCCTTTAAAACTGTTCTCATAATGCTTTCTCCGTTTCGATGTGGTCTTGTTCGAACTGGCAGACCGCGTGAGGAAACTCGCTGCATTGTGAAATTAACAGTTGCGGCGCTCCCGTTCGCCACCCGTTTGGATAGTAAAGGTCGTCCGGGCGAGAGAATAAATGACTTATTCGTCTGGATAAATAATTTCGCCGTCCCCAAAAATGACTCTTGCGATCGGCAGAATGACTTTGGCAATGGAAAAAATGATTCTGGCGATTGCCACAAAGATTCTGGCGGTAGAAAAAATGATTCTGGCGGTAGAAAAAATGACTCTGGCGGTTGCCCAAATGATTCTGGCGATGGAAAAAATGATTCTGGCGGTTGCCAAAATGATTCTGGCGATGGAAAAAATGATTCTGGCGATTGCCACAATGATTCTGGCAGTCGAAAAAATGACTATTTCAGCCGAAAATCTGAGATGTTATTCCCGCTAACTCATTAAATCGCTTGCATTTACGGGCTTTTCAGTCATTTTCAAGATTTTCGGCGTAAACGGGCGGAAGCTGGTTGCCTTCGTCGCCAGTCGGGATGTCGCCTTTCTAAGCGGCTCTGCCGCTCTATTTGCGGAAAAGCTGTGCTTTTCCGAGAAAGCCTAAACCCATATCGCGGCTATGCCGCCGCTGTCGGAGGCATAGCCTCCGAACCTTTTTCAAGCCCGCCCGGTGAAGCAAAGCTTCACCGCAAATAGATGGGCACAGCCCATTGGAAGATCACTCAAACCCTCGGAAAAGTAAACTTTTCCGCACAACATCGCGGCAAGCCGCAAAGGCATGCATGTGTGCTCCGCACACTCGCTAAGGAGGCGATATTTTTATGCGGAGCCTTGGCCGCACGGCGGTTTTCAGACGATCCGATTTTGTAAGGCTTTGGCGACGGCTTCGCTTTTGGAATGGACCTGGAGTTTTTCGTAGATGTGACGCATGTGGAATTTGATGGTGTTGTAGCTGACCTTTAGTTCAACGGCGGCGGTCGTGTAGTTGTGGCCTTCGACGAGCAGTTTCAGCAGACGCATTTCGTGCGGGGTCAGGTCGTGTTCGAACTTTTCCGGCGGGCGGAAATCCCTGAATAGTTTTATTACGCGAAACGCGACCTCGGGCGACATCGGCGCACCGCCGGAGACGGCTTCGCGAATATTTTCAAGCAGCTTTGCGGGCGGCGTTCGCTTTAGCAGATAACCATTTGCACCGGCGCAGATCGCGTCGAAGATGCGGTCGTCGTCGTCATAGACCGTCAGCATCAGCACGGTAAGATCAGGGTATTTTTCCTTGAGTATCTTTACGCCTTCGATGCCGGTCATTCCCGGCAGGCCGATATCGCTGAGCAGAACGTCCGGCACGTTTCCGTTTATCCGCGGGATCGCGTCTTCCATCGAACGGTAATTTCCGGAACACGCAAACCCTTCGGTAAAGTCGATAAGCGTGGCGAGCCCTTCGCGGATGTCGCGAATATCTTCGACGATGGCTATCTTGATAATTGCCTTGCCTTCTTCTGCTTGCTGCATATGCGTCGCGGGTTCGCCAAACTTCATCTCTAACAGAGTACGGTGCGGATGCGTTTCGTTCGCCACCCGAATGGGTAGCTGCCTGTCACGAAGCCGCGGCTGCGGCCTGATACGGTATCTTTAGCTGAATTCGCATTCCTTCCGCCGAAGAATCGATCGTCAACGCGCCGTCCATCTCCGCGGCCCGCTTTCGCATACTCGCGATGCCGTTTCCGCCGAGCCCGGAACCGTTCTGTTCTTCGGTGATGCCCGAGCCGTTATCTTCGATCGCGAAGACAAGCTCGCCGCCGACTATCTGCATTTCCGCGAAGACCTCGGTCGCGTTCGAATGGCGGACGATGTTGCTGATCGCTTCCTTAAAGATCAGAAAAACCTCGCGGCGAAGGGTTGAATTTGCCGTAAGATAATCGGAATTCGGCGGTGCGATAAGCGTGAACGCGATGTCGCTCGATGAAAGCACATCGGCCGCGAACCGCCGCATTCGCTGAGTAAGATCGCTGAGGTGGTCTTTCTTAGGATCGATCGACCAAACGATATCGCTCATCGTGCCGACAAGGTCGTTCGACACGGCGGTGATGCGTGAAAGGGAATCGGCGGCACGGCCGTTATCCGCGGAACGCGCGTGAGCCACTTCGCTGAGCACGGCGATCTGCGTAAGGCTCGAACCGATGTCGTCGTGAAGGTCGGTCGCGATGCGGGCACGTATCTTTTCAAGCTCGCGGAGCCGATCCTCGCGGAGAATGCTGAGCTTTTCTTCCGCCTCGCGTGCTTCGCTGAGAGCCTTGTTCACCTGCAGAAGATGAGCCGTTCGGTAACGATAGAAAAGGAACGCAGCCGCGATCAGCAGCAGAAGCGAACCGGCAATGAACCACCATCGCTGCCAGATGGGACGTGCAATAACGAAAGAAAAAGCCCCCGGCGGATCGCTGACCGAGCCTTCGTCGTTTATCGCCCGGACAAGGAATTTGTAAGTGCCGGGAACGAGATTGGCGTATGTAACGCGAGCAGCGTCAGACGGCGGCCCCCAATCGGCGTCGGCACCTTCGAGCCTGATCTGATATTTGAGCGTGCTCCCCGCACGGAAATCCATCCCAAAGAAAGATATCTGAATGTTGTTCTGCGAAGGCGAAAGGTCGCCGATGTCCAATAAGGTCTCGCCAAGCTGAGGCACAGGCTGCTGAATGCCTGAAATGCGGATCTCGCCGATCAAAACCCTTGGCGGAGCGGAAAGCTCTTCAATGCGAGGCGTGAACCTGGAAACGCCGTTATTGGTAACGAACCAAAGATCGCCGTTCTTTGCACGATGCGAATCGACGATAAAATCCGCGGCAAGGCCGTCGGCCACCGAGAAATGTTTGACAGCGAGCGTGTCCGGCGAAATGCGGTCAACACCGCGAGCCGTTCCGGCATAGATGCGGCCGAAATTGTCTTCGGTCAAGGTTCGCAGGTTCGAACTCGAAAGGCCCTGCTCAGTTCCGATCCTGACGAGCCGAAACTGAGGGTCGTTCACATCATCAAGCCGTAGAACGCCGAAATTTGTCGAAGCCATCCATAGCCGGCCCTTTTGATCGATCAATAGATCGGAGATAAGCCCGACATCCGGAAGTCCGTGGCGGCCGTCGAAGGAAGTAAATCGTTCGCCGTCGTATTTCGCAACGCCGCCTTCGTAAAAGCCGAACCAGATATTTCCCGCGGCGTCTTCGGCAAAAGACGATGCGGATTTTCGGCCTTCTAATCCGAGCCGTTCGGTCAGGTCAGTGAATTTATCGGAACCTTTCGCCATCATCGAAAGGCCGTTCGAGTTTGAGGAATTCCCGCGTGTCGAAAGCCAAATATTCCCGCTCGAATCTTCAAAGATCTGAAACGCCCCGTCGGAACGAAGGCCCGACGACGAATCATAGACCGCATCCGGCTCGCGGCCGTTCAACTGTTCGAATTGCGTTACACCACGGAACCGAAAAAGCCCGTCGCTTGAAAGTATCCAAAAATCGCCGTTCGACGAGCGAAAGACCGTACGCGAGGTCCACATCGCTCTTAGCTTGTTCGGCAAATTCGGCCTGATGCTCTCAAATCTGCTGCCGTCGTATCTTGCGATGCCGAATGCTCCATGGCCGAAATAAAGCGAACCGTCGTCGCCTTCGGTAACAGAAAAATATCGTGAAGATTCAAGGCCCTCGGCGGTGCCGAACGTAACGAATCCATTTCGATCAAGCCGCCCGAGCAGGGAATGGCCGCCTATCCAAAGATTGCCGGCAGAATCTTCAGCGATACGGCTGATCACGCCCGGCAGGCCCTGGGCGCTTGTAAATGCTCTCAGCTTGCCATTGCTGATCTGAAGCAAAAACTTTTCCGCACTCAGCCAGATGTCGCCGTCCGAGGTTTGCTTGAGGCGCTTCGAAGCATAAGGCTCGATCATCTTTGGGCTGACGTAGGTAAACAGTTCACCTCCGCTTTTCGGCAATGGAAAATCTTTTCCGTCTTCGATCTCGATGGTTTGCGATGGCTGGAGCTCACGAATTATCGTTGGGCCAGGTTCGGGTATCGATTCCGGCGACTCCGGTTTGAAGACATAGACATCACGTCCGATGGTGACCCAGATCCGGCCGGTGCGGTCAACCATCGTGTCCGATGAACCGCCGGGAAGATATCCCTGATGAGGATAGAAGACGGTCCGCCCGTCCGTCATTCGCCGGACAAGGCCCCAGCTTGTTTGTATCCAAAGTGAACCTTCGGTCGTTTCGATCAGATCGAACGCGACGAACGTCGTATTCTCCATCGGCGGAATGCCAAGGGGCACCTCGACAAATTGAAAGCCCTGATCGGTTTCTTCGTAACGGTACAGTCCACTTGAAGTAAGCCAAAGAACTCCGTTCTTGTCCTGATAAAATCCGCCTCGAAGATTGGTTATCTTTTCAGCATTTAATTTCGGACGATCGCCTTCGGGTTGTGAGATCTTTTTCGGATCGAATCGATATGTTCCGCCGGTCGTAGACATCCAGTAGGAGCCGTCCTGTGCTTCGAATATGTTCTCGATGCCGGGCGGAGCCGCCTGGTCGCCGATCTCGTAGGTGACAAAGCCAGAGCCATCAAACCGCGAAAGCCCATCGCGGGTGCAAAACCACATAAAACCGCGTGAGTCGCGATAAATGAAATCGACGAAACTGCTGCCAAGCCCGTCGGCGGAAGTGAAGGTCCGAACCGGAAGCCTTTCGCCAAAAACTGAGTGTGTGAAAACGACAGCCGCTAGCAAAACACAAAGGGCTAAAGATTTTTGATAGCGGATCATTTTCAGTGGTTGTCAGATGCGGTCGAATGGCTCCTGCCGAAGAATTTTACACGAAGCGGGAACTTCAGCAAGCGTGAATAAGAAAAAAGGCAGCCGAGTTCGACTGCCTTTCGTTTCCTATGAATCGAGTTCTTACGCTTTCCCTTCGAGAAACGCCTTTAAGCGACGCGATCGCGATGGATGCCGAAGCTTCCTCAAGGCTTTTGCCTCGATCTGGCGGATACGCTCGCGGGTGACCGCAAAATGCTGGCCGACCTCTTCAAGTGTGTGCTCGGAACCCGTATTGCCAAGCCCAAAACGCATCTTGATCACCTTTTCCTCACGCGGTGTGAGCGTCGCAAGTACCTCGTCTGTTATCTCTCGCAGATTGGAGAACGTCACAGATTCCGCCGGATTCAAGATCGAACGGTCTTCGATAAAGTCGCCGAGATGCGAATCTTCCTCTTCTCCGATCGGCGTTTCCAGCGAGATCGGTTCCTGTGCGATCTTCAGGACCTTTCGGACCTTCGACACCGGAATGTCCATCCGCTTTGCGATCTCTTCGGATGAAGGTTCGCGTCCGAGTTCCTGTACAAGCAGCCGCGAGGTGCGGATCAGCTTGTTGATCGTTTCGATCATGTGAACCGGAATTCGGATCGTTCGTGCCTGGTCAGCGATCGCACGCGTGATCGCCTGTCGGATCCACCACGTTGCATAGGTCGAGAATTTGTATCCGCGACGCCATTCGAACTTATCCACGGCTTTCATCAAACCGATATTGCCTTCCTGGATCAGATCAAGGAACTGCAAACCGCGGTTGGTATATTTCTTTGCGATCGAAACTACAAGGCGAAGGTTGGCTTCAACAAGTTCACGTTTTGCCTG
Organism: Pyrinomonadaceae bacterium; assembly: GCA_041751035.1. Classification (GTDB taxonomy): domain Bacteria; phylum Acidobacteriota; class Blastocatellia; order Pyrinomonadales; family Pyrinomonadaceae; genus OLB17. The sequence goes on along the minus strand of JBGSYH010000018.1, from coordinate 62,689 downwards.
ATTCGTTTCATATTCGCCGACGCTGATCGTTTGATAGCATCGCTTGATCTCGGTCGATGTGAGGAAATATTTTTCCTCGATCTCGGCGATCTGAGCTTTTCCGGCACGGATCTTTGCGTTCAGCTCACGCTTTTCACTTAACCCTACTTTTTTCGAAGCTTTGGTCTCGAGCGTTTTTACCGACCGTTCAAGCTTCCTTAGCTCTTCAACGACCCTTCGGATCGCCGCGATCAGAACCTGATGCGAATGTTCCGTAAGGTTCAGATTCTTGATCTCATGCGAAAGCTCAATGCGGACGCGGCCGCTTTGGCGTCGTAATCGAAGAAGCTTTTTGCCGGGTTTCTTCGCACCCTTTCCGGTGGTGGCTTCGATCTCTTTACGTGTTGCGGTCCAGATCTTGTTTGCCGCCGCGAAGTTCTGCTTGATATTTCCGATACCTTCAAGTGTCCAACGCAGATACTCTTCGGCCTTGTCTTCTTCTAAAGATACCTCGGTCTGTTCGGCAAACGCGACCGTTTCTCTGATCGAGGCTCGTCCGGTTTCAAGATCGCTTCCGATCTGAATCAGCCGTTCAACAGCGATCGGCGAACGAGTTATCGCCTTTCGGGTCTTCATCTGGCCGCGTTCGATCCGCTTTGCGATGATGACCTCGCCTTCGCGAGTCAAAAGCGGCACGACACCCATCTCACGCAGATAGAGCCGAACCGGGTCATTCGATTTATCCAGAACGCCGGCAGAAAGATCGAGATCGAGGTCTTCCTCGTCCACTTCCTCGTCCTGCTCTTCATCAAGCACGATATTCGACGCTCGCTCAAGCAGCCGGGCATCGGTTTCGGCGACGGAGATATTCGCACCCTCCAGCCGTTCGAGCACGTCCTCAAGATCGTCCGGCGACATCATATTCTCCGGTATCTCTTTGTGCAGTTCGTCAAGGCTCAAGAATTTCTTACGTTTACCGAGGGCCAGCAAGCGGTCCATCAGGTCTTCTTTTTCGTCGTAATCGGGCATATTTAATAAACGATTTGGATTAAAATATCAGTCAAATCGTTGTTTACTATCACTCTTATAAACGCTTTTTGAGCCGGAAATGTTTCCGAACCGTCGAGGCCGTTTAAACCGTAAAGTATATCAGATGTCGCGGATTTTACTAAGCAGGTCGTGGTTCATCCGGGCAAGATCCAGCTGTTCATTGACCAATTGCTCGATCATTGCCTTATTCCCCGCTTGCTCGGCGGCAATTAGTTCCTGTGATATCTCCATGATACGGTTCGAAATTGCCATTGATCTGAGCGAAAAGATGCAGTTTTCGGCCTGATGGAAAACTTCGTCGATCACTTCGCCCGAAGCGCGCTTCGGTTCGGTCATGAACAGCAGCGGCACGAAATCTTCCAGAAATTCATCATCCTCGATGAATTCGCGGGCTTTTTCGATCGATAATTCGGTGCCCATCTCATGGATCGAATAAAGTGCCCTGAAAAGCTGTGCCGATGCCAGATTCTCAAAGTCCGTTTCCTCAAGGATCGGCAGAACCTTGTCCTGAAGTTCACCGTCATAAACCAGCAATTCGAGCAGCTTTTGTTCCGCAACCGTCAGCTTTGCCTGCGTGACGCGTTTCACGTGTCGCCGGATCTGATCCGGTTCGACCCCGCGGCCGTTCTTCACCGATTGCCAAAGGTCGCGTTTTACGGCCGGATCGTCAACGCGAAAGAACGTCATCGCATCGTCAAAGCTCTGGCGTTTTTGGACAGGATTCTTGATCGCGGAAACTGCAGGAATAACTTCCTCGATCGCTTCGGATTTCTGCCTAGCGTTGTGCAAAGACCGCTCCCGCATTGACGAATCAAGCACGAATTGCAGAAAGGGAAGTGCCTTGCCGCGTGCTTCGTTGTAGGCATCGGAGCCGTTCGCACGGATAAAATCGTCCGGGTCTTGGCCATCAGGCAGAACGAGCACCTTGATGTCAAAATCCTGCGGCAAAAGCTCTTCGATCGCACGCCGAGCCGCCTTTATTCCTGCCGAATCGCCGTCGTAATTGATAACGACCTTCTTCGTAAATCGCGAAAGCAGCTTTGATTGATCGGGCGTGAACGCCGTGCCGAGACTTGCCGCGACGTTGGTCACGCCGAATTGATACAAAGCGATCAGGTCCAGATAGCCTTCGACCAGGATCGCGAACTTCTTCTGCCGGATCGCTTCTTTCGATTGAAACAGCCCGTAAAGATGCTTGCCTTTGACGTATGCAGGCGTTTCCGGCGAGTTCAGATACTTCGGCTGGTCGTCGCCCATCGCACGTGCACCGAACGCCACCGGGTCGCCGTTCACATCCAGCACCGGAAACATTATCCGCCCACGAAAACGGTCGAAAACTCTTTCTTTTTCTTCATTTACGGACACAAGCCCGCTTTGCTCGATAAGCTTTTCATCGGCACCGCTTGCCAGCAAATGATCGTGCAGAGCCTGCCACGAATCGGGTGCAAAGCCTATTCTGAACTGCGAGATGATCTTGTCTGTGATCCCTCGCCCATGTAAATAGTCGAGTGCATCTTTCGCCTTTTGATTTTGTCCTTTTGAATTTTGACTTGCTTCCTGCAGCTGCTCTTCCCAGTACGCGAGAGCTATTTTATTCAGCTCGATGACCTGTTCCGAGAGCTGTTTTCGCTCTTCCTTCTTCTTTTTGTTCTGCTGATATTGCCCGTCGTCGATCGGTTCGGGCAGAGGCGTTCCGGTCATCTCGGCGACACGCTGGATCGCTTCCGGGAAGTTCAAACCTTCCATTTCCATCAGAAAAGTGAACGCGTTCCCGCCCTTTCCGCACCCGAAACACTTGTAAAAACCCTTCGACGGGCTGACCGAGAACGAAGGCGTCTTTTCCTGATGAAACGGACAGCAGCCCATCCAGTTCGCACCCTTTTTCTTGAGCGGTGCGTACGGCTCGATTATCCGCACCAGATCAGCACGGTCCTTCAGGTCATCAATGAAATATTGGTCGTAGAGCAAGCCAAGATTATAGCATTCAGCCCTAATCAAACAGGAAAGGGTGTTTGAAGCTGTTTAGATGTTTAGGATGTTTATGTAGCGGCGAGATCTACTTCTTCGCCGGGACAAACCAAAATTCGCCGTATGTCAATCCATGCTCGCTTTTCGAATAGAAAATGCGAATTCGGTCTCGCGGAATTCCCGCCTCTATGAGCCTCTCGATCCAATACTCTGAAAAGCCTTTTGTACCAATCGAGTGTCGATCACCACGCTTTACAACGAAATGAACACGCGAGCCAGGGTTATCCGCAACGAGTTCCGCCAACTTCCTTGGCACAAAGGTCGGACATATCTCATTCTCATCCTCAGAACCAAAAATAAACGGTTTGGTCGTATCTCGTTCCGACGTCGTCCACAACGTTCCATCTATTTCTGGTGGAGATGCTCCGGGCGGGATCCGCCAAAACTGAGTATTGATGGTGATACTTTGCGGCCCGACGAAGAGTTGTAAACGGTCTTCCATCCCTGCATTTTCGAATCGACTCAATGTAACCCTTAACCAAGGAAATGGATGCCTATTGGGGCTCCGAGGGCTGATGATCGCAACCGCACGATCATTCCGATTTTCCTTTAATTCATGGATAAAGAGGTCAACTTGGCTCAAGAAATGTCCACACGGAACAAATCCAAACTCACTTACCACAACCGCTTTAGCCACGTCTTGCCCGGCAATGTTTATAACAAGTAGCAAAGCACAAAAAAGGACCAACACGCCCCGCCGCACCAGATCAGCACGGTCTTTCAGGTCATCAATGAAATAATGGCTGTACAGCATTATTTTCCAGACAAGAATTCGTTCCTAAGTTCGGCGGACAGCCTAAAGCCTAAACTATCAAGCTGTTTAACTAGTTTGTTGTCGATCACTAACAATTCGCGTTTGGCGGCCTCGCTTAGTAGGCCTAGCGTGCCTGTCAGATCCAGACCCATTGACGAAGCGATTCGCCTGCCTTTCTTTTCGTCAATAATGATGCGGCAGCCGGGATTTTCAAGTGCAAGTGCGATCGAACTTGCTTCGCCCGGATCCAGCGATTCAAGAAGCAAATTCAACTTTTCGAAATCATTCGGATTCTGAATTGTGATGAATGTCGGGCGAGGCAATCCGTATTCAAGCTGGACGGCGTCCGTGATCCAGACCTCGCCGTAAAGTTTGGCAAGAAGATCCAGCTTTCCTAGATTGGTCAACAAAATTAGGCAGCTTGCATCTGCTATAACTACTTTCATTTTCGAAGACGTTCCAGATCCTCACGCAACTCTTCGGCAGTGTAGCCAAATATTGAAACCCCGTATTTTCCGAGGTTCTCAAGGAATTCACGTTTCGATATGCCAACCATCTCAGCCGCCTGACCGCCCGAAAGTGTTCCGTCTTCATAGAGCTTCGCCGCAAGCGTCATCTTGATTTCGAATTCACTCAATTGAACACTGTCGGGCAATTTTAATTCAAGCGTTGCGGTCATAATCGAATTTTCCGCCTGATGTTCAAGAAAGTCAAGATTTTGACAGATCTGTGTTGGACTTCGAATCGAGAATACGAACGAAATCAACACGGTCCTTCCGGTCATCGATGAACCATTGTTTATCGAGCATTCCAGCATTGTACCCCGATACAAGCGAATTTGAAACGCATTTGCACGCCTATGAAGTATCAAAAAAGTCTTGAAAAAGTGTTGCATAGATGCAACAATATCTCGATGACGGAATCGCCAAATTCGTGATCTTTGACATATAGGAGGCTGCGTATCGTCCTGAAATAGGTTTACAAATTTATTGGGACAATGGGACAAGCGATTTTGGATCTCAGGTCTGAGATCTCAAATTGGGGAAAGGCACACAAACTCTTCAAAAACCCCGTAAATCCGCCTGAGATGCGAGATCCGCGTTCAGTTTCCCAGCAAATTCGAGCCTTTGTAGACGAAGGATTTGGGGCAAAACTTCGAAAAATTGCTGCGTGTCGGGCCGTGGGACAACGGGACAATGGGACAAACGGGACAAAGGATTTCGGATTGGCGATTGCGGATTGCGGATTGCGGATTGCTGAAAAGGATGGGTCGCAAAAGTAATGTGGGATTTTTCAAAAAGTGTGCGAAATTCCCTGAGAAATGACTGGAACTATATGATAAGCAGTGGCTTACACGTTCCCGTCTCAGGTGGAACAGGCCCGGAACGCCCCCGGAACGCGGCCGGAACGCGAATGGAACAAAGTGGGTTTTACTCGGCCATGTTTCTGCCTTGCGAGGGGCTAAGTAGTGCCGATAGCGTGGGTTGCCATGCGGCGATATTGCCTGCACTCGCCTAGTCGTACATTTTTGGTATGATTGAAATCATCAAAAAGAGCCATCGATGAACCGGCTCGGAAGCTGCAAACCCAAAAGTCTGAAGAACTTTTATGGCATATCTTGATTGGGCGATAGTCGCGGCATATCTGGCATACGTCATAGTTGACGGTGTGCGGATGTCCAAAAACACCGGAACAAAGGAAGGTTTCTTTCTGGCGAACCGTGGGCTGCCGTGGTGGGCGGTCGGTCTTTCGGTGATGGCAACGCAGATGTCCGCGATAACGCTGGTCGGAACGCCGGGACAGGCTTACACGGACGGAATGCGGTTTCTGCAGTTCTATTACGGGCTGCCGTTCGCGATGATCATCCTTTGCGTAACGGTGGTGCCGTTCTTCCAACGGGCAAACGTTTTCACCGCATATGAATATCTGGAAAAGCGTTTTGACGTAAAGGTCCGAACGCTGACCAGTTTCTTCTTTCTGATCTCGCGAGGCCTCGGTGTCGGGACGATAATATCGGCTCCGGCGATCGTGCTTTCGATCGTATTCGGCTGGAACCTTATCGCTACGATATTTGCCATTGGGCTGACGACTACGTTTTATACAATGCTCGGCGGCGTTCAGGCAGTGACATGGACGGACGTCAAGCAGATGGTGATCATCTTCTTCGGGCTTGGCGTTGCGATCTGGGTGATCATTTCCGGATTTCCGGCCGGGATATCGGTCAGCGATGGCCTGCATCTGGCGGGAAGTCTCGGCAAACTGGAAACGGTGGATACGAGGTTCGATCTTTCGGAAACTTATACGATATGGTCGGGATTGATCGGCGGTTTGTTTCTGATGCTCGGCTATTTCGGCTGCGATCAAAGCCAGGTACAGCGATTCTTGACGGCAAGATCGGTGGATGAAGGCAGAACGTCGCTGTTGATGAGTGCCTTTCTAAAGATACCGATGCAGTTCTTTATTTTGCTGATCGGAATTCTGGTCTTTGTGTTTTATCAGTTCGTTCCGCCGCCGGTCGTGTTCAACGCGAATGAGATCCGCAAAGGGGAATCCTCGGCCGAATTTCAGCGGATCCAGCAGGATCATACCGCTGCTTTTACCGAACGACGCGAGGCCGCAATCGCCTTTGCCGAAAATAATGATGCGAACCGCGAAAGATATATCCAGGCTAATAAGCGTTTTAATGAAGTTCGGACCTCGGCGGTCGATCATGTAAAGGCAAACGGCAACCGAAATTTCAATGACGTAAATTATGTGTTTCCGACGTTCATTCTGGAACATATGCCGATCGGCATTATCGGTTTGTTGATAGCGGCGATATTTGCCGCAGCAATGTCTTCGATATCGTCGGAGCTGAACGCACTGGCGACCGCATCAACCGCAGATTTTTATTGGCGGCTGTTTAGGCCGGATGGGACCGACAAGCAATTCATCGCCTTTGGCAGGATCGCCACATTCTTTTGGGGCTTGTTTGCGTGCGTAGTTGCGATATTTGCCACCAACCTGGGGTCGTTGATCGAGGTCGTAAATAAATTCGGTTCGTTCTTTTACGGTTCTCTTTTGGGAGTCTTTCTGCTCGCATTCGTCATCAGACGGGCGAATTCCCGCGGAGCTTTCTTCGGGTTGTTGATCGGAATCGCTTCGGTATTTTTTACGTCTCGGATATTTACAAGCTCTGTCGGGTATTATTTCTCGATACCGTGGCTTGCACCTGATCTGTCATGGTCAAGTTTTTCATTTGGATTGCCGTCCTTGACCTGGATGGAGGATCCGCCGGGCGGGAAACCCATCATCGCTTTCCTTTGGCTAAATCTGGTGGGATGTGTGGTCACGGCTGTTGCAGGTTATCTAATCAGCCTAACCAGAAGAGAAGGCCTGAACCGGAAAGATGCGGAGACACAAAGTTAAGAAAAATATGGATTCAATTTCGAAGAATTCACGCACCCTTTTATGGGGTTTAATTTGTATCCTCAGTGTTTCTGCGTCATTGCGGTTGAGCACCGAGGCACAGGTCGCACTCATCTATGACCGTGGTGTGATGGGGTTGATCCAATCGCTAAAAAGGCTGAACACGTCTGCCTCAGCGATGATGATCGGTGCACATCCGGACGATGAAGACACGGCGTTGTTGGCATATCTGGCACGAGGTGAAAATGCACGAACTGCCTATCTTTCGCTGACGCGGGGTGATGGCGGACAGAACATTATCGGCTCAGAGCTTGGTGAGGCATTGGGTGTGATCAGAACTGAAGAACTATTGCAGGCTCGCCGTTTGGATGGTGCCGAACAATATTTTACGCGTGCCTATGATTACGGATTTTCGAAAACACTTGCGGAAGCTCAATCGAAATGGCCTGAAGAGATAATTCTCTGCGATGCCGTTCGAGCGATCCGAGATTTCAAACCGCTGATCGTAGTCTCGCAGTTTTCCGGAACACCAACAGACGGACACGGGCACCATCAATATGCAGGTTGGATCGCACCAAGAGCGGTAAAGGCGGCTGCAGACCCTGCGAAATGCAGTGGAAGCGGCGAGCCTTGGAAAGTACAGAAGTTCTTTGTTCGGCAAGGATTCCGTGCGACCGGCGAACCGCAAATGCGTGTGAACACCGGACGTTTTGATCCGATCCTCGGGCGTTCATATTTTGAGATCGCGATGGAAGCCCGAAGCCAGCATAAGTCACAGGAACAAGGCGTACTGGAATTAAAAGGCGAGATGTTTTCCGGATTGAATCTGGTTGATGGAGTTCCGGGTACGAACGGGCTGTTTGATGGAATCGATGTAAGCGTAACGGCGATCGCAAGCCAATCGGCGAATTCGCAGCAGCAATTTCGAACTCATTTGAGTCAGGTTTCCGAGATCGCCAGGCGTGCTTATACTGAGTTTGACCCGCGTGAACCAACGAAGATCCTCCCTTTGCTCAGTGCAGGTTACAAAGCAGCATACGATGCGGAATGGAGCACGAGACTTCCAAATTCTAAAGCACTGATGCGGTATAAGCAGGCTGAATTTGCAACAGCTATTAAGAACGCGGCAGGGCTGCAGATCGATGCTCTTGCCGACCGTGAAACGGCCGTCCCGGGTGAAGAATTTACTGCAAATGTTCGCGTTTTCTTTCCCGCGAACGAAATGATACGGGTTGAGAAGGTGGAGATAAGATCGCCAACCGGCTGGACGGTAACGGAAGCCGAAACGCCGGCCCCACGGCAGCAAGGATTTTTCCGGGCAGAGAATCCGAACACGGCCAAAACTTATAAGATAATCGCGACAAGCAATGCCCGTCCGACAGAACCATATTGGCTGACTGAACCGCGAGATGGCGAAATATTTCGCTGGCTGCAGTCGGAGCACGTTACCCGTTCATTCGAGCCGCCAGTTTTGTCCGCGGAAGTGTTGATCAAGATCGGCGAAACAGAGATCAAGTTTGAACAGCCTGTCGAGTATCGTTTCGCTGACGATGTTCGGGGGGAACTAAGGCGGCCCCTTTCACTAGTTCCCGGGGTGACGTTGGAACTCGACCGCTCGCTTTTGATGGTTCCGGTTTCGAATGCCGATCAAACCCGTCGGCTTACGATGATCGTGACGAATCATACGCGAGGAGCGGTCGCTGGAAACGTTTCGTTGAACATAAACGCTGAAAAGGAATGGGATTATAAAGCATCGACAAAGACCTTTGAACTTCAGAGGCCAGGCGAGCGGACTACCGTTGTTTTCGACGTTACCATTCCGGCGGAAACGAAGGCAGGGGATTATCAGATAAATGCGAGTGCGATGGTCGGCGAAGGGCTTGCGAATTCGACGATGAGAACAATCGCCTATCCGCATATTCAAACGCATCGGTATTATCAGCGGGCATCTGCGGATGTAAAAATATTGCCGCTCGAAACCGCTCAAGTAAAGATCGGGTACATAATGGGCAGCGGCGACCGTACTCCGGAGGCTCTGACGCAAATGGGCCTGGTTCCGGAATTTCTGTCTGATGCAGATGTTGCGAACAGCGATCTTACGAGGTTTGATACGATCGTTGTCGGGATCAGGGCGTATCAGGTGCGGCCAGCGTTGGTCGCGAATAATAAACGTCTGATGGACTTTATGAACGCGGGCGGTACGCTTGTTGTTCAATATCAGCTATCGGCATACGCCCAGCAGAACCTAACGCCATATCCAGCACAGCAAGGTCCAAGGACCGTTGATGAGAATGCGGTCGTGAATATCGTTCAACCTGATCATCCACTGATGAACTTTCCAAACAAGATCGGACCTTCCGATTTTGAAGGCTGGGTACAGGAACGCAATCTATATAACTTCGCCACGATGGATGCGAAGTACACGGGACTGTTAGAAACACACGATGCCGGCGAGGCCGAAAACCGAGGTGGGTTGGTCGTGGCCGATGTCGGAAAAGGGAAGTATGTCTATTGTAGCTATTCGCTGTTCCGGCAGTTGCCGGCGGGTGTTCCCGGTGCGTATCGTTTGCTGGCAAATATGGTCAGCTTGCCGAAGGCGAAATAGCTAAAGATCGATCACGATCGGCGGCTGCGTTGGGTTGTATTGCTCGTCACAGGTCGAGGCGTTGACGAATCTTACACCGAACTCTTCATGAGTTCCGTAGCCGCAATGAATGTGGCCGAATACATGAAGCTTTAACCGGCCGCGTTCCGCAATATCTTCAACACGTTTTCGAAGTTCCTCGCATCCTGTATTTTCAATCCCCCACTTTCTCGGCACCTCATCTAGAATTCCGAACGGCGGCCCGTGAGTGATAAGAACATCGATATCGTTGGGTATCAATTCCCATTTATCAGCAAGCTCGCGGCCGCGATTCAGATTAAACGCCCAATCGAAAAACCGCGGTTGCCATGGGCTGCCGTAGATCCTCAATCCATCTATCTCGACCGCCGAGTCCTGAAGATAAATTATCGATGGATCAAGGAGACGACATGCTGATTGAGGCTCACGTTCAAAAAGCCAATCATGATTTCCCGCGACGAATATCTTGTATTTATGAGGAAGCCCTGCAAACCAACGGTTGAATCGTCGGATTTCCTCAGTCGTTCCAGTGCTGGTTGCATCACCGGAGTGAATAAGCAGATCGCCGTCGGGAACGATTATCTGCTCGTTGCAATTGTGCGTGTCTGAAATGCAGACAATTCTCATTTATAGACGCTTGAGACAAATTTGCCGTTCATGAATTCTGTCGGGTCGATCTGGCTTTGCAGGACGATGCCTTTGTGGTTACCGGTCAAGAGCATCATTGCAGATTCGCAAAGCGGAGCGGCGGTCGTTGTTTGTATTGCTCGCAGATGCTTTCCGTTTATTTCGAGCGGTTCAACGAAGAATGCTTTCTCGATCATTCGCCGACGGCCGCGGTGATCGAATCCATCGACTGATGCGTGGACCAAGACCAGATCGTCTTCGACCGAAGGCACACGCTCAAGCATTACTTTCTCAAGATGTTTGGCAAGACTCTCATCTTTGGCAAGTTTCTTTTCAACCGACTCCACCCATTCATAATGGCCCGGATATCGGATCGTTTTGTAATCAAGCTGGTTAGCTTTCCCTTCAAAGAAATCGGGCAGGTCGGCAGCTCCACCTGATGTGAGATCGGCTTCATATGTTCGGGCACCGATGACGATCGTTTCGCGTGCCGAAAGCGCAGGGCGTTCGGTTATCTTGCCATCGCGGATCACACGGGAATTCTTCACATACTCGGTCGCTACGCCGATCGGCGACCACGTAAAGCCGTAAAAATGTGGCGAGTGTGCATGAGCGGTCAACGCGCCGACCTTCATAGCGACGCGTTCGACCTTCTCGTTCTTGTGCTTTTCGACGAATTCGCGGTAAAGCTTCATCGCGAGCACGTTGATAAAACCTGGAGCCAGACCTGTCTGCAAAACAAAACCTGTATCGGCATCTTTCGCGAGCTCCATTATCTCTTCGGTTTCGGCGACATATTCGGTCAGGTTCGCGTAATGCATATTACGATCACGAGCGTACCGTGCCATCCGCGGAGCTTGTCCGCCCGGCGTGCAATCGAGCAAGACATCCGCTCGCTCAAAGGCCGCCGTAAGCTCATCCGATTCACCTTCACGCGGCATCAGAACCGTTTCTACGGTAGTCGTTTTCGAAGAACCGTCGCACACAAAAGCTTTTGCTTTCGCCAAGCTGTCGTCGCTGATATCACCAAGGATTATCGTCGTCTCAAATTCGCACCATTCGCGAAGTAAAAGTGCCGCAGCCTCACCGATCCCGCCGGAACCGGCAATGAAAATTGTTTTTGTCATAATAAGTGCTTTTTACGTCAAGGTGCGAGAAAAAGTATTTTATAACGGGAAAGCCGACTTTGCTAATTGGCAAAATCGGCTAATACGACACCAAACAATCCGTTTAACTATTCGATATTGAAGTACTTAGCATCAGGATGATGAACGATTATCGCCGAGGTCGATTGCTCGGGTTCGAGCATGAATTCGTCGGTCAGTTCGACGCCGATGCGTTCGGGCTGCAATAGTTCGAAGAGCTTTGTTTGATCCTCGATGTTCGGGCACGCCGGGTAGCCAAAGCTATAACGCGAGCCTTGATATCCTTGGTGAAACAACTTTGTCAGTTCCGGTGCATCGGCGTCGGCAATGCTGAGTTCTTCGCGGATGCGTTTGTGCCACATCTCGGCGAGAGCCTCGGCGGATTCGACCGAGAGGCCATGGAACAAAAGATAATCGGTGTAATTGTCCGAAGCGAAAAGCTTTGCCGAATGTTCGCTCGCCTTACGGCCCATCGTCACTAGATCAAAAGCTACGACATCGATCTTGCCGGAATCGTCAGAAGCAAAATAGTCCGCTAGACACAGATTCTTGCCGCCGCGTTGTTCCTGCGGCTGGCGTGGGAAGGTAAATCGCATGCGTTCGGTCTTTTCGTCGTCTTGATAGACGACAAGGTCGTTGCCATCCGAATTGCACGGATAATAGCCGTAAACGAGCTTTGCTTCGAGAAGCTTTTCGCGGATCGCCTGAGCCTTCATCTCGGCAAATTTCGGGTAAACAGTTTCGGCCAAGATCGTGTCATATTCTTCTTTCGACTTCTTACCCTGCTTATATTGCCACTGGCCTTTGAACAAAGCGGTTTCATTAATAAACGCGAAAACCTTCGTCAGATCGGTGATCTCAACGACCTTCGACCCGTAGAACGGAGCCTTCGGTAATAACTCGATGTGCGATACATCTGATCGATTTGTATGCGTAGTGTCACCAGCCGAGCGTGTCGAAACTCTGGCCGCGGCCGTGCCAAGCTTCGCATCTTCACCGACGAGGTCTTCGGCATCGGTGACAGTTTCAACAGTTTCGTCTGACCCAATCGCTATCGCTCCCGGTTCTGACCCGTTGCCCGCTGCCGCGACTTTGGACATCGGACTTTCGACCTTGGACTCGACCTGCGTAAGCTCGTCCATCGCATGCAGGCCATCGAACGCATCACGGGCGTAAAAGAGCTTTCCGTTAAACAAAGGAATGAGATCGGCATCTACGTAACGTCTGTTCAAAGCAGCACCGCCGAGAATGACCGGCGTCTTGAGCCCGCGTTCGTTCATTATCTCAAGGTTGTCACGCATGATCAGCGTGGATTTCACGAGCAAGCCGCTCATTCCGATCGCATCGCAATTGTGCTCTTCGGCCGAACGCAGAATATCGTCGATCGACTGTTTGATGCCGAGGTTTACCACCTTGTAACCATTGTTAGTCAGGATAATATCGACCAGATTCTTGCCGATGTCGTGCACGTCGCCCTTTACTGTCGCGAGCACCATTACGCCTTTGTTAGATCCCTCGACCTTTTCCATAAACGGTTCGAGGAACTTCACCGCAGATTTCATCGCTTCGGCGGACTGCAGCACGAACGGCAATTGCATTTGTCCCGAGCCGAAAAGATCGCCGACAACTTTCATCCCGTCGAGCAAAATGTTGTTGATAATGTCGAGCGGCGGATATTTTTCGAGCGCCTCTTTCAGGGAATCTTCTAGCCCGATCTTTTCTCCCTCGATGATGTGCTCTTTCAAACGCTCTTCGACCGGCAGATTGGAGATATCAGGTTTGATCGATGCTGCAGTCTTACCCTCAAACAGCTTCGTAAACTCGGTAAGCGGATCGTAAGTGCAAACATCGCCATCGAACTTTCGTCGATCGTAGATCAGATCACGTGCCGTATCGATCTCGTGTTCCGAAAAGCGCATCAGGGGCAAGATCTTTGAAGCATTTACGATCGCCGAATTCATTCCGGCTTCGACACAATCGTGGAGAAAGACTGAATTCAAAACCACGCGCGATGCCGGCGACAGCCCGAATGAGATATTCGACACGCCAAGAATAATATTCGCGTCGGGCATTTCCGCATGAATGTCGCGGATCGCACGGATGGTCTCGTCTGCGTTCTTGCGGTCTTCCTCGATGCCGGTGGAGATCGGCAGGGCAAGCGGATCAAAGAAAATATCGTGGCCGGGAATACCGTATTCGGTAACTTGATTATAAGCGCGGCGGGCGATGCGGATCTTGTCTTCGTAAGCCCGAGCCATTCCTTCTTCATCGATCAAACCGATTACGACCGCCGCTCCGTACTCTTTCGCGAGGTCGAGCACTTTCAAAAAACGCGGCTCGCCGTCTTCGTAATTCGTCGAATTCAGGATGGATTTCCCGCCCGCGTGCTCCAGGCCCGCTTCCATCTTTTCCCACTCGGTGGAATCGAACATGATCGGGATCTTTACGTTTGTCGCAAGGCGGTGGGCGAGTTCGTGCATATCCGCAACGCCGTCGCGGCCGACGAAATCGACGTTTACATCGAGGATGTGTGCGCCTTCTTTCTCCTGCGATTTGGCGAGATTGACCAAGCCATCCCAATCCTCAGCATCGAGCAGGTCGCGCATCTTCTTCGAGCCCGATGCATTCACACGTTCGCCGACGATCAGGAACGAAGCGTCTTGCGTGTAAGGCTGTTGGAAATAGATCGACGAAGCCGACGGAACGAGCTTTGCGTCTCGCTGTTTTGGCGAAAGGGAACCGAGCCTTTCGACGACCAGTTTCAAATGCTCGGGCGTCGTTCCGCAACATCCGCCGACGATATTTGCGCCGTAATCCTTCGCGAAGTGCTCGACCTGGTCGGCAAAGGTTTCTGGCGTCTCGTCGTAATGCTGCTTGCCGTCCTTCACCTCGGGCAGGCCGGCGTTCGGGAGCACGGAAACGGCGATCGGCGAATTTTCGCAAAGATACTTCAGCGATTCGGCCATCTGTTTCGGGCCTGTGCCGCAGTTCATTCCGATAACGTCGATCGGGAACGGTTCGAGAGCGGTAAGAGCCGCAGCGATCTCGGTCCCGTTGAGCATTGTGCCAAACGTTTCGATCGTCACCTGAGCGATCACCGGAATGCGAACTTTGTTCTGTTTGAAATTATCGAAGATCGCGGCGAGTGCAGCCTTTGTTTGCAAAAGGTCCTGGCAAGTTTCGACGATAAGCACGTCCGAACCGCCATCGATAAGCCCGCGGACCTGTTCAACATAGGCCTGCTTCAGATCGCGATACGTAATGTGCCCAAGCGTCGGCAGCTTCGTGCCCGGCCCGATCGAGCCGGCGACGAAGCGCGGTTTCTCTTTCGTTGAATAATCGCTCGCGATGCGTTTGGCGAGTTCCGCCGCCTTGAAGTTAACGTCGTAGGTCTTGTCGGCGATCCCAAATTCCTGCAGCACTACCTCGCCGCCGCCAAAACTATTCGTTTCGATCACGTCGCAGCCGACATCGAGGAATGCCTTGTGCACCGTCTCGATCGCGTCCGGCCGCGTGTACAGCAGATTCTCCGAGCAGTTCTCAAATTCCGGCCCGCCCCAATCGTCGATCGTCAGATTCAACGACTGCAGATACGTCCCCATCGCCCCGTCAAAGACGACGATCTTTTCGTTCAATAGATCAAGAAACTTCATAAGAAATGTAACCACAGATAGACACAGATAAACACAGAACAAATTTCGATCCAGGAACTATCTGTGTACATCAGTGTTCATCTGTGGTTCAAAACAAAAACCCTGTACCGTATAACAGCACAGAGTTCCCGGAAAATATCTGACTCTTCGCTGTTTAGCGGTTTATTTTACGTGGCCGCAAGTCGCAATAACTCACCACATGTAAATAGCTTAGTCAAAACGCCGTCCGATGTCTATCGCCCGCGAAACACCTGCCGCCGTCGCCGACCCGAAAACGATCTTCGCCCAACTAAAAAGGCGACCGAAGCCTCAAGAGCTTTCTCCTTCCTTCCGCAAAAAATCATATTCGGAAGTTCGAGGACTCTCTTCGGAGATTCGAGACTTTTCTTGGCAAGTTCAGGACTTCTCTTAGCAAATTCGGGGCTTTTCTTCCGAAGTTCGGGACCTCTCCTCGCAAATTCGGCATCTCTCCTCGCAAATTCGGCACTTTTCTTGGCAAATTCGGGGCCTCTCCTTGCAAATTCGGAGCCTCTCTTCGCAAATTCGGCTCCTCTCCTCGCAAATTCGGAGTCTCTCCTTGCAAATTCGGGAGTTTTCTTGGGAAGTTCGGGGCTTATTTTTCAAAAATTGTTCCCAATCCGACGCCCGCTTGTAGATATATCCCTAACAGAACCCCGTATTTACGGGCTTTTCAGCTAATGACGGGGAACTACGCTGGAGCGCGAATTGGAGAGCAGACACTCCTGTCCGCAACGTCGGTTCCTCCGGTGTGACAGTCGCGTTGGGTGAGCCTTGTAAAGAGGGGAAGCACGGCCCGATCTTCTTTTTGTTGGCGTATGATCTGTTTGTTACTATGAAACATAGGATCAGACGATGAATTGTTCTAATTGTGGATCTCCGACGCTCGCGAATCAGCAGTTTTGCCGCGTTTGTGGTGCCGCTTTAATGGCTGACGAGCCGAGCCGCTTTAACCCGTCGATCTTGGGACTGGCGTTTCTGGTGTTCATATTCGGCAGTTTAATGGTCACGATAACCGGCAAAATGCTCGATATGAGGTGGCTGCAATTCGCGGGGGTGATCATTATGTTCGGCGGTATGTTTCTTATCGCAGCCTTCGCCTTGCTACGGCAATTGTGGACGCGAAAGAACAAATCCGCTGATTCGCTGCAATCCGAACCTCTTTTACCCGCGGACACGACAAATAAACTCCCGCCGATGAGGGCAAATGACTTCATCCCAAGCGTCACGGAAAATACGACAAATCTGTTAAAGACCCCGACCTCAAAAGAAAGAACCACAAGCGATTGAAGCCTGAGCGAACCAGGTGATGACTTGAAGGGTTTCAAAGAAAAAGGCCGCCTTTTTACAGGCAGCCTTGTCTTATTTTGGTAGGCCGAGCAGGGATCGAACCTGCGACCCACGGATTAAGAGTCCGTTGCTCTACCGACTGAGCTATCGACCCAAAATACGAGTCGGATTATAACAATCGGTTTGATGCCGTGTAAAGCCGACCGTGTTTTCAATGCTTTAATTTCAACA
Source organism: Pyrinomonadaceae bacterium (assembly GCA_041751035.1). Classification (GTDB taxonomy): domain Bacteria; phylum Acidobacteriota; class Blastocatellia; order Pyrinomonadales; family Pyrinomonadaceae; genus OLB17. The sequence goes on along the minus strand of JBGSYH010000018.1, from coordinate 45,883 downwards.
AATCCGAGTTTTCCCTTATCATAACAAGGTCGGTCGTTCGACCGGCGGAACCGTGCGAAGTAGATGAAAGAGTGTCCAAAATGCGAAGCCTGCTATCCGGACGAGATACCTGTCTGTCCGCAGGACAACACGCCGACGCGCTTTTCGATGCCCGGCCCGCAGTTGCTGGCGGAGCGATATTTGCTGGTCCGGCGGCTAGGAAAAGGCGCGATGGGACAGGTCTATCTGGCGAACGACAATAAGTTCGCTTCGCGGAAAGTTGCGGTCAAGACCGTTCGGCAGGACATACTTTCGAGCGACGATCTGCAGGAAGGCGAAGCCATCGCACGTTTCGAACGCGAGGCTCAGGCGGCGGCTTCGATCCAGCATCCGAACACCGTTAGCGTTACTGATTTTGGTGAATCCGGCGACGGCGTTTTCTATCTGGTGATGGAATATGTCGAGGGCGAAACTTTGCACCGGCTGCTGCGGCGTGAGGGAACTCTGCCCGTAAAGCGAGCTGTTCGGCTTCTGAGACAGATCGCCGACGGCGTCGAGGCCGCTCACGAGATCGGCATACTTCATCGTGACCTGAAGCCCGCGAATATCTTCATTCTTCAAAAGGGAAAGGGCGATGGGTTTATCAAGGTCGGCGATTTTGGTTTGGCGAAGATCGTGAACCAGACAGTTACGGATATTAGTTCGAACGCGACGCCTTCTTCGCGGGGAATTATCGGCACGCCGGAATTTATGTCGCCCGAACAAATGCAGCCCGAGGTCGGCGTTGACGTCCGTGCGGATATTTATGCGCTCAGCACGATCGCGTATTTGATGCTCGGCGGGAAGACTCCGTTCTCGGGCGATATGATGCAGCTTGTGATGCAGAAGATAATGCACAAACCAGCTGCGTTATCGACGCTGCGCACCGATATACCCGCCGATGTCGAGCACGTGATCATGCGTTCGTTGGAGATCGAGGCGGTCGAAAGGCACAGTTCCGTCGCGGAATGGATCGATGAACTTGAAGAAGCTGCGTCGGACGTTGATGAAACTAAAAAGAGCGGGGGATCGCGACTGGTCGTGCTTGCACCGGCCGGTGCCGAGGTTTATGTTAACGATGAGCGCCGCGGCAGCATTGGGCGCTCCGGGCGGGTCGTACTGAGCGATGTTCCGGCTGGTCAACATATTCTCCGTGTCTCAAAGGCCGGTGAACGCGACGATGAACGTGTTATCGAAGTTCGTGAGGGCGCGAACGAGCAGGTGATACAGGCACAGCTTCGATCGGCGTCGGAGAGCCAACCATCGCCTTCGCAGGGAACCGGAAGCAGCGGACATCGTTCAAGCCTGATGCCCGGCATCGTGGCGTGTACGAAATGCAATTCGCGTTTTGCCGAAGGTGCCAGATTCTGCGGACGCTGCGGCAACACATCGTTTTCAATGGTCACGCCGGGTGATGTGCCGAATTCGTTCCCATGTCCGAGATGCGCGACACCACTAGCGATGCAGGCACGTTTTTGTGGACGCTGTGGATTGAACATTGCGCCCGGCACCGCCGCCGCTATCCAGATGCGCCAAATGTCTGTGCCGACGGTCGAATCTTTGCCGGCGCAGGCAGAAAGGATATGCCGAAGGTGCGGAGGTTCGTTCCCGCCGAATATCAAATTCTGTGGGCGCTGCGGGAGCCAGATGCTCTGAGCCTGAGGAAACAAGTTTCGAACGGGAACATGTTCATTATTTCAAGCGTAAATTCCAACGAGAAGCGAAAACGGCTATAATTGACACGCTTAGGATAACCACCAAGGAAAGTTTCGATGAAGATCTGCCCAACTTGTAAAAAATCTTATCCCGACGATGGCCTGAATTTTTGTCTCGATGATGGATCGGTATTGTCCTTTGCCGACTCAGACCTTCCAGAGACGGTGATGATGTCTCAGCCACCGCCGACCGTACCGACGATGAACACCGCGCCGCCAACAAATCCGGTGGGATCGTTCGGTCAGCCGCATGGACAACAACCAGGTTGGGATAACCGGCCCCAGTTTAGTATGCAGCCCGCTCCGAAAAAATCGCGGACTTGGCTTTGGCTGCTCGGAATTTTTGGGCTCGGTGTGGTTTTGTGCGGCGGCGGCGGGATCTTATTAGTCGGGCTCGCGTACATTGCCGAGCCGACCGATGGCCCGGGCGGCGAAGATCCGGTTGTTGCAAATGGCAAAAAGCCTGATGCGTCGCCGACAGCTTCCCCCGGTGTATTTGATAAAACCTCGGCCAAAAAGCTCGACCTGCAGAAATGGGTTGCCCAATCGGAACACGGTTCTACAACCTTTTCGGCCGGTGAATTGGTGATGTCGTCTGCTCGGCAAGCCTACTATTATGCAATGTGCGCCGCAGAGGAAGACAAGACCGAGGACTCAACAGTTCGCGTAACCTTACGAAATCTTAATAGTGGAAACACCAATCTTGGCTACGGTTTGATCTTCCATAGTAAGGTTCAACCATTGCAACAAGGTTATGCCTTCTTGATCGATACTACGAAAAAACGTTATCGCGTGGTTCGTCATGAACCAAAAAAGGAGACGGCGGTTGTGAACTGGACGAGATCGGATGCGATAAACGGTGGTTCAGACGCAAATAAGATCGAGGTCCGACATAAGAATGACATCAACGAGCTTTACATAAACGACAAGATGGTAACGTCTGTTCGCAATATCTATGGATTCAAGGGCGGTGTTGCCGGACTTTATACTGGAGACGGCATCAAAATCGGCTTTCGCGATCTGGAGATCGCCAAATAATCAAAGGATCAAATGAAACGCTGCCCCGTCTGCGGACAAACCTACAGTGACGCAAACATAAATTTCTGCCTTAACGATGGCGAACTCCTTTCGCGGCTAGTTGATGAAACGAACGATGATCCGCCACCGACAGTGTTCGCCGACGATTCGCCGCCTACGCTGCTGATGAACGCAGCGAGGATCACGAATCAAACAAATTGGCAATCAGCTCAGCCGCCGGCGCCTTGGCAAAACAATCAGATGCTGGTTCCTCAATATGGTGGGCTGCCATCTTACCTGCAACCAAAGAGCCATACACTGCCAACCGTTGGATTGATCCTGGGGATTTCTTCGATCATTTTCGTTTGTTGTTTTGGAGGTATCTGGCTTGGCATTCCTGCGGCTGTGTTGGGTCTTCTCGGATTACGTAATGCCGACAATTTCCCCGATCGATTCGGCGGCCGTGGCATGGCAATCGCCGCTATGGCCATCGGAGCGATTACGTTCATTTTTTCCATGATACACATTCTTGTCGCGATCTTAGCCGACTGATTCGCAGATTGGCGAAGCGTTGTTAAATCTTCTATACTCAATCCGATGCGCGTAACATTGCATGTCGTTGCGGGTCCACAGACCGGCCGCGAGTTCACTTTCGACCAGCATGATACGTTTATGATCGGCCGAAGCGAAGACGCTCAGTTTTGTCTTCCGCACGACCGCTTTTTTTCGCGCCACCACTGTATTCTTGAGATCGCTCCGCCTCAATGTTTTCTTCGGGATCTTGGTTCAACAAACGGAACTTTTGTTAACGGGTTAAGGGTCGAAACTGCCCATTTGAAGCACGGCGATCGGATACAGGGAGGCGAGACCGTGCTTGAGGTTCTTGTCCAGTCCGATCAACCTGTCCGGCCTGCTGTGGGAGGACGACCCGGTGAAAAGACCGAACCTTCTATCATTACGGTCGCCTGTTTGAACTGTGGGCTGCCTGCAAAGGCAGAGGCGTCCCGACCGGACGCGAAACTGTCGTACGTTTGCGAAGCTTGCCGCGAAAAGCTGCGGCAAAATCCGCAGCCGATCCCGAACTATCAGATGATCAGGATACTCGGACAAGGCGGAATGGGCAGCGTCATGCTTGCTAGATCGACAAAGGACGGCCGAGCCGTCGCGATCAAGACGCTTTTGCCGGAAGTGGCGGTCAGTGACCAATCGTTGAAGCGGTTTATGCGTGAGATCGAGGTTGCATCATCACTTCAGCATCCAAATATCGTCAGTTATATCGAACATGGCACCCACAATGGAATTGTTTATTTGGTCTCTGAGTATGTCAGCGGAATGGATGCTTCACGCCTGGCAAAAAAGCGCGGTGGAAAGCTGAATTTTCAAGAAGTCGTAAAGATAATTGAACAAACATTGGCCGCACTCGATTTTGCCCACGCGAAGGGTTTTGTTCATCGCGATATTAAGGAACAGAACATACTTGTTGACGGAACGTTTCCCAATTACCTTTCGAAGCTGACCGATTTCGGCCTCTCGAAAAGCTACAAACAGACCGGTATGAGCGGCGTTACAATGGTCGGCGACGTTGCCGGAACGATAGCATATATGCCACCCGAACAGGTGCGGGATTTCAAAGAGGTGCGCCCGCCGTCAGACATTTATGCGATCGGGATGACGGCGTACAGTCTTTTGACCGGAGCTCATGCGTTGGACATCAGCCCAAAGGCCGGCATCTCCGAAACCGTAAAGGCGATCTTCGAGAAGCCGATTATTCCGATCACCCGGCGTGTGCCCGAAGTGCCGCTGCGTGTCGCTGCAGTCTTCGAAACAGCTCTTGCAAAACAGGTCGAACTTCGGTGGCGTTCAGCAGGCGAAATGCGCGAGGCGCTTTTGCGAGCGGCCTCATCTATCTGATCGCCTGAAGTTCTCGGTTGATTTCCTATGCCCATTTCTCCAAGGCTACTATCGGTCATCATTCCCGTCTATAACGAGCAAGCAACCATAGGTCAGGTGGTCGAAAAAGTATGCTCGGTCGAGATCCCGATCGAAAAGGAGATAATTATCGTTGATGACGGCTCAACCGACGGGACCGCCCAGATCATCGACTCCGTAAAAGATCGGGTAAAAGAGATCCATACCGGCAGCAAGAATTTGGGTAAAGGCGCGGCGGTACGCATCGGCATTGGCCTTTCGTCCGGCGACATTATCTTGATACAAGACGCAGATCTGGAACTCGACCCAAATGAATACAGCAAATTGCTTGAGCCGATCTTATCGGGACGATCATCAGTTGTTTTCGGCTCGAGATTTATGACCGACAATCCGATCTCTATCTCGCGTTATGCAGCAAATCGTTTTTTGACCTGGATGATAAATCGCTTGTTTGATCTGGATTTAACCGATATGGGCACAGCATATAAGGTGTTCACCAAAGAGGTCGTCGGGAAATTGCAATTGACGGGCAATCGTTTCGATATTGATCCGGAATTGGCTTGCGAGATCGCTCGGTCAGGAACTTCTATAGTCGAGGTTCCGATCAGCTACCGCCCCAGAGACCGGAACGAAGGCAAAAAGATAAAATGGCACGATGCGTTCAGGGCGGTTCGAATGATCATCTTATGCCGGCTCCGTCCGCGTACGGACGGTCCAAGTTGAAACCGCTGCCAGCATTCCTATCAACACCCACAAATGCCTCGCGTCTTCATAGGACCCAAACAAATTCTGATAGAAGAATGCACCGACGACTGCACACGAAAGCCCGACTAGCACAACAGCGTCCTTGTGAACTTGGTGAATATCGAAACGGCACATTCGCCAAACAATAAAGCTAAAATACAAGAAAGCCGCCAACCCAATAAGACCGGTTTGTCCAAATATGTTAAGCCAGGCGTTGTGTGCGTCACGGATAAGCTGGCCTTGTCCGCTTACAGTCCGATAGTAGATATTGGCAGCATCGGCTCCGGTGCCTCGGCCTAAGAACGGGCTATTAATCCCCCTTCTGATCGAATCATTCCACACCGAAACGCGAACAGACGGCTGAAAGTGCCAGTCGCTGACGGGCATTAATTTTCCTTTCTCACCAAAGAAGCTTGCGGGTGAGACTACTGTCGATAGAAAGATGAACGCGGCCAATAAAGATCCGGCCACAAATGCCGAATTCCGGTACAGGCGTGTAGTGTTCAGTCGCGTGGCCCAGATCCATATCGCTACTGAGAGAAATATCCCTCCAATTCCTGGTGATAATGTGAAAAACGCCGCGAAAGAGATCCCGGCAATGAGCAGAGCCACCAACAAGCTTCGAAGCCAGCCGAAAGCACCGGCCATGAGGGCGAACAACGAACTTACGTTCAGATAGTTCGCCATCATATTCGCGTTCTCAAAGAAAGAGCGAATGCGCGGGTAGTTGCCCGCCGGCAGGCTGCCTTGGTGCGAGAGAAAGAAATTTGTGCCTGGATCAACCGATCCCAATAGGAAAGCAGCGAGCCCGGAAAACGTTCCGAGTACCACTGCCGCCGTTCCGGTAAGCCAAGAGAATACGATTAGTCGGAAAGCCGCGGGGTCGCGTGAAACGCTGCCCGCGACCAATGCAATTGCCGCCAAATAGAAAACGCCGATCAGCTTTAACGAACTTTTGAACGGCTCGGCGGAAAACACCGTCGAGACAACGAAGGCAGCCAGCAGAATGCCGACCGCAAAAACAAGCGGCGAATGGGGAAATTCGATCCGTCGTATAAGAACGCCGCCCAGCCAGATCAGAAAAATAAGAAGAAAAAATATGTCGGCAAACTGGATCAGGACACCGTCACGAGCGACCGAAAGCGGACGCACGATCGGAAGCAAAACTACATAGCCGCAGAATAGCCAGGCTACGATGTTTCTCAAATCGAATTTCGTCGCCTCTTCGTTCATCTGAAGTACGTTATATCGTTTTTGTTACCTTCGCCAACGAACGCGGTGCGTCAGGGTCCAAGCCCTTTGCTTCGGAAAGGTAGGCTGCGAAAAGCTGTCCCGGAATGATGAACGGTATAGGCGAAAGGATTTCGTCGATGCCTTCGGGCAGCATGATCGATCTCGTCGAACGCTTTGCGATCTCAGGGTCGTTCGTGATCGAAAGGGAATCGGCGTTAAGGTCAGTCAGCCGATCAAGTAGATCGACATTGCTCTTTCGGGTAACACCTGCCGGACCGAACATCAGGACAGGGAAGCGGCGTTCGACCATCGCAAGTGGGCCGTGAAAAAAATCGGCCGATGAAAACCGCTCGGCGACGACATAACATGTTTCCATTAGCTTCAAGGCCAACTCATACGAATTCCCATAATTCATTCCCCGACCAACAACCACGCAATTTTCCATAAACGCATATCTCTGAACTTCATGTAATACTTTATCTTTTAGTTCAAGTGATATCGCAGTTAAATCAGGTATCTTATTGTAATCAATCCGCTTATCGCCTATCGCAGAAGCAAGAAGGTAGAAGTGCAACATTTGGCCTGTGTAAGTTTTCGTTGCGGCAACCGACCGCTCGCGGCCCGCATGGATGAGCAATGTCTCGTCTGCGATCTTTGCCATCGAGGAATCAGCTTCGTTGGTTATCGCCAGCGTGAATGCTCCCGAGGCCTTTGCGGATTCGAGAACCTGATTGATATCAGTTCCTTCGCCGGATTGAGAAACTCCTATCACAAGCGCATGGCCCAGCCTAAGTTTTGCGTTATATAGCGTAAATACGGACGGCGCGGCGAGCGAAACTGGAATTCCGGTCGTAACTTCAAGAAGATATCGACCGAAAAGAGCCGCATTGTCACTGCTTCCGCGTGCGACGATCATTATCACGTCGATCTCTTTTTGCCGGATGAAATCGCCGATCCGCGTTATCTTCTCGCTCTCAGCGGCTATTGTTCGCTCGAGGACGGCAGGTTGTTCCTCTATCTCTTGCAGCATCAATGACATAAGTTAAATTTACTAGAGATCGCCTGAAGTAGAATTCGAATCGTTCCGTTCACCTGTTTCTTCCGCCTTAATTGCAGAAACCACTGAGTTTATAGTCCCGCCAACTAAGAGAGCCACAGCCGTCAGGTAAAGCCACAACATTAATATGATCACGGCTCCAAGCGAGCCGTACGCCCGATTATAAGAATTAAAATATTCAAGATAAAGTCGGAAACCACTGGTCAGTAACAACCACAATAGAATTGCGACAAAGGAACCTGGAGCAAACCAGATCCATCGCCATTTATCGAAGTCCGGGACAAGGTTATAAAACACTTCGCATACAAAAAGCATCAGCAATAGAACGACCAGCCACTGAATGGTTACCAAAATTAGTGGCGAATTTACTTCAAGGCCCATCGAGCCAAGGCCGATCTGCACCATTTGCCATCCGTAAAAGGCCAAACCCAGCACAACAGCGAGCAAAATTATTAGCAAAAAGGTAAGAACGATGGATTCTAGCTTGGTCCGCCACCACGCCCTGGTTTCTCGTAGCTTGAATATCGCATTTAGCGAGTTTCGGATACTGTCGATGCCTGCCGAAGCCGACCAGAGGGTTATAGCCAACCCAAGCGTAAGCTTTCCGGTCGAGCTGCTTTCGGTGATCTCGTTAACAGTCCTTCGAACCAGATCAAATGCAGACCATGGCATGATCTGCCGCAAATATTCGAATAAGGAATCCTTTAATTCGGTCGTCGATTCCAGGATCATCCCAAAAACGCTGATCAAAAAGAAAAGAAGCGGGAACAACGAAAAGGAAAAGTAAAATGCGACCTGAGCCGCGCGGCTGAATATATCAGCCTCGAACGATTCATCATAAAGCCTGCTAAAAAATTCCTTCCAAGGATATTGGAGCAGAGAACTCATCTAACCTCGCGATCTTTCCATTAGTGTCATCGTTAATACGCCCAACAAAACCAATACCTCTTCGTCCTCAGACAATTGTCTGATCGGCGTAAATTGAAACTTGCCTTCAAAAAAAGCGGGCTGTTTCGCTAACCTTGCTACATGGTCGCTCTCTGAGCGCGAAACTATGTAACTTGGGTTAAAGAGGTAGCCCGTGAACATTCCGATTATCGGGAGTTCACCGATAAGGGAATCAACAACCTTGATCCAGCCGTTCTCTTCGTGGATCTCCATGACCTGTACGCCGCCGGCGTCGGAGATAATGTAATGTGCCTTGAAGATCGAACGCATTCCTTTTCGTTTGATCGAGCCAATGGTCACGCCGCTCGCGTTTGAGAAACGATAGTTCGCCGAAAAATCAAGTATTCTGTCGGCCTTGATGTTGTAAAGCAAATGGGTCTGCTGTTCATCCGCAAAAATATTGATGTCTTCTTTTAGCTTAAATAATTTTTGCTTTACGTAGCCAAATTGACTGCCTTCTGCGTCGCGAATATAGATCTGGCTCGCGAGCGCCAGGATCTTGAACGATAGGTCGATCGGATATTTCATCTCAGTCAGTTTCGCCGTTTTCTTTGTAAATTCTCGGAACGCGGCCGGCAATACCGCAAGTTACTTCGTATGAAATGGTTTCCGCCCATTCGGCCATCTCTTCAGCGGTGATCCGCTGATCACCTTGAACTCCGATCAATATTACCTCACTTCCAACACTAACATTTTCAACGCCGGTTACATCGATAGTCGTCCAGTCCATTGAAACTCGTCCAACGATCGGACATAGGATCCCGTTTACGAGCATTGAACCCTTGTTCGAAAGCGAGCGGGGAAGCCCGTCGTGATATCCGATCGGGATCGTGGCGATCTTTGATGAACGTTCTGCAACGAATGTCGCACCATAGCCGATAGTGGTTCCAGCGGGAACCTCCTTCAAATAACTTATGCTTGAACGAAGCGACATTACGGGCCTGAGCTCAGGTCCCGAAAAACCTTTCGGCAAGACATCGCCGCCCAAACCGTAAAGCAAACCGCCGATACGAACCATTGATCCAAGAGATTCGGGGTGCACAACCGCACCGGGCGAATTTGCCATATCAAGGTATTTCGGGCGAAATCCTTCGGCTAAGAATAGATCGACTGAGTGCGAAAAAAGCCGCATCTGCTCATCAGTAAAAGGACTGATAACTTCATCGGCACATGCAAAATGGGTCATCAATCCTTCGACCTCGATGCTGTCGAACGCCTTGAGGTCTGAGATGAATTGGCTTAGATTCTCAGGCCGGACACCTATACGCCCCATACCTGTATCGATCTTTATATGGATCGGCTGGGTTCGATTTTCTGACTTTGCGGCGGCATTAAATCCGGCGATTCGATCGATCTGATAAACAACCGGAGTCAGTGCGTTTTCACGCATCATCCCTTCCTGGCCAGGCCAATTGCCGAAACAAAGAATCGGGTTGGTGATGCCGGCATCTCTCAGCTCGACACCTTCCTCGGGCATGGCTACGCCGAACCAATCGACACCTTCGGAGGAAAGCCTTCGTGCACATTCAACGGCTCCATGGCCATAGCAATTCGCTTTGACGACCGCCATGACCGGTAAGGCGTTGCCTATGAAGGTTTTGATCGACCTTAAATTGAATACTAGTGCATCAAGGTCGATCGTCGCCCAGGTTGGACGGGTCAGTGACGGCGGTTTGTGGTCGGTTCGGGTTTGCTGGTTCATTCCGCTCCGTGGAATTTACTTTAAGTGTCTATCTGCGACCTTTGATGTTTCACTTTAGATTAATGTAGTTTCGATATGTTTTGCTTTAAGTGTCTGCTTGCGACACTTCGAGTAAAACCTAAAGCGGGATATTGCCATGTTTCTTAGGCGGATTTGAGTCGCGCTTATTTTTCAGCATCGAAAGAGCCCGGATCAGCTTCGACCTGGTTTGCGAAGGCTCGATGACTTCGTCAATGAACCCGTGCTCTGCGGCAATATAAGGGTTCGCAAACTTTTCGTTATAATCATCGACGATCCTTTTGCGATTCTCCTCAGGATTCGTCGTGTCAACCAGTTCCTTCCTATAAAGAATCCCGACAGCTCCCTCGGCACCCATTACGGCGATCTCAGCGGTCGGATAGGCGAAATTGATGTCGGTCCGGATATGCTTCGAAGCCATTACGCAATATGCCCCGCCGTAAGCCTTTCTGGTAATCACGGTTATCTTTGGGACCGTTGCCTCGGCAAAGGCATAGAGAAGCTTTGCCCCGTGCCGAATTATCCCGAAATGTTCTTGATTCACACCGGGAAGAAATCCGGGGACATCTTCAAATGTGATCAGGGGAATGTTGAAGCAGTCGCAAAATCGAACAAATCTCGCGGCTTTCACCGATGCGTCAATATCCAGAACGCCCGCGAGAAATGCGGGTTGATTTGCAACGATGCCCACTGAATTTCCGCCAAGCCGGGCAAATCCGATGACGATATTCTGTGCAAAATGTTCCTGAACCTCAAAGAAATAGCCATCATCGACGACCTTATTGATGATATCGCGAATGTCATACGGCTGGTTCGATGATTCCGGCACCATCGAGTTCAACTCCGGATCTGCCCTGCCTGCCGGGTCATCCGTTGCAGCAAACGGCGGGTCGTCCATATTGTTTGACGGAACAAAAGACAAAAGTTCGCGAGTTATCTGCAATGCGTGTTCGTCTGAATCTGCTGCGAAATGGGCCACGCCTGACTTGGCATTGTGTGTCATCGCCCCACCGAGTTCGTCTTTAGTTACATCTTCGTGCGTAACTGTCTTGATCACGTCCGGGCCGGTGATGAACATATACGATGTGTCTTTCACCATCACGTTAAAATCCGTGATCGCCGGAGAATACACGGCACCACCTGCACATGGCCCCATTATGCAGCTGATCTGCGGAACAACGCCGCTCGCCAGAGTGTTACGTAAAAAAATATCTGCATAACCACCGAGACTTACAACACCTTCTTGAATTCTCGCACCGCCCGAATCGTTCAATCCGACCACCGGAGCACCGACCTTCATCGCCAGGTCCATTACTTTGCAGATCTTCCGAGCGTGCGTCTCTGAAAGCGATCCGCCGAAAACCGTGAAATCTTGGGCAAAGACAAAAACTTCACGGCCATCCACCAAGCCGTGTCCGGTCACAACGCCATCGCCGGGGAATTTTTGCTTGTCCAGGCCAAAATCGGTCGAACGGTGAACCACCAGCTTGTCGAATTCTTCAAAAGTTCCATCATCAAGGAAAAAGTCGATACGTTCGCGAGCGGTCATCTTACCGGATGCTCGCTGTTTTTCGATCCGCGCCTCACCGCCGCCCAATTCGGCAAGCCGTGAACGTTCTTCAAGTTGGTCGAGTTTGCTCATAATTCGCGATTCGGGTTTCATTACGATAGAGTTTATATCGTTTGGTCGCGTGTGCAAATCGTTTGTATTGCGGAGCGTGCCTATCTTTACATCGATGACCGAGATCACAAGCAAAGACAATCAGCATCTAAAAAACGCCCGACGCATTCGGGATGGCAAGGAACGTGGACTTATCCATATTGAAGGTGTGAGGATCTTTGAAGAGGCCGTGCGTTCTAATATCGATATTGAGCAGATCTTTGTAACAAGCTCGGCTGCACAAAATGAGCGTATAGGTTCTTTGCTAAGCAGAGCGAAAGTACCGGTCTTCGAAGTACCAGAATTCTTAATTGAAACGGTCAGTGATACAGAATCTCCCCAGGGAATTGTGGCAATTGCCTCCCGTCCAAATCCCGGAAAGGCCGAAATTGCCTTGCGGTTGCGGCGACCGGATGAATTTGTCCCGCAGATCGTTCTGCTCGATCGTGTGAATAATCCGTCGAATCTTGGAGCGATCATTCGTTCGGCCGAAGCGGCGGGCATCGCGGGGATGATCACATCTGTCGGTTCTGCAGATGCTTTCTCGCCGAAAGCTATTCGTGGGGCAATGGGATCATGTTTTCGGTTTCCCGTTTGGCAGCAGGCAAAGATAGGCGAGGTGTTTGCGTGGGCAAATGAAACAGACTTGAATTTGATCGGTTTAACCGGAGAAAGCGAAACGACAATTTATGAAATAGATTGGTCGGTGCCGCATCTGCTTGTTGCCGGTTCGGAAGCTCACGGCATTTCTACGGACCTCGCGGCGATCATAAGCACCAATGTCAGCATTCCGATCTCAGACTCCGTTGAGAGTCTCAACCTTACGGTCGCGACCTCGATCGCGATGTTCGAGGCCCGCCGAAAGCTTAAGGGGTTGAGTTAGTGTTTCCGTTCACTGCTGAGTTCGAGCCGGTTGTAGTGTTCGAAGCATCAGCTGCCAAGCTCTTTTGGCTTGCTTCAAACGTACGCTTAAAGTTTTCAGCCGCCTGAGCATCTTCGATGATCGCGTTCATCATCGCGATCTCCGCTTTGATCGTGGCGGCCGTATTCGTCTCCGCTGTCGCTATCTTTTCATTTGCAAGAGCAAACTGCCTTTTAGCTTCAAAGTGCTTTCCTGTAAGAAAAAGTGCTCGGCCAAGTATATAGTGATCCGATGCATCTCTCGCGCTTGCAACATTTGCTTGCAAATATGCCTCGGGGTCTTTATCTACATTCCAGCGAAGCTCCTCAAGGGTTGACGCTGGGATGTTATTAGATCGTGGGGTTAGGTCCTGTACGGGAACTGTTTGAACCGGTTCCGGCTGATTATATTTTGCACCGTAATAGAAGGCCGCGGCACCGATAACCCCGCCAAGCAATAGGAACAGTATCGATCTAAATACACTACCGCCAGCACTTGCAGTGGAAACTTTAGGTGAGATCTTAGCTTTTGAGGCTTCGCCAAACATCGAAAATTCACTTTCGGCGTCCGTCGAGGAACGTGCCGGAACAACAACTCTTGACGAAGCGTATTCCGGTGCGGCGACTTCTGGTTCCGGTTCAACGAACGCAGCCGCAAACTGTTCGTCTTCGGCGGTGAGTTCCTCTGCAATGTCGATGGTTTCCGCAGCTTCAAATGGCTCTGCGGCCTCCTCCATCAAATATGCTTCATCGTCGAGCCCTTCGCTCTCAGGAACGTAAGACGGAGGCTGCTCGATGTCTGTCAGGTTTTGTTCACTGATCATCTGATCCCGGAAATCATTCCCAGGTTCCGGTTCGTGAAATGTCTCCAGCGTGGGAGTTTCGGAAACCTCATCTTGAATGGATCTGGCCGTTGCAATTGTTTCTTCCTCGGCAAGTTCCTCTACAGTGAAGGAAGGAATCGCTCCGAGATCAGGTTGAGCGGTCCTATTGCCCGAGATCTCTGCAGTCTTAGGAATCTTCACGATAACAGCGGTCAAATTGTCCTCAGCCCCGCGGTTGTAGCACATTTCGCGGAGCTGTTCGCAGAGCATTTCTACGCTCATTCCGGTCATCATCAGATCGCGAATCTCTTCGTCACTTACATGGCGTGTAATTCCGTCGGAACAAAGCACATAGGAAGTTGCAGGTTCAAGCGGGATTTCCCTAACCTCAATATCAATCGTGATGTCGGCCCCAACGGCCCTGCTTATTACGTTCCGGTTTGGGTGGATCGCGGCCTGTTCGGGAGTCATATTCCCGGCACGCACAGCCTCTTCAACAACAGAGTGATCAGCGGTTTCCTGAAGGATATTGCCATCCTTATTGACCCGATAAAGCCTTGAATCGCCAACGTGGGCAACCGTCGCTTTATCTTCAGAAAGATGCAAGGCTACGATGGTTGACGCCATTCCCGCGAGTTGCGGAAGCTCACTGGCCATCTGGTTGATGGAATAATTTGCCTTTTCTATCGCGACTGTCAGAATTTCCTCGGGCGAAACCGACCCGGAAAAATTCGAAAAGGCCTCACCGAGCACCTCGACGGCCATTTGCGAAGCGACGTCACCGCCCATTGCACCGCCGACACCGTCAGCAACGGCAAAGATCCCAAAATCGGGAAGCGAAAGAAATGAATCTTCATTTTGAGGGCGTTTTTCGCTCAGGCCGCGATCTGTGATGGCGGCGGTTTGAAGTTGAAGTTTTTCCAGCGACATATGAACTCCGGTCTTAGGGGAAGAAGTGAACATTCGAATCGGTGTAGGTCTCTTTTACACAATATATTGCGAGAATAAGTTAATGCTCGGTCCTAATATCGTCAATTCGCCGATCAAGGGCGTTCCTATGTGAGAACGCCATCAGCATTCCGAGCATCGCGAAACTTGTGATCAGCGAAAACCCGCCGTGGCTTACAAATGGCAAAGTGATGCCGGTCATTGGCAAAGCTCGCGTTATTCCGCCTATATTTACGAGAGCCTGAAACCCGATGAACGCCGCCAGCCCGATCGAGCACAGTTTTGTGAACATATCACGCGAGTCGAGTGCCGTCCTCACACCTGCGCTTATAAGCACAATAAGCGCAAAGGTTACCAACAAACCACCGAAAAGTCCAAGTTCTTCAGCGAGAGCGGCGAATATGTAATCGGAGTCGGCAACGGGGATCAATTCTGGATGTCCGAGCCCGAGTCCGCGGCCTGTAACGCCGCCTGATGCAAGGCCATAAGTCGCCTGGGCCGGTTGAAATGCCAAAACATCGAACCATGCGTCAACATTGATAGTTTTGATAAGATTCGGATCCTGCTCGACCAAAGCCGGGAGTCCTGGATCTTTAGCAACAAGCCTTTTGTAGTAGCCGTCAAAGTCGTCTTTCCACCAGCTCGTTTCCGGCGTTGGCGGATTAAATCCATCAAGCCACAAATGAAATCGCTGTTGGATGCGATCGGGCAAAACGTTCTTGACCGGCTGAGCGATCGTCGGGAGCAGCGGGATTCGCTCCTGAGTTGACGTCGGCAGAGCACCAACGACCAATATACTCACCATGAAGAGCACGCTTCCGACAAGAACGAACCGCTGCGAAAACCGTCGGACGGCGATCAAATAGAGAGTGGCATAGACCGACAAAAAGACCATCATCTGCCCGAAGTCTTTCAGTACGAAGAACGGGAAAAAGGGAAGCGTCGCCATGAAAAGAAGCGGCACGACGTCTCTTGCCCGGGGCAATCCCCAATAGGTCTTTGCCAGATTCTTATACAGAACGGCAAGAACTGCCGCAAAACCGATCAGAAAAGGGATCTTCGCAAGTTCCCAAGGCGTCATATTGCCGATCGATTTTCCGGCGCTAGAAGTGATCGCGGCAATGATCAGCGGCACAAGCGTCAACAACACTATCAGGAAGCCATTTCTTTGCAGCAATTCGAGTACTTTCTCGCGCCGTATGACAAAGAAGGCGAATATCAGCCCGAGCACGCCTAGTATCGGATTGATGGTCTTGCCCGACAGCAAAACTGCGGTCGTCGTTTCTTCCGATGGCCGAGGAGTTTCAACTGAAAGATCGACCGGTGCGGGCGGCGTTGCCGGCAGACCCATTATCTGCTTCTTTTCGGCAGAATAATTCTCCTGTATAAAGTGCATCTGCGCCGTCTTTATCTTGGCTTCGCGTGCCTCGGCCTTGTCGCGACGCGAGATATATTCGGGGTCGCTGAATAAACGATATTGCACTGTCAATCCGATCGAGAACAACAGCACTGCGGACGTGTAAAGTGTCCAACTGCCGGAATATTTCCCAACCTTTTTCAGCAGAATTGGTACGAATGCCAGAAACAGGATAAGTGCGACATTCCTGTAGCCTGACGCGGCGGACGTTTCGTATCCGCGGATCAGTCCACCGTAATAGATGGAATAATGCGAGATCGCCGTGACCAAAACGATCAGCAGCAGTATAAAGAAATGAGATGAAGTTCTGTTCTTCAAAGCTTACAAATAAATAACTTAGGCCGTATCAACGGATCATCTTCCTCGTCTGTTGGTTCTTACGGGTACCTTTGCCGGCAATTGCTTCGGTTTGTATTGTTCGCCGAGCAACCCTAGCTCGCGCGCCTTCATTATTACGTTCGCTGCCATCGGTGCTGCCGTCCTCGAGCCGTAGCCGCCACCTTCAACGACAACCGCAATTGCAAAGGTCGGCCGTTCGAGCGGCGCAATGCTAATAAACCAACTATCAGAACGCTCGCCCATGATCGGAGCATTGTATTCTTCCCATTCGCCGGCCGCGTTTCGCCTGCGCTTCTTCTCTGTTTTCAGTTCGCCGGTCTTTTCGTCGTAGATCGGCACGACCTTTTCCGCAGTTCCAGTCTTGCCGCCAGTGCGAATGCCCGTTCCTGCCAACACACGCGAGATAACGCCGCCCGTGCCGCCCGGTTCTTCCGTGACGGTCGCCATCACGTCGCGAACCACGGCCGCCTGCTGCGGGGTTAAGATCTGTCCGAAAGCCTGCGGCGGCTGGTCCATTTCAATGCGCGGCTTCATCATCCTGCCTTCGAGATTCCCGGCGGCCGCAGTGATCAACGCCATTTGCAGCGGCGTCATCTGTCCGGCATATCCCTGACCGATCCCTTCCAGGCCGATGTCGAACAGGGAAATGTCCTTTCCGGTGACGATGGTCGATTGCTGCGGAGCGATCGAATTGGCTATTGCGGGAACGCTCGAATTGAACACCTGCGGAAAGAACTTCGACATTACGGCCTGTTCGGGTGTTTCGACGGGCAATATGCCAAACGCGAGTGCCGTTTCACGTATCCTTTCGCGGCCCAAGGCGATCGCGAGCTGTGCAAAATATTGATTGCTGGAAACTTTGAACGCCGTGCGTATATCTTTTTCCTGACAGCCGCCCGCGCAGGCTCCGCTTACGTTCATTCCGGAACGGCTTTGGCTCGCATCGACTATAGGCAGCGAGCCTCGGCTCGGCCTGAATCCATCAGCGTAGCTCGGAAACGTCAGGTTCTGCTTACCGGCCCTGAATGCGGATATCATAGTGAACAACTTGAACGTCGAGCCCGGAATATAAAACTCTCTTGTTGCGCGGTTTAGCAAGGGTTTATCACGCTTATTGCCTTCTAACTTCAAGTATTCCTCGAGGTTATTCGCTTGGGCCAAGTTGTACGAAGGGTTAGAATACATTGCGAGAATGTCGCCATTCTGCGGGTTCAGGATGACTATCGCGCCGCGTTTTCCTTCAAGTTGCTGGGCGATGTAAGCCTGCAGGTCGCGATCTATCGTCACCTTTACGTCTTTATCGACCGGTTCGGGCGGCTTTATGGTCGTCAATACCTCCCACGCTTCGGGCATTGGGTCTTCGGTCCGTGCATACAGTGTCCTTTCAAGCCCCGGTGTGCCACGCTCCGTGCCGAGTATGTGCGCCATTTCCTTTTCGAGCGCAAACGTACGGACAATGTTCCCGTTTTGATCGACCTTGTAATAAGCGAGAGCCGATGCGAGATTCCCATTGCGGTCAAGCATCCAACCGCGGAGGTTTGCGGCGGTCGTTCGGCGGTTGCGCAGGTCTTTATATGCCAACGCTTGAAATTGTTCGTTCGCATCGCCGGCAAAGAACGTCCAATAGACCTGAAATCCGAACACCGAGAACGCAAGAAAAATGAACACGAACTGCCAAACACGTATGCTGCGGTTCGCGATGGTTTGTGTCAGTTTCTTTTTGACCTCGCGCGGCAGATCCAGTTCGAACAGGAACTTCGGGCGGCTGAAATTGTCGAAAAACGTAAGGACCAGAAAACCGATCAGGATGCCGATCGCGATAATATAAACAATAGTTAGCCCGGCAGGCGTGCGCTCGAGCACCTGCCCGCCGAACCAATATTCCGGCCGGATGTAATCTGAAAAAGTTTGCAGGAAAAACGCAAGCATTCTTATTCTGAATTGCGGCTTTGCCGCTCTATTTGCGGAAAAGCTGTGCTTTTCCGGCAGCGTGCCCGTCACCCCTCGCGGCTATGCCGCTGCTGTCGGAGGCATAGCCTCAGAGTACTTTTCAAGTTTGTCCGGTGAAGTAGAACTTCACCGCAAATAGATGGGCATAGCCCATGAAGCCACTTTCTTCACCATGCACTCCTCAATCAACCGCCCACGTTCCTCTTATCTTCTGAATCGATCTCGATCGCAGGCTGCGTTGCGGGCAGCGTGTCGGGCTGTTTTGGAATATTCACAGCCGGTTCGGTCTTGGCGACCTCGGGCTGTGCGGCCGGTGCGATGGCTTCGGTCTTCTTTGCGGCGAACTGAAAGTCACCGACCTTAAACACTTCAGTTTTTGCGGTCGATAGTTCCTTCACTTCAGGTGTTACTTCAACCTTCGGAGCCGCCGCGATATCGATCGTGACCTCAACTGAACCAAACTTCATCGGTTTTCCCGAAACTACCTCCAAAGCCTTGCCATTCGGAATACGTTTGGCGTCAATGAATGTTCCGTTGGTCGAACCTGTGTCCGCCACGACGACTTGTCCGGCAGAGTTCAGCACTAAGGCGGCATGATATTTTGAGATGCTCTGATCGTCTATCGCGATGTCGTTCTCTTTCGTACGCCCGATGCTTATACGTTTGCCCTGTACGAGCGTTATTATCCGCTCGACAGGTTTACCGGCAAGAGTAAACCGCACCCTGATCTTTCGTTCGGGCATTTCTGCGACAGTTTCAACTACTTCGGGCGCCGGTTCGTCTTTCTTTTCGCCGGGAACGGAAACATGCAATTCGCGTTCGGCGTCGTCGCCGGTCATTTTGTCGAACGTGACGAACAGCTTGACGCCCTCGGTGAAATAATCTGGCTTTACCTTTATCGTGATGGGCGAATAAGTGTAATAATGCCGGTCGTTTATATGATCGATGACGGCGATCATCATCTCATTCTCAAGCGCGGTCAGAGACTTTTCCTCATCTGTGGAAAACTTGTCCCACTGCATCTTTAGCTGAATGTTATGCGGGACAAAACGCCGCCCGGCCGCGTCCTCGCGGACCTCCGCATCCAGCAGCGTCTTTAACCTTTCGATCAATTCGCTCGTCGCCAGCGAACTTCCGGGCCGCCAACGCCGACCGGTGAGCATATCGAAGATATCGCCGATCTTCGTCAGCGTACCCTGAACGAACCAATCCGGCGACATATTCTTCTTTGTCTGCTGTGGGGCTTCTGCCATTAAGAAGGAAAACGATCCGAGACCGCAATTTGTTGCTATTCTACTCCAAACCGAGAGATAAATGCTAAATGATAAGGGATAGATGATAAATAAGTGGCTAATGCCTCGGAGGCTGTGTCCGTAGCCCGCACATAAGTAAGGGCTCATGACAATTTTAGATCTTGGATTTTGGATTAGCTGGAGCCGCAATCCGCGGATGATCTGGCCGAAGGTAATTAACTCGGTCCGAATGTCGGTCGAGCCCCTACTTATGTGCGGGCTACGGACACGAAGATGTATTGAGCCCTTACTAACGTGCGGGCTACGGACACGCAGGCCGGTGACAATGCGATCGATCCGCAGGCTGATGAACGGCAAAATGTCCTGATCTAGTACGATTTCGTTCATTTTGAATCAAAAGTGGCAGTTTTCTTTAAAAATAAGCCCTTGTTTTTAAAAAATAAGTGCTTGTTGAGAAAAAATAAGGCCTTGTTTTTAGAAAATAAAGGCTTGTTTTTAAAAATGAAGGGCTTGTTTTTAGAAAATAAGAGCTTCTTTTTAAAAAAGTAGAGCTTATTCAGCGAAAACATCCGTGACATTTCTGCGATATTGCCGTTCTCGTTTGCCGATCCTGTATCGAATTTAGAACTTTGCACCTATAATGTCGTAAAGTATTGGCGGATGGTGCTCTTCCGCCGTTCATTGCGATGCGCGAGCTATCTCTTCACAATTGCAGGCTGGACAAGCGGTACGATATCGTCAAAGATCTCGGCCGCGGGAGCTATGCTGAGATATTTGTCGCAAAAGATAATCTTGCTTATGAGCATTCGCCGCATAAACTTGTCGTAATAAAGGCACTTAACGTTTTTCTTCAGGACGATCTGGATCCCGATCTGGAACGAACTCTGGTCGAAAACTTTCAGAACGAGGCTGTTGCTCTCGACCGCGTCCGGCATCCGAACATTATCAGCCGGCTCGGCCACGGAACGGCACGCGATCTTGAAGGCGTCACGTTTCACTATCTGGTTCTCGAGTATATGCAGGGCGGTGATCTCCAGCGTTTTGCTAGGGAAAATCCGCTTAGCCTAAAGCAGAGCATTAAGTTTTTGGAACAGGTCTGTGCCGGGCTCCGCTTCGCACATCAGCACGATATTATCCACCGTGACGTCAAACCTCAGAACCTCCTGCTCTCAAAAGACAAGGAAATTGTAAAAATTGCCGATTTCGGTGTCGCTCGTGTACATATTTCCGACGCTCCGATCACGCGTGTCGGTACAAATATCTATGCGCCACCGGAACATTCGCCGCTTGCTGCCGGGCCCGAAGGCGTTATGGTGGTCGAAAAACTGACGCCCGCGGCCGATATTTATTCGCTTGCGAAGAGTTTTTATACGCTTGTTTCGGGGGAATCGCCGCGTTATTACGCAAATCAGCCGATCACCGACCTGCCGCTCAAGTTTCGCGACGAAGAATGGTCTGATGAGCTGAAACGCGTGCTCAGAAAGGCGACCGCCGCCTTGCCCGGCGAACGGCATCAGTCGATCGACGAATTTTGGGTGGATCTTCAGCAGCTTCGAAAGATGGCTGCCGAATATGAGACCGCGACCACGGTCCGGCCCAAGCTAAATGCCACGCCCCAAGCACAGGTTGCGAAAGGTTATACGCCGCTGGCACCGCAGGAACCGAAGTTTGACACGACAAAGGACCTGCGCAAACGGCATCCTTTGATAGATGGCCGGCCGGAAAAGCTTGCTGAAAAATTACCCGAACCGCCTGCACCAATTTATAAGCCGACCGAGCGCGTTGAAGACCATTGGCCGAACGCAGGTCCGCCGCCGGTCAACAATCGTTTAGAGGTTCCGCTCGAACATTACGATGATGAAGCGGGGAAGTCGCGGTTTGCGAAATGGATCGGGAAACGTGCGATGGTTTACGGCATTGCGGCGGTCTTTCTGATCAGTGCGCTTTACGCGACCAGCGTTTTTGTCAGGAATTCGGGCGTAATTCCGGCAGTTTCAAACCCGTTCGCAGCCGAAATGGCAACCGCGACTACGGATATTAATCTAAGGCCCGAACCTTCGCCAAACAATACGCCGCTTGGGGTCGTGACCAGAAATTCGCGCGTCAGAGTTGTAAAAAAGGAAGGAGACTGGTATCAAGTTGATGTTGTCGAACAAGGCCGCGAAGCAAACCCTAGACTGTCAACGAACCGCGGCTGGCTGCATGGCAGGTATTTGGAAATAGAGTAGAGCTAACGCATTAACGTAAGGATCTTTCGTGATCCTTGGAGGTCTTGATAAGGTGACGACGGCTCGACTCCATTTCGATCTTTACGGCTCTGCCGCCCTATTTGCGGAAAAGTTCTACTTTTCCGATGTATGTTAACCCAATGATGCGGCTATGCCGCCGATCGGAGGCATAGCCTCCAGAAGTATGAGAGGCGATTCGGTGAATCAGAGATTCACCGCAAATAGAGCGGCAAAGCTGCTGCGTAGGACAAGGTGCATTTTGTTGAAGCGTTGATCTATGCTTTATTCTGATGATCTTATGAGATCGTAAGCATTTACCTGGAGATAAAATTTGAGTGTGCTAGATAAAGTAAGGCGATGGATCGACGGCGAATCGGCTGAGCTTGTGCTCGAACAGGCGGCGAAGGACGCGCAGATAAAGCCGCGCAGCCAGGCGGAGGAGTTCATTGTAAAGATCGCACGCGCCGTCGAAGCCGTTATGCAGGCCGAACTTGTGCCTTTGCCCCAAGGTACGTCAATAATCCCGACCGAATACACGATATTCCTCGCAACCGACGACGATAAGGATTGGCAGGGCGTAAAACGCCGCGGTCTGGAGCAAGGGCTTTATCACATTTTGGCGGAGCGGGCGAAAGAGATCGCAGGGAAGCGAAAGCTGGAAACAAAGTCGTTCATCATCGAGCTAAGGTGCGACGGAACGCTTGAAAAAGGCGACGTTCGCGTGCAGCATTCGTGGGAAGATGCGTCATCCGGCAAAACAGGAGTCTTAGCAAGGCCGAAGAATCTGCCGTCCGGGGGCATTTCAAAACAGCCTTCGCAAACTTCGGCCCGGCCCACGCCTTATGCACCGCCGCCCCAGCAGCAACCACGGCAAACAACGCCGGTCCAACAACCGCCGCAGCTCGAAACTCCGAATTTCACGCAGGCTCAGCTTCGTCCTAACGCACCGCAGACAAATCCTTCGGCGAATATCCCGCGTGCCGTTCCGCTTGGCAGCGATGAAGGCGAGGTGATGACAAATGTCAGGCCTCGTGCGCGTGAGCTTTATAAACTTGAGATCTGGCTGAACGGCGTTCGGCAAAATGTCGTGCCGATATTTAATGCGGAAACGACTATCGGACGTGGTTCGCGGTCAAAACCGGTCGATATCGCTCTTACCGGTGATCCGGAAGTAAGCCGTCGGCATATTGTTATCTCGACCGACGGTGCAGGGAATTTCTGGGTGAAAAATGAAGGCCGAAATGCCGCGATGATCCAAAGCTATGACCTGCCGATGAACCAACGCGTCGCTCTAAAACCCGGCGTCAGCGTCGCTGTCGGGGCATATATTCTTCGCATCCAGCCAAAGGCTTGAAACTATTGGTAAAGTTCCTGCTCTATCTGCGGTAAGAACGTCCGACGGAGGCGGTTTGCCATCGCTTGTGCTTCACGCAAGACCGAATTTGCTTCGCTCAACGAACTATCTATCTGATTCATTAACGCATTTAGGCTTTGTCGTTCTGCGATCAGCGTTTGTCGGCGGCTTTCACGCATTTCCGGTGCTCGTGTCGAGCCTTCCCACTGTGTTGAGCGTTCGAGACGTTCGGGGTGAAGCTCAATTTCGATACCGGCGAGCTTTGCGCGGGCTTCGCTCTGCTCTCTTACGAGCGCGACCTGATACTTTTGCCATTCCGTGACGCGCTGTTCGGTGCGGACGAGCAGTTCCATTCCCAATATAAGCCGCTGCTGCTTTTCGGTCATGTTTAGTGAGCCGACCTTTTCGAATTTATCGACAAATGACTTTAGCTGCTGCGTCAGCTCCTCGACGTTTCGCGAAACGCGCGTCATTTCGATGGATATGTTCGCCATCGGGTCAGAATATTGGGGCACCTCTGCCTGCGTTTGGGCCAACGTTGGCGGTACGGCCAACATAAAAAATAGAAATGCGGCGGCAGAACTGATGGGGATCATTTTCATTTTTATTCTCCGAGGTCGAATTTTAGGAATGAACTCAAACGCCTTCACGCAAAATGGTGACAATTGTTGCAGTCTTAGGTGCTATCTTTCGAAAGGAGGTTTGCCGAGACGAAGGTCGGACAAGATCGTGTCCATTGCGGTTCGCACGCTCTTAAGAATTTCGTCCGAATATTGAAACCGCCCAGCATTTTCCTCAAATTCGGCTTCATCCAGAACTTGATGTGTTCCATCAGGCCAAATGACGATGTCGATATCGAGATCTATGTAGTCGAGTGAATTATCTGATATTTCCGGCGGCATTGTTATGTTGCAATACCAGCATTTGAGTTGGTCTGTCGGTGAAGTCAAACGGAAGATGTTGTACCAGCGGTCGAGCCAGAAATATTCGGTCGACATAGTGCCCGCTTCGATCGTGCCGAGTTCGGGATGTTCAACCTTTTCTTTAAATTCTCCGACAAGTGTTAAAGCATTACCTTCAATGCCGGTGACCAGACACTTCCAGCTTCGCTTTAACTTTTTGTCGAAACCAAAGGCGTTTACGGTGATCTCATCGCCGGGTTTCATCTATTCGCTTGCCGGCACACGGACAACCAAGACGGAACACGGTGCATGATTAACGACCGAATCGGAAACCGACCCGAGCAGCAACCGTTCCCAGCGGCTGTATCCATGCGAACCGACGATTATCATGTCCGCACCCATTTCTTCGGCCGTTTCAACAATACGGCTTTCGGGCGTACCAAAGAGAACATCGCTTGTGACCGAGACCTTGTCGCCGCCGCAAATGCCTTCGAGTTTTTCGCAGGTATCTGTCAGTATTTTCGCGGCGTGTTCGCGGGCTGTCTTTTCCATCTCCGCGGTGTCGGGGAGATACCCACCATAGATATCGATCGCCATCGGCACGGCCATATCGACTACACTGATTATCTTTATTTCATCGCCTTGGTTGAGCTTGAAGCGTTTTAGAGCTTCGATAGCGGCATCGCTCTGCGGCGAGCCATCGCTTGCCATTAGGAACTTCATTCGCATACCTCCATTGGTCGGTTTTTAGGAATCTTACTCCGAAAATCATTTGAATGAAAGATTGAATAGGGATTATCTATTCGTCGTCCGGGTCGGTGCCGTAGTAAAAGTACTTGAGCTTGTTGAGAATTTCGATTAGCATCAATCTTTCGGCATCGGTAAGCTCCGTGAGTATCTCAGATTCTATCTCAAACCATTGATCTTCAAGCCTTTTTCGGATGGCTTTGCCTGATTCGGTCAAGAAAATGCGCGTCGAGCGGGCATCGTCCTCAACGCGGTCGCGTGTTACGAGGCCATTTTCGATCAAGCCGGTCAACGTCTTGTTTATCGTCGGTGCAGCGACGTTCAGAGCGGCGGCCAGATCGACCTGACGGCGGCCATCACGTTTCCATAGTTCGACAAGCAAGAATACCTGACCGCTATGCAGGCCCGTTTCGTTAAGCCGCTTTTCAAGAAAGGTCTTGTGTGCGGTCCCGACGCGTTGGAGCAGGTGGCTGACTGTCGAATGAAATTCCATTAAGCGGTTTTGTCTGCTTATTACCAAGCTAATTATCTTTAATTAGCGAGCAAAGAAAAGATTATTAGCGGGCTAACTAAAATTGATTAGCTGGCTAATAATCAAAGATTAGCACGGTACTTATAATTTATAAAAGGGTGTAGAATTGTTTTATGCAAAACGCTGAATTGTTGAAAAATGGCCGCGATCTGCTGCTTAAGCTGCACAAATCTTTGCTCGATCATGAGCGGGCGATCTATGAGGGAATTAATGGGCCGCAGACCCCGGGGCAGTTTTTGAATATTCTACTTGAGGACCCGGACTTCAGTTGGCTGCGGAAGTTTTCGACTCTTATTGTCGATATCGACGAGATGTTTGCTCAGAAAGATGGCTTTAGTGAAGAGGTAGTTGAGCTGCACATAACAAAGCTTCGTGAACTGGTCGCAATGGAAGGCGAGGATGAGGGATTTCGTGAGAAATATCAGTCAGGCTTGCAAAAAGACCTGGACGCCGCCGCCCACCAAGGTGCGCTTAAAGATCTACTTGGATCTTGATCAGGGATAATTCAACAGCGGATTAACGCGGATATTCACAGATTGTTGATCGGTAAGTCGAAGACTAAACCAAAATTAAAGCCTAATCCGTGAAAGTCTCTGTCAATCCGCTGTTATTAAACTATCTACCGCTTTTCTTCCAATCTGCGAGAAATGAGTCAAGTCCCTTGTCGGTCAGTGGATGATGGACGAGCTGTTTGATCACCTTGAATGGGATCGTCGCGACGTCCGCTCGTGCCAATGCACAATCAACGATATGCAACGGGTGGCGAATCGAGGCGGCCAGAACCTGTGTATCGAAATCGTAGTTGTCATAGATCAAAACGATATCGCGGATCAGCTGCATACCGTCCTGTGAGATGTCGTCCAGGCGTCCGATGAAGGGCGAGATATACTTCGCACCCGCCTTTGCCGCAAGCAGTGCCTGCGACGCAGAGAAGCATAGGGTAACGTTAACGCCAATGCCTTCGGCGGCGAAGGTCCGGGTCGCCTTTAGGCCATCGAGCGTCAGCGGACACTTTACGACCACGTTATCGGCGATCTTTGCGAGCTCGCGGCCCTCGTTCAACATACCTTCTGTGTCGAGTGCGGTGACCTCGGCCGAAACATCTCCTTTGACGATCTTGCAGATCGCCGCGATGTGTTCCTTGAAATCGACATCGCCTTCTTTCGCGACCAGCGAAGGGTTCGTCGTCACGCCATCGATCAAGCCCATTTCATTGGCTTCTTTGATCTCGTCCAAATTTGCAGTATCAATAAAAAATTTCATATGTATTTGTTTGTAAGAGCGTGCGGATCGTTTATGTGACCGGGTTGCTCAACGTTCCGATGCCTTCGATATCAACAACGCAAACATCGCCTGCGTTTAACTTCGAAACACCCGACGGCGTTCCGGTCGCGATAATATCGCCTTCGTTCAGGGTCATCTGTCTTGAGATGTATCGTATCAGAAAATCGACAGGGAAGACCATTTGCGAAGTTCGTCCGTCCTGTTTTTTATCGCCGTTCACCGTGCAGGTAACGCGAAGATCAGAAACATCCAGTTCGGTTTCGATCCATGGCCCGATCGGGCAAAACGTGTCGAACGATTTTCCCCGCGTGAACTGAATGTCGTGCCGCTGTATGTCACGGGCCGTTACGTCATTCAGGCACGTATAGCCCAGCACATAGCTTAGCGGATCTTCGTCGTCGCGGATGTCCTTACACTCACGTCCGATAACGACCGCAAGCTCGGCTTCGTGTTCTGTCTGGTGCGACTGTGCCGGTATCTTGATCGCTTCGCCGTCGGTAATGATCGCCGAGGGAGCTTTCAGAAAGAGCAGCGGCTCTTTCGGCACTTCATTGCCCAATTCGGCGGCGTGGTCGGCATAATTGCGTCCAACGCAGACAATCTTTGATGGCCGTAAATCGTCGTCGATCTCGATTCTCATTGAGAACGATTATATAACTCCCTTTGCATTTGCCAAGTTATCCGGCGAAACACAACCTATTGTTGCCTTAAATTGTGTAGATACAGCATCTTCTGGCACTCTTGCAAAAAGATTGCTAGTTCTTGAAAAAAAATCTTGACTTTTGTGGGCGATTCGGGTTAACCTGTCTTCACTGAAACGCGTTTTGATAACTAGGAATTTGCATTGTGAATTCCGGCCTGTTGGCCGCCCTTGTTGGAAATCCGGCTCGGAAAGTAAAGAAGGGAATTACGGAAAGCAGGGACACTTTTGAGGATCTTGTCGGCGCGATGCTCTTGATCCGAGATAAAGTTGACTGAACTAAAGAGATATAAGGTCTGTTGCCGGCATGCAGCAGGCCTTTCTCTTTGTTATAAGAACGAATTGGCCGCCGCTTTTTGCGGTTCTTTTTTTTAAGGGATCGTTTCGCTGACGATCTCGCTTGGCGGGCTTACGTTCTTGAATTTGTCGGTGGCGGTAATGTAGTAAAAATACGTCTTGCCTGATTCTACAGTGTTATCAAGAAACGTCGTCTTTTCCGTTAGTTCGGGTGTGAGCAGTTCCCATTCGGCAAGCGGTTTTTCCTTGTCGTCTGAACGGTATATCAAGTAACCGGCGATGTCCTTTTCCGGATTGTTTGGGAAAAATATTGATATCGATGTCGGCGTTGCCGCTAGTGTTATTGCGACTGGAGCCGACGGGGGAAATGTGTCGACCGGCGATATTTCCGCAATATTCGATTCGGTGCTTTCGACCGGTTCGCCGCCGGTTCCGCTTGAGACCGCACGGACAAAATAGAAATATTTCTTTTCAAATTCGAAGAACCGATCGGCAAATTCCGTTTCGTCTATCGGGTCCTTAGTCAAAAGACGCCCGGCCTGCGTCGCAGATTCCGAACGGTAAACATTATAACCGCGAAGATTTACCGGGCTTGTACCATCGACGTTCGCGGCAGGGGCGGTCCATTTTAGGGTGATCGCTTCCTGCGAAAGATCGGTCGAAAGGGAAGTCGGGGCTGCCGCAATACTTGCCGCCGGTTCGAGCAGCAATACATTCGAAAACGCTGCGCGTTGTCCCGAAGCGTTCACAAATCGGATCGCATATCGCAGCCGAACCGCCTGCCCCGCAAACTCCAGTGTGTCGCGGTAGGTGATCGTTTTTAAAGCAAAGTCGTCCGGCTCAAACTTCTGTGAACCGATCACCACCGCCCGTGTCGCAAATTCTGCTTCGGTGATCCGCTGCGGCGAGGTCATCGGTTCGGCTAGACGATATATCTCTGCCCGGTCGATGAACAGCACACTGCCGGAGTCAGCATTACGTGCAGGCATTTTCCAAGAAAGGATGACCGTATTCCCGCGTTGGAATCCGCTTAACTCAGCACGTTGTTGAACACGTTCGCGGGGTGGCTCCGGAGCACCGCGTTTGCCGCATTGAAAACCGGTAAGCACTATAAGCGCCGCTAAAAGTAGAGGCGCTTTAATCGCAAGGTGCTTAAGGCCGAAACGCTTATTATTTTTCTTTGGTGCGGTTCCCTGGGTCATGCGCTTAAACTTACAGAATATATTGCCGCAGGTCCTGATCCTCGATCAGCCCGCTTAGCTTTGCCTCGACATACGCGGCATCGATCGTCTGCGTCTTCTCTTCTAATTCACTGCCTAAAAAGCTGATCTCTTCAAGCAGTTTCTCAAGTAATGTATGCAGCCGCCGGGCACCGATATTCTCGGTCGTCTTATTCATCTCGGCAGTCATTTCGGCCAACTTTGAAACCGAATCCTCGGTGAAGATCAGCTCGATTCCCTCGGTGCTTAAAAGCGCCTGATACTGCTTAATCAAAGAATTTTTTGGCTGCGTCAGTATGCGCATAAGGTCGTCTATGGTTAACGCTTCAAGTTCGACGCGGATCGGAAAACGGCCCTGCAATTCCGGGATCAGGTCAGATGGTTTCGAAACGTGAAACGCACCGGCGGCAACAAACAAAATATGTTCGGTGCTCACCATTCCGTAACGTGTATTTACATTCGTTCCTTCGACGATCGGCAAAAGGTCGCGCTGGACGCCTTCGCGCGACACGTCCGGATTCCCTCTCGACTCGCGCCCAGCGATCTTATCTATCTCATCGAGAAAAATAATTCCTGAATTCTGGACCTTGTCGATCGCCATTCGGGTGATCTGCTCCATATCGACAAGCCTTTCCTGCTCATCGCGAATCAGATATCCGAGAGCATCGGCGACACGCATTTTACGGCGAACGGTCTTCGTCGGGAACAGATTGCCGAACATATCACGGAGGTTTACGCCCATTTCCTCCATTCCCTGGGCACCAACAAAATCTATCGAAGCATTGCCGCGATCCTGCGTGTCTATCTCGATCATCCGCTCGTCCAGATCGCCTTTCTTTAGCTGATCTCTCAGTTTTTCGCGGGTGCGGTTGGCCGACGCCTCATCTACCGTATCCTCAGGGTTGTAATGAAGAGCGGTCGGCGGCAGTAGGACATCCAGTATCGTTTCCTCGGCGTTCTGTTCAGCACGCTCTCGCACGTCTTCGTATGCCGTCTGCTTTGTCATATCGACGGCAACATCCATCAGCTCGCGGATCATGCTTTCCACATCACGGCCGACGTAGCCGACCTCGGTGAATTTCGAAGCTTCGATCTTGATGAACGGCGAATCGGCGATACGGGCGAGGCGCCTTGCGATCTCGGTTTTTCCGACGCCGGTCGAGCCGATCATCAGAATATTCTTTGGCAGAACGTCCTGTGCGATCTCCGCCGGAAGCTTCTGCCGCCTGATACGATTACGCAACGCCACAGCGACCGCACGCTTCGCATCCATTTGCCCGACAACGTATTTATCGAGTTCTTCGACTATCTGACGCGGTGTCAGATCATCCAATTTTGGTTTTGCGGCGGCGGTCTCCCCGCCTAAATAGATGGCCATTAGGAAAGTTCTTCAACAACAATATCCGAATTTGTATAAATGCAGATCTCCGAAGCTATCCGCAATGAATCCTCAGCGATCTCGCGGGCCGAAAGATCCGTATGTTTCATCATCGCCCTTGCGGCGGCCATCGCATACATACTTCCCGAACCGACCGCGAGCATGCCGTCGTCCGATGAGATCACATCGCCTTTGCCGGATATGAGAAACGCGTCCTTGCTGTCCGCAACAATTAAAAGTGCCTCGAGACTGCGGAGATATTTGTCGGTTCGCCAATCCTTGCTGAGTTCGATCGCTGCCCGTTCAAGCTGGCCCTGATATTCGCTCAATTTCTTTTCGAACCGGCCGAGCAGCGAGAAAGCATCCGCCGTCGATCCCGCAAAACCGGCGATCACTTTACCGTCGCCGAGCCGGCGCACCTTTCGTGCGCTTCCCTTTATAACGGTTTCGCCGAGCGTTACCTGGCCGTCGCCCGCCATCGCGACCTTTCCGTCACGCTGTACCAATATTACGGTCGTCGAACGGATTTTGGCGATTTTTTCGCTGTTTCGCATAAAAAGTAGATGATAAGTCTTTAATTTCAAATGCTCAAATTGACACCTTGCCCAAATTGGCCGAACATTTAGTTTTATGTCGAAACGACCGCTAATAGGCATCACGATGCGGCTTGAGCTGGAAACACGCCGCTTCTATCTTGGGCGCGACTACAGCGAGGCGATAGTCGCCGCGGGTGGGATTCCAATTCAAATACCGCTGATCCCGAATAATGAATATATTCGCGAGTTGGTCGGCGGCCTGGATGGTGTTCTGCTTCCCGGAAGCGATACCGACCCTGATCCGTATCGCTACGGGGAACATCCGCACAATGCTTTGAAAAAGGTCGTCGAAGAAAAGGACGAAACGGATCTGCTTGTGCTCTCTGCGGCCGAAGAATTGAGGCTGCCGATCTTCGGCATCTGCTATGGCCACCAGATTTTGAACGTTTCGCGAGGCGGCAGTCTTTACCAGGACATCAGCTCGCAGGTTGAATCGGCGCTTAAGCATGATCAAGGTCCGCCCCTCGAACGAAATTCGCATCGCCTTCGTATTGATGATGACAGCATTTTGGCGTCGCTCGTCGAATCTGGAAACGAAGATGTGAGAGTAAATTCGCATCACCATCAGGCGATAAAGGTCGTCGGGTCTAAGTTGCGTGCAGTAGCTTGGGCCGCCGATGGCGTCATAGAAGCGGTCGAAGACACACGAGAAGGGCGCTTTGTGATCGGTGTGCAGTGGCATCCGGAACTGTCGTGGAAAACGGATCATCTTTCGAGAAGCCTTTTCGAAGAGTTTGTTCGGCAATGCCATTCGTTTGAGTATGTTAACTAAGTTAGCTGTAACAGATGCCGGTAATATTTGCGACATCACACTAACTTAATCCTGTTTCGAGACCGTGCTTTAGGTCCTTAGCTTAAACGCTTTAGAGAGAATGGTTAAACTAGCGAACTTTAAACATTCTCGTAGCTGTTGGATTCGGACATTTGAAGTTAATTTTAAAGGAAAAACGAACCATACTAAATGAATAATCCTGTGATAATCGGAGTTCTTGGCTGGCTATTTCCCGGAGCAGGGCATTTTTTGCAGGGAAATTGGAGGCGTGGAGCGTTCATAAGTATTTCGATCTGGGCAATGTTCATCATCGGCATTTTAAGCGGCGGTGCGTATTATCCGGGATTTGAATATAAGGATGGACAATTGCTGTATATCCTTAATATGATCGCAACATTCGGGAACGGTCTCGGCGATCTGCTTAGCTTTGTCTTTTCGGTCACGCCCGATCCGAGCGTCGCTGCCGGTGCCGGTTTTGAATACGGCGGCAGATTTCTTGAAGTTTCCGGCCTATTGAACTATCTGGCTGTAATGGATGCGATGGACATTCATTTCGGGAGGAAGAAATGAGCCATTTTCTTTATCTTGTAGCTTTTGCCTTCTTTGTTTCAGTGCTATTCGCGGTATTTACTGAAGGCGAACTTCGCGACCGCATACTTTACGGAGCAAAAACGTTCGCACAGTTTGTCGGCATTAGCCTTCTTATCGCCTGGGTACTTTACTTTATTCCCTGGTAGACCGCACCTATCTGCAAAACCCGCAATGCCGCTGATCGAAAATGAATCAATTGTGCTCAAAAGCCATGATCTGGCGGAAGCCGACCGGATAATCGTCGCTATAACACGCGATCACGGCGTGATCCGGGGCGTCGCAAAAGGCATCAAACGACTGAACAGCAAATTCGGAAGTACGCTTGAGCCATTTAATATCATTAGACTTACATATTTTCAGAGAGAAGACCGCGAACTGGTATCGATCCAGAACGCTGATTTACTGCGTTCAAATTTTATTGTCGCGAGCCGCCCCGAAGTGCTTTCTGCCTATTCATATTTTGGCGACCTCATGCTTGCATTTTCATTGCCGGGCGATCCGAACCAGGTACTTTTTAGAATGCTAAAAGCGTGTCTAGAAACCGAAATGCCGGCCGGCTCGGACAATTTGCTCTTACGCTTCTATTTCGAATCGTGGCTTTTGCGGCTTGCTGGTGTACTTCCCGATTGGCGCCGGTGTCACACCTGCGGCCGCGAATTTTTTGACGACGAACGGCCAGCATTTGATTCGGCACAGCATCTTGTTTGCGAAAATTGCCATGCCGGCAGATTGACGGGGCCGATATCCCTGGGTTGGCTTACGGCGATCCGCTCTGTACGAAAAGAAACGCCTGAAGATTTTATTAAACTAGATCAAAATTTCTCTGCGATTGCCGAATTGACCGAAGCTCATCAGAAAATAATCGATCGATCTCTGGATCAGCCGATCCGAACGCGTTTCGAAACGGCAGCTATGCCAAACGGATGAAAGGAAAGATTGGCCTATCGATCTCGTTGTATTTGCTCCGTTCGGTCGTTCCGTACGTCGGTTTCGCCTGGGCGCTGCTTAGCGTAATTCTTTTTGTTCAACAGGCAGGCCGGTTTTCAGATATCTTCTTCAGTGCAAATATTCCGCCGTCGCTGATCTGGCAGCTTGCGGTCGCGTTGATCCCGAACGTCGTCGCGTTTACATGTCCAATGGCGGTATTGGTCGGGGTGATAATCGGCCTATCGAAAATGCAGGGCGACAGCGAGTTGGTGGCAATTCGTGCATCCGGTATCGGAAATCTCCAAGTGGTCGCGCCAATCGCGATATTGGGCTTTGCTCTATCGATCTTCGCGATCTTGGTGAATTTATTCGGCGTTCCATTGGCCGCCCGGGTCGTCAAGGCTGTCGCACTTCAGACGGCGATCTATAAGCTCGAATCACCTATCGAACCGGGCGTTTTCAATACTGAGATCGCAGGATATACGGCTTATGTAAAGGACGGAGATATGTCCACCGGAAGGTGGAGGAACATCTTCATTCACGCTGAAGATGAAAAAACAGGAACGGTGCGTCTGATAACGAGCAGCGACGGCCGCATTGATTCTTCTGCGGAAAGATCGGAACTGCTTCTTGCAAATGCCGTCTCCACAACCATTACGCCGTCCGATTCAGGAGAAAAAATAGTATCCGAAACGCTCGGCGAGATCCGTTTTGCGATACAAACACGGCGCGGCGATTTGATCGCAAAGCTCGGCGATAGGGAATTGTCGATCGAAGAACTGGGGCTAACTGAGCTGGCCAACGCCGCCCGCACAAAAGAGGGAAGCGAACGAACCGAAGCGAACATCATTTGGCAGCGCCGAATGGTGCTGTCCCTGGCTCCGTTTCTCTTTGCGATACTCGGTGCGTTGCTTGTTCTGCGTTTTAATCGCGGCGGTCGCGGATTTGGTATCTTTCTTTCGCTCATCTCATTAATCAGCTTTTATTTAGTCGCTTTTTTGGGTGAACAACTGGCCAGGGCAGGCAGTGTTCCTGTATTTGTTGCCGGGATTCTGCCGCTTGGAGCGATAGCAGTCGCGATAATTTGGTTTGGAATATCTTCTCGAACAGGAACAAGCGGCGACCTTTTTTCAAGACTTGCGATTTTGCTGCCGAGTTTTCGCCGGGAGCTGGCTGGCGTCGATCGCCGAAGTCTCGTTCTCGACCTGACCACTGGTTTGCGTGATTTTGACATTCTTTACGATCTCGTACGCTATTTTCTTATCACTCTGGCGTTTCTCTCATCAGTATTCTTAGTGTTCACTGCGTTTGAGCTGTGGCGGTTCGCCGGTTCCATGCAGGGCGGGATCTGGTTGCTAATACAGTATCTTTTCTTCCTTTTGCCCTTTGTCTATCTAAGTTTGGTGCCGTCTGCGGCAATGATCGCCGTGCTCGCGACATACGTGATTAAATCGCGGCAGAACGAATTGGTGACATGGGTCGCTGCGGGACAAAGCATTTATCGTCTATTAGTTCCATGCTTTCTATTAATGTCATTTCTAGGTCTTGTGAATTGGCAGGTGCAGGAATATCTCGCACCGAGCGCGAACCAGATCCAGGAACGTTTACGTGATCGGCTGCGAATTAGAGGTAAGCCGGCGGCGATCGGTAACAGGCTCTGGATCGCGAATGACAAGCGGGTCTATTCATTCCGATTAGAGTCAAAAGTCGTTCAGGTATTAAATAACACTCTTACGTCTGATAACGACATGGCCAGGTCTTTAAATTGCGCATCGACTTGTCCCCTGATTGACCTCACCGTTTATGAATTTGTTGAGAAAGGGGAGCGATTGCAAACCTTGTACCGGGCAAAATCGGCGATCTGGGAGGAAAACGGAATTAGATTTATAGAAGGCGGACGTCGTAACGAACTACTTAATGGAGGTTATGCAGCTCTCGAGATCGGCTCGGACCCGCTTTTTGGTGATGACATAAATCCGTTTATCGCGGTTCGCAGAAGGCCCAGCCAGTTGACGATAGCGGAGCTTGGTATTCAGATGGATCAGACACGCTCCGATGTTGAGCGCCGCAGTTTTGAGGTCGCAATACAAAAACGTTACGCGACGCTTTTTTTGCCTTTGATCATCGCCATATTTACCGCTCCATTTGCACTTTCGCTTGATCGAAAAGGGAAGGTCGTCACCATAGGTTACGCCGTCGGGCTCTGGCTGCTCTTTACGGGAGTGACATCTGCGATCGAGCAACTCGGGGTAAATGGAATGCTGCCGGCCGGGGTTGCTGTTTGGATTCCTTTAGTTATCTTCACGGCTTTGGGACTATTTCTACTTTCTCGCGTTCGGACATAGTTAAAGAGGCATCCCGTTAATTGAAATGCCTCTTATCTTGTCGCTTGGTCGGATCAAACAACTAATTTTGGTCTTCATCGCCGACTACGACATCTTTGGTTTTATCGGCAGTTTTCTTGCTTGCAAACCAAACCTGTTTCGATACCCATTTGGTTCCATCCCAGGTCTTTACGGTGTAATATTTACCTTCGCGAACCGTTCCTTCGGCAATATTTTCGGTAACTTCTACCGATTTATTGCCAAACGTTTTGGTCGTTTTGGCGGCTTTCTTTGTGCCATCCACCGTTGCATCCTTGGTCTTGTCTGCGATCTTTTCCAGACCGTCCGTTACAACCACTCCGGTCTTTTTCGCAACGTCTTTAGTCTTATCGGCGGCGTCCTTCGCGGCCTCAACGACCTGCCCCGATGCACTTCCGTATGAAAATAATACGGCAACGAATGCAAAAACGAATATCTGTAAACCTTTGTATTTCATAGCGTTAACTCCTTTTTCAGTAAAGATGAGAATCCAAATCTGTCATTAGTGAATATAGGTGCATTCGCTGTGCCAAAATGAAATGCGTCCGGTCAAGGACGCGTTCTGCTTAATAAACAACCTTCTTGGTCCGGCTGACGACCTTGCGGCCGGTACGCCATGATTTGTTTGTTACCCATTTGCCGCCTTGCCAGGTCTTGTAAGCGACCCATCTTGTTCCGTTCCATATCTGCGTACCCGCGTATTTTCCACCTCGGTAAATTCGGCGGGTCACGCCGACCTTTCTTTTCCGTTTAACCGATGTTTGGGCATGTGCGGAAAACGAATCGCCGCCGCCGGTCACCGATGAGATGGCTCCGCTGATAAATGTCGCTGAAACGATCATCGCAAATGCAAAAAATAATGTTGTTAGCTTTTTCATTACGAAATTGACTCCTTGTTCTATACCTTTATTGGCTATTTAGGTTTGATGCTAAAACTCCGCGGAGCGGCTAGCGATGTTTTAGATCTATAAAAAAGTCCATACGCAGACTAGCCTTGAGCTCTAACGTTCGCACGAATATATGTGACGATGTCTTCGGTCGAGGTTCCCGGAAGAAATACTTCGGAGATGCCTCGGGATTTCAGATCGGCAATGTCTTCGTTAGGAACTATCCCACCGACCAGAATGAGCGTATCGTCCATTCCGTTTTCACGCATCAGATCAACGATGCGCGGACACAAGGTTTTGTGGGCTCCTGACAAGATCGAGATGCCGACGGCGTCGACATCCTCCTGCAAGGCAGCCGACGCGATCATTTCGGGAGTTTGCCGCAAACCTGTATAGATAACTTCCATACCGGCATCGCGAAGAGCGCGGGCTATAACTTTCGCACCGCGATCATGGCCGTCCAGCCCGGGCTTAGCAACTAAAACACGTATCTTTCTTTCGTTCATCTGCGAACAAGTATATTAGCGAGCGAACCTTCCGAGCAAACCGTCGCGTTTGATGAACGGCGAGATCTCAGTCCAAGAGAAGCGAAGTTCGCCATCGGGTTCGAGCGACTTTACGACATTTGGAAAGCCGTAATCGTAAAAGAACGCCACGCCTGCCATATCCACGGCGAAGTTTGTCAGGTCCTTTTCAGTAAAATCCGTGTATTCAAAAAGACGTTTCGGATCGTCGTCAGCCGCCCATTCGGGATCCTTTTTGATCTCGGCGATCGATTTTTCGACCTCGGCGTCCTGCTTTTTCTTCACGGCTGCGATGAGGCCTTCCAGATCGACGAAAGCGTCGGACGGAGCGAGCCGCGTGCCTTTTGCCGTGTCGATCACGACATATTTCGTGACGCCATCGGTGTAAGCAGCGGAGCCTTCCATCCAGATCATCAAGGTAAGGACGCCATTCTCATTGAAAACTTCTTCATAATCAGCCTCGGAGAGCCACTGCATTTCCGTCAGCTCTTCCTGAAGGTTTATCTCGAGTACATTTACAGGATCGATGGCGGCGGTGATCTTTTTTGAAAGTTCGGGCGTCGCCGCGGTTGCTACCGGCCGACGTATCTTAAACGTTTTCTTGAATCCGACGATCGGTGCTTTGCGGGTATAGACCTGTTCCTTCGGCGTGATCTTCACGGTCTGAGCGAAAGCCGATACGGCGAACAGAGCCGAAATGATAACAAAAGAAGTTAATACGTTCATCAAAGTCTTGGTCATAAGTTTATTGCTTTGCGTTCTTTGCGGCTTCGCGTGATCGAACCTATTTATCGAACAGCTGCCATACACACAAAGGGCCGCTTATTTGCGGTCCATGTTCGGAGACGCAAAAACGCATCGCAATTTGCTGAAAAAATTATCACGAGACTTCATTTCCTGCCACATCTCAACCCAACCGTGTGTGTTTATCCAAAGCGGGTTATAGCTTTCTATCGGCTTGATAATGCCGTACTTCGGTTCTTCCGTTTCCTGTACAAACGATCCGAACATTCGATCCCAGATGATAAGCACGCCGGCGTAGTTCTTATCCAGATACGGATTGTTCACGCCGTGATGCACGCGATGGTGCGAGGGCGTATTCAGCACATATTCCAGCGGCCCGAGCGTTTTGATGAACTTCGTATGGATCCAAAACTGATAGATCAGGTTGAATCCGTGCATCAGTGCGAACATCCAAGGGGCAAACCCGAGCAGCATTATCGGTGCATAGAACACCCAATGAAGCACGCCTGAGAACCAGCTCTGCCGGACGGCGACCGAGAGATTATAAAAAACGCTCGAGTGGTGAACGACGTGGAAATTCCAAAAGAGCCGCGATTCATGGCTGAAGCGATGGAACCAATAGTAAGCAAAGTCATCTATAAAAAAGAGCAGAACCCAAGTCCACCAGGCTTCGGCAGGGAATTTGAATGGAGCGAGTTCGTACGCTGCCAGGTAGATCACCGCGATGAACACGCCGAACAAAGCACCGAACGCCACGCTCATAAAGCCGATAAAGATATTGTTCCAGGCGTCTTTTGCTTCGTATGCCGAAGGATCACGCCGAGACGCAAACCAGGCCTCTGCCGCGATCAGCAGAGCAAATATCGGTATCGCGATTATGGTCGGTTTAAGCATCTTCTTCCAAGATTCTAATCTCTCGTCGCCTCGAATAAAAGCAAAACTTCCATTCAAGTTTAATTTTCTTAACCTGCACGAACTCCGGGCGAAAATCTGCAGGAATTTTGAACGCGGATATCGCAGATTCTGCGGATTCCCGAAAAATGTGCGTGGCTTTCGCCGATCCAAAATCGCTTGTCCCGCTTGTCCCGTTGTCCCAGGGTCCGACACGCGTGTCCCTGCGGCGTTCCGGCCTTGTTCCGGGGTTGTTCCAGGCCTGTTCCGGGTCTGTTCCGCTGGTGTGTGGAACGTGTAAGCTGCTGTGTTTCAATAATTTACAGAGCTTCAGAGCCGAATTTGGCTCATGTTTTTACAAAAAAGTTCCAATCTTCGTCTCAGTTTTACCCCAACTTGCCCATTTTTGAGACGGCGGAGGGCGTCATCAACGTCGATCTGCCGGATCGAGCAGGCTTCTTGTTTCACTTTTGTTTCATTTTTGTTTCATTTTGTGGACAAAGTGAGACAGGTTAAGTGCCGTATTATCAGCGGCTTGCGGGAAATATTTGTTTCATTTTTGTGCAACTCAAAAAGAAACACTTTTGAAACATCCGCCTAGAGTCAGAACCGCCTGCGTGAGCGGGCGGCCAGTTCGGTGGACTAAGACCTTTTAACGCAAAGATGCAAAGACGCAAAGAAGTTCAGAGTTCAAGCTTCAGCTTCCCGGTATTTCAAAGATCGAGTCGGAACCGCCTGCGTGAGTGGGCGGGCAGTTCGGTGGCCAGGCGCTCTAAACCGCGGATCGAGCAGATCTGACGGATCTACGCGGATCTTTAAGGAATTTTGTCTGTTCCCAGATTGAGATCTGAGATTTCAGATCCGCGATCCAAGATCGACATGAGCCCTTACTCCCGTGCGGGCTACAGACACGTGCTCGAAAGATACTCCGGCCCTGTTATATTTTCTATCAGCCTTTACCGCCCGCCAATAGCAATTGGCGCAATTGATGGCAGTTGGGGCAAATGGAATGAATGTTGAAGTTGGAAAGGCAGGCGGAATGTTCAGCAGCTTGGCCGCTCATCTCCGCGGCTTGTAGTTTTTCTTTGCGGCTTGCCGCTCTATTTGCGGAAAAGCTGTGCTTTTCCGATCACTGCCTGACAATCCTCGCGGCTCCGCCGCCGATTTGGAGGCGGCGGATGCCGTCTTTCCGCGTTTCGCGGCGATTAGCCACGTCCTTTAGGGCGTGGTCGAGCCGAACCAATTCTCAAAAGGGCGTTTTAACGTCCTTTGTCTTTTGGCTTAAGCCGTTCAATTTAAGCCCGTTGAAACGGGCTGAGGTAGCTTTCGCCGCTTGCCCCACGCCGTAAACGACGTGGCTACGTGCCGACTTCGTCGGTAAGACGGCTCCGCCGCCTAAAAGTCAGAACCTGAAGCGACCGAGTTCTTTCGCAGCTTGCTGCACCGCACTGCGGAGAGGCTTGCCTCTCCGGCCACGCATCTCTTATTTCCTCGGAGGCTCGGGTTTCGCTCTCAGGCTCTGCCTGTCTATTTGCGGAAAAGCTGGGCTTTTCCGTCCCGTCGCTCCCCACTTTTGCGGCTTCACCGCCGGCGGCAGAGCCGCGTACTTTATTTTGGCCAGCTTTCGGAAAAGTGGAACTTTTCCGCAAATAGAGCGGCAAAGCCGCCGGATCTAGCGAACACACTTCGGAAAAGATATCCAGAAATAGCCCACCATGCTAAAATCGCGGCAATGGGAATCTCTTTTAGTCAATTTCCGGAGAAAATTCGTTGGTTAACTTCAATTGATATTGGCATCAACATGTTCGTTGTGATCGTTGCCTTTTTTGCGGTCACACAGCTAGGTTGCGGGATAATTAAGGTACCACCGATCACGTTCGTGCTTCCGGACAATTACGAAGG
Source organism: Pyrinomonadaceae bacterium (assembly GCA_041751035.1). Taxonomy (GTDB): domain Bacteria; phylum Acidobacteriota; class Blastocatellia; order Pyrinomonadales; family Pyrinomonadaceae; genus OLB17. The sequence continues at coordinate 5,372 of JBGSYH010000018.1, read as the reverse complement.
AGCCGTTGTGATCGCCCTTGATCAGCCCGATGGAGTCAAGATCGATACGAAGGGTGAATCGATCACCATTGACGTTCCGCCTGATGGAGTCCTGGACGTTGCATTAACGCGAGAACAACTTCGTGGCATGCCCACGTTTCGATACAAAAGCTCGGCTGGTTTTTTGACGTATGTGTTTCGTAGAAACGATATTAGACCGCCAAATGGGATCGGCTTTGAAGAACTCAATTCCGAAGAATCATCAAGCCATGTATACGTACTAAACTATGACGAAGGGAACACAAACCTCGATTCGGGCAAACTGCGCTTTCTTTCATTTATCGTCGGTAAGTTAAAGGACGGCAACCTTCACGAAAGTAAGGATAAGAACGAAAAGATTCGGTCTATAATTGAGCGAATCAGTTCCGAATAGTGCCTTGGATAAGGCTATTTGAGAAATACCCCAAGTTAATGAATGGAAGCAAAAGAGTTTGTTGAAAAAATAAAGGCGGAGGCAGTCGACAGGGCGAGTGAAAGTTACGCTCGCATGTATTCCGAACCCGTAGTTTCGGCCCCGGAAACTGACTTTTTCCAGGCGCTTAACGAGCACGATAAGAAGTTATTTTTGAAGATCCTAAGAGATGTTCAGATCGATACCTTGGCCGGTTTTCTTAGTTATTTAGACGGTGACTATTGGCTCGAAGGTCAAAACGAAGATGTTGTTATTCATTTCGAAAGCAAACCAACGGAGAAACTGAACGGTGATCTAGCTGACATGTTTTTAGAATCAGTGAACAATTCAAACACCTAAACCCGACTGCCCAGTTTGCAGATTTGTACGAAGAGTTAAGGAATCGCAACTGCTTATGAAAAATGCCCATTCGATCAAAGAACTCTTTTCAGAGTGGACCGATTTTGATATTGGTGAATATTATCTTGCCTGCATGTTTGGGCTTGTTGAATATACTGAGGATTACAGCACTTTTCGTGAGACGAAAGCTATTTACAATATGAAGAATAGTGTTGGCGAAGCGCTATGTGGCATGTTAGAGGAACTTGTTAACGGCGGCATTCTGATCTACGATGCCGATCTATGCCAATACAAATGGAACGATTCGTTTGTATTTGATAGTCGATCGTAATTCGCACCTAATCCGGCTGACTAGCGAATTACTACTACAGGAGTCACAAAAAGATCATGCGGCAAATGACCTTAGAATGGCTGAAAAGGCAAATTCCATCCCAATATTGGAAGTCTTGTTGGTACGCTTATTTAGCCGTTGCAATCGCCGTTCTACCAGTCGGCTTGGTGCTTTTCCAAGTTTTGGCTTTTGCTGGACTAGAAGCGGCTCCTCGCATAACACAGCTGTTGATGATCCTTTCGGTTATTGGGGGGCCAGTCGCAGGTTTTCTTGCTTTATGGCTGGTGGATGCGGCTAACCTTTCTAGTCGTTCGCTAATTTCCGTAAAATGGCTGGCTAGGATCGCGATCGTTTTTCCGATTTTATTTCTCCTGACCTTATTTCTTTTATTTAGCAAGTAAACAGGTATGGACTATTCAGTTTCGCTCGTCTGACAAAGTTTTCCCGGACTAGACGGCTCGGCGAGTACGATCTCAATTAAACCCAGCTGCCCATTTTGCGGAATTTTTTGAAGCGTTCGCGGACGAGGTCTTCGGTGGAGAGTTTTGAGAGGTCAGCGAGGTTGCGGTTGAGAGCTTTTTTTAGGACTTCGCCGATGGAAACGAACGAATCGTTGGTCTTGCCGGTGTCTTTGCCGTCGGAATCTTCGCCGCTGCCGATGCTCCAGGAAATGTTTTCGGGAATTATTTCGTCAACGATGCCGAACGATTTAAGATCGTCGGCGGTCAGACGCAGACACGCCGCGGCGTCGCTCGCTTTTGCAGCATCTTTCCAAAGAATTGCCGCACAGCCTTCGGGCGAGATCACCGAATAGACCGCGTTTTCCATCATTAGCACACGGTCGCCGATGCCGATCGCGAGAGCTCCGCCGGAACCGCCTTCGCCGACCACGACCACGACGATCGGAACACGAAAGCCTGACATCTCGCGAAGATTAAATGCGATAGCCTCGGCCTGTCCACGCTCTTCGGCGTCGATGCCGGGATATGCTCCGGGCGTGTCTATGAATGTGATGATCGGGCGGCCGAACTTCGCCGCGAGGTGCATCGCACGCAGGGCTTTGCGGTAGCCTTCGGGTTTTGGCATTCCGAAATTACGCATCTGCCGCTGCTTTGTATCGCGGCCTTTTTGCTGCCCAACGACGAGAACTTCTTTGCCATCAAGCCTCGCAAATCCGCAGACCATCGCCGGATCATCCGCATATCGCCGGTCGCCGTGGATCTCAACGAAATCGGTGAAAATGCTCGTGAAAAGATCGAGCGCGTATGGCCGCTCAGGATGCCGTGCGTTCTGGACGCGTTCAAATGCCGTTCGGGTAGCGTTTTGCATAATTCGTTTTGTTTTTACTTCGCGGACTTAGCATGTTTCCGTAAGAACAATTTCACGCGAAGTCGCAAAGAACGAAAAGAGGTCGTCAAAGATAAAGTATGGCTCAAATCTCGCCCCTTTCCAACTTCGCACGGAACTCAACGCGGAACTGCTCCATCTCGCGATCAAACTCTTCGAATTCTTTGTTTTGTTCGAATCGTTGGCGTTCTTTTTCTGTAGGTATTTCACGCCCCTTATTTCTGTGTTTTTCAATGATTCCAACCACCCATGGAGTTGTTTTGAGATATTGACGGCTCGACCTATTAAATCTGAAATTTCAAATTTGAGATCTGAGAAACGCGCATGTTTTTCGCATACCCTAAGCATCGATCGAGATTCGCCCGCAGAACCGCGTGAGATATACAAGAAGGCGATGAGCTCTTTCGTCGAACCTCGCTCAAATCCCTCAGCGATATTATTTGAGATCGAAAGAGCCGCGCGTTCGAGTTGATTCTTGGTGTCACCAAGTCCGCGGAAATCTGCGTTTTCGGTGAATGCAAAAACTTTCAGCGCGAATTCAACTGCTGCTTGCCATACCGGAAGTTCTTCGAAGGTCTTGTATTTCATTTTAACTATCTACAGTTTTGAAATATTCCCCGCACGGCCTATCAAATCTGAAATTTCAGATCTGAAATTTGAAATATGGGTTTCACACTAGCACAGCCGGAGCATCATTCATCTTGATGTTCTACAATTCCCACACAACTCCGCAGCCGCGGTTTTTTAGTTCGAGTTCGAGCTTTCCGGAGCCTTGGATACGCAGGCCGGACGATTGCAGGCGGACGAGTTTGCCGTCGAGCTTTGTTTCGAGGAAGACATCGCAGCGGCCCTGGGAATCGCTGAGCACGCCGTAGACGTCGGCAAGTGTGTCTTCGGTGAGAGCTTTATTGGGCAGGCGAACGGTGAGCGTTCGGGCGTTTCGCGTGACGGAATCGATGAGTGAACGGACTTCGTTGATGATCAGTGTGGTCTCTTGGCCATCGGCTGCCTCGACGCGACCTTCGACTATGAGCATTGCGTCGTTTGCTAGAAGCGAAGCGGCTTTTCCGTACGCCTCGGCCCACATCACGCATTTCAATCCAGTCGATTTATCCTCGATGCGGAAAGTTGCGAAGCGGTTTCCTTTTTTGCTCCAACGAACCTGAAGAGCCGAAACAGTTCCGGCGACGGTCAAATTGCTGCCCGGACGGATCTCGTCGTAATCGGCGATAGGGCGAATGTTCAGACGCTTCAACGTCTCGACGTATTCATCTAGCGGATGCGAAGAAAGAAAGAAACCGATGGCGGATTTTTCTTTTGCTGAGATCTCGGATTGTGTCCACGCAGGCACGTTCGGGAGTTCTGAATCGGGCATCGCGGCGGCAGATGTCGTTGCGGCGAATAAGCCTGACTGGCCGCGGAGTTTGTCGTTCCAGGCATTCTGGCCAAATGAGATCGCTTTATCGATCGCGGCGAAGAGTCTCGCTCGCCATTCATTTACGGGCGCTTCGCGAGAATTCAGCGAATCGAACGCACCTGCAGAGATCAGGCTCTCTAGCGTTCGCTTGTTCAACGCACCTTGCTCGACACGCGATGCGAAATCGAAAAGGGAAGCGAACGGCCCGGCTTTTCGTGCTTCGATGATCGCCTTTGCCGACGCCGAACCCATTCCTTTTATCGCGCTCAGACCGAAGCGAACTGTGTCGTTCGCGGGCGTGAATCCTTCGTCGCTTTCGTTCACGTCAGGAGGCAAAAGGCTCAGGCCCATCGACCGAAGTTCGTTCGAATATTTGTAAACTTTCGCGCCGTCGTCGGCTTCGTGTGAAAGCACGGCCGCATAGAAGAACGCCGGGTAATGAGCCTTCAAATAGCCTGTTTGAAACGCCAGAAACGCGTACGCGATACTGTGGCTGCGGTTGAAACCGTAGTCGGCGAACTTCGACATCAGGTCGAAGATCTCTTTCGCCGTCTTTTTGTTTATCCCACGTTCGACCGCACCGCCGATAAATTTCACTTCGTGCGGCTCCATCTCTTCACGCTTCTTTTTGCCCATCGCCCGGCGCATCAGATCGGCCTCGCCGAGGCTGTAGCCGCCGAGCTTTTGCGCGATCTGCATGATCTGTTCCTGATAGACGAGCACGCCGAATGTGTTGCGAAGAATGTCCTCCATTTCGGGGACGATGTACTGAACTTCCTTTTCGCCTTTGTGGCGCAAGATGAATTCTTCGACCATTCCGCCATCGAGCGGACCGGGCCGATAAAGAGCGTTCAAGGCCGACAGATCTTCGAGTTCTTTGGGTTGCAAGCGACGGCAAATGTCCTGCATGCCCGACGATTCAAATTGGAATATCGCGTCCGTTTTGCCTTCCGAAAAGAGCTTCATCGTCTTTTCGTCGTTCATCGGGATCATGCTCCAATCGATCTCGACTCCCGTTTTTTCTTTTAGGTTTGCGAGGCAGTCGGCGATGATCGTGAGCGTTGTTAGGCCCAGAAAATCCATCTTGAGCATGCCGACCTTTTCGAGATCGCCCATCGGATATTGGCTTGTGAATTCGTTCTTGGCCGAGATGGCCACAGGGACGATCTCGTGCAAAGGCTTTGGCGAAATTACGACCCCGGCGGCGTGAACGGATGTGTGCCGCGAACAGCCTTCGACGCGAAGAGCGAGTTCGATAAGTTCTTTTACTTTCGGATCGGAATCCATGAACTGCTTGAGTTCGGGTACGTCCTTGATCGCCTGAGTGATGCTGATGTTACGTCCGCGGAACGGCGGCGGGATTAGTTTTGCGATCTTTTCAACATCGCCGTAGGGCATGTTGAGCGCACGGCCGACGTCTTTGATCGCAGCTCGCGACGCCATCGTTCCAAACGTTACGATCTGGCAAACAGATTCGTGCCCATAAA
>JBGSYH010000017.1:0-38033 GCA_041751035.1 Pyrinomonadaceae bacterium | reverse complement strand
GCCTTCGCGAAGAGCTGAGTGCGAAAAGATAAATCGCACTGGTTCGTCAAAGGAAAGGAGCCTTTCCTTGTCTTTAAGTATCAGATCGTAAGCGTCAACATCGTCGGTTTGCCCCGCGGTTTCGCCACGGGCCGCAACCGTAGGATCGACAAGTCGTTTACTTTTCTTGTCGATTGAAAAATAGCCGTTATGCGTTCTTTCGGGTTGAATGCCATCTAGATACTTTGTATATGGATCATCGATTAGCAGCCGATTCTCGCTTCAAAATACTCGTACGGAACCTTCAAAACTTTGAAATCCTTGTTGTTGTCATCCTCAGCGCAGACAAGTATAAGTTGTTCCTTCTCTTTCAATTTAGCCAACGAAAAAGTAAACCACCAGTCGTCACCGTATACGTTCCTTTCGTGACTGTCGTACCTACGGCTCGTCCGCGTTAAGTATTCCTTGAGCTCAGGAAAATTCCGTCGCATAAACTCTCGTGAGTTAGCCCGCAGTCTTCGTCCATCCTTCTGATTCTCGAATTTATTGCCTCGCTCGGTTTCCACCAACTCTTCTGCCTCAACATCCTCCAATACCTTAAGGATCTCCGGTGTTCTCGCGTCTAGGCCCTGCAAAAGACGTTCGAAGCCGTCTGTCGGCTCAAGCTCGCCGATCTTATATGAGAGATCAAGATTGATGTTGCCGGAGAGAAGAATTAGGTTCGCCGCAGGCAGACCTGAGTTGGATTCAAAATTCGTTAAGTATCCGCCAAGATCTGTTTCCGACTTTTTTCGATGCACTAGCGCCAGGGTCGGCAACAGCATGAAAACGTCATTTTCGCTGAGTCCGAAAGCGACTCGATATTTGTCTAATTGCCTCCTCACTCCTTGAACGAGTAACTCAGGATTTAGATCGCCGCCCTCGGCAAACTTCGCTTCGTCGAGAGCATATCGCTCGGCCGAAAAGAACGGCTGTATCCAGCCCGCTTTTGCCTTGACCTCGATAACAGCAATCGTCTTGCCTTGTACCTCTATGCGGATATCAGGAGCCGTTTTGTTAACTTGTCGGCGAAGGAGAATTTTCCATCCGCGGCCATTGACCGAGGAATAGTGATACAAGATCCGAGCAACCAAAAACTCTAGTTCGCCCGTGATCGGAGAATGATAAGCTGTCTCAAATTTATCATTTGTGAACGAGCTTTCGGCTTTCGCAGCTTTATAGAGTTCGACTATCGTCTTCAAGACCAACGCCGAAATCTCCGTTCCATCGGTAGAAAGTTTTGCGGCGGACTCAGCTACATTGTCCAACCGTTCAAGATACGATTTTCGGGTTATGAGCATAGTCAATGGTGCCACCCCTCGTTCGCCGTGTCTAAGACACAGGTCTATTCTTGAAAAATCTCATCTAGGGGTAGAACAGAAACACCGCACGGGCCTAGGGTCTTGAATAATCGAACGCCGGTGATGAGCAATGGAGGGTCCAACGGGAAGGTTTGGTAAAAGAGCTAAGGTTGCGATCGAATCATCTCTTTAACTTTTCGGCTGAGTTGTTATGTTGCTCTACCAAGCCCAGTATATTCAGGTTAACCGTCGTAGGGGTTACCGACAGTTTATCGATATCAGTCAATGCTAGTGGCGGGCCTTTCCAGGATCGTTTCGAATTAGGCTTACCGATGAAGAAGAATGTAGTTGCTTCTTCTCGCTCCTTGCCAACAGGTATTGCCCAGAGCGTGAATTGATGATGATTTACCAGAGCATAGACGTAGAAATAATTCCGATGGATCAACGAACGTCCACTGGAAACATAATCTCGGTCCTTCTTCTCCCAGATAACACCTTCAAGATCCTTCAGCTTTACGGGGAATGAGCCGCGCTTCTCATGAAATTTAAGAAGATCCCGATTCATCGCACCGGTTGCGTCAAAGGGTATTTCCGCAGATCGCTCTCGTTCCTGGGACCAAAGGGCATAGACAAATACTCCGATCAACATTGTCAGAGCAAGGGGAGCTAATATGAGAGAGATCTTAAGCCTGTTCAGCATTTTCTAGATTGAAGCGTGCTCGATACCAAAGGAGTTTCTATTACTTTGGAAAGTGACGGATCGCACATCATTTGGAAGATTGTTGAGTGCGTTGCTAACCGGGTCACTTTCTTCCGGTTGCACCTCTGTCGGATCTTCGAACATTTCGTATGCTGACTTTTGCCGGGCGGTGCCAGCCAATTCTGTGAGTCGCTCAGTTGTACAGATCCGATCGACACCAGCGGAGATAATCTGTTTCAATTCGGCCTCATTGTGAGTGGCAGCTGGACGGCGCTCGATTGGTGGGCTAAGTAGGAACTCAGGATCGACATCGCCTAGATGAACATCGGTGGGAGCGCCTTTAGTTGAAGCGGGAAAGATATACTTAGAAACCGCAAAAGGTGGATAGGCTGCCCGAATTGGCGGAGCTGTGTCGCTGATAATGAGTACTTCGGAATGAGCCGCCGTTTGTCGTATCTCGTTAGGCTGCATGAGAGCACGCTTTTGCTCTGCATACCTCGTGTTGTCCTGCTTCTTTCCGGGAAAGTCTTGAAATGTCTTTGAAAAGATCGTCGTGTCGCCAAGCTGCTTGGAGGCGTACTCAGCGGTGACGTCATCAAGACCGGGAAGAAAGATCTTGGTCATGATAGTTCCAAGAATTGCGTTTGCAGGTTCCCGTCCGTATTGGTCATACATTTGAGGCAGGTCCTGGTATCCGAGTCCAAGTCCAACACCACGGCCCCGGCCGATACCCGAGATCCTTTTAACTTCTGACACATTTAATTGATAGGCTTCGTCGATCAGTACGAAGCACGGATGCTCAGGCTCGTTTACACCATCGAGCCTCATTTCCATGACCGCCTGTCCGATGAATGTGGCGATAAACTCCTCATACATATCCGCAGCACCCTCCGAGACTACGAGATAGATCGCCGTACCGGGCTTGCGGAGATCCGCGAAGTTTATCGTCCGGCAACCGGAAAACTCTTCATCCCGGGTTGGAGCAACCGTCACCATCCGAGCCGGTGCAAGAGTGAACGGGCGTAGTTTGTTGTAAAGACCTATCAGAATTGATCCGCGTGTCTGCACCGGAGCCTGCCGAAAGGCCATGTAAGCCTGCTTCGCATAGACGCTAGGCGAACTGGTCATCGCGTCGCTGAAGGCCTGGTCGTTATCTCCGCTCAAGAAAAGGAGAAAATCCGCAGCGAATGCGGGAATCGCTTTCTCCCGGTATACCTCCGAGATATGAAGCAAGATCGCGGTCAAAGCTATTTGCTCGGCATCACCCCAGAACGGGTCGGCATTCGTTCTGCGGCGGCTCTCGATCCCGAGCATCATCCCCGCAACCTGACATGCAAAGGCCGGATCATTTCTGCATTTTGGAATAAAGTTCCAGCGATCGCTTTTGGTCGGATCATTTAGGTCTAAGCGATAGATGGTTTTGGCTGAGCCAGCAGTCTGAGCGAAGAGTTCACCTTTCGGATCGTAGACAAGGCACGATGACTTGTTCAGGATCGCTCTGATCATCGACACAAAGAACGTCTTTGATTTGCCGGAGCCGGTCGGGCCGAACATAGCAAAATGCCGAAGCCACTGACTCGTCGGAAGAAATACATCGCGGCCGCGAAAAGCCTTTGCAATAGGAAGCGCGTTTTCAGGTATCGGAAGACCTCTGATCCGGTTCATCAGACCGCAGCGGATCAAGTCCGACGCCTTCGCCCATCTAGCGGAACCGTGAGCGGTGCTCATAGTTCGAATTCTATAGGCCCACATTAACGAGTAGGCATCGACAAGTGACCCGGCAACACATATCAAAGCCATCGCCCAAAAGACGAGCGTGATCAGTCCGTAAACGTTCAACAGTATGCCTGCAAACAAGCACAATAGAGCTCCGACTGTTCCCAACAGAACAAAGAAGAAACACATACCAATGTCACCGGACCATTGCCAAAAAGCCTGGTACGATGGCAGGTACTGCTCATTCGCCTTCCTTGGAATTCCATAGGAAGCATCAAATCTCTCAATCCATTCACGGGAAAACATAGTTTTATAAACTAACGTGCGCCCAGCATCGAACTTTGTTCGCGAAGCGAATCAATTGTCGTCGCGCTCAGCGTCAGAGCGTCACCTCGCCAGTGCCGGATCTTCCAACCGGATGTACTGAGCTGTTCAGTGGTTAAGAGTGCAGCCGGCATCGGTTGATCACGGTTCGCTTCAAAATACAGAACGGAATTCGGTTCGCTTTGCGGAAGCGGAAACCTGAACAGGATTTGCGATCCGTGATCCGTTCGCGGAATGGCGAGAACCTCGAATGAGAATGGCTCACGTCTGTAGGCCACATGAAATATGCTCTGCTCAGAAGAAATGACCCCATTGTGAAGTTCGATTCCCGGCGGCCATAGTTTCGACGAAGTTAAATTTCCAATGATCCCAGCCAAATTCTCAGGAAGGGTTGAGGTCCGGGTATTGAAGGACAATGCCGACAATGAGATCGCCATTCCCAACGCTGAGGTTTCACGAAGTCTTAGGGCATGATCGTGCCCATGGCCGGAGAAGGGATTTTTGAGTTGTTCTTCGGAGACTTGCTTCTCCTCGCTTAATGCCTTGGGGGTGTCAACGAACTTGACCTGCGCGGCGTTGCTCTGTGGCGACAAGATCCTGACGAATCCATACACTCCTACGAAGCATAAAACCACTAGAACGCCTGCATACCGTGAAAGGTCGATCGACTTTATAACGCGGATTCTCTGTTTGATCTTCGAAAGGCGATCTAATGTTCTGCTTGTTTTGCTCGTTTCTTTCATTGCTAAATACCAGAAAGCTGCGGCCATCTAACTTTCCAATCTGGATCTCTTGTCGCAAGCCAGGAATCTATGTCGGGGTGGAAAGCCTCCGTCATTGCGAGAAGATAGTCGAGTTGGAGATTGAGGAGTTCTCGCGATGCACCGGCCTTTACGAAATAGCAGAAATACCGAACAATGCTTCTCGCATCTAGCGATCCGATCGAGTCGCGTTCAAACGCCGCCACAATATCGATCGACTCACGAACGCTCGGATGGTCTTCTAGACCGGCGATCCCTCTGACGGCGTCGATCAGCTTCGTTGCGAGAGCCAGGTGGGCTGAGGTCGCTCGCTTGTTTCTTGTCGATAGGATCTCAAGCTCCTTTACTAGCGAGGGGCTGGCGAATCGGCTGAAAACGTGTCTCGAAATAAACGGCGAACTGAGTTTATGACGAAGATCGTTGGAAGTTGTGACGACGATCGGACGGAACCGCCAATCCGAGATTCCGATAGTTCCGCCTTCATATCTCGGGATGTAGATCAAGCCACGTTCGAGCGGCATAAGGAGCGAATCCTCAATACTTGGTCCGAATTTATCGCTTTCATCCAGGATCAGCACGGGCGGCGGCCTGTGTGGTGAAGATACCGCCGCATTCGCAGCAAGGTCGTATGCGATTCCGACCTCACCAAGAATCAGAAATCGGCGCTGCCATTTGGATCGACGGGCGTTGTCCAGAAACTGAGTTTGCTCTTCGAGCGGTAACTGTTTTGCTAGCGCCAAGTGTTCCCGCATCCAGACCTCCTGTTCCTCGGAATCCCAGTCGTAGAGGATCTCTTCCTGTTTCAAACCATCCCGTCCGGCAACAACACACATTGTCAGATTGCACGCGGCTGCCAGAGCTTCCGGGAACGCAGTCTTTCCGCTTCCACGTGTCCCGGAGATCAGCCAGGCCCGGCCGGATTTAAGGCTTTCACAGAAATCTTCGAAAACTTGCTCATCGGGTACATAGCCATTGCGAGCCATCAAATGGAAGAGATCTGCTTCGAGCCCTTCAGATACAAGATCACGAGGATTTATCTGAGACCGCTTTTGGTCAAACGGAATCATTCTTTCTCAGCTCCCGTTTTAATAGCAGTCGTGGTCGCGGTCAGGGTTGACGTTGTTGATTCCGGCAGTTGAGTAACCAGAACGTACCCGCTGGTTCCGGCTATAACTTCCAGGAACGTATCTTGACGTTCGCTTCCAAATAGGGACTGGCTTGTATCCTCAGACAGTCTTTCTGAGCCGCGACGAAGCGGTTCGGAGAGAATCACAGTGCCGCCCGATCGTAATGAACTGACAGAACCCAGTATCGACCCGGCAGTATCCTTCAATCCACGAAAGAAGCGGGCCCACTTGCCCGTGATCCTTTTTCTTTCTCCGCTGATCCCGGACGCGCCGTCGGTTCCCATGAGTTCTCCTGTGAATCTCACCAATTCACCGGACACCGGATCTATTAGGCCGACAACCGTCACAAAAGCTCTGACAGATTCGCCGCCTCTTACGTTGCCGACGAGAGTAGTGCCAGCGGGATACGAGTATCCCTTGCCTTCGATCGGCTGCGTTAGTTCCATGCGAACGACTCCACCGGAATTCCTGAGTGTGTAGATAGCACCTAACAAACGAACAGGCAGCAAAGTGCCGAAGGGTATCTGTCCCGTGATTTTCTGCCTTCCAAGTTCAGCATCCGGGGGCGTTACTTTCGTGTCTGCAGTAGCGATCGCAACATTATTCGTTTTAGTAACCCCGAAGAAAAGCGATCGACCCAATGGCTCAATAGAGGTGGTTGAAAGAGCAGATTGGGAACCAGTCTGGCGCGGGGCCACATCGGTCGATGTCGCATTCGGCGGTTCGTTCTGCCTTTTTGTCATTTCCCCAGATGAGAAACCAGCGCCGACATTCCTGACAGGTAGCTCAGATGGAGGCCGCGAATTTGTCACCGTCACTATGTCGCTTGCGTTACCGGAAATTGTTTCAGGGCTATCAACTATCTGGACATCTCCGGCCGGACCGGCGAGGGAGTCTCCGGTTATGTCTGGTTCTCTCGATGCGACCATTGTGAGAGCGGCCTTAAGTTTTTCGTCCTCCGTCATTGGTGCGGAAGCAACATCTCTCTGGCCGGTTCTGTTAACTGACTCTGGTTTTGGCTTCGAGAACCATCCCATTCCAAAGAACCAGGTGATCGCCGCTCCCATAAGAAGCAGAAAGATGATGAAGGCCGCGACGCCTTTCAAGATCTTGCCTACACGAGAACCTTGCGGTCTGGAAGTATCCTCTGCCGCCAGGTCATCCGCATATAGCTCGTCGTCCGCAGTATCCTTCTCATCCTCGAGAAGTAACTTCTCTCGGTCCTCATCTGCTTCGATATCAGGTAATGCGGTTGGAATATCAGTGCTAGTACTCAGAGTTGTTTGCATCGAAGTCCTCCTTTATTTTGGGCTGTCCAGAGCGGCTGAGATCGGAGCGTCGGCGGCGTCCTTGTGAGCGACAACTACCCGAACTTTTTGATTGGTTCCGAGGGTCGGGGTTCTATAGACCAGCGCATAAAAGCCCGAAGAACCGGGGAGAACGAGCCCTTCCAAGCCGTGGTTTCCAGATATCGGACATCGACCCTTGAGGTCAGGAGGCTGTTCCCATCTTTATCAACTGTCTGTATCTGAAGTTCCGGAGACCCCTTCAAGAGTCTGAGATTCGAGGTGGTGGAGTTTCGGACGCCAACAACCACTAGCCGGTTTTCAGCGTCAAGATCTGTAGCCTGCGACACTGAAAGTTCCAGTCCATGAAGCGATGGCGTCCAGACTCCGAGATTTTTCTTTGGGTCTCTGAGAACATCCGCCAGCAGTTTGTTAGAAGACTTTGAAATTTCCGCATCGGTCAGAGCTCGCTTTGAACGGTTTCGCTTTGTGTTTGGTAATTCCGTGTACGCGGTTTTGACGATCGAGCTGTCTTCGGACCTAGCGGCATCAGAACCGCTCGGATTCGTTTCAAGGGATGGCGACGAGCCAACAAGTTTCGATACGGCTCGCGAGTTGATCGGTGAAGCGTTGACAGACTCACTCCCTAAATCGAAGGCAAGGCCCGCGACTTTTCGAGCTGACACGACAGCGTCCCTGTCATAGGTGATAACGCATCGGTGCGCGTTCCTTCTCAGATCATTCACCGGCACGAGTTCGAGAATGAGAACCAGACCGGATCGCATTTGCAGGCTGATCGCCGCCGCAGTGGTTCCATCCTTCGATGGAGCAAAAGCCTCTCCCGGGTAGATAGTTATCGACCGATCAGTTTCCTTCGTAGGCGACTGAAATACTGAAGCAAGCTTGGGGTTGCCTTCGTGAATGTAATAGATGCCGTCAGATGCCGGAAACTCTACGATCGAGACGGCGTTCTGAGCTAGTCCGAGGCGGATAACGGTTGGTTGTTTCGGGTTAACAGTTACAACTGCCTCTCCGGATAGGAAATCCGGTTGCGGTGAGTTCACAACTGCAACTGGCTGAACACGGTCAGCGGCCGACGAAATGTTGACAATCCTTTCCGCGGATTTTGATTCAGTAGCGAGAGGCCGAGCAATTTTCTTCTGGCCTGGTTTAACTGCGGGCTTTCGGACCTGTGCCTCAGCGTGTCCGGAAATTACTGCGAGTGCCGTAAGTGCAACCGCGAGCACTTTCATATGGATATGTGATTTGTTTTGTATTGTGTTCATGGTTTTAGATTTGGTTTTTATTGACCGTTCGTCGGTTCACTAACGGAGGTGTTTGCCGAAAGACTTTCCTCTGCATCTCCAATGAGAGTTATGGGCGAGACGGTCTTACCATTGACGGGTTCGACCCTAAAGCGAAGGATCGTGAAGCCGGTTCGAAGGTTGTTATCGTTGCGAATTGGGCTGGACGGACTGTCCTTCAGAAGGAATTTGCATTTAAGCTGTACGGACTCTTCCACGTCCTGTCCTGCGGCTTTGCGTCGTATCTTCCTGGTCCCGATCGCCCGAAGAATATACGGATCACTTTCATCGACCGATAAGTCCTGCAGCTCCCATGAAGAATTGACGCTTTCGCTCTTTTCGGCGGCAAGCACGCCATTCTGCTTTAGACGAGATGCCATCGACATCGATAGATCAGGATCCAGCATCCGAAGAAGTTTGTTGACCTGTGCCTCGCGCGTCGATTGTTCGACTTCGTAGAGCGAGGTGAGGAACTCCTTTACCAGATATTTCTTATCGGTCGAAGTCGGATTATCCGGCGCCAGGCTGACCGTCTCCGTCGTGCCGTAGTCGCGATTGTTTAGCTCGACAACTCTTCCCGAAGCTTTATCGACAACGATCCGATCCGCTTTTCTGAAGACGAGAAAAGTATTTATGCCGCCGCTCAGAACAAGGGCGAACAGCAATACCCATAGTGCCTTGAACAATGAGGCAATGGTTACGACGTCATCCGGGTCGCGGGTAAGGTAGGTAGGGGCATCCATCTGTTCACTGGAAACTCCCGGCAACTCAATTGTGGTTTCATTTGATTTCATACGACATATATCTCGACTGAGCTAATGGCAAAAACGGTGCCAAATGCGAATCACCGATAACTCCTCGATTCGTGACTCCCCGCGTTCTATTTCGGTCACAGAATCGGTTTAGGAATTGGCCGACTGGCGTGAAAGTCGTCCGCGAATGACGTGAAAATTCGCCGACTACTTTTGAAGTTCTGAAAGACCGGCAAAAGTCGATCGAGCTAATTGAGTTGAGTTTTTGGGGATCGATGGCCCGACGATGACGGGACCGAAATCCAGCAGCGGCGCCGAGACGCTGTTATTCAACGAGACCGCCCTTCGTTTACCTGTACGTGGATCATAAAACACGAAAATAGCTTGTCTTTCTTGAGCGTTAGCTGCACTTGGAATTTCGGACGTATTGGCGATCGCTTCCGGTGGAGAAAAGCTGGAGAGCCTTCCTTGTTCCTTTAACCAGCGATAAACTTTCACACCTTGCGAAACGTACCCCACCGTCTCTTTGTACGGCGGTACGCCGTGGGTGGTACGTCGTCTCGATGCATTGATCAATTTCCCATTGGCTCGCAATTCCAGCCCCTGTATATAGGCCGAAACCGTTCCTTCCCCAGCGTTATAAGCCGCAAGAATCGACTCGAGTTTCCAGTCGAAAAGCCGTCCCAAGTACTTCACATACCGAGCGGCTGCCCGGATTGATGAGGTCGGTTCGTATGGATCGGCTAAGCCGAAACGAGCCGCAGTTGCCGGCATGAATTGCATCATTCCCTGTGCATTCTTAGGACTGGTCAGCCATGGCCGAAAGCGGGTTTCGTTGTATGCGATTGTCCAGAGAATTAGTGGATCGACGCCTTCACTTCTTGCTGCTTTCTCAATGGTCGCCTCGAAAATTCTCGCTCGCGAAAGTACGTCCATTCTTGCAAGTGTGCTTCGGGAAATTCTTTGCGTTTCCTGGGACGCAACTGATAAAGGAAAGCCGAGCAAGGAAAGGACGATGAGTATGAGGGCGATGCCGATCGGTTGTTTCATGCCGACGGCATCGGCAACCAATGTGCCAACAATCGCTTTCTTCGAACGGCACGACCCTTGCAAAGCGAGAGAAACCATTGACGCTTTTGGTCATTCATCAACATCAAGAAATCCACTTAGCGAGGACGCATATGAATAAACTTTTGACGATCACAAAAGGCGGGCTAACCCAGTTAGCACCGTTCGCATTCGTTTTACTTTTCACAAATCTTGCTTCCGCTCAAGGCCCGATCTTCACCGGCGATGCGAGCAATCTGTCCAACATAATTCGTGAAGCCCTTAAGCTCATGGCGATCATCCTGTTCTGTCTTGGAGCTGTCGGAGTAGCATGGTCGATCTACAACAAGATGACCGGAAAGGAATGGGGCAACCAGGCATTCGGTTCGCTCCTTTCATTCGCGTTCGGAACCATCGTTGCCGTGTTCTGGCAGCTCGCACAAGGCCGAGCAGTCGGAGTTGACACGAACTTCTAAGGAGGAAAGACAAATGAGAAGACGTGCAACACGCCCCAATGTTTTCCGCGGACTCAAGAGGTTCGGGGTCAATTCGACGGACTGGAAGTTCATCCTGCTACCCACAGCAATCGCCTATCTCGTTCCGTTTGTCTTAGGTCTTTGGATCGGATATGTCCCGTTGGGCTTTCCGGTCGGATTGGTTGTTTTCCTCATCCTCTTGGGAACATTCAATTACCTACGCCTCAGCAAACCCGCCTACTGGCTCTCTCAGAAGTTCGACGCAGAGATCGACAGATGGGCGACGTTTCGGCCACCGCTCAGCAGCGAGATCGAACCACTCGTTTGGACCATCCCCGCCAGGAGATAAACATGGACATCGCAAACCTATCATTCACACAGATCGCAATCTCACTTTTCGGCGGGCTTCTCTCCGTAGGTCTTGGTCTAGTCGCCGGATACCGGATCATTCCGGCATTCAAGTTACAAGGAAGTCGTAAGATCGATAGCCCGATAACGGAAAAGAAGAATGAACAATCGAAGGCCGAATCTGTCGGACGATTGTTTCCGACCGAGATAGCAGGCCTGGACGGCAACATTATTCGGTACAAGGACGGGAGCTACGGCAAGGCGTACATCTTCGAGCCGTCGAACAGTCTTTATATTGACGGAAATGTTACTGAACAGCGGATCGAAGAACTGAAGACGATCCTGAAGTTCGAGAAGCCGAAGAACACGGTCATACAGTTTCGATTTCTAAATTCGATGGATACGGGAGAAGTTCTCCGAGACCACCTGGATTCACGAGATGCGGAATCCTCCGACCCGGTCGCAGGTATCATTCAAGCCACCAATCTTTCACTCCACGAAGAAGCCATAAGATCCGGCGACGTGATGAGGCAAACGGCGACAGTCTGGATCCGCGTGCCGGTAAGGGACGCTTGTGATACGAGCATTCTCTCGTCCTTACTGCCTTCGCTTTTCCGGGATGTCAAGCAATACGGGATCGCACGACTACTCCGCTCCCCACTTATTAGGATAAGAAATCGCGAAAGTGAATTGATGGTGCAGAGAGAGGTGCAAAGTGAAGCCGCGTGCCGACTCAAAGCTGCACGCGTCTTTCAGTCTTTCGAAGCAAACTTTCCGCGAGGTCTTCAGCTTCGTGAAATGAGCCGAACGCAAATTTTCGAAGCACTCTTTATCAGCCATCGCCGAGAACATCAGAATTTTCCAAACCTCTCAAACGTGGGCGGTTCAGATTGTGTCGATCTGCGGCGATATCTGTGCAGTACAAGTATCGAGACCACGCGTGAGCAGTATGTGCGGCACAACGGCACGCCTGTAAGCCTGGTCAGCCTAAAGACACTTCCGAACGGATTTGTTACCGCGGACATAATGCGTTACCTGACGGCCACGAGAGCTCTCGGCTTTCCGCACGAGATCGTCGTTGATCTGATGACGACCGAGAAACAGGCCGCAAAAAAGGACCTGCAAAAACGCATCGACCGGATCGAGGGCAGCCGGAACACCTGGCTCGGTTTTAGGAGTCTCAAAAAAGATGCGATCGTGATCAAGTCCGATCTTGAAGATCTCCTCGAACAAGTAGAAGGCGACAATGAAGAGATCTGTAACCTTCGGCTAAATATCATTGTCTTTGCGAGCCGCTCCAAAGGAACGAAGGAAGCGCGGAAGCAGCTTGAGATACTTGATGACCGGTGCGATGCGGTTGTTTCCTCGATCCGAAAGAAGATCGGTGCTGATGCAATACGGGAAGATGCGATCAGGCAGCGAGCCATCTATCCGCGAATGCTTGCGGGTGAACTCTCCTCAAAGCCAACCGGCCAGGAACTCACTGAGACTGCCGATTCGGTAATAGCATTTGTCCCGACCGAGACTAGCTGGCGGGGAAGCCGACGTCCACACAGCATCTTTACAACTCCCAACGGGCAGATGTTCGGTCTTAACCTCTACGATCGGGCACTCATCAAATCCCCTACTGTTATTGTCACTGCCGCGTCCGGGGAAGGGAAGTCGTTCCTCGCATCGATGCTGATCAAACGCGAGCTATGAAGTCACTTCATAGCTCGCGCCGTTGCTAAAGTCTCGATGTAATAGGCCACGGTCTGCTCGATGTAATCTGGCTTGCCGTAAGCGGTTTGGGCAAGTGCGTCGGAGATTTCTTCCGCCGTCAAAACGGGTACCAGCAAACAGCATGCGTGACATTCGGCAATGTGAACAATCGCCGAGGCAGTCGCCTCTTTATCAAGTTTTCGCTCACGAAGAAGTTGAAGTTCCGATTCGTCTAAATGTTCGATGCCGATTGCCTTGAGAAATTCTCGGCTGGTTGGACGGCGTAGTTCTTGATTCATAAATCTCATGCTGAACTCTAAAGCAAATTTCTTGCCATAAAACAAAGGGCAATGATTTTGACATCACTACCCTTTTGACTACTAAAGTTTCAACCCAAATACCCCATTACTGAGGCGGGCGGCACTGGCCCGTCTCCGGGTCACGAACACAATCGCACAAGCGAATGGGGCAGTTCTCACTCGCGCTCACGGTCGAGGCGGTAGAAACCCCGAAGTAACTGGTTGCAAACAAGCCAAGTGAAAACACTGCGGCTCCAACGATAAATTTTATTGTTTTCATAATAAGTAAGTTCTCCTTGTGGTTTTAGTTTCAGGCATCAGAAAAGCAAATCGTAATGAATCATCTAGCTAGTTTTGTAACCCTAATCGTAACGCTGACTTGTTTACCCAGACCGAACACTGACGGATTGGTGACAATTAGCTGTCCCGTTCGAGGCATTTCACAGGTTGTCGTTAGCTCACGCATTGGTTGAGTCTTCGCACAGCTCGCGCCCACCCATTCTGCAGTCGCTCCGTCATTGTTGGCGGTCATCTCAAGTTTGTAGTTGCCCGGCTCCAGTTTCAAGGTAATACCAGCTCCATCATCCAACACTTTAGACGTGTCCGTAATGACCTGATCGGTCACATATGGGATGTATGGTTCGCCTCGTCGAGAATCGGTGGGCACTTGGCATCCTACAAACAATAAGCCTAACGCCAGTAAACTTGTGTTCTTTGCTATCTTCGCTATTTTGACCATGTTGATTAGTGTTACTTCACTTGTTCCCAACGGCTGCGAGAAGGATTGTATTCATATTTTACAACGTCCTTGCCGCATTCTATGCACTGACCTCCAAACCAGGTCACGTGCTCTTTACAGATAGATCGGTGCTTGAGGCATTGATAGCGAACAACGTCGCTTTTCGCAAGCTTGCAAACACCGCACTTAAAACTCTTTGCCATTAATTTCTCCGTTAAGCCCTTGTACGCGGTTCGCTACTTCCTAGCCCGTTATTGTGGCGCTGACGGTTTCGGAAAACGCACGGATCGAGCCGTCTTTCATGGCCCAGCGGAGCATGTAATGGGCCATTTTTCCTGCCTCGGAGCCTGGGTAATCTATTACATACGGCGTGGCGGAATCGGTGGCGAGATAGGTGCATTCCTTGACGTCGGTTGGCGGCGGACCGTCGATCTTGACGAAAATTTCGGCGCCGATCGTGCCTTTCGGACGCCGTTTGTTGTCCGGCGTAGTTGCCTCGGTCCAACTGATCGTGTGTCGGAGACGTTCGGACGTATCGACCGAGGCGACGGGAACTGTCGCGTTTGACGGAACTTTGTCGCCGCCGAACGGCAGAGCGGTCGCGGCCATTTGCGCCTCGGTTGCACCGTGGGCTTTTGCAACGTCGCGACGGGTCCGCATTGCGAGTTCAAGCGGAATCCGGTCGGCGTCCTTGGTTGCGGTTGCGGCCTTTTTGGCAGCTTCGGCGGCGACCTGTGAAGTTACGCTCGTGTCGAAAGTATCTTTTAAGTTGGTTAGAGCCGTGATATCGGCAGGCGTCGCGTTGTAAGCTGCCGGATCGGCCGTCAACGCGGCGATCAACTGGTTGGCGACATCGATCAATTCGGGGTCGGAAAGGTCTTGCAAACTCTTTGCCATCGTGTGAAAGTCTCCTGATTTGAAAGTCGGTGAAAGCTAACGGGTTTTCGGTTTCACAGAATTTATAAGCCAAAAACGGCGAAATGTAAAGAAGTATTTTCGACGGAACTGCATTGAATTGAGCAATTAGCAGTAAATATGGGCTTTGGAAGAGGTTTTGTTGCGTCAGATGAAAGCTTCCAGACGCTTGGAAAGGGTTTTCAAATGCTCGGAAATCATTTTCAGACGCTGGACGAAAGTTTTCCGACATCGGGAAAATATTTTCTAGTGCGTGAACAGAATTCCCATACATGAGGAAACGCGTGTCAGATGTTCGGACAAAAGTTTCAGACGTTGGGACTCTTCATCCCGACGTTTGGAAAAGCCAGTTTGGTTCTGATTATCGGTTTTATTTGCCGGTTTCATGACAACCGCGGGCTTGGCCCGGAGCAGCTTGTCGCATGGGCGATTCGGTCGATCATCTTCATGGTATTGATCGGTGCGAGCCCGTTTATCATCGACGGCCTGACGATCACCGGTAAGTTCTTTGCGCGTCCTATCCGGGCCTACAACCGTTCACTTGTGACTGAGTTCGACGAGAAGATGAAGCAATATGTGAAAGCAAACTTCGCCGTCGAAGATCCAAATGAACTTCTTGCCGAGCGACTTCCAAACGGAGAGCCCGGCCTTGTCGGCATCATCATGGATAAAGAATCATCCGTGAAAGACATAACCGGCGAACTCAATATACTCGGATGGGATATGCCCCGGATGTTCACGTTTATGGTGATCGGGCAGAACATCATAAAGTTCGGCGGACTTTTCCTCGCGATCGCGGGGCTGTTCATATTGATAGGCCTGAAACTGGCGGCTCCTGTTTTGGCAGCTTTTGGCTTTGACGAGAAGTTTGCAGCTCAGATGTTCTACCCGTTCTGTTGGGGCGTCGCTACATTTGCGTTGGCATTTCCGCTAGTAAAGGAAGTGACCCTCTATGTTTGCTATGCCCTCGGTGTTCTCGCACTTTCTATCTACAATGGTGAGAGTACATTTTCTCTTGATCCCGTAACGGCAAAGATCATAACTAACGGTGCATACGATCCGGCTTCGAGTGCGCTTATCGTTACTGCGTTATTCTTCGTTTCAAGTCTCTGTTTCATTCTTGTCCCGTGGCTTAGCTATAGAGTTCTTCGCGGCCAGGTCTATGAGGGGGTATCCCAGATATCTATGGGATGGATGCTTTCAAGCTTAGGAACTGCGCTTGAGACATACGGATTGGTTGCGGGAGCGGCAATCAATCGACAAGCTGAAAACACCCAGATCCAGGGCATTTACAATGCGGAACAGACAGCCGCGAAGAAGGCGCTTGAAGCCGCAAATCAATCAACCGACGCAAGGTTGACCTCATCGGTTGCCGGAGTCGAAGGCGGGCTCGTTACAAATCTTGGACAGATCCGCGCCAATCAGGTAACGCAATCTCTACTCGCCGAAGCGAGTATGAATTATGGACTGACCAGCAGCCGCGCTGCTACAAATCGTGAGATCATGGGTACACTGGCCGAAGCTCAAGGAACTAAAGAAGCGCGCAATTTTGATGGCAAAAAGGAAGTTGAATTGCGCGGCCAAGGCAACATGGAGCGCTTCGGTATGAAAACCTATGAATTCACGCCGGGTGGTTCGTCGATCGCGGGAACATCCGTTCCTATCCGAACTGGCCAGGAACTTTTCGACTGGTCAAGGGACAAGCATCCGATACAGGAAGTCAACAAGCAGATGGATTCCAGTACGCGGAGCACTGTCTCTCTCCAGAATAGCAACACCGATATCGTTGCCGACAAAAAGGTCGAAGCCAGCAATACATATCAGGGTGAGATCAATCAAGCTCTCGAAACTCAGGCTTCACAAAGCAAGCAGGCCTTCAATACGGGCAGCTCGATCGCGTCATCAAGTAGTAGACAAGGAGCAGGGATCCAGCTTTCTGGAATTCGCCGCGCTGCCGATATCGAACGCGGAGCGAATCAACTGAATTTTGAAGGGCGCACTGATGCGGCGTCTATAAATCAAACGGCGGCGACGGAAGCGGCTCGGCTACGTATGGTCTCAACCGTCGTCACGGGATTCTTTAGGGATATGGATCGAAGGCTGGAGGAGATGAAGCCGAAATACTAGATTCTATGTTGCAGGCAAATGATAGACTCCAAATGCAAGAAATTCCGACGAACGACTGAAGACCGTTGTCTTATCGCCACACATTGCTTGTGACCGACATTCACGCCACCCTGCCCCTCGCCAGGCGAGACAGCGAAACGCGGCTGGCCAAAGACGTCGGAACATTATTGACGAAGGAGTTCGCGAGGCATTGGAGATCGTCGTCGAAACGTCGATCATTGCGAAACGTTTTGTTCGGGTACTTGACCTCCTCAAATCAAAGCGCGGAGTGCCGAAGGAGATCAGGGTAGACAACGGTCCTCAGATGACCGCCAAGGCGTTCGCCGACTGGTGCAGCGAAATCGAGGTGAGAATCAACTACATCCAGCCAGGAGGCCCGAACCAGAATGCGTACATCGAACGATTCAACCGAAGCTATTGCGAAGAAGTGATTGACCCGCACATCTTCTCAAATCTCTCGCAGGTGCGAGACCTGGGTTGGGCACGGATGCTCCGCTACAACGAAGAACGTCCCCACTCAAGCTTGGGGAACATCCCGCCGGCCGAATTCAAACGCCAGCTCACAGCAGAAAACTCTAGTTTAGATCTGCGACATTGACGGGAAGCTTACGAAGGAAGGCCGCTAGTTTGAAATCCTGGTGAAGTCAAAGATGAAGTGCTTTAGCAGGCCGATGCCCGGATGATTAGATTCGTAATAAAACTCGAACAATTTGCTCTTCTTCGTATTTAAGGTCTCAGATTTTCTCTTATCCTTTTCTAACAGACTATTGATTCCATCCACCGTGTCTTTCGCTTTACCTTCAAGCAGATAGCCAATAAGGCTACCGTTTTCGTATTTGCCTGAAACGAAGTTGTCTATGCCGGTATTAATGTATCGGCGTTTTAGCCCGGAGTCGTTCTGTTTCAGATTTTTGGATTCAAAAAAGTATTTATACTCTTGCCTCAAGGCAAAATGGGACATTCTTAAATCAACTCTGGGTAACTTATCTGCGAATCCTTTTGTCTTAGGCACATTCTTAGGAATTCGGCACTCGGGCGAGATATGTATTTTGTATCTTATTTTTGCAGGACTCGTCTCTATCTTCTCGTACAATTCAAACGAAATATCATTCTCATTCCAGTCTAACTGAATCATCTTTTCACCTAAAGACGTTTCATACGCCCCGATAATTAAACGAAAGCACTTTTCCTCAAAAGCATTCCGTGCTTTCTCTGCAATTTCAGGATTAATTGCCATTATTCAATCCCGTTGAGAATTTCAAGGATCAACCTGGAGGCGTCTTCTAGAGCCATGGATTTTGACCAGAACCGACGTTGATTCGGACGAATGATATAAACATCATCACCCTTTTTGTGGTTTAGTATTTTTCTAAAATAGATATTCTTAGATTTTGCCTCCCAAAGATGTCTATCCAGTTTATTGAGTTCATTATCAATTGGTTCGTCGGATATTGTTACTTCCTTTTTCTTTTTACCAAATGAAAGCTTGATCATCATCAACGGTGTAAACCTGTTGATGTCATAAACCGTGGCATTTGTAAATAGACCCTGCCCTTCAAGGAAATCATTGAGCTCAGAACTTATTATTTTTCCATACTCAATCGCCTGTTGAGGCAAGGCAGAATGTAAAGCCGCCGATCCTTCCTGCCTATGGAACAAATCAACTGAAAAATCGAGAAAATCCTTTATCGATTGTTTTTCACTCGGGTCGATAGCGTATAAGTCATAGACTAGGTTATTGATATCATTTTCAAGATCACTATAGTCGGCCTGAAGTACAGAGCTTTTTATTATTTCTTCGATAGACTTATGCCGTTCAACCAACTTGTCATAAATACTTTTGCGCTCGACTATTGGGAACGCATAGACTTCATTCGGCTTTATTCTTTCTCTCTCGATCCCCCAAGAACTGGATATTAACAACAAGAAGTAAGTTGCCAGTTCCGAATTCAAGACACTGGACAGAAACCTTAACTGATCGCTATCATCCGATCTAAAACCCAAGACGGTACTATTGTAAGCAACGCTTTGATCTACATAACTGAAGCAAAGCTTGTTTTTCTTAAATCCTTCCTTTGATAAAAGCAAAGGCCCCTTAAAAAGATCCTTTCCCGTGGTTCTTTTGAAAACATTGATCGGCGGCAATTCCTCTCTGTTCTGCACTTGATAGAAATCAAGATACCTGTCAATCGTTTGAGGGTCTCTGAGTAAGGCATTTATTCCAGAGAAATTTGATCTTCCAGTATAAAATCGTTCAATCTTGTCCGGCTCGATGAAGGCTAATTTTGGGATGTCATTATCTACGATGGGTTCAACCGTTGCCTGGTGCAAAGGTTGCAGGCCGACTTCGTGATCGATCTTATTCACGTCTAGAAACGCCTCAACATCGTCTAGGCCGAAAAGTCTGTCTATTAGTTCGATGTCCGTACCGTTGCCCCACATTGCAACTTTCCAAATCTTGGAGTCAGGTTTCTGACATTCTTCTCGTGGAAGAAATTTCAGGTCCGTGGGATCAATACTCAACCCCTCAATGACATTCGATTTGATGTAGGTCTTGGGAGCAAAGTACGCGATCTTATCCGAGGGCTTTGACGGATACTCCTTCCGATACATCAGAATACTTATTGGGCCGGTTGCGTCTCCGAACAACTGTCCCCCAAACCACTTTTTTGCATTGCGAAGGATTGAAAAATTGAAAACCTTTTCTACGTAACACTCGTTGAATAGCCATTCTCTAAATTTCTTATATGACGTTCCCGTGTTCGTCAGGATCTTCGTATTGCAGATCAAAGCTATTTCACCCGTCGGGGAAAGTTGAGCAGCCTTGTGCAGAAAGGGCAACACTTGTTCCTTGGCAAAGCCATATCCTTCGCAATAGCCTCGAACAGAATCCGACAAATCACCAGTGCCGAACGGTGGATTCCCGACTATAAGATCAAATTTGATGTTCTCAATATCTTTCCCCTTCAGAAGAGTGTCGCGGCAAAACAGATTCTTCCCCTGAACTTTTAGAGAAACATCGGCTGGGTTATTGATTAGATTGGGTAGTCGACGATCCTTCCATAACGTTTTTGGATCCAAGTTATCAACCAGCGCCAAATACAAACTAAATGCGGCCACCTTTATCGCTTGCTCGTGCAATTCAATCCCAAAAATATTGTCCGTCAGTAACTTCTTTAACTTACCGAAATCACTGAGCTGAGTTTTGTGATGAGATTCATACCGCTTTACCAGCCGTTTAAAACTCTCGACCAAAAAAATTCCGGAGCCGCAAGCCGGATCCAAGATCTTTACGTTGTAGTTTTTTTCTTTTCGTCCAATAGGCAGCTTTTCATTCAGTATGAATTCCACTAACGACGGAGGCGTGTAATACGTGCCGGTTTTTTTCTTGATCTCAGGTGCAGTCTCGAATAGAAAATTCTCATAGATCTCGCTGAGAAGCTCGATTTGAATGATGCTAAAATCAAATAATCTCCAGCCTTCGAACAGGCTTGTCTGTGCTGTACCGTCGTTACCACTGATGAAGCATTTTTTTATGAGTTGAAGCTGTTCAATCGATATCCTTTCTTCCGGCTCAACCGTAAAAATGTTTCCATTGAAATGCTCTTCTAGCTTCTCATAAAGCTCGTAGGTAGCGCTTACGTCCTCCAGAATATCAAAATAAGATTTTGCCCCTTTTTTAATTTTGGAATAGAATTTCTGGTCCGTGGCTTGTCTGTCTTCCAGATAGAGCAGGAACAAAGACCGAAGCATGATCTTGTGAATAAAATCCACTTTTAGCCCTTTCTGCTCCAGGTCGTGTGCAGTATTTACTAAACTCTGAACAAGGTACTTATCAACCCGGCTTCTAAGATTTAGTTTTTCCCGCACTAGATGGGCACTCTCTAAGGTCCATACGATCCCTGTATCAATTGCGATTCGGGAAAAAAGGGTGTTAAGTTCCTCAAGCTGGTCGCTATCTGAATAATTAAATATTCCTAGTTCGATCTCTTTCAGTTTTCTTTCGTAATCAACATTTTCTTCTGTGATGACGACCGGCTTCCCCGAGCAGTTGTAAATGCGAACTTCGGTGTCAGAGTAGACATACAAAAAGAGAACCTTTTTGTAATTCCATGCTTTTCGATGTGCCTCCGCGATTTGTTTCAGAGACGTTCCATCAAAAGTTTGTATTTTTTTGAAAAAAACCGCAGGAAAACTGTTGCCGAGATCATCCGTGTTGAAATAAATAGCGTCTATCTCGATGTCACGCACCTGATCGAACACGATAGATTCACTATCGGGACCTTTGCGTCTGGTCTGAACGGATTTCGCTCTATTGAACCCAATCTTTTCTAATATATCCACTGCCATTTATTCGAGTCGTTTCCGCATAAGCTTCTAAAACGGTTAGCTAGAGAAGTTAAGGAACTGGGCCGGTAAATCAAAAACTTTAAAAGCTACATTCTAGCATAGTAACCGCAGGACCGGGGGAGAATCGGGTAACGGGTAGGCAAGTCAAAAACTACTCTTTTATTGAATCGGCTTCGGAATCGGATATTTTGAATCAATGAACGAAACCAAAATGACGTTAACGCAAGGTCGATTTGTTCACTCTGAAAGCCGATCACGAGATCGTCGAAAGAAACTTTCGAGCGGCCTTATATACTCCCAGGGCCTCGTTCTGATACCTAACAAAAAGTCTTCGAAAACTTCGGGCACAGTTCAGACGTCTTAGGCCGGGCTGAATGAGGCAGTCGAGTTCAGCCTTAGCGTCGGCTCGTTCAGCGGCTGTACCTCGAGTGGTGTCCAGAAGCCAGTGTATAGGGTGGTGTTCACGTTGGCACGATCTGTCCCACCCGAGCTTTGCGAATACGCCTACATTGTTGCCGTATTCGCTGATCGGCCCGGTTGAGCCGCCCAAGCACCCGGAACAGCTATTTCCCGACGCGGCGGTTGTCACAGGTATCAACCCGAGCGGGTCGGTGAACTTGTACGGCGAGTTCAGGACGTATGTGTACCGGTTGAAAGTCTGCGGGTTTTTGATGCTCGCCGAGGCGGTCAGCGGATCGACGCTAGTGTATCTGCCGTTCTTAGAGTTGTAGTACCACGCTTGTGCGAAATCGAGACCAGATTCGTCGTCTTTCTCGCAACCGGTATAGCCTTTTCGGGTTTCGTCGCCGCCCGAATACCCCAACCCGCTGACACGCTCCTCCGTGGAGTTCTCTTCACCAAACGCCGTGTAATCCTTCCGGTTCGTGACATCTCCGTCCTGATCCGTTTTCAACCTCGGGCTTCCCAAATGATCGGCTGTCACATAACTCACCTGCGGCGTCTGCGAGATTTGAGTCGAGTATTCCGCCACAAGTTGTCCGCTGGCATTATAGACGAAAACGGTTGTCTCGGTCGATGAAATTTTCTTTACCCTGCGACCTTCGCCGTCATAGAGGTATTCGCCGATAGTGTTGCTCTGGTAGTCCTTTACTTCCGTCTGGTGATTTTCAGCGTCGTAAACAAACTGCCGCCCTTCCGTATCTTTTCGGTCACATTGCCGTTAGCGTCGTATTCGTAACCCGTTGTCGTAAAACGATTTGTCGCGGTAGAGACGGTGGGGTTACAGATCGCTTCCGTGCAGCTTCCAAGCGTTGTGGTGGTGTTACTGTTCGTGTCGAAACGGCGGTTACCGTAGCGGTCGATCAGAACGTCTGCTTCCACGCCTCGGTCTCTCCGATTGTCTCAGTGGCCGACTGAATACGATTCAGATCGTCCTAAGTATAGGTCTGCGCGCCCCAAGTGAAAATCAAAATGTAACTATGATCTCTCCGGTTGCAAGACGTTCAATCCTCCACCAACTTATTCCGCTAACGTTTTTGACCACATGATTCAAGGCTTGCTTTAGGCTGACATTATTTAACGTGACTCCTTTGGAATTACTATTGCTTCCGTCCGGAAGCACCATGAATTCCAACCGGGAATTGCTCCGTTGAAGCTCCAGCTTGACTTCCTCCACCCCGTTTAGAATTTCGACAACTTGATTTCGGTTGCTCGAATGTGGAAGATTAAAACGCGCAATTCTCAAAGCCAAAAAGCTTTGCAGTAGTTCATCACGCGATTGAACAGGGTAGAAATAAACGGTTCCGTCACTTAATTCCCATTCGTATCCTGGGGTTTGAGCAACGATCTCGTTTAAAATTTCCCTCACTGTGGTTTTCGTGATATTAATCGTCTGTGCCGCCTCGATCTCCCGGAGATTGGAGCTAGCTTCAATTCCGATGGGAACACCTTTCGCACTTAGTGCAGAAGCAACCCACGTAAGACTACCGCTAACGCCAGCAAGGTCGATTTGCTTCCGCAATGATCCATTGTTGGAAGTTTGGGTTGAAGTCTGGGTCAGGGCAGGAAGTACCAGCACAAGGCCGATCACGATATTTAGGATTGGTCGATTAGAAATAATTGCCATGATTACTAATTGTGTCACATCAAACGGATTTTGGCGCTACAAAATAAATCGAATGATGGACGTATGTTATGGCCCTGAAACAGAAACCGAGTGTGTCAATCGATATCTCGTTCCGTTAACGATTGGATTGCGGTTCTGAGGCGGGCTATAGTTCGAAAGCGTGCGCCTATGAACTATCACGATTGGCCCGGCCACTTGGTACGGATTTGTAGTCACTGTCAGCTTGTTTGTCTGCTCAACGAGAAAAGCGTTTCTGTTTTCGAAAGTGTCTATAACCACTGGAACCGGAAGAGCGGGTGTCGCCATGACAGTTGAAGTGGAGATGGTATCCCCAAACTTACCATCTTCTGAATAAAATGAACCCTCTCTTGCAACAGTACCTTTATCCATAAGGCCACGTCCGGCGAAGTTCTCCTTAGTAGTCACAGATTCCGTAACACTCCCCTCTAAAGGCTGCCCATCAACAGTAACGACGAAATTGAGATCGGACTGAGCGGCAATAGCATTTGGGTTCGGATTCGTCGGCGTACCCTTAATCGTCCCCGTGTAAATCTCGCTAACGGTGACGGTAACTATAGTTAACTCGCTCGCAGCACATCGCGAGGCATTCATGCATGAGGGATGAACTGAAGCCACCTCGGCACTCGCAGTAACCTGAGAGATTGGAGCATTATTAGTTTGACCTTGCAGGTTCTGCTCCACCAGTGGCGTTGGCGGTGGGTCGGGTGGTTCGGCTTGTTGACTAAACGGATCGCGGCTTCCACTTGGGCCGTCAGAATATGGACCGCTGTTTGGACATCGTTCGCCACAGGCGATAGTGTCTTCCGCGATCAGCCCCAATGGGTCGACGTACTTGTACGGGCTGTTAAGCACGTAGCTGTAGCGGTTGAAGGTCTGCGGATTGTTGATGCTCGCCGAGGCGGTCAGCGGATCGACGCTGGTGTATCTGCCGTGCGTCGAGTTGTAGTACCTCGCCTGGGCGAAATCTAATCCTGATTCATCGTCCTTTTCGTTGCTCTTAAACCGGGTTCCTTACGTCGTCTATGCCAGTGCCAGTTGAAGTGTACTTCAGGCTCTCGCTTAGTCTACCGATGCGGCCCAAAATCTTCTCCATATGGCATAAAATCGCGTCGGGAAACGATCCCAAAGGCGTCCTTAATGACCCTTGGGCTTCCGAGTTGATCGGCCGATGTATATGAAATCGTCGGGTTCTCTGAAAGTTCTGTAGAAAATGCCGCGACCAGCTTTCCACCCGAATAGATAAATTTTGTAAACTTGCCCGTCGTAGGAACGACCTTATTTGTCCTTTACATTGCCGACCCAATCAGGGATCTTATCAATTTCACCTTTCGGGTAATACGTTCGAGTTTCAAAAATCCCGTCACCGTCATTGTCCACAATTGCGATTCTAATTCTAGGCCCAAAATACATTCGGCCAGCAGAATCGGACTCACCATACTGCAGATAGTCCAGGATAAAAGCAAAGGTCTTACCAGAAACCTCCAACGACGAAAAATATCTCAATTCTACAGATTTCTTATGTTGAAATAACTCGCCAATTTCATTCACAGAAAAGAGAACAAGTACGGAGTCAAGTCGTTCATTCGGTTGATATTTGCTTTCTAATGCCAAAGTGTCACCGAATCGTCTCTCTTTCATGAAAAGTTTCTCAACCTCAGTCAGTTTGGGCGTCGGCCAACCTTCGGAATCGATAACTTGTAGCAATGATTTTTGTTTCTTCACTAGCACAGCATTTTCGTTTGGGATTTGTCCAAAAACTAATACTGAAAGAATCGCTCCCAACAGCGAAATTGCACCTACTCCAAGTAACACTCGAAAACGACTAATGCCGGTCATAATATTTGCTCCTAACAAAAGATTCTTTCCCTACCAGTCCTTTGCCTTTACAACGCGATCTCCCTTGTCAACTAATCGGTTCGTAGCAGTTTTAACTAAATTTAACGCTTCGACTTTCGCGAGTGCTTCATTGGACGTCTTAATTACTCCTGCCGTATCCTTACCGTCAATTATCGCAGAAGCAGCCGCATAGCCTGCCGAACCTATTCCAAAAAGACTCGTTTCTCCATCTGGGCCCCCATCAAGAGCGACGGCGGGCGCGTCTCCCGGAAGTGCATTTGCAACATTAAGCGTACCGCAGCCAAATATCCCAATGAAACTTGCTTTCACATCGGTGATTGAGGCCAGTTCCACTATTCCAAGCTGGCCGTCAGTCCCTTGAAGATCAATACCCTCAGCAATAAATGGCGAGGCCGTGAGATCCCCAACTCCGTGGCCAACATAAATAACACCTATCGCGTTGGAGTCCTGCAACGCCTGAATGAACATATTTTTCTTGGTATTGTCCTTTGAAAGACCCTCTCCGGATTTTGTATCATTTATCCGTACCTCCACCCCGTTCTTTTTGCCCATCTCTATGAGTCTCTGGAAATCTGGCGGCTCTTGTCCTTCGGATATCGTCATTTCTTGTCGGGTCAATGTGACAAATACATACAGGACTGGCCGCTTTGGTGGTTCGGCCTGTTGGCTATCCCAGCCGAGCTTTGCGAATACGCCTACATTGTTTCCGTATTCGCTGATCAGCCCGGTTGATCCGCCCAAGCACCAGGGACAGCTGTTTCCCCACGCGGCGGTTGTCACAGGTATCAACCCAAGCGGGTCGGTGAACTTGTATGGCGAGTTCAGGACGTATGTGTAACGATTGAACGTCTGCGGGTTCTTGATACCCGCCGAGGCGGTCAGCGGATCGACGCTGGTGTATCTGCCGTGCGTCGAGTTATAGTACCTCGCCTGTGCAAAGTCGAGGCCGCTTTCGTCGTCCTTCTCGTAACCAGTATAACCTTTTCGGGTTTCGTTCGGTCCGGAATAACCCAGCCCGCTCGTCCGCTCTTCTGTGAAGTTTTCCTCACCAAATGCCGTGTAGTCCTTCCGGTTCGTGACGTTCCCGTCCTGATCCGTTATCACCCTCGGACTCCCCAGATGATCTGTTGTCAAATAACTTACCTGCGGCGTCTCGCTTATTTGAGTCGAGTACTCCGCCACAAGTTGTCCGCTGGCATTATAGACGAAAACCGTCGTTTCCAGGTCACTTATTTTCTTTACTCGTTTTCCTTCGCCGTCGTATTGGTAGGTCGCATCCGGAACGCTGCCCGAATTGTTCGCATAAAAAAACGCGATCTGATGATTCTCTGAGTCGTAACCAAATCGCTGGTCTTGGGCATCTTTAGTTACATTTCCGTTCGCGTCGTATTCGTAACCAGTTGTAGTAAAACGATTTGTCGCGGTAGAGATGGTCGGGTTACAGATCGCTTCCGAGCAGCTTCCAAGCGTTGTGGTATTGTTGTTGTTCGTGTCGAAACGGCGGTTGCCGTAGCGGTCGATTAGAAACGTCTGCTTCCACGTCTCGGTCTCTCCGATAGTTTCAGTGGCCGACTGAATTCGGTTCAGATCGTCATAGGTGTAGGTCTGCGTTGCGGTGAAACCGGATGTGCCGCCGACCGTCGTAACAGTGATCGTTTGCTTACGCAGCGAACCATTATTGTTTGTCGTGCTTGGAGTTGTGTAGTCGTATTCGAGCTTCAGCAGGTCCTGAGCATTGTCCGTCGAGCCCAAACCGATCTGCGTGATCTGCAAGCGATTGTTATAGCTGGCGGTTTCCCATCGGCCGTTGCCAAGCTGCATCTTTGTAACCGCACCAGCAGAATCATAAGCAAAACTGCCTGCATAGGTATGGAAACCAAAGTTGGCGTTCTTCCTGCTTTGAACCTGCAACAACTCGCCGTCGATGCCTAAAGTGTTCTTCACGACCCGACCTGATGGGTAAGTTTCTTCGATCAAGGCTCCGGAAAGATTATATACATAGCTTGTCGTATAGATCTCTCCATCGGTAATTTGCTGATGACTTGAAAGCCGTCCAAGTTCGTCAAAGCTCGTGTAGTTGGTTTTGGAGACGGATGATGAGATACCGGTCGTTTTCCCTTTCACCGCACCGGTCGCAGTTTGTGGATCATCCTCTTCGTCCAGATACTTTCCGTCATAGTAAAAACTGACATCGGGCATCGATGAATCGGAATAGTTCCGAACCTGCAAACGATTCAAATTGTCGTAGGTTGCAGTAACTGTCTGATCCTTAGCGTCGGTCGTAGTTAGAATATTTCCATTGTCGTCATAGGTATAACCAACCGACCATTGATTATGACCGGTTATCGGATCGGCTGTGGTCAATGCCAGAGCCGAATTCACATCCTGTTCGGGCTGCTTTGCACGAAGCAGTCTGCCGAGTGAATCGTGATAGAAATAGCGACTCTGTTCGCCTTGTACCGTCTTTCTCAGGTTTCCTAGCGTATCGAATACGTAGTCGGTGCTAAGCGGAGTTCCGGTCGGATCCTCGATAACGCGAACCATTTGGCCAAGCACATTTGTTATGCCCTTGCGTTTCTTTCCGGCCTGGTCCGTTATCTGCTTTGTCACGCCGACGGGTGCATCTACCGAAACACCATATTCGGTTTCTACCGTTGAACCGTCCGGCAAAACGACCTCGATTACTCGACTTGCGTTATCATAGACGTTTGTCGTCCAAACCTTTGTTTCATTCGCCCTGAACGGATTGGTCACACGACTGACGCGGCCATCGCCATCGAACTCCTTTTCAGTAAAGATGTTCCCGCCAGAATCGACCTGTTCCGATTTCCAAGCGCGGCCAAGCCCATCAAAATATGTAATACTCTCGGCCCATTTGTTCTCGTCTATCTGTGCACGGTTCTTTACCCAGTAATTGTTCGGTGCATCGTTGTAGATCGTCTCGGTCGTCGAGCCGACTTGTGTCGAACCAGAGAACGTGCGAGTAAATCGCGGGCGCAGTGTTGCCATGTCGTATTCGATCTCGGTTCGCAAATCATTCGCATCGGTCGTCGTCAGTGGCAGACCTGTCTCGAAATCGAAGGTCGCGGTTGTCGTAAAGGCAGTGTTCGATCCGTGCGTGCCGTCCGATGGGATAGGCGACGTCACTTGAACGGGAAACGCGTTATGCGTCGAATCGAACGTAGTCGTGGTCTTGTTGCTTTTCGCATCCCAGGCCTCGATCTGATTACCATCGGAGTCAAATCTGGCACGCGTTTCGATATAATTATTTGAATTATCCCAATCTCCCTGCGTGCTGTCCCAAACGCGTAAGAGCGTCGGGTTCCCGCGTCCTACCTCCGGCGAATACCATCCTTCGTCATATTTCATCTCGCTTCGGGAGACTACCGTATCGGCACCGTTCTTTACAGTACTTGAACGGACAAGACCGACCATATTCTTTGAAATGAAAATATCTCTTACCCACTGCGGGTACGTCACGTCGTCGTAGATAACATAGGACGTCTCCACGATCTTGACTGCGTCGGATGAAGGGGTCGGCGTAGGGATCGGTGACGGTTCCGGAAGCGGAGGTTCTAACGGCTCGGGCAATTCCGGCGAAAACGATCCGCTCCCCGCATAGGCTACGAATCCATACTGGGTGGTTTTGTTCACAAGTATCGGCGTTGCTCTTTGATCCAGATCGCCCGCGTACTCGTATCTTACCGTTGAAGAGACGGCATCGCCGCTCCCGCTCGGGTCATAGGCAATACTCTCTTCATGTGTAACCCTCGGATGCCAGTCCATGAGATAACCAAACGTCTTTTTTGACCAGTGTGTTAGTTTCTGCGAGATCACCTTGCGTGGGCTGCTGCTGTCGAACCCGATCTCCTTGTACGCCATTCCTGCTAGACCGTTGTCGTAACCCCACTTGGAAGTGCCGCTGCTCGAATCATATCCACGGTGTAAATAGCGTTCTGCAAGAGTTCCGTCAGGATTACTTGTCGCGACCTTGTATCCGGCCGGAGCCTCGTAGCTGGCTGCATAAGTCCATTCGTAAGGGGTCTGATCACCGCTGGTCTTTAGAACTTTTCGGTTAACAACGCCAAAGTTTGCCGAGGCGGTAAGATCGTTCTGCTCTAGAACGGACAAGGTTGGAACTGTTGAATAGGTAAAATGTTCCTCGCCACCTGTAGGGTAGTAAATTCTCTCGATTCGTCCATAAATATCATAGGTGAACTTGTAACTTTGGCCGGTTGGTAGCTCAATTTCGGACAGCAAGACCGGGTTGAAGATCCCGATCGCTTTGACCCGTGACGAATTAGTCTCACCATTGAAAAGAACATCCCCAGCATCGTGATAGCAGTATGTCCCGATGCCGCTAATTTCGCAGCCATAGGTTTCGCCGTAATATTTCAGGCTCTCAGAAAAATTCGTTAGAGCGCTCGTCGCTGCCGAACTCCCCTTCAAAAGTTTCCAATGAAATTTGTATTTCCCAGTCATTCCAGGCATTGGGTACTCGTGCGGTTCTTCTGGATCCGTCGCAGAACTCGGAGCGGCAATGCCAAACGGTATTTCAATTTCTCGGCCAAGCGTATCCGTCCAGTAACCGTTAGGGTATGTGGAATTAGGTGCGTGATAAGTCGTATCGTTACCATTCCTGTCCGTAAATTTCGTCGCTTTTCGGTCCACAAGGTGTGTTGTCGAAGCATCAAAATCATAGAATGAACCGTCGGGCATCAAAAGACGATAAGTCCCGGTTGACGAGTTCTGGACATAGCGCAGATTCGAACCGTCAACGGCATAAAATGTCGCATCCCACATAAGTGGGTTATTTGGTCGATTCGGATCGGTCGTCGTACCTGAAAACCCTACTGGAGTGTCATCTAGTCTCATCTCATGGCTTTCCCCACTTGGCAAGTGGACAAGGATACGGCGAACATAGTACGGCTGGTAACCCGGTTCATCTTGCGTAGTCGGGCAGGTGGCGTCGCCATATGAGACTGGACTACCTTCATAATCATAAAAGGTCTTTCCCCCAATATATTCGATGTACGGTGTCGCCATACTGGTAGTCCAGCCTGAGGCTGACCTTTCTCCAAATCGCGCCCAGTATTCTGCTAGACAACTTGAGTAGCTTGCCCCGGGAGCCGGGTAATTTCCTTGATAGTCGAGTCTCCAAACCTTAGACGAATAGCTGAGGCTGATCGGAACATTGATCCCACGTCCGGGATAACTTCCGAGGGGAAGGCTAAACTCCATCGCAAGAGTTGACGGATTGATTCGTCCGCTGCCCTTCAGCGTTCGGTCAGCGGCATTTTCGTTCCCGGTGTTCTGGGCCAGAACCGATGAAAAGATTGCAAATATTGTAATTGCTGCTGCTCCTAGTCGCCGCCAAAAAGTTGTTTCCATTTCTAAGCTCCTGCCTGTGGCCTATTCGTTAAACCGTCTCAGTCTAACTATTTGTAAATTCCCAGTATGGTTTGGTATGCCCGTATTACCCGGCCTGAGAAACTAAAAAGGTTCGCGCCGGAAATATGCCGGGACTGGTTTATCGCCATCTGTGCCCCATTGTGTTTCCCGGAGTTCGTTGGGATAAGGGATTTGTTCTGTTGGCGTCTGTCCGCTGATGCCGAGTTTTGAACTTTGGCGGATGTACCAAGTGCCGTTCGAGGCTCGCCAGACGGCGATGTCAACAATGCCGTCGCCGTCGTAGTCATTGTGGACAGCAGTGTCGCCCGACTCATGCCAGCTTATGGTGTCTGTCTGGAGGTTAGAGGACTTGCGGATGATCCAGTTCGCGGCGTTGCGGATCGCGTAATCGGCCTTGCCGTCGCCGTCGTAATCACCACTGACAGGGTCGATGCTTGTGCTGGCGAAGGTGGCGGTGTCGAGCTCGCCGGTGGTGCTTTGCAGGGAATAGAACGTGTTGTTTGACGAGCGCCAGACGGTCACGTCAGCACGGCCGTCGCCGTCGTAGTCTGCAGGGGCTGGTTTGTCCGAACTCAGTCCGAACTGCTGCGTGATGACGCCTGCACCGGAGCTTTGATTGACATACCAGGTCGCATCGCCGGTTGTCGGTGTGTTCTGCCGAAAGACCGCCTGATCGCTCTTGCCATCGCCGTCGAAGTCCGCGGCCACGGGCAAGTCGCCGGTCTGCCCGAACGTTAAATTAAATGTTGTCGAATCAGACGAACGGACGATCCACCAGGCTCCGGTCGATGGCCGGAAGATCGCGAAATCGGTCTTGCCGTCTCCGTCGTAATCGCCCGGAACCGGAACATCCCCGGTTGTGCCCCATCCGGCTGAGACCTGCTGTGAACCCGGCCCGCCGAGCACCCACCATACACCCGTCGATGGTCGCCACACCGCAAGATCAGCAGGTGGTGCCGCGTTCGCTCCAGCGTCTTCGACCGCTAGGAGTCGTGACCCTGCATACACATACTCTTTCGCGAGCTGCGGAGTCGGAGTTTGACTTGGGCTTGTGACGAAAGGATTGATCGCGGAAAGGGCCGAACGGTCTTTCGCTTTCAGCACATTCTGCTCAGCAGCATCCTGCTCAAGATATTTCAATCCGGCTCCTAACACGCCCAGCGAAAGCACGGATACGGCAATAGCCGCCCAAAGATGATTTCTTAAATATTCGATCACTTAGATTCTCCTTTCCAAAAGTCAAGCGATGACCGCAAACTCAAAACGGATGCAGCTTGACGACAATAGGTCAACTTGGAGCCGTGCCTCTTTATGAATGAGAGTCGGTTCGACGATTTCGGGACGATCGATGAAGGTTTTGCGAATCGAAGCGCAGTTATACCCCCGAGGCAGAAGGTGTGCGGGTAAAGGGTCATTTCGATCTCCCAAGAAAATCGAATTCCCAGTGCGGGAATAAGCTGTCGTTTTACAAGATTGCTTGGGCTTCGGGAGCCAAAGCGGTTAAGGACGATTGCAACCAAAATAATCCAGCTTTGATTTCATGTCAAGAAAAATCTTTTCGCCGCAAGAATATGGATCGGTCGATGACTTGTTGCCAAACGATACTTACTCTTTGCGCAGCAGGGTCCGACCCAGGCGATCTAGGTCAAAACGACCACTGCTCTTTTCCAAGGCTTTCAGAACGCGCGTTTCATCTTCCCATTCTGGATGGGGCGTTGCCGGTGAAAATTGTTCGTTGCTGATAAGCGATCCCAGGTGGGCCTTCACCCGGTTATACATTTCGAAGTAACCATGATTCTCAAGTATTTGAGCTTCTGCCTCCTCGAATCGGTCGAGATCTGTTCGAATAGTAGCGATCGATCTGCGGACCTCACCGCTGACATATCCTAAGAAGGGCGAATCTTCTTGCCGGGACCCCACCGGCGAATCAATGCCTACATAAATCCCTCTGCGCGATCCCCTTGAAATATCTGCGTGAAAGATCCGTTTCCGTAGCGCACCGACCTGCCTCATGATCACACTGTTGTAGCGGAGCAGCCTGCCGATAAGCCCGTGTTTTCTCACATACTGAAACGGACTACCCCCATCTGAAAGGATCAGTACGTCGTAACCGCGATCAACCGGTTCGACGCCAAGGTTGTCATAGACACCGCCGTCGGTTAGATTCAGATGTTGAATCAGTTGATCTCTATCTGATTCTTTGTAACTGCCCTTTTTGAAGTCTGTTGGATCAAGCCGCATAACCATCGGTCCAAAAATAGGCGGAAAACACGAGGAAGCTGCCACTGCCGTAGATAACGGTAAATCCTTTGATCTAGCATAACCAACCTGGTAATCACCTATTTCCGGACGAGTAAAGATCCAATTAACTCCGAACGTAATATCCGTCGCACAGAAAACAAAGAATGGTCTTTCAGGGATCTCAGAAAGGAAAAGTTCCGAACGACCTCGGTCTCGCATTACCGACAGTAATTTTCGCGAATAGTTTCGTTGGAGGTGTTTTGCCCGCCATTTTGGAGCGATCCAGTTCCAAAGGACGTGGGCTAGGAACGGAACGGTTCTGATATCGTTTCGGACAAATCGGCGAAATCTCGCTGCAACATCTGTCTCCCAATCCCCAAACCTAATACCCGACGTGATTCCTTCTTCGAACATTCGACGTGCGATATAACCAGCCAGAATGCTACCTCCGGAAACGGAGCTGACTGTCGTGACCCTATCCAGTATCCCCATATCGTGAAGACATCTGAGTGTTCCCAAATGAAACAAGGCGGCTCTATATCCGCCACCTGAAAGGCATAAGGCGATCTTGCCATTTGATTGATCTGCGGAAGTTGACATTGAACCTTCTCCGTAGCTACAAAACGATTTGTTTAGCCTTTATCGAATCGCCGTCTTGTCATATAGCGTTTTCGTTCATCGGAGGCAGGGCGGAACCACGATTCATAGAAACCACCTGGCCACATATCGAGTCCATCGTGAATGTCTCAGATCTACTCGCTGGTTTCAACGGGCCGCAACCGGCCGATTGAATCGGTTCTCACGCGGATGTGTCCGTCCCAGCAGGTACAGTAGACCGCTTTGGAAATGCTAAAAGGTGTAAAAGCACCGTTTGCCGCTGGAAATGCATACACTGATCTTGTCGGGCGGACATTTATCGTCTTAGCGATCATCTGCTCGACCGCACTAAGACGCGGATGTCCATATTCTCCAGCCTTGAGATCATCGGAATCGCCTGAAGAAATAATTGAGATCTTGGGCGTCATCATATCCAGAAATGGCAAACTTGTGCCGTTGTGCGATCCGTGGTGGCCAGCCTTATAAACATCTATATCCAGGAGTTCAGAGTTCTCAAATTTTCTCATCATTCTGGGAATAGCGGCGACACACTGTCTATCCGGTTCGTCTTCAGCGTCTCCAGTGATTAGTGCTTTAGTCATTCCATATTCGACAAGGACTACAACAGAATCGTTGTTCGGACTCTTACATCGGCGTGAAGCATTTACGAAGGTCACTTTTGCCAAAGGTTCGCGATCGTTGAGATCTTGAAGGAACTTTGTTACGTAACCTTCCGGTCCGATATCTGCAGCGTCGATCCTATTATAGAACCGTGACAACCGATTCTTATTTCGTTGCTGGTTGAATAATTGGCGAGCCTTCTTCATAGCAGCTACGCTGGCGTGGTTTCGCGAATCGCCGTTGTCAACCAAGTTGAGGACCCGATAATGCGAAAGCACCTGCCTCAACCATCGGAGATGATCTGCATGTGGATGAGTGATAATTACGCTGTAAAGCGTCCTGTCGAGATCCGTCCTTCGTTCGAAAAAGTCATCAAGATACTCGATCAGTGCATCCCTAGTTGATAAGCTATTCGACCCGCCAACATCGATCAGTATAACGGCGGTCTGAAACTCAACCAACGTCGCATCACCTTGTGCGACATTGATGTGATGAATAGTCATTTGGCCATAGGCTGAATGAGCCATGATGGTGAATGCAACGGTCAAAAGTGTTCGCAAGAAAAAATTAACTTTCATATTCGCCCCAGATGTTAATTTCACTGTTCGTCAAGTCTCTCTGAATCGATCCTGCTTTCGAAGCACCACTAATCCCCTTCTCGGTTGGCGAAGAGATCGCGTTTATCGAATTCAAGGTATTTGAATGTGTTCCTGACCGACCGCTCCCACACTTCAGACTGCGTTGCTTCGTATCCCGCCTATACGGCTAGGGAAAGCGACGGTGCACTAGATCAACTTGTGGTTATCGGTGCAAAGTTCTCGGTTCACTTGTGCTAATTCTAGAAAACTTTTCGATCCAGCTGACTCTTAGGAACCGAGGTCGGATCGATGAGTGAAAATCGATTCACCACTACTATATGTGAAAATCGAGAAAAGTCTTACAAGTTATTTTTCATTTTTTCCCTTCAGTGAATTGGAACGCGAAAGAAACGGCTTCAATTAGTAATCAAGGAGCCGGAAACCAGCTTTCCGGGATTCGCCACGCTGCAGATATTGAACGCGGGGCGAATCAACTTAACTTTGAAGGACGTACGGAAGCCGCCTCAATAAACCAAATAGCAGCCACGGAGGCTGCACGGCTCAGAATGGTCTTGACCGTTGTGACCGGCTTCTTTAAGGACATGGATCGACGACTCGAGGAAATGAAACCGAAATATTAGTATTGAAAAGCTCTCATCAATGATCCGGAGCAGAATAAAGATTCGGCGTGACTACTCTTCGCCAAAAGAAGTGCTCGCCGGAAAGGAGGGGGGCGCGGTCTGGGAGACGCAGCCCCAATTTTTGATCGGAATTACCTTCCATTTTTTCCTGGCTACCGGTTTTTGAGCCTGGCGTACCGCCACTCTGTCAATCAACTCGATCAGGCTCGATCAATGTCTCCGTATGCAAATTCGCTTGGGGATTGGCGAGGCTCGTCCATGTTGCTCGTGATTTTTGTGGGCGTTTCGAGCGTTGCGTTGAACTGCTGTGTTCAATAAGAACGATGGTACCGAACAATTAACGCAGAAACAAATTTCTACTAATAAAGTCCTGAGACTTTGTCCGAACGCTCTAAGGACTCGAACAAGAATCGGTTTGCCCGCATCGTCAGAAAATGAGGAAGCCGGGGCTCCAACACCTAATGTAATTTTGGGGAGGTTTCATTCGTGTAAGTACGCTTAACTGATCAGTACGTTTCAAGCCGAATACGATTTTTCTTGACATGTTAAAGTAACCTCTGCTAACTTTCCCGCAACTCATTTTTTGAATCCTTAAAAAGATTCATTAGCCGATCCCAAGAACCAGGATCATAGCAAACACCATATTCCCGCATTGGGAACTCGACCTCAAGGAGATCGAAATGACGACTATCCCCGCAAGCGTTCGAAGCCTTGACGTATTTCTGCGCTTTTTTAGATCAAGGGTTCTTCCGGTAATGATCATTGTTTCGCTTATGTCGCCTGCGATCCTGGTGTTTTGGGCTGAAGGCGTAAAGGCCAACGAAAAAAGGACGCGCACGCACGAACGTCCAGTGGTCTCGGCACCGCCAGAGCCATTCGTTTTTGGGAAAAGGTCCAAACCCGCTTCGTTTCTCGACAAGGTTACCGATGTTCTAGGCGACCTTAGCAAAAGAACAGTGGAACTTACGGATCTTGGGGAAGATGATGCTGACGATTTGGAAAGTAAAACGGTCAAACTTGAAGAATCGGAAGTTACTGAAAAAACCGAAGAGTCAGCAAATAATAATACTTCGACTGAAGATGCTGCAACAGCCTTCACTCAACCGGCTGCGATCGTAGATTTCGATTTTGACGGCGACGGAATTACCGATATCGGCCGATGGAAGCCAAATTCGGGCGAGTTTGAGATCGTGCCGAGCAACGGCGGAGCAAATCGCGTCTATGAGCTAGGTTCGTCTACATCTAAGTTCGTTCCGGCTGATTTTACCGGTGACGGCAAGGTTGACCCAGCGGTTTTCGATTCGGGAACTTGGACATATGAGGTCAGTCCTAATGGAGGGACAGAGTATCAGATTAATCTAGGTCAGGCGGGTGACATTCCGGTTCCGGCAAACTTTGGTGGCGATGCCAAGGATGATGCAGCCGTCTTTCGGCCATCGACCGGTGTTTGGCATATCCAGATAACCGATAGCGGGTCGCCGCCAAATACATACACAGTTAGCTTTGGAACGTCGGGCGATATTCCGGTGGTTGGAGACTACGACGGGGACGGATTTGCAGATCAGGCGGTCTTTCGTCCGTCTGCTGGCGATTGGCATATCAACGGATCATACGCAGGTTATTTTGGCGGAAGTTGGGGCCTTTCGACGGATATTCCGGTTCCTGCCGATTACGATGGCGATGGGAAAACGGACTTGGCTGTATATCGTCCTTCGACCGGTACCTGGTACATAAATAAAAGCAGTGGCGGAACGACAACACAAACTTGGGGAAGCTATGGTGACCAACCGGTTCCGGGCGACTATGATAACGATAGCAAGGCCGATCTCGCAGTCTGGCGCCCATCAACCGGTGTCTGGTACATCATTAAGAGTTATGACAGCAGTTATTCGTATCACACGCTCGGAGTTCCGGGCGACCGTGCGGTTGCGTCCGCCTATGTAAAACAGATCGGCGGCGACGTTCCGACATATCAACTGGCAAAGGACCGCCTTAGCCCTCGCAATTCAACAGGCGGGACGGATCTATATTCGCAGAACTTTGGCTGGGGAACATCGCTTGTCGGTCTGCCTGGCCGTGCCGGGATGAATGCCGGCTTTGGGATGAGCTATAACTCGCTTGTCTGGGCAAAGTCCGGCAGCGAGATCTATTTCGATACCAATTACGACAACATCAGTCCCGGATTCCGGTTTGGGTTCTCTACTCTTGAAGCCCCGTATTATTTCCCGGGCGGGTCTAATCAAGACCCGTACTGGGCGTATGTGATGATCAGCCCTTCGGGGGGAAGGACGGAGTTTCGGCAGGTCGCCGCGTCTGAAGTTTTTGAAACTGCGGATTCGAGCTATCTTCAACTTCAAACAAAGAACGAACCTGATCCGAACGAGCCGGTCGAATCGATCGAGATCACGGTTCGCGGTACAGACGGCACCGTGATGAGTTATGTCTGGATCGCAGGTGCATTCCGCTGCACTCAGATAAAAGACCGCAACGGGAATTTCATCACGATCGAACACGATGAGTACGGCCTTTTGCGTGAAGTCACCGATACTCTTTGAAGTGGTCTAATTTAACTGGACACGATCCTCACGCTTGGATGAAAATTCAAGAATATGGAGGAAATTATGAGGAAATATGACGATGAATTCAAGCGGGAGGCGGTGAGGAAGGTGTTTGACGGGCAGAGCGTGG
>JBGSYH010000016.1:0-16848 GCA_041751035.1 Pyrinomonadaceae bacterium | reverse complement strand
TTGAGGTAATCCCCTCAGGTGGAAGCGTCACGGATTTTTTCAACAGTACACTTAATCCTCCGAAAGAGAACAAGGGGAAGAATAAGGACGAATGGATTCGTAAAAGCGCGGAGATATTGGCAGATTGGATGGCTATCAGTCCACATTATTACCGACTTACAAAGATTAAGGAACATGTGGACAGTTATATCGCGGCAACTCAAAAGCTCTTTGAGCCGATTAGCAAATACTTGGAGACTGTGAATCAATTTCTGAACGATAACGGGAAAGAGGTTGAATTCAGCAATACATCTAATTTATTAGTTTCTTTTTCAAAGAAGCAGAAACGTCCAATCACGTCACTTGCATCTGGTGAGAGTCAGATTGTGGTTATCCTCACCCATCTTTTCTTCAATCCGGCAGCAAAGACGGCGAACGTTTTCATCATTGATGAACCGGAACTCTCCCTACACCTTAAATGGCAGGAACTCTTTGTTGATGCCTTACGAACTGCTAATCCAAAACTTCAGTTGATTCTAGCGACTCATTCTCCATCCATCATTCTTGAAGACGACGAGCATTGTATCGACCTCAGTGGAGGTGTAGTTAAATAGTGCTTAAGTATTCCCAACGAGCTCTTCGCGGTATTGTTCATCTGTTCAGTCCCTATAACGATATAGATATTTTCATAGAAGATACTCGCAATCGTAATATGTACGAAATAATAGTCAACAGAATTCTGGACGGTCAGGCAAAGGTCAAGCGCGTTTTTTCATTAAACGGACGCAATGAAGTTATAGCCGCATGCGAGAATGATCAGAAGGATCGAATGCGAAAACGGTTGTACATCGTAGATAGAGATTTCGGAATGTTTTATGGTTCAGATGCCCCCAATATTAAGTATCTTTACGAACTATCAGTTTACACTTCTGAAAATCTGGTAATTAGCGAGTTAGCTGCTGTCGAAATTGGTTATGAAAGCATGCCCGATGTGGACAAGAAAGATGTCGAAACGGCAATTTCTATCCAAGATCTAATAAGGGAATCGTGTGCTAAGCTTAGCCCGCTTTTCGCGGTCTACGCAGCTAAGCATTACCTTGAAAAGCGGGATTCGAGGAAGATTCACATTGGAACTTCAGGCCATAAAGTTGTCCACCTGGCTGAAAACGATGCTGACGGAATCTCGGTCTGTTCCAAAAAGGTGGCAAAACGCATTCGTGA
Organism: Pyrinomonadaceae bacterium; assembly: GCA_041751035.1. Taxonomy (GTDB): domain Bacteria; phylum Acidobacteriota; class Blastocatellia; order Pyrinomonadales; family Pyrinomonadaceae; genus OLB17. Next base: position 15,648 of record JBGSYH010000016.1, on the reverse strand, counting down.
AATCGTGTCAGAACTCCAGAAAGAGTATGGGTATCAGAAGAAGGATATCGACAACGTTATTGAAACAATGCGCCTCGCCCTTCCTGTTTCTCAAAACGAGCTCAAAAAGTTCATTTCAGGAAAGACTTACTTGTTGCCGCTAATTCATCTTCGTTTGAGTAAGAAGGTAAGTTGTCGATCAACTTTAGAGCAGTTGAAGGCTCGCTTAGCTCGGTTCGCAGAGATAGACATTGATCCTGATCTTCCGAATGCCGTAATCGCCGCGTCGAAGGGTAGTTAATTGGTCGCGATCGCCTGGCAATCGGTATTTGTTTACTGAAAATTCGTAATATCAATCGGGTTGCTGCGTTTGTTTCAGCCTAGAGTTTCGGCTTGGCTACGGCGGTATCCCGAATGGTAGCGGCATTTAGTGTTATTGGACAGTGGAGTTGGCGGGGCGTGATGCCGTGATGGTTTTAGACTAAATTCGAGGGAGAGATCATTTTAAGAAAAGCATCGGCAGAACGGAATGGCGGAATCGGGGATGGGTTCGTGGTATGCTTAGCGCGATCTAACCACACTTAAGGAGAAGGCTGAAAACCACATGAATGCTGCAATGCCCGATACCGGCGATGGCATGTTGCGTTAGCAGGCCGAGCCAAGTATCGCCGATGCGTTCAAGGAACTTTCCCGCTTGGTTTTCATGGGAACTATGTTGAAATGTAGTTGATGGTTCGTAAAATTCGCCACATTTATTTCGACCTTTCAAATTTAAGGCAAGCGATAGTGAACTTGTTTATCGCTTGTCTTTTCGTTTGCTTGAACGGTTGTGGGTCTAATGCCGGCCGGCAGGATGCCAATAGTGAACCGGAACCCGCGCGGATCGTTTCGGTGGCCGATGATTTTGCTTACCCGGTCGGGCCCGGCGAATATGTCACCCAGGCTCGCGACAAAAAGGACGAATGGTTCAACGCACAGGACTTTGGCGAGAACAACCATCTGGGTGAAGATTGGAACAAGAACTCAGGCGGCAATAGCGATTGCGGCGAACCTGTTTACGCCGCCGCCAACGGCACGATCACTTATGCCGCCGACGCAGGCCCGGGCTGGGGAAATGTTGTGATCATCACGCACACTCTGCCAAACCGCTCCAAGGTGCAAACGCTCTACGGACACCTGAGGGAGATAACGAAAACCTCCGGCGAGGTCAAAAAACGCGAAAAGATCGGCACCATCGGCAACGCCGACGGACGCTATCTCTGCCACCTTCATTTCGAACTCCGCGAAGAGCGTTGCCCGTCATGGGACATGGTCTTCGTCGGCTACAGCCCGATCCGCTACGGCTGGGTCGATCCCTCGGATTTCATCGACCAAAGACTAAAAAAATAGTAGGGCAGACTATCGCAGTTCGAGCGTTCGGTGGGTCGAAAAATAATTATCGCTCACCCAAGGATCTGATCTAGTTAGGTGTCAGTTTGGGTGGGTCAAAACGACACATTCGGCCGAGTGGCGTAGCGAAATGCCACACAGTTCGTCAAATAGATCGCAGGAATTTGCGCGTTTCGAAGCCGAAAGCCGCATCTGAATTCGCAAGGGAACTCAGCGTGCGGCTTTTCGGTTTCGCTTTGCCTTAAGACGGTGGGAGCGCCAGGCAAGGATCATAACTGAACCTGTGTTTCGATCTCGGTCAGCTTTACGCGGGCCATCGCCAGATTGCTCTTTGAGCGATTGAGCACCAGGTAAAAGAAAAGGTTGCTGTGGGTCGCCAAAGGGCGGATCAGGTGATATTGGGTTCCAAGGCTGATAAGGATATCCTCGATCTTGTCCTTCAGGCCAAGGCTGCCCATAACTTTCTGCTTTGAGCGGACAACCTCGGTGTTGCCTGCGGCTGCGACGTCCAAATTGACGCCTGTTCCTGCGGTGCCGAGTGCCATTCCGCTGTCTGAATCCACGAGTGCGCAGCACATTGCGCCGTCGATCGCGAGAAGGTCTGAGAGTGATTGTTCGATATTGTTAGCCATTGTAATTGTATGCTCCTTTATGGTTTGTTGGATTTCACCGGCAGAGTTCCTCACCCCGGCAGTGGAAGATGCCGCAACGCTTGCGCCTGCGGGCGATGATCCTTTCCCGGACACTGATGGCGCCTGGATCGGGTCGGTTGTGGGTTTGTCGACCGGCTTTTCGTCGAACCAGTCAGATGCATCGAGCATATCGCCGTTAAGCGATGCCTCGTCTTTTTCTTTTGCTGCGTCCATCAAAAGATTCTGCAGCGGCTTTTCGATCCGCTTCCGGATCTTTTTGGGAGAATTTACGATCTCGATCTCCGCGTCCTCCCAGCAGACGATCTCCTTCGCCGCAGCTTCGCCGGTTTGTTCGGCATATACTGCATCGATTAGAACGCCCTTTGAGAAATAGAGCGTGCCCTTTTTTCCTGTTGAGACCACCTTTAGGGAACAGGTCTTTTGCTCAAGTTCTATGAGCTGCAGAAAGCTGAAAAGCATGATTCCTTTCACGTGTCCTTCACTGCTGTGTTGGATACCGTCGCGGATCTTTGTCGCCAGCATCTGTAGATCAATGGGCTTTTCCAGGAGTTCGAAGGCGTCGAGCTCGCGAACCTTTCGTTCGATGTCCGGCGTTAGAAAGGCCGTCATCACGATGATGGGAATGTCCGGAAATTCGTTCATCATGTGGGTGAGCAACTGAAAGCCGTCCATAACGGGCATCTTCAGATCCGTTACCACAAGGTGAATCTCACGCTGACGAAGTTCCTCGAGAGCCTTGCGGCCATTGGCCGCCGTGACAAGCGAAAAATCGCCGGCAAAGTCCTTCAGTCCTTCAGAGAGACTGGCAAGAAAAAGCTTCTCGTCGTCAACAATGAGTACGGTTTTTGTGAGTTCTTTTGCAGGCATATTGGGAGCTATGCGAAAGACGCGGGCAGCTTCAGTCGGTCGATGTAAGTGCAACGCGTGTGCCAATCGATCGTCGGGACCAGTAGGTTCGATATATCGGACCTTTCGGCTTTGAGGTGTTCAAAATGAACAGTTTTCTTTGCGGCAAATGTCCGAATTGGCCTGTGCATTTTGGACAGGTTAGGGAAGAATCGGACTCATCGCACACCGAAGCTTTGGAGCTTCCTTTTCATCGTTGAAAACGAAATGCCCAACGCACTGGAGGCACGAGCCATGTTCCGGCCGTGATTATCATAGGTCGCAACGATATAGCGCCGCTCGAGTTCTGTAAGCGGGAGCGATTCGTTGATAGCTCGGCCGATCGAAAGTTCATTGTCGAGTTTTGAGCTGTCAGATGAATCCGGTCCTGCTCGTGTTGGGTCGATCAGCTGTGACGGGTAAATGAAAGCACCTTCATGAAGCAGCAATGCGCGTTCGATCAAATTTCGCAGCTCACGCACGTTGCCTGGAAAGTCGTATTCTTTCAGCCGGCGGATCTCACTTTCCGGTATTTGAACGGATCGGTTCGGAGCGAAATCGTCGATGAAGTGGCGGCAAAGAAGCGGCACGTCGTCAATGCGATCTCGGAGCAGCGGCAAATGGATCCTTACGACGTTTAACTGGTAGAACAGATCTTTTCGGATCAGCCCGTTCTCTACCGCCGTTTCAGGGTCTAGCTCGGTCGAGGCGATCACGCGAACATTGGTTGATCTGAACCTATTTCCGCCGATCCGCTTTACTTGCCGATCGTCAAGGGCCGAGACCAGTTTTGCCTGCACTGAGTCAGGTATCTGGCTGATCTCGTCGAGGAAAAGAGTGCCGCCTTCGGCAAGCTCGAACAGCCCTTTACGGGCCGTGACCGAACCGGCGATCGATCCGTTTTCGGTTCCGAACAGTTCCGATTCGATCATCGATTCGGGCAAAGCCGAGAAATTGACCTTGATCAGTGAACTCGCAAGGCTCCGGCCGCGGTGGTGGATCAGTTTTGCGACCACATTCTTGCCGGTGCCGATATCGCCGGTGATCAGCACATTTGCATCCGACGACGCGGCACGTTCGATGAGATCCATTGTCCGAGAATGTTGACTCTGGAATCCGACCAAGACAGCTTCACGCCGTTGCCGGTCGTTTTGATAACGGGCAACTTGCTCGATGGCCTCTAACCTTGCAGCTTGAAAAGCACGCTCAGCGGATGCGACAAGTTCGTCGAGATCAACCGGCTTTGTTATATAGTCGTATGCCCCATTTTTGATCGCCTGCACCGCATGTTCAAAGGCCGGGAATGCTGTGACAAGGATGATCTTTGCATGGTCATTGTGTCCGAGTATCTCAGGGATCAGTTCCGATCCGTTTCCGTCGGGCAGCTGATTGTCCAGAAGGACGACATCGAACGCTTGCTCAGCGCAGATCGCCCGTGCCTCGGACAACGAAACGGCAGTGCTTACTTGGGTGCGGTCGTCGTCAAGGATGTACTTTAGGGAATCGCAGAATAGGCTATCGTCATCGACGATCAGCATTGCCCGTTTGGGATCGATCAGGTTTGCTCCTTTCATTTTTCTACGCGGTCTTTAGGCCAATGTGGGCCTGGGTACCAACTTCAGATTCGCTTTCGATCTCGATCGTGCCGCCCATTGTGGCAAGCATTTTTTGAACGATCACCAGACCAAGCCCGGTACCTCCCGGTTTTGACGTATAGAACGGCTTGAAGAGATTTGACTGCTGTTTCTCGGTCATTCCGATGCCGTTATCCTCGACCGAGATGCTCAACCGGTTCCGTGTTTCGGTAACGCGGATCGCGATACGTGGTTCGTCCCGATCCGCGAGCGCGTCTGCAGCGTTTGCCATCAGATTCATCATTACCTGATGGAGCGCTCTCGGGTCACAAAATGCCTTCTGCTCAACTGAGTCTTCACAGGTTACTTCAATACCACGACGCTCAAAGTCCGCCCGTGTGAATGAACTGAAATGCCTCATGAACTCGTCGATATCGACGGGCCCAAGTTCAGCACTTTCGTGAAGGCTGAAATTCTTCAAAGTTTTCAGCAGATACTCGACGCGCCCAAGTTCCTGAAGGCATCTTGAGATAAAAACGTGTACCTGTTCGTGGTCCCATTTTTGGTAGTTCTTTTCAAGGACCGTTAGAGCCATTTTTACCGAATTAATCGGATTGCCAAGTTCGTGTCGGATCCCGGAGAAGACGTAACCTACATTCTCCATGAGGTTTACGGCCTCGGCGATCGATTCAAGCCGGCGTGTTTCTGTTACATCGCGAAAGACAAAAACATAATTCATCGGCCTCCCCTCGATATCGATCACACGCGATACGGTGATCTCCTCGACGATTGTCTCGCGGTCACGTTTGATCGAATTCGTTGTTCGCCAAGAGCTTTCCGATTCAAGATGCGGAAAGATCTCATCGCGGAGTGTTTCGGGCTTGATCTCAGATCTGATCGAGCAAATACTTTCTCCGACCAGTGTTCGACGACTGCCGCTGATTGCTCTTTCGGCGATCTCATTCGCATATTGAACGGTACCAAGAAGGTCAACGATGATCGTACCGTCCGAAGCCTGTTCGATCACTGAGTAGAGCTTTAATAGTTCCTGCTTATCCTTCCGTTGGGCCGTAATGTCTTTGATTACGTGGACCCAAACGTTTCCTGTGCCATTGTCGGCCTTTACGCGATGGCTTTTAACCTCGAACCAACCGTCGCGACCGATGAATCTGCCTTCCCAGAATCTTCGACGCAGATGGTCCGGCGGTGAATCGGGCGTGCCTTCGAAGAATTCCAAGAGATTCTTTCCGATGATCTCATTGTATGGCTTTCCTAGGAATCGCGTAGTTGATGCATTGCAGCGGCGGATCATACCGAATTGATCTTCGAGGATTATCATATCCTGAACGGAATCTACCGTATCACGCCATTCGACATTCGCGAGCATAATACCGCGTTGCGTCTTTTCCCGTTCGGTTATGTCAAGATCGACCGCGAGAACCGCACTTTTGCCACGAAATGTGACCATCGTAGCATTCGTGCTGACCGCGATCTCAGTGCCGTTGCGATCCAAACGGATCGTGTCAAAATCGCACACGTAACCTTGTGCAAGGACCTCTGCGAGCATTCGTGAATCACGAACGACATCGGCCAATAGGTTCGAGGCACTTGTGCCGACCAATTGGCGGTCCTTACCGCTATAGGTTTCGATGGCGCGCGCGTTCGCCGCAAGGATCGTTTTGCTGTACGGCTCGATGATCAGTGCAGGGTCGTGAAACACGTCGAGAAACGATTCGTGGATCTCGGAGGAGTATTTTGCTTTGGGATTGGGCGTTGGTGCTGAGCGGTTTGCAGGGGCGTTGCCGGTATCTATGTCGGGGTCTGACAAGGTAGAGCTTACGACCCATTCCGGTACAGAAACCAGAGAGTGATTATCCATCTTGGGAGACGAAACGGAACTAATTTTGCTACAACATGAGAGGAGCGTAAGCGGGGTCGTCAACCTCGGAATGAGGATAGCAGATGTCTGTCGAAAGTAAAAGAAAAATATTCAAACTAAACAATTTTAGAGCAAACCAACGAAAAAACTGTGCAAAACGATAACCCAGATTGCCTTTAGTTTCTCGAAAAAGTAATCTTTCGTTTTCAGTTATGAGTGCTATCGAACCAAACAAGATCATCTTTTCGATGGTCAAGGTCAGCAAGTTTTACGACAAGAAACCTGTCCTCAAAGACATCTATCTTTCCTTTTTCTACGGTGCGAAGATCGGCGTTCTAGGATTGAACGGGTCGGGTAAATCTTCGCTGCTTCGCGTAATTGCTGGAACCGACAAGGAGTTTAATGGCGAGGTCGTTTTTTCGAAAGGCTATTCGGTCGGCTATCTGGAACAAGAGCCGAAACTCGATGAGACAAAGACCGTTAAGGACATCGTCGAAGAGGCAGTGCAGTCAACGGTCGATCTCTTAAAGGAATTTGAAGAGATCAATGCAAAATTTGCCGAACCGATGGAAGACGATGAGATGAATGCGCTCATCGAACGCCAGGGAGCCGTGCAGGAGAAGCTCGATGCCGCGGACGCATGGGATCTTGATTCACGGCTCGAAATGGCGATGGACGCGCTCCGCTGTCCTCCGGCGGACACGCCGATCAAGAATCTTTCGGGTGGTGAAAAGCGACGTGTGGCCTTATGCCGTTTGCTGCTTCAAAAGCCCGACATCCTTCTTCTTGACGAACCGACTAACCACCTTGACGCCGAAACCGTCGGCTGGCTTGAACAGCATTTGAAGCGTTACGAAGGAACGATCATCGCGGTTACCCACGACCGCTATTTCCTCGACAACATAGCGGGCTGGATACTTGAGCTCGATCGCGGCGAGGGCATTCCGTATCAAGGGAATTATTCGTCATGGCTTGAGCAAAAGCAACAGCGTCTCGCACAGGAACAAAAGACCGAGGACAAACGGCAGAAAACGCTCGAACGCGAACTTGAGTGGATTAGGATGTCGCCAAAAGGCCGCCATGCCAAGTCGAAAGCGCGTATTAACGACTATGAAAAGCTCGTCGCGACCGAATCCGAAAAACGCAGCGAAGAGCTTGAGATCTACATTCCGCCGGGTGAACGCTTGGGCGATAATGTGATCGAAGCAAAGGGCGTTTCAAAAGCATACGACGACAAGCTCCTTTTTGAGAATCTGGAATTCTCGCTTCCGCCGGGAGGCATAGTCGGCGTGATCGGCCCAAACGGAGCGGGTAAGACTACGCTGTTTCGCTTGATAACCGGTCAGGAAACCGCAGACAGCGGTGTTTTCAAAGTAGGGCAGACCGTAAAGCTCGGATATGTGGATCAGTCTCGCGATTCGCTTGATGCGGATAAGACGGTCTTCGACGAGATCGCTGACGGCCTTGATTTTGTCACGCTTGGTAAAAGGGAAATGAACGCTCGGGCTTATGTCTCCAGATTCAATTTCTCAGGTTCCGATCAGCAAAAGAGGGTCGGCCAGTTATCAGGCGGCGAGCGAAATCGCGTTCATCTTGCAAAGATGTTAAAATCCGGAGCTAACGTCATACTTCTTGACGAGCCCACCAATGATCTTGATGTGAACACAATGCGAGCGCTCGAAGAAGCGCTTGAAAATTTCGCGGGCTGTGCGGTCGTGATTTCACATGACCGATGGTTTCTTGACAGGATCGCCACACACATTCTCGCGTTTGAAGGCGACAGTCACGTAGAATATTTCGATGGAAACTACAGTGAATACGAAGAAGACCGGAAGCGTCGGCTCGGCCATGACGCCGACCAACCGCATCGAATCAAATACAGAAATCTGACGCGAGCTTAGTAAGAACCAACAATGGTGGCCGTCCGAAACAACGGCCAACAGCTGTGAATTGATGGGAATTAATTACCGGCGACCGGTATTGGTCGTTATTTTAGGAACTATCTGGTTACTTCTTTCCGCTTGTGCTCATACGGGCGGAACCGCCGATCAGACTCCAAATTCAGCCGAATCATATTCGGCGGTCAATGAGCTGCCCCCCTTGCCTGTTCCCGAGCCTGAGCCCGCGATCCCGGATCCGCAAGCCGAATTGGTCGATGGCCGTTTTCGAACCTCGACTTCGCCGATCGCTTCATTCGATTTCCTAAACCATTCGTATCCGCTGCCGCGAGGTTGGCAAAATCCTGACGGAAGTGACGCAAAGCTTGAGAACGGAAGGCTCGCGCCGATTTCAGAGCATCTGGGCGACGATATGACCGATGAAGGCCGGGCGAAGGCAAGATCGGAGAGGCGTATAGGGCTTTCACACGTGGTAACCAAATATTTTGACATAACTGGTGACGGCCAGGACGAAGCGATCGTCGTTTTAAAAATAGAGACCGGAGGCAATGCTCTTCCGCAGATCATCTATATTTTCGAATGGTTGGAGAAAGAGCCGCACCTAATGTGGCATTTCCGCACCGGCGACCGCTCGGACGGGGGCCTGAAAGATATTCGCCCCGAGGGTGGCCAATTGGTGTTGGAATTATACGGCCAAGACCGATTCATGCTCGGCGAGGTCGAGACCGGGAAGATCACCGGCGACGAAGTACAGCTTTGCTGCCCAACCCATTTTACGCGAACGGTTTACAAATGGAACGGTAAGAATTTCATCCGTCAGGGCGACCGCCTAACTTATCTAACCGCAGACCCGACCGCCGCGCCGATTATAAACTTCGGCGATATAATGAACGATCCGGTCAAGTCAAAGAAATTTCTGGAAGCCAACCAAAAGCCCTCAAGGAATTAGTTCGATCATGCGATGCAGGTTACCGACAATTTTTTCGTGTTCTCATACTTTATACTACAAAGTACTTGACAGAGGGAACTACTTGGCATATATTCATTCACGCGATGTCGAATATTCAACCGATCCGAAAAGAGCGACCCGAACCGTACGAGCCGGTCAATATTTCTGACCGTGCGATCGATAACCTGCGTTACATTCGCGAGGCGATGGAGCGTTCGACCAGTTTTACGGCCGTGCCCGGATACGGCGGAATGCTGATGGGCGTCACCGCTCTCGCGGCAGCATATATTGCGGCTCAGCAGATCTATTTACGCAATTGGCTGATCGTCTGGTTGACCGAAGCTTTTCTTGCTGCCGCGATCGGCTTGCTTGCGATGTGGCAAAAATCCAAGATCGCGGAGCAATCGCTTGTTTCAACGCCTGTCCGAAAATTCGCATTCGGTTTTACCCCTCCGCTTTTATGTGGCGTCGCGATAACACTCGGGCTGTGGCGATATGAGCGTTACGAAATAATGGTGCCGGTTTGGCTTCTTTGTTACGGGGCGGCGGTCGTCACTGGCGGTGCTTTTTCGATCAAGGCCGTCCCGGTGATGGGTTGGATATTTATGGCGTTAGGAGCGGCGGCGTTCGCCCTACCGGCGGCATTCGGAAATTACTTTATGGCGGCAAGCTTTGGACTACTGCACATCGTTTTCGGCGCGATCATCGCAAAAAGATATGGAGGGTGAAAGGGTCGGTCGCCCGCATGTGAGTAAGGGCGATGCACTTTTTGAAACATTATGACAAACACATTAACAACATTTGAGAACAAGAGACTTATCGGAATTCTGCTTGTGGTGGCAGGACTGCTTACAGTTCCGCTAGTTGCGATGCAGTTTACTACGGAAGTGAATTGGACCGCGCCTGATTTTATAGTAGCGGGCGTATTGCTGTTCGGAACCGGATTGGCGATCGAATTAGCATTAAGGTCAATTACTAATCTGTGGTTGCGAATTACCGCGTGCGGAATTTTGCTATTGCTTCTTTTTCTAGTTTGGGCAGAGCTCGCGGTCGGAATATTCGGAACGCGTTTCGCCGGTAGCTAAAGTCAGAACCGCCTGCATAAGCGGGCGGTCAATAAAGATGTCGAAAAAGAATGCAGCAATAAAAGAGAACGGAACAAAGCCAAGCCCTCTTCGTGTAGAAAAGGCAGCAGGGGCCGTTTCCAATGATCTGGACAAGATCATCCACGAGCGACTGCGGCTCGGAATTATTAGTGCGCTCGCGGCGAATGAAAAGCTAAGTTTCGGTGATCTGAAACAACTTCTCGAAACAACGGACGGAAACCTAAGCGTCCACGCCCGCAAGCTCGAGGACGCGGGGTACGTTACGGTCAAGAAGTCATTTCTCGATCGCACGCCGCTGACTGAATACAAGATCACCACCGCCGGCCGCAAGGCGCTCGAACGATATCTGGATCACATGGAAACGCTGATCAAGGCGATGAAGGGTAGATGATATGCAGCGTACTAGCGAATGGGAACCTGAACGGAAGTTCTTGAGCAAGCAAGTTCGAGGCGAAGGATCACTCCTGCAAGGTACATTTGACTGGTTCTTCGGTGTGATCGTCCCGATTGGCTGCTTTTACTTTGATCCGATAGTTTTTATATATGGGGGCCTATATTACGGCTATTCGACATTTGTTTACATTCTGTCAGTGGTCGCGATTTCCGGTCTTTTTGCTTGGAAGATCTTCGGCAAAAAGCTTAAGTCAGTCGCGGGATTTCTTGCGATATTTTTCTATATTTCAGGAACTGCGTCACTTTTTCTCGGCATGGCCCTTCTACCCTTTAGCATTCTTGGCGTTCTTATTTTCATAGGTTGGCTTGGATTCGCACCTTTCATTTCAGCATTTGTTTATTTCCGAAATGGGTTGAGGGCGATGCGTTTCGCCGGGCAGATTTAGATCATGAACTTGGTATCTACAAAGCAGATCATGTGGGCAATCGTAATTCTGGGATATATCTCTATCCCCGTTGTTTACGCTGCATATATGTTCTATCTGCTTCACGCAGGGGCATTTCCAGCCGAATCGGATGCGATCATGATCCCGATTGCCGGAGTCACTTTGCTTTGGCTTAGCATCGGAATACTTCTCGGATCCATGGTTGTGGTTTGGAAGATTGTCAGATTGGTTAAAGGAAATCGTTAGATTTTTCGCATAAGTATTTTTGCATGCAATTAGGATAAAGATAATGCAATGAGTAGTAAAACACGTTTCGGACTTGAGATCTTATTGGCCGCGGCGGTGATCGGCTTGCTGGGCAATTTGTTGTTGCGGCAGACGCCTTGGGGGCTGAATGCATTTTTATTTGTAACGGCATTTACGGCTGCAATGATCGCGATAGCATATCGCCATCGGCCGGAACTATTAACGATCAGAAACTTGGCCCTGCAGGGTGCAATGGTCTTTTTTGCATCGATGTTTTTGATCCGCGATGCCGAGGAGCTTCTGGTTTGGGATACGTTCGCGATATTGATCTTGATGGGCGTTCTCGTGCTGCCGAACTTTGGCATCAACCAACGCGTCGCCGGTGCGTTTCATTACGTGGTCGGATTTCTTTGGTCGGGGATCAGTTCCGCGTTCGGACCGTTTGTTCTGCTCGGGTCAGATATTGAATGGAGCAAGATGCCGGGAAACCGTCTGAGTAAGAGCATCTTCTCCGTGCTCCGCGGGCTTGCGGTCGCTTTGCCGCTGCTATTGATCTTTGGTGCTCTGTTCATGGCCGCGGATGCGGCATTTGAAGGGATGGTCAACCGTGCGTTCAATTTCGAGGTCGACATGATAGTTTCGCACGTCATGCTGACCTCGATACTTGCTTGGCTCACCGCCGGATATTTTCGCGGCGCCTTGGTCGACCACTTTGTTCCGGCGGTTCGGACCGAGCCGACGACCTCACCGATTCCCAAAAAGGACGACGTTCAGCCAAAGACAGAGGCAAAGCAAACCGACGAAAGCTTCGTTAATAAGTTCACCGCCGAACCGGCAGACACATCCAATTCGTTGCCCGAGGGCGCGTCAATTCTCGAACACATTAACCGAAGTGACCCGCCGAACACAGAGCATGCCGCCGATGTCAGAACCGCTTGCGATAGCGACCGGGTTCTTGTCGGACCAACTCCGGTTACGTCGGAAAACAAAAACCAGAAACGCGATTGGCAGAATTTCAATAATTCATCTTTCCCGTCGGTCTTCACCCTTGGCACGGTCGAGACAGTTATCATACTCGGTCTCGTGAATGTTCTGTTCCTTAGCTTTGTCGTTATGCAGGTGCCGTATCTTTTTGGCGGAATGGAACTGGTACAGAACACGCCCGATTTCAAACTCGCCGAATATGCACGCCGCGGATTTGGCGAACTTGTCACCGTCGCCGCACTAGTTTTGCCGATGCTGCTTTTATCACATTGGCTTCTGCGGAAAGACACAAAAGGGCTCGAGGGCATATTCCGCATTTTCGCCGGTATCCAGATCTTGCTTCTTTTCGTTATCATGGCATCCGCCTTCCAACGCCTTATCCTGCTCACCGGCGAACTCGGTTACGGCTGGACGACCGTCCGGTTTTACCCGATGGTGGTTATGACTTGGCTTGCCGTCGTTTTCGTTTGGTTCGGATTAACTGTTCTCCGCGGAAGGCGAAACAATTTCGCGTGGGGAGCTTTGTGGTCGGCGATTATTTTACTTGGAGCGACCAACCTGATGAATCCGCACGATTTCATTGCCCGCAAGAACATCCAGCTAATGAAGCAAGGCCGTGAGTTTGACGCCCGCTACAACGCTGGCCTTAGCGACGATGTAATTCCTACGTTGCTCCAAAACCTTCAGTTCATGCCATTGGAAAAAAGATGCGAAGTAATGTCGACGATCCACTACCGTTACCGCGTACTGGGACGTCCAGAAGCTGCCGATGTTAGAACATTTAACTTGTCTCGTCGCTCGGCATATGCGCAGCTTCGAGCGAACGATTCGCTTCTTCATCAGACTGAGGGCTGTCCGCCTCATCTTCAAAATGATGCCGATGGGTTTTGACATGGCTGAGGGCCCGGAGACATTCTCTAGCTCCGCAGTTTGTGGTTTAATGCTTTGGTGGACCGAAACTACATCTCCGAATACACTTCCTACATCCGCGTCGAGAAGGGATTGTCAAAGAACTCGCTCGAGGCTTACGAGCGCGACCTAAGAAAGCTTGAGGCCTGGGCTGTAAAAAATGGTCTTGAACTACATACGCTCAAGAGGCAAGATCTCCGCGAATGGCTGATCGATCTTTCGCGAACTAGCATTAGCGAAAATTCCAAAAGGCGTCTGATCAGCTCGATCCGCGGATTCTATAAGTTTCTGATGATCGACGGCCATTTGGATAAAAGCCCTGCCGAAGATCTGGACACGCCCGTTAAGAGTTTTTATCTGCCAAAGTTTTTATCGCAGCACGAGATGGAACGGTTGCTTTCGCAGCCAGACGTCGAGACAGGTTCCGGTTTGCGCGACCGAGCCATAATTGAGCTGATGTACGCCTGCGGCCTTCGTGTTTCCGAGGCCGTAAATCTTAAAACACAGAATGCCGACATTGAGGGCGGCATTCTTACGTGCACCGGAAAAGGCAGTAAAACACGGCGTATTCCTATCGGAAAGAACGCTATTAAATGGCTTCGTGCATATCTCGTCGAACGCAGAAAGATGGAAATCGTTGCCGTCGAAAACCTTTTTGTTTCGACATTTGGTAAGCCGCTGAATCGTCAACAGATCCATGCAATGATCAAAGAATACAGCGAAAAATGCGGGCTTGAAGGTGTTTCGCCGCACACACTCAGGCATTCGTTCGCGACGCACCTTGTGCAAAACCGAGCCGATATTCGCAGCGTCCAACAAATGCTCGGCCACGCGGATATTTCGACAACACAGATCTATACGCACATCACCGACACCCATCTGAAAAAGGCATACGAGAACTTTCATCCAAGATCGGTCAAAAAATAATCGCAAACGAAAGATTTGCCACGAATTTACTGATCAATTAATCATTAAGGGACACGAACTCGTATTCGTGCATTAGTGGCTAGATCTTCAAACCCGATAAACACGATCCGACTTTACTGCTAGCCCATTTGCTTGACTTGGCCTTGTCTGCCAAGTATATTTCTAAGTTCGGCTTCGGTCGGATTTGTGATGACGAAAAGTTTGCGTCTCCTTCCCTTATAGCCGATTCGGCAAAGCAAACAGCTCCGGCTCCTTGTCCCAAGATTGCCGCCCTAGCTCAGTTGGTAGAGCATTCGATTCGTAATCGAAAGGTCGTCGGTTCGACTCCGATGGGCGGCTCCATTTAGATAAAGAAACATCAACAGCTCAGATCAACACCTGTTTGTGCGGTCCGCTTGTTCCATTTGAGCGTTCGCTGTTAGAACAGCGTGGAACAAAAATCGATGTTTTGAGCCAAAACGTTAAAACCGCCCGCTTAAGTGGCCGGCCGGTCCGATATATTTTGTCCCGCTGTCCCATGTCCCAGGGCCCGACACGCAGGAATTTTGACTCGAATTTGCGTCAGCGGTCGCGTCCGCAAAGGCTCCTGTTTGCAGGGATCTCGAACGCGGATCTGGCGGATTTACTCGGATTTTTGAGGAATTGTGTATGTTTCGCCCTAATTCGAGATCTGAGATCTGAAATCCCCAGTCCCAAATCGCTTGTCCCAAGGTCTGAGACGCAGCGTTGGGACAAACAAATATACGGATTTTTTAACGCAAAGGCGCAGAGAAGCGAGGACGCAAAGAAGGCAAGCTAAGGCTTGAACTCTGAACTGGGGACAAGCTTGAAGCTTGAACACTGAGCCGGGGACAAACTAAAGCTTGAACTCTGAACCTATCTGCGTTTATCCGTGTTCATCTGTGGTTAAAAATTCCCAGTAAAACTCATTCAATTTTCAAAGAACCCAGTCGGAAGTTTCCGGCTATGCGGTCGAATTATCTTACAAACGCTTATTCACACCAATAGCAATTGGCGCGGTTTATGGCACTTGTGGAAGGTGGAAAGAAATTTTTCAGCAGTTGTCTGCAATAAGAAAGACCTCAGGGCTTTCCGCTCGACTCCTAGCGTGTCTCAGGAGGCTAAAACAGGCGCAACTTCACTATCAATGAGGTTCAACGAGCGGATCTAGTGGAAAGGCACAGATTTTTCTTCGAGATACCCGCATGTAGCCGCTGAAACCAAACCCCGTTATAAAGTCGTCTACCGGAAAATACGCAAAGAGGCCGCCCTTTCAGACGGCCTCGTTTCTCTCAGTTCATTGCCTGATACAAGTTAAGGTGTGTAAGCCGAGGGAACCGCGACGTCGGTCGCGATGCCCCAGTTCAATCCGGCAGACCCACCCGAACTGTAAACAAGGAACCACTCTCCGGTTGATGGACGGAAGATAGC
>JBGSYH010000015.1:0-3054 GCA_041751035.1 Pyrinomonadaceae bacterium | reverse complement strand
CACTACCATCTTCGGGTTGTGCTTCGACATCACCTTTGTGATCGCCGCCGTCAACGTCGTCTTACCGTGATCCACGTGACCGATCGTTCCAATATTCACATGCGGCTTACTTCGATCGAATTTTTCCTTGCTCATCTGCTTCTCCTAATCTCTTTGTTTAAGATCTGAAACCTCAAATTTGAAATAATGCCTTAACTACTTGCCCCTTTGACCTTTGCAATGATCTCTTCCGCAACGTTCCTCGGAGCTTCCGAATAACGCTCGAAGTGCATCGACGACGTTGCCCGGCCTTGTGTTGCCGATCGTAGGTCGGTCGTGTAACCGAACATTTCCGACAGTGGCACGAATGCGGTCACAACCGAAACGTTACCCGGACGCGGTTCCATCTTGTCGATCTGGCCGCGGCGGCGGTTAAGGTCTCCATTGACCGCTCCCATATATTCTTCGGGGGTTACGACCTCGATCTTCATGATCGGCTCGAGAAGAACTGGCTTTGCTTTTTTAACGGCATCCTGAAACGCAAGCGAACCTGCGATATGAAATGAACGCTCGTCCGAGTCAACTTCGTGATACGAACCAAAAACGAGGCGTGCCTTGATATCCACAAGCTCATATCCGGCCAGATAACCGCGTCGCATTGCATCGCGAATACCTTCGGAAACCGGCTTGATGAACTGACGCGGGATCGCTCCGCCGGTGATCTTATCTTCAAAAACAAAGCCTTCACCCGGTGCCGGTTCGATCTCAAGTTCAACGTGGCCAAACTGTCCGCGGCCGCCCGACTGTTTCTTGAATATCTCTTTACCAGGAGCTCCCATCGTGATGGTTTCGCGGTAGGCAACCTGCGGTTTACCGACGTTTGCCTCGACGCCAAACTCACGCTTCATTCGATCAACGATGATCTCCAGATGAAGTTCGCCCATGCCGGCGATGATCGTCTGGCCGGTCTCATGGTCGGTCGAAACCTGGAATGAAGGGTCTTCTTGAGCTAGACGATTTAGAGCGACTCCCATTTTATCCTGGTCAGCACGCGTTTTCGGCTCGACAGCCACACGAACGACCGGATCCGGGAATTCCATCGATTCAAGAATAATGTGCTTATCTTCCGCCGAGATCGTGTCGCCGGTGGTGACATTCTTCATGCCGCCGATCGCGACGATCTCACCTGCCGATGCCGTTTCGACGTCCTCACGCTTATTAGCGTGCATAAGCATCAACCGGCCGACGCGCTCTTTGTTGTTCTTGATCGTGTTGTAAACGTAAGAACCCGAATTTACCGTTCCCGAATAGATCCGAACGAAAGCAAGCTGGCCCAAGTGCTTGTCAGCCATCAGCTTGAACACAAGGCCCGAGAACGGAGCCTTTCCATCGGCTTCGCGTGTTTCAACCTCGTCTGTTTTGGGGTTTATTCCTTCGATAGCAGGAACATCGAGCGGGCTCGGGAGGTAATCTACTACTGCATCAAGCAGCGTCTGAACGCCTTTGTTCTTAAATGCGGAACCAGTAACTACAGGAACGATCTTAAGATCGGTTGTTCCCTTTCGAAGGGCTTTGCGGATCTCGTTTTCCGAAACTTCTTCGCCTTCGAGATACTTAGCCATCAGGTCATCATCGATCGCCGAAACGGCTTCGACCAGCTTTTCACGCCATTCTTTAGCGGAATCGAGCAATTCAGCCGGAATATCTACGGTGTCGTACTGGGCGCCTTTTGTTTCATCGTTCCAGACCAGGCCTTTCATTGAGATCAGATCGATAACGCCTTTCAGCTGATCTTCTTCGCCGATCGGGATCTGCAATGCGACCGCATTTGCGCCCAAACGATTCAAAATGGAATTAAAACTTCTTTCGAAAGATGCACCGGCACGATCAAGCTTATTAATAAAGCAGATACGCGGAACGCCGTATTTATCGGCCTGACGCCAAACGGTCTCGGACTGCGGTTCAACGCCGGCAACACCGTCAAATACAGCAACGGCCCCGTCGAGTACACGAAGGGAACGTTCTACTTCCATCGTGAAATCTACGTGGCCGGGTGTATCGATGATATTAATACGGTGCTCGACGCCATTACGCTTCCAGAAACAGGTTGTTGCGGCGGACGTGATCGTAATGCCGCGCTCCTGCTCCTGCTCCATCCAGTCCATTGTGGCAGTTCCTTCGTGGACCTCGCCGATCTTGTGGGACACACCTGTATAGAACAGCACGCGCTCAGTCGTCGTGGTCTTACCCGCGTCGATATGGGCCATGATGCCGATGTTTCTATATTTGTCTAAACTTATGTTTGCCATTGCTTTAGCAATCAGCATTCAGCTATCAGTGTTCAGCAAAGCCTTTCGGCTGATCGCTGGCCGCTGACGGCTGACCGCTATTAAAACCTATAGTGAGCGAAAGCCTTGTTCGCTTCTGCCATGCGGTGGACGTCGTCCTTTTTCTTGACCGCTCCGCCGCGGCCTGATGTTGAATCGAGCAGCTCACCGACCAGCCTGTCGGTCATTGTCTTTTCGCTGCGATTTCGCGAGTTTCCGACGATCCAGCGAATTGCCAGTGTATTTCGTCGGTCGCGGCTTACTTCAAGCGGCACCTGATAGGTCGCACCGCCAATACGACGCGATTTCACCTCAAGCGTCGGAGCAACCGTTTCAACGGCCTTTTTAAAGATCTTGAGCGGCTCTTCGCCCGTTTTTTCGGCGATCTTGTTCATCGCGTCATAAAAGATCGCTTCGGCAACCGACTTCTTTCCCTGCCACATCATGCCGTTGATGAACTTGGTCACCAGCGTGCTGCCATAGATCGGGTCCGGCAAAACTTCTCGTCTTTCAGCTGTTCTTCTTCGTGCCATACTTTTGAAAATTTCGAATTTCGAATTTCGAATTTCGAATCAGAAAAATTCGATATTCGATATTCAATATTCTAAAGTTACTTGGCTCCCTTCGGCCGTTTTGCACCGTATTTCGAACGGGCCTGATTTCGGTTCGCGACGCCTGAGGCATCGAGCGTTCCGCGGATAACGTGATAACGCACACCCGGAAGGTCCTTTACACGGCCGCCGCGGAT
>JBGSYH010000014.1:0-44589 GCA_041751035.1 Pyrinomonadaceae bacterium | reverse complement strand
TAGGTCTTCGCTTCGCAGCACGAACCACGTTCCATTCGAAGGCCTAAAGAACGCGATGTCTGCCTTGCCGTCGCCGGTGTAATCACCGGGAACCGTAAGATCCGTTGCCGTGCCGAAGATCAGAGCGATCAGGCCTGCGGTTGAACGATTGATCCACCATTCGCCGCCATTCGCACCGTTTCTGCGATAGATCGCGATGTCATCCTTGCCGTCGCCATCGTAATCGGCAGTAACCGCCACATCGCCGGGAATGCCGAACTGAACGATCTGGACCTGCTGGTCAGATGATCGTTGAATGAACCACTGCCCGACCGAAGCACGGAACACCGCGGGGTCCGCCTTGCCGTCGCCGTCATAATCTCCGGTCGCGGGAACATCGCCCGTCGTCCCAAACGGGAACGAGAAGAAACTAAAGTCCTCGCTGCGCAGCACAAACCAAGTGCCGGTCGAAGGCCGGAAGATCGTGATGTCCATCTTGCCGTCACCAGTGAAATCTCCAGGTGCGATCACGTCCGAAGCCGTTCCGAACTGCAACGCCGGAACCACGCCATCCGAAGACCGCCTCCACCACCACTCGGCACCGGTGCCGCCATTCGGCCGGAAGATCGCGATATCCGTTTTGCCATCGCCGTCAAAATCAAACGGTGCATCATTGGGCTCTACAACAGAACCGCTTCCGCCTGCCCAGAAACCGCTGATAAGACTGAACGAACCACCGCTCGATGGCCCGCCTGCGACTGCTTGTCCTATAGTTCCATTCACAGAAAAACTGCCGCCGGACGCGCTCCCGCCGCCGCCAGCAATGACTGATTTGGTTATCGTGAATTGACCGCCGGTTTGAGCCGGGACCATCAATGAGAGAAGGGAAACAGTGAAGCAAAAGGAACGAAGCTTGGAAAGCATAGTTTTCTCCACGAAAGAACGCGCCAAAAAAGATCGCGGTTCCTTATCATCTTAAATTATGACTGCGTGGACGAAACTATTGCGAATATTACACACAAATGCAGCGGACGTCAATACATTTATGTAAAGGAAGGTCAATACGACCGATCTAGCAAATATGGCGGAATGGACCGGATCAGTTGATTTGCCACTGACATCCGATCAAGTATATCGATCGCCTGATCCGCTACATCGTTCGCAAGCTTTTTGCTCGGGGCGAGTCCGATAACTGAAGGGTATGTCGCCTTTCCCGACGATGCATCCTTGCCCGCCGTTTTGCCAAGGGTTTCGGTGGTTGCCGTCACATCCAAAAGGTCATCGACGATCTGGAAAAGAAGGCCGATCTTTTCTCCGAACTGGTTGAGAAGCGATCGGTCATGATCGCTGCAGCCAGCGATCATGCCCGCCGCGTCCATTGCAAATTCGATCAAAGCTCCGGTCTTGTTGCGGTGTATAGCCTCAAGTTCCTGGTGAGTGATCTGCCTTCGCTCGGCTTCCAGGTCCAACTGCTGACCGACGACCATCGAAGCCGCCGCTTTGCCGAGCCCCGAGATAAGCTCTATTTTTAGATCAGGCCCTAGTTCACGACTTTCGGCGATCGTCTGAAATGCCAGTGCCTGCAGGGCGTCACCGGCGAGGATAGCGGTCGATTCTCCGTATTTTACATGACAAGTCTGGCGGCCGCGTCGGAGGTCATCGTCGTCCATGGATGGGAGATCATCGTGGATAAGTGAATAGGTGTGGATCATTTCGATCGCCGATGCCGTACCCAACAGACGCCGATCTTCGACTCCGAAATTGCGGCCGATCGCAAGAACGAGCGCCGGCCGAAGTCGTTTGCCGCCTGCGAACAGGCTCCAGCGCATCGCATCACGCAATGACTGGGGGCCTCGGCCCTCGGAAGGGATCAGCCAATCAAGCTCGGCATTGACAAGTTCCGCAGCTTCGTTAAGAAATTCGTCGATCTCGCTCATTCGAGTTTGGATTATCCGGTATCGGTGGAGCTTTTTCAATCGGTCGCCGTGTTGCCGAAGCCGGACCTATGGTTTAGATTTCAGATAAGTGAATATGGCAGTAACTTCAGACGATTTTCGAAACGCACTTTCCAGGTTTGCCAGCGGCGTGACCGTCGTAACGACCTGCGGCACGGACGGGAAACAGAACGGCCTCACGGTTTCGGCTTTTTGCTCCGTTTCCCTGGAGCCTCCTCTGGTGCTTATATGTATTGAAAAAGCGGCGGCTGGAAATAAAGTTATCGCCGACTCAATGGTTTTTGCGGTCAATATTTTATCAGACCATCAGGCCCCGCTTTCGGAACACTTTGCGTCGCCGATCGAAGACCGGATGAAAACGATCGATTTTACGATCGGCAGGTTGGGTCTTCCGATTATTTCGGATAGCTTATGCACTTTGGAATGCAGTGTGAAGCATTTTTACGACGGCGGCGATCATACGATATTTGTCGGGCAGGTCGAATATGTGGAATTTCGCGAAAACGATCCGCTGATCTATTTTCGATCCGGCTACCGCGAGATCGCTTAGAGCGACTAGTGGGAGCGGCTGTTACTGGTCAATAGTCTTTTAACGTGGCTACGTAATTCTCATAATTCGAGATCATCTCCGCGATCGAATCGCCGCCAAATTTTTCACGCATCGAGTTTGCGAGAACCACCGCGAGCATCGCCTCGCCGATAACACCTGCTGCCGGGACAGCCGTGATATCAGACCGTTCGAATGCCGCAGGACTTTCTTCTTTCGTTTCGATATCAACAGAATTCAAAGACTTTCGCAGCGTTGAGATCGGCTTTAGATATCCGCGGACACGAACCTCTTCGCCATTTGCAATGCCGCCTTCGAGCCCGCCGGCACGATTTGTTTTGCGGGTGAAGGCTCCGTTTTCGAAGCCGATCTCATCGTGAACTTCTGATCCGGGTCTGCCTGCATTGGCGACGCCCGTGCCGATCTCAACAGCCTTGACGGCGTGGATCGACATTATCGCCCGAGCGATGCGGCCGTCCAGTTTATCTTCCCAACTTGTGTGTGATCCAAGCCCGACCGGAACGCCGGCAGCGACGACCTCAAAGATACCGCCGAGCGTATCGCCGCTGGTTTTGGCATCGTCGATCTGGGCGATCATCTGCTGTTCAGACATTTTGTCTACGCAACGGAGCGGCGAATCGTCGGGGATCGCGGTGATCTCTTCCCAGCTTCGCCACATTGGCGAGGCAGATATTTCACCAAGGCGAATGACGTGGCTGAGAATTTCGATCCCAAATTGTGAAAGCAGCTGTTTTGCAACGGCACCGGCAGCAACGCGTGCGGCGGTTTCGCGTGCGGACGCACGTTCCAGGATATCGCGAAGATCGCGGGTTTGATATTTTTGGCCGCCGGCAAGATCGGCGTGTCCGGGACGCGGACGTGTAACTGTCCGCGGATTCTTCGGAGCTTCGACAAGCTCTTCGTCGGACATTATTTCGGTCCAATGAACAAAATCTTTATTCTCGATCTGCAGTGTGATCGGCGAGCCGAGAGTTTTTCCATGGCGCACTCCGGAAAGGATATTGACAACATCGGATTCGATCTTCATTCGCCCGCCGCGGCCATAGCCCTGCTGCCGCCGCCAAAGTTCATGGTCGATCAAGGAACGGTCTATAGACAGACCGGCCGGAACGCCTTCGATTATCGTAACGAGTGCCGGGCCATGCGATTCGCCTGCCGTGGTGAATTTGAAATGCATTAAAGAGATTCTGCCACAGAGAGCAGAGATAAGGTTAATCGAAAGGGAAGTGAAAGCATCACGAAACGGCAGTGCCATCGACCGCAGTAACGGCTCTGCGTTTTCGAAAAACTATCAGCGCGATAGAAGCCAGTATCAGTAGGCCGCCGACAAGCGTTTGCGGCGGAAGTTTCTCGCCCAGAAAAACGTTTCCAATAACGACAGCTATCAAGGGTGTTACCAGCGAGATCATCATTGCCTTTGTTGATTCGATCCTTGCAAGAAGCCAGTAATAAAGCCAGAACGCGGCGATCGTTCCGGCGATCGTGAGATACAGAACTGAAAAAATGGCTTTTGCTGTCCACTCGTGAGCGAACGGGTTTCCTTCGGCGATCGATGCATAGATCACTATCGGCGGCAGACCGCAGATCATTTGTGCGGTTAGCAAACTGGCAGGATGGATGTCTGCGGCTCTTGCTTTTACAAGTATCGAGGCTTGAGCTGCAGCATATGCACCAACAACTATCGCGACCGATCCGGCGAATGCCAGAAAACTCTCGACTCGAAGCTGATCGAAGAAAATTATCGCGACGCCGACAATTCCAATTGCGACCGCACCGATCTTGAGTTTCGTGATTCGTTCATTCGGCAGAAAGATCCATGCAAGAGCGAGCCCGAAAACCGTTATCATCGACTGTAAAACTGCCGCAAGACCAGACGTAATGTACTGTTCAGCCCAGAATACGGTGCTGTAATTTATCGAAAATTGCAGAACTCCGGTCAGCAGGATCAATCGCCATTCGGTGCCGGTCTTGGGCCAAGGCAGTTTTTGAAAATAGATTATCGGCAGGAGAATGACTACAGCAAGCAGAAATCTGGCCGATGCGAATGTGATCGGCGGCAGGTCTTCAAGCCCGAACTTGATGAAGATCCACGTAGTTCCCCATATCAGGCAAAGAATTAACCAAACGAAGACCAGCATAGGAAATACGGTACCGGAAATTCATGCCAGATGGCTTCGCTGTGAAACTCGCATCCTAACTCCGTTCATAAAAACTGAGCGACGTTTCTCCCTGCTTCAAGATGCGCCATCGCCTCAGAGAACCGATCGCATCGGGAAGGACGTGCTTGGTGTGGTGTTCAGCGACAAACATTCCGTGGCCATTTAGCAGGCTGCTTTCGGGTAATCCGAACTCAAGAAGCACGACAGTGTAATCAGTTTCGTATGGCGGATCGTAAAACACAATGTCCCAGCCCGATTCGTGATTTCGGCCACTGAAATTCTCTGCCGAGAGAGCCTGAATATCGGTTTGTTCCTCGGGAATACCAAGCGAATCCAGATTTTCTTCGATCAAAGCACACGCACGGCGGGAGCGATCAACAAAAGTTACATGTGCGGCACCGCGGGAAAGTGCCTCGATCCCGATCGCTCCCGTTCCTGCGCAAAGGTCCAGAAACCTTGTGTTTTCATTAATTTGCGGAGCCAGAATGTTGAATAAAGTTTCACGAAGCCGGTCCGAGGTAGGCCGCGTTTTGTTGTCGGCCGGGCTCTTTAAGATCCGTCCACCGTAATTGCCCGCAATGACACGCATTTTTCTATCCTATCCCAGCGAGCCGAAACTTTGCATCCGAATGAATGCGTTCGATCATTCTTTCAGTCTCTGCGGTTCGCCGTTCTTTGAAAAGCAGCCTTTCGGCTTCATCACGAGCGGCTTGCAATAATTCGATATCGCGGACGATATTGGCAATTTTGAAAAGTTGTATGCCCGACTGCCGCGTACCAAGGATCTCGCCCTCGCCGCGGAGTTCAAGGTCCTTTTCGGCGATCTTGAAACCATCGTTCGTTTCTTCCATTATTCCGAGGCGTTCTTTCGCGACAGCGGTCTTTTTGTCCCCGGTGAGCAAAACACAATAGCTTTGTTCGGCACCGCGGCCCACGCGTCCGCGAAGCTGATGAAGCTGAGAAAGCCCAAATCGTTCGGCATGTTCGATGACCATCGTCGATGCATTCTGGACGTCAACACCAACTTCTATCACGGTGGTCGATACGAGAATATCGAGTTCACCGGAAACAAATGCCTGCATTGTAGCTTCTTTCTCAGCGGCCTTCATTTTGCCGTGGAGAAGCCCCACCCTTTGACGCGGAAAAATTCGATCACGAAGTTCCTCGAACATTTCGGTCGCGGCCTTAAGATCCAATTTCTCCGATTCTTCTATAAGCGGGTAAACGACATAGGCCTGCCTCCCAAGTTTTAGCTCGCGTTCGATACCTTTATAAACTCCTTTACGTTTATCTTCGCCAACCACGACCGTTTTGATAGGCGTGCGGCCCGGCGGCAATTCGTCAATTATCGAAACATCGAGATCGCCATAAACGGTCATCGCCAACGACCGCGGGATGGGAGTCGCGGTCATTACTAGAATATCGGGATTCCTACCAAGTTTTTTCAGTGCGGCCCGCTGAAGAACACCAAAACGATGCTGCTCATCTATAACGGCAAGCCCGAGCTGTTCAAATTCAACGGCTTCCTGAATTACAGCGTTTGTCCCGACGACGATCTGTGCTTCGCCGTTCTTGATCAACGCCTGTGCTTTTCGTTTTTCCGCGGCTCTTAGACTGCCGGTAAGAAGAACGACCGAATAACCGGCCGATCCGAAGAACCGCTTCGCATTTTTGTAATGTTGTTCAGCAAGTATCTCTGTCGGAGCCATTAAAACTGCCTGATAACCGTTCTCGGCGGCTACGAACATCGATATGAAGGCAACGATCGTCTTGCCGCTTCCGACGTCGCCCTGGATCAATCGATTCATCGGAGCATCAGACCGCATATCGGCAAATATCTGTTTGATAACACGACGTTGTGCCTGGGTAAGTTTGAATGGCAGCAATTTCGCGATCCGGTCTTTGACGAGATCATTTAGCTCGATGACGGTACCTTTCGGTTCTTTTTGTCGCTCTCCACGAACCAACTGCAACGCGAACGAAAGCCAGAAAAATTCTTCAAAGATAAGCCGTTGCTGGGCCGGGCTGCGGAACATCTCATAATCGGAAATACGCGAATCTTCAGGCGGAAAATGAATGTCGCTTAAAGCAGTTGAGCGCGGGATGAGCTTATTATTCGCGATCACCGATCTTGGGAGTGTTTCTTTGACTGAGGCTGTGTCCAGATGCCGCAAAACATCAAAGATCATTTCGCGCAATCTCTTGGTTTGAAAGCTGCCAAGCTTTCGGTAAACGGGAACGCGGCGGGCCGTATGAACAGTGGCAAACTCGGGCGATATTTTATCGTCATCTGTTTCAGCTTCTTCGATCGCCGCTTCTGGGGCCTGCTGCGTTGAGCTTTGAATAAGTCCGAACGCCTCCGGATCGCCGTCGGACGGAAGGATCTCAAGTACCTCAGGCTTTTGAACCTTCAAAACAAAAGTATTTCGGCGGCCGTCCCATTCCCATTTTCCGTGGGCTATCATTCTAACCCCGCGAACAAATTTCTTTGTGTAAAATTCGATTATCTCGTTAGCGGCCTTCCCGGAAATGAACCACATCACAACCACAGGCTTTCGCTGGCGTTCGCGGTCACCGGCATTTATCTCGAAGATGTAAAGCGGCGGCTGCTTCGGGCCGCGGTGTTTGCCAACGCGGATCGCTCCGGAAACGCGAACATATAATTCGACGGACGCTTCGATACCATCAAAAAGCTGATCAATCTGAATAAGATTTGAACGGTCTTCGTATCTGGCAGGGAAATAGTTGAGAAGATCTTCTACGGTTGCATCACCTGGTTCGGTCTTTCCGGCATAACCCGCGACGGACACCGCGAGCCTCTTTGCCATGGTCGGCGAAAGACCGCCGATCTTTGAATCCGAAAGCTCAACGAGCGGTGTTGCGAGCGAGATCATTTGGGAATGATAGCAATTGCTGCCCGATCAGGCTCGGACCGGGAACGCGATCAGATTGTGAATAATATCTTTTTGTGAACCCGAGAGATGATCGAACCTAACGGCAAATCCGAACTCAAACATCTGGTTTGTGATCGTTCCGCGAAATTCGACCCGAAGGTCGTCGCCCAACGGAAGAAATAACCGGATCGATTCGCCGTCGATGACATCGCCGCCTGATAGGACAAAACAGCCTGTGTCACTGATATCACTGATCGTCCCGGACTGCCGGCCCGAGGACGCCTCCCACGTTATATCAATGGCAACCGTATTCCTGTTAGTTTTGCGCCGGTCGAGCCCACTGCGCCTATCGTTCATCATCTATTTCGATCGTCTCTATAGGACTTTCCACCTCTATCGATTCTTCTTCGAACGGCACAAAATCAGCCGGAGTTTTGCTCTGGAAATAAAAATATACCGGCAATCCGAGCAGGATCAGGCCGATCCCTATCAATGAATTATAGGGGTCATCGTAAAGAGTTTGTAGGAGCAGCCAGGCCGTGACAAGAAGGAAAACTATCGGCACGATCGGATAACCAAATGTGCGATATGGACGCTCGGCATCCGGATAGCGTTTTCTGAAAATGAATACCGTCGAAGTGATGAGTCCGTAAAAGATGAACGAACCGAAGATCACGTAATTTGTAAGGGCATCGAAAGAACCGGAAAGAGTAAGAATACTTGCCCAAATTCCTTGAAATATCAGTGATGTAAGTGGAATTCCGGTAGCTGAAAGCTTCGAGAATGGTTCCGGAAACAGCTTGTCTTTTGCCATCGCATATGGCACCCGAGCACCGGCAAGCGTGGAGGTATGAAGCGAGCCGAGCGACGAAAACATCAAGCCAATGGTAAAGATCGCCACCGCGGCACCGGCCAATAGGTTCGCACCGTCACCTGTAAAAAATCGCTCCGCGATCACCTGAGCTACTGCAGTATTTTCAGGCACGCTGGCGATTGCGGCAGGATCGAGAACGTAAAAATATGCGATGTGTACGAACGTGTAAAGAACCATTATCAGGATCGTGCTGCCGATGATAGCGATCGGGATATTGCGATTCGGGTCTTTAACTTCGCCGGCGACGAACGTCAACTGGTTCCACCCGTCATATCCCCACAACGCTCCGAGCATTGCCGCGGCAAAGCCGGCAAAGAAGGAATAACCAACCGAGCCATACCGCTGAGCTTCCGTCACATCCGTACAAGCAGCTCCGGCGGCATCCATTCCAAAATGTCCGAAGCTGCCGCCGCTGACGAATGCGAACGCTCCAAGTCCGACAAGCAAAACGAGAGCGATCTTAACGAATGTAAGTGCCGTCGCGATCCTTCCGCTGATCGCCACTGAAGCCGAATTCAGCGTCGTGAAAATAATGATTACCATTATTCCTACGATCTGCAGCGTTGTGATCGAAAAATCGTAACCGAACAGATTTGTTGTAAACAGGACGCGGTCAAGCGAATTATCTAAATAGGTATTTAGAACCATCGCAAAGGCCACCGCGAGGGCAGCCATCGAACCAGTCTTCGCAATAAATATCTGCATCCAACCGTACAAAAAGCTCGATGCCCGACCATAAGCGTCTCTGAGAAGCACATACTCGGCGCCTGCCCGCGGTTTCATCGCCGTAAGTTCGGCATAGGTGAGCGAGCCAGCCAGCGACAAAAGCCCGGCAGCTACCCAAGCAGTAATGACCCACCCACCGGTGCCGACATTACACGTCATAATGCGTGCTTTGAAGAAAACTCCGGTCCCGATCACGTTTCCGATGATGACCGAAATAGCGGCGAGCAAACCAAGTCCGCGGACAAGTCTATAGGTATTCTCAGAGTTGAGCGTCATAATTTTGTTTGGACGGGGAGTGCGTAAATTCTGCATCATATTACGCCAAAAATACAGTGAATGGAAACGGATACAGCATAAACCGTGCACGCGACCGAAGAATGGCTCCGTGATAATATCAACCGCATGCGATGCCTGGCGCTGAATGCAGATGAATTGATCGTTAGATTGCTCTACGTTTCACGACGTGAGCCGGTATGCATTTTGGACAGCAGCGGCGTGGGGCATTTGGGCTCACATCTTTTGATCGCCGGTATCAGGCCGGTCAAGCAATTCGAATCCAGCGGCGAACCGAATGAAATACTAGCCAAGTTCGACGAACTTGCGACTGACACAGCTTGCGCTGGAGTTTTCACGCTTTCCTACGATCTCGGCAGGAAAATGCTTGGCATTGGTGAACGCATCAATACTGCCGAACCCGACCTTTTCTTCAGCACATTCGACGTTCTGGTGGTGCATGACTATTCCGAGGGTCGATCGTTCATGACAGGAAACGGCGATCGATTCGACGAGATCGAGAAGATGCTTGCGGCCGGTGGCATAGCGACAACTAAGTCTGGCTCGATCTGTGAGCCTAGCTCAAACTTCGATCGAGAGAACTATTGCCGCACGATCGAAACGATAAAAGAACATATTCGTGGTGGTTATACCTATCAGACGAACTTGACGCAGAAGTTCGCAGTGGAATTGGCTGAAGGTGACGCGGCGGAAGATATTCTTTTGAGGCTTCGCAAGGAACATCCGGCGCCATTTGCGGCATTTATCAAGCGTCGCGATTCGACAGTGGTTTCTGCCTCGCCGGAGCGGTTCTTTCGTATTTCCAGGAAAGGTTCGTCGTTTCGTTTAGAGGCATCGCCGATAAAAGGGACGCGACGCCGCGGGATCGACAAAAGAGAGGACGATCTCTTGCGTAATGAATTGATTGTTAGTGCGAAGGACCGGGCAGAGAACACAATGATCGTCGATCTGCTCCGCAACGATCTCGGGCGTGTTTGCCGATTTGGGTCGGTCAAGGTCGAAAGGCTTTGTGAACTCGAGGAACACCCAACACTCTTTCATCTCGTCTCGACGATCAGCGGCGAGCTTCGTGAAGGCATTCGCCCTAGTGACATCCTGCAGGCACTTTTCCCGTGCGGTTCGATCACAGGTGCGCCGAAGATAAGCACGATGCGGATCATCGATGAACTTGAGCCCGATCCACGAGGGCTTTTTATGGGTACAGTTGGTATTTCAATTCCAGATGGAGCCTTTGAAGGGCTGGAGCCGGGAATAGACACGAGCGTCGCCATTCGAACAATGGTCATCTGCGAAGGCATTGCCGAGTTCAATGTAGGCGGCGGCATTGTGATCGACAGCGATCCGGCGGCCGAATACGAGGAGTCGCTCTTGAAAGCAAAAGCTCTTTTGAACGCTCTTGGCCGATAAAGCGGCTCGTTGCACATTTTTGGGGAACTTTTTTATGCGATCGGTGTCTTGTTAACTGAAACCCTTTGCTTAGGAGGCAACGAGATGAACCGACCGGAAATTAACGTAACGCCGCTGATCGACGTGCTGCTGGTTCTGTTGATCATATTTATGATCGTAACGCCAATGAAACCTGCAAAGATCGAGGCAAAGATCCCGCGAGAGCCAGTGAATGACGGTGCTGAGCCGCCGCCGCTTGCATTGGTCGTAACGGTTGATAATGCCGGTCGCCTCCAATTGAACAAGGAGGATTTTCAGTCTTCGATAGACAAACCTGAGGTATTGATCACCCGTTTGAATGAGATCTTTCAGCAACGTGAGATAAATAGGGCGTATGCCGCCGGAACCGAGAATACGGCAAACCCGCGCATCGAAAAAACCGTGTTCATAAAAGCCCCATCAAGTCTGGCATATGGCCCGGTCGCAAGTGTCGTTGATATTGTCAGATCGTCAGGCGCAACACCTGTTTCGTTACAGATCGACAGGCTAGACCAATGAATGTTTTCGCCCGAGCCGATATGTTATAGTTTTATTAACCCCGGCCGCGCATTCGCGCCAACCGGCACTTAAGTTCCAGTCATCAAAATTGACGTAGATGGTGAATTACTACGAGACCCTGAAAGTATCACCAAAGGCATCGCGGAATGAGATAAAATCCGCCTACCGTCGCCTTGCGCGAAAGCTCCATCCGGATAAGAACAACGGATCTGAGCAGACCGCACTATCTTTTGCCGCGATTGCCGAGGCGTATGCCGTGTTGGGCGACCCGAAGGAACGGGCGACCTACGACCAGCAGATCTTGAAGGCTGAGTTCAATGGCCTGGCGAATGGCGATTCGGTGTTTGCTACGAACAACAGCCATGCACGCCGCTGGCGGCAATTGGTTTACGAACACCGCTACAACGAGATCATCGACCGGATGATCGCGGACGAACGCCGCGAATCGATGGCCTTGCAAAAGATAATTTTCCCGACTGTCGCTTTGTTTTTGTCGACGCTGGCCGTAGCGATACTAAAACCCCAGTATTTTAGTGAGGCACCGATGATAATGAAGATCGTCGTCTTGACGCTTTTTGTTGCGGGGCTGATCCACTTGATAGGGCGAATTCGAGAAGGCTTGGAACGATATACGTATTACGAGGATGAGATCCACGAATCGATCCTTGATGACCGTGAAGTTGCTGCGAAGCCGCATTCAAGGCTGCTTGCCGGTGCGTTTCTGCTTGTTGGTATTATCGGCAGCTTTGCCCTTGGGCTGGTGATCGGACAATATTCCGAGGTTTCGTTCATACCGAAGATACAAAACATTGCACAGGCTTTGAACCCGGAATTCCTATTCTATCCGCCGATATTTGTTCTTGTTGTCGATCTGATGCATACGTTTGCCCTTAAAGTCGAAGGATGATGTATACTTGACTTTGGGTTCGTATAGCGGTATTTTCTAGAGTTTATCCCGACTGACGGGAAGGCATATTTAAGGTGAATTAACAGATGGCAAATCATAAGTCAGCAGAAAAGCGGATAAGGCAGAACGAGCGCCGCAATGAGATCAACAGAAGCAATCGAAGCAAACTGCGTACGCAGGTTAAGAAATTGCGATCGGCGATAGCCGGGAATGACAAAGCTGCTAGCGGCGAACTTCTAAACCCGACGGTTTCGGTCATCGACAAGATGGTCAATAAGGGTGTGATACACAGGAACACGGCAGCTCGCTATAAATCAAGATTGACCAAGCACGTAGCAGAACTCTCGTAGGTTTTGCGGCGATCGTCTTTTCTCCTTTTCGGAGGTTGCTAGTGAACGGCAGCCTCCGTTTTTTGCGCCTTTTCGATCTTGCAACAGATCATCTAATCGTCCGCCAACGCCTCTAATGCGACCTCACGGTCATCGAAATGGAATTTTTCGTGTCCGATGATCTGATAGTTTTCGTGGCCTTTTCCTGCGATTATGACGACGTCGTTCGGCTTGGCTTCGCGGATGGCTTTTGTGATCGCCTCGCGGCGGTCCGAGATAGCGAGGTATTCACCGCCTGACGTCATAACTCCGACTTCTATCTCTGAGATTATCTTAAGCGGGTCTTCGGTGCGGGGATTGTCCGATGTAATTATAGCAAGATCGCTGTACTCTCCGGCGATACGACCCATTGGTTCGCGTTTCGTTTTATCGCGGTCGCCGCCGCAGCCAAACACAGTGATTATTCGGCCCTCGGCCAATTCCTTTGCGGTTTTCAACGTATTCAGCAATGCATCGTCGGTGTGCGCGTAATCGACGATGACGGCGAATTCGCCATCGTGTTCTACTCGCTCGAAACGCCCCGGAGCTCCAACACATTTCGATAAACCTTTGACGATGTTGTCTAGGTTATAACCGAGCTCAAGAGCCGCAGCTGCGGCCGAAAGCATATTGTAAACGTGCGGCCGTCCGACAAGCGGGGAAGTGATCTGCCGTTCGCCTAGCGGTGATTTTAGAAGGAATGAAGTGCCTTTGAGAAGAGAGACCTCGATGTTCTCCGCAGTAAGATCAGCATTGCTGCCCGGTCTCTGTGAAAACGTTGCGGTTTGTTGGCCATTGGCTGACAATTCGTCAGCAAGCTTGGCTCCCCACTCATCGTCAATATTAATAACGCACGAGCCTGGTTTTTCGCCGAGCCGACCGTCAAACAACTTCTTTTTCGCGTCGAAATAATTTTCCATCGTCAGATGGTAATCAAGATGATCGCGCGTCAGGTTGGTGAAGATCGCCACGCGGAAACGCAGCCAATCGCAGCGGTGAAGATCGATCGCCTGTGAAGAAGCTTCCATCGCCGCAAACCCGCAGCCTTCTTCGACCGCTTGTTTCAAGAAACGATTTGTGTCGCTTGCTTCCGGCGTTGTTCTGACGGCTTCTTCGCTGCGGTCACCGATGCGGTATTCGACCGTTGTAAGCATCGCAGGGTTCACACCTGCAGCTTCAGCAAGTGCGTAGCAAAGATAAGTAGTCGTAGTTTTGCCGTTCGTGCCTGTAACGCCAACGAGATCAAGCTTGTGCGAAGGCTCGCCGTTTATGATCGAGGCCGCTTTTGCCAAGGCAACTCGAGCGTTTTCAACTTTCAGCCACGCACCATTAAATGCTTCGGGCGGATCGTATTCGGAGATAACTCCCGCGGCGCCGCGACGCATCACATCGTCAACAAAACGATGCCCGTCAACCGTCGCACCTCTGATCGCAACAAAGAGTGTTCCTTCACGAACTTGTCGGGAATCGTGGGTAACATCCGTAACTTCGGCCTCTGATGTGATCGGAGGCAAACATTGTAATTTTTCGGCAATTTGATCGATCTTCATTTGTTGGAATTACGAGGCAGATTATACGATACGACGAAACATAGAACGAACAACCGCGTGAAAATTTCGTATAGTTAAGGCAACGGAGGTTTTGCGATGAACTTTATCAAGGTAATTTTGGCGATACTGGGGCTGATTCTTGGCGTGATGGTGTTCTTTTGGCTGCTGGGAATTGTGACGTCTCTACTGTGGTACGGGCTATGGATCGCGGTCATCGGCGGCGTTGGTTACGGGGTTTACAAGCTTTTCACAAAGGCGGAGGACAAATATGTCGGAGCAGGTTCGGCAAGATCCGAACTCGGCGACCGCGATTTTGACCTATCGTGGGACGAATATGAGAAGAAGTACCTGAACAAGTAGGCCGTGATGTGATCACCCAAGAACTACGAGTTTTGATATAGGGCTGAGTGATCGCTCAGTAGTCTCGGAATGTTTGACAATCCGAGATCCTAGATCCAAAATCTAAATTCGTTATGCCGAGGTGGCGAAATTGGTAGACGCACTAGTCTTAGGAACTAGCGTCGAAAGACATGCGAGTTCGAGTCTCGCCCTCGGCACCAAATTCATTGAGCAGCGGCCGGTGGTCGGTTGTCAGAAATGACAGACGCAGCCGGTCTCTGATTTTTTAAGTAACCAGATCGGCAGCGGTCGATCAATGGTCGAAAACTGACAACCTGCAACTGACAACTTCCGGCTGACGCGCTATCCTTTTTCTAGTAAATGAAAACCGAACTTAAAGATATTTCACCGACTCAGAAAGAGTTGATGATAGAGATCCCGGGCATCGAACTGAAGGATGCTTATTACAAGATCAGCCAGCGATATGCCAAAGGAGCCAACGTGCCCGGCTTTCGCAAGGGCTTTGCTCCGCTGGACGTGATCCGCCTGCGATATAAGGAAGAGATAAAGAATGAAGTTCTCCAGCTTGTTCTTCCGGAAAAGGTAACTGCGGCTATCCAGGAGCATAAGCTCCAGCCGCTGACCGAGCCGCAGCTTCATATTGAAAATGTCGAAAAAATTAAGGTCAACGGCTCAGAAGCGATCAATCTTCACGCTCATATCGAAATAATGCCGGAGATACCGGATCCGAATTATAAGGGCATTGAGCTTGTTCGGCGTGTTAAGCCGGTCGAGGAAGGCGAGGTCGAAGATCTGATAGCGAATCGTCTGAACCAGGAAGCTGCCTTGATCCCGGTCGAAGGCCGAGCGTCGGAACTTGGCGATACGGTCATTGCAGATCTTACCGGCACATTTGAAGACGATCCTGATGGCGAGCCGATCACAGCCGAGGACCTCGAGGTCGTACTGGGAGACGAAGTCATCGAAAAGTCGTTCACGGAAAATCTTGTTGGTGTTACGGAAGACGACGAAAAAGAATTTACCGTTTCCTATGCGGAAGATTTTTCTTCGCCTGCTCTTGCCGGCAAAACCTTGCATTACAAAGCCAAGATCAAGTCGGTCGGACGGTCTGAAACGCCGGAATTAAATGACGAGTGGGCAAAGAGTCTCGACGAAGGATATGAATCGCTCGAAGATCTGCGAAAGAAACTTCGGGCCGATCTGGAAACCTACGCTAAGTCCGATGCCGATGCGAGGCTGCGAAATAATGCGATCGCCAAGCTGACAGAACAGAACACATTCGAAGTTCCGAATGTACTGATCGAAAATCAGGCGAGAAATCTGCTAAACAACTTTGCACGCGATCTTCAACAGCGAGGCGTTGATCTAAATGGGGTCGAGAACGATTTTATTCAAATGGCGTTTCACCAAATGCGGACGCAGGCAGAACGTGATGTCCGCGGGGCAATGCTGCTTGATAAGATCGCCGAAGCGGAAAAGATAGAAGTTCCACAATTGGAAGTCGATGAAGAGATAGCGAAAATGGCTGAAATGTACCGCACGACGCCTGAAGAGATACTCGCGTCACTCGAACGTCAGGGCGGTGCGGGTACGATCGCGAATAATCTTAAGACACGGCGATCGATCGAGGTGATCGTCGAAAACGCAAAGATCACCGATGGGCCTTGGGTCGACGAATCGTTGGCCGAACCGGCTCAAGGAGAAGTTGCTGAAGCTTCAGAAGAAAAGGCGAAAAAAGCCAAAAAATCGGCAGCGAACAAAGCCCCTGCGAAGAAAGCAGCAAAAACGAAAGCGGCTGAGTAGACAGGTTCGGGCGAACCAAATGATTTTTTACTTGCAATTTTGCAAAAACAGGGTAGAATCGGCAATCGGTCCTTTTTCAACCATTTAACATCACCCTGTTCATGTATTACATAAGGTTAAATATCTTATTCTGAGGAAAATATGGCACTAGTTCCAATGGTTGTTGAGCAGACGTCGCGAGGCGAACGCGCGTTTGATATCTATTCAAGGTTGCTGAAAGACAGCATTATCTTTATCGGAACGCCCATCGATGACCAGATCGCAAATTTGCTGGTCGCCCAACTTTTGTTTCTCGAAGCGGAAGATCCGGAACGCGATATCAATCTTTATATCAACTCGCCGGGCGGTTCGATCACTGCAGGGATGGCGATCTATGACACGATGCAGTTCATCAAAAACGATGTGACGACGATCTGCGTAGGCCAATGTGCCTCGATGGGAGCTTTGCTGTTGACGGCCGGCACAAAAGGTAAGCGATTTGCTTTGCCGCATTCGCGAGTTTTGATCCATCAGCCTTCGGGCGGTGCAAGCGGGCAGGCAACTGATGTCCGGATCATGGCGGAAGAGATATTGCGAATGCGAGAAATGACCTCAA
This sequence comes from Pyrinomonadaceae bacterium, assembly GCA_041751035.1. Lineage (GTDB taxonomy): Bacteria > Acidobacteriota > Blastocatellia > Pyrinomonadales > Pyrinomonadaceae > OLB17. The sequence continues at coordinate 27,613 of JBGSYH010000014.1, read as the reverse complement.
GGCTTATTGCTCATCACTCCGGCCAGGACTTTGACCAAGTAGAAAAAGATGTTGAGCGCGATCGTATCTTGACGCCTGTTCAGGCAAAAGAATATGGATTGATCGATGAGGTGATCGAGCACAGAGACAAATAATTTTGGATTTCAAGAATCGAAGATTCGTGGATCGTGCGTTTTATTCAAATCTGAGATCGCAGATCCAGAATCGAAAATTGAGATATGGCAAATTTTAGACGTCCTGAAGAACTTCTAAGCTGTTCATTTTGCGGTAAGTCGCAGAATGATGTGAAGAAACTGATCGCCGGGCCAGGCGTCTATGTGTGCAATGAATGCATCGATATTTGCAACGAGATCATTAACGACGACGAACGAGCTGAAACCGGCTCCGTTCGTGTCAATCTTCCAAAACCCCAGGAGATCAAAGCTCAGCTCGACGAATACGTGATCGGCCAGGACGAATCAAAGAAGCGTCTTTCGGTAGCGGTTTACCAGCATTACAAGCGTATCGAAATGGCGAAGCGCCGGATGGAGGTCGAGGTTCAGAAATCGAACGTCCTTCTGATAGGGCCGACCGGGACAGGTAAAACACTGCTTGCGCAGACGCTTGCTCGTCTTCTAAGTGTTCCATTCTGCATAGTCGATGCAACGAGCCTTACCGAAGCCGGCTATGTCGGAGAAGATGTTGAGAACATCTTACTTCGTCTGCTCCAATCGGCCGGAAATGATGTCGAGAAAGCACAAGAGGGGATCATCTACATCGATGAGATCGACAAGATATGTCGAAAGGACGACAACCCATCGATCACGCGAGATGTTTCCGGAGAAGGAGTTCAGCAGGCGCTTCTGAAAATTCTCGAAGGAACTACTGCAAATATCCCGACTGGCGGTGGCCGTAAACATCCGCAGCAGGAATTTACTCAGCTTGATACGACTAATATATTGTTCATCTGCGGCGGTGCGTTTATCGGCCTTGAAAAGGTCATCGAAAAGCGCTTTCGAAATAAATCGCTCGGTTTTCAGGCAGATGTAAAGACCAGTAAACAACGGCAGAGCGAATTGATCGGGAAACTCGAACCGGAAGATCTGATCCACTATGGCTTGATTCCTGAATTTGTTGGCCGCTTACCGGTTATCAGCAGTCTTCAGCCTTTGGATGAGAATGCTCTTATCACGATCCTGACCGAGCCGAAGAATGCACTGGTGAAACAGTATCAGCGAAAATTCGAGTTTGATAATATTAGTCTCCGGTTTACGGAAGATGCATTGAAGGCCGTTGCACAACAGGCTTTTATGCGAAAGGTCGGGGCTCGTGGGCTTATGATGATAATGGAAGAAGTGTTGCTCGAGTCAATGTATGTTCTTCCATCGGAAAAGCGACTAAAGGAATTGATCATCACCCGTGAAATGGTTGAACGTAAAGCACCGGTCTTCGATCTCATCCGGCCGATCGAAGAGGCTGCTTAGGCATTCAGCATTTTTGGGGATCCATTAACATTGAAGTCTCAATCGGTGGCTCGTCGATCTCAGCCAAGAATTTTTTAGAATATTTGAACTATTTACCGTCTAGCTCTACTAAGAGTTTCAATTGCAGACCACAAGAATACGTTTGACAGGAACGCTATTGTCTTTTGGGTGCATTTTTGAGTAAATTTCAGATAGGCCTTTGACCGAGGCGGAGAACCCCCTTTTCCGAACCGACTAATATGCAGGAATTTTCAGACCAGATGCCCTCCGATATTCGCCGATATCCGATGGTCCCAATACGCGATGTAGTTATCTTTCCGTTTACCAAAGTCGCGTTCAAAATTGGCCGTCCGAGCAGCGTTCGTGCGCTCGAAGAGGCGATGACCGGCGAGCGGGACATTTTTCTTGCCACGCAGCATGACGCGACGGTCGACGAACCAAAGTCGGACGAGATATATACGGTCGGGACGCTTGGCCGGATCCTGCAGGCACAGCGGCAGGAAAATGGGCAGATCAAGGTTGTCGTTGAAGGCAGGGAGCGCGGAAGCTGTGTGCGAATAGAGCAAGACGACGAAGGGATGTTCTATTCATATGTCAGAAAGATAGTTGCTATTGACGAATCCGGTTACCGTACCGATGGCCTTTTGCAGCGCATACACGGGTTGGTCGAACAATTTCTGCGTGTTTCGCCGGACGCTTATACCGATGCGCTTCACGCGAGCCTACGGGGAATTTCGGCTGCCCAGATCGCCGATTCTATGTCTTCGCATTTGCGTATAGGTGTCGAAGAAAAGCAGGACCTTCTGGAAACATTCTCGGTCGCCGAACGCCTTCAGAAACTTTCGGACATACTCGAGCAAGAGATCGAAAAACGCCAACTCGACCGAACCATCCATTCGCGAACGAAAAAGCAAATGGATAAGCATCAACGCGAGTACTATCTAAACGAACAGATCAAGGCTATTCACAAGGAACTTGGCCGAAAAGATGAAAAGGCCGAGCTGGAAGAAATAAAGAAGAAGATCGAAGAAGCGGGTATGACGGCCGAGGCAAAGGACAAGGCAATGCAGGAATTTGCCCGGCTTGAGGCGATGCCGCCAATGTCCGCAGAAACGACCGTTTCGAGAACCTATCTGGACTGGTTAATTAATGTTCCCTGGCAGCAAAGGTCGGACGAGATCGAAGACCTAAAAGTGGCCGAGCAAACATTGAACGCCGACCACCACGGACTGGAAAAGATAAAGGAACGTATCCTCGAATTTCTCGCCGTTCGTCAGTTGGTAAAGAACCCAAAGGGCACCATCCTCTGTTTCGTCGGAGCTCCGGGCGTTGGGAAGACGAGTCTCGGAAAATCGATCGCAAATGCTACCGGTCGAAAGTTTATGCGGCTTGCTTTGGGCGGCGTGCATGATGAGGCTGAGATCCGCGGCCATCGAAGGACATATATCGGGGCTCTGCCGGGCCAGATAATTCAGCTCATGAAGCGGGCCGGGACGATCAATCCGGTGATCTTATTGGACGAGGTTGATAAACTCGGCCGCGATTTCCGCGGTGATCCGAGTTCCGCCCTTCTAGAAGTTCTCGACCCTGAACAGAACGGAACATTTCGTGATCACTATCTGGATGTGGATTACGACCTTTCAAATGTGTTCTTCATAGCGACGGCAAATGTGCTGCACACGATCCCGCCGGCACTTCAGGATCGGCTCGAGAAGATCTCGCTTTCCGGTTACACAGAACGAGAGAAACTTGAGATCGCAAAACGGCACCTCATACCGAAGCAATGCGAACACAATGGCATTGAACCAGAAAAGGTCGTTTTTACCGACGATGGTATCTTGGAAACGATCCGACACTATACGCGTGAAGCCGGCGTCAGAAATTTGGAAAGAGAGATCGGTTCGTGTTTTCGCAAGATCGCGAGAAAGTTTGTCCTTTCAGATGATCGTACGGATTTTCGTGTGGTCATCGACGCCGAAAAGGTTCGTGAATTGCTTGGAACTATACGTTTCAGAAAACAAGACATCGCCCGAAAGAGCGAAGTTGGCTTGGTCAACGGGCTTGCATGGACCGAGGTCGGCGGTGATGTTCTTCAGGTTGAAGCAACGCTTGTCGGTGGCAAGGGCGAGGTCACGCTTACCGGAAAACTCGGCGAGGTAATGCAGGAATCGGCACGTGCGGCTCTAACCTGCGTTCGATCGCGAGCCGAAGCTCTTAAGATCGATCCGGCCATTTTCAAGGAAAAGGATCTGCATATACACGTTCCCGAGGGAGCTATCCCTAAAGACGGACCAAGTGCCGGTATAACGATCGCGACCGCGATGGTTTCGGCAATGACAGGAGCAGCGGCCCGTCACGACGTTGCCATGACCGGCGAGATCACCCTGCGCGGCAAAGTGCTGCCGATCGGCGGTGTGAAAGAAAAGCTTTTGGCCGCGCATCGTTTTGGCCTTCGAACTTTGCTCCTGTCGAAGGAGAACGAAAAGGATCTGGCCGATATCCCGGACGAGGTTCGCGACGATCTGACAATTCATCTCGTGGACACTCTGGATGAGGTTCTTGACGTTGCACTGGAAGCCATTCCAGAGACCGCCCAGTTGAACGAAGTTCCGGTTTGGAATGTTGATGAGCCTTCGGGTGAAATGCCTGCCGTCATCGAAAGTAACTGACCGCCGTTAATTTGAGATCGGCATAATCCAGATCTGTCTTGGTTCTTCCTCGCTTATATTCCGGTTGGGGATGGGTCCCATTGCCTCAACGCAACAGACGAACATTTGCGTGAGAACTGCCCGGAAGGCAGTTGCCCTCCTAATACTTAAAGTTTTGCCTTAAGTAAATCATAGTGTAGAATCTGGAGTTGTAACTTCGTGTCTATGGGCCGTTTTCCGAATTAAGTAAACGGATGCTCGCTCATCGACATCAGACCATATGCCGCATTATCTTTTGTGCGACGAAGCCATTTTCCAAATTAGAACAATTATGAAGTACCGAATGATGAAGAACCAGTTTTTGCGTTTCTCTTCCTTTTTGGCCTTAACGATATGTCTCGTAGTGCAGGGCTACGCCGACGGGCCGAGCTTTGAGGATAAATCGAATTCGGCTGTATGGCAGGTCCTGGGTCCGACGGGCGGGGACGTTCGTGCGGTGGCGATCGACCCAAAAGACAAAGATAAGATCTATATCAGCACGATGGATGGGCAGATCTATGTATCCAACGATGCTGGCCAGAACTGGCAGCTTTTGGTAAATCTCGACCAGCCACAGCTGATCCTTGACGACCTTTTGGTTGACAGCTCGGATTCGAACCGCATTTTCGCCGCCGGAAATCGCGGTAATGCTGCCGGAGGTTTTTTCTATACGAAAGATGGCGGCAAAACCTGGAAAGAGGTAAAGGAACTCAGCGACCAGTCGATCCATTCATTGACGCAGGCCGATCACGACCCAACGGTCATTTTCGTTGGAACAAGGGTCGGGGTATGGCGATCAACTAATTCCGGTGAATCGTTTGAGCGTCTCGTCTCGAATTCGTCGCCGATCAACGTTAATTCAATGGCAGTCGATCCTCGAAATTTGAACACGATATATGCCGGGACATGGTGGCGGCCATATAAATCGACAGACGCAGGCAAGACGTGGCGTCTGATCAAGAGCGGAATGATCGATGATTCAGATGTGTTCGCCCTTTCAATAGATTCCACATCGCCAAACCGTATGTTCGCATCGGCCTGCAGCGGTATTTACGAATCGACGAACGGCGGTGAACAATGGCGGAAGATACAGGGCATTCCCTCAACCTCGCGCCGGACGCGAGATATTATGATCCACCCTGCCGATCCTAATAAGGTCTTTGCTGGAACGACGGAAGGATTTTGGATGTCTGTGAACGGCGGAAAGACCTGGAGCATGACGACGCAGAGAAATCTGGAGATCAACTCCATCGCGGTCCATCCGGAGGCTCCGAATCGCGTTTTCATCGGTACGAACAATCATGGAATGATGGTCTCGAACGATGGCGGCCGAAATTGGGCACAAACGAACCGGAACTTCACCAGCCGTTTGACCTATTCCGTAACGCCCGATGTCACGGATCCGAACAGGCTTTATGCAACAACAAAGAACACCTCATCCAGCGGCGGATTTGTTTTTGTTAGCGGCGATGGCGGCAGATCTTGGACGCAGGCTCGCGGATTGGACATCAATCTCCATGCTGCGTTTGCGGTTCTCCAAGATCCGCAGAATCCGGCAACGATGTATCTTGGTACCAATGTCGGTGTTTTTCAATCGGTCGATCGTGGAAATTCGTGGAAGCTTTTCTCGCCACCTCGTGCAGCACCGGCAAGGCGTATGACCGCGGCTCAGCGTCGAGCGGCGGCCGCAGCAGCGGCGAAAAAGGCAGCAGGCCCGCAGATGGTTCCCGCACTCGGTGAAAAGGTCACGGTTCTTTCTCACACTCATGATGGAAAGAACGGTATCCTCGCAGGGACCGACAAAGGCATTTATCGAACATACGACATTGCAAAGGGTTGGGAGAAACTTTCATTTCCCGCCGAGCTGAGTCCAAAGGTCTTTGCGATCCACACAACACCCAACGTTCCCGGAACTATCTGGGCAGGTACGGCAACCTCCGGTGTGATCGTCTCAACCGACGATGGAAAGACGTGGGCCAAGACCAACAGTTCCCCGGACGGCATTCCGGTAAATTCCATTGCGACCGACCCGAAACGGCCGAACTACATATATGTCGGCACGACCCAGTCGCTGTACGTCAGCCGTGACGGCGGCCGAAATTGGGAACGGCGCGGCGGAAATCTTCCGCTCGGCAGCTATTCGAGCATCTTGATCAACCCGAACAATACCGACGAGGTTTTCGTCTCAAGTTCATTGGAAAGCGAAGGCGGTGTTTATCTTTCTGAGAACGCCGGCCGAAGCTGGAAGCGGTTTGATTCAAGGAATATGACGCTCCCGAGCAGAAGGTTTTGGTCTATCGCGTTCGATCCGAACGATCCGAACCGTATTTTTGCAGGCACTCATTCGTCCGGCGTATATGTGATCCAGCGACAGCAGGAATCTGCATCTGCAAAGACCGGCACCGATGCCGAAACAGCAAACTGATCGGTAATTCGTATAGCTCCTTATAAGAAGGCTGCCCGAAAAGGCGGCCTTTTTGTTTGAGACCGTGGAACGCATTGCACGTATTGCGGGGTAATGTTAAGTTTTTCGTGAACTTCAGAGGTTGTTTATAGAGCTATGAATATCACGATAAAAGAGCTGCTCGTTTACACACCGGCAAAGGATTTTGAGCTTTCGAAGCGTTTTTATGCGGCACTTGGGTTTGAGATAACGGAAGCCTGGGCGGGTGATGTTGATTGTCGGCTCGGCGGTGCTGCTTTTCGCCTCCAGAATTACTACAAAAAGGAATGGGCGGAGAATTTTATGATGCTGTTCACCGTCGAAGACGTCCAAGCCTGGTACGAACACGTTAAACCGATCATCGACACCGGCGATTTCCCGAACGCGCGTTACTCCGAACCCGAGATCACCGGCGGAGCAAACCTCTTCCACGTCTGGGACCCGAGCGGCATCCTGCTTATTTTCATTACCTGAACGATTGCATTTAGATCTAGGCATATGCTTTCATTCCGGGGGTAGGTGACCTATTTATCGGTTATTGAAAATCGGGGAAAAAGAGTATATGATTCCAATGTCTAGTATCTTTCCTAATGCTCGGTCCCAATATAAAAACATTGACCCAAAAGATGCTCGCCGGAACGATGGCGGTCTGGCTGAGCGGGTTCGTTTTTCTATTATGCTGCGTCGCGATGATCAACGGGCCGATAGATTCGGCTGCGGGCCACGCGGATGCGGCGACGGAGCATTGCGAAAAGGCAAAGGCTGCTGAAACTTCGGAGCCGAATGGCAGCAATATAGAATCGACGGAAACCGATTGTCTTGATTGTTGTCCATTCTTTGCTGCGGCGGTCTTTGATAAAGACCGGAGGCTCGAACGGTTCGAAAGAACGGCGTTAGTTCCGGATAACCGGATCGCAGTTCGTTTTGAACCCGTCATGGTCGCTGAAAAGCCCTCGCCTTTGGCGGAACGCAGGCCTTATAAACCTGACCGCCAGCATACCTTCCTCAAAAACTGTGTATTCCTGATTTAAAGAGCTGAATTAAGAGCCCAGATCAATGCCGGCGCATATATGCGTACGGCGGCATTAATTTCTGTTAATTAAATTGAGGTACAAAATGAAAACCAAATTAGTAATTCTATTCGCTGCGATAATGGTCATGGGGCTTTCGATCGCTGCTGTTGCTTTCACAAATTCCACATCGGTTTCGAAGGCTTCGACTTCGTGCTGTTCCGGTGACTCTTGCCCGCTAAAGGGTAAAAAAGCGTCCGCCGATAAAAAAGATTCGTGCTGCGATGATTGCGATTGCTGCTCGGGCGATTCATGCTCGATGAAAGCAAAAGGTAAATCGCACGCAGGCGCGATGAAGATGGCTGATGGCGAAGCTTGCCCGATGAAGATGAAAGCCGAGAAGTCCGAAACCGCTGAAGTTGAGCTCGCCAATGTCGTAGTCGTCAAAGGCGAGAGTTGCTGCGGCTGCTCATGTTGCGGCAGTGAAAAGAAAACAGAGACGACCGCCAGTCTCTAACCTTTTCGCAACCCAAATTAAAGCCTCGCCTCTAACAGGGTGAGGCTTTTTCGTTGGGCTATGCCCGTCTTTTTCATTGGGCTGTGCCCGTCTATTTGCGGTGAAGTTCTACTTCACCGGGCGAGTTTGAAAAAACCTCTAAGGCTATGCCTTCGACCGCCGCGGCTTGCCGCGATGTTGTGCGGAAAAGTTTACTTTTCCGTTCCGTGAGACCATTCCATCGGGCTTGCCCGCGATAAACATTGCAAATCGCGGGCAAGCCCGCAAGAGTTCCTTGAACCCCCCGGCGAAGCAAGCTTCGCCGCACAACGTAGCGGCAAGCCGCCGCATTCCCTTGCCGACCTCGCAGGTTAATGTTAACTTTTTCGTGATTCTTAAAAAGTCCGCATTCGACACACTCAACTCAGCTAGTATGGTTTGGAAATGGAAAGAATGGAATGAGTATCTGACGGCAGTGGAACCCAGCGTAATGGATCGTCCTGGTGAGTTCAACGTCCTAAAGACCCAGTCCCTAATGGAACAAATCCAGAGTCTTACTCAGGCGGAAGAACAGTTTGCTAGTGCCATTGACGCGATTGAAAATAAATTCGGCGATGATGTGATTAATGAGGTAGATTTTTCGAACGAGGACGTCCTAGATAGTTTACGCACGCTAATTATCGACCTTGTGTATTACGGGGAACTTTTAATTTTGCACAATACAAGATTAGTAACCGAAGGATCAGCAAGAGCCTTCGTGTACTACACAGAAATCGCAAAGAGAATGCATGTAAGTTGGACAAAGAGTCGCATCAATCATGACTTTCAGAGATTGCTCATACATGCTAACGCTCTGATTGAGGCACATCGTGCACTTATCGTGACGGATTCAGTTTTTCTTGACGGCGCCGATGCATTGCCCAACGATCATAGGCACGATTTTTTGCTCGCTCGTGACCTCTTCTCCGTTGGCCTTGACGATACTGCCGTCTTGATAGCGGGGCGTGGCTTGGAAGGCATTTTGCGGGTTGTCGCTCGGGACAAATCAGTAACGTTTAAGCTTAAATCGCAACCTTCATTGGCTCAGGATGCGGATTTTCATGATCTGATTGAAATAATGTATCGACTTCAATGGAGGAAGACTGGAAAGCGACTTGTTTCGGCTAAAACAAGAACGCTCCTCCACTTTATTAGAACCCACCGAAACTATTCGGCGCATGCCGAGGTCGGCGAAAGAGAACCTATCGGAGATCCTCGTGAAATAGCGAAGATAATCCTCGGGGTTGCATTGAGGCTTTGGCAGGATTCGAAAGGATCGCGAGCCAAACTGACTTCAACCGAAATCGAAAAATCTTGGTGAAGAGATAACGTCCTAACATGTCTCTCAAAACTGTGCTCTTTTTGAGGGTCTTCTGCAAAGGATTTAGCGACTGCGCGAGTAAGTGTCAGGTTTCGTGATTCAAATTAGTTGGCGAAAAAGAGAGGATTAGATGGCAAATTGGTTATTGCTTTTTCAACCGTTCGCAGCAGACGGACCCTTTAGCAGATTTAAAGAGTCATACGCAGCCTATATCCCTCCAAACGATGAAATCAAGAAGGGCGACCTAGTATATTGGATTGCAGGTAGTTATGGATTGGCAGGATGGGGATATGTTCGAAAGATATCGGTTGATCGCATGAATAAGGATGGAAAAGGAATGTTAATTGAGGTCATGTTCGACCAAATGCGCGCAAACATTGCTACGGAAGGTGAAATAGGTCAATTTCCAATCCTTGTGGATGCGAGAAAGCGGGCTGAAGGAAATCTTGTCAGATTAGAGGCGAGAGAATTCAATGAGCTTAATCGAATCCTGCGAGAAAGGAACGTTGAATCTCCTGAAGACGTTCCGGAGTTCGAAGTCCGAATAGGCAACTTTGGAGTCAAGGATAGTTCGTCACTTAATTTCGAGACTAAGCGTGCTGTTCAAGAATTTGGCTGTGTCAGTCTATTGTTCATGGATCTGGACAATTTTAAGAGAGTTAATGACGAGAATAGTCATGCTCTAGGAGATAAAGTGATAAAAGAGGCTCTAACCGAGGTTGGAATTGTTGTTGGCTCCTTAGGTGAACTCTTTCATCGATCTGGCGATGAAATGATAGTTCTACTCCCGAATATTGGTGATTTAGCTGCTATGGAGATAGCTGAATCAGTTCGATCTGCAATCGAACAAAAAGAATTCTCCGTCGTGGGGCAAGGTTTAGTGACAACAACAATAGGTGTGGCTACGTATCCGACCGACTGCGAAAATTGGGAGTTCCTTGAGGAAACTGCCGATCATAGGATGATTGAACTAAAAAAGATTAGGAAAAATAGTATTTCAAACCATTGATTGTTCAATCTTTTGGGTTTGAGCCAAATCGTGGTTGGTGGGGTGTTTATTTTCGCGGTCTGGCGGGTTTTTCTTGGTTGCTGGTATGGTTAATTAGTGATGGAAATGCGGTCGGTGCGGTTTGATTCGAATATCTCGGACGAGGAGATGCGGGAATTTTTTGGTGCGGACGTGATCGAGGAGGTCACGCGCGGGTCTTGGATGTCGGATGTGATCGCGATAATGCCCGAAAATAGCTGAAATGCCCGTAAATACAGGGTTTTGTGTGGATTTGGAAGAATTTGGTCCTGCAGAATAACAGAAATTATTCGGAAACTGAGAGAAATTATTGCGAACCTGAGAGAAAGTATTTCGAACCTGAGAGAAATTATTCCGAAGCTGAGAAAAATTATTCGGAACCTGAGAGAAATTATTGCGAACCTGAGAGAAATTATCGCGAACCTAAGAGAAATTATTTTGAACCTGAGAGAAATTATTCGGAACCTGAGGCAAATTATTCGCAGTATTTTCCTAGTGAAGCGAAACCTGAAAGAAATTATTTAAAAACTTTTTCAACTTTTGGCAAAAGATCGTCAAACCTTCCGTCGTTTTTTCGTGCAAATTGCACAGATAAAAATTAGAAGGAGACAATTTTATGCCCATACCTAGCAACTCTTACTTTCCATATTCATTGGCGGAGCGTGCCATCTGGTTTCAGAACTTTGCTAATCAATTCGCTGCTATCGCGATCGCTCTCGGTTTTCAGATATCGGATATCGACCAGGTCAATGATGATAACGACGCTGTGCAATGGATCGCCCAAGCGGCGGCGGCGGTCGATGCGTTCGAGAAATCGCTGACCGCTTATCGAAAGCTGATGCTCGAAGCAAATCCGGGCAGCCCGGCGGTCGCACTTCCGCCGCTTCCTACTTATCCGGCACCGGTTCCGGCGGTCGATCCCGGCATCTTCGCACGATTGATAGCCTTGGTGGAACGCATCCGAGCCGCTACGGATTATACGACCGAAGACGGTGAACTGCTCGGCATCGTTCCGGCGAAACCAGCCGACATCGCTCCGAATGACCTTCAGCCGGATCCGTCGGTCAGGCCGCTTCCCGGCAATGTTCTTGAGATCTCATTCAAGCGCGGAAAGACCGAAGGCATCACGGTCGATATCGAACTCGACAATTCAGGCACGTGGGAACATGCCGGTAAGTTTTTCAAATCACCCGGCGAGATAGAAATTCCGCAAAACCTTCAGGCAACTGCACGAAGCGTAAAGGTTCGAGCCAGATACTTGCTCGATAACGTTGCCGTCGGGCAATATTCCGAGATCGATCTCGTTTCTACGATGCCGTAAGAAACACAAATTAAAACCTTCAGCCCGGGCCGAAATGCTCGGGCTTTTTTGTTTGCCGCGGACTTGCGTGGAATTGCGCCGGTAATGTTGATAGGATTTATAAACAGACCTGACCCGGGAAAAAAGCTTGCTTATGAAAGAGAGTGCATGCCGTAAGCCGATCGGCAAATTTGATCTTCGCATCGAAAGCCTTCCTTTTGCCGACATACCCGGACAATCGAAACTTTTTCTTGATCTTCTTGAAGATCGGAGCTCGGTTGGGGCATTTTATCCCTCGCGGGTGGGCGCAGTTAATGAGTTGGCGGGCCGTATTCCGGACGTGATCCGAAATTATCCGGGCCATCGAGCTGATGTCTGTCAGGCACTGTCGGAGATGAACCGATCGTTCGGTGCCGGTGCCGAGACCTTTGAGAATATTGAATTACTTGAACAGCCCGGAACTGTCGCGGTCTTAACGGGACAGCAGGCAGGCCTTTTCGGCGGCCCGCTATATACCGTTTATAAGGCACTTTCAGCCATACGTCTCGCCGAAGAACTTTCTAAAAATGGTAATCCGGCGGTGCCGATATTTTGGGCGGCGACCGAAGACCATGACTTTTTGGAAATCAGCTCGGCATACGGGATAGGTCACAGCGGTGAGTTATTCCGGACAAAGATCGAGCAGAGCCAAAGCGACTTTGAAAAGCCGGTGGGAGCGGTCGCTGTCGAAGGGACAATGATCGACGCGATACAAAGCCATTTGGAGTCGTTGGGCGAATCGGCAAATACAGACGCCCTCCGCGAACTTCTTTCCGACAGTTGGTGTCGCGGGCAAACGTTTGGGTCGGCGTTCTGCCGTTTTATTTCGAGGTTGTTTGCGAAGTATGGCCTGATCGTGGTCGATCCCCTAGATCAGGACCTAAAACGTTTGTCGGCTCCGTTGATAAAGGAAGCGATCACAAAGACGCCGGAGATTGTTAGTTCAGTTTTGAAACGTGACAAGGAACTCGCCGATGCCGGCTATCATTCGCAGGTCGCCATCGAAGAAAATTACTTCCCGTTATTCTTGTTCAGCGAAGATGGGAAACGGCGGTCGCTAAAGAAAGCGGGCGACGGACGGTACAGGCAGACAGGCGAGAATAGGGAATTTTCCTTGGATGAACTTCTGCAGATCGCAGCATCCGAGCCTGAACGGTTCAGCCCGGCGGTGCTGCTTCGGCCCGTGATTCAAGATCACCTTTTCCCGACGATTTGTTATTTTGGAGGTGCCGCCGAGGTGGCTTATTTCGCTCAAAACAGTGTGGTTTACGAGCAGCTCGGCCGGCCGGTTACGCCGATCCTTCATCGGCAAAGCTTTACTGTTGTTGAGGCAAGACACAAGCGCAATTTGCAGAAATACGAGCTTGACCTTTCTAAACTGTTCGCAGGGTTTGATGAGGTCTCGGCGAAGGTTATCGATCGATTCATACGGCCGGAGATCGCCGATCTTTTTTCCGAAACTGAAGAGGTAATTGACCGCCGACTCGAACGGCTGGATGAAAAGTTAACAAAGCTCGATCCGACGCTCTCGGCAAATCTGACGACAAGGCGCCGGAAGATCTTGTACCATATCAACGCATTGCAAAAGAAATATCATCGGGCGTTGGCGGAAAAGGATGCGATAGTTTCAAGGCAGATCCGTGGTGCATTTTCCGAACTGTTGCCAAATGGTGGATTGCAGGAACGTTCGGTCGGCATTACCACCTTTATCGATCGCCACGGACTTCAGTTCATCGATTGGTTATACGAAAGCATTGATCTCAACGACCGCGGCCACCGGGTGATCTATCTATAAAATGGGCAAAATTCGCATTCTTACAGACACACTTGCAAACCAGATCGCAGCCGGCGAAGTGGTTGAACGGCCTGCGTCCGTAATAAAGGAACTAATTGAAAATGCGATCGATGCGGGTTCAGGCCGGATCAGAGTTGAGATCGAACTCGGCGGCCGACGCTTAATGCTTGTTTCCGATGACGGTGAAGGTATGGTCCGCGACGATGCGATCCTCGCTTTTGAACGGCATGCAACATCTAAGATCCGTGAACTCGGCGACCTTGGCCGCATCGGTACTCTGGGGTTTCGCGGCGAAGCTCTTGCCTCGATCGCTTCAGTTGCGAAGGTTGAATTGGTCACGAAGATCGAAACCGAAAGTGCGGCGACACGAGTATTGGTCGATGGCGGGCGGCTTGTGGATGTAAAAGACGCACCGCGTTCTACCGGCACCTCGATCGCCGTCCGAGATCTGTTCTTCAACACACCGGCACGCCGGAAATTTATGCGCTCTGAAGCAACGGAGAATTATCACATTACCTCGATCGTTCAGCATTACGCATTGGCCCATCCCGAGATCGCCTTCACATTATTGAACAATGGCCGTGAGGCATTGAACGTTTCCCCTGCGATCACACTACGCGAGAGAGCTTTCCAGATCTTTGGCGGAGGAATGATCGAAAGTCTTTTGCCGGTCACCGGTGGACGCGAATTTGTTGCAAAAGTGACGGGATTTGTTTCGGCTCCGCGCGAACGGCGAACCAATCGCGATGCACAATATTTCTTTGTAAATCAACGATTCGTGCGTGATAAGACGATCGCCGCCGGGCTTTCCGAGGGCTTCCGATCTGTCTTGCCTCACGGGGTTTATCCGGTCGCTTTTCTTTTTATCGATATTCCGCTTGATGAAGTGGATGTAAATGTTCACCCGGCGAAGACCGAGGTTCGGTTTCGGCGGAGTGAAGCGGTCAAGGATGTTATCGCCGAGGCTGTTCGCGAATCGCTCGCGAAAGCGGGGGTAGCTGTTCGAATTGATCAGCTTCCGGCGGACGAGCCGCAGATCGAACAGCCTGATGCCCTTGACGAAGTACAGCAGGGCGAGCCGGAAAATAGTATCGAGCAGCCTGCTTTCGAGCTTTCGGCTGCTCAGGTGTTCGTTAATTCTGAACCTTTAGAACAGATCAACAACGCTGCTTTATCAGTACATGAAGACGAGGGCAGCAAATCTGAGGGTTATTCCCCGGCCGCTCCCACGCATCTTGAAAGCTTTGCAAAAGCGCTCGAACACGCGGCGGTTGAGCGAGAAACGGCAAGGTCCGAACAGCCGACAACTGCTACAAACTACTATCCAGAACTCCCGCCTGTAAACTCGGCTGCACGCCTTGTCAGGCAAATTGATGTTGATGCTATCGCCAGCCAAAAGATCCAGCCGATCGCACAACTCCACGACAGTTTCATTATCGCGGTTGATGATGAAGGCTTGTTGCTAATAGATCAACACGTTGCACACGAGCGTATTCTTTTCGACAAGTTTCGTGAAAGTGAAACTGGCCGAACGATAGAATCGCAGAATTTGCTGCTTCCCGAAACGCTCGACCTGTCACCTGCTCAGGCCGAAGCCTTTTCCTTGATAGAAGATGAGTTGGGTTCGCTCGGATTTGGGCTGATGCGCCTTTCGGGAAGGACTATCGCAATAAAATCTATTCCGACGGACGTTCCCGCGTCGGAGGCGAGAAATCTTTTCGCCGAGATATTGGACAATATTGATCCCGGCAAGCGAGGTGCGGCTAAGTCTACACTCCGCGACGACATCGCGGCAAGCCTTGCCTGCAAAGCTGCTGTAAAAATAAATATGAAATTGACGCCGGAGAAGATGCAGTGGTTGATAGACCGGCTGCTTATTGCATCATCGCCGACAACTTGTCCGCATGGACGTCCGGTCATTCTCCGGCTGACAATGAAAGATATCGAGCGAGGATTTCACCGAACCTAGATCATGGAAGAAGAACGTCCAACCGAAAGGCCTGACCGATTTTGGAATCGTGTTTACACCGCTGTCGTGATCACGACATTTGTTGTTGTGATGCTGCTCTGGGGCTTTTCCCGCTATTTTGGGGGATGAGGATGGCCGCGGCGCCCGCCTACAGTGACTGCGTCAGATAGGGTCAGAATAGGTCAAAGTTTTAACTCTGCGATCGTGGCACCGTTTCCGCCTTCGGACGATTGCGCGAATGTGAACCGTTCAACGAGATCGTGGTTTTTTAGAAAATAGTGGACGTAGTTCTTTAGGGCACCGGTGCCGAAGCCGTGGATGATGCGAATGCGGGTGAGCGAGGCGAGATATGCTTCGTCGATGAAGCGGTCGAGCTCGTATTCTGCCTCGGCGGTCGTCTGGCCTATGAGGTTGAGTTCGGCGGACGGGTCCAACGTCTCTCGTCCAACGTCCAATGTCGTTGAGGCGGCCTTTGATCTTGGGCCTTGGACATTTGACGGGGTTTCAGCGACGACCTGGAGATTCGATATCTTCTCGCGGAGACGCATTCCGCCAACGAGAACTTCGGCGGTGTCTTTGTCGAGCTTTTCGACCGTGCCGACGTTGCCGAAAGATGTAAGGACGCTTGAGCCAACCGCGACAATTGCGGATTGCGGAATGCGGCTTGCGGATTCTTGTGACTGGCCACCACTATCGGGCAAAGTGCCTCTACTGCTCACGACGTTGGACATAGGACTTTGAACCTTGGACAGGACCGCTCGGTTCAGTTCGGCCTTACGGGCAGAGCGTTCTTTTTCGAGCTTATTTTTTAGTGCCTTGTCCTCGATCGAATCAAGAAACGCTTTCGACTGGCGTTCGAACGATTCGACGGTTTCGGCGAGCGTGTGTTCGAACTCTTTCTTGCGTGCTTTCTCTTTCTTGATCGCCTCGACCTCAAGGCTCGCATATTTCAAGGCGGTCGCCTCGCGTTCCTCTTCGAGAGCGATGCGGAGGTCTTCGGCGAGCTTGGTCTCGGACTGCAATTTGAGCAGATAGCTCTCGGCTTCCTGTGCGGAAATGTCGAGGTTCTGGCGTGCGGATTCGATCACTTCGGGCAAGATGCCAAAGCGGCTGGCGATCTGAATTCCCGACGAAGCACCGGCAAGCCCGAGCAGAAGTTTGTACGTCGGCTGCAGCGTTTTCTCGTCAAATTCGACCGAGGCATTTATCACGCATGGGTCGTTCGCGGCGTAGATCTTAAGCCCTCGATAATGCGTCGAAGCGATGACCTGTGCCCCTTGCTTTCGAAAGTGATCGACGATCGCAACGCCAAGTGCCGAGCCTTCTTCGGGGTCGGTTCCGGTGCCTGCCTCATCAAGCAAAACGAGCGAAGGCGGCGTGCATTCCTTCATCATCCCGGCGATGTTCGACATATGCGACGAGAACGTAGAAAGATTCGCCGACAGGGATTGATGATCGCCAATATCAGCCAAAACCGAACGGTAAAAGGGAACTTTCGCTTCGCGAGCCGGAACCGGAAGGCCCGAGATCGCCATCAGCGATAGCAAGCCTGCGGTCTTTAATACAACAGTTTTGCCACCGGCATTCGCACCGGAAATGATCATCACCGAACGGTCTTCGGTAAGCGTGAATGAACTCGGAACGATCTCGCGAGATTCAGTTTTAGTTCCAGCTGTCAGCTGTGAGCTATTAGCTGTCAGCTGGTCTAAATTGGCTTGCAGCAACGGATGTCTGGCATCAACGAGTTCGAGTTTGCCATCGTCAGAGATGTCCGGAACGACCGCTTTGAACTTGCGTGCGAACTCGACCTTTGCCTTGATGAAATCGAGCTCGGCGACGGCATCGGCAGCGGCTTCGATGGCAGGAAGCTGTTCGCGAAGCGATTCGGTCAGCTCGAAGAGAATTCTCGCGATCTCACGTTCTTCTTTGCCCTTTAGGTTCTGGAGTTCGTTATTGGCCTCAATTGCTTCAAGCGGTTCGACGAAGATCGTTTGGCCGCTGGACGAAAAGCCGTGAGCGACTCCGCCTACTTTGCCTCGGAAATCGGATTTGATCGGGATGACGTAGCGATCGTTTCGAAGCGTGACCAGTTGATCTTGGATCGCATCACCGGCCGAACGCATTACGGCTTCGAGCGACTTGGTCAGGCGTGCACGCTGTGCGTTCAACTCGCGGCGGATCTTCGCGAGTTCGGGTGATGCGGAATCGTCGATCTCGCCGCCGGGAAGAAGCTTTCGCGTGATGTTATTGACTGCCGCAAGCAGCGTTGGCGGAATAGATTCAACGATCGACCAAAGCGTCGGCGTATTTTCTTTTTCAGGCTGGATCGACGAACGTGCATAGATCGCCTGATTGCACAGCGTCGCGATCTCGAGCATGCGGTTCGGTTCGAGAGCGGTGTTCTTGATGCGAAGGATCGCGACCGCGTCGGTCGGATCTTCAAGCCCGCTGAACGACCAGGTTACCTGCTTTTCTTCGTTGAGCGTGATGGTTTCCGCAACACCCCGCAGCTCGCGTTCGAGCTCAGTCCGGCTCGTGAACGGACGCAGGTCAGCGAACCGCAGAGCTCCCATCGGCGTCTGTGCATTGCGGCTGACAAGCTCAAGGAGCTTCGCGTATTCCAATGTTTCTAATGAGAAACTCATAATCTTCCGGAATAAGTGATAGGTAATAAGTGAAAGGTGATAGGTAAAGAAAACTATCACTTTTCACTTATCCGTTATTACTTATTCCAAAGCATTCATTATTCCGATACAGTTACGCCCTTCCAAAACGCCACGTAGCCCTCGATCTCTTTCGCGTCGGGTTTCGTTTCGGGATAGTACCAAGCGGCGTCGCCGTTCGTCTCGCCGTTCACTACGATGTCGTAATAACTGGCGGTGCCCTTCCAGCCGCAGACGGTGTGCGTCTGGCTTGGTTGGAAGAACTCTTGCTTGATCGCGTCAGCAGGGAAATAATGATTTCCTTCGACCACGACCGTGTCATTGCTTTCGGCGATAGTTTCGCCATTCCATGTTGCTTTCATAAAAATAATGTTATGCCCTTACTGCGTGCGGGCTTCTGCACTTAAGCCAAGAACCTTGCTCTTATTTCCGGCGTCGGCATCATGCAGGCATCTTGTTTGCCGAACAGCCTGTAGCGGTTCTTCGCGAAAAGTTTGTAAGCCAGATCGCGGATCGGCTTGGGGACTATGACGAAGGCAAATGCTAGTTTCCAGATGCCATCAAGTTTTCTTGCTATCCGCAGAGCCGCCGACGAATGGGTATAAACGTTTTCGCCCTCGACGACTATCACCGAATCCGTAGACGCCTTATCAATGCCGTGTTTCGCGATCAGTTCTTCGCCGATCTCCGACTGCAGCGGAGCGAATTTAAAATAACCGGCCTTGTCTCGTTCGATAACAAAATTTACCGAAGCGTTGCAAAAGTTACACACGCCGTCGAATAGTACGATCGCTGCCATACTAAAATTCTACCGCAATTTTCGGATAGATTTCAGATTCCTGTGCGGATAAACTCCAAGAGATGGAAACGGAAGCATATTGGAGAGCGGTAACCGCGAACGATGCACGCTTTGACGGCGTCTTTTTTCTTGGCGTAAAGACGACGGGAATCTATTGCCGGCCTTCGTGCCGTGCGAGAACTCCGAAGCGTGAGAACGTCGCGTTTTTCCCAACTAAAGAATCAGCGGAGAAGTTCGGCCTGCGGGCATGCTTACGATGCAAACCGCAAGAGATAAAAGGCGTTGACCCGCAGATCGCGAAGCTTCTGAAAGCGTGCGAACTGCTGGCAAAAGAGGACGCGCTCGATCTGAAACTGCTTGCGGCGAAACTCGAACTGAGCCCGTTCCATCTGCAAAAGAGTTTCAAAGAAGTGTTTGGCGTTAGCCCAAAGAAATATTCCGAGGTGAAAAGAATGGAACGGTTTAAGAGCGAACTGAAAGGCGGAAGCGACATTACGACGGCGATGTACGACGCGGGGTTTGGTTCGAGCAGCAGGCTTTACGAGAAGGCGTCCGAAAATCTCGGGATGACGCCGACCGAGTATAAAAAAGGCGGAAAGGGAATGAAGATCACGTACACGATCACGACCAGCGAGCTCGGCCGCATACTCGTCGCCCGCACGATCAAAGGCCTGTGCAACGTCGCGTTTGCTGATGACGACACAACACTTGTAAACAACCTAAACCAAGAATTCCCGAACGCCGAGATCGTGAAAGATGCAAAGGTCCTGAAAGGTTTTGTCGATGAAATTCTCAAGCATCTCGCCGGGAAAAAGCAGCGGCTCGACCTGCCGCTTGATATTCAGGCAACGGCGTTTCAGATGCGTGTCTGGGACCTTTTGCGAAAGATACCTTACGGCGAAACGATCACCTATTCGCAGCTCGCCGAACAGCTCGGCGACAAGAACAAGGTCCGTGCCGTCGCCCAAGCCTGTGCCAACAACCGCATCGCCGTCGTCATCCCCTGCCACCGCGTCATCGGCAAATCCGGCAAACTAACCGGCTACAAATGGGGCGTTGAGCGAAAGGAAAAGCTGCTGAAAACCGAGGCGGATGCGTGAAATTCTCTCTCAAGCACCAAAAGGCCTGTTCGCGTTCCACTCTTTTCTCTAGAAATCGAGCCGGTACATTTCCTGCTTTACTCTTGGATCACTTGCACGGCGGAATTTGACGAGTTGTTCCTTTTCGCCGTCGCAAGGCAGCGGTTTTCGCATGCTGGTGCCGTCCTGTTGAAACTGCAGCTTGCTGAACGCCTTACTCGTATTTATGCAAAGTTCGGAGTCGCCTTCGCCGCCTTTCCAATAAAGGGACTCGTCCCCGTTATAGGTCCTCGCGTAGTAGAAGGTTCGCGGCAACGTGCCGTAAGGAATATTGTGTTTTTCTCTAAGCCGCTTACTGACTGGAATGTTGATACATTTCCCTTTAGCGACATTCCACCAGCCTTCGGTCCAAAATCCGTAGTTTGTTTCTAAGCCAAGAACGAAATAGATCCCGCCCGAATATTTCGTATTACAGACCTTCAACGTATATTTGGTGGCAATATTCTTAAACCGGCTGAACCCGAATCTTGCACCCTTTCCGATAATTATCTTCCCCGTATCGGCGGGCAGGTCGCGTGTGTAGAGATACTTATCAAGGATCTTCTGAACTTTGTAGATCTTCACTTTGAACGGCGTAAAGATCCCCTCGCGGTTCCAATAGATCTGCTCGCCACTTTTCAGTTCAACACAGCCGATCGCAAACAGGGTGATCGCATTCGGTTTGTGCATACAGACCTTTCGGGTTTCGCCCGAATTATTTTTGATCTCAACCGGTGGATTCGTTTCCAATCCCTGAGCCGAAACGTATTGTGTGAGGTAGATCTGACTGCAAAAAATAGCCAAAAGGTAAAGTATATTTGTCTTTTTCATGTCATTTGCCTCTGTAAACTATCATATTTTGGCGAGATCCCTCAGGGAAGACGCTATTAGGTGAACGTTACCGTGCCCGAGTCTTGCAACGGAACGGCCGTCGGCAAAACATCTTTAATAGGTGGCGTACCAAACTTCTTCCATGCCGACGGAGGGACATTGTGGCGCGGCACCGGGGCTAAATGACGGAAAATCTATTCGTATCTGATCTGAAAAGATCGCTATTCTTTGCAGCAGGGTTCCGCACCCCTTGGGCATTAGGTCATCACCTTTCGGATACTTAGCATCTGTTGGACCGCCGACTACGATGAAGACCTTGAATTTGACTCTATCCCGGCCATACTCATAAAACTGCGGACTCCCTTTGTAATGAATAAAGTTGCACGGAGCCTCCATATCCATAGCGATTTTCTTACCTTCTATTCTTGGATATCCATCTAAGCGCGAATAAACGAGTGTGCAGGTTCCTTTTTCATTTTCGAGCGAAACATCGAAGCCATTTACATTCATCGACACGTAGCTCTCCGGTACCTCGTTGACGGTTGCCAGCAAAGAAGTATTTTCGGAATTTGTGTCGCACGCAGCAAGAAGAAGACTGATCAACAATGGAGTGAGCCAGAGGACATATTTTTTCATCGTCGAGAAATAATACACCACCTTTTGCAGGATTATTATCAAGTTTTCCGCACATCATAGCGGCAAGCCGCGTTTCTTTAGACGGTTTTCCCCAGCTCTGCTGCAAAGCATCGCGGAGAGGCTTGCCTCTCCGGCCTGTTTCCCTTAAATTCTTCGGAGGCTATGCCTCCAAAAAAGTTCTCGATCTCAAAGGATTCACCCGGGTTTTATCTGACCTCGGTGACCAAGGACCGATTACCGATCTTTCGGACGGACTCCATCGCCCGCCTTGTGTGCGATGCCATCGACGAAGCTCGGCGATCCGCGAACTTCCTGCTTTTTGCTTATGTCATCATGCCGGACCACGCGCACCTCGTGACCGACAATTCTCGTGAATCGAGCGATATCCACCGGTTTGTCAATGGCATTGTCAGTCGGCGGCTGATCGACCATCTAAAGGAGAATGGTTTCGATGAATCGCTCTCCAAGCTGCGAATCGAACAGCGCAGCGATGGCTGGAAATATTCGGTTTGGCAGCATCATCCGGACACGCGGCTATTATGGAGCGAGCAAATGCTGTGGCAGCGCATTCAATACACACACTTAAATCCAGTGCGGGCAGGATTAGTTCACCATCCCGACGATTGGAAATGGTCGAGCGCCCGGATATTTCATGGGAAACGATCAGACGATGAGCCTCTTGAGGTAGATATTGACCGTATCAATTGGAGACGATAATTCGAGGTATAGCCTCGAAGAGGTTGGTGTGCAATCGACTACGGAGAGGCAAGCCTCTCCGCAGTGCATTGCGGCAAAGCCGCTGGTTCTCGGGCTTTCCGTAAAGCTAGAATCATTTGTTCCTCAGGAATTCTGCCGACGGTTCCGGCGAATCGATAACTGGAACTTTTCGAGTGACTGTAAGTTTTTGTAAATCAATGTAAAAGGATAGACAGTCCGTTTTGCGTTCTGAAACTTTTCCTTTATGCTCTCCGTAGATTCAAGCAATTAGTTCCAGATCCAGAAAATACAAATTCATTATGAGAATGAAGCTCGTTTTGTACGCGTTTGCGGCCATCGGCCTTCTGTTTCCTCTTTTCGCTTCGGCACAATCGACCGCGATCACCAATGCACGGATCGTCACAGTTTCCGGTGCAACTATCGAACGCGGGACGGTTGTTATCCGCGACGGATTGATCGAAGCTGTCGGGGCAAATGCCCGCGTTCCGGCGGATGCGGTCACCATTGACGGAAGCGGCCTGACCATTTATCCCGGCTTTATCGATTCGCTGACGAATCTTGGGCTTGCGGCTCGGCCCGCAACACCACCGGGCGGCGGTGGAGGCGGCGGGGGCGGTGCCGCTGCGGCCGCGGCTGCTGCGGCACAGGCGAACCCTTCGAATTCGAATTATCCGGCGGGATTTCGTCCGGAATATTCGGTGATCGAAGATCTTCGAGCCGGCGACACGCAGTTTGATTCGGTTAGAAATGCAGGTTTTGCGGCGGCGTTGACAACCGGGCGTGAGCGGATATTTAACGGCCAGTCGGCGTTGATAAATCTCGGCGGCGACAGCGTTTCGACAATGACGATCAAAACGCCTGTCGCAATGCACATCTCGTTCAGCACTGTGCCCGGGCAATATCCCGGTTCGCTGCTCGGAACTTTTGCCGCACTCCGGCAGATGTTCAATGATGCGAAGCGGCACGACGAAATGCTCAAGATGTACGCCAAGGATCCGCGCGGAATGCGTCGTCCGGCAGTGGACCGTTCGCTCGAGGCGATCATTCCGGTCGTAAATCGGCAAATGCCGGTCATCTTTAATGCTAATACCGAGAACGACATTCAGCGTGCTCTCGACCTTGCCAAGGAATATAACCTGAAGGCGATCATCGCGGGCGGACAGGCTGCGGACAAGTTTATGATCCGCCTGAAAGAGCAGGACGTGCCGGTGCTCCTTTCGATGAACTTTCCAAAGCGGACCGCGGCGGCTTCGCCCGATGCTGATCCGGAAAGCATGGAAGTGCTTCGTTTCCGAGCTAACACGCCGAAGGTCGCCGGGAAACTGGCGACATCCGGCGTGAAGTTCGCATTCCAAAGCGGCGGTCTTACGAATCAAAATGATTTTGTCGCGAATGCTGTGAAGGCGACCGAGAACGGATTGTCTAAAGACGCGGCCGTCCGTGCGATGACGCTCGGTGCGGCTGAGATATTCGGAGTATCTGACAGGCTTGGCTCGATCGAAGCAGGGAAGATCGCGAACCTGACCGTCGTTCGCGGCGATCTGTTCGCACAGCAGAGAACATTTACTCATGTTTTCGTTGACGGAAAGATGTTCGAAATAAAAGCTCCCGAACCAGGCCGCGGCCCCGGACGAGGTCCGGGCGGACCGGGCGGGGCACCTGCTGGGGCAGTGAATTATGGCGGTACGTATGCGATCACGATCCAGGCTCCGGGCCAGCCGCTTACCGGCACGCTTAGTATTATTCAAACCGGAAACCTGATCACGGGAACGATGGTTACTGAACTCGGCACAACCCAGATCCGCGATGGCCGAACGACCGCGACCGGTTTTAGTTTTGCCGGTTCGGTGAATTTTGGCGGCCAGCCGATCGATTTCACGGTGCAGGCGAATATCAGCGGAAACCAATTGAGCGGGACTGTCGATTCGCCGCAGGGAACTATTCCGATCACGGGAACCAAGAATCCATAGGTCTAAATAACAAGAGAACCAGGAATTATGAAACGCATAATTTGTACAACGTTCGTATTCGCGGCCTGCGCGACTGCCGCATTTGCACAGAATCGAGGCGAAGTGATCATCAAGAACGCCACTATACTGACAGCGGCGCGAGGCATGCTTACGGGAACCGACATCAGCATTCGCGATGGGAAGATCGCGCGGATCGGTAAAAATCTGCCGGTAAGCGCGAGTGCAAAGGTGATCGACGCGACCGGTAAATTTGTCACGCCGGGCATTGTCGATGCTCACTCGCATACGATGCTGAGCGCGATAAATGAAGGCTCGCTTGCTGTTACCTCGATGACCGATGTCAAGGACATGCTTGATCCGAGCGATGTTACGATCCCTAGAGCTCTTGCCGGCGGCGTAACTGCAGCGTTGCTGCTTCACGGTTCGGCGAATCCGATCGGCGGACAAAGTGCGACCGTGAAATTCAAATGGGGTCGTCCCGTCGAAGATTATCTTGTCGCCGACGCTCCGCTGGGGATCAAGTTCGCGCTCGGCGAAAACGTAAAGCGTTCGAGCCAGGCTCAGCCGCCGCCGGGCGGTTCGTTCCGCTATCCGCGAACCCGTATGGGAACGATGGAAGTTATCCGCGATGCGTTTCGCCGTGCCCGCGAGTACAAGCAGGCGTGGGACGATTTCCGTGCGAAGAAAACGAAAGTCCCGCCGCGTGTCGATGAAGAACTGCAGCCGTTGGTCGAAGTGCTCGAAGGCAAACGCATCGTGCATTGCCACGGATATCGTTCGGACGAACACCTGAACATTATGCTTATCGCGGAAGAATTTGGATTCCGCATCGGCGTTCTGCAGCACGCGCTTGAGGCTTACAAGATCGCACCGGAAATTGCCAAACACGGTGCCGCCGCTTCGATCTTCGTCGATAGCTGGAGCTATAAGCTTGAGGCCTACGACAACACTCCGTACAACGCTTACATCCTTTGGAAGAATGGCGTGAACGTTTCGATCAATTCGGATTCTGATGAGAGAATGCGAAGGCTTAACCTCGATGCCGCGAAGACGATGAAATACGGCGGCGTGCCTGAGGAAGAAGCTCTGAAGATGATCACGCTGAATCCCGCAAAGCAATTGGGAATCGACAAGCGGACCGGATCGATCGAACAAGGCAAAGATGCCGATATCGTTATCTGGACCGAACATCCGTTCTCGCCTTACTCGCGTGTTGACCTGACGCTGATCGAAGGCGAGGTGTTTTTCGATCGTGCACAGGAAGGCCCGTACCGCGAGCAGCTTGCCAAAGAACGCGCAGAGCTTGAAAAGCTTGAAATGAACCGCCCGCCCGGAAGCGGCGGAACGCCGCCCGCACGACCATCAGAAAGACGCGAAGACCATCGCGACCGTGCAGGCCATGAGGACATCGACAACAAATGAAAGGCGGAATTTTTACCGCCGAGACGCGGAGACGCGGAGTTTGATTTGATATGAAGAACATAGATATTCAGTTTGGGAAATTGCTTAAGTTTTGTTTTCTCTCGGCGTCTCTGTGTCTCGGCGGTTTCGTCTTTTCCGCAAATGCTCAGAGCGATGCTTCGCAGCAGAATAAGACCGGACGTGCCGGGACGTTTGCGATCGTCGGAGCCCGTGTTGTCACTGTTACCGGTGCGGTAATTGAAAACGGAACGGTCGTTATTCAAAACGGAAAGATCACCGCGGTCGGTGCCGGAGCTTCGGTCCCGAGCGGAGCCGAACGCATTGACGGAAAAGGCCTTTCGGTCTATCCGGGAATGATCGACGCCGCGACCGGAATGGGACTCGCAGAGATCGGTCAGGGAGCGAATGCTACCGTCGATATCGCCGAGATCGCCGCGAACAACGCTAACGCAAAAGCATTTCTTGGGGTTAATACTCATTCCTCGCACATAAACGTCACCCGCGTTAACGGCATCACGACCGTGATGTCTGCCCCCCGCGGAGGCGTTATTGCAGGCCAAGGGACCATCATCAATCTGAACGGTTCGACCCAGTCGGAAATGGCTATCGTTCCCGAAGCGGCGTTGGTCATCAACTTTCCGCGTATTGCCCAAGGCGGCGGCTTTGGATTCGGCGGATTTGGCGGTCCGCAGATCGATTTTAACGAAGCGATCCGGCGTCGTGATTCGGCGGTCGAAACGCTCAAGAAACAATTCGCTGATGCCGTAAATCATGGCCGTGCGATGGAAGCCTATGCAAAAGACAAAACGCTTCCGATGCCCGCAACTGATCTTGCACTTGAGGCGATGCTGCCTTACGTACGCGGTGAAAAGCCGATCGCCTTCACCGCCGAACGCGAACGCGACATCAAAGCCGTGCTGAAATTCATCGCTGATATGAAGGTCAAGGGCATTCTCATCGGCGGGCAGGAAGCCTGGAAGACCGCGAGCGAATTGAAAGCCGCGAACGTTCCAGTGATCTTCACGCATATTTACAGCCTGCCGGTCCGCAACGACGACGAATATGAATATCTGTTCGCTGGCCCGTCGAAATTGCAACAAGCGGGCGTGAAATTCGCGGTTGCGACCGGTGACCCCGGCGGCGAAGCGCGCGATCTGCCCTATCAAGCCGGCCTCGCCGGAGCGTATGGCCTGAGCAGGGAAGAGGCGCTCAAATCCGTCACGATCTATCCGGCCGAAATTCTCGGCGTTGCTGACAAGATCGGTTCGATCGAGGTGGGCAAGATGGCGAACGTTGTCGTCACCGACGGCGACATTCTCGACCCGCGAACGAACATCAAGCATATGTTCATCGGCGGCCGCCTGATCCCGCTGACCAGCCGCCACACCGAGCTGTTCGACAGTTTCAAGGACAGGAAGTAGCCGGAAGCAAGAAGTAAGAAGCAGGAAGCCAGAGTTCGGAGGTCGTCCGGGCTCTGGCTTTTTTCATTATCCGTCGTCCATTATCCACTATCCACTATCCGTTACCCTTGATCGCCGCATTTGACACGAAACCGCTGGTTCGGCACTGTCCCACTTTTGTCCCATTTTTGTCCCAATTTTGTCCCAATTTTTGCGCACAGTGGGACAGGTTAAGTGTCTGCTGTTCAACGGCTTACTGACAAAAAGTGTCCCATTTTTAAAGAATAGCTTTTTTTCGCTTTTTGTTTCACTTTTTGTTTCATTTTCTGTTTCAAAAACGCGCCAAATGAGACAGCGTAACACGTTCTGTTTCAGACAGTTAGCGGGATTTTTTGTTTCATTTAAATGCATTTTAAAATGAAACACTTTGCAAAGATCCGCGTTAGGCCAGAACCGCCAGCTCTCCTC
>JBGSYH010000013.1:0-177388 GCA_041751035.1 Pyrinomonadaceae bacterium | reverse complement strand
CTACCCGAAAAGCCGTCCGCTGGTGTCGGATAGGAGATCGGAAATGTCGGTCATTGTCCAGTTAACCCTCCTACTATCTGTATTTTACACGGCTAAGTTGTTGATAGTCAATGGGTGAAATTTCGGACTCAGAAGCCTGTTCCCGCGAGGGAGTGGAAGTTCGATTCTTCTCGTCCGCACCATTTTTCAATACAGCCTCGGCTTCATCGCCGGGGTTTTTCATTTTTGCACATTCATGTTCAACGGGTGGTGACCAGGTCTCAGATCGGCAGATCCTCGTCTCAGTTTTGTCCGAACTCGGGCTATTATGAGACGGCTTCGAGTTGATCTGCGGATCAAGCATAGGCTGACTGTTTCACTTTTGTCCCACTTTTGTTTCATTTTTGGAAAAAGTGGGACAGGTTAAGTGCTGCATTTGCAGCTACTTGTCAGAAAAAAGTGTCCCACTATTGAAAATAGATACCTCAGAATGAGACAAACTTGCCCGAAATCCCCTAAGCCATTTATCGGCAATTGTTTGCGGCTGTATGTGCCCTCGCCTTCTGATGTCAGCACCTGCGTCAGTGACCGCGTCGCCGTTTGATGTCCGATCTTGTCCCATTTGTCCCGTTGTCCCAGGGCCCGACACGCATCGATCTGGTGCAAAATTCCTTTGCCTGGGCGTGAGCAAAGGCGTTAGTTTGCGGGAATTTTTAACGCGGATCGGGCGGATTTACGCGGGTATTTAGGGCACATTTGTGGTCTTTCCTGATTCGAGATCTCAATCTGAGATCTCAAATCCAGAATCCCCAATACCAAATTAGCTTGTCCCAGACGCAGCGTTGGGACAAACAAATATGCGGATATTTTTAATTCAAAGACGCGAAGGCCGCAGAGAAGGCAAGCTAAAGCTTGAACTCTGAACTCTTAGCTGTGTGCATCTGTGTTCATCTGTGGTTTAAGAATAATTCACGCAGAGCCGCTAAGACCGCAAAGCCAAAAGTCCCAAAGCCCAATTCTCTAATTTCGAATTTCAAAATTTCAAATTTCAAAGATCAGGCCGGACTCGAACTAATGCCTCACAATGCCGGCCTCGGCGATGATAACTGAACGGGCGAATCGAGCCAATAGCAATTGGCGCAGTTGATAGCGGTTGTTGAAGATGGAATGAACAAACTAACAAGCGAGCGAGCAAAGAAGCAAACTAACAAGCGAGCAAGCAAACAAGCAAACAAGCAAGCAAACAAACAAGCAAGCAAACAAGCAAGAACGGTCTTAGGACCTACTCAGCGTCAAAACGCACGTAACAACGCAGAACATGGCTTGCCGATTGCAAGTTCTAATTTTACTGAAAGAAATTACGCTTTTTCGATTCGGATCGCTGCGAATCGGGATGGTAAGCGCATCGAATCAATACATAAAGGGAGGTAAATATTATGGGAACCAAGAACAATGTCAACCCCGATCATTACAAGACAGCGGGCCGCGAGCGTCCGGGACAGGACGTGGTGCAGGAAATTCATAAACAGAAATATACACAAGCACAAAAGAATGAGAGCGGCTCGGAATTCATACCGGGTCGGAACGAGGAACCGCAGGAATTCGACGAGAATAGCAGCGGTAATGTAACCGATTCGGCCAGCTCATCAAGCAACGACTAAAAGGAGGGAATTATGAGCACACAGCAATCAAACAAAGAAGGCAAACAGTCCTCGGCACAAAAGCAGGATGCATCTCGACACGGACGCGATACAGTTCCGGCAGCTTCGAAGGTACAAGGAGCGCATGGTGAACGCGAGAAGACGTCGCGAACTATAACCGAAGTAATGGACGATCTTGCCGCGTCGGCTAGCGGTGCAGATAAGGAAGAAGAAAGAAAAGGAGAATCCAGCTAATGGCAACAACGGTACAGAAACAGAATGCGAAGGTAGCGGACAATGAACTATTACGGCGGTTGGCGGAGTTTGAGCCGACGGAGATGCCGGTTCTGAGCATCTATCTCGATATGCGGCCGCAGTCAACGGGGAACAGTCCCGGTGTTCGTTCGGGCGACGTGGTGCTTCGCGACAGATTGAACGAGATCGAAAAGACCTTCGGCCCACGCGGCGAACAGCTTGATTCGTTTGCTGCCGATCGGGCAAAGATCGAAAATTTCATAAAGGAGGATCTTTCCAGTGAGGCTCAAGGCCTTATCATCTTCGCGTCGTCCGGGGCGGATCTTTGGGAAGTTGCCGAGGTCGGCATCGAACTCGAAAATGAGGTCTTGGTTGGCGATCGGCCCGCGTTGTTTCAATTCGTAAAGATGCTTGACGAACACGACACGACGGTCGTCGCCGTTATCGATTCGAACACCGCGCGATTTTTCGTAACGCGTTCCGGCAAGCTACAGGAATATTCCGGGCCGAACGACGAGAATAACAAATTCTATTCACAGAGTTCGATCGGCGGCTGGAAGCAGATGAAGTATCAGCGAAACGTCGATAACAACAAAGAAGACTTTTCGAAGGTGATCGCCGAACAGCTTGAAACGCTCGTGAAAAACGTGGGTGCACGCGCCGTGATCGCAGCGGGCGACGTGGCTTCGACAACGCTTTTAACGGAGAATGTCTCGCCGCAGATAAAAGAACTTCTGCACGAAGACGTTCTTCGGATCGACATAAAAGCGACTCGAAACGAGATCAAGGCTGAGATCGCCGAGATGCTTGACCAGATCGAAGAAGACATCGGCCACAGTGCGGCAGATCAGCTTGTGAATGCCGTTCGCGGCAACGGGCTCGGTATCGCCGGTGTTAGTGCAACGCGGCAAGCGCTCGAAAACGGACAGGTCGAGACTCTTTTGCTCGATCCGGATTCCACGAATCTGAGTGAAGAGCTTCGCGAAGAACTGATCCGTCTCGCGGCCACAACATCCGCAGATGTCGAGATCGTGCAAGACCATCCGGTCTTCTCAAAAATGGACGGAGTCGGCGGAATACTTAGGTATAAGATCTAAATTCGCAACAACAAACAAGAAGGCCCGGGCGTTTGCTCGGGCTTTTGCCATTCTTAGCTATTAGTCGTCGTATCTTTCTTTGGCCGGGGCGAAACCGTCGTCGCTACCGTTAACATCTCATCCAATTACTTGCCGAGCAGCTTCCATTCGTGAGCTGCTCGGCAATGCAATAACTTTCGGCATGCTTAAAGGATTTGCGATTGTTTGTTCACCAAAACATCTCCAACTTTGTAATCGTGCACATAGCTCAATGACGCGTTCTCAAGTGTTATTAGCTTTTCGTCCACGGAAACAACCCAAAGCACTGTATTTGCATTTGCCTTTTTGCCCTTCAGAACAAAACCCATTCCAACTTTAATGCCGTCTAGTTTTTCTCTGTTCGCAGTTACGAGTTTTTTCTTCTCACGCAAACCGACGGTTGCAATTGTTAGCTCAATTCGCGGAGCAGCTACGAGCTCGTTGAAATTGGCAGAAGACGAAGGCAGTCCTTCAACTTTTTTCGACTCGTCTTTTTTTCGCAAACATATTCCCTGAGAGAGGGAGTTTCTATAAATTACACGGGGTCGAGGTTCGATCTCGAAATTCACGGTTGCCACGAATTTCGGAATATCTTTCTCTGCAACCAAGTAAAGGCGTTCACCCCATCGCACCATATTCATCTCGAAATCGCCATACACTTTTTCCTTTTTTTCGTCAGGAGTTTCAACGAAACGAACGATGTCATTTAGAATTGTGAAGCTTCCTTTGACTCTCGGATAAATTTCGCAACAGTCCGAAAAATAATACTTTTCGTAGGTTCCATCGCTGTTCAGTGTAACGCTATAACCCGTATACCCGCTGCTGGTTACGTAAACCCCAGCGATGTCTGAAAAATTTTGGCTAGGCGTCTGTCCGGATACTACCGAAGTCAGAATACACATCGAAAAAATAAATACTAATTTCAACATAGACTACTCCGTGATATATCAATCGTCGTATCTTTCTTTGGCCGGGGCGATGGCGAGGAAGTCGTCGCAGATCCGTTGGGAATACGTGTCGAGCAATTCCATTATTCGCTCGCGTTTTGGCGAGTAGAATATCAGGCCGACGTGTTTTGGTTTGTTTACGCGATAGACGATCTCTTCGTCGGTGTAATGCGACGTGTCGGCGTGCTCGTCCTTCGACAGCGCGAGGGCGACGCCTGCATATTCGTTTCTGAGCTTTGGCGGCTCAAATGGGCATTCGTCGTCGGCGATCGAAAGTTTTGCCCATTCGCGCCAGAGGTTGAAACCACAAGCGTGTTCCAACACATTCGCGATATATGCGCCGCCGACCCGGCAGGCGACCTCGAGCAAATAAAACTTACCGTCAACGCTGCTGCGGATGAACTCGCCGTGGGTCACGCCATTTTCGTATGAAAATGCCTTGAGGAGCTTGGCATTCAGCTTTTCGAGTTCCTTGCGTTCCTTTGAACCGTACTCAACGATCGACGTCGTAAAAACGCCGCCATAATGGGTGACGGAAAAAGGCGGGCGGCCATATTGGCTGATGCCGGAGCAGATCACCTTGCCGTTGCTCACGACCGAATCTACGTGAAAAACATCGCCTTCGATAAACGTTTCGATCAGGAATTGCGACGGATGATCGCGCCAATTGTTGCGGCTGTCGAGATCGGTCAGAACGTCCCAGACCTGGCCTTCTTCTTCACATTTTCTGATGCCAAATGCCGAGACCTCGTGCCGCGGTTTTACGATAACGGGCATTTCGACCCGTTCGAGGAAATCATTTATCGTGACCGCGCTTAGCGGGCAAACGTACTCGGGACAGGCGATGCCTGCGGCGGCCGCGATGTTGCGCATCGCATATTTATCGCGGAAACGGATGGTATGCGAGAAGGTCATCCCGCCAAGCTGAAGATGTTCGCGGGCCCGGGCGGCGGTCGTCACGTCGAACTCGTCGAGCCCGACAACACGATCTATCCTTCGGTCGCCGGCGATGTTCGTTACGGCACGAACATAATCGTCCATCGAGGCGTCGTTCTCGACAGTTCGAATGTCGTTCAAAGCGGTCCACATCCAGGGTTCGTCGACCAGTTTCTTGCGCGTGACGAGCGTTACGTGCCAATCAGCGTTTTGGCATTCTTCAAGAAACTCGTTACCTTTTTGTTCGCTGGCTATGCAGACGATGTGCTTTTTCATAGGATCGGAGCGGGGACACTCTTGTCCCCATCGCCGTTACCGGCGAAAGTGCGGTCGATCATTGGAACTTCCGGTCTGATGGGGTCACGTTAACCTCCGACATATTGTTCGGGCTTCGCCCTAATGGGGACAGGAGCGTCGCCTCCTCGTCATTTTCTAAAATAACTATCAACACTCCAATCGCCGGAGCCTTTGATCAGGAAAGCTATTGCGATGAATAAATAAAGAAACGCTTTTTCCTGAGCGGCAAAAGGATCAGCGGCGTGAACCCCGACAAGAGCGACGAACATCGTTACCGCGATAAAGAAGCTCGACAACCTGGTGAACAATCCGATCGCCAGCAATATGCCGCCGGCGAATTCGGACAATGCCGCGGCCCACGCAAAAAATGCGGGAGCGGGGAATCCCATCTGTCCCGCACGGCTGATAAGGCCTTCGCCCGGCGGTAACTTTGACGCCCCGTGGCCGAACGCCATTGCGACGCCGGCAAATATCCGCAACAGCGCCGAACCGGCATTCGCCGCATAGGACATTCCGCTTTCACCGCCGAAAAGGATCTTGTTAAGCATTAGCTATTCTCCACGATAGGTTTATTTTGTCGTAAAAGAATGGCACAATTTGAGGTTAAAGACAACATTCCGTTGAACTTGGGTCGGGTTCGAAACGTAGGTAAATAGGGGATTTAATGGGCGATATCAACATAGCCGTACTGGTCAGCCACCTGGTGATGTTTCTTGTTGTGCTGCTGATGGCCGTGTCAATTCACGAAGCCGGACACGCTTGGATGTCATGGAAATTTGGCGACGATACGGCATTTATGCTGGGCCGCGTAACGCTTAATCCGGTCGCACATACGGACCCGATCGGCACGCTGCTGATACCGATACTTGGGTTTACTTTTGGCGCGATAGGTAATGCACTAGCCGGAATTCCGCTTATCGGCTGGGGTAAACCGACGCCTGTAAACCCGCGAAATTGGACGAATTATAAGCTGGCGAATGTGATGGTCTCGATCGCCGGGATAGGAGCGAATCTTATTCTTGCGACGATCGGGTTTGTTATCTACAAGACATTGCTTGAAACGGGAACGATCCACGCGGGAAACGTTTCGAGCGGTATCGTTCAGCCGCTGACCATATTTCTGAACTATTTGATAATGCTGAACGTCTCGCTGGCGGTCTTTAATCTTTTGCCTTTTCCGCCGCTCGACGGCAGCAAGGTGCTTTCGACATTCTTGCCAGATAGCTTTCAACCCATTTTCGAAATGCTTGAACAGTTCGGGTTTATGATCCTGCTGCTGCTAGTTTATATGGGCGTAATAGGTTTTATCATCCGGCCGTTCTATACGCTCGTGCGATATTTGCTTGTTACGCCTTGGTTCTAAAATGAAAAAACGCATTTTCAGCGGTGCACAACCCACCGGTCAGCTTCACATTGGAAATTATCTTGGTGCTCTCAAGAATTGGGCGGAGCTGCAGGATGATTACGAGAGCATTTTCTGCATCGTCAATCTGCACGCGATCACGCTGCCGCAAGATCCGGCTGGTTTAAGGAAAGCGACGCTTGATCTCGCACGAGTTTATCTCGCGGCCGGGATCGATCCGGCGAAATCGACCATCTTCATTCAGTCCGACGTCCCCGAACACGCCGAACTCGCGTGGACGCTTTCGTGCATCGCTCGAATGGGTGAACTCGAGCGGATGACACAGTTTAAGGACAAAGGCAAAGGAAACGCCGAGCGTGCGGGCGTTGGTTTGTTTACGTATCCCGTGTTGATGGCGTCGGATATTTTGCTTTATCAAACGGATCTTGTGCCGGTCGGGCAGGATCAGAAGCAGCATCTTGAACTAACGCGTGATCTGGCGGAGAGATTCAACCGCGACTTTGGCGAGACGTTCAAAGTGCCTGAACCATACATTCCAAAGGCCGGTGCGAGTATAAAATCTCTCCAAGATCCCGAAAAGAAGATGTCGAAATCGGACGAGAACGCCAACGGTTCGATCTTTCTGCTCGACGATCCCGACACGATCACAAAGAAAATAAAGCGTGCCGTCACGGATTCCGGCACCGACATCACGTTCGACGAAACGCGGCCCGCGATCACAAATCTGCTTACGATCTTTCAATTGCTGACAGGCAAGACCAGCGAAGAATGCGTCGCGCACTTTGAAGGAAAAGGCTACGGCCACTTCAAGACCGAGCTCGCCGAAGTAACGGTCGAGTTCCTCAAACCGTTCCAAGACCGAGTCAAAAATTACGACGACGAATCGCTAAAAACTATCCTCTCAACCGGCGCCGAAAAAGCCCGGAGAATCGCCTCAGACACTCTAAAAACAGTGTACGAACGCATGGGGATTGAGTAGGCAGCAAATTTTTCGACAGGTAGATAACCTAAGTTGTCATAGATCCGTCTTTCATGGTGTTTTCTGTTATAACGATCTAACAGCTGACCTATGAAGCTATCTTTTCCCGCCAATCAAATCTGTTGCCTTTGCGTATTGCTGCTCTTTGCAGTCACGGCATTTTCACGTTCAGAGGCGACGAACGGAAAGATCACCGGCAGCGTCGATATTTCGATCAGCAACAAGACTCTCGACGCCAAATTGAGATATGAATACGTCGCCATCCGGCCTGAGCAAACACACCTGCAGTTTTATTTAAACCGCAGTTTTAGTGTAAAGAATGCAAGCTGCGACATCTGTCGCCAATACGTCTATTCCGCCGACGGGCGTTTACCGACCATCCGTTTAGAACTCAAACGGCCGCTCCTGAAGAACGAAAAAGTTGTCATTGATCTTGAATACGCCGGCGATATTTCCGGCATTTACAATGCCGAGCACCGTTTTCTGGAGCTCGGTCTCGACTGGTTCTGGTTCCCGATATATGAAGAGATCGGCGAATTCGATTTCGTCTATGACCTGCGTATTAAGACGGACGTTCCTGAATTTGATCTGGTCAATAATGGACACGCAAAACGCGACGGACGCGGTTGGCAGATCAAGTCGCTCGTTCCCGATTTCGATATTGACCTTGTGCTGGCGGATAAACTCGTTGAGGCGGTAGATAGACGATCGGGTTACGATATTCGAGTCGTTTCAAAGGGAATGCCTGGCGAACTTACTTCAAGCATTCTTCGCGATATCCGTAGCGTTCTTGATCTTTACAACGGCACATTCGGCGCGATGGACAAACAGCGAAAGATAACGGCGGTATTCAGGCCATTTCCCGAGGTTCAGGGCCAAGGCGGTTATTTTCGCAAGGGTTATTTCATTCTTCCAAAGCCAGACTCAGCCGAAAGTATTTTTCGGGGCGTTGCTCATGAGCTTGCCCATTATTGGTGGTTGAACGCAGGGGAATCTGAAGCATGGCTTAACGAGAGCTTTGCCGAATACTCCGCTCTAATGGCCATTCGTGCAATTAAGGGCCAAAAGGAATTCGATGCTGAGATCGAACGGAAACGCCGACAGAACGTCGATCTTCCACCTGTTTACGGTTTCGACCGAACTAAGGATCCGCGACGCTCGATGATGGTTCTTTATGTAAAAGGTGCGCTCAAACTGCATGAGCTGGAAACAATGATCGGCAAGGAAAAGTTTCTGGAATTTCTTCGAAAAACAGCAGCGGTAAAGGTCAGGGACACTGACCAGTTGCTCAGGCTTCTCTCCTCGCACGTCTCACCAGAGATGAGTGAACGTTTTCTTGCCAAGCTAAAGGAATAGTTCATGGACGGTAAGAAGGGCGAATATATTTAATTTCGACACACTTGATGCTAAACTTCAGATTAGGTGAGTACAATTCAGAACACGATCGAGCTAACACTAAACCTTCCGCCGAACATAACAAAGGACGAGACCCAAACGCTTCTTGCGATCAAGCTTCATGAAACCGGACGTCTGTCGCTTGGCAAAGCAGCCGAGTTGGCTGACTATTCAGTTCGAGCGTTTATCGAAGTTCTCGGACACCACGATGTCGCAGCAATCGACTATTCTCCGGAAGACCTCCGAAAGGAACTCGGCTTGTGAAAGTACCTATTGCTTGGGTAGTAGATATGAGGCAAATTTTAACAAGGGCTCTTTTATTCTTTTCGGCATTCGCGGCCGGTCTCTTTGCTCTCTGGCTCCTGACGCCTCACCCAATCGATTCTTCGCTAGTTTTGCCTGTGGAATCCGCGCTCGATGAAAATAAACGGGATCATTCCCCAGTGGTTAGTTGGAACCGGCTCTCCGTTTCAGGGATTGAATCCGATTCAGAGGCCCACGAACTTTGGCAATCATTTCAGAACGCAGTAGCGGCGGATGATCGTGATACGGTTGCGTCTTTAGTGAGCTACCCTTTTCATGTTAATTATCCGACCGATAAATTAGGCTCGAATTACAGAAGAATTCCGAACAAGCGGGCCTTTCTCCGAGCTTACGACAGAATATTCGACCGCGATCTGAAGCGATTTATTGCGTTGACTTCTGGTTCGGACTTGTGGGCGAGATCTGAAGGAATTTTCACACCCCGGGGAGAAATCTGGATTGGAGTTCACTGTATAGGAACCGGCCGAGGCGATTACTCGACGGGATATGAAGTAAAGATTCGAACGATTCACGGAAATTCTGCGTTTATCGACCGCACGGATCCAAAAATCAGCGATGACTAAAATAACAGTTTACGAAAAACCTACCTGAACGACTTGCCGGAATTTGGGCAAGCTGTTTCGTGAAAACAGCATTGATTTTGAGCAAGTTGATTATTTCAAACAGCCTTTGACGGCGGAGATCGTTGAAGACCTGCTGGCGAAGCTGAAAATTCCTGCGTTCGGGCTGCTGCGGACGAAGGAAAAGGAATTTAAGGAACGCGGGTTCACGGAAAATATGCCCGAAAGCGAGATTATTGACGCCATTGTCAGGAATCCCGGCCTTTTGAATCGGCCGATAGTTGTCGTTGACGACCGCGCCGTTATCGCCCGCCCAATAGAAAAGGCCCTCGAACTGATAAAGTGATTTTCCGAAAGATATGTTTGGAAAATGGATTTGATTTTATGAACAAAAAATTCAAGATGAAAACAATTCCGATTGTTTTGTTCGCCGTTTTACTTCTATTGAGTTGCAGATCCGGACCTTCGGAATTTGTTTCAGAGGAAAACGGAATCAAGATCACCTTCCCTTGCAGTTACGAAAAAAATTCCAATGGTTTTATCTGTGGAAATCCCTTTCCCGAACCTGGAAATCTTTTGGTATATAGCTATTCTGTTATTTTTAATAGTTTCGATGAGAACCAGTGGAACAGGCGCCTAGGTGCTATCAGAGCGAGTGCAATGAAAGCCAGTTCAGATTTCAATTCGCCCAGCTATACAAAAGACGTGACAGTTAATGAAGTGAAAATTAAAGACTTCAGGGTTTTCGAAGAAGTCAATAAAACAGTTAAGTTAGGTAAAATTGAAGAGATTAAAAAGATACTTTTCATAATCAAGAACGGAAAATTGATAGAAATAGTTGGCTTTCTCCGGTACCACCCCGAATTGAATCGAGAAGAGTTTGATAAGCTTATTGAAACCGAATTCAAAGGTTTTTTTGATTCACTCGAACTCAACTAGTTCCTGACATATAAATCGTTGCGAACCCGGGTTTGCTCAACCGGCCGATCGTCGTCGTTGGTGACCGCGCCGTTAACGCCCGCCCGATCGAACGTGCTTTGGAACTGCTTGATTGAACATTCCGAGGTGCGTCCATTGCATCACACCAGTTGCGGACCAACCTGCATGATTGCCCAAATCGCTTTATTTGTTAATCTTAAAGATTGCGACAAAGGTGATCATGCAAAAGCGAGAAGAGGAATGTGTGCGGGTGATAGGCGGCGGGCTTGCCGGGGTCGAGGCGGCTTGGCAGGCGGCCGAGCGCGGTGTGCGTGTTTTGCTCTATGAAATGCGGCCGCTCGTCCAGACACCTGCCCATCGCACCGAACATCTTGCCGAGATCGTCTGTTCGAATTCGATGAAGACAGACGAACCAGGAAGTGCTCCTTACTTATTAAAAGAAGAGCTTCGCCGAGGCCGTTCGCTTGTGATGGAAGCGGCGGAGGCGACACGCGTCCCCGCGGGGTCTGCGCTGTCTGTC
Organism: Pyrinomonadaceae bacterium; assembly: GCA_041751035.1. Lineage (GTDB taxonomy): Bacteria > Acidobacteriota > Blastocatellia > Pyrinomonadales > Pyrinomonadaceae > OLB17. Next base: position 166,139 of record JBGSYH010000013.1, on the reverse strand, counting down.
GATCGGATCAAGTTTGCGGAACTCATAACGGAACGAATAGAACAGCATCCGAATATTGAGATCGTCCGCAAAGAGGTTACATCGATCGCGAAAGATGATCCAAAGCCGCCCACTATAATCGCGACCGGTCCGTTGACGTCAGAGGCATTGACCTTGGACATAATGAAATTCACCGGCGACGATCAGCTTTATTTTTATGATGCGATCGCACCGATCATCGCGGCAGATTCGATCGATATGTCGATCGCGTTCAAGGCCGCCCGCTATGGCAAAGGCGGTGATGATTACATTAATTGTCCGATGACCCGCGATGAATATGAGACGTTCTTCAACGCCTTGGTCGAGGCAAAATCTGTCCCGCTAAAACGATTTGAAGAAACGCATTGGTTCGAAAGCTGCCTGCCAATAGAGGAGATCGGCCGTCGCGGCGTCGATACTTTGCGGTTTGGGCCGATGAAGCCAAAGGGACTGCCCGATCCACGCACCGGCGAGGAGCCTTATGCGTGTGTGCAGCTTCGCCAGGAAAACCTGATGGCGGATGCATACGGCATGGTTGGCTTTCAAAATCATTTGCGTTATGGCGAACAGGAGCGTGTTCTGAAATTGATCCCCGGATTGGCAAATGCCGAATTTCTGCAATTCGGCCAGATCCATCGCAATACGTTCATTAACAGCCCGAAAATATTGAATGAAAAATTGGCAACAAAAGCCGACCCGCGTCTCTTTTTTGCCGGCCAGATCACGGGCGTCGAGGGTTATGTCGAATCGGTGGCAACCGGCTGGATCGCAGGAATAAATGCGGTGAACACCCTGCGCGGCGAACCCATGATAATTGCTCCGCAAACTTCGGCAATCGGGTCGCTTTGCCGATATGTCTCGAATGTCGAGACAAAGAATTTTCAGCCCGTGAATATCACATTCGGCCTGCTTGAACCGCTGCCGACCGAGCTTCGTAAAAAATATCGGCGCAAGCGTGAACGTCATGTTTTTCAGGTCGAACGGGCACTCGAAGATTGGGATGAATTTATCGCTGAATTAAATGGCGATGCTGCAAAGCCGGCTGCGGTATAAACAGCGAAAAGGTAATTTTACAAAATGTCAGATCTAAACGAGCTTTACCAGGAAACGATACTCGAACACAATAAAAATCCGCGAAATTTTCGCGACATCGAAGCCGCGGATAAACAGGCAGACGGCAAGAATCCGCTCTGCGGCGATGCACTTCGGGTCTATGTAAAAATGGACGGCGACACGGTCGAAGACGTAGCTTTCAAAGGCTCAGGCTGTGCAATTTCAAAAGCGTCGGCTTCGATGATGACGCAGGCAGTTCGCGGCAAGAGCATGGCGGAAGCCACCGAACTATTCGATGAATTTCACCGCATGGTCACCGGCGGATTGGATGTTGAAGCCGAAGACAATCAACTTGGAAAATTGAAGATCTTCGCCGGTGTGCTTGAATTTCCGGCACGCGTAAAGTGTGCTTCGCTTTCGTGGCACACGCTGAACGCCGCACTCCACGGTGAAGACGAGGTCAGCACGGAATAACCGCAAACAAGGAGTTCTGATCATTGGAACCCGAACAATCTAATAAGAATAATTGGCCGATGGCCGTGGGAATTGCGGCGGCGATAACGGTCATAATGGCCGCCGTTCTCGCTTTGATGGGGCGCGTTTGGTGGTGCAAACTCGGCGACTGGGCGATATATATCAATCAGGCCTGGAACAGCAGTCACACATCACAGCACCTTTTCGACCCCTATTCGTTCACGCACGTACTCCACGGCGTAATGTTCTTTTGGCTTACCGGACTTTTCTTTTCAAAGCTCGCGCTCGAATGGCGTTTTGTGATCGCAACGGTCGTCGAAGCCGCCTGGGAAATATTTGAAAACTCACCTTTTATCATTGCGAAGTATCGTGAGAACACTGCCTCGCTTGATTATTTTGGAGACTCGATCGCAAATTCGATCGGCGATGTAATTGCCTGCGCGATCGGGTTCGCCGTGGCCGCAAAACTCGGCGTTTGGCGTTCGCTCGTTTTCTTTGTCCTGACGGAACTGATGCTATTGCTCTGGATACGCGACGGCCTGCTGCTGAATATCATAATGCTCATTTATCCGCTTGACGCGGTAAAGCAATGGCAGATGGCAATGTGATGCCGAAATTCGAAATTCGTTATTCCCTTTCCGTGTAAATCCGCGCTAATCCGTTGTTCAATTCTCCGTCGAAAGTGTTTAACACTTGGCCGAAATCTGGTTTTTTTTGAACCATTTCTCCGTAACTTTGCCCTAAAGTCCCGTAACTTTGGACTAAAGTCCCGTAACTTTGGCTTAAAGTTCCGTAACTTTGCTCTATTTCTCCGTAACTTTGGCCCAAAGTTCCGTAACTTTGATCCATTTCTCCGTAACTTTGGCTTAAAGTTCCGTAACTTTGGTCCAAAGTTAGATAAAAATTCGTACTATTTTCAGACACACCGCCTCATCTCAGATCGTCCAACCCACCCACCCTCAACACTTACCGACTTTTCCACAGATGTGCAAAAATTTGTTTATCGCCAACGAAGTGTTAAACACTTTTTCCAAAATCCGTGCCGATCCGCGCGAATCCGGTGTTTAATTCCCGCTCAGAAAACCCTTCCGCCACAAAACCTACCCATGCTAAAATCACCGCAATGCACTCTGACCCGATCAAACCAACTTCGGTAAACTCAACCAGGATCGGTGGAACGGCAATTTTGAAGACTCAACACCGGGTTTTCCGTTCTCTGTTACCTGAACTTTGGATAATAAAGAACTCGGAGAATTGCATGCCTGACCCCGTTCCTTCTTCTCACGTCCTACGCTACTATACAAAAAGAGTTAAACAATGAAATACACATCCGAGTCGACAAAAGCGTTCTTCATTTTCTGCATTACGATTATAGGAATTGGCACCATGTCTATCATTAAAGTCAGCGCTCAAACTAATGCCTCTACCTGCACGGGCTGGCATTCAAAAGTTGATCCGAGTATTCAGCCAACGAAACCCGAGGCAAAATATCAACAAAAGCAACAATTTGAAACTTACGTTATCATGCCCTCAAGTCGGTTTCCGGAGATTGATGATTCTGATCTTCTTTTCGGCGTTCAGTGTCTTCTTGACTTAAAAGGGGCTGTCCACAAATCGAAAATTGTGGGAGCAACCCGACCAGATACCTCGCAGGTTTTTGAGTCAGCAACGGTCGAGATTGCGGCATTGTACTATATTTCTTATCTGTTTACCGGAGACTGGGGCCATGCGGGTGCTGCCGTGCTTGTGGACGAACGAGGCGCTTGGAACACGGACGAGTCTATTCAGAAAGCTTACAAAGCTTATCAAGCATGGTTCAAAAACGTGAAAAAAATCAGTCTTAAAAAGGCGAGAAATCAGAAACTTAATCCTTTAAAAGGGTCAGGTGTTAGTTGGTATTGAACAGAGCCGAAACTGAAACACGTCGTTCGACATCTTAGGACGTGTGACGGGGCATAAGCAGACGACCGACGGCGAAGAATACGAGACCGATTACACGTATAATCTATCGGGAGCTTTGATCGAGCAGACCTATCCCTCGGGCCGAAAGGTGAAGAACGTATTAGACAACAACGGCAATCTTTCAATGGTGCAGAGTGCAAGGTGCTTGGACGCGACGCCCGGGACGAACGCCGCCTGCACCGCTCAGGCCGGCCTCTGGAACTACGCCAAGAACTTCACCTAAAACCCTGCCGTTGCCGTCACCTCATTGCAACTGGAGTAAATCAAGTTGGAAACAGTTAATGGCTTGGAAAAAGGTCTTACCGTTCGCCGCGGGCGGCTTCGACTTGGGTTTCAATCTCGACGGCAAGCTTGCGAACTCCTGGTTGGTCGAACGTTTCCATTGTGCGGAGCGATTCATCCAGAATGCGAAGCTGATGTTCGCGCCAGTTTGGGCGGCCTGCGACGGAACCTAGTTCGCCGTCATAATAATTCGTCCGCGGTGCGCGGACCATTTCGGAGGCGTTCCTGTCGACGGCGATCAACATCGTCGGTATTCCTGCGAGTTCAAGCCCGCGGGCTACGACACCAAGCGTTTGATGGCAAAGCCGCGAGGCAGGGATCAGCAATGCCGCCTGGACCTGATAGCGATGAAGCCGCTCGGCCAATTTCGGTGCCATTTCTTCCGCGACCCGTGCCGCATTTGGTATCCAGGGACTAAGGCTCCACCAAACGTTGTTCAGCCCGCCGATAACGGCATTTGCCTCATATTCAAGCAGACGGTCGATCGGGATCTGGGAGTTGCGGTCTTCGGTTACGGCTTTGCTGTCAAAACCTTTTGCAGCGTAACGGAGATCTGCGGCCTCGACCTCGATCGGGTATTCGCGAAATTCCAGATCGCCATCTTTCGCATCAAGATCGAATGGCTCTGTTCCATCGATATAAGCTCCCGCCGACGTGATCAGAGCCAGATTCATCATCGGCAGAGCCCTTTTTACCGGCGTCAGCGGTGCATACGTGTTCCGGACGAACGGATAGCCCGAAAGCGATTCGTTTACATTCCAGCCGGCAAAGCGGCGTTCAAAATCGGATCTTGATTCTACGATGTCCATTTCAGCTATATCTTAAACTCTTTTTCAAAATTATACGGGTCGTTCGCGGCGGGTTTGTCCGCTGGTCCGGATCTTCGGCTGGCAATAATAAAGAACGCCAGCAGCGCCGCGCCCATGCCGATGAACAATACCCAGACAGAATATTCATGCAATGTGTTGAATTGAACTCGGAGCGGGTCGTCAGCCGCGATGTCATCAATCGGCCGGCCGCCCATCTGCGCCCTTACCGACATCAGCATCAGGCCGATAACAAATTGCCCGACGGCACATGCCGCACCGACGATCAATAGCAAGAATCGCTCGGCCCAGAGCAAAAACTTCCCGGACAGGCCGCTTCCGAGCAGGCTTGAAATCAAAAGGACGATCGCGATCGCCAAACCTGCATAATTCAATATCGAAAGTGTTCGGTTGACGACCGCTCCTGCGAGTTCACGCTGCGGCACGACCGCAAACGCGCTCTGCGCTACGGCGATAAAAAATACCGCAGCACCAAGCCAAACAGCAAGTAAAAGCAGACGAATATCGAACAGGAATTTCATTCTAATGCGCAAAACGGAACAAGGCTATTATGCGATGTTTCGAAACAAAGGGCAAAACGAAGGCCTTTTGCTTTTCCGCTTATTTGAGAACTAAAATTACGAGACGATGATCGATAACATCCCTGATCAAAACACGATCGCTGATCTTATCCATGACCTGAGAACGCCGCTCACCGGTGTTATGGGTTTTGCCGAACTTTTGTTGGAAAACGAACAGATAACGGGCAAAGACCGCGAGTATATTGAGATAATTTTAAGCGAGGCCCGGAATATGGCCGCGATCCTGGGCAATCATTCAAAGGGTTAGCGTTTCTTTTTCCTGCCGAGCAATTGGCGGATGACCTGAAAGATAAAGCGCGGATTGAGGACAAGATATCTGTACCAAAGCCGGCGAGGTTCCTGCCACAGGCGATAAAGCCATTCGAGCCCAAGCCTGCCGAGCCATTGAGGAGATTCCTTTACGTTCCCAGCAAAAAAATCGAACGAAGCCCCGACACCGAACATCACGGCGTTTAGCTCGCTCGTATTTTTCGACATCCAATTTTCCTGCTTCGGGCAGCCGAGCCCGACAAACAGCAGTTTGGGCCCGGCCGCTTGGATCTGCTCGATTATTTCGTTTGATTCTTCGATGGTCAGCGGACGAAAGGGCGGCGAGAATGCGTAGCTTACATTTAGACGCAGGAAATCTTTTTCGACACGCTCGAGCATTCGGTCGATAACCGGCTGGTCAGAGCCGTAAAAACCGACCGGCCAGCCTTTGCGCTCGGCGAGTTTGCAGAGCCCGATCATCATATCGTTGGCACGGGTCCGTGCGGCGCTTTTGCCGCCCGCAAGCTTTTGCATCCAGACGAGCGGCATGCCGTCCGGAATGACCATATCTGCTGCGTTTACCTTCGCAGCATATTCCGGATCGTCAAAGGATTCCATCACCATATGAACGGTCGAAAAGCAGACGTAGCCGCCGTTCCCTGCGGAAACAAGCTGTTCGACGCTTTCGGCGATCGATGCCGCGTTGCACACATCAACGTTGAGGCTGACGATGAACTCACGCCTTCGATCGATCTGGATCGTTTCCTTATTTTCCAACGGTTTTTCGATAGATATCCTCGAGCCGTTCGATATAGGCGGCTATCTCAAAATTTGTACGGATCGTCTGCACGGCATGTTCACGCATCGCTGGCCATTCAAGCTTTTCGCTCAAAATTATCTTCAGCCGTGAAGCAAGTCCGGCCGCGTCGTACGGTTTGACCAGATATCCGTTATGACCGTCGCTGATGACCGAACTAACCGATGCGACGTCGCCAACAACGACGATGCAGCCCGCGGCCATCGCCTCAAGCATTGCCATCGGCAAACCCTCGCCGTAGCGTGACGGCAGGACGAACAGGTCGGCTTTCCGCAGGATCGGCCATTTTTCCTCGCCACCGATCACGCCGCCATATGTGAATGAGCCGCCGATCGCTTTGCTCATCTCGGTTACAAAGAACTCGCGGATCGGGCCTTCGCCATAGGCGTGCAGTTGAAACTTAAATCCGGCACTGTTCAGAGCCGAACACGCATCGACCAACTCGTGCAGTCCCTTGGATTCATGCATTCGACCGAAATAAACCAACAATGACTCGGCATTATCACGCTCGGCGTTTCCGATAAATTGCCCGGGGATCGCGTTGGGCAATGTAAAGATATTTAGCTTCTGCCACTTCTTGTTTATAAGGCCGCGTTCGTATTCGCTGTAAACAATGATCGAATCTGCCGCATTTAACATCTTGCTGGTCACGGTTTTCAGGACGGCATTTTCGATGTCTTCTATCAGATATTTACCGCCGTGTATTGCGATCGTTACCCGCTTTCCCATTAGCCGAGCGACGGCGACCAATGCCGAATCTCGATAGATCGAAAGGTCGGTCAGAGCTGTATTTATGTGGACAATGTCAGGGCCAAAGGCACGCAGCTGTTTGGCGAATTTGAAGGGAAGAAGGGCCTGTTTCGCAAGCCACTTCGGGCCGGTCTTTTCGCCATCTTGCCGGCCTGCAATGAAATGGGAATATTCATCGCTGCCGTGTTCTATTATTTGGCGAACGATCGTTGAGATGCCGCTTACGTTACGGCTTTCGTCAAGATCGGGTGCCGTTATTAAGATCTTCATTCGCAAAAAAGCCTAGCCGGTAATTCGAATTGCGTTCAGCAAACAATTAACATACAAACAAAGAGCTGAATATGAAAGCGGAAGCAACCGCGAAACACATCAATCCAGTAGGTCCCAAGCCTAGAACGGTGCCGGGATGGCTGTTGCCTTTGGTGACCGTCGGAATATTCGCGGTCGATGCGGTGATAGCGGCACTTAGCTTTCTTTTTGCGTTCAAGTTACGGGAAGGTGCGGATATTTTGCGTGGCGCCGCGTGGGCATGGTCACCCGAGTTCGTGCCGTATGCAGGCATTTTCTATGCGGCGGTGATCCTGCGATTGGCAATGCTGCTCTATGAACGGGTCTATCGGTTTCAAGGCGCGTTCTCTTATGTTCAAGAGGCTATCCAAATTGTAAAAGCCGTGGCGGTCGGCTCGCTCCTTATTATTGGCTGGGCGTTTCTATTCCGCGGCGGTTTGGCGTTTCGCGAATTCTCTTATTCCCGCGGGGTCTTTATCCTTGATTTTCTGATCGCTCTGCTGCTTTATCTCGTATTTCATTTGTTGATACGGGCGGCTCAAACCAGATTCAGGAATCGGGGGATCAACCTGATCCCAACGCTTGTGGTCGGGACGAATCCGGAGGCCGCACAAACTGTCAGAGTGCTTGCTGAGCGTCGCGATCTTGGTTACACCGTCGTCGGAGTTGTCACAAACGGCCGGGAAGTAAACAAAGATTCTGCCATCTTCAATGGCGAACCAATAGTCGGCGATGTGGGCGAACTTCCTGAACTGATACGCGATCTCAAGATCCAGGAAGTGATAATCACCGATGACAGCATTCGCGGCGATCGGCTTTTTGAAGTGATGATGCAGTCGGGCCGGTCAGGCAGGGTCGAGTTTCGGTTTGCACCAAGCCTGATCGACCTTTTACCGCAAAAGACAAAGGTCGAACAGATCGGGGTATTGCCGATGGTTCGGCTGTTTCGCGAGCCATTGTCCGAAACGGACCGGTTTATTAAACGGATCGCAGATATTGTGATATCGACTTTCGCGATCGTTGCGACCTCGCCGTTGTGGCTCGTCTCCGCGATACTTGTCAGGGCAGGCGGGCCGGGACCGTTATTTTTCACTCAGGAACGCGTGGGGATGGACGGCCGCATCTTTCTCTGCTACAAATTTCGAACAATGCACGAGAATGCGGACGACGCAGTTCATCGCGAAGCATATAAACGGAACATCGCCGGCGAACACGGGAACGAAAAGGTCTTCGGGAAGGTTGAGAATGACCAGCGAATAACTCGGTTTGGAAGTTTCCTTCGGCGATGGAGTTTGGACGAACTTCCACAGTTACTAAATGTGTTGAAGGGTGATATGAGCATCGTCGGTCCCAGGCCTCCGATACCTTATGAAGTTGAGGAATACGACCTTCGGCATCGGAGACGGCTTGAAATGAAACCAGGCCTCACCGGGCTTTGGCAGGTTTCAGGGCGAAGCGGTGTTTCGTTTGAGGACATGGTCAGCCTCGACGTTTTTTATATCGAAAACTGGTCGGTTCTGCTTGATATCAAGATAATCCTGCTAACGCTGCCGACCGTAATTAGAGGCGACGGTGCCAAATGACCATAGCCGAAGCACTTGATCTTTCAACCCGTCGATTGGCCGGATCGGGCCTGCGTGATCCAAGTCGCGATGCATCCTGTTTATTGATGTTCGCAATCGGCAGGGATCGGGCCTTCGTGATCGCGCATCCCGAATACGAATTGTCGCCGTCCGAAGCTGCAAGGTTTAATGAATTTATCGATCGAAGGTCTTTGTCAGAACCGGTTCAGTACATTACAAACAAGCAGGAATTTTTTGGACTTGAATTTTTCGTTGATCCCAGCGTTCTCATACCTCGGCCCGAGACGGAACTTCTGGTTGAAAATAGCCTGGACTTCTTAAGACCGCGAACCTCGCGACGCTTTCTCGAATTAGGTGTCGGATCCGGCTGTATATCAGTATCGATTCTCAAGAACGAACCGGCGGCGAGCGGCTTTGCGGTTGACGTTTCGGAGAATGCGATCCAAACAGCATCCCGGAATGCAGAGGCTCAAGCCGTGGCAGATCGTCTGACTTTCGCTGTGTCCGACCTTTTCGATTATGTTCCACGAGAGCATTTCGATCTCGTGGTTTCCAATCCGCCCTATATCGCTTCAGATGAGCACTCAGAACTTGACCGAGAGGTGCGCGACTTTGAGCCGGCGACCGCCCTGACCGACGGTAATGATGGACTGAGTCTAATAGAGAAGATCATACTATTATCCCCTAAATACCTGACATCAGGCGGTCTTTTGCTCGTCGAGATAGGATGGAAGCAATCAGATGCCGTATTGGGCATGATCGACCCATCACAATGGTCTAGTGTCGAGATGATCCCGGACCTTCAAGGGCATATGCGGACCTTAAAGGCCCTAAAAGGCTAGGGAAATTGCGAATCATGGGCCCGGAAACTCTGCTCGCTCGATCGAACCACACCGTTAGTTCCTTAATAGCTTGCTTTCGAAACAAGAATAGAGTTAATATTAGGGCGTTCCGCACAAGGCACTTTGAAAAGTTATGGGAGCCATCAATAAGATGGAACGTATGTTTATAATGCTCCCGGGATTTCCCTAAAAGCTTTACTGTTCATGTTTGAAACAAGAGTTCGGAGGTGTCGATTATGCTTTACGGGTTGTTGGCTTTGGTTTCGTTGATCCTCACAGGCTTGTCATATTGGCTATATACGACGAGCGGGGGAAACAATCTTTATTTGGCCGGAATTATCGTTTTCCTTATTGGCACCATTGGCCTGGGTGGGATGTTCCTTTCCGGTCGGGTTAATAAAAAGGAAGACATCCATATAACGGAATAACGGACCACAAGAGTTTAAGTTAGTTTATTAATCCTGCAGACGGGCCGAGCATTTTCGGCTGTCTGCTTTTTTGTCTTCTATGTGCGATCTTCCAGATCATGTCGCTGTGATCTGAAACTTGACAATAATGTAAGGATTTAAGATTCTTTATATGATAGGTTTATTTAAAAATGCCAAAGATCGCCGATATTCAGGAAACACCAAATCCCAACGCTGTTAAGTTCATATTGAAAGAACCCGTTTCACACGGGACCTCTCATTCGTTCAAGTCAGGTGACGATGCCGCCGCGGACGCATTCGCGGCTTCGATATTTGAGGTCGGCAATGTTGTGTCCGTCTTTTACATGGACAAAATGGTAACGGTCGAAAAGACCGATGACGCCGAATGGGACGAGATACTTCCTGACCTTGCTGTCCCCATCCGAGCGGCCGAAAGCGTTGCGAGTACAAATGGCGATTCGAAGGATTCAGCAGCCAAGTCGCTGGGCGGAGCTCTCGGGGCAATATTGGATGACGACCCGACCGTCCGCGAAATAAACGCGCTTCTTGACGAACGGATCAGGCCTTACCTAGCGGGTGACGGCGGCTGGATCGAAGTTGTCGGGTTTGAAGAAAAGACCCTAAGAGTAAGATATGAAGGCGCTTGCGGCAGCTGTCCGAGCTCACTTACGGGCACCTTGATGGCCATTGAAAACATGATCCGCGAGGAAATTGATCCGGGGATCGAAGTAGTGGTCACCTAGCCCGCAAGTCGCCGTTTCCGGCACTAAATCTAATCGCAACAATAATTTCTTGACAATTGGCAGGGCTTTCCTTGATAATTCTAGTCGTGGCAAGTGTTACTTGCCCTCGCGTAATCGGCTTCAAGCCCCACCATTTTACCCCGCCTTACCTAAAGCAAACCTGATTTGCCGTGAAACAGGCATTTTTGGAGGAAAACCAATAGTGAACAGCGAAGAACTTGAGATCAGTCTTAAAGCGGAATTTGAGAGTCATTTGTCCGATGTTTTCGAATCGTTCAAACAGAGGTCCGCAGATCTTGAAAAGAGTTTCGAGAGCGAAATTGCGAAACACAAGTCTCAGATGGATGAAGCGATAAGGCTTCTTAGAGAGAGTCTTGAAACAAGACCCGCGCTCGATGAAGCATTGCAGCAGTCGATAGCTGAGCACCTTCGCCTTGCTAAGGATTCCGGTGCTGAGCTGGCCGCAACCGCGTTTGGCGAAGCAGAAAAACTGCGCGTTACCACCGAAGTGCCCGTCAGTTATGACAAGCTGCGAGATGCGATCAGGGAGATCTCGTCGAAAACATCTCAGTCAACGATCCTTACTTCTTTGGTTACTCATGCAGCAGAGTTTGCCCCTCGCGGCGTATTCTTTATCTTGAAGAATGAGAATTTCGTTTGTTGGAAGCGATTTGGAAGGGATTCGGCTTCAGCCGAGTCCGCCTCAGACGCTCGCTTTGCGGTGAATGGCGGTTCGATCCTGTCTCGATCCATAGAAACGCTGAGCACAGTGGAAGGTCATTTTACTGAAGGCTGTCCGGAATCTTCATTTGTTGATGCATTGTCGCTTGGACGACCCGACCGAATGTACGCGATCCCATTGACTGCTCGAGGACGCGGCGTTGCCGTGCTGTATGTAGATTACGGTTCCGATGGGGCAAGCATCAACATTGAAGCCCTTGAATCCCTTGTTCGCGTTGCGGGACTTACGGTCGAACTTCTCGCCGCGTCGCATATTCCACACGTTCAATCGCCAGGGCAAAGTATTTCGGCTGATCGAAACGAACGAAAAGCAGATCCAATATCTAGTGATGCGAATGGGGCGGTCGGAGCCCGTGAGGTTTCCGGCGATCCGGATCCATATTCCCCGGCTTATGCTGGCGGTTTTCGAAGCCCGGTAACTGTTCAAGAGACCATCAAACCAGTTTACAATTCGACCTTCGATACAGAACCTCACGCGGCTGATATGGGTGTCAGTTACGATCCTGTTGCCGAGTCGGCCGGTTCGAGTGATTTTGAACCGGAATATGAGATCGTTGATGAATCTGTAGATTCGAGTTTTACGTATGACGCGGACCAGCAGATGGAACTGAATCCGACGATGGAGAATATTGATGTCTCTGTTGAGTATTCAGAGGTTTCGGCTCCGGAAACACCGGAGTCATTCGAAGTCGAACGGTCAGGCGACGAGGCGATCGGATCGGTTACAGATTTTGCGTTTGCTTCTGATGGAGACGACGTTTCGAATGGAGCAACTGCACCGGAGATGCCGAGTTTCGAAGCGCCCGAGATCGTCGCTGAGCCGGTGCATGAGCCGGTGCCTGAGCCGGTCGTTGCCGAGCCAATGCCGGTTTCCGAAACGGTGCCGGAAGTTTCCAAGTCGCGGTATTCGGGAAGGAATATGGATCTGCCGATCGAAGTTCCTGACGAAGAAAGGCGGGTTCATAACGAGGCGAGGCGATTTGCCAGACTTCTGGTCTCTGAGATCAAGCTTTATAACGAACAGAAGGTTGCCGAAGGTGTTGAGGCTTGTGACCTTTACGATAGGCTAAGAGAGGCGATCGATCGTTCACGCGAGATGTATGAAAAGCGTGTGAAACCGGTGGTCGCTTCAAAGTTTGACTATTTTCACTATGAATTGGTCAACGATCTGGCAGAGGGCGACGTCAATAAGCTCGGTTCGAATTATTCGGCACCGCAGATCAGCTAACCACGAGCTTTGCATTTAACATATTTGGGCCGGCCTCAGTGGTCGGCCTTTTTTGTATCCCGTGAACCAACCGTAAACACCGGCCGCGAAAATGACGTTGCCGTAATTTTTATCTATACTTTTTCTCTATGCAGATCGCCGCAACGTTCAATTGCCCGGCGTGCTCCGGCAGCCTGCCATTTTCGAATAGCTCGACCGCCGTTTGCAGTCATTGCTGGGCAAATATTATGGTGCCCGGCGCAGCCTTCCCGGAAACTACGTTGTCGGCAAAATCTTTGCATACGCCGCAGCCTGCATCGTCAAATGCGCTGCTCACAGCCCAGCTTATCGACCTTGTTGAAACTGGCCAAAAGATCATGGCCGTTAAGGAGTTTCGAGAAAACTTCGGAACGTCCTTGAAAGCAGCCCTCGAATCGGTTGAATCACTTGAGCGTGGAGATCGGCTGGTGATCGGTTCTGCAGAACTCGGTCCGCACCATCCTGATGTGCTCCGTTTGCTTGAGCAGTACCGAGGAACGCGAGCTTTTTCTTCTCATGGGCGACGACCGAGCCGCGGCCCGAAGGTCAGCGTTGCATTGCTCGCTGCTCTGGCGATCTTCTTAATTGGTATTATTGCTGCCGGAGTTATGATCTTCCTTGCTGCCTGATCGCACGATCAATGCACCATTTCGGAGAGCATTTTCATGCTTATACACGAATTTGTTGAGAGTTGCTAGCGCGCCCGAACGGTCAATCTGCCTGATTTCATTTGCTTTTGTCGCTTTCACGAACCAAAACGTGAAAAGGAACGGAAATTGCGGAAAACTATTGTGGCTAACTGACCATAAAATAGACATAGCGGCCATGATCCCTGCGGCCCACGGAGGAAAAATGCTTCTCAGATCAGCGAGACCGATAATATCGATCTTCATTGCGACGTTTCTTGCAGTTCACGTTTTTGCCTTTATACCGGACGACGAACCGGAAAGCGAGCAGCGTGTTGCCAGAGTAAGTGCGATCGACGGCGAGGTGTTGATCAAACGCGGGGAGAGCGCTGATTGGGAAAAGGCGGTGTTGAATCTTCCGATCGTCGAGGGCGACGTTCTATCGGCAGGCGAAGGTGCGCGCTTTGAAGTTCAGTTCGACAGTAAGAATTTTCTCCGCGGCGATTCGCTGACGACTTTTACCTTGACGACCCTTCAGCAAAGCGGCATTGCGGTCAGTCTGCAGCGTGGGACTATTGTCGTGCGGATGAACGAGATCGACACGGCCACTGAATATTTTGAGATCGATGCCCCGCGAACCACGATCGCCGTTCAGAGAGCGGGCGAATATGTTGTTTCAACGGCCGACCAGCTTAATAGTGTTGATATCTCGGTTTTTGATGATGGCGAGGCACGGGTCTATTCCGAAACATCGGGGTTCTCGCTGCGGAGCGGACGCTCGTCGAGGCTTTTCATCTCCGGCGACAATCAGGGTGAATGGGACATGCGCGACGCAGACCGTGGAACGCTGGCTATCCTCTCATGGGCCGCCGAACGTGACTCGCTGGCCGCAGATCGGCTAAAGAATGCCCAGTATGGCAAGTATTATGACGACGATATTTATGGCGCCGATGAGTTGAACGATTACGGCGATTGGAGCTTTGACCGAGACTATGGTTACGTCTGGCAGCCGAATTATCGGGCGGTGAGTTCGTACGTCAATTGGTCGCCGTATCGTTATGGCCATTGGCGATGGCTGCCGTATTACGGTTGGACGTGGGTAAACGACGAGCCCTGGGGATGGGCAACCTATCATTACGGCCGCTGGGTCTGGATAAACGGAAAGTGGTTTTGGTCGCCTTATGGGTATTACCGCACGGGACGAAGCTGGTGGCGGCCCGCGCTGGTCTATATGACCATTTACGACGGCAGCGTCTGCTGGTATCCGCTTCCGTACAATTACCGATATTACAACTATAACCGGCGTTACAGGGACCGATGGACGAAGCCTGTTCAGAACACTAATCCCGGACCTGTAGCGACCAACCCGACACCGGTGCCGGGCCCTGACAATAACCCGATCCCATCGGGCAGGACGCGTGGAAACATGCCGCCGCTTGCGACAGTGCCGCCCGGCGGTGTAGTCGGATTGCCTCTGGATCAGTTCGGGCAAAAGCAGACAGGCCGTCCGCTTAGTTCGCAAACGGCTGCGAGGGAAGTGCTTTCACGGCCGATCGATCCGTCTACTACGCCGCCGATCCTGCCGCCTATTGAGCAGATCAAGACTAGGCCGGATCCAAAGATCTTTGCCGCACGGTCTTCTACCGCAGCGTCAACACCAACCGTGCGAACTGGTGCCACTGTACGGAACGCGGGAGCACCGCTGGATGGCCAGCTACAGCGATCTCGCATCTTTGGCGACCGGGAACCCGTTCGATCAACTCCAACTCGGGGGACAACACCCGGATCGGTCGCACAGCCTGGTGGACGCACTACAACGCCTCCGACAGGAGCGGTGACAAGGCCTGTTCCGACGGCACCGCCTTCAACGCCGATCAGAACAGCACCATCAACACGATCGACGGATACGGGCGGTAACACGTCGCGGCCTGTGACCGAGAGGCCAACGCCGAAATATGTTCCGCCGACTCGAAGCCAGCCGACACCAAGGTATGAGCCGCCGTCGTCTCCGCCCGTTCGCAGCCAACCTGCACCGCGGAACGATCCGCCTCCGACGCGAAGCCAGCCGGCACCGAGGAACGATCCGCCCCCGACTCGCAGCCAGCCGGCTCCGAAAAGCGATCCGCCGCCCACAAAGAGCGAGCCAACAAAACCGGCTCCTTCATCACGAGGTAAGGACGGATAAATATAAAGGCTGCCCGAAACGGCGGCCTTTTTTTGCCAGTTTCCGTTGCCCGATCCAAGGTCCAAGATCTCAGATCCAAACCCTTGTCCCATTTGTCCCGTTGTCCCAGGGCCCGACACGCATGTCCCGTCGGCGTTCCGGGCTTGTTCCGGGCCTGTTCCGCTGGTGCGTGGAACGTGTAAGTAGCTGCGTTTGCTTCAGTTACTGTCGTCTCAGGGTCGAATTCAGCCATTTTTTCAAAAATGCTTCAAAAAGTCCCATTTTTGTTCACATGTGAACACGCGCGAACTGAACACACCTGAATAAAAATCGGCGTTTTTCCAATAGTGTTTCGTTTCTGAGAGCGTGCCGCACGTTTCAGTGAAACACTTGTAACAGATGTAACACTTGAAACAGATGAAACACTTGTAACAGTTGAAACACCTGAAACGCTCGTGAAACAGATCCGAAGAATTTTTAAAGCAAAGAAGTTCAGAGTTCAAGCTTCAGCTTGCCAATGTCAAAGATCAAGTCAGAACCGTCTGCGTGAGCGGGCGGCCGGTTCGGTGGCCAGGCGGTTTCAAACGCGGATCGAGCAGATCGAGCGGATCTACGCGGATGTTTTTCATAGATCCTCATGTTTACCGATCCGAAATCCGCAATCCGCAATCCCAAATCCGAAATCCGAAATCGTCTTGGGCCCGATACATTTTCTTACGAGACTTCGCTACAGCCAATAGCAATTGGCGCAGTTGATGGCACTTGTGGCAAATGGAATAAATGGCGCAGTTGGAAAGGTCAACGGGCGGTTCAGCGGCTTGTAGTTTTTCTTTGCGGCTTGCCGCTCTATTTGCGGAAAAGCTGTGCTTTTCCGATCACTGCCCAACTATCCTCGCGGCTCCGCCGCCGATTTGGAGGCGGCGGATGCCGTCTTTCCGCGTTTCGCGGCGATTAGCCACGTCCTTTAGGGCGTGGTCAAAACGATTCAATTCCCCAAAGGGCGTTTCAACGTCCTTTCTCTTTTGACTAAAGCCGTTCAATTTAAGCCCGTTAAAACGGGCTGAGATAGCTTTCGCCGCTTGCTCCACGCCGTAAACGACGTGGCTACGTGCCGGCTTCGTCGGAAAGACGGCTCCGCCGCCTTGTCGCCGAGCCGCAGGATCTTGCGAAAACACCTCGGAAAAGATATCCAGGAATAACCCACCATGCTAAAATCGCACCTGAATCGGTCGATTCGCAGTTGGTACATTAATTTGTTGAGGCGAGGCATATAATGAGAGCAACTGACCTGACTTTCTGTCTTCTGCTGTTGATGATGGTTTGCGTAGCCTCATGCGTCTCGGACGGGAATGCTCAAAGGAACGAGTCTATTCCACAAGGACAACAGAAGCATTTAAGCCAAATTGAGGAAAAGGAATGGCTAGATTATGAACCCAGCACTGTCGAACTAAAAGGAAAGCTTGCAATGCGGCTGTTCTATGGTCCGCCGAATTTTGGCGAGAACCCAAAGACCGATTCCAAGGAGTTGCACAGGATATTAGTCTTGGATACGCCAATTAACGTGCGGGGACAAACCGATATGGACCGAGGTAATGATCGTGTTGAGAATGTGCAGGAGGTGCAGTTGGTCACAGCGAAGCCACTCAAAGAGATGATCGGCAAGAAGGTAATAGTCAAAGGCACCCTCTTTCGTGCTCATACAGGACATCACCATACCGATGTGTTGATAATCGTTCAATCAATAGATCAGTAACTTTGGCTCAAGTTTATCGTGGTTTCAAACGTTCTCAGCAAATGAAGTACATAACTTTCAGTTCCGCTCGTCTAAAATAGTTTTCCCGCACTAGACGCCTCGGCGGAATCCGCAGGATCTAGCGAACACACTCCGGAAAAGATATCCAGGAATAACTCATAATGCTAAAATCGCCTTTGAAACGAAATGAAGCTAGAACAAGGAAGTACAATTGACTGGGCCAAAACAACGAAAAGATTGTGGATGCTGATTTTAGTGTTCGCTGTTTTTGGAACGGAAGTGATTTCGAAAGAATGGAAGGGGATTGTTCCCTGCGTTTCGACCCGCTTAGACGCCGAAAAGATATTGGGGCAAGATGACCTTCCAAGTAATGTATCCCTTTACAAGTATAAGAATTCCCGCGTACACGTTAGATATCAGGAGAATAAAAAAGAATCGAATAAAGATATTGTTGAAAGGATAGACGTTTACCCCGATAAGTCGCAACTATTGGCTAAGTACATAAAGAATATACCGAATTTTCAGAAAGACTTCCGCAAAACCGAGTTCCTTGACAGTATTACTCACGTTAACTCACTAGCGGTTTATCGCAACTGGACCGAAGGATTCGAAATATGGGTTCAGAAAAATGAAGACGGTGAAGAAGTAATTACTAGATTCGGTTATTTTGATCAGGAATATTCCTGTTCAAAAATACTTCCAGCCTCCCCGGAAACGAATAGCAAACAGTGAAAGACTTGGAGTCGTATGTTCAGTGCCGCTCGTCTGACTTAGTTTTCCCGCACTAGACGCCTCGGCGGAATCCGCAGGATCTATCGAACATACTCCGGAAAAGATCTCCAGAAATAACGCACCATGCTAAAATCGCACCTGATCCGGTCGACTGGCGAATCACCACACAAGAATATTGCAATATATGACTGTTCGTTCAAAAGCTTCATTGAGGATTTATGGTGAGCTAGATCTGGAAGCCATCAGTGATGAAATAGGTATTTCGCCGTCGTATTCTCACAAAAAGGGCGATGTCGGTCAGGTTAGAACGGTTTTCGAAACCGACATGTGGAGCCTTTCGGCACCATTGGACCGAACGGAAGAATTAGACCGACATTTGGAATGGCTGGTCGATCGATTGCAGGATAGATATGTAGTGCTGGAGCGAATTAAGGCTCACGCTAACGTCGACGTCTTCTGCAGCGTTACAGCCGCGGAGCAGGACGGGTTCTCGCTCTCTCCAAAGGCCATGTCGATTTTTCACCATCTTCAGATTGAAATGGAAATTTCGCTAATACTAGGAACTGAATCAGAAACAGCGGCGTAGCCGCAAGGCCTTGATTAGAGCGGCACGGAAAGGCATAGCCTTTCCGCACATCGGGCGGCAAGCCGCAAAAAAGAAACTACGATTCGCCTTGGTGTTCGTGTTCGACGTGGAGGCCTTTGCCGGACAGCCTCTTCAATTAATTGCGCTTAAAACCGTAAGTTATCCGTTAACTACCGACGAAGATCGGGCGGTTGATCGCGGCGGGGTCGCCGACCACGAAGAAGCGGATGTTCTTGAAATATTTGTTCGCGACGGTGCGGATGTCAGCGGGAGTTACGTTCTTGATGCCATCGAGGAAAAGTAGAGACCGCCGCCAGCCGCCGCCGTAAAGCTCATATCTTGCAAGTTCGGCTACCTGTGCGGCATTGGTTTCCTGTTGAAGAAAATAGGTCGTCAGAAAATATCCGGGGATGCCCTCGACCTGATCGGCGTCGATCAATTCTCTTTTCATTGAATCAATTTCGCGAAGCATCAGTGCGACAGACTGATTTGCGTCAACCGCCGTCACATATATGTTTGCTGTGTTCGCTGCTGAATTGTCCATTTCGGCATTCGGCGCATACGACAGGTTTCGCTGAACACGAACGGACTGGTAGACACGGCTTTGCAGCATTGTCATCGCGACACGCATCGCATAATAGTCCGGATGAGCCAATGATGGAGCCGCAAAAACGCCCTTTACGTAATTGGTTTGGAGATTTCGTTCTGATATATCCAGCGTTGGCCGTTCAAAAGCGATTTGCGGAAGTTCCGGTTCCTTATAGTCGCCTTTCGGGAGCTTTCCAAACGACGCCTCGACCTGTTTCCGAAAAACGGCGGGGTCGATGTCGCCTACAATTATCAGAAGCAAACGCGACGTTTGCAATAGAGATTTGTGATAAGCACGAAGATCCGCGGGCTTGAACTTTTGCAGCGTTTCGATAGTTCCGGTCGGTTCGATCGAGTAAGGATGTCCGGCATAGAGAGTCCGCGATTCGAAGATATTCAAAGCGTCGTCGGGGCTGACACCGCGATTTCGAAGTCCGGTCAACGTCTGGTCGCGAACCCGATCAAGGTCTGCCTGAGTAAAGGCAGGGTTCAACACGATATCCGTGAAGATCCCCCAGGTCTTGTCAAAATGCGGCCTGGTGGACGTAAGAGAAAGAACGCCGAAATCATATCCGGACGCTCCGCCTAAAACACTGCCGGTCCTCGACATTTCCCGCCGAAGCACATTACGGGGAAATTTCGCGCTTGCTTCAGTCGCGACACCAAGCGTGAGCGATTCGATCCCAGCCTGTTCCGGTTTCTGGTTCCGAACACCGCCGCGGACAAAAAGCCCTGCCGAAACAGTGGGGAACGAAGGCCGCTTTTTGACGATGACCTTCAGCCCGTTTACGTCAAATTCAGTGATGTCGGCCGAACTCTGAGCAAGAGCCGACTGCCCGGCGATCAAAACCGCAAAAAGAAGCAAAGCGGGGCGAACGAATTTACTTAATAACGACACTTTCATAAATGAATTAATTTGATCACTTTCCGATCAGATCGGCTTCCGTCAATTTTGCGGCACTTCTTGCCGAAGGCGAGACCATTGCGACCGCCACGTGCGGCTTTCCGACGATATAGTTTCGAACATATTTCGTGATGTCGGCACGCGAAACTGCACGAAGATTCTTGTGATAGTCGCGGTAATAATCGATCCCTGTAGAAGACCACCAAAAACCCAACGCGTGTGTGTAATCGCTCAGCTTTTCCCGACGATAAAGGTCTTCGGCTTCGAGCAGGGTCTTCGCATTCGAAAGCTCCTCGTCCGTGTAATACGTCGGTGAACCAAATTGAGCGATCTCAGAATAAAGCTTTGCAATGGCTGCCTTTGCCTTGTCCGGCGAGGTTACCAAAGTAATTCGGATCGGGCCTGTGTTCTGCTGGGTGTAATAGTGGACGCTCAGCCCTGCGGCGAGCCCGCTATCGACGATCGACCGCTGGAGCTTTGAATTGGACTGCTCAACGATGAACGAGAAAACGTCGGCCGCATAGGTTCCGTCATTGTCTTTCCCGATCGAAGGGCCATGCCAGCCGATCTGGACGACGACATTCTCAACATCTTGTTCAACGATAAGGCCTTTGCTTTTCTCGAGCGGCGGATGTTCGACGATAGGAACTTTTACGAATGGATCCTCGCCCTTTTGCCAAACGCCAAAAAGTTCCTCAGCCAATTTAAATGCGTCATCGGGCTGCACATCGCCGGTTATGATCAGAGCAGAATTATTAGGAACATAGTAACGTGACTGGATCAGGCGCATCTTCTCGGTCGTAGCTGAAGCGACCGTCACGCGAGTCCCGCCCGGACTTTTCCTTGACGGATATTTATAGAACAGATTGTCCATCAGCGTACGGTCAAGATAATAAAATGGTTCGGACATCTGCCGGTCGAGCTCGCCGAGCACGACCTGTATCTCCTGCTGAAATTCCTGCTCGTCAAAGGTCGGGTAAAGCGTGGCATCACGCATATACCGCATAATCGTGCGGAGATGTTCGCTTGTGGTCGAAAAGAAAAAATTTACATATTCTTCCTGCGTGGTCCCGTTTCGGACGTAGCCGGCCTTATCGAGATCGCTCAAATAACCGATATCACCTAGCTGCGAACGGAGTTTCAAATGGTCGATGCAGTTCATTTGATTGAAAATGTCCATCCGGCCATAGGACTTCGCCATATCGCAGCGAAACACCGCGATCGCGCCATTCGTCTTAAAGAACATATGTTCGTAAAGATGCGAAAGGCCGTTCAATTCCGGCGGTTCGGTGAACGAACCATTTCGGACCGCAAGTTCGACTGTCACGAGCGGGATGCTCGAATCCGGCAATACTATGACTTCAAGGCCATTGGCCAATTTTTTGTTGACGAATGGAACCTTGAACTCGGCCTGAGCCGGCGCGGTTCGTGCAGGAACCGGACGGGCAGCCGTTTGTGCCAAAATTGTTGACGAGAATATTGCGCAAAGGGCTAAAAGGGCAGGTAAGATTCTTTTCACTTAAAAAACTCCGCTTGTAAATTAGGTCCGCCAAGATTTACCCTGTTAAACAGGAACAGATTTAATCTACCATACGGAGACCAAATCAATGGAACGAGACAATATGATGCACGGAGCACGCACAGCGTTGAATACGATTCCAGAAATGCGTGAATGGGCCGAAAATTATTTAAAGGAAAAAACACGCGGTGAGATGCCCGAACTCTCAGATGAAGAGTTCGAAAAACACTGGAAATACCACAAACCGGAGATAATGCACGCCGGAGCCGCTGAAGCAGCGATGGCGTACAAGGACTCCAAAAGACCATAGACGGGAGACTAGAAACGGGAGACGAGAGAGGCTATTTCGGCTTCAGCAGGACCCAGTTTTGCGGGTTATTTTGCATCGAGTACAAAATAGAGATGATCTCGTCGTATTCAAGATACAGGTACTTCGCCTGATCACGATCCAAATAGCCACACTTGAACGCGCACTCGATCCACGTTTGCGTTTCTGCGGCTTCGCCCTCCGAATCGTTCAGTTTGCTAACAAAAGCGGCTGGGTATCGCCGTTTTCTCCAGGCTTCGGCAATGTTCGCCGCGACTGATCGTGACGAACGCCGAACCTGATCGGTAAGCGAATATACTTCTTCTTTAGGGAAACTCCTGCTCAGATCAAAGATCTGCATTGCCAGATCTATCGCTTTCTTATAAACGATCAAGTCCTGATGTCGGAGAATTTTCGTTCCCACTCCGTCTCCCGACTCCCGTCTCTCGTCTTTTGCTTCCGCGTCTGCGGGCTTATTCATCCTTAGTTACATCCGGCACCTCAAGGGTCGGATCGACTACATCTTCGCTGCCCTTCCGTTCCTTCATCATTCGGGCTATTGGAACAGCAAGAATTACGAGCACAACGGCCGCCCCCCCGAGGAACAGTGTTGTCGTGGTGAAAAGCTTGGGCATTAGCTCGAGCTTTTCCGGATCAACGTTGCCCGCCACAAGTCCGCCGATCAGGTTGCCCAGCGCGGATGCGATGAACCATATGCCCATGATCTGGCCAACAAATCGTTTGGGTGAAAGTGTGGTCATTGACGAAAGACCGACAGGGCTGATGAAAAGCTCACCGAGCGTGATGAAGAAATAAAATGTGATAAGCCACAACGCCGAGACCTTGACCAAGCCGCCACCTGCGAGGACGGTGTTTGCGGCAAAGATCATGATCAGGAAGCTGACCGCCGCAAAGCCCAGGCCTATGGCGAACTTCGTCGGGCTGGAAAGCTCTACCCGCTTGCGAGCGAGAAATGTCCAAAAAATCGCTATAACGGGTGCCAGCAAAATAATGAACGCTGAGTTTATCGTCTGGAACCAGGTCGCGGGTACCTCAAATCCGCCGATCATTCTCTCGGTGAAATCGTAAGCGAACAGGTTCAATGCCGTCGGGGTCTGTTCGAATGCCGACCAGAAAATAGCCGCAAAAATGAAAAGAACCGCAATTACGACGACCCGCTTCTTCTCATCACCGCTCAGTCCGCCAAAAATGAATAGATAAGCAAAATAGGCAAATGCGATCGCGATCAATGCATATGCCAGATATGTTCCTACCACAGGTGCATCAATGGTCAGCACTCCGGTTGCGACAAGAACTACGACAAGCGTAAGTAGCCCGAGGCCAATGCCCGTAAAGAGCTTTACTTGGTTTTCTTGTCTTGTCTGTACAGCAGGATCAGGATGGCGGGTCGGTTCGGATCCGATATTGCCCAGCGTTTTTGGCGACATAAGCCAGAACTGGAGCAAGCCGATGAACATCGCAACGCCTGCGGCGCTGAAGCCCCAATGCCAGCCGATCTGCTCACCCAAAAATCCCGTGATGAACTGTCCGATCAGAGCACCGAGATTTATGCCCATGTAAAAGATCGAAAAACCGGCATCCTGCCTGGCTCCACCTTCAGGGTAAAGGTCGCCGACCATTGCTGAGATGTTCGGCTTCAAGAGGCCAGTTCCGAGCACGATAAATATCAACCCGAGAAAGAACGGCAATTTGTGTTCAACAAGGCCCGAAATACCAATGGTCAAATGCCCTAACGATATGAGAGCACCGCCGTAAAGTACCGCTCGCCGCAGTCCCAATAACTTGTCCGCGATCCAACCGCCCGGTAACGAAGAGAGATAAACACAAGAAGCATAAATACCGACGATCGCACCAGCTTCGCTTCTGTCCCAGCCCCAGCCGCCCTGCGTTACCGCGGCGATCATGAACAGCGTAAGCAAAGGCCTAAGGCCGTAAAATGAAAAACGTTCCCACATTTCTGTGAAGAACAAAGTTGAAAGCCCCTTCGGATGGCCGAAAAAGCCTCCGTTGGAATTGGAATTTCCGGCATCAGTTGCAACGCTCATTTGGTTTTTCCTCTACCTAAGTTTGAGATTTGAAGAGAGTTAGGGAAATATAGCAGATAAATCTGTTAACGAAAAGCAAGTCAGGCGCTACGCTTGTTCGGCAACGAGGATTTTTTGGTGTTAAAAGTTCAGTGTTAGGAAGGAGAAAGTTATGCTGTTTATTGCCGGAATAATCGCGATCGTTGTTTTTACGATACAAGTTTATAAGACCGCGCAGGGAACTGAGAGGAACGCCCCGCTTTGGGCCGCCCTTACGGCGGTAATAGGGGTCGCTTTCCAATTTGTGATACCGATAGTTCTGGGTATCGTGATCGCGGTCTATTATATGCTGACCGGATCGACGGTCGAGTCGATAGAAGGCGACATTCAACTGCCGGCAACGATGATCGGCGTTGTCTGTCTCATCCTGAGCATCGTCGGAATGGTGCTTGTATCCAAGCACGTTTCGAAAGTGATCGACGTTCCAGTCGGCTCAGTTAACGCGCCGCCTCCACCACCGACGTTTAATCCGTAATTTCAGAGCATGGCAAACTCTTTCCGAAATGACATCTTTCTTGACCCGTTGCTCCTCTCCTGGGCGGTTATCGGCCTGCTCGCTTTAAATGTGGTTCTTTCCGTTGTTTTCGCGATCTTCGGTGTTGTTATCATCGCTATGCCGGATTGGGTCGCTTATGCCCAAGACGGCGGCTTGATCACACTTCTGGCTGTCTCGGTAGGTATGCTGGGAATGCTTGAGTCTCCGCTAAGGATCGTAACCGGGATCGTATTTTTGGTTTGGGTCTATCGAACGTACAACAATCTTTCCGCGTTGAAATCACGCAACCTGGAATTCTCGCCCGGGTGGGCGGTCGGATGGTGGTTTATTCCGTTTGCGAATCTGGTAAAGCCGTTTCAGATCGTTCGCGAGATCTTCAATGAAAGCGATCCCGAATTCGACGCTGAAACCGGCTTCCTACACAT
Source organism: Pyrinomonadaceae bacterium (assembly GCA_041751035.1). Classification (GTDB taxonomy): domain Bacteria; phylum Acidobacteriota; class Blastocatellia; order Pyrinomonadales; family Pyrinomonadaceae; genus OLB17. Next base: position 141,050 of record JBGSYH010000013.1, on the reverse strand, counting down.
CAGTCCCGGAACACCGGTCGAGGTTGGCTTCTGGTGGGCCGCATTTCTCGCGTCAAACGTTTTCTATCGAGTATCCGATGCCTTTTACGGTAAAGGTGATGAGCCCGCATCCGAGTATTACGCTCCGTTTTTCCTGGGCGGAGCCCTACTTTCGGTTGCGGCTGCGTCTTTGGCTATCTATATCGTAAAGGAAACGGCCAGGCGTCAACGGGTCCGATATGAGAACGTTTCTCGTTCCTTTGGGAGCATGGACCAACCACCACCGCCGCCAACTTTCGACCAAAGGATATGACGATCGAAGAATCTATAAAAGCACTTGGATCTGCGGTCGAAGACCGGTGGCGTGCGGCCAGTTATGATGAGGCTCGGCTGCCTGACATCGCTGCCGAAGCACTCACTGCCGCGGATATGCATGATGCGTTCAGCGCCCTTGATATTCTAAGATCGACGCTGCAGCAAAGATCGCTTCCGAAACAGTTCGACCCTCACGGTAATTTCGGCGACCCGCCGATAACGCTGTTTGCCTCGGCTCGCTTTCATATCGACGTTTACTTCTGGTTCGAAGGAACGACCGCAATTCATCAGCATGGGTTTTGCGGTGCATTTCAGGTACTTCAAGGATCAAGCTTACACAGCGTTTACGATTTCGAGGAGCAGATGTCGGTAAACTCGCATATGAAGATAGGGCAAATGCGCTTACGGCAATCGGAGTTGTTGAACGTAGGAATGGTTCAGCCGATCGTGGCAGGACGTAAATATATCCATTCGTTATTCCATTTGGAGTATCCCTCGGTGACGCTGATCGTCCGAACGACAAATAGCCCGCTTGACCTTCCGCAGTTCGAATATCACAAGCCTGGCCTCGCATTAAATACGTTCTATGACGATGAGTGTAATACGCGGCGGCTACAGGTACTTTCTGCACTTGCTCGGATCGAACCGGAAGATCTCGACACGTTAATCCAACAAACGATCGAATCGAATGATGTTCAGAGCGCTTATTACTTTCTTGCGGAATTGAATAAATATTCGAATTCGAACCAACTGGCCGAAACTTTTTCCGTAACGACCAATGAAAAACGGTTCGGGAACGCTCTTTCTTGTTTTGAGCGAAAGGAACCCGTCATCGGCAAAGTTTTCCGTGAAGTCTTTGCGGCTCGCGAGAAGATCAATGCTGTGCTGAAAGTCCGTAGATTGGTTACACGCGGTGAGCTTCGCTTTTTCCTGGCAATGTTGCTCAACGTTGACGACAAGGCGCTTATCAATAAACTTATCGGCGATCGATTTCCTGAAAGTGACCCGAAAGAAAAGATCCTCGATTGGGTCTATGAACTTTCGACCATCCGTCATGCCCGAGTCGGCGGTGAGAATATGCTTGGGATCAGCGGGTTCGATGATTTTGATCTATTCCTTGTTGAGGAGCTTATGGAAGGCAGAAACGAAGAGGAAATAACAGAATCCGTCCGATCGAGTTATTTGCCCGAACGGGCCACATCTCTGCTCCCAAATCTGGATCAGCGCATCGGCAGGATCAGAGAATGTCATTTGCTTAGGCCGTTACTATGATAGCGACTTTTGGTTGCGCGATTGCGTTCGATATTTTAACATCAAAGATTGCTCGCCCTTGTAGCTCAATGGTTAGAGCAGCAGACTCATAATCTGTTGGCTGTAGGTTCGAATCCTACCGAGGGCACCACACCTTTAAAGGCAAAAATAAAAAGGCAAAAGTAAAAACTTTAAGAAACAGTCTTAATTTTTACTTTTGCCTTTTTAATTTTAACTTGACGAATTTGGTAGCAGGTACGGGAATCGAACCCGTCTTTCAAGAATGAGAATCTCGCGTCCTAACCGATAGACGAACCCGCCATGCGACGAACGTCATAATTTTCACGCAGTTGCCGTGTTTTTGCAAGCGGAAATCGATGCCTAAAACTTAGGCTCTAACCAATGGCGAAATCCGACGCCGCCGTTTCTTAGATGCCTGCCACAGATCATATTTCGCCTGCATACCGACCCAGAGTTCAGCCGACGTGCCAAGTGCCTCAGATAAACGCAAAGCCATTTCAGCGGAAATACCCGCACTTCCGTTCAAAATTCGCGATAGGGCAGTTCGGGTAATTCCAAGATGACCAGCAGCCGAAGTCACCGAAACTTCGCCAAGGTACTCTCTCAAAACTAAGCCGGGATGTGGCGGGTTATACATCATAAAAACCTCAATGATAATCTTGGTAGTCGACCAGAATAGCTTCGTTGCCCTCAAACTTAAATGTTAGTCTCCAGTTGCCACTAACGTCGATCGACCAATGCCCGGCAAGATCACCGTGCAATTGATGCAGCCTCCATCCCGGAGCATTCATGTCTTCCGGTCCGTTGGCACTATCAAGAGCAAATAACTGAATGCTCAATTTTTGGGCATGCTTCGGCTGTATTCCTGCCTTGGAACCAGTTCTGAAGAACCTCTCGATACCACGGTGTCTGAAGCTCTTGATCACAGCGTGTATTGTATATTAACGCTACACATACGTCAATGGTTTTGCAGGATGCTATCTTCGATTACGACTGTGACTAGCTTGCGATTACCGGAATTCTTAATCGTCATCCCAAACAACTCAAAATAAATCGCTCCAGACGGCCGAAAGGGCTCTAATTGCAACGTCTCCATTGGATACAGAAGAGCCATTTTCCATAGAGATTGTCTCGAAGCGCAAAAGGCTCACGATACCGAGTTGAGCACTTAAGAATATTGCCACAAACATGGTGCCCCTGTCGGGATAATTACTCAAAATTGAAATGCCCAGCAGGAAAAATGCTACTACCGTGGCCTTCAAGCTGGCCCAGAGGTAATAAACCACATTTCGCAGGACAGATTCACTTTCAATATCTGTAGCGAAGATAGCACCGGCGATCATGGCGATGAATGAAAATAACGACAGAACGAAACCTGAAAATATGATTTCCCCAATCCACCTAACTTCATCGAAAGACAGAACATCACCCAAAGCAGAACATGCCACTGAAACTGGAAGCCCCAAGGTAAGTAAAATAACTAGAGTCATACGCACCCACCTCAAGAAAAAAAAGAATAGGGCGGTTATTACGTCTCGCATCACGATTGCTTCGATGTGCGATAAGGAAAACTCGCACGTTTATTTTCTGAAAAGTACGTCTAATTGACGGAGCACTATATCATCAAAGTCAAATTCGAATAATACAACAGTTTTAAGTCAGGTTAGAACGAATATGTATAAGTAAAGCCCGGGCTCTTTCCGCGGATCATCAGGAACGTCAGTGCGTGAGTATCGTTGAACGTGTATGTTAACGACGGGTGCACCTTTACGCCGTCGAACTGGATCAAAGATGTCATCTGATACGGAAGCCTGATGTTCAATCCGCCGATGGCTCTAAATTTCTTTTCATATGTTCCGTAAACAACTCCGCCGTAGGGGGCGATCGGAAGCCCGGTCCAGTGCTGCAGATCTTTGCTCGCGGTGATGTAAAACGAACTTCCGCGTGGCGTGCCTATTCGGTCGCTGCTGATGCCCAAGATTATCGCCGGACGGTTAAGCGTTTCCGTAACCGGAATGAACGTGACCAGAGGATGAACCTCGCCGACCTTCGGATTGTACTCAAGCCCGACATGGAATTGCGGGTGCCAGCGATATATTAACGTCGAGCGCACTGCGGCCCGATCGACCTGGCCCGTGATCAACCTGATTCCTGCGGTGAACTTCTTTGGGTTATCGGCCGTCCCCCGGACAGCCTGGCCTTCGCCCGGTCAGACCGGTCAGGCAGGTACCAGTGAGGCATTCTTCGACTTTGGTTTCTCTGCCTTGGCGACCTTTTCGGCTTCGGCTACCTTTGGAAGCAGTATCTTGTCTAATTCCTTCCGCAGAACATCCGGCTTGATGATCCCGATCTCGCGCCAAACTATCTTTCCCGTCTTGTCGAGAATAACGGTCGCCGGAAGCACTTCGCCGACGCCAAACCGTTTCATATCGTCGGTCGATGCGCCAAGCCAAACCGGGAAGTTGATCTTCACCTCACGAATAAATTTGAGCACCTTAGCCGAATCTGCCGCCGTGTCGCTGGCTGCACCAATAACCTGAACGCCGAGTGCCGCGTAATCATTCTGTATCGCGGAAAGATCCGGCATCTCTTTCCGGCACGGTTCGCACCACGTCGCCCAGAAATTTAACACAACGACGCGGCCGCGATAGCTTTCTAGCGATTGCGATGTTCCGGTCAGATCGTTCAAAACAAGCGGCGGATCATCGGGCGTCGGAATCGGTTTTTCCCGCTGACCGGTAAGAACGGTGAGGCGATCAACCTTTACGATCCGCTTGTCCTTTTCGGTTCGCAGTTCACCTTCGATCTCGACCATCTTCGGCACAAGATCAAGAAAATCGGTTCCGTTTGGTTTGAACGCACCAGCCTCAAGCTCATAGAGCGTAAAACCTTTTTCATCCTCGACCGCCAAAGCCTGCGGAACTCCTTCGACGGAACATTCCTCGGCGCACTTGATGTCGGCAAGCGTGCCGTATTTAACCTTCTTCCGGTCGTCTGCCTCAAACCAGCAGACCGAGCAAACGACCTGACCCTTGAGCTTGATGGATCCGGTGGATTGGGAAAGGCCTGTGAGAGCAAGCACTGAAAATAAGGCGACGAAACCAAAGATTCTCATAATAATATTGAAACTCGGATCAACTGGTTATACCGGCAGTCTCGATTCAGACTAAATCAGAATTTCAGGCCACGAAGTTACGACCTGCAAATTGCGTTCTACGGCAAGATGCTCGGCAATTCCTAAGCTTCGGTCGAGTTTGAAAGCGGCGACGTCGAAATAGATCTTTTCGGCTGTTTCGATGCTGATGCGCCGCGGCGAACGCATACGGCGAATGATGGCTGTTTCCGTCTTTTCGGTCGTGCGGTCGGTCAGGTCTCTATCTCGCATATTAAGAACTTACCATCTGAGCCCGCGAACGCGAAGATCAGACATTGAACCGAAAATCGACAACGTCGCCGTCCTGCATTATGTACTCTTTGCCTTCGAGCCGGGCGAGGCCTTTTTCGCTGGCAGCTTTTCGCGAGCCGCAGGCGACCAAGTCATCGTAGCCAATTATCTCCGCCCGAATAAAGCCGCGTTCGATGTCGGTGTGAATTTCGCCGGCGGCAGCCGGAGCCTTTGTTCCGATCGGTATCGTCCATGCACGCACTTCTTTCTCGCCGGCGGTCAAAAAGCTCATCAGCCCAAGCATGTGATAGGCGGCCTTGATCATCTTATCCACGCCGCTCGATTCCAGGCCGAGATCTTTCAAATATTCGGTTCGCTCAGTTTCATCAAGTGCGACCAATTCTGCTTCGAGCTTCGCGCAGATCGGAACAACGTCAGCATTCTCCTTCGCGGCGTGCTCCATTACCTTTTGAACGTGAGGATTCGATGCCGGATCGGCGAGTGTTGCTTCATCAACATTAGCGGCGTAGATCGTCGGCTTGCTGGTCAGCAAAAACCATTTCTTGACGATCTCACGTTCATCGTCGGTCAGCGGAGCGGAGCGGACAGGCTTGCCTTCTTCCAAGACCGGCAGGATCTTCTCGATTATTTCGATCTCGCGTTTGGCATCTTTGTCGCCTGATTTGGCACCACGACCGGCCTTCTCCTTTCGTTTTTCAAGCGAGCCGAGATCGGCAAGTGCGAGTTCGATCTGTATCGTTTCGATATCGCGGATCGGATCGACCGATCCTTCGACGTGAATGATATTTTCGTCCTCAAAACACCGAACTACCTGAATGACGGCATGTGTTTCGCGAATGTTCGCAAGAAACTGATTGCCCAACCCTTCGCCCTTCGATGCACCACGAACAAGCCCCGCAATATCGACGAACTCGACCGTCGCCGGAACGACCTTTTGTGCTTTATTGAGCTTTTCGAGCACCGCGAGGCGCTCATCCGGAACGGCGACCACGCCAATATTCGGCTCAATGGTCGCGAATGGATAATTCGCCGCAAGGGCCGCTTCCTGTGCGGTCAGTGCGTTAAATAAAGTAGATTTTCCGACGTTCGGTAATCCGACGATTCCTGCTTGCAGCATACTTATTCACATTGCTGAGGAAATGTGTTCGACAGCAAACTTAAGATTCTACAGTTAAGAATCTTAAAGCGGAACTCGGCGCGCAAAAAAGCGAGGCCGAAACCTCGCAAAGTAGAGCGTTCGCTCAGGGGAAATCATTTTTACGCAGCGGGCTGAAGCCTTTGAAATACGGGAGATCGCGGCGACATGATATCACTTGCCGTGATCGCAAAATTGCGAAGCGTTTCGACCTCATAGTCAAAAAAGTCTCTCGAAATTATTTTCATAGTTCCGGGTTCAAGATGAATGAGTTCGCCTCGGCGGTTTATAATATCCGCACTCCCACTGGACCCGGACTTGATCGTAATATCTGATTCAGGCGGAAAAACCATCCCCGCAATGGCTCGCACCCAGCCGGATCTTCCGTCGTGGAGCATTACCTCGCCGTCAACGCGTACGATCGACACAAGAGTTTTGATCCCGTTCATATCAGTTGTTTCCCTAAATATATTTAACTGTAAAAATGCGACGGGCAGTTTAGCCCGATGTTTCTGATACTAAACAAAAGTCGCGCGAATAAGACCACCCGTTTGGGGAGTAAAGTTTGCTATCGAATAAGACGCAAACTGACTGTCAAGGCGGTCATGCATGGCAAATATCACAGCGATGATCTGAAAAGATTTTGAACTGGGCAGGAAGTGGTTTAACTTAATCACAGTTCTAATTTCAGAAAAGGCCAAAACGATCGCTTAATGATCCTCTCGTTGTTCCTATTGACTTTGATCACGCTCGGCGGCGTTGCGCTGACCTATCTGATCGCTGATGATGAGCCGCTGATGTGGCGGTTGGCCGCCGGATGCGTGATCGCCTCAGCCGTTTTCGGCACGGCCGGTTTCGTTATTGCGAGCGTTTTCGGGCTTTCGGAGATAACGGCTGCCGCAATGTTTCTTGCAGCCCTGCTGCCCTTGCTTCTGTTCCGAAACAACGATCGAAGCAAAGCTTTTGCCGCTGCCCGCAACCGTGCAAAAAATCTTTTGCAGGGTGAGAGCTTTCGCCGCCTGTGGCCGTTTGTCTATTACGCATTCTTTTTCCTTTTATTCCTGTTCTTTTTCGAAAGGGCGATGTTCGTTCGCGATGGCGCGATAATGACCGGGGCAACGAACAATCTTGGCGATCTTCCGTTCCACCTCGGAGCGATATTCTCATTCACAGAAGGAAATAATTTTCCGCCGATAAATCCGAACTTCGACGGTGCGAAATTTTCGTATCCGTTCGTCGCCGACCTAATTACCGCATATTTCGTAAAGCTCGGAGCCGATGTGCGGGATGCGATGCTCGTTCAGAACATCGCTTGGGCATTTTCGCTTCTGGTGATTTTGGAACGGTTTGTCTTCAAGCTTTTGAAAGACAAGCTGGCGGCTCGTATCGCACCGTTTCTGCTTTTCTTAAGCGGTGGCCTCGGTTTCATTTGGTTTTTCAGTGATTGGGCGGCGCAGTCGAAAGGCTTTTTTGAATTTCTGTTTGCCTTGCCAAAGGATTACACGATCGGCGATCAGTTTCGTTGGGGCAATTCGTTGATTACTTTGTTTATAACCCAACGCAGCTTGCTCTTGGGAATGCCGATAACGCTGATCGTTCTTGGGATTCTATGGCAGATTTTTTCCGCGGTAGAACCGAAAGCAAACATTGACGACACCTCGCGGAAATTCTCAATTCTCAATTCTCAATTCTCAACTCTCATAGTCGGCTTGCTAGCCGGAACGCTTGTACTTATTCATCTGCACAGTTTGTTCGTTTTGTTTATTGTGTCGGTATTTTTGCTCATACTCAGGCCGCATCGGCAGCGGGCTATGCAGCTGATCATCTTTGGAATAGCTGTGGCCGTTGTTGCCGTACCCGAACTAATCTGGTCGATGTCCGGGAGTGCGACGCGGGCTAGCGAATTTATCTCAAGGCATTTTGGATGGGATTCGGGCGACGCAAATCCGATCTGGTTCTGGATAAAGAACACGGGGCTATTTATTCCGTTGCTAGCTGCTGGCCTTTATCTTGTTTGGCGTAAGGATAGGATAGGAACGACCGCTGAACCAGAGATCGCAAAGTCCAAGAAGAAGCCGACAAAGACGAAGATCGCAAAAGATAAGCAAGTATCAAAGATCGGGCCCGAAACGCTGCTTTATTTTTATATTCCGTTTGGCGTGCTTTTTATTGTCTCAAACCTGTTCAAGTTCGCACCGTGGGAATGGGACAATATAAAGATATTGATTTATTGGTGGGTCGGTTCGATCCCGTTCGTGGCGTATGCGATCGTTTATCTCTGGCGGCAGGATTCATCGTTTCTTAAGGCGGCGGCGGCTGTCTTCGTAACGCTTTTGGTCTTTTCCGGTTCGCTCGACGTGTTCCGGACGGTTACCAAGCAGACGAATATCACAGTCTTTGATAAGGACGCGGTCGAGATCGGTGAAGCTCTTCGCACCCGAACCGCTCCGAGCGTTTTGATACTTTCGGCCCCGACCTATAACACACCGGTCGTGCTGTCAGGTCGGCGTTCGTTGATGCGTTATACGGGGCATCTTTCATCGCACGGCATCGATTACCGCGTCCGGGAGGACGATGTTCGGAAGATCTACTCCGGCGGACCGGAAGCAGATGAACTGTTAGCGAAATATGGTATCGATCTTGTTTTGTTCGGCCCGGAAGTAAATAATTTTGCCGGCGACCGTTATCGGCCGTTCAATTTGAACGAAGAGCATTTCAGGAAATATCAGGTTCTGACAGCAACGGCGCAATACAAGATCTACAAGATAAAATAAGTTTTTCCGCGATCTGATACTGATGACCAAGACGATTGAAGAACCGATCGAAGAAGCAAAAGATAAAAGCTTAGACCTTGGATGGTTGATCAGCTGCGCGGCTATCACCGCACTGGCGGTCGCCCTTCGATTCATCCATCTCGGACTGAAGCCGTTTCATCACGACGAAGGCGTCAACGGCTGGTTCCTAACAAATCTTTTTCGCGACGGCGTTTACAAATACGACCCCGAAAATTATCACGGCCCGACGCTTTATTACATTACGCTCGGGTTTGTAAACGTCTTTGGATTGGAGACCATTCCGGTCCGTTGGAGCGTTGCGATCTGGGGCGTATTGATGGTCGTTCTGGCGTTTTGGTTAAGGCGCTATATTGGAAAGATCGGTGCTCTTTTCGCGGGACTTTTCCTCGCACTCTCTCCGGGGATGGTCTATATCTCGCGCTATTTTATTCACGAGATCTTCTTCGTATTTTTGGCCCTTGCGGTTGTAATCGCGATCCTACAGTTCATTCACCGAGAAAAGGCCGGGCCATTTGCTGTGGGGTGGATAAGCCTGATCCTGATGGTGTGTTTCTTGCCTTCTACGATCTATCTGTCGGCGATGGTCGGGACGCCCGGATCGATATCGAGTCAGGCCGCCTTCTTCGTGCTGTTCGCATTGCAAGCTGCCCTCGTGTTTTTTGTTGTCCGAATGCTGCTTACCTGGCAGGAAGGCCGGCCTATCTATCTTTTGCTTGCGGCAAGTTCGGTCTCGCTGATATTCGCAACAAAAGAAACGGGTTTTATAACTCTTGGGACGATGCTGATCGCCGTGGTGTGCGTTGTCATTTGGCAGAAGCTGAACGCAGCCGAACTTCTTCGCACTCCGACAAATCGATTGATCGCGATATTCGCCTTGCCAGTAGTTGTAGCGGTTTACAAATATGATGTGATCGTTGAGGGGATCAAGTGGTTTAGTAGTGAATTCATAAACAATGACGCATCCGGAGAGACGGTCAGCTATCTTGTCGCGTTTCTTGCAGTTCTCACGATCGCGGTGTTCGCGGCGTTTGCTGTTCGATATATACAGGGCGGAAGCGAACCCTCGGATATGGACGATCCATCTTTCGAAAGATTCAATACCGGCATGGGCAAAGGCATCGATCTCGTGCTCGTCTTGCTTTCATCGGCGGTCGCGTTCATTTACATTTGGATCATTTTCTTCACGTCATTCTTCTCGTATCCCGAAGGGGTCGGGAAATCGATCGAAGCATACGCGATCTGGACCAAAACGGGCACAAAAGACCATACGCAAAACGGAGAATTCGCATACCTGCGTTGGATGCTGGAGATCGACGCTCCGCTGCTTATCATGTCCGTGGTCGGGCTATTGATCGCACTATTGTATGCAAAACACCGGTTCGCTATCTTTGTCGGGCTGTGGGCTTTAGGGCTCTTTTTGGCATATTCGATCATTCCGTACAAAACTCCATGGTTGATGCTTTCCTTCACTCTGCCGATGTGCATCGTCGCTGGTTATGCCATCAATGAACTCGCTTCATCGAAAGAAATATGGAGCCGTGTCGCGGCAGGCGGCCTGGGAATTTTGAGCTGTGTGATCCTATCCTGGCAGACCTATGACCTGAATTTCGTCCGATACGACGACGAACGAATGCCGTATGTCTATGCACATACCGATCGTGAGTTCCTGGACATGGTCAATGCGATCGAGGAATTTGCCGAGCTTAGCGGAAAAGGAAAAGAGGCGAAGATACAGATCGTTTCGCCGGACTATTGGCCCCTAACGTGGTATCTGCGTGATCATAAGAACACGGTATTTCACGGCAAAATGGCTGACGCGGATGGAGCTGAGCTGATCGTCGCAAAGAAGAATCAGCAGGAAACAGAGGCGACCCAGAAGTTTGGAAGAGAATATCTTCTCCACGGGAATTACAAACTCCGGCCTGGGGTCGAATTGATGGTATTGGTTAGGAATGATCTGGTCAGATAAATTATTTAGTTCGAGTTAGATCCTGATATTCCCAATTTTCTCCGGTTTCTTATCCGATGAAGGTTTTAGATACGGGGCACTGTCTTGATCGCGTTTTTCCGATTCGCCTTTCGAGTGCCATTTCAGCCATTCCGCCGGTGCGTCTGAGGTTTCGCCGCCGTGTTTTGTAATGCGCGGCCGGATACGGCACATCACAGGTGTGTTGGTTCCGACGCCTGATATTATTGCCTGTCCCTTCGTAAGTGCCGGAAGTTCGGCAAGCATCGCACGGCCCGCTCCTTCGATCGATTGTGCGACCGTCTGCTGATCGATCGGGTTTACGATCCTCATTATGATCTGCGTCATACATTGCGAAAGAACATCCTGATCGAGCTTGCCCGGACGCTGTGTGATCAATCCGATACCGACTCCGAACTTACGTCCTTCGCTGAGTATCTGCTTCAAAACATTTGTCGAAACGACGCTTGCGCCCGACGGGGCGAATCGATGCGCTTCTTCGAGTAAAGTGAACACCGGAAAATCGAGAAAATTCTCGCCCTTTTCGGCTTCGCTGCGGACGGTCATCATCCGTGCTTTATTCACCCGGCGAAGGAGCGTGCCGACGATCACCTGCTGTTCGTGCTGTTCGATCTCCGATAGGTCGAGAATGGTTACGCGGCCGGGCTTGTAGAGCTCCTGCAGCTCGATGTGCTCGTGCGCATGAAAGATGCTGTCCGTACGATCGAAGCGTGAGTCCAGCCGCCAAAGCAATCCTTGGATAGACGAAACGTTTCCTCCGTCGCCGGCGTCTTTGTCGTCCTTGCCGTACTGCTGGCGCTGAACCTCGTCACGGAGGTCGAAGTAGCTGTACAGATAATCGCGTCGGCCTTCGGCCTTTAATCTATCCTGCAAACTCCTGTAAGCCTGCCGCAGGAAATGAAGCATCTTGTCCGAAGTCCCTTCGGGCAGCAGATATTTCACGTCTGCCTCAGTAAGCGTCGAGAACCGTACCTTGATCGTGTCGGGCGTAAAGATCTTTACTTCCGGCCGATATCCGTCAGCGTCAGCAAAATTATCGTCGCCTTGGATCGAGGACATCGTATGATATTCGCCGTGCGGATCGACAATTAGAACCGACGCTCGGTTATATGGCTGCATCAATTCTTCGACGAGAACACCGGCTGTGTAAGATTTCCCCGAACCTGTCGAGGCAAGGATCGCAAGATGAGTTGAAACAACATCTTTCACAGAAAGGACGACAGGAACCGCTCCCGCATCTCGCGTTAAAAGTGAACCGATATGTGCCGAGCCCGTTTCACTGATCCGCTTTGAGCTGAGCATTTCGGAAAGCGTGCTGCTCGAAGCGAGCCGGACGCGATCCCCCGGCTGCGGTGGAATTCGTGGGTTTACAAAATCACCTAACTTGCCATCGAAATAACCGATCGTCTCTACCGAGATCTCGTAGATCTCAGACACGCCGTCCGCGATGCCCAATAATCCTGCCAATTCGGAGGGTGCGACCTCAGCATCCGCCAGAAATGCATCCGGCATACCGCGGACAAGCCGACGGCCGGTTATTGTTCCTACGATCCTGACAACCACGCCCGCATCTTCACACTCGTAAAAGACAAATTCGCCTATCCGCGAACTGCGGTTGTCCCGTGTTATAAAGTGATATTCGTAGGGCAGCTTTCCGGGGCCTTTGACAGTTCCGATAAGATCATCTGTGTCGGACATAAATTTCGTTTGCTAAATGGTGCTTAGCGAAAAGAGTATAACAAACAGCATAAAGTATTCGCTTCATCAGCTAAAACCATCTGTTCGTCACAACGGCTTTTCGAAATATAGTGGTTCTGATGTTTAATTGTTGATAACAGAATGACCTCATCCCGCGACAAAATGATCAAATGGCTTGGCATCGGCGGCGTTTGGACGCTCTTCGGGTTCTTCTTTGCGAGCCAGCTTGCCCTACAGAACCAGTTTTCACGCAATCCGGTGCCCTTTTGGCAAATACTTTTATGGCAGATGGTTTCGGGTTATGTCTGGTTTGCGGTTAGTCCGCTTATTCTTCTGATCGCCCGGCGATTTCCGATCGAAAGCGGCAGGCTATTGCGATCGGTGCCGGTGCACATCGTCGCGAGTATTTTGGTCGCATTGGGCGTTCTAGCAATTGATGCCTTTCTATTAACCAGAATGGGATATCCTCCCAATCGTACATTTGCCAGCTTTTCAGAGGCATATCAATATTTTTTGTTTATAAACCTGCATCTCGGGATCCTGATATATTGGGGCGTTGTGGGTATCCGTTCGGCCTACAGTTACTACCAGAAATATCGTGAACGTGAACTCGCGACATCACAGCTTGAAGCACGGCTCGCCCAATCGCGGCTTCAGGTGCTCAAGATGCAGCTCCATCCGCATTTTCTGTTCAATACTCTCAACGCGATCTCGGAGTTGGTTCACCGCGATCAGGACGCGGCGGACAGAATGCTGACCGATCTGAGCGATCTGCTTCGAATGTCATTCGAGAATCTGGAGATCCAGGAAGTTTCGCTCAATCAGGAACTGGAGTTTTTGAGGAAGTATCTTGAGATCGAGCAAATGCGATTCAATGACAGATTGCGGGTCGAAATGAACATTTCACCGAATACACTTGATGCCCGAGTTCCTAATATGATGCTTCAGCCGTTGGTTGAAAATTCGATCAAGCATGGGCTTAGCCCGCGTGCCGAAGGCGGCAACATTTCAATCAGCTCGGAACGTAATAACGGGAATCTTTTGATCACCGTTTCCGATGACGGCGTCGGGCTCGGAGGTGCTGACGGTTTTGCTGTCGAAGAAGGCGTTGGGCTCTCGAACACCAGACGAAGGCTCAAGCATCTGTATGGCGACAAGCATTTGTTTTCAATGACATCCAATTCGCCAAGTGGGGTCAAGATCGAGATCCGTATGCCCTATTCCAAGGATTGATCTATGCTCAGGACAATTATCGTTGATGACGAACCATTGGCCCGCGAACGGCTGAAGCGGTTCCTGCGCGATGAATCAGATGTCGAAATAGTCGCGGAATGCGGCAATGGGAATGACGCGATCGAAAAGATCAAGGAATTAAGGCCGGATCTTGTGTTCCTTGATATACAAATGCCGGAGAAAAATGGCTTTGACGTGATCCGAGCGCTCGGCCCGAAACTGATTCCGACCGTTATCTTTGTTACTGCCTATGACCAGTATGCACTGAAGGCCTTTGATGTTCACGCCCTCGATTATCTGTTAAAGCCTTCGACTAAAGAACGTGTTCACAGGGCAGTAGGCCGGGCGCGCGATCATCTTTCAAATGGTCCGAAGGATTCCATCGACGATCGGCTTATTGCTCTTATTGAGGACCTGAAACAGGAAAAGCGATATCTGGATCGCCTGGTCGTGAAGTCCAACGGTCGAGTTTTCTTCTTAAAAGCAGATGAGATCGACTGGATCGAAGCTGCGGGAAATTATGTAAAACTGCACACGGGCCGCGATGCACACATGATCCGCGAGACGATGAACGGAATCGAAGGAAAACTCGATCCGAAAAAATTCATTCGCATCCACCGCTCAACGGTTGTAAATATAGACCGTATAAAGGAGCTGCATCCAATGTTTAGCGGTGATTATGCGGTCATTCTCAGGGACAACACCGAACTTTCGCTTAGTCGAAATTACCGCGACCGCTTTCAGGGGTTTTTCGAGAATCAAGCTTAACTTAACGTCGAGCAGACGGTCTGTCACGCTCACGTTCCTTTCGTCACAATTCGGTTTCCCGTGAACAATTCGGTAATTAGAATCGTTAAAGGAAGCAAATGACTATTATGCAAAATAGAATACTAAAGCAAATTTGTTTGATCGCGGTCTTCGGTTTCATCATTGCTTTCAAGGGTTATGTAGTAGTCATTGGCCAGAGCAAACCAGTGCTGGTAGCCCTGAATAAAGACGATGCGACGATGTCGATCATCGATCCGGCAACGATGAAAGTAACCGGCACAGTGCCCACCGGGAACGGGCCGCATGAAGTGGTCCTTTCGCCTGACGGCCGCACGGCTTATGTTGCTAACTATGGAGCCCAAACTCCCGGAAACACGCTTTCGATAATTGATGTCGCTTCAGCTAAAGAGATACGCCGAGTCGATCTTGGGCCGCTCGTCAGGCCGCACGGCATTCAACTGATCGGAGACAAGCTGTATTTCACCGCCGAAGCAAATCGGTTGATCGCCCGCTATGACACGACGTCGAACAAGATCGATTGGATGATGGGAAGCGGTCAGAACGGCACGCATATGGTTGCCGGAACCGCCGATCAAAAGAAATTCGCAACGGCGAACATCGGTTCGAATTCAGTGACCATTTTCGAATTTTCTAACGGAGCCGGAAATCCCGGCCCGTCAAAGATAACCCACATTCCGGTCGGCAGACAGCCTGAGGCCGTGGACATCTCGCCCGACGGCAAAGAGGTCTGGACCGGGTTGAACCAGGACGGAATGGTCGAGGTCGTCGATGCCGTTGGATACAAGTCAATAACCAAAATTGATACAAAGGGCCGGCCGTATCGCGTTCGTTTTACGCCTGATGGCAAACAGGTTGTTTGCACAATGCTGCCGACGAAGGATCTCGTTGTCATTGATGTTGCAACCCGAAAGGAAACAAAAAGGATCAGACTGGAAAGCGTCCCCCTCGGGATAACATTTTCGGCAGACGGCAGGGTGGCATTTGTAACCGCAGTGCAGCCCGACGTCGTCTTAAAGATAGACCTTCAGACCGGCGAGGTCACGGGCCGTGTCGAAACGGGAAAGGTCCCGGATGGGATAGCCGTGGCGGGCCTTTAGGGGCTTGAATTCAGCTAAATGCTGCATAAAAAGGATGGAACTATGGAATTATCACGTTCGAACATTCCCCAGGATGCAGACTTTGACGAAAAGCTGGACTCGCTTCGTTCTACATTAAAAACAATGCTGCAGGAAGCGACGACAGAAGCTCAGCCCGTTCAAATAGACCCGGTGAACGGCATCGATTTTTACGAAAAGGTCCAACGGTTCGAGATCCAACTCATCGAATCAGCACTTTTTTTGTCAGGCGGAAGACAGAACCGTGCGGCAAAATTGCTTCGGCTTCCGACCAGTACTCTGTGTACGAAGATGAAGCAATTCAATATCCGTCGCGGTTCGGTTCCAAGCGTTTCATGAGAATCGCTGACGGACGCTTTTGACATGCCTGATCATCGTCAGGTGCTCCAAACAGGCTCTTTGACAACCGGAATCTTCGCTGAACACGACGCGTGTTCAAATGTTCTTCCACGAGAGAGTTTCGACAAACTGTAAATGCCGTTTGATGTGCCATACATACTTTTCATACCAAGGTACGTTTAGCGGTCAAAGACAGACAGTCGAAAACATCATTCATAACAGGCCGATAATTCGGCAAATAATAAATAAAGAGGTACCACTTTCATGAAAAAATTAATTCTTACAGCACTACTAGTTTGTACATCATTCACGCTCGCATTTGCGGGTGGTAAAGGTGAGGAAGGCGTCGTTCAACGCGTAAAGTCTTTGGGCGGAAAGGTTGAGATGGGTGAAGGAAAATTGGCGGGCAATGTCGTCAAGGTTGACCTGAGCGGAACAAGCGTAACGAATCTCGATCTTCGCGATCTGATCCAACTTAAGGAACTTCGATCGCTTGATCTCAGCGGAACGTCCATCACCGATGGGACGCAGTACATTTCCTTTATCAAGAATCTCGAATCGCTCGACATTTCTGGGACGAAGGTTGATGACGCTGCACTTATCAAGCTTCGATCATTGAAGAAATTGACTTCGCTAAACATCGCGAACACATCTGTTACCGACCAGGGTTTACAGGCCGTTGGGAAGTTTTCGTCGCTAAAAGACCTTTCCATCGCTAATTCAAAAGTAACGGAAAGCGGGAAGACCGCGTTTCGGATCGCAAATCCGAACATCAATCTGTCCGATGCAGAATAACGATCGTGAAGTGCCGGTGCCATTCATTAGGCGCCGGCATTTTTATTTTTAAGTCGTTCGACGCCTCCTTCTCTCGTTTCATCTTAGCCTTAAAAAAAATCGTCGAACTATGCTTTCTTTTCGAATCGATTAAACAATATCCGAACACGTGTTGCATACAGTTCATCACATCTTAATTGCAGAAGATCCTGAACAGGAGCAAAATCTGGTAAATCAAGGACGATCAATATTATAGAAGTGCAGAAAAGGAGAAAGTTACCCCGAGGCTCGATGTTGCTGGCATCGGTGCTCCTCATCGCTTTTTGCACATCTGCTTTCGGGCAACAGATCGCGTTCGTTGGCGTTAACGTAATTCCTATGGATCGCGAGCGCGTTTTAATGAACCGAACCGTGGTCATCGAAAATGGCGTGATCACGCAGATCGGCGACACGAAGAAGGTTAAGTTGGCAAAAAACGTGGTCCTAATTGACGGCGAGGGAAAATTTCTGATCCCTGGGCTCGTCGATATGCACACGCATCTCTTGTCCGACAGTGATGAGTATGACGAAGCGATCGCACCGGACGAACTCCGTGTGATGGTGGCAAACGGCGTGACGACGGTCCGGTTTATGATCGGAACGCCGGAGCTTTTGAACTATCGCACGTTGTCGGCAAAAGGCGAGATCGTCGCGCCAACGATCTACGTTGCCAGCCCGCATCTAACCGGTCGCGAACAAGGCAATAACTTTGTAATCAATACGCCTGAAGAAGCTCGCGAAGCCGTCCGAAAGTCAAAGGCCGCAGGCTACGATTTCATAAAGATCACAACGTTTATTAAAGCTGAGGCTTACGAAGCCGCTGTCGATGAAGCCGCAAAACAGAATATTCGCGTGGTCGGCCATGCGGACAGCCGTTTTGTCGGTGTCGAGCGGGCTTGGAAAGCACGGCAGCAGATCGAACATCTCGATGGCTACATGGAGCTTCTGTTAACGGCAAATGCGCCGATGAAAGGTTCGGTCTCCGACATCTATATTTACAATCCGGACAATTGGAAAAGCTTCGATCACATGGATGAAAGCAAGATCCCGGAGATCGCCCGAAAGACCGTCGCGGCAAACCCGTTCGTAAACCCGACCCATCATTTTATGAAGAATTCGTTCGGCCGTTTGCGGACGGAGGACGAGATTCGCAAGCAGCCGGATTTCAAATTTTATCCGGCAAAGGTCCAGCAGACCTGGTTCGATTTTTATAAGAAGAATCGCATGCTGAACACCGTTCCGATAGAAAAGCGAGCTCGTTGGATAGAGCTGCGAGAAAAGTTGATAATCGCGATCCACAATGCAGGCGGAAAGATTCTTGTAGGTTCGGACACGCCGGAGTTTATGTGGCTTTATGGCTTCGCGGTTCATCATGAATTGCAGGCATTGAACGAAGCGGGCCTTTCGAACTACGCAGTGCTTGCCGCCGGAACCCGCAATGCTCACGAATACTTCGGAACTCTCGACAAGATCGGCACCATCGAGAAGGGCAAAAAGGCGGATCTTGTTTTGCTCAACGCAGATCCGCTCAAGGACATCTCGGCGACGAAGGATCGGGCGGGCGTAATGCTGAAAGGCAAATGGTATTCACAGGCATAACTCGACCGCTGGCTTGACGAGATCGCGCCCAGGATCGCGGGCGGACTTAAAGATCACGATACGCGTGCCGGGTCGAAGTAAGCGATGCGATATAAAATATATGAAAAAGACAATAATCACTCTTTCTGCACTTGTTCTCCTTTCGGCATCAGTCTTTGGTCAAACTAATGACAAAAAGGACGCTCTTGGCGTTGTCGAAAAGCTTTTTGCCGAGATGGCGGCCGCGAATCCGGCGGGAATTCTGGCTCTTGGCACACCTGAGAATCAGCTTGTGGCGATCCGCAAACAGCGCGATGGCAAAACGCGAATTGAGGTTATCGGCGGCGAGGCCTTCTCAAAGATGTTCACGAACAAAGAGGCCAAACTCCGCGAAGAAATGTACGAGCCCCAAGTTGAGGTCAACGGTGACTACGCGATGGTCTATGGACGCTATGTTTTCTTCGTCGGCGAAAAGCTTTCACATTGCGGTGTGAATCAATTCAATCTGGTGAAGACCGATGGGACCTGGAAGATCGCGAACGGAGCATCGACGATAGATCCGAACGATTGCACCGACAAAGAAAAAGCTATGAAGCCCGATCCGAAAAGATGGGGATCAGAGAAGTAATGAAACGCGCTTTTACAGTGACATTCTTGGCGATGCTCTTTGTATCCGGGCATGCGGCTCAAACCGCGAGTGTCTCTGCTGAAGAAAAGGCTGCGGCAAATACAGCCTATCAAAAAGCCGATTGGAAGACGGCCGCGGCGGCCTATGAAAAGATCGCCAAGGCCGAACCAACTAATGCCGGCATTCTCTACCGTTTCGGCCTATCGCTGATAAATCTCGGCAGGCACAAAGAAGCTCAGGCGCCCCTCGAATCGGCGATGAGCATCTCGGCCAATTCGGTCTTTGCTGCTGCACTCGCACGTGCCTATGCTCGGTCCGGTGAAAGCGAAAAACTATTCGAGCTCCTTGAACGAGCTGAATCGCTTGGCGGTATATCGGCGGAAAACTTCGAGGTACAAGCGGATTTCGAAAAGTACCGAACCGATGCGAGATTCAATGCACGAGTAAAGAAACTGGACGGCATAGCAAATCCCTGCCGGGCACGGCCTGAGTATCGGGAATTCGATTTCTGGATCGGAGAATGGGCCCCGCAGAATGCACAGGGCCTGACCGTCGGCAAAAGCAGCGTCCAACTTATTCTTTCAAGCTGCATAATTTTTGAGAACTGGGAAACACCGGTTTCCGCAGGCAAGAGCTTTAATCTTTACGATGTCCGCGACGGGAAATGGCATCAGACGTGGGTCGATAACCGCGGGCTCATCACGCATTACAAAGGCGGATTGGTCGATGGAAAAATGGTCCTCATCGCCGAATCAGTCGCAAATGGGACAAAGACCCTTTCCAAGATGACGTTCACAAAACTGCCCGATGGAAACGTCCGCCAGCATGGTGAAAGTTCGACCAATGACGGTAAGACATGGACGACCACATTTGATTTCAAATATGTGAAAGTAAAATAGGGGAGCCGCGAAATGCGAAAACGTTCTGTAATTACTCTTGTTGCCGTATCGCTCGGTACTATGGTCTTTTCGATCGGGTTCTTTTCCGAAGGCAGGTTGTCACCGGAACAGGTTTCGGCTCAAACAGTTCCGACACCAACGCCCGTAGCCGTATTCGACATGGCGGCGGCGGTTGCCAAGATACGCGAAAGCATTAAGGGCCGTGAGCAGGAACCGGCAGAAAAGGTCTTTAAGAATATCAGGACCTTGAACGGAGTTCCGGCAGGACGAATTCCGGCGATCATGCAGATGGGTTATTCGCGTTCGCTCGGCGTCGATTGCACGCATTGCCACGTGCCCGAAAAATGGGACGCCGAAGATAAACCGCAGAAACAGGTCGCACGCGATATGGCTGCAATGGTCGCGCAAATAAACGGCGAATCGCTTAGAACCATCAAGAACCTTAAGAGCGTGACACCGACCATAAACTGCACCACCTGTCACCGCGGAGAGGTAAAACCCGCGCTGAACCTCCCGCAACGTTAAAAAGGAGATTCTATTATGAGACGGAATTTATTCTTGACATTCTTACTTCTCGCGGTGATCTCCATGACCGCACAGGCACAGAACGAAGCTGATCGCGACTCCGTTCGTCTTGCCGTTCTTGATTACGTTGAAGGTGTTTACGATGGCGATACATCGCGGATCGAACGCAGCGTACATCCTGAGATGGCGAAGATCGGCTATTCGCGAAGGAGGAACGAAGAGCAATATCAACCTGGAACTAAGATGACCTTTGCTCAGCTGATCGATGTGACCAAGACCTTTAACAAGGACAAATGGATACCGAAAGACGCGCCCAAAGACGTTGTGGTTTACGAAGTGCTTGATCAAACGGCCGTGGCAAAGCTGACCGCCGTGTGGGGGATCGACTATATGCATTTGGCAAAGTACGACGGCAAATGGAAGATCGTCAACGTGATATGGCAAAGCCACCCACCGAAAGCCAAGTAACTACGAATATTAAATCGAGAATTGATATGCGAATCGATACTTTTAGACCGTTTAAGCTGAAAAACCTTATCGCCAGGGCGTCCCTTCTGGCTCTTGCATGCCTGCTCTTTGATCAATCGTCCATTCGTGTCGATGCTCAACAAGCTGTAACGGCAACGGGAACGAATGTTCTAAAAAAGGAGCTTCAGCAAAAGCTCGAGGAATGGCACAAGGCAGGCAAGTTTCCCGGTGCCACGCTTGGTGTTGCATTGGCAAACGGCGAGTCATTTGGGCTTGCTATCGGATATTCGGACCGAGATGCGAAAACTCTGATGAAGCCGACCGACCGAATGCTTGCCGGCAGCACGGGAAAGACCTTCGCAGCAGCAACTGCTTTGCAATTGGTGAAAGAAGGCAAGTTGTTGCTTGATGACAGGATCGAAAAATACCTCGGACGCGAAACGTGGTTTGCCCGAATTCCCAATGCGAAGGATGTCACAGTCCGCCAATTGATGAACCACACGAGCGGGCTCGTAAGATATGAATTCAAGGAGACGTTCATCAACGATCTTAAGAAAGCACCGCTACGGGAATGGACGCCCGAACAGCGGCTGGCTTATCTATTCGATGCTGAACCGCCGTTCGCTGCCGGAAAAGGCTGGGAGTATTCGGATACGAATTACATCGTCCTCGGGATGATAATCGAAAAAACCACCGGCAAAAAGTTCTTTGATGAAGCTGAAAAGCGATTTATCAAACCTCTGAAATTGAAAGATACGATCCCGCAAAAGGGGATCGTGATGAAAGGCGTCGTGCAGGGGTATGCCGGCCCACAGAATATCTTTGGTCTGAATGACGAGATGATAAAGGACGGCAAGTTCGTTATCAATCCTCAGCTCGAATGGACCGGCGGCGGATATGCATCTACCGCTCAGGACCTCGCACGCTGGGCAAAACTGATGTATGAGGGAAAGGCGTTTGATCCGGCCATGGTACCCGTCATGCTCGAAGGCGTTCCGGCCCGCCTCGGGCCAAACACGAAATACGGCCTCGGCGTTATCATTCGCCAAACCCCCGCCGGAACTTCATACGGACACAGCGGATTCTTTCCGGGATATTTGACCGATATGATGTACTTTCCCGACCGCAAGATCGCCATCGCCGTTCAGGTGAACACTAGCGTCGGCCGCGACCTCGGCAGGCCGCTTTCAGCCGTCATTGCCGATATGGCGGCAATCATTGAAAAGAACCGCTGATCTACCGCGATTTGAATCTTTTCGGACTCCGCATACAATGGAAAGACCTTTATCCATCGGAGGCCATCCAAAATGAAAAGAACATTTCTGTCGTTTCTCGTAGTCATCTCGGTTTTCGTTCCTGCTTTTGCAGTCGACAATTCAGTCGAGATCGATGCCGCAACGGCCAAGCTAATGCCGAAGATCATCGAATGGCGTCGGCACATCCACGCGAATCCTGAACTTGGTAATCGTGAATTCAAGACCGCGAAGTATGTTGAAGATCACCTGCGACGGCTTGGAATGGAAGTAAGGACAGGAATTGCAAAGACCGGCGTCGTAGGAATATTAAAGGGCGCACAGCCCGGTCCGGTGATCGGCCTTCGTGCGGATATGGACGGACTTCCCGTTACCGAACGAAACGATCTGACGTAT
The DNA here is from genome assembly GCA_041751035.1 of Pyrinomonadaceae bacterium. Lineage (GTDB taxonomy): Bacteria > Acidobacteriota > Blastocatellia > Pyrinomonadales > Pyrinomonadaceae > OLB17. Next base: position 118,427 of record JBGSYH010000013.1, on the reverse strand, counting down.
CGTTCGAAAGCTACTGGCGAATACAACGGCCAGCAGGTCGGCGTGATGCATGCCTGCGGCCACGATACTCACGTTGCGATGCTGATGGGTGCGGCTGAGGTGATCGCGGGAATGAAGTCGAAGCTAAAGGGAACGGTCGTCTTTATTTTTCAACCAGCCGAAGAAGGCCCGCCCGCCGGTGAAGAAGGCGGTGCCCCGCTGATGGTGAAAGAAGGCGTGATGGATAACCCGAAGATCGATGCGATCTTTGGGATTCACATCAATTCGCAAACTCCGATCGGCACTATCAAGTATAAATCCGGTTCGATAATGGCCGCTTCAGATTGGTTCGAAATAAAGGTCAAAGGCAAGCAGACGCATGGTGCCTATCCTTGGGCGGGCGTTGACCCGATCGCCGTTGCGACGCAGATCTACACCGGGCTTCAGATGATCGTTGCTCGACAATCAAACCTGCCGAAAGCACCGGTCGTGATCACGGTCGGCCGTATCAATGGCGGCGTCCGTGAAAACATTATCCCTGAAGAGCTTGTAATGGCCGGAACGATCCGCACGCTTGATGAAGAAATGCAGAATGATGTACACGCCCGTATCAAGCAGACCGCGAAAAGCATTGCTGAAAGTATGGGAGCGACGGCCGAGGTAACGATCGACCGCAAAACTCCGGTCACGTACAACACTCCGGAACTTGTCGATAAAATGGTTCCGTCGTTATTCAAGGCCGCTGGGAAAGATAATGTAATGCTCGGCGAATGGGTCACCGGTGCAGAAGATTTCGCTTTCTTTCGTGAAAAGGCCCCGGCATTTTACTTTGTGGTCGGAGGTATGCCGCTCGATCAAACACCGAAAACCGCCGCTCCACACCACACGCCGGATTTCATCATAGACGATAGCCGTCTTGATGTCGGTGTAAAGGCATTTGCGAACATCGTTTTTGATTTCGCGGGGTAAGGTGAAACGGTTCTAGTGAACTGCGGCGGAAAGCACACGAGGCTGGGTGGTGATATGCTTTTTGCACGCGACCGCGATCAAGCGGTCGATCTCATGGCCGAGTACTTCTTCGTCGGCCGCATCCGCGTTTGTGATCTCGGAAATTATAAGAAACTTGGACTTTTCCAGAAGGTTCTGTTCGCGAAACGAAAGTTTCTTTTCCATGCTAAGAAACGTAAGTTTCTTTAGAACATCTGCTGCCTCAAAAACATCCCCGGAGCGCAGTTGCTCGCCGAATACCTTGGAACGAGATTTCCAATCACATGAGATGGGTTCGAAATCCGCTGAGAGCCGGGAGATCAATTTTTTACATTGGATCGAACTGATAATTGGCCGGATACCGATAGTTTCCGCTTTGCAAGTTGGGACAAAGATTATGGAATCATCGCTGAGAACGCGAAGCGAATAAACGCTGATGGAATCTCCGCCGACGTGTTTTTCTTCGATGTCCTCTACCAGACAAACACCCTGGTTCGGATACGAGACCTTTTGACCAATTGCAAGGTGCATAGCTGCCTCTATGCCAGAGTTGCGAGAATAAAAAAACTCTTTACTGACTCATTCGATAGTCCAAGTATAACATATATGACCCACTTTACGGTAAAGAATTTTATTGATGGAGTGTGGGTGAATTGGGAAGCGAAATGGTGAATGTTGTGCCTTCGCCGAGCTTTGACTGAACAATGATCTCACCGCCATGTAGTTTCGTAAGATGCTTAACGATCGCAAGCCCCAGCCCGGTACCGCCTATATCGCGTGTCCTTCCTCGATCAACGCGGTAAAAGCGTTCAAAAATGCGATTTGCCTGTTCGGGAGTGATACCTTCGCCTGTATCGACAACGAAAATCGAAGATGAACTTGACTCAAGTGTCGCCGAAACCTCCACAGTGCCTGCGACAACATTGAACTTGATCGCATTGTCGATCAGATTCGTCAGCATTTGTTCCAGGCGTGTCGGGTCGGCAAATACCCTGTCTTGCGCGGAAACCTGATTATTAAGGTGAACATCTCTTTCCGCAGCCTTTGACGATAGTGTCTGAAAAATATCATCAACTATATGTGCGAGCCGCACTTGTCCCTTTTCGATCGAGACGTTTCCTGATTCGATCATCGAGAGTTCCGAAATGTCCGATATCAGACGATGCATTCTCTCCGCATTTCGACGGATAACGTTCAAAAATCGGCGATTGTTCTCGCCGTCGTCGATCGCCCCATCTTCTAAAGTTTCGACGAAGGCCATTATTGAGGAAAGCGGCGTTCTCAATTCATGAGAAATGTTCGAAAGAAATTCCTGTCGGACACGTTCAAGTCGCTCAAGGTTGGTTTTATCGTAAAAGAATCCGATCGCGTGACTTATGTTGTTGTGAACGAGCGGTGCGATATGGGTGTCGTAGGTTCGTTTGCCGCTGAAGATCAGTTCAAGCCGGACATCAGACGATTCGCCTGTTGTCAACGCGGTTTTGAATGCCTCATGCAGAGCGGAATCACGAAAGATCTCGCTCAGCCGGCGATCCACGAGCGACACGTTTGACCGGGAAAAGGCATCGTGCGAAGCGCGGTTTGCAGCAATGACCCGGAGCGAAGGATCAACAACCAATACGGCATCGCTCGAAGCATCCAGGAAGCTCTTCAGGATGTTAAGAGATGTCGGGTCGCCTTTCATCCTTTGAGTGAAAGTTTGGCTTAATTGTAGATTCGAATCCGAGCTCATTTAGCTCCAATAAATCTGTAGCCGACGCCGACAACGGTTTCTATGCAGTTCCCGCAGTCCCCCATCTTTTGCCTTAGCCTACGAATGTGCACGTCAAGCGTACGCGTATCGCCGAAATAACTGTAACCCCACACGTTGTCCAAAAGCTGCTGTCGCGTAGCAACGCGCCCAGAGTTCTTTATCAAATGTGTGAGCAAAGCAAACTCCTTTCTTGTTAGTCTCACATCGGCGCCATCACACGTCACACGCATGTCGTCGAAATCAACCGTGAGATGAGTGTCCTCATAACGCGGTGAACTTTCCTTTTCCGCACGCCTTAATACGGCCCGGACCCTCGCCACCACCTCTTTCACAGAAAAGGGTTTGACGATATAGTCATCCGCGCCAGAATCGAGACCTGCAATTTTGTCAGTCTCGCCGGCTCGGGCCGTTAGCATGATTATCGGAGTCGATTCTGTAAGCTGTTCGCGGCGGAGTTTTCGACATAGTTCCATTCCGCTCATTCCCGGAAGCATCAGATCCAAAACAATAAGCGACGGCGTTGATTTTTCATCGAGAGCGAGGCGAAGGCCTTTCTCGCCTGATTCAGCAATTGTCGAACGGTAACCTTCACGCTTGAAATTGTACTGGAGACTTTCAGCTATATCAGCATCGTCCTCTATGATCAGGATACTCTGCAGCATATTTTGGGTCATTTATTCTCCCGAGAGCCTAAACTTAAAACAGTATCAATGGAGAGTCTATGACCGTGAGTTTAATCGCATATTAACAAACTGTTACATAAGTGTTAATTAGATCTCGATTCGAGCGTCTTTGACCGCATTAATTCCTTTGGTCGCCAAATTTTGATCAAACTACCGGAATCAGCCCCCACAGAAGCCCAGGAATCAACACCAAGTTCTATCGCAGCTAATGCCGCGGTCGGCATCCGCTCCACGGCGCCGGTCAGGAATCTGATGAATCCTTCGATCCCCGGGTTATGTCCGACCAGCATTGCGGAATCAACGTCATCGGGAATCGACGTTAACACAACTCTGAGAGTCTGCGGACTCGCTTCGTAGATCTGATCATTAAGGATCAAAGGCAGATCCATACCAGAACTGTTCTTTACCAGCGTTGCGGTTTGGAGCGCCCGCTGTGCCGGTGAGCTAATGATCAGATCCGGCAGCATTTTGTTCTTTGCGATCATTTCGCCCATGAATGGAGCGGCAGCCAGGCCGCGCTCATTGAGCGGCCGGTCAAAATCTGAAAGAGACGAATCGGACCAACTGGATTTTGCGTGGCGAAGGACTAAAAGTCGTTTCAAATTTTTCTCCTTGTAAAGAACTGCGACATCAGCAGTGCACGGACCGGCAACTGCCGAACCGCATAATTCTACAGTTGAACGGTAGGAACTGACAATCTGCTAGAATTAGCTAAGTTTCAGACCGAGCCCGTTATAGTATCTACAAATACACGGAATGGATTCAATTAATGCTGCATCGCTGCTCAATATCGTCGGCTTCCTGGTCGGGATATTCCTCTATGGAATGCTGGCAGCGATGGTCTGGCGGAGCGGGCCGGATGACGATTCGCGGACAGTGCGAAGGCTTCTCTATGCAACCGCATTTCTTGGCATTGTTTGGAATTTAGGCGAACTTCTTTTCACGGCTCAGCGCGAACTCGGTGTTATTTCTGGCAATCCGCTGCTGATCGCAGCTTCATACGCAGCCCTGGGGTTTCTGCCGTCAGTCGTAGTTCATTCCGCACTTCGCGGCATTGGATCGAGCAGTTTTGTGGTGGTCGCTTCGTACCTTCTGAGTTCGGCGGCCGCATTTCTTCATTTTTTCGGTGCGATCTCGACCGGCAACGCGCCTTCTCGAACGGCGCTACTTATTATGGCGGTCGGGGCACTATTGCTCGCGGCCGTAATGGCCGGACTGCTTCGAAAACGGACTCATGAAAACCCGCTGCTTTGGATCGGTGCGTTAGTTATCTTCGCAGTTTCGGCACTCCATCTTAGTAGTCCTGGAGATGAAAATTCGCTGTTCATAGAGCTGTTGGCCCATCAATCATCGCTCCCGCTGGCGCTGGTTATTCTGATCCAAAACTATCGCTTCGCATTTGCTGACCTTTTTCTTAAACGGGCGATAGCCGTTTTGCTGTTAGCGGCGACCGCATTTATCTCTTATGCGTTCGTAGTTGTACCGCTGATGGGCCGCCAGACCAGGGGAGACGCGAATGAGGTGCTGACCACGGGAGTGGTTGTGGTCCTTTGGATGACCACAGCTTTTGCATTTAAGTGGCTCGACCGGCTCGCCGTTTGGCTGGTTGATAAAGTTCTTCTCAGAAGGCCGGACTATGTAACGCTTCAAAGCGAACTTGTGGCCGAGATCGAGGATGAAAAGGACGCTGAGGGCCTCTTGTCCAGGATCTCCGACCGATTGCGCACCGCCTTCACGGCCCGAGCGACCGAATGGATCGAAAAAACTGATGGCGAAGGTCTCTCCGAAATTACAAATGTGAGCCATGATCGTGACCGAGCGGACATTTTTGTCCGGCCGCACGAGCCGCCATATTACAAGATAAGGCTTGGCGGGTTCGAAGGCGGACGTCGGTTGCTATCTGAAGAGGCCGCGTTCTTGGATACGGTGGCATTAATAGCTGCTCGGAGAATAGATGCGATACGCGTAACGCACGAGCGATGTGAGCAAGAGATCCGAGAGCAGGAATTTGAAAAACTTGCTACTGAAGCGCAATTGGCTGCGCTCCGGGCACAGATAAATCCTCATTTCCTTTTTAATGCTCTTACCACCATCGGTTATCTCATCAATACATCGCCGGAGAAGGCAATGGACACGCTTCTTCGGCTAACCCGATTGCTTCGAAGAGTCCTTAATACCGGTGAGGAATTTACGACAGTTCGCGAGGAGATCGATCTGGTACAGAATTATCTGGATATCGAGCAGGCTCGATTCGAGGAGCGACTTCGGGTAAATATCGAGGTGGCCGAATCTGTTGCCGGACGAAGGATCCCGAAACTGATCCTTCAGCCATTGGTCGAGAACGCCGTCAAACACGCTGTGTCTGAAAATCCGATCGGGGGTGAGATAACCATTTCTGCAAATATTGAGTCAAATGGCACCGGTCGGAAGATCGTAATCAAGGTGGCGGATACAGGGGCCGGTAAGATCGCAAAGGTAGCCGAAGGGAACGGACTCGGGCTTGGGCTGCAGAATGTTCGGTCCAGGCTTGAAGCGATCTATAAGTCCAAGGCTAAACTTGTGGTCGAGATAGACCCGGTCAGCGGAACGACGACAACACTATTAATGCCATTGGAAGAACGAATTTCGGAATGAACAAGATCAGAGTTTTAATAGCCGACGATGAGCGTCCGGCACGAGAATATTTAAAGTCGATAATCAAGATCATCGATGAGGCGGAGGTGATCGGCGAGGCCGAGAATGGCGAAGACGCGGTAAATGCGATCCGCGAATTGAAGCCGGATGTTGCGATACTTGATCTGCGTATGCCGCAAATGGGCGGATTGGATGTCGTTCGTTCGCTTCGGAAAAGCGAACTGCCGCTGATAATTTTTGCCACAGCTTACGATGAATTTGCGATCAAGGCATTCGAACTCAACGCTGTCGATTATCTTTTGAAGCCTGTTGAAGGTGCCAGGCTGCGCGAAGCATTGGGCCGGGCATCGGAACGATTGGAACGAGATGACTGGCGCGAGCGGGAACTCGAGAGACTTGATCCCGCGATCGAGGAGATCGATCTTGCCGAACGGGCCGAACCCTTGCTGAGAATTCCGGTCAAGGAAAAGGATTCCATTAGATTAATTCCTGTCGCGGACGTTTCATCGATCAACGCAGACGGCGAACTGCTGCACATATACACCACAAGCGGCGAACATCACACGATTAACTTTCGCCTAAAGGATATTGAGTCGAGGCTCGATAATCGGGCGTTTCTGCGAATCTCGCGCGGTGCGATCGTAAATCTGGAGCACGTTGAGGCCTTTTTGCCGTTACCGGGCGGTACCTATTCGGTGCTACTTTCAACCGGCCAGGAACTCGCTTCAAGCCGATTGCAGTCAAAAGTTATAAGAAACCGGCTACTTAAAATGTGATTAACAACAGTCCATTGCCCGAAAACGCACATTCATTGAAAATTAATAATGGTTTGTCTTCGGTTGTTTAACCTAATCAGTTAGGAACATTCTAGATATTTTTACGGGTAAAAAATCGATTATGAGAACAATCAGTACTCTTTTCTTTATAGCGTTTCTCTCGGCGGCAGCGTTCGCTCAAACCGCAAACATCTCGGGGACAGTAACCTATGGCTCAAACGTGGCATTGCATGATGCAAGTGTTCGGCTTGTACAGCTTGATCAAACGGTTCGTACAGGCACTGATGGCCGTTATTCATTCAGCAATGTTCCGGCGGGCCGGTACACCGTCATCGTTCATGTCGAAGGTTTCTCCGACGCCACGCGGTCAATCGTCGTCTCATCGGGTATGGACCTAACTTTAGATTTCCAGCTTGATATTGCCGCGCTGCGGGAACAGGTGACCGTTACGGCAACGGGTTCTGAGCAGTCGGTATTTGATTCGTTCCAGACCGTTACTTCGGTAGGTTCGGCCCGGATCACGGAAAAGGCGGGGACGTCTCTCGGCGAAGTTTTGGAATTTGAGCCTGGTGTTGCGAAGCGGAGCTTTGGCCCCGGATCGTCAAGGCCTATACTTCGTGGATTTGATGGTGACCGTGTTCTCGTCACAGCGGATGGTGTTAGAGTCGGTTCGGTCGGTTCCCAGTCAGGCGACCATGGAGAGCCTATCGATCCATTGGCAGCTGAACGCATAGAAGTACTCAAAGGCCCCGCAACGCTTTTGTACGGAAGCAATGCGATAGGCGGTGTCGTGAATGTTATCGGGCACCATGATGACGATATGCACGAAGGATTTCGCGGCTTTCTCACGACAGTCGGCGGCACAGCAGACCGTCAGGCCGCTGCTTCGGGCGGGATCGAGTACGGGTACAAGAACTGGCTTGTTCGCGGGAATGTTGGAGCCCATCGAACGGGAGATTATGAAACTCCGCTCGGCCGAATATCCAACTCAGCGTCTCGTTCGAATTCAGGCAGTTTCGGCACGGGCTATTACGGCGACAAGGCATTCTTCGGCGGAACCTATTCGGTTGACATCAGGCGCTACGGCATTCCGTTCGCAGCTCTTTTCGAAGGCGGAAAAGAAAAGCCCGAATTTGGCGAACTGCCTGACGTTGAAGAAGACATCGATCTGCGGCTGAGGCGGCACACGCTTAGATTCGATGGCGGTTTTCGTAACCTTACAGGACCGTTTCTGAGCGGCGTTAAATTTAACGTTGACTACACTAATTACAGGCACAAGGAGATCGAGATCGAAGATGGCGAAGCTGAGGTCGGCACTATCTTCGACAACAAGATCTTTTCGTTTCGTTCCGTATTCGAACAACAAAAATATCAGAAGCTTACCGGCCGATTTGGGTTCGAAGGTTTCACTCGTAACTATCAGGTCCAAGGTGCAGAGCAGCTCATAGATGGCGAGGTCAAGCACAATTCTTTTTCGGTCTTTGCTCTGGAAGAGTTAGATTTTGACCGCGTGAAGCTCCAATTCGGCGGGCGGGTTGAGAACAATCGATACCGAACCGAAAATCCGGAATATCGAAACCGCAGCTTCACTGGTTTCTCGGGAGGGGCTGGTCTAAACATCGGCCTGTGGGAAGGCGGATCGTTTGTTACGAATTATACCTTCTCATCTCGGGCTCCTGCCCTGGAAGAGCTTTATAATAACGGCCCGCACATCGGAACGGTGACCTTTGAGATCGGCAATGAAGACTTAAGACGAGAAACTTCGAACGGCTTTGATTTTTCGCTTCGACACCAGTCGCGTCGATTTAATTTCTTTGGCGATATCTTCTATTACCGGATCAATGATTTCGTATTCCTTGCTCCGCAGGATGAAGATGGAGACGGCCAGGTCGATATCGAGGACGGATTGCCCGTTGCCCGGTACGAACAGGAAGACGCAAACTATTTTGGTGTCGAACTTAACGCAGATGCAAGCTTCACAAGCTTTCTCGGCGGCTTTATGAGCTTCGATTATGTCAGGGCAAGATTGGCTGACGCCAGCATCAATATCCCACGAATACCGCCGGCAAGAGCACGGATCGGGTTGGATTTCAGATACAAGGGTCTGAGCGTAAGGCCTGAAGGTGTATTTGCGGCAGAGCAGGACAAAACGTACCCACTCGAAACCCGTACCGCAGGCTATGGACTTTTCAACGTCGGTGGTTCCTATACGATCGGAAGAGACCATACGGCTCACATCTTCAGCGTGAACGCGTATAATCTAACAAACAAACTGTATCGAAATCACTCGAATTTCATTAAGGATCTTCTCCCTGAGATCGGACGCGGTATCCGATTTGGTTACACGATCCGGATCTTCTAGATCCGAACTACTCGCTTAACGAAATAGGGGCGGACTGTATATCTCGGTCCGTCCTTTTTAATTTAATATTAGGCCTAGGTGCTTGATTTGAGGAAGGATAGCAATTCGGACTCGTTTGGGAGAGCGGTTCTTGCACCAACTGCTCGGCATTTCAGAGCGGCGGTCGCGTTCGCAGTTCTTGCCGCTTCTTCAACCGTTAGCCCCTTTAGTAGCCCGTAGATCAGGCCGACACGGAAAGCGTCACCGGCACCGGTAGTATCTTTACATCCATTGGGAACAGGAGATCCGTCGGTCTCGAAAAATCGGCCATCGCAAAGAAGCATCGAGCCCGCATTCCCCAGAGTTACGCCGACAACCGGACAGCCAAATCTTTCCGCAATGTACTGAAGCGAGGTCCTATGATCGCTCTCGCCGCTGATCTTCTTTGGAACATCGTGTGACATTACCAACATATCGACATGCCTTAACAGATCTTCCATTCCATCGAAGACGTTATCAATGTCGGTTGAAACGATCGTCCCCGCCGAGCGCGCAATGGTCGCCATCGCAATGCAGGCGTCAATGTCATGGGGTGTTAGGTGCAGAACGCGTCCGGAACCTGCCGCATTTATCGGACAGTCGCTCGCAGTATAGGCGAGACGATGGTCGCGTTTCCAAATAACCGTGCGCTCGCCCGAACGGATATCTATCAAAATGAATGCGATCTGTGTCTGGGCATCGTCAATGCTTTCAGCAAAGGAAAGATCGACGCCCTCTTCAATGAGCGACGCCCTTCCAAATGAACCGGCATCGTCGCTTCCAAAACGACCGGCATAGGCGGTTCGGAATCCAAGTCTTGCTAAACCTGCCATGGTCGACGCGACCTCGCCACCCGCAGCCCTGATATAGTCGCTAAGCTCTATCTTTGAGTTGAACTCAGGATAACTCGGAACACGTATCAAAAAATCAACAGCGTTCGTTCCGAAGCCGATAACGTCAAAAGGTTTTTCTCGATCTAAAGTAAACGGAAATCTCATTTTGCATAGGCCGATCGTGCGGCAAAATCGATCTACAGATTTTCTTTCCGAAAACCTTGCACAATCGGAAGCGAAAGGTTTAGATTTGTATAGGCCAGGCTCTCGATATAAGAGCATGCTCTAATATCAAATCTATTCGATTTTTGGAGAAAAACGAAAATGCCGACAACTGTTTGTCCAGAATGTGATGAAGAAGTCTTTGTAGATGCCGATTCCGAGCAGGGTGATCGCGTGATCTGTGATGAATGCGGATCCAGCCTTACCGTCGTCGGCCTTGACCCGATCGAGCTCGACCTCACAGACGATAGTGATGGGGACGATGATTTCAATGATGATATCGACTCATACGACTATGACAATTAGGGTTATTGAAACTCTTTCTCGCCCGCCGCAACTTATAGCCTTGGGCTTTTAGCTCATCTCGAAAACATTTTCATTCCGAGTAAAGCCGAGCCCTGGTTGCTCGGCCTTTTCAATTTGGCGAGGATCCGGTCAGGGTGAGAACGTCGGTCAAAGTGAATCGTCAGAATGACGGATGACGGACCTCTTCCAGACTAATTCCGTCGAAAACAAAAGGAAATGCGTAGTTTTAGTCGGCCTCGAACATGGCACGGTCCTTGATTGTTAGGATCGGCGTCCGGCCGTAGAGTTTCGCCCGGACAAGGAGGAAGATGATCCCGCAGTTTAATGCTGCGTCTCTCACGCAGAGATCGTTTCCGTAATTTTGGGCTGAGTCGCCCAAAGATCAATGACTGACGCCATTAAATCAGGTCCTTCACTGACCGCCGTTTTTAGAGGCACCGTCGTGACCGGTCTCGCGGTCGCGGCCGTTTTTCTTGCGCTTGTCCAGACTTTTTCAATGCAGGTGCCCTATCTGTTCGTCCTTGGCCTGGCGATATTGGTTGCCGCTATAGTCGGCAGATATGACTTCCTTATTCCCCGAACCAGCGTTCGTTTAAGACCTTCTGACGTTGTTACGTTTTGGGCTGTTATCGCGATCGGCCTGCAAGGTGGGATTCTTGTCGGCCTTGTAGGGGCACTCGCGGCGTCCATCGGAGAGAAGCCTCGGCAAAATCGACTTTTTGTTGTTGCCAACGAGGTCTTTTGCGTTTCGGTCGGCTCACTTGCATACGTTCTCGTTCTCTTCGTTATTGACCTAACATTTCCGGCTGCAAGCATCAGTTATTTCATTCTTCCCTTGGATATAGTTGTTGCGTCGCTATTTCTTGCGATAGTTGTTGCATCATGTCGATCAAGGCTCAGGTCGGCGCCAAACCGTGCAGACACCGTAACCAGGGGTTTGACAGACCGTTTTATCGCTGAAATAGCCGCATTCTCTTTTCATATCGTTGCGACCATCCTATTGGTCTACTTGTTTCGCCATTTCGGCCTTGAGTTCGGATTCGTGGTCCTTCCTCTTGTCCTTACGGCACATCTCGCGTTTATTTTTCACCGAAGAATGCTCGACAGTAAGACAAGTCAGATCCTACAAGCGAGTCGCCTGCACCTTTCTACGGTCGAGGCCCTGGCAACGGCGATCGACGCGCGGGATCAGGTTGGTATGGGGCACGTTCGCAGAACCCAGATCTATGCTGTTGGCCTAGGCCGAGCCCTCGGTTTGAGCTTACAAGAGCTTGACGCTCTTCGGATGGGAGCTCTACTGCACGATGTAGGCAAGCTTGCGGTGCCGGATCATATTCTTAACAAGCCGGGCCGACTTACACCGGCAGAGTTTGAGAAGACCAAGATACATGCTTCAGTCGGTGCTTCAATTCTCGAATCGATCGAGTTTCCTTATCCGGTCGTTCCTACTGTCCGGCATCACCACGAACGCTGGGACGGAGGCGGCTATCCCTATGGGCTGGCCCGAACGAAGATACCAATTACCGCCCGGATACTTTCAGTTGCTGATATCTATGACACCCTTCGAGGTGCCCGCCCCTATAGGGACGCGATAAACGAAGAGGAGGTGCTTGAGCACCTTAGATCGAATTCGGGTACAAGATTCGATCCCAGAATAGTTGCGGCATTCATCAAAATTCTGCCTGAGCTTGAAGAGGAAGTGCGGCGTCTGGGACTAGGTTACGAAAGGGGAAATGATACTGGTTCTTTTGTGATAGGCGCGGGTGAATTTGAGGGCGGCCAGAATTTCGTGCAACAGATAAAGCGGGCGAACAGGGAAGTATTCACCTTGTATTCGCTTGCCAAGGAATTTGGTGCAACGGCGGATCTGGATGATTCACTAAAGCTTTTTACTGAAAAGATCGGTGAGATCGTGCCTTACGACACCTGCATCGTCTATCTCTTGAACAAAGCGGGTGACGTCGCTACTGCCAGACACGTTGTCGGCTCAAATCGTGACGACATACTTGGTTCAACGGTGGCCCCGGGCGAGGGAGCCACAGGTTATGTGCTGCGGTCGCGTCTGCCTGTCCAAAACGTTGACCCGGCCCTCGATTTTGCGTTTACCGAATGGGAGTTCAGCCGCGATTTTATTGGAATGGCCTCGATGCCGCTTGTCGCCGAAGACGAAATGGTCGGCGCAGTTTCGCTTTACTCGCGGCAGATCGCATGTTACAGCGATGAGCATATGAGGATCCTCGAAACGATCGCGAGAATTGCGACCGATTCGATCCTCCGTTCACAGCAATTGGAGGAGGCGGAGACATTCGCGCTCACCGACCCGATGACGGGGCTCCCTAATTCGCGAGGCCTGCTGAACCAGTTCGAGAAAGAAGCAAAAAGGGCCGATCGAAACGGTTCGGGATTCCAGCTTCTAGTACTTGATCTTGACGGCTTCAAGACGATAAACGATACGCATGGGCATAAGGTCGGCGACACTATGCTGAGAGAGATCGGGAACGTGATCCAGGAACAACTGCGCGAGTATGATTTTCTTGCACGCTATGGCGGAGACGAATTTGTTGCGATAGTTCCGGGCACTGAGACGATAGATATTCTTGAACTCTGTCGTCGTATCGAAAGAGCAGTTGGCGAATACAAAATGGTGATCGACGAGAACAATTCGACAAGCGTGGGCATCAGCATAGGTTCGGCAAGCTTTCCGGCTCAAGGCGAAACATTCGACCAGCTTATAGTGGCGGCAGATAAGGCAATGTACACCACAAAGGCGATACATCGTCAGGAACGTGAGATCGAACGGCGTTCTAACTTAGCCGATCCACCGAGGCCGTCGGTCCTTCGGCAAGATTCGAAGCGGCGAGAGAAGCCTCTCGTCGAGCCGATCTCGTTCGACGATGAGACAATTTCAGAGGATATGTCCGATCAGGAGCTGATAGCTTCGCACGCCATCAACTAAAACGCCTGGGAAAAACGAAAGTGGAACTGTTCCCGTTTTAGCTGGATTATCGCGTTAGGCATATTGAGCTGCGGCATCAGGAACCGAGGCGGATTCAAAAGGTATCCGAAATCGATACCGAATTCTCCACCAACCGGTGTTTTCAAACGGAAACCAAGCCCGACGGTATGCGTCCAAAGCGCCCGTTGATTTCTGCGGAAAATATCGGTCTCCGGCACATCGGGCGGTTTGAAGATATCGCCGGCCCGGCGGAATACGTTCCCTCCGTCGTAGAACGGAACAGCTCGCACGCTTTCCGTCAGAGGGATCCTAAGTTCAAGATTCGCTACGGCTATTGCGTTCCCTCCAAAAGGGATCGTAAATGGGTCAAGAAATACCGGTTCACCCTGGCTATTTCGGAAAGTGCCCTCGGGTACGATGACAACTCTGGGGCCGGCCGATTCAAATTCGAAACCACGGAGTGTGTTGGCTCCACCGGCAAAGAAGCGTTCACTAATGGGAAGGATGCTCTCAAGATCAGGAAACAACTCGGAAGAAAACTCAGTCGTCCGCTTAAACACGCTGGCAACGCCAATTAGCCCGCGGGCCGCAAAAACGGCATCGCGCAACCCGGGAATGAACCGAAATCGTCGATAAAAATTGTATGATGCTTGAAACTTATTAAATCCGACATTCGCGCCGAGCTGAGGCAATGAGACATTGTATTCGGCCGTTAAGTAATCGCCGTCGGTCGGATCGCTCGAACTATATCGGCATGGTTCCCCAACTTCGCCCCGAGCAATAAGGTCAAGTATCGTGTATTTGATAGAGCAATTTTTCCGTGTGTCTCGAACAAAGGTCGCTCCAAACCCGGAGATCCGAACTCGTGAGTCAGGGCGCAAAAGGTCACGAATCAACAGGCTTTCAACATTGAAAATTCGGACATCTTCAAAACGATACCGTACGAATAAAATGCTCCGGTCCCGTCGGCTGATCGTCCGGTTCGTCTCCGCAGAAAGAGTGAACCGATTTAGGGTCGGACTACCTGTCTCGGCGCCAAATTCATCGATCGGGTTGCCTTCCTCGTCAAGACGCTGCACTATGCCGAACGTTCCTCGATCGAACGCAGACCTAAAGAACCTTGTTACGGTCGAGTCCCGCTGATATTGAGCTGAGATCGTAAGCGGTGCGTACCGATCTTGGCCGTCCCGAATAAACCGTGGATTAACAAAGTCGATCTGGGCGAGCTGTTGCCGTTGGCTCAATCTAAGCCGCGCTCCGCCTTGCCATAGATTACCAAAGAGATTGAAGTGCCGAAGGTCTACAAAGCCGCTCAACCCCAAGTCTGTAGAAAAGCCGCCGCCGTAAGTAAGAAGCCGCGGTGCCTGTTCTGTGACATCAACAATAACGTCCGTTAACCGGCCACCGCCCGGTCGATCACGGCGAGGCTGGGGCTGAATATCGATACGTTCGAACGCGTCGGAAGAATATAGATTCTGCTCGCTCAGGTAGATATCGGATGCCTTAAGAAGCTCGCCCGGATCAAAAGTGAGAGCACGAAGTACCGCAGATGCTTTTGTCCTAACGTTTCCACTTACAAGGATCCGATCAACAAAAACAGGCTCACCTTCGTTCTGAACGTTGTAGGTTACCCTTAGGCGAGGTTCTTTCGGATCAGTGTCCAAACCGATCTCGTCGATCGAAAAACTGACCGATGCATCAAAGTAGCCACGCGACGAGTAAAACTCAGCAAGACGGCGTTGGCCGTTTCTGATCTTGGCGTTTGAAAAATTCTCACCAGCGAGCGAGGGAAGTACCGCAAAAAGCTCATCATCAGTAAACGCCAGGTTGCCGTTGATCGCCACGTCGCTTACTTTCGTCGGTTGCCCCTCCTCAACAACAAATGTGACGATCAAGCTTTCACCATCGACCGAGGTTCCCAAAACCGGCCTAACTGTCGCATCCCGATAACCGAGTTCGCGCAGCAAAGAACGAATTGTCGCGACATCTTCCTGCAAAATTCGGTCGCTGGTATAACCGCGACCATAACCGAACAGCGGGATAATGCCCAAGATATTCGCAGTTTGCGATTCAAGCACGCTTGAGATCTCTTCTGTAGTGAAAAGGTCGGTGCCGCGAATTCGGAGATCGACGAGTTTCAGGCGGCGGTCGGTGTTCACAAGGTATCGGACAGACACTTTTTTACCAGTCAGATCTGTTGAACCAAGTGAAGAACAAATAAATGGTGTGCCGTTCGGGATCGGAGAACCGTCATAATCCAGGACCGGAGGATCGACCGAACATTCGACCGTTACATCCGCGAAAAAATAGCCTTGTTCCTGAAAATGGTTCTCAAGCCTTCTTTCGCCTTCAATTATTGCCGCATATTCCAGCGTTCCGTCTCGCCGGATCGGCAGCAGTTGTCGCTGCGTCGAATTCCCGACCTTCACGTTTTCACCGACCACCTCAACTTCGACGATCGGCCCCGCCTCGCCTGATATTTCGACGCTAATCCGATTCGTCTCACTGTCGAATGTAATTCGCGGCTCATTCAGCCTCGGTGCAGAAAAATCCTTTTCGCGCAAGAATTCTCGAATTCTTTCCTCATCGGCGAGCAGTTGTTCCCGCGAATAGGGCGTTCCGTCGCGAAGTTTGAGCTTGCTCTCGATCCCTGTCATATCAACACCTGAAATGTCGATATTGAACGATTGGATCGTCGCCCTTTCGCCTGGAGTTACCTGAAATATGATCGCACGGTCAAGCGAACCGGGAATACTTTCCTGCAAGATCTCGGCTTCTGCCCTGAAGTAGCCCCTATTCCTCAGATACTCTACGATGTTGTTCGCGCTGTTCCGGAGATCAGCCTCAGAAACCGGAAGACCGGTCCGAACCACCGTCGTTCTAAGAAGTAGTTCCTGTTCGGTTACCTGGGTCAAGGCTGACGGAACAACCCGCACGGAGACACGGCGAACCTGCGGTACAGGTTGAACAGAGAATGTGAGGCTAACTTGTTCACCCGCGACAAACTCAGCGATCACTTCGATCTTGCCGACTAGCTTTGTATCGTATAGAGCCTCGATCGCATTTCGAATTCGCACTGCTGCGAATCGTTCTCCAACAGAATCGCGAGCGAGCGACCGGAGCGATTCAGGCGGTTCGGTACCAGGCATGTTTTCATACCTTACGGTAACGGAAGCGATCTCCGTTCCCTCAAACTGCGCCTGAGCGACGGCCCCGACGAAACAAAGGTGAAGGATCAGGATCAGGAACGGTAATCGATCGCGGAGAAAAAGGCCTATGGTAGAGCGGCTAAGCTGCTCCCTGAGAATTTCGATCAATACGATTGAGACCTTTTTGTTAATTGCCACAAAACACATGCCGCGGTACCGCAGCCAATGGTGTTGGTTTAAAATCTTTTTCTAAACCTTACCTCAAAACTAAAATTATCTCTGTTGCGCGTAACATTGCTCAACGACCGCTGTTCATATTGCGCTACGACCGACAGCCGGTTTGAAACGCGATATTCCAGCGCAAGAACCTGATTTTGGTCCTGCGAGAGATTGGTCGCATATGTAACACGAAGATTATTATTTATCTGGCGGCCAACTGTAAGGCGAGCCGTCGGATTTATACGGTCGCCCGAAATAATTGGATCTATCTCGAAAACATTCAGCCCAAAGAGCCTATCCGTTGCTCGCCGCGCCGGATTACTAATTATCGCATCGGTCAACACCTCGGCCGCAGTGTTTATTCCGGTTGATGCCAAGGTCGGAATACCCGACTCCGTGTTAGCCAAACTTCCGGTCGTGATTAATGAGATAACGTCGGCCTGCGGCAAAGCCGGGCTCGACCTGACCGTTGCCGACAACAACTCGGTATCTGTAAGCGGCCCGGAGAGATTGACGAAGACCTGATAACCATTTATCTCAGTTTCAGCGATCAAGTTTATGATCGGATCGATCGAGGTGTTCGGCGGGAATTCCAAAACTCCTCGTTGAACCTCGTATCTGTCCTTTCTAAAGAAAACAGTGCCCTCGGTCGCGACTATACGTCCGGAGATCTGCGGGTTCGCAGAAGTGCCGGTAAGCCGAAGAGACGCCGAGGCAGTTAGATCAGCGATATTATTGCGGATAACCAACGCATCACGTCCTTCGATAGTCAGATCGAATAATGTTGGAATGATCGAGCCTGTTCCTCCACCGGAGATCGACGCATCACGTCGGCCGCCAACTATATTGGCCAGATCGATGTCGCGGGTGTAGAGGCTTCGCCGGGCGATTATCGAGCCAGCGATACGATTTAGAAGTGATTGCCCGATTCGCCGGCCAGTCAGTTCGAGCCGGGCGTCGCCGGTCGTAATGAAGTCGTCAGGCAACGGGACAGTGACATTAGTTCCTGTAAGTCCAACTCGATATGAATCGATCTGAAGCCGGTCAGTGAGCAATACGCCGCCGTTGGCTGTAAACCGGCCGCCGCCAAGAAACCCCTCAGCGAATTCGATCTGTGCCTGATTACTTGAAAAAAGGACCCGCGACTTAACTCGATCGAACGAAAGCCTGTCAGAACCAATAAAGGCGGCGATAGATGCGCTCTCGGTAGTGCCAGTACCGGTCAGGCGGGCAGTGCGATTCGGTCCGGTCAATCGTACGGCAAGCTCTGCGATCCCTCCGAAGAACGTATCCGTCGCGGCAACCGACGGGATCACGTTCAGCAGCGCCAGATTTATACGCCCGTTGATCGTCAAATCGTTTACCGCGTCGTCGGACAATGCCTTGGTTCCGGCAATAAATACGTTTGAGCCGCCTCCGGCAAATCTTGCGGCTTCGAAAACGATCTGATTCGAATCAAGGCGAACGATTACCGGCTCGGTCGAGTTTAGCGGAGTGTCCTGTATCAGCAGACTGATCTGCTGATACACTGCCGAACCGGAAAGGCCTGCGGTGGAAAACTCTCTTTCGCCATTTGGAAGTTGGCGTGAAAGGTTCCCGCCAAATTCGATCCTGCCGGTACCCGTTCCGCTGATCGAAATGCCGCGGAGTTGGGGTATCAAGGCAAAGAATGGACGCAGCGGACTGTTGTCCATTGTGCTTTCGACCGTAAAGGGCAGATCGTCATTGCTAAGTATTAGTGTTGCATTGATGGTCTGCGGCCTGTCCTCCAGCAGTGCCTGAAGCCGTGCCCTAAGCACCTGATTTTCAGTCGTTCCGCGAAAGTCGACCACGCCAAACGGTGTTTCGTTGAGCGTGACGTCGCGTGCCTGTCCTTCAAAACTTATCGAGTACGACGATGGCCGATCGTAAAACCCGGTCGCTTTGGCGGTAAGTTCTGCTTCGCCACCAAAGGTTGGGATCACCGAACTTTCGGGCAGAAGCGACGCTGCCAATTGTAGCGGGATCGAACTTCCGCGAACGTCGAGATCGAATTCTGACGATGCCCGGTCGTAGTAACCTGTTGCAGCGAGGTCGCCGTTCCCGGCCTTGATGGCGGCATTCTTTATGTCGATGCGTGTCCCGGATAGATCGGCAGCGAGCTCAAACTGATCGAACGGTTCCCCGGCTATGGCTCCATTCTGCGTTCGGAGTTCAACCGAACCTACAGCTGCGTCAGGCAGGCCGCTTAGATCGACAGTTCCTGAAGTGATCCCTGTGAAATCCCGCACGCGACCGGGCAATTCAACCGGTATGGCAGCTATCAGGCTCCCGGCGTCAATTCCTTTGAGCGTCGCATTGACGCTTATATTGTTGATCCCGCCGGCCGGAATGTTCACATCGAAGTCGACCTGCCCGGTGCGGTCTCCGGGTTCGCGCAACGATCCGTTCGTAAATCGGGTACCTTCGGTATTGAACGCAATATCCGATCTAAGCGAACCGATCTCACGCCCGCGAAGCGAAACCGATGCCACAGAACCGTCGCCCGCTACTACCGGATCCGCGATGTTTCCCTCCAAACGTGCGTTGAAGGCAAGATCGCCGGCAACGCTGACCTGTAGGTCGTCGAGCTGTTGCTCGATATCCGGCGAAACTCCAAGGATCCTAAAGATCCGGTAGATCTCATCCGCATCATTCGAACGAACCTGCACATTCAGATCAGAGTCGGTCCCGCGCAGATCTAACCGGCCGGTTGTGTTGAGCGTCGATCTTTGAGTGGTCAGCTCGCCTTGCTCAACACTGAACATCCCATTCTCGGCCCGCAACGCAATGTCACCGTTTAGCGGAATGCTTCCTCCCGAAGCATCGTCTGCCGATGCGGTGACGGTTGCGGTTATCGTTCCGGATGTCGTCGAATAATCCGTACCGTCAAATGAAAGATCGGCACGTCCGTTTGTCCGGCCCTCAAATGGGATCAATCGTCCGGCTTGAGTTGCTATGAGTTTTGAAAGGTCAAGGTCCTCGAATTGCCCGTTTAACGTAGAAGTAACCCCACGTCTCAGGCCTATCTCAGATGTTCCGTTCATTCGGCCGTCCATCACATTTGCTTCAAGGTTTTGAAGGGCCATGCGGTCATTATTGACATCAACATTCGCCGTAGCTGAACCGAGGGGAACACTCCCAATAATACCGCCGCCGATGCTCATGTCGGCGCTCGCACGGTAACGGCCCGAGGGTTCAAGCACGAAGATCGGCTGCTTGATCGAAACACCTTCAAGCGTGCCGCCATCGGGCAGGGTTGCCGACCTCGCTAAGGTGACATTTCCGGCGTCGATATCGTTAGAAGTTCCCTGAATACGGCCCTGTCTGATCGTCAGGCGAACACCGGCGATATTCAAGCTGCCCATAGAAGCACTGCCCGAATCGATCTTTGCAACGCGAACCGTGTCGGAATAGATCGCGGTCTCAGCTCCGTTGGCGCGGATCTGAACAGCCGGTGCAAATATATCTTCGACAACTGTCCCGTCGGCATCAGCCCGAGCGGCGGCCACATCACGAAGTAAAAGTTCAGTAGTGGTTGGAAGAGCGACCAGCGTAAAGTCAGACGCTCGAATAGCACGTAACCGGACCTCATCAATCGAACCCGAATCGGCGGCTATTTGACCGATCTTTACCTCGGTGCGTCCGCCCCTGTCTGAAACCCGCAGATCACGACCCGAGACGTCGTTGAACCTCAGATCATTCATGCTGTACGAACCGGCTGTGCCTGACGCCGCAGAGAGTTCGAAACTGCCGTCTTTCGCTTTTACATTTATATTCCGCGCGGATAACGAATTTATCTCAGAATCTGCGATCGTCAGGCGTTCCGTTCGTCCATTGCCGCTTGCTGTAAGCTCTTTATCCTTGTATTCAGCTAAAGCATCCGAGAGAAAAAGTCGGCCGAGCGATATCGCACCTGACTTGGCAGCAATGGCTTGCAGCTCACCGATCCAACGGAAATCCGTTCCCGTGCCGCGCACATTTCCAGCCAAACGCGGCAGGTCGATACGAAAATCACCAAAGGTCAAAAGCTCGGCGATGGCTTTGCCATTTGCCTCGTAGTTGCTGTTAGTTCCCTCAACCGTTCCGTCGATATTTAGGCCTTTTAAGTAAACGCCTTCTGCGGAGATCGCCTGGGATTCGACCACACCAATGACCTTGTATTTTTCTCCTGAGCCGGAAACCGTACCGTTAAAATTTCCTACACCACCGAGCGAGGCACCGATCGGGAAAATGCTGGATGTCTGTGTAAGATCGACCGTAGATTCGACCGAGAGATTGTAAGTGAAATTAACCCAATCGGAGATCGAACCTTTCAAATAGGAATTCCCAATAGGCGTATCGATCCTAAGATCGGTGATCTCCGCCCCCGCACTGTTAGCGAAACCGATCGCCAGGATCGAGATGTCGCGAAGCTCGCGTTCATCGTATATGAAAGTTGATCCGGATGATCGAAGGTCAACACGATACCGTATCTGATCTTCAGGCACCTCCAAACTTTCCGGTTCGAGCGATATCTGAACGTTATTCGCGTCAGCCCCTATCTTTCGCGAAAGGTCGCCAAAATGGACCGTTCCGCCACGCAAGACGAATTTCATCGAGTTGTAACGAAAGTTCAGATTAGATCCCCGAGTGTCCTCGACAAGATTCGCGAAATTCGAGCGGCCGTCCTCGTCGAACTTCACCCAAACTTCGGCACCGTTTATCTCTGTCGAATCAACCGATATATCCCTGCTTAGCTGCCAGGAGAACAGGTTTTGAATGGTCAGGCCGATGCGGGCGTCGCGGATAAAGAAGAGTTTTTCACCTGAAACACGATCGTTAAATGTTGCGTTTTTTAATTCCAGCTCGAGAGGATTGACCCTGACACGGAAGACGTCCGCCGTAAAGTCTATTCCGATATAGTTCATCTTGGCGACGAACTGAGCCTTTATATAAGAATCCGTGAGACCGATACGATACGAAACAAATGTCGCGATGGCAGCGATCAAAACCAGGGCGCCAAGCGATGCGGCCGCAAGATAAAGATTTCGGCGTGAAAACAGAGTCTTGCTCTTTTTCGGAGAATCGTTTCCACCATTTTCACGGGGATCCTTTTCAGTAACTTCTGTGGTTTCGTCGTCCATCACCCAGTAGATCTATTTCGCCATCGGTCAAAACCCGGCCGTATCGACTATCTCAAGGTCGAATGCGTCCAGAGCACTTATTTTCGGGGGATGATTCGTGATCAGGCGTATTCGCTTTACACCAAGATCTTTCAGTATCTGGGCTCCAATACCGTAATCATGCATTTTACCGTATCCGGTCTTTAATTTCGCGGAATTAAAATCAATGTCGCCTTCCTGCATCAATGCATAAGTCTTCAATTGGTCGACCAGATCTAAATTATTCTCACGCTGCCGAAGATAAAGGATCACACCTTTTCCCGCGTCAGATATCATTCGGAGAGAGGCCTGTAAGGCCGGGGCAGCCTCACCTAATTTTGAGCCGAACATCGCAAAGGTTATGTTCTCGGTTTGGACGCGAACGAGCACCGGTTCGGTTGTCTTTTCAATTTCGCCCAAAGACATTGCCAGATGCGTCTCGCCGTTGACAGAATTTTCGTAGATCGTCGCCCGAAACGTCCCGTATTCGGTTGGCAGATCGCTTTCGACAACACGCCGGACGAGCATCTCTTTCTCTATTCTGTAACGCACAAGATCGGCGACAGATATTATCTTCAGGCCGTGTTTATCGGCGAAGATCTCGAGTTCGGGCATGCGGGCCATCGTTCCGTCGTCATTCATTATCTCGCAGATCACGGCTGCGGGCGAAAGTCCTGCGATGCGGGCGAGATCGACGCTGGCTTCGGTTTGGCCGACGCGGACCAGAACTCCGCCGCGTTTTGCGCGGAGCGGAAAAATGTGTCCGGGGCGAGCAAGGTCGCCGGGCCGTGACTTTGGATCGACCGCCGTAAGGATGGTCTTCGCACGGTCAGCGGCGGAAATGCCTGTGGTCACGCCTTCGCGGGCCTCGATCGAGATCGTAAATGCCGTTCCCATGCTCGAAGTGTTTTCGCTGGTCTGCGGCGGGAGATTCAGCTCGTCGCAGCGTTCTTCCGTCATCGGAAGACAGATCAGGCCGCGGCCATGCACGGCCATAAAGTTAACTATCGCCGGAGTCACCTTTTCGGCGGCACACACGAGATCGCCTTCATTCTCGCGGTCCTCGTCGTCAACAACGATAACCATCCTGCCCGCGCGGATGTCTTCTACGGCCTCATCAATACTTGCTAACGGCATTATTCGCTTTTGTACAACCTGCTGCACCACTTTCCTAAGAAATATTAATCAAATGATAACAAACGACGGTTCCAATCCATACAGTCCCCAAAGATCCACCGTGCCGGAGCGCAGCCGCCCGAGTTTTGTTGGAAAAGGCTTTCGTTCAGGCTTTACTCGGCCGTGGTATAGCTAGTTGAGAAAAATGTTGACCGCTGGATTGATCCTGCGCTATATTGATGGCCTCAATATACAAACTATCGTGGTTTGTTTCTTCTTCCCCAATTACCATTTGACTAAAGATTTTGGAGGACTCAATGGAATTAAGTAAGAGAATACGCTATTTGATCTCAACCCTTGGCCTTTTGTGCATAACGATATCGGCGCTCTACTTTCTGAGCATACCGACGTTTGCTGCTTGTATGGCGGAAATCACGTGTCCTGGAGGTGGAAAGATCAGTTGCAGCTGTCCCGGCATGGGTTCGTGCAATCAAGGCCCAGGTTATGTTCATTGTCAATGCCAAGGGCAACCATCTCAGGAACCGTTTTGCTGTGGAGGGTCCTGCTCTTAACCTAAACGACCAGTAGCTTTTTCATTTCGAGGAAAGCGCCCGAAGGATCAATTCGAGTTGCAACTGATCCTTCGGGCCATTCCTAGTCAGCAGGTATGCACCAATAGTTTTTTTAGAACGAAAGACCAATGAAAACGAAATACGATACCAGTCATTTGCTTCTAAGTTTGGTCGCTCTTGGACTTTTGATCACCAATATTTTATTGATTCTTCAAAACTACGACTTACGAGCTTCTCTTTCACGATCCAAACAATTTGTGACTGAAATTGGATATAAATTTTCGACTGTGCCCGCTGTCAACCTTAATGGTGACGAAGCATCGCTAAATTTCGATAGCGATGGAAAGCGGACCGCCGTATTTGTTTTCAATACTAACTGTGAATACTGCATTCAACAGTACCCAGGTTGGAAAGATCTTATCAATTCGCTAGACCGCCGCCAATGGAATGTAATTGGAGTTACGAGCGAAACTGATTCATCGATTATCGCTAAGCATCTCAAAGAGAATGATTTGGCCGAGCTGGACGTGCGAATAGTGTCTTCGAAGGCTATTGCAGATGCTCGACTGGGATTCACCCCAATGACGATTTTGGTTGACTCTCAAGGACTCGTTGGCAAAGTATGGGCTGGACTCTGGACTAAGGGTTTCAACTTAGATGATTGAGTATCATTCTTTACAACTTTTGCAACTTTTTGAACTTTAACATGTGAATCGTTTCTGTGGGGGTTAAAAATAATGAGAATCAACAGATCTTACATGATTATAGCGGTTGCTTTTATCGCCTCTATCTCTTCTGCCCAAACAGTTCCGCCTGCCGAAGTTGATAAAGCTGTTGAAAAACGGATCAAGAAGCAGATTTTGGTGAGCGATACGGAGAATCGCATCCGCGAGCTAAATTTTGCTGCTCCGCGGGTAATGGCTAGATATCGAGTTGCACGGTGGTTATGGCAAGACGGTAAAGATGATATCGGACGGGCCGAGGAATTTGCGATCTTGGCGATCGACGATCTTTACAAGAATCGCAACGAGATTCCTGACGTTTATTTTTCAAGTTTATCGACGCAGCTTTTTGCCCTTTTGGAACGACGCGCACCGAATGTTTCCAAGACACTCAAGGAAAAGCACAAAGTGTCGAACTCGGACGAATCGGCCATTCAAAACTCACTTTTAGATCAACCCGGTCAAGAAAAAGCTGCGGTCGATTCTGTCATCCGTTCGCTTTACTCTAATGGGCCAGTTGATTTTCAGCTAGTGCCCGTGTTATTTCGGTTAAATCAGAGGAATTCTCCTGAACTATACAGGCTTTTAGACAACATCATAGCTGCCGAAGAACGCGTACCGGGCCGGGTCGATGCAGGGCTTCTTTTAACACTAGCCCAATATTTTGCAGGTATTGAAGTGCAATCGGGAACCTTCTTCAGGTATGCGACAATTGTTCTCAACCGCTCCCGCTTTGCCTCGCAACAGCCCTTTGCGCCTTTTGATCAATGGTTAAATATCGTGAATGCGGTCGATCCGATCGTTCAGGAGCGAGCGGCGGTTCTTGTTTCGGACTTTGGAGTTGTAAGAGCTGTTCTACAGTCAAGAATTTCCCAGGTTTCGCGCGACTCGCGTGAGCGTGACGAACGGATCAATAATAGTATCGATAAGCTCGGAGCCTTGATCGATGAAGCCGAAAAGACCGACGATCCGCTTGTGAAATACGATCTTTATAAGAGAGCGGCAATGCTCGCGCTTGATAAGAATTTGTTTCGGCGGGCGACTGACCTGACGCTGTTATTTGGTGAAGTTGATATCAGCACGGTTCCTATCTTGCAAAGCGGGCAAAGAACGGAAGTCGGACAACTGCTTGATCGGATCGTTGCTAAAGCCCTCAAAACCGACGATGACTCTTCGGCGATCTACGCAACAGAACGGCATTTGGAGAGTATTCGAAAGGCAAACGGATTTGCCGATGTTTCCAAATATTTTGTCGATAAGGGCAACATTGATGCGGCACGCTCGACGATGCAATATGCATTACGAGCAACCACTGAAGTTGAAGACCTTCCAAGAAGAGCATCTACCTATTTTCAACTCATCCCCATCGCTCAGAAGATCGATCCGACAAGCGTTTTCGAGATAAACACTCTGGCCGCTAGGTCGATAAACTCGATCCCCTCTCTTAATCCCGAAGACAAGCCTGAAACAGAAAACTTCAAAGATCATGTATCCGGCTTGATGATAGTTAACTGGAATCTTCTACCGATGTTTGAAGGTTACGCAAAGTTGAACAGAAACGGATCGTCCGATCTCGCCAGCCGAATTGAAAAGAAAGAGATCAAGGTGTTTGCCGACTTTCTTTTAGGAGTTTCTGCGATCGAGAACGAGAGCAATTTGCCACAACCCGAAGAAGAGACCACCGGAGAAAACTGAAAACAGCCCATAGGCTAACCTCAAAGTTGTCTTAAAATCGTTTTATCATGACGTTTTAGATAAAATGCCCGTAAATACAGGGTTTTGTTGAATTTGGGTGGGTTTGCGAAGGTCGAAAACGGCTCTGCAACGGGTCGGTGCAGGCTTGCAAAGGGTTGATGCAGGCTTGCAGCGGGTCGGTGCAGGCGTGCAATGGGTCAGTGCAGGACTTACAACGGGTCTGTGCAGACCTGCAACAGGTCAGTGCAGGCTTGCATCGGGTCAGTGCAGACCTGCAACGGGTCAGTGCAAGATCGACATCCATTAAGTGCAGGCTTGCATCAGGTTATTGCAGCCTTGCACAGAGTATTTGCAATTGTGATTTGAGCCGGTGCAGGCCTGATCTGGGTCATTGCGCAAGTGCATCGCCCCATTGAAAAAAAGTTCTTGACACGGTAAAAGTTTCTCCGCTAATATTCCTTCACACCGAACCCTAGGGCAGTTTTATTCCACAACTTTAGGAGGTTTCCCCAAATGCCAGACAAACCATTTCCGCGCGACGAAGCAGGTATCGAAGCGATGCTCGACTTGTTCAGTGCGGTACTTCCCGGCCTGCAGGCGTTGTTAGGACTTTCCGCGGGCGATATGGTCCGGCTTGAAAATGCACGAGCCAATTTCCACTACATCCGCGATATCAGAAACCAGATCGATGCGGTAAACGATTTCTTTGGTGATTGGAAGGACGCGATGTTTAAAGGGCCGGAATCGCCGACCATCGAAATTCCGGTTTATCCCGTGATCACACTGCCGGAGCTCGCCGAACAGGGCATAATCCCGTTCCTGAAATATCTGATCAAAAAGATAAAAGCGGCTGCGGATTACAACGAATCGATCGGCGAACAGCTTGATCTGGTGACGAATGAACCGGCTCCGTTCAATCCGGAAGAGATCATCCCGACGCTAACCTTGAAGGCGCTCAACGATGGTTCCATCGAGATCAAATTCTCGAAGCAGGGCTTGTCCGCGATCCGTGTCGATTGGCGGGCAAAAGGTGAAAGCAACTGGCTGCTTGCCGGAACTTATCTGACTTCGCCCGGCAACCATATGTACCCTTCGCCAGAGAACAAACCCGAAGCCCGCGAATACCGAGCGGTACTTCTCAAGAACAACGAACCCGTTTCACAGTTCTCCGCGATCTATTCCGTGGTCACGACTCCGTGACCGAGAGTAGAGTTCTATGGAAAAGGGCGGTTTTGGCCGCCCTTTTTTCTTAGGTGCCGATGCCGAAGATGTACGGAGCGATGACCAGCGAGACGATCGACATCAGTTTGATTAGGATGTTCATCGATGGGCCGGACGTATCTTTGAACGGATCGCCGACGGTGTCGCCTGTAACTGAGGCCTTGTGCGGCTCCGAGCCTTTGTAATACATCTCGCCGTTTATCATTACGCCTTTTTCAAATGATTTCTTGGCGTTGTCCCAGGCGCCGCCCGCGTTGTTTTGGAAGATGCCCATCAGCACGCCTGTTACCGTGACTCCGGCGAGCAATCCGCCGAGGACTTCGGGGCCGAACGTGAAACCGACGATGACCGGCGTGATAAGAGCGATCGCACCCGGAAGCATCATTTGACGGATCGAGGCTTTGGTCGATATCTCAACGCACTTCTCGTATTCGGGCTTGGCTTTGTATTCCATAATGCCCGGGATCTCACGGAACTGACGGCGAACCTCGTGCACCATTTCCATCGCGGCCTTTCCGACCGCCTGAATGCAAAGTGCGGAGAAGATGAACGGGATCATGCCGCCGACAAATAGCCCGCCGAGTACATTCGCTTTGTAGATGTCGATGCGATCGATACCCGCGATGCCGACGAAAGCCGCGAAAAGCGCCAATGCCGTTAATGCCGCTGATGCAATTGCGAATCCTTTTCCGGTCGCAGCCGTCGTGTTTCCTACGGCATCCAGATTGTCGGTTCGTTCGCGAACTTCGGGCGGAAGCTGGCTCATTTCAGCGATGCCGCCGGCGTTGTCGGCGATCGGTCCAAAGGCATCGATCGCTAACTGCATTGCCGTAGTCGCCATCATGCCGGAGGCTGCGATCGCCACGCCGTAAAGTCCTGCAAAGTAATACGACAGCATGATGCCGGCCGCCAATGTGATGATCGGGATAACGGTCGATTTCATCCCGACAGCCAGTCCGCCGATGATGTTCGTCGCGTGGCCGGTCGCAGATTGCTGCACGATGGAATTAACGGGCTTTTTGCCCATCGCGGTGTAATATTCGGTCGCATAGCTCATGATCGCGCCGACGAAGGTTCCGACCACGATCGAATAAAACACGCCCCATTTATCGAACGATTGGGTGCGAAGCGAAAGCTGGGTGTCCGGCAAGATCCACATCACGGCGAAGAACGACGCGATAACGGTGAGGATCATCGCCGACCAATTGCCGATATTCATCGCCGCCTGAACGCTCGACTTATCGTCGCTGATGCGGATAAAGAACATTCCGACGACCGAAAACACGATGCCCAAGCCGCCGATCACCATAGGTAATAGGATCGGTGCAAGCCCGCCGAACATGTCGCGTGAAGTTATCTCCTGGCCAAGTACCATCGTCGCCAAAATGGTCGCAACGTACGATCCAAAAAGGTCGGCTCCCATGCCCGCGACGTCGCCTACGTTGTCGCCAACGTTATCGGCAATAGTTGCCGGGTTGCGGACGTCGTCTTCGGGAATCCCGGCTTCGACCTTTCCAACCAGGTCGGCACCTACGTCAGCCGCTTTGGTATAGATACCGCCGCCGACGCGTGCAAAAAGAGCGATAGATTCGGCACCGAGCGAAAATCCTGTAAGAACTTCGATCGCCGTTCGAACTTGATTCGGCCCAAGTTCTGCAAAGATCGCAAGAAACGCGATGAACAATCCGCCAAGACCAAGTATCGCGAGGCCGGCAACTCCCAATCCCATAACCGCGCCGCCCGTAAATGAAACGGCAAGAGCCTGTTTCAGGCTGGTGCGAGCGGCCTGTGTCGTACGGACATTCGCCTTTGTGGCGACCTTCATCCCGATGTATCCGGCTGTCGCGGAAAGCACCGCACCGATCAAAAACGCGACAGCGATCAGCCAATGCGAATGGATCTCGCGGCCGTTGACCTCGTGTATGGTTCCCGAATATGCAAGAAAAGCGGCGGTGATCAGTGCAAAGATGCTGAGCACCTTCCATTCGGCTTTTAGAAACGCCATCGCGCCATTGGCGATATAACCGGCCAGCTCCTGCATGTTCTCGTCGCCAGCGTCCTGTTTGCTGACCCATGCCGACTTAAATGCCATTACGACAATGCCGAATAAACCCAACGCGGGCACCAGATAAATAACGTAATCGTTCATATTTCTTGATAAGTTGCCGGGCCTTTTCGCAGATCTTCAAGAGATCGGGCGTTGCCCGGCCCGAATATACTATTTGTTAATTTGTTGGTATTTCCAAAACCAATGATTATCCGATAAATGCGGGCCATAAACAACCTCGCAACGTTACAAATTGGGCGCTACCCGAACGGATCCGTCGCAATGACATCGAAAGATCGTAAGACTGAGACGAAATGCGAATTTTCGGGTCTCAGCGTCTCAACTTGTATGACCCATGAGCCGATTCGTATGACCATTTCGAAATTTTTATGACCCGGGAAAGGGGTTTTATGACCGCTTTTTTGGTATTTTGGGCAAAAATGCGTCAGATCGAGACGGACCGGCTAAAGGTTACTATCATCCTCGAACCGACCGAGGCCCTTACCTCAAACAACGCTTTTCTTCTAAAGGACGCCGGCCACTCCGGACGCCTGATCTATGCGAATCCCTTTTGCAAACATTTCGGCATCCGCATCAAGGGCACCCTCAAATTCATCGCCCCAACCACCGACTCCCGCAACCGCCTCTACCTGAAACTAAACGAAACCATAACCGTAACCCGCGGCCCGCGTGGACCAAGAAAGGCTGGTTAAAATTCGTATCGCCAAAATATTTAACCGAAAACATTTTTGATGTTAGAATTTTTTCGAGGTGCGTATGGCTTATAGTTTACTCGTCCGGGACGAAACTTCCTTTAGCCCCCGAGGGGCAGATGACTATTTTCTCACACTGAATTTTCCCCAGACTTTGGTTACGCCACGGGAGATCATTCGCGAGAGAGTCTCGGCTGAAGTACGAAGCTACAACGAGAATAGGACCGAGGTATTTCGCGGCCTTGTACAACCGGTTGGTGCCGAGCGAATTTTGAATGGTTTCAAGATGCGTGAGTTGAAACGGATCGACGAGCAGGAACAATATACGAAAGCGATCGAAGCCTTTGAACGGAACGGCTTCGTAATGCTTGTTGATGGACTCCAGATAGAAACCCTCGACGAACAGATCCAGATCGAACCCGACATGGAAGTCTCGTTTCTTAAGCTTGTCCCTCTTGTCGGAGGTTAAAGATGTTGGGTAAGATCACTGACCTCGTATCACAGTTTTTCGGCGACCGACGTGACGACAGTTTTCACTCGCCTCTGACAAACGCCTTGATCGAGCATCGTCTAAAGAGCTCAAACGACTGGCGATCGTTGGATGAAAAATTGAAAGATTCAGATATCGGTAGATCGGTTTTAGCTGCAAGCGCCGACCAACAAAAAATACTCGCTCTAGATCTCATTAAATGGCTGACACTTCAACAGCACGCGGTTCAACGGCAGCTAAAGGAAAAAGGACATTATTCCTACGATTATTCTGCTCAGAAAGTAAAGAACGCCTTGACGGAACTCTTGCGCAAGAAGTTACCGGTCTCAGAGGATGAACTGATCCAATTCCTGAACTGGTCCTCGATATACGACTCGAATCACTGGCGTGCGATACCGCAGATCATCAAACAATTGCAAGACTTTCAAAAACAAGGCCCACTTTCGCCGCGACTCAAGAAGCTTCTAGAAGAATACATTCGCGTTATCACAAGTAACCATTACAGCGACGCGGAAACCCGACAACAAGTAGTTAAGCTACAAGAGCTAGCCGGTCATTCACATCGAAATCCGCTGGTTCCGGGCGAGGCTTGGTCAGATCATGCACTGGGCCGAATCGAGAAGCTTAAAGAAGTTAAAAGAGCTGCTTGGATAGATCTGCTCAATAATTGTTTGGCAGCGAAGGGTTCGGCCCCAACCGTAAAATGGCAGAAGGCAACTGAATCGGTTTTGAAAAGTGTCGGATGGGCGAACTTCAAAAAAGAGATCTTGACCTGGTTTCCTCTGGTTGATAAACCGCGGACTCAGCGGATCGAAACTTGGTCCGAGTGGTCGCCAGATCCGAATCTACTTATTAATGACAACAATGCCGACATTCTGAAAGGGTTGGTCTGGGCTGCTGCAAAGAATGCGGACAATGAAGTTCTCAGAGCGATAATGTCCCTTACGATCTCCGCCTACAAGAAGGTCCCGATGGTCGGGCCCCGCTGTGTGCGAGTCGGGAACGCTTGTATCTGGGCACTCGGCGAAACCGAGAATCCCTCAGCGGTCGGTCATCTTTCAGTTCTAAAGGCCCGGATAAAAACTGGTTCTGTAGTTAAAGTAATTAGCAATGCCCTGGATAAGGCGGCAAAGCGTGCCGAACTCCCAAGGGATGAGATCGAGGAAATTTCCGTCCCCGCATTCGGATTGACCGAGGTCGGAGTTTCGACCGCATCTTTCGGAGACTATTCGGCACGGGTCTTGGTAAAGGGCACTGACGACGTTTCGATCAACTGGACCGGACCCAACGGCAAGCCGATCAAATCTACGCCTGCGGCAGTAAAAAAGGAATATTCGGACGAACTCAAGGAGATAAATCAGGCGGTCAAGGACATACGTCAAATGTTGACCGCCCAACGCGACCGCATCGATTCGATATATCTCGAAAAAAGAACGTGGAATTACGACACATGGCGCGAGCGATATCTTGATCATCCGTTGGTAGGTACTATTGCCCGCAGATTGATCTGGCGTTTTACGGCCGGAGATGGCGAAACTGTTTCGGCAATGTGGATGGATGGCGAAATGGTGACGTCGTTTGGCTCTGCGGTTCGGCTTGAACCGGAAACCAAGGTAGAACTTTGGCACCCTCTGCACGAGACGACCGACGACATTCTAAGGTGGCGCGAGTTTCTTGAAGAACACTTGATCCGACAACCGTTCAAGCAAGCCCATCGCGAGATCTATCTATTAACTGACGCTGAACGGAACACGAATGTCTATTCTAACCGATACGCGGCGCACATCATCAAGCAGCACCAGTTCCATGCCTTGTGTGCAGCTCGCGGCTGGAAGAACAAGTTGCGGTTAATGGTTGACGCCGAATATCAGCCGGCTACACGATTACTGAGCAAATGGAATCTGCGTGCAGAGTTTTGGATAGAAGGTATTGGCGAAAATTACGGTGAAGACACTAACGATGCCGGTGCCTATCTTTATCTGACTACGGACCAGGTACGTTTCTATCCGATCGAAGCACGCGAGAACTCCGCACACGCGGGCGGCGGCGGATATGGAGCGGTCGGTGTAATGGACAGTGGTGCGGCTGGAGACTCGCTGGAGCTAAGTAAGGTTCCGGAGTTGGTCTTTTCGGAGATAATGCGCGATGTCGATCTTTTCGTCGGTGTCGCCAGTATCGGCAACGATCCGAACTGGCTGGATACGGGAGCGGAGGGCGATCGTCGCAACTATTGGTACAACTACTCGTTCGGCGATCTCTCTGTCTCGGCAAATTCGCGAAAGGAGATCTTGGAAAAGCTGGTTCCCAAATTAAAGATCGCGGACAGATGTTCGTTCAGCGATAAGTTCCTAATGGTTAAAGGAGATATTCGAACGTATAAGATCCACCTGGGAAGCGGGAATATTTTGATGGAACCTAATGACCAGTACCTTTGCATCGTAGCGAAACAAAGCGCCGCCCGGTCGGACAACAAGGTCTTTCTTCCGTTTGAAGGCGACCAGAGACTGGCAGTTATATTGAGCAAGGCAATTCTCCTTTCCGCCGATAAGCAAATAGACGATCCGACCATTCTTCGACAAATCTCGTTGAGTTGAGATCGATATTCGCGTATGGATGTGCCGACAAGTGGCATCGGCTTAAAGGCCGATCTTTTTGAGCAGTTCGTGGTATCGGGGATCGTCGTTTAGCGACTCATAGATCTGTGTCATTCGTATCGTTACAAGACGCGGGTCGCGTTCGGCAAATGCCCGGTCCAGATATTCTATCGCCAGGTCTTTGTTGCCGGTCGCGGCATAGGCGAGAGCTAGGCTTTCGTTTTCGATATAAGCATTTTGATCCGCACCGATCTTTTCTTCTCTGGCTTTTAGCAGTTGTTTGAGGTAGGTGTTCCAAAATCCGTACCATCCACGATCACGGGAAGCATCACGCAATTCGTTTATTTTCTTTGCTTCGAGCCCGCTTAATTCGAGCGCGATCAAGTATTGCTGGACGGCCTCGTTCCTCATCCCTTTAGCCGCAAGAGTATCGCCGATATTGAACATAACCGACGCATTGTTCGGATATAGCTCAAGGGTCTTGCTGAACTGAACCAGGGCTTCATCATGCCTGTTCGAGAAACTAAGCACGTTACCCTTCATTCGATTGATGACCAATGAGAAGGGATCGATCTCCAATGCTTCGGATATCCTGGTTAATGCCTCGTTCGTCGAGCCCTTAAAAGCAAGGTGCTCTGCGTACCATTGATGAGCGGTGGCGTAGTTCGGGTTTAGCCTGATCGCGGTCTTGAATTCGCGTTCGGCTCCGGGCCAATCGAAATCATATGTCTGCAGAATAAATCCGAGCGAAGCATGGCCTTCGGCTAGGTCCGGATCAAGTTCCAAAGATCTGATCGCGGCCTGTTTTGCCTTTGAAACAAAATCGCTGGGGCGATATGGGCCGTAAATCGGCGTCAGGGCATAAGCATTCGCCAAACCGGAATGAGCAAGGGCAAATTCCGGATCTTTCTCAATGGCCTGGCTGAAGAATTCGGCGGCTTTTTCGAGATCAGCGGAGGTCCGTTTATTCCAGTGAAATCGACCTTTAAGATAAAGCTGTTGTGCCTCAGAATTTGTGGGATAACTTTGCGTCAGGGACTTCTGTTCGGTTGGGGAGAGCTTCGATCGAAGTTGGTCCGATATGTCCCGCGCGACCTCTCTCTGCAGCGGCACAAGGTCGGGCAGCTTTCGCGAATAACTTTGGGTCCAGAGTATGTTTTGGGTGGAGGTATCGACCAGTTCGACAGCGATCCTGATATCGTCGCCTTTCTGCACAAGCGTTCCAAAAACGACCGCATCGACATTTAACTCTTGCCCGATCGCCTTGGGCGAGAGCTGTTTACCTTTGAAAGTAAAGACCGTGCTTCTGGCTTTTACGGACAATCCGGGTATTGTAGAAAGACTGCTGATCAGATTCTCGGTGACGCCATCCGAAAGAAAATCGACAGCGACATCACCGCTCTGATTTACGAACGGCATTACGGCGATCGACGTGATCTGCTTTTCAGCCGGTGATGAGTAGTATGCGTAATAGCCAATGAACGCCAGAACCAGAGAAAAAGTTGTGACCGCAAGCAGAACGGCCTTACCGCGAATGCCCCTGAACATACCGAACGGCTTAGTTTCAATAAACGTAGGCTCGGCCTGAAGGACAATTTTCTGTGTTGTATGCGATTCGTCGGAACCAGCTTCGCCGGAGTCATGATCAAGCTGTCGTTTCGCCCGGCGAAGCACCTCAAGCACTTCTTTTATCTGCTGCGGCCTGTGTTCGGCAGATTTAGAAAGGCACTTATCGACTATCGCAGCGACCGAAGCAGGCAGCTCAGGTGCCAGTTGGCCGATCGGTTCAGCTTCTTTGTGCAGGACCGCACCTATCGTGTCCATTGAATTTTTGCCCACGAACGGCTTTATTCCGGTTAGGATCTCGTACATCAGCACACCAAAGCTGAAGATGTCCGACCGGTGATCAACGCTTACGCCCCGAGCCTGTTCCGGCGACATATATTCGGCGGTTCCGATGATCATGCCCGGTAACGTGTCGGCCGAATTCCTTTCGCGGATCTCCGGCGGGTCCGTCTTGGCGAGTTCCGTTTCGGCGAATTTCGCTACACCAAAATCGAGGATCTTCACTAGACCATCTGGCCGGAGCATTATGTTATCGGGCTTGATATCGCGATGAACAATACCGGCTGAGTGGGCAGCGGCCAATGCCGAGGCCACCTGGATACCAATGTCCAGCGCCATGCCAAGGTTCATAGGAGCCTGGCCCAAAACCACTTTTAACGTCTGTCCGTCGATGAATTCGGTCGCCATGAAATGGACGCCGTCAGCCTCGTCGATCTCATGGATCGTGATAATGCTTGGGTGGTTAAGAGTTGATGCCGACCTTGCTTCGAGGGTGAATCTGGTGAGCCTTTCTCTGTCCCCCGCAAACAGGTCCGGCAGCAGTTTCAATGCGACCTTGCGGCCAAGCCTCGTATCTTCAGCCAGGTAAACTTCGCCCATTCCACCTATGCCGAGTATTTTGACTATCGAATAATGCCCAAGCCTTCGGCCGATAAGACTTTCCGGCGGCCGCGCATCGGTAAACATCTCAGCCGCGACCGCATCCGGCGTTTCATCAAGAAAGTGACCGGAGATCGATTCGAAGGAAAGCAAAGAGTTTATCTCTTTTTTAAGTTCGGGGTCGCCTTTACATTCTTTGTCCAGATAGGCTTCGCGCTCGGACAGAGGAAGATCTAATGCAACATTAAAGATCTCGTCGATTTTGCTATGCCACTCTGAGGCCATTGGAAAGGTGTGCGGTATCCGCTTCTCGTGAAAGGGTCTAATATCAAGCCGAGCTCAGCTCTCTGATCAGCCATGTGCGTGCAAATCGCCAATCGCGCTTTACGGTTTCCGGCGACATATCCAGAACAGCCGCGATCTCCTCGGTCTTAAGGCCGCCGAAATAACGGAGTTCTACGACCCGGCTTTTGCGTGCGTCAATTTTAGCAAGGGTGTTTAGCGCATCATCGAGAGCGACCAGATCGTCAACCTTGCTGCCGGTGCTCGCCGCTGCATCTGAAAGTACAACACGTTCCTGCCAACCGCCGCGCTTCTGACTGCTTTTTGATCGTGCGTAATCGACCAAAATATGACGCATCGCCTTGGCGGCGACCCCAAAAAAATGCGCCCGGTTAAGCCAATCCTGACCGGTCTGTTTCGCAAGCTTCAAATATGCCTCGTGGATCAGCTCCGTGGTCTGAAAGGTATGGCCGGAAGGCTGCCGCCGCATGTAGCGCTTCGCCATTTGCCGCAACTCATCGTAAACAAGGGGCATTAGCTGCTCCAGTGCGAGTTGGTCGCCTTTGCTCCAGTCCACGAGGAGGGCCGTGATCTGCTGCGAACCGCTTTCATCCATAGATTCCTAGGGCTTCGATCAAGCTCTGAGTATAGACCTAAGCCAGTAAAAATAAAATTCGCGGGCCGTTACACTTTCCGATCTGAAATCTCGTTTAGTAGGGCAGAGAACATAATTCCGGCTCTGCCAATGGACGAGAATTCTATGGCGCAACCCGATGATCGCGTTTCGGGCCTTATCTGAATCAAGTATGAAGCGATCAGTTCGTGTTTCGGGCACAAGATCCATCGATCTCGGCGTGGCTTAGATGCTCAATTCCGATCTTTTGGAGAACATAATGAAAAATATCAAGCGGTTCGCCGCATTTCTTTTCGTCGTAAGTTCAGTTCTTTTGATTTCCGGCGTTTCGGTCACCGAAACGGCCGCTCAATCCAATTCCCGCACGATCACCGTGATCAACAAGACCGGCGTCGAGATTAGTGCACTATACGTAACGCCGCACAATTCTGACGATTGGGGTGAAGACATCCTCGGAGCTGACGTGCTTCCGAATAATGATGAGTTGGGGATCGTCTTTTCGCGCAAAGAGACGTCGAAACTTTGGGACCTGCGTATCGAGGACGATGAAGGAAACTTTATCGAGTGGGAAAACCTGAACCTGCGCGAGATCTCTTCTGTAACGCTCTTTTATAAGAACGGAAAAGCGACGGCGATCTTCAATGAACGTACTCCACAGCTTGCCGGCACCTGGATCGGCTATTACGACGACGGAACGAAGTCGCCCTATGTCTGGCGGATCGCACAAAACGGAAGCAACCTCACAATTACAGACACCAAAAAGAGCTCGACGC
The DNA here is from genome assembly GCA_041751035.1 of Pyrinomonadaceae bacterium. GTDB lineage: Bacteria > Acidobacteriota > Blastocatellia > Pyrinomonadales > Pyrinomonadaceae > OLB17. The sequence goes on along the minus strand of JBGSYH010000013.1, from coordinate 81,084 downwards.
GGTCCAGGGGAACGGTCCAGGGGAACTCTGTTCGCGCTCTGGATTTCGCCACTCAGAACGGAACGCTTTCTACTGACGGCAGACGAATAAATTGGTCAGACGGCGTTTTCTGGATAAAGGCGCCCGATGCCCCGGATCTGAACGGCGTGTGGATCGGCTACTACGATGATGGGACGAGATCACCATATTTGTGGAACATTGGCCACATTGGGACGACGATCACCATAACCGACGCCCGGACGGGCGGCACGGCTAGATCCAGAGGATCAATCCAGGGGAACCGCATCACCGCCTCGGACTTTGCTACCAAGAACGGTGTCTTATCGCCAGACGGCAATCGGATCACTTGGTCGGACGGCGTCGTTTGGGTGCGAGAGTAGATCGTCGAAGGATCAGTTTGACAGCTAGAACATTTAATTTTGAAGGAGAAAGATATGAGATCAATTAAAAAGATCGCTTTGATCGCAGTGATCGGCATGGTTTATGCCATTGGCACACAGGCAGCCGCACAGGGAAGGCAAGATTTTACACTCGTAAATCGAACCGGTGTTGAGATCTATGCCTTGTACGTTACACCACACAATGTTGACGAATGGGGTGAAGACATCCTCGGAGCCGACACGCTTTTGTCCGGCGAGGAACTCGACATTTCATTTGCAAGAAAGGAAAAAGCTAAGTATTGGGATATCCGGATCGAAGATGAAGACGGAAACTTCATCGAGTGGGACCGCCTGAATCTTTTGGAGATCTCAAAGGTCACGCTCTATTACAAGAATCGAAAACCAACGGCGATCGTTGAGTAAATTAGAAAGACAAACTAAAACAATGATGAAAACGAAAATGATCACGATCGCGTCTGTCGCGGTCCTTGGATTTGGCATTAGCAGCTGTTCGTTCTCGGTCGGTACTAACATGAACACCAGCTCTGCCTCAAAAGCGCCGGCTTCAAATTCGCCCGCCGCCAATTCGACTTCTGCCTCCAACAAAAAGGCCGATTCGGCGGCCAAACCAAAGTTAAACAACGAAAAGAAGCCCGAAGGTTCGGCAAAAACGGCGAAGAGCAATCCGATCCCTGCCAACTGGATCTACGTATATGACGATGTCAAAGGTTACGGGTTCTCGGTTCCGGAAGGTTCGGAAGGAGAGAGCGATACCATCGAAGGGATCGACGTGATGGCGGTAACAACGCCCGCTCCATCGGAGATCGATATCTTTGTCCTTGCATACAAGGACAAGACGCTTACGAAAGAAGACCTGCTTAACGACGCCGTGGAATTCCTTGAAGCCCTCGGCCAAAAGGTAACGCCCGGTGCACTTAGGGCTGAAAGCGACGATTATGCCGTTGCCGACGCGGACACGGTGCATCCCGAACGCGGCAAAGGCAAGCTGCGGATCCTGGTCGGAACCGATGTTACGGACAATTACGTAATGATACTCGGCACGGAAGAGGCAAGATTTGCCGCTAACGAATCGATCATCGATTCGATCTGGGGCAGCTTCGAAATGTGGAGCCTCGAATAGTTGCAGATCTTGGTCAATGACAGGAACAAGGGCACCCGCAAGCGATCTGATCCGCCGGGCATGCGATGTGCCCTTTTTTCTGGACCAATAACCGGCAAAAGATCACCAGGAAAGCGATTGTCATTATAGTCTGTCTAATCACCAGTAGATCCGACGGCACCATAGAAAATTATGAATCAAGATAGCGGCCTCAAGCGACTCAACGGAAAAGTAGCGATCATTACAGGTGCGACGGGCGGAATCGGCGAAGCGACGGCGAAGCGATTTCTCGAAGAAGGAGCCAGCGTGATGCTCGTTGGGCGTTCGGCCCCAAAACTAAAAGAAACCGCTGAAAGATTGGGTGGTGGCGATCGCATCTCTACCTGCGTTGCGGATGCGGCCGACGAAACCGCAACGTCCTCGGCGGTCGATGTAGCCATCGACACATTTGGCGGCGTTGACATCCTTGTTGCGAACGCCGGCACGGAAGGCAATTTTGCACCCATTGAAAATTTAACGATGGAAGAATTCGAAAGCGTTCTTCGTACCAATGTTATCGGAGTTTGGCTGTCGATGAAGTATTGCGTCGAACCATTGAAAAAACGCGGCGGTTCGATCATTGCGCTTTCGTCGATCGCCGGGGTGATCGGTTCGCCGACGATGGCGCCGTATATCGCCAGCAAACACGCCGTTTACGGCCTTGTCAAAACAGCGGCCCTGGAACTCGCGGAAGCGAACATCCGTGTCAACGCGATAGGCCCCGGCCCGATCGACAATCGAATGATCCGTTCGCTCGAATCGCAATTCAGTCCCGATGACCCGGGCGCCGGACACGATTTCATTCTTTCGCATATTCCGATGAAACGATATGGCACGAACGAGGAGGTCGCCAATCTCGCCTTGTTTCTGGCAAGCGACGAATCCAGCTATTGCACCGGCGGGATCCATATGATCGACGGTGGATGGACCGCTGCCTAATTTCAAAAAATGACAAATTAACTCTGCTGACAAGCGCAGATCAATAAATAAAGCCTCTAACGACCCAAACAGGAGAATAAAAGATGAGAAATATATTGAACGTTATAACCAGACCTTTCTTGGTAAAGATCTTTACGGTCTTAATGATGATCGGGATGATGGATTCAGCGGCATTATCACAAACGCGGATCCGATTTGCGCGCGGCGCATCATCGGCAACGGTCACCGGAAAACTGTCGCCAGGTTACACTCGCTCGTATGTTGTGGGAGCAAGAGCCGGGCAGTCGATGACTGTCCGCGTTCGATCGGCGGGAAATGTTTGGCTCGACATCGGCGGAAATGAAGTAGGAGAGGGCATTACGATCGAGTGTCGGTCAACGGACGATTACATAATTACCGTTCACAACGATGACGATCATGCATCCAACTATTCGCTTTATGTCGCCATCAGATGATGGCCAAGAGCAAGATCATCGACAAACCTCGACTTGAAAGAAATTGAATGGAAGCTGATCATTTCTTGTTGATGAGACCGTGCAAGACGGAGCAAAAGGAGCGTACCTCTGGTGGTATATGCAGCAACTCGAGAACTCTCATGGGATACAAAAATGAGATCTAAAAACAGTTCCGTGCATCGGATTGGAGAAAATATGAAACACGCGGCCACCTGTTTACTATTCATTTTGGTAATTTTCGGAGTTTCGGTTCTTGCGCAAGACGCTAAACCTGCTAGGTCTGGCTTGCCAGCCGGCATCAGCGAATGGGTTGGCGACGATTCCGATAAAATTCTAAAGAACAAAATAATTGGAGCTCGGCTGAAAAAGCTATTAGGCGAAAGGGATCACAGGGCCTTTCTAGAATACTTCGAAACCTCGAAACCGATCGAAAAGAGCGGAGGCATACTATTTACAAGCGGTTGCATGATTCGCTCCTGCAACCATTTAGAATCAGCGATCGCCATCGATCTTGAAAATAACACTATCCATGCAGCTATCTTCGATCAGATCGAAGACACCAAATATTTCAATGAGGGTGGAGCCGAAACCCCGGCATCTATTATTAACTGGGCAAAACGTTTAGAGAGTCTAAAGGGTACTGAAGAACAAACAAAAGCTGTGTTGATCGATGAATTTCGCTTCGCAAATAGTGAAGACCTTATGGCCCGTTTTGACAATTTTACGGTCCAACTCCAAAACCAACCGAACAGCACCGGCAGAATCGATATCATTGGCAATAAGAATTCCCGCACAAATGCCGAGAGGGAAATAAAACAGTACATAAAACGTCGCAACTTGGACGTCAAGAAGTTTGTATTCCTAAAGAGCGAGGGCGATCGATCAGCACTGATCAAATTATGGCTTGTTCCCGAAGGGACAAAGCCGCCCGAAGCCGTAAGCTAGAATGTTGATAAAGGGCCTGTGCGTCGTACCTCGGTTGAAACGACCAGGGTGCGCGGCCCGGTGACCGCGAATTTGAATGAAGTATCAGATCAGAAAAAAGAGAGGCCTTGCATAGATGAATAATGAAACCGTTGTATTGATCGCACGTCTGAAAGTAAAACCTGATAAGGTCGAAGAGGCTAAGGCCGCGGCTCTGGCGATCGTAGACGATTCGCGAAATGAATCGGGTTGTATCAATTACGATATACATCAATCGATAGAGGACGAGACAGTCTTTCTCTGGCACGAAACGTGGAAGAACAAAGAGGCGATCGACGAACATTTTGCGACGCCTTTTTTTCAAAGCTTCTTTAAAATAGTTGAGACGATCGCCGCAGAACCGCCACAGATCACCTTGACCAGAAAGATCACCGACTAGGTTTGCTTTAAGGTGTGCATTTGTATTATTAACGAATGACGGGTGCCTGCTTTTCACGTAGTCTCTAAGCTCGCATCCAACAACGTGGCCGCAAACAAAATAAATGAATAAACCGCCCATTGATGAGAATCCCCAAGCTGAGGGTGCCAACAAACTCCTGCGAATTCTCGGAATAGGGTTCGGTCTGGCGATCGTGATCGGCGGCACTATTGGCGTCGGAATTCTTCGAAATCCCGGCGGCGTTGCGGCACAGCTTCCTTCGGTTGGTCTTATCCTTCTTGCGTGGACGCTCGGCGGCATTTACTGCCTGCTCGGTGCGAACTATTTGTCCGAGCTCGCGACAATGACGCCAAAGGCCGGCGGCTATTACGTTTATGCGCACCGCGCTTACGGTGACTTTGGCGGATTCGTCGTCGGCTGGAGCGATTGGCTTTATCAAACGCTCGGATTGGCGTATATCACTGTCGTTTTTGGCGAATATGCGTCTGGACTATTCGCTCCGGAACTCGCTGGCGGACGCGTCATTTTCAGTGTTGCAATATTGATCGTGATCGCGATATTGAATTACATCGGATTGCGAACAGGCAGCGGAACGCAGAAAATAACCAGCCTTTTGAAATGCCTCGCATTGATAGCTTTTGTTGTCGCGTGTTTCGTTTTTGGCGGCAGTATCGGGATGGCTCCGGTTGAGTCGAGCCCATCTGCAGTTTCGCTAACTACGTTTGCAGGTCTAGTCGCGTTTATCCTCGCTTTTCAGCTGGTGCTTGGAACATTCGACGGATGGCACGAGGCGATCTATTTCACCGAAGAAGATAAGAACCCGGGGCGGAATATTCCGCGGTCGCTTTTCGGCGGGCTCGCCATCATTATCACGATCTATTTATTGGTGAACATCGCCTTGATCTATGTCCTTCCAATGTCAGAATTGGCCGGGTCAAAATTTGCGGGTGCGGACGCGATAGCGTTGATGTTCGGCGAACGAAGCGGCCAGATCGTTACCGTCCTTGCACTCATCTCACTGATCGGGATCATCAATGCGATCCTGATGGCGTGCCCGCGAATATTGCTTGCGCTCAGCCGTGACGGGTTGTTCTTTGGACAGGCGGCGAAGGTGAACGAAGGCGGAACACCGGTGTTCGGATTGGTCGTGACGGCATCGACCGCGATCATTTTGGCCTCGATCGGAACCTTTGAATTGCTGCTCGCGATATCAGCATTCTTTGCGGTCGTAATTGCGAGTTTGTTGGTTATCGCATTGTTTATTTTGCGTCGCAGCGAACCCGATGCCGAACGCCCGTTCCGTGCACTTGGCTATCCGTTCGCACCTGCTGCGGTGCTAGTGATATCGCTTCTGCTCGCGATTGGCTATGTAATTAGCAATACCGAACCTAGCATTTACGCTCTGATCGCACTTGCTTTGACGTATCCGGTGTTTCGTTTGATCAAGCGATGGCAGCCGGTCGAGAACTAGATCTTAACGCATTCGCCACGCTTTAGAAATTGCCCGTCGCCGGCCTTCCCTTTGTGCTCGCCGTTCTGAATAACGACGCGGCCGCGTGAGAGAACGGTCTCTACCTTACCTTTGATCTTCCAGCCTTCGTATGAAGAATAATCGACGTTCATGTGTTCGTGTTCGACGCCGAATGTTGTTTCGCCGTTCGGGTCAAAAATAACAATGTCGGCATCCGAACCGACCGCAATGGTTCCTTTTTTCGGGAACATACCGAACATCTTCGCTGCAGCGGTCGAGGTCAGCTCGACAAAGCGATTGAGCGAAATACGGTTTTCGACCACGCCGCCGTTGTAGATCAAAGCCAACCGATTTTCGACTCCGGGAGCACCGTTCGGGATCTTAGTGAAATCATCTTTCCCAAGTTCCTTTTGCTCTTTCATACAGAACGGACAATGGTCGGTCGAGATGACTTGCAGATCGTCCATCTTGAGGCCTTTCCACAGCTCGGCACAATTGTGCTTTTCGCGCAGCGGCGGCGTCATAACGTATTTCGCACCGTCCCAGCCGTCGCCGTAATCTTCGATCGAATGGAAAAGATACTGCGGGCAGGTTTCGGCAAACGCCGACATGCCGCGATCTCTCGCTTGGCGAACCTGATTTAATGCATCTGTGCATGAAAGGTGAACGATATAAACCGGCGACTCTGCCATCTCAGCGATCGCGATCGCGCGATGAACACCCTCAGCTTCGGCGATCGTCGGACGCGTCAATGCGTGATACTTCGGAGCGGTTCGGCCATCGGCGAGAAAGCGTTTGATGATCTCGTTGATGACAATGCCATTTTCGGCGTGCATGCAGATGAGGCCGCCGCGTTGGCCAGCCGCAGACATTGCCCGAAAGATTGTCGCGTCGTCCGCCAGAAACACGCCCGGATACGCCATGAACAGCTTGAACGACGTAATGCCCTCGTCCATCAGCCTGTACATTTCGGGTCCAGAGCCATCCTCAAACTCAGTCGTGATCAGGTGAAACCCGTAGTCGATCGCCGTCTTGCCCTCGGCCTTTTTATGCCACGCGTCGACGCCCGAGGTCATCGACTCACCCTTGGTCTGAACCGCAAAGTCGATGATCGTCGTCGTCCCGCCGTGAGCCGCCGCCCGCGTCCCCGTAAAGAAATCATCCGATGACTGCGTCCCGCCAAACGGCAATTCCATATGCGTATGCGGATCTATCCCGCCGGGAATCACGAGCTTACCCGCCGCGTCCAACACAACGTCTGCTTCCATATCGAGCCGCTTGCCGATAGTCGTAACAGTCTGGTCATCGATAAAGATGTCTCCGGTGTAGTCGTCAACAGCAGTTACAACCCGTCCGTTCTTAATTAGTGTTTTCATTTGAATTTGCTAAGTTCCGCTGGTCGCGGCCTTGCGTTCGACCGCGTCCCTTTGGAGTGGTCTTTTGCGATTTCTTCGTCGCTCAATCTGAGAAAGCGTGCCGCATTGTTGTAAAAGATGTCGCGTTTTTGCGATCGACTTAGGAAAGGAGCCCGTTCGACGGACTCTATCGCCGTCGCGATGGTTTCCGGCCACGCCATTTGGTCGGAACCGAACATTATGCGTTTCTCAAATCCGGCGTCAACCATCTTGCGTAGATGTTCATAAAATTGCTTTCGCGGGGAACCCCAATTATTGAATGCAATGTCGACATATAGATTTGAATGCGAATAGAGCATTGCGATCATCTCATCAACAAGTGGCGATCCGTAATGCATCACATATACGCGCAGCTTCGGATGTCTCACCAGGACTTTCTCGAGTAATAACGGGCTTCCAAGACTAACACGGTATGTCGGAGGCCCTACAGTGTGGACACCGCCCGGCGGACCCTCGCCGAGATGGATCGCAACCGGAATATCTAGTTCTTCAGCCAGCGCGAAATACGGTTCGTAACTCTCGTCTGCGGGACTCAAACCACGATACTGCATACCGACCTCGGCGAACACGCTAAACTTTCCTTCTTTATAGAGTCGGCGGAACTCAGTCGGGCTGATGTCGCGATCGGCAAATGAAAGAGCCTTGATAATGCGGTCAGGTGATGCGGCATGCCATTTCTCAACCAGTTCGATTGGACCGGCTGTCACAGCTCTTCGTATGTTGTATCGATCAAACATTGCAAGCGTGTCCGTCAACAGCATTTCATCGGTGGCTGAAGCTTTTATCCGTTTGACACACGTCGCCATGTTCTGTGGCTTGAATGGCATTTTCGGATCGATCGCGGGGAAAACCAGTCTCTGATCACCGGTGCAAATTTCTAATTCGCTGCCGCCGAACTCCGACAATGATTCCGCGTGAATATGCATGTCGATGATCGGGGCCTTGCCGCCAACCCGCTGTCCCGCGACCGCAGAGACAGCCAGAATTACGGCCATGCCCGCCACGATGATTTGATTTCTTTGCATTCTTTCCATCAGAACCGCCTCACTCCGGTTGCAATCCGAATCCGGCGATCTTTCCAGCTTTGTCGATGACCACGATGAGTGAGAGGTTCATTTCGGCGTATTCGACCTTGTATCTGAAACGTGTCGCTGCGGGCCCCTCAACTTTGTCCGTGAACGCGAAGCTCTTCATCGCTCCAAGCGCTTTGATGTACTCAGCCAGCCTGTCCGTGTCTTTGATCGCCGCCTGCATTTCCGCTGTAAATCTATTGAGATCGACCTTTTTATCGAGAACTTCCTGCAGAAGCGCCTTCATCTGTGCCGTATGGGCCGGGTCTGGGTCAGTCATCGGTTTGGGTTTTAGTTCAGGATCAATGATCGCCGCGATCCCGTGCACGATACGCCCCGGATTTGCCTGAGAGAGATTGGCAAAGGCTATTACAGTCAGCTTTTTGTCGGTGAAACGCGCGATGTGAGCTTTGAAACCCTGCCACGCGCCGCCGTGTTCTATGATCCTATTTTCATTGACGCTTGAAAGGGCCCAGCCAAATCCATATGGGTGCTTCGAACCGTTGTTAAGCTGAACTGGTGACCACATCTCTTCATATGAAGATCTCGATAAAAGCTTTCCCGTGGCAAGTCCGGTTTCCCATTTGACCATGTCGAGTGCTGTCAAATACAAAGCCCCGTCAGCGGTCGTATTCAGAGTTGGAGCGACCCAGGTCTGATTCTTAAGCTCACCATTGACGAGCATATAGCCTGCCGCTCGGTTGGCGACAATATCGCGTTCGCTGATAACACGTGCGGTCGTCATGCCGAGCGGTCTGAAGACACGCTCTTGTAGAAAATCGCCGTAAAACTTCCCGCTCAATTTCTTTATCAACACACCGAGCGTCACGTAGCCCACGTTGCTGTAAGCCCAACGCTCGCCCGGTGCGGAGGACGGTTTTACGGCCTGTAGTTTCTTAAATATCTCCGCCTCCGTCGCGTCGCGCTGCAAGTCAAAATCCTGCGGATAATCGCCGAGCCCTGAGGTGTGCGTCAACAAATGACGGATGGTGATCGCGTTCCATTCGACGGGAATATCGGGTAGATGTTTGCCCAGCTTGTCATCTAGCGAAGCCTTTCCTTCCTCGATCAGCATCATCACCGCATACGCCGTGAACTGCTTGCCGACCGAACCTGACTGAAAGATCGTCTCAGGCTTCACTGCTACCGAATGCTCGACGTTGGCCATGCCATATCCTTTGACGAGCAACGGCATCCCGTCCTTTACGATCGCTACAGAGACGCCCGGGATCCTTTGCCGTTCCTTCTCAGCCTTGACAAGCAAATCGACCGAAGCATCAAACGCGTTCTGTGCGGTAAGAGCAGAGGCGAAAAGCAGGATAACAGCCGGCAGTTTGAAGAATTGTCCCATTTTCACTTTACCTTCAGAGTTAGCTCTCGAATTACTTTCTGACCCTCGCAAACATCATATCCCGCAGTCGCGAGCCGCCGACGTGCAATTTGTCGATCTTGCCATTCGCATCGCGTGTGAACCAGACCATGAACGCCTGTGTTGTCAGGTGGTCCTTATAGAGCGGCTGCAATGGTAATCTCAAAGACGGCCGCTGAACAACGTAGGCTTTGTCACCTTCAACGGCAAATGTGAAGGTCGCCTGTGCCTCTTCGCTGTACCAATCGCCCGCCATTTCCGAAAGCTCAGCGGCGGTCGGTTTCCATTCAGAAACAAGTGTTAGCCGAGTTATTGAGCCGTCGACGTTGTCTATCGTAGCGATCGCCGGACTGGCGTCGGTAAACTTCAACTTACGTTCACCAAGCATGAAGGATCCGTCAGCCATTGGTTTGAGTGCGGTGTTTCCGAGCTTTAATTCGCCTTTGTCGAGCGCGATCGAGCTAACGTTTCTGGTAACATCGTTTTTCCAGATACCCGCGTATCTCTTGAGACGTTCTTCGGATACCGAAACGCCCTCGACCTTTGCCGGTGCCGGAAATGGCCCGAAGATCTCGTCCGTAATGCTCGCTGCAAGCCCACCTGCGCTTGGGCTCGTGCCGTTGCAAAGCACTGCGACTGAAACCTTCTGGTCGGGATAACGGGCGAGAAAGGTCTGGTAGCCGGCCGTCGAGCCGCCGTGAGAAACGTCTTTCATTCCTCTGTATTTGTCGACAACTAATCCTAGCGCGTAGCTTATCTTTCTACCGTCGTTTAACACGCCCTGCGCCTCAAGCGCATCCACCAGCGATGGATTCCACGTCCGAGCATCGAGCATCGCGTTCCACTTAAGCCAATCGCCAACGGTCGTCAACATTCCGCCATTGCCGATCACGTTCATAAACGGCATGTTCAGCATCCACGGTGCGGTCGGCCCGCTTTTTGAATAACCCTGAGCGCGGCCGGGCACGAGCCGCTGATAATTGTCACGCCAAGTGCTGTTGTTCATCCCGAGCGGCTTAAAGATACGTTCGTGTGTAAATTCGCCGAATTTCTTGCCGGAAACGCGTTCGACGATTATCGCCGCAAGCTGATAGCCGCTGTTCGAATACGAATACTCGGCACCGGGGACAAAATCAAGATATTTCTGCCGGATGATCACGTCAAAGGCGAGTTCCTGTGTGATGATCCGATTGCCGCGACCGGCCCCGGTCAATCCCATTACCGAGCCCCAATCCCGCAAGCCCGCAGTATGCGTCAGCAGATGCCTGATCGTTATCGGTTTACCGTATTCTGGCAGTTCAGGAATGTACTTCCGCACATCATCGTCGATCTTCAACTTGCCGTCCTGTTGAAGAAGGACGAGCGCCGCCGCGGTGAATTGTTTTGCCACCGAACCGGATTCGAATATCGTCTGCGGCGTGTTTGGAATGTTGTGCTCCATCTCGGCAAGTCCGAAAGCTTTTTCAAATACAGACTCGCCATTCAGAGAAACGCCAACAGCACATCCCGGTGCCGGACCCGAATTTGTCTTTGCGGCCTTTCCGAACGCACTTTCGGCGCCGGCAATGACTCTGGCTTTATCCGGAACCTGTGCAGAGATCGGAATAGCGAGAAATAGAAAGAAAACGATTGATCGCCTTAATAGCATAAACACCTCGAAGAGAATTGATTTCGATCAGGCGGTAAGGAGCGCTTCATCCAATGCTTCCACCAAACGGTCGACCGTATCGATGGTTGTGTTTAGCATCATCCCGGTCCGGATGACGTTGCCGTACAATCCGCCCTTTCCGATGAGCACGCCTTTACGCTTTGTCTCTTCGAATACGCGCAAAACTGCTTCCGGGTTCGGTTCTTTTGTCTTGCGGTCCTTTACTAGTTCGATCCCAAGCATCAATCCCATGCCGCGGACGTCGCCGATGATGGCGTGCTTTTCCTGAAGCTCGAGCATTCGCTGTTTAAGATAATCACCGACGACGCGGGCATTCGTCCGCAGGTCGTCTTCTTCGATGACCTTTATAACCGCAAGACCGACCGCGGACGAGACCGGATTCCCGCCGAACGTGGAGAAAGTCAGGCCCGGAAACGCGTCCGCGACCTCGGGCGTCGCGATCGTCCAGCCGATCGGCACGCCGTTGCCCATGCCCTTTGCCGAGGTGATGATGTCCGGCTCCACGCCCCAATGCTCGATCCCGAACCATTTGTCGCCGGTCCGGCCCCACGCCGCTTGGACCTCGTCGGAGATGAACAGACCGCCGTGGTTCCGAGCGATCTCGGCGACACGCGGGAAATATTCCTTTGGTGGAATGATAAAACCGCCAACACCTAGAATTGTCTCTGCCATAAACGCCGCGATGTTCCCGGTCGTTGTCGTGTTTATGATGTCCTCTACGTCGTCGGCACAGGCGACGCCGCACGAAGGATATTCAAGCTTGAATGGACAGCGGTAACAATACGGAGCCGCCGCATGAATAATGCCGGGCACCTGAGCCGCGACCGGCCGCCACGTCTTGTGCCCGACCGATGACAACGCCGTCGCCGAACGGCCTGCGTAGGAGTGCCGAAGGACGATGATCTCCTGATTTCCCGTCGCGAGTTTCGCAGCCAGAATCGCAGTATCATCCGCTTCTGTTCCGCTGTTGGTAAAGAACGATTTCTTCAGGTCGCCCGGCGTTATCTCGGCAAGCTTTTCAGCGAGGTCGCCTTGTGGACCGTTCGCATAAAGCGTCGATGTATGCGCGATCTTATCGACCTGATCTTTCCACGCCGCGTTCACCCGCGGATTAGCGTGGCCGATGCTTACCGTCAAAACGCCGCCGAAACAATCGAGATATTCATTACCCTGATCGTCCCAAACCTTTTCACCCTCACCGCGAACGATCGCGATCGGCTCCTGATAGTAATTGGCGACCGCCGGAAACAGAAATTCCTTGTGCTTCCGCACGGCGTCAGAAACCGTTGACTTTTGTTCTTGTGGATTCATAAGTTTTTGCCACAGAGAACACAGAGACGTTTTTGGGATCTGAATACTCCGTGCTCTCTGTGTCCTCTGTGTTAGAGATCCTTAATACAAATTCCCTTCGCGTTTGCGGCCGGTGTGGTCGACGTACACGACCTTCATCTCGCTGTAGAAATCGAGCGAAACGGAGCCTTGTTCTCGCGGGCCGATGCCGCTGCCCTTTATTCCGCCGAACGGAATGTGAGCTTCGCCGCCGGTCGTAGGTGAATTTATGTGGGTCATACCGGATTCGATCTCGTTCACGAATCGAGTGATGCTGTTGTAATCATTCGAAAACACAGACGACGACAGGCCATATTCGCAATCGTTCGCGACCGCCATCGCCTCGTCTAGATCCTTTACACGCGTAATGCCAAGCACCGGGCCAAAGATCTCCTCGCGGAAGATACGCATATCGGGCGTAACGTGATCGAAAACCGTCGGTTTGACAAAGTAACCATTCTCAAGTCCGTCACCCGTCGCACGACTTCCTCCGCAAAGCAGAGTGGCACCGTCTTCGCGGCCGATATCGATATACTTCAGCACCGTTTTGAATTGCGATTCATCGACCGACGGGCCGATCTCGTTTTTTTCGTCCGAACCTGGACCAAGCCGATATGCCTTCGCCCGAGCGACTATCTTTTCGACAAATTTATCCGCTATCGAATCGACGACCACGGCCCGTGACGAAGCTGTGCATCTTTGGCCGGTCGAGCCGAACGCTCCCGCGGCAGTATGCTCAACCGCAAGTTCAATGTCGCAATCGGGCAGAACCACGACCGGATTTTTGCCTCCCATTTCTGCTTGAAACGGAATGCCCCGTTTGGCGATCTCGCCATACATCTTAAGTCCGATCTCTGTCGAACCTGTGAAGGAAATTGCCCGAACCGCGGGATGATTCACGATCTCGTCGCCAACCTCGCCGCCGGAACCTATTACCAAATTCAGAACGCCGTCCGGCACACCAGCTTCTTTGAATAATTCAACTATTCTAACCGCCGACGCGGGTGTGTTCGAAGCAGGTTTAAATACGACCGTGTTGCCTGCGGCAAGAGCCGGTGCGATCTTCCAAACCGGGATCGCGATCGGAAAATTCCAAGGCGTGATCACGCCGACAACGCCGTGCGGCTCCTTGATAGTATATGCCCAATTCGACGGCAATTCGCTCGGTATCGTTTCGCCATTTAAACGCCGCGTTTCACCTGCGCAGAATTCGACAACGTTGGTCGCACGTTGGACCTCGCCGCGACCTTCGGAAATAACTTTACCCTCTTCGCGGGTCAGCATTTGGGCAAGTTCTTCTTTGTGCTGCTCCATCAACCGCGACATAACTGTCAGAATTCGTCCACGTGCCGGAGCCGGTGTTCGTCTCCACTCCCTGAACGCGTTATACGCCGCTTCGACCGCTGTTCGCGCCTCTTCGCGAGCGCACATCTGTGCTTCGCCGATCACATCTCGCGTGTCAGCCGGGTTAATATTTGGAAGGGTCTTGCCCGAAGCGGAATCGATCCACTTGCCGCCGATAAAACTTCGATAGATTGTCATAACTTTGCGTGCTAATCTTATACAAATCAATGGCCAAAGGCAACGAAAACATCCGTAAACTATTGGAAGAACGCGCGTTAGAACACGGCCAAAAGACATTTCTCTTTTCCGAAGCCGACGGACGCAAATGGACCTATTCCGAATTCGACAAAGCAGTGAACCGGACCGTCAATATGCTTCTTGCACGCGGCATTGAAAAAGGCGACGTTGTCAGTTTACTGATGCCGAATTCGGCCGAATATATCATCGCCTATTTTGCGTGTTGGAAGATCGGTGCGATCGCCGGGCCGATAAATTCGCTGCTGAAAGACGAGGAGATCAAATGGGTCGTTGAAAATTCCGAGGCCAGATTAATTCTGGCCGGCAATATGGGCGGAAACCCGACCGGTAGAGAGGATGTCGTTCAAGCTCCGATCATCGGATTCGAAGATGTCGAAACTGCGACCGCCGGTCTCAGCGACCAATTGGCCGAAACTGACATTTCCGAAAGCGACGAAGCGATCATTATCCACACCTCCGGCACGACCGGAAAGCCGAAAGGCTGTCTGCTAACACATGGCAATCTGATCGCGAATGCCCGGCAGATCGCCGAATGGATGGGCTTCGGCCCGGATGACAGACTGCTGACCGTAATGCCTTTGTTCCACATGAATGCGGTTTCCGTAACTACAATGACGGCTCTCTATTGCGGCGGCTCAACGGTCGTAAGCCCAAAATTTTCCGCCTCGCGATTTTGGGACATTATCGAAAAGTATCAAATAACTTCATTCGGTTCGGTGGCGACGATGCTATCGATGCTGCTGAATGTGAGCAGAGAGCAGCAAGCCGTGAGCAGCGTTCGCTCTTCACCGCTCACCGCTCACCGCTCACCGCTCACTACTCTTCGCTTCGCCATGTGCGGTTCAGCTCCGGTTCCGGCTGAGGTTCTGCGAAATTTTGAAGAGACATTTGGGGTGTTGGTCATCGAAGGTTATGGCCTATCAGAATCGACGTGCAGATCCACGTTTAATCCGCCGAACGAAAATCGGCGCCCGGGCTCGTGCGGGAAACCGATCGGCAATGAAATGGCGGTTTTCGACGAGAACGATCAACCGCTGCCCGACGGTGAACTCGGCGAGATCGTCCTCCGCGGCCCGAATATTTTCAAGGCATACTTTAAGAATCCAGAGGCGACCGAAAAGGCTTTTGCGAATGGCTGGTTTCACACCGGCGATATCGGCTATCGGGATGCGGACGGCTTTTATTACATCGCCGACCGGAAATCCGACATGATCATCCGCGGCGGCGAGAACATCTATCCGCGCGAGATCGACGATCTGCTTTATACGCATCCGGCGGTCGAACACGCAGCGGTGATCGGGGTAACCGACGAACTTTACGGCGAAGAGGTCGCGGCGTTCGTTGTCCTGAAGTCAGAAACACGACCGGTAGGGAGTGTGCCCGTCGAAACACGGATCACCGCTCAAGACATCATAGATTTCTGCAAAAAGCATCTCGCAGATTTCAAATGCCCAAAGACCGTGCATTTCGTCGATAACATTCCCAAAGGCCCGACCGGAAAGTTGTTGAAAAGAGAGTTGGCAAGATTGTTCGCTTCGAAGCAAACGGATCGCATAGAAAAAGCTGGTAGCTAGAAGCTGAGAGCTGGCGGCTGTTCTAAAACCTGAGCGAAAAGTGTAGTATTAGGGCTTTCCTTATGGCTAAACGAACTTTAGGTATAGCAGTTGTGGGCATAGGCGGTGCGGTCGGGACGACGATGGCCGCCGGCATCGAATTGCTCAAATTAGGCATGATCGGCACCGACGGCCTGCCGCTTGCCGGAGGCTCGGTGGATGGACTTGCGGATTTAACGGATATCATTTTCGCCGGTTGGGATCTGTTTCCTGAAAACCTCGCAAAGGCCGCCGAAGGCCACGAAGTTCTTGCCTACAAACAGCATGTCGCGGTTGAAAGTGAACTTGCACAGATCAAGCCATGGCCTGCGATCGGGGACGAACGCTTTCTCTCGCTTATCGAAGGGCAGAACAAGATCACGCAAGGCGGACATCGTGCGACGATCGAACAACTCCGGGCGGATCTTTCAGGTTTTGAGAAAAAATGCGATTCGGTTGTGGTGATAAATCTTGGCTCGACGGAAAAACTCGCCGCCGAAGGCAACGAGATATTCGACTCACTCGCTGGTTTTGAAAAAGCTCTCGACGAAAATTCTCCGGACATTTCACCTGCGATGCTCTATGCCTACGCCGCGATCGCCGAAGGCGTACCATATGGAAATTTTACGCCATCTGTCGCTGCCGATATTCCCGCGTTGATCGAATTTGCCGAAACACAGAATGTTCCGATCGCCGGAAAGGACGGCAAGACCGGGCAGACTTTTATCAAGACCGTGCTCGCTCCGGCCCTTAAAAGCCGCGCACTGCATGTCGATGGTTGGTACTCGACGAACATTCTCGGAAATCGTGATGGACTTGCTTTGTCGAACGAAGATTCCCTGGCCTCAAAAGTTAAAACAAAAAGCTCTGTACTTGACGATATTCTGGGCTACAAGGTCGACGATCACATCGTCGATATTCGATACTACCGTCCGCGCGGCGACAACAAAGAAGCCTGGGATAACATCGATATACGCGGCTTCCTGGGACAAACAATGCAGATAAAAGTGAATTTCCTCTGCAAAGATTCGATCCTTGCCGCACCGCTCGCTATCGAGATCGCCCGCTGTCTCGACCTTGCAAAACAACGCGGCAAAGGCGGAATCCAGGAACAGCTATCGGTGTTCTTCAAGCTTCCAATGACCAAAAAAGAAACGCCCGAGCAGGCGTTTCATAAGCAGGAGCAAATGCTGATCAATTGGTTATCTTCTTAGTTCCGCCTCAGCGGCGATGTAGCCGAAGCTCGCCCATTGGTTTCCTTCGACGATCTTGCGAAATATCGTCATCGCCTTTTCCCGGTCGCCGTTGTAAAGAAAATAGTTTCCGATGCCATAACCGAGCGATGCCGAACCGAGTGAGTCCGCCTCGCCGCGTATGGTCGAGAGCAGGTCTTCGGCTTTTACTTCGCCTTTGTTCAGTTTCAATAGGTTTAAGTAATCTGTGTTCTCGATCAATTCGATGTTCGTCTTAAAGGCCTTCAGCATTTTCTCGGCATCCTTTTTCTTGCCCGCTCGACGAAGTGTCATATAGTGCCAATATACCGTCGCTGTCTTCATATCGTTATTGGCCGAAACCTTTTGACATTCTTTGTAGGCTTTCAAGGCTTTTGCAAAGTCGACCTTTAAGTAATACGCAAGCCCAAGGTGATACCAGATGTTCGATTGCAGTGTGCTCGTCGGGATGTTCTTTGCGTTTGGAAGGCCGTCGGGCTCTACTTCATCGGGCTTGCCCTTTATCAACGCCGCAGCTTTTTCGAAGTCTTTTATCGCGTCATCAAAACAACGGATCGTCAGATATCGGTGACCGCGATGCCGATAAAGCCGTGCATCGTTTGGGTGCAAAACAATTCCGCTTGAGAATTGGCGGATCGCGTTTTTATAATTGCCCAAATAAGCCGTTCGCCTCCCCAGCCAGATTATCGAATCGGCCTCGTTCGGTTTATTAAGGTGAACCTGCTCGGCTTCGGCAAGCTTGGTTTCGTAAACCTTTCGCGTTTCTTCCGACATCACCGGAGGAACGACCTTCGCTGCATCTAAACAGGGCTGTGCCGCGACCGACATTGCCAGAATAAAAACTGTGCTGAAGAAAACGAATATCTTTGTCATGCCCGCTATTCTACTTTGCTTTGCCGTTACATACGAAACCACTAGCGGCACGCGTGTCGCCAAAGTTGTGTTAATTTATTTCAATGCAGAATTCAATGACCTATTCATTGCCCGCAGCGATCGAAGATCAGTTGCGCTCCGTTTCCGAAGAATGGCAGGCCGATGTCCGAATCTCACGCATCTGGCAAAAGGACGCAAGCGTCTGGACCGGATCGGACGAGGATAAGTGGCTCGGCTGGCTTGAAATTATTGACCGCGAACTTGCAGGCCTTGATAAATACCGCGAGCTTCGTGCGGACATCGAACAAGCCGGTTTCGCCAACATTCTGCTCATGGGAATGGGCGGTTCGTCGCTGTGCCCGGAAGTGCTCGCGAAGACGTTCGGGGTTGATAATTTCCACATTCTTGATTCGACCGTTCCCGCACAGGTCAGATCGGTCAAAGAAAAACTGGACATTGCTAAAACCCTTTTCATCGTTGCCAGCAAATCCGGTTCGACGCTTGAGCCTAATTGTTTCAAGCAATATTTTTTCGACCGCGTTTCGCAGATCAGCGACGAACCGGGCAAACAGTTCGTTGCGATAACCGATCCCGGCTCGAAGATGGAACAGGCCGCCCGAGCAGACGGCTTCCGCCACATAATCTTTGGCGAACCGACTGTCGGCGGAAGATTCTCAGCTCTTTCTCCATTTGGTATGACTGCCGCTGCAGCAATGGGCCTTGATGTTGAAAGGCTTCTCGATCGCGCAAATGAAATGGCGGGACTTTGCCGAAGCGAGAACATTTCCGAAAACCCCGGCGCTCTGCTTGGGCTCCTGCTTGGCATCTCTCATGCAACCGGCCGCGACAAATTGACCATACTTGCCTCGCCATCGATCTATGATCTCGGTGCGTGGATGGAACAACTCGTTGCCGAATCCACCGGCAAGAATGGAGTGGCGATAATTCCGGTCGATCGCGAACCGCTCCAGCCTGCGGTCAGCTATGGCAGCGATCGAGTTTTTGTATTCGTGAAAGTTACAGGTGAAGCAGATTGCACCGATCTCGCTGCATTGCACGCGGCCGGACATCCGGTGATATGTATCGAGCTTAAAGATATTTACGATATCGGAGCCGAGTTCTTCCGTTGGGAATTCGCGACCGCGGTAGCCGGAAGCGTAATGGGGATCAACCCGTTCGATCAGCCCGACGTTGAATCGGCAAAGATCGAAGCGCGAAAGATCACCGATGAGTACGAACACACGGGTGAGCTTCCTGCTGAAACTCCATTTTTCGAAGCCGACGGTTTCTCGCTGTTCTCTTCTGAAGAATATGCGAACCGCCTTCTCGAAATGGTCGACGAGCCGAAATTAAGCGAATTGCTTTCGGCCCATTTTGCCAATGTCGAAGATGCCGATTATTTCGCCATATTGGGATATGTGGAAATGAACGAGCAAAACGAACGTCTGCTGCAGCAGATTAGAACACATGTTCTTGTAAACCGATTGGCAGCTACTTGCCTAGGTTTTGGTCCAAGATTTCTGCATTCGACAGGACAGGCCTATAAAGGCGGTGCAAATAATGGTGTGTTTCTTCAGATCACTGCAGACGACGCAGAAGATCTAGAGGTGCCCGGCCAGAAATATACATTTGGAGTTGTAAAGTCGGCACAGGCCCGCGGAGATTTTCAGGTTCTGATCGACCGCGGCCGGCGTGCCCTGCGGGTGCATTGCCGGTCGGAGGCGGACCTTGCTCGGCTTGCTGAAATTATCAATTCACTGCCGTGAAAACAATATCGTTGATCTCGTCGACGGCGGTTATCGCATACGACGACGGTTCGAATTGCCGTTTGCTGCCCGAAATAGAAATGACATAACTGCGGCCGGCGGCAACCTCATCGATCGAAAAATATCCGAACGAACTGGTATATGCGAATCGCTGATTTCCTTCACTGTCCGTGAGCGTAATCACGGCACCCCGAATTCCCATTCCGCTTTCGGTCGCGGCCCTGCCTGAAACGGAAACGTTTGCGGATGTAGGTGCAGCGGGTGAAATTCCGCTCGCAACCAGAGCAAAATCCGCATCAACAACAGCAGGCGTTTCCGGACGCGCGTCCTGATTTATCGCCGAACCGATCACCTCGATCGTCCAAGGGCCCGAGGTCGGATTCTGAATAAAAACGTTCTCGACCGTGTCGACGGTATTCGCAGAACCGCCGGTCGATGACCACATTCCCGAGCCATTTAATCCTACGTTACCCCAATAGACCGCCCCGCCCGGAGCGGTGACACGAAGCGAAATATCATTGATGCGTGCCTGCGATGCTCCCGGGCTACCCATCGGGTCGGTATAAACAAGCGTTATCTTCAAAGGGTCGGTCGAACCAATGGGAACGTTTACGACATAATTCTGGGTTTGGAGATTTGTCAGTACGTCCGATTCGTTGATGATCCGCATCTTGTTGCGGAGATTGTATAGATTTTCAACATTTGCCCTGCCAAAGCCCTGTCGAACACGCGTGATGTCGGTCCCGGCGATGGTCATGTCCCACTGGATCGCCGTGTTGATCATTATTGCTTTTGCCGTGCTCATTTTCGGACGGCTGTCAAAGACCGTGGCTCCAACAGGATTGCCGAAAATGCCGTTGTGCCACATTTGGAAAAAGATGCCAAAATGCCCGGCAGTTATCGGTGTAGCACCGCTCGTGCCGCCAAAACTCGACGTATAGCTCGTATTACTGGAATTGCTGGTGGTGAATATGTTGTCGTAAAAATGCGCAAGATCCGGTTTGATCCTGCCATCGGCTGCCGGACCGGTACTCGCGCTTGTCGCCCATCTGTCGTCGTTAAAGCTGGCGGTATTATAGTGCCGGATGCCGCCGACCGAGACCACGTTCTTTGCCCAAGCCTGCGGCCTTGAACTTGTCGAAGCTGCGTTGCTTTGAGATTGAAGAAGCACAATGTCGTTGATAAATAGAATGTCGTCGAGCTCGGCTGAGATCGTGTTATAACTTGTGGTTAGCGAACTTCCCCAGCTATTTGATTGAAAGACTGCAAAGTAAGGTGTTTTTGTAAGGCGTTCGGTATGAGTATAGCGGCCCGATCCGAGGAAATCGTAATCGGCGAAAATTCCCTGGGCCTCCGGCATCATTCCTCGTCCCGCAGAATTCGCGGTTCCGCGGCCAAAGACTATTCCATAGGTCGATGTGCCGTGGTTCTGCCCCTCGTTCGTATTTGACGAATTATGTATGATCGGCGACAAACCGGAATTGAAATCATTGTGAGTCTGTCTGAGGCCGTTATCCATCACCTCGGCGCGAACGCCCTCACCGCGAAAACCGGCTGTGCTTTCGACATAGTTCGCACCGCCAGTCGAGCGGATTATGTCCATATCCATTTCGGGCGCCGACCATTCATCTACAAATAAAACGTCTTCGTTGTACAGAACGTCCAGCAGCTGATCGTGGTCAAGCGTCGCCTCAATCCGAAAACCTTGCTCTTCGCCGCCATGAACAGTACCACCGATCGATACTATTCTGCCGCGCAACGCGTTCTGCATTGCCGGGCCGCGTTCGAGGACCATTATGTTATAACGCCGCGGTTTTAGCGCGCTTGCCGAAAGCTCGCGGCCTATCGTTTCGTCAAGCTTATATGCCGGCTGATACCGGCCGATCCATCGAACAAAGGGAAGTTCTGCAACCTGAGCCGCCTGTTCGCTATCGAGGTGAACGATATATGCATCGTCAGGAAGATAGATAAAGATCCGTCCGCCCATATCGCGAAGCGCCGCTCTGAATTCTTCAAGCGGCTGCGCGACAAACTGAACTATATAGGCATGTTTTCCCGATGTAGATCTTGCGGAGAGTGTTTCGGGGATCTCGGGAAGACCTTTTAGTGGGTCGAAATCTGCATAGCGAAGTTTTAATAACGGCTCGGCCTCGGCAACTTTCGCAAGACTTTTGCCATCAAGGCTGATCGCGTAAAAGTCAGAGGCGATCGCATTCCGATCCGAACCGGTCCAAGTAAAGACCCGCGTATTCGATCCCGGAAACGTGATCTCATTATAACCGGCAAATGCCCCTCGCGAGCGTTCGATATCGTTAACGGTCCTAAGGCCGAGTGACCTTAACTCGTCGCTGTGGAATATCGGTTCGGGCGATCGGGCCTCGGCGCCCGTTCGATCCTCGGGCAGCAAAACTACCGCCGCGACCAAAACCAAAACAACGAAAATAAAAACGAGACCGTTTCTGATCATTGAACCTTCTCCAGTTGAATTGTGTCTGACCGTTCACGCGGGAGGAAATTCAAAAAATATAAACGATCGCGGATCTGCCTAACCGCCGGACGCCGCTGATTCGGTTTCTGCAGCATCGACCAGATATGGCGTTACCAAAGGCTTGTCAATATCTTCCTCAAGCACCTTTGCGATAACCGGAAGGCTCAGGCTGCGAGTCTTTCCGATGCCCGGAACTTCTTTGCCTTTCGCATAAACAGCATGACGCCCGTGCTCCGTGTACCATTCGCTGAGCGATGCGGTCTTGTGCATTTCTTCAATGATCTGCCGCCAACCGACACCGGTATTGTATGCGCAAAAGCTGATCTCGCCTTCCTGCGTGCCGTATGGGATCACGCACATTTCTGTTCGGCGGAAGTCGTACGTGAACAGGTCCTGGAACCACATTCCCTCAACGCATAATACGCGCCAGATGTCGTCACCCTTTTCCCCGACCTGCATTCGGTCGTTGCGGTCGCTGTTCGATGATGCTGACGACGGCTTGAACAGATTGATGATCTGCGAGATCGGAAAGCCTTCTGGGGCACTCGCGGCGTCGTAATTTCGCATTATCGCCATGCCCAGCTGTGCCATCGTTAGCTTTTTGCCGCGAGCCGTATCGGTTATCATCGCGACGTCCTTCATAAACTGCTCGTAGTTGAAGAACTCAAAGAGCGACTTCATTTCATTCGTCTTTTTGTTCACCACCATCAGCGTAAAGATTCCGCAGTTCGGATGGCAATTACACGACGACCAGCCCCAGGGTGCATCCGCTCCCTGAAGCATATCCATCACGCTTGTAAAGGCTGAATATGAAGACAGCGGGAACCAATCACGCATCGGCTCGAGTACACCGCCAAGCTGATCTTTCAGATCGTGCGTCATCCCGGCGAGCGTATAACGCTGTTCGATCCGGTCTTTATCCGACACGTCCTCATCACGGCCCGTGAACGAGACCGGCTGAAACGCGATGGTCTGAACCTTGTCAATGTTCTCCGCAGCAAATTTAACGATAGAGCCAATTCCCTGGTTGTTCCAGGAATTGACGATCGTCGTCACGAGCGTGACCTTGATCCCGACCTCGGCCAGATTCTCGATGGACTTGAGTTTTACATCAAACAGATTTCCGACGCCGCGGTGCTTGTTGTCCTCTTCATTCGTTCCGTCGAACTGCAGATAAACGCCGTGTTGGCCGGCTTCCTTCGCGGCCTTTGCAAATTCAATGTCCTCGGCATAACGAATGCCGTTCGTCGCGGCAAGTATTCGATAGAACCCGATCTTCTTTGCATATGCGACCGCATCTAGGAAGAACGGAGAAAGAGTAGGTTCGCCGCCTGAGAATAAAATGATTATTTGACGGCGCGGTTTGAACGAAACGGCCCGATCAAGTATCGCCTTGATGTCTTCAAATGTCGGCTCGTGAACATAGCCAACCTGATTCGCATCCATAAAACATGGATTGCACATCATATTGCAACGGTTCGTAAGATATACGGTAAGCACAGCACCGCGGCCGAACTTGATATCGCTCGTTCCGTGGTGATGGACGAGCGAATCTTCAGCGGATTTAAAATCGCGCCCAAAGAAAAGGTCTTCAATACGCTGCAGAAACCTAGCGTCGGTCGCGAGCACATCGACGAACTCACCGTGCGTCGGACACGTTTTCCGCATCAGCACCTGACCATCTTCTTCGACGATCTGTGCTTTGATCTCGCCGGGATGCGAATTCATCAAAATATCGAGCGGAATGTCGCCGGAGATCACGCCATTTCTAACCGATTTTACGCAAGCAGGACATAGGCTGTCGGTCTCTCGGGGAAATCCAAGCGGCGGTGCCGTTCGTTCGTAAGACTTGAGCAAAGGCTCAGCGGCCCACGCAGGCTGAATGGACTTGCCTTCAGGCAAAGCAGTATTCACCGCCTGAAAAGCTTTCCAGCCGATATCCGCCAGCTTCGATGCTGCCTTTGATCCGGTTCGGCCCTTACCTTTTCCTTCGCCGCGTCTGAAGTTGTCACTAAACATATAATTAACCTAAAGATACCGGATTTTAGCAGATTTACGTAATTATGCCTAGCAAATCGGTACTTCGAGTGGCACGGGCGTTGCACCCTAGCACATTGGAATAAGGTTGTGTACTGAATCAATACAAGGAGTAAGGGTTATGAAGAAGGACCAAAGAAACGAATTACTTTATCAAGCACTCGAAACTGAAATGGGCGGAGTTGAGATCTATCGAACAGCTGTGAGCTGCGCAGTTAACTCAGATCTCAAGAAGGAGTGGGGAGAGTATTTGGAGCAAACCACAAAGCACGTTCAGATAGTCAAGAAAGTATGTGAACAGTTAGGCTTGGATACGTCGAAAGAAACACCGGGGCGGGCAGTGGTAAGGCACATCGGCGAATCGCTGGTAAAGGCGATGGAAATGGCAAAAGCGAACGGCGATAAAAAAGCGGCCGAGCTTGTTGCCGCTGAATGTGTGATACTCGCCGAGAACAAGGACCATCTGAACTGGGACCTGATCGGTGAACTTGCAAAGAAAGAGACCGGTGAAGCAAAGAAGGTCTTAAGCGATGCTTACGAAGAAGTCCACGAAGAAGAGAGCGAACATCTTTACCATACAAAAGGCTGGTGCCGTGAGCTTTGGATCGATTCGCTCGGAATGCCCGCGGTTCTTCCTCCTCCTGAGGAAGAAAAAGATGTGAAGACCGCGATCGGCGCGGAAAAGGCAAAGAATGCTCGCACCGGAATGGTCTAGTTGCGAGTTTCGATACAAAAGTTTGGAATGAGGAACAGAAAAGGAGGAGACAAAAATGATCTGGACAATAGTGATTATTCTTTTAGTTTTGTGGGCTTTGGGATTTGGGTTTGGCGGTGCAGCGATCGGAAACCTGATCCATGTACTGCTTGTGGTAGCGGTAGTAGTACTTATCGTTGACCTTATTCGCGGCCGCCGCATTTAAGGCTGTAGTTGCATTTACCAGCACAACTCTACGCGGGCTGATCAGATCGGCCCGCATTTTTTATATTCCGGAACAGATGTACGTGATGTTCGTCGTCGTTCGGCGGCGGATCTATCTCGTCAAACCCGAGTTCCATTATCGCGTTGCGAACGATCTCTCGATCTTTATCAGGTTCGGGATAATGATGAATTTCAATAAGCAAATATCTGCATCCCGTTATCTTCGCCCCATTTCCGCTCGTAAAGATCTCAAACTCGGCGCCTTCGATATCCATTTTGCAGATGTCCAACTTGTCGGCACCGACCCGCTCGATCGCATCATTCAGCGTTATGCCTTCGATATGCAGGCCGCTGCCTTCAGCCTGATAGATATTGTCCGAGGTTCCGGCTGAACCTTCGGCAAAATGGATCGCACGCGCATCGCCGCAAACCGCAGCGTTAATACATTCGGCCTCGTCGCCAAAGTTTCGCGAAATATTATTCTTTAGCCGCTCAAAGGTCTTGGGATTTAACTCGATCGAAAGCAGGCGTTCTATCTTGTATCCCTCAGATGCGATGAGAAGCGGAAAACCGCCATTGTTTGCACCGATATCGAGTACCGAGATCTTTTCCGGCAGGTCCATTTTCGCCAGAAGCTTTCGATACATATCCGTCGCAAGCACGGCGCGTGCTCCATTCGCATCTCCGGCTGAATGATCGGATAAGAACTCAATGCCTTTGTATTTGTAAATGAGTTGTGGCTTGCCGGGACGAAAGAGCCGCGAAATGATCAATTCGAAACGATTATCGAATTGCCAGAGTTCGCCAAAACCTCTTATTTTCTCGCTTACGCCCATTTTTCGTAACGAACTAATTAAATGCTTCGAGATATTTTACGCCCGATCCGGTATTGAACAAGACGACCGTTTCATTCGCTTCGATCATTCCTTCATCGACCATTTTCCGCAATGCAGGTAAACACGCCGCGCCTTCCGGCGCTGTGAATATGCCCTCGGCCGCTCCTATCTCTTTCACGGCCGCGACGAGCTCTTCATCCGTTACCGCAATAGCCGTCCCGCCGGACGCACGCAGTGCATCAAGAATCAAAAAATCACCGATCGCCTTGGGAACCCGCAGGCCCGAAGCAACCGTCGCGGCATTTTCAAACTCTTCCGCAAACCGTTCGCCGCTGTGGAAGGCACGTACGATCGGCGCACAGGTGGAAGATTGAACGGAGATCATTCTCGGCCGTTTCGGTCCGATCCAGCCCATCTGCTCCATTTCGTCGAAGGCTTTCCACATTCCGATCAAACCAGTTCCGCCGCCGGTCGGATATAGGATCACGTCCGGCAGTTCCAAGTCGAATTGCTCGGCAAGCTCGTAACCCATCGTCTTTTTGCCTTCGACCCGGTAAGGCTCTTTGAGGGTTGAAACGTCAAACCAACCTTCAGCCTCTTTCCGCTCGGCGACGATCTTTCCACAGTCAGTTATTAGCCCGTCGATAAGCGTTACATTGGCACCTGACTGTTCACATTCGATGACATTCGCCCGCGGCGTATCGGCAGGCATAAAGATAAATGCTTCCATTCCGGCTCGTGCCGCGTATGCTGCCATTGCTCCCGCTGCATTTCCGGCAGATGGAACCGCGACCTTCTTCACGCCCAATTCTTTCGCCATCGAAATAGCTGCGGTCATACCTCGGGCCTTGAAACTTTGGGTCGGATTTTGACCTTCGTCTTTGATATAGAGTTGGATAGGAAGGGAAAGCGAAGCGGCGAGCCGATCGGCTTTCAACAGCGGCGTCCAGCCTTCGCCAAATGAAACGATGTTTTCTGGATCCGAGACCGGCAGCACTTCGCTGTAACGCCACAGAGAGCTTTCGCGAGAACCGAGCGATTCGCGGGTGAGCGTTTCCCCCGCTTTCGCCAGATCATATTTGACCAGCAGCGGCTTGCC
Source organism: Pyrinomonadaceae bacterium (assembly GCA_041751035.1). Classification (GTDB taxonomy): domain Bacteria; phylum Acidobacteriota; class Blastocatellia; order Pyrinomonadales; family Pyrinomonadaceae; genus OLB17. The sequence continues at coordinate 54,021 of JBGSYH010000013.1, read as the reverse complement.
GCATTCCGTGCATAGATTCTGCAAGACGCCTGCTTCGTGTCGAAGCCCGCAAAGCGCACATTCCAGATGTGTGATGTTCATAAGAGTTGGTGGTGTTTGGCCACCTATTCGACTATTTTTTCCAAATGAATTCCCTGAACAGGCTAACGCCAGCATCTACGGCAAAGCCGATCGCCGCTCCTTTTAGTCCGTGGCTGATCCCGTATCGTTCGGGATACCATGTCGATGCCGAAATAACATTCCCGGCTAGTTGTCCGGCGATCTTGGGTAATCCAAAAACGCGTTCGCCTTTAACATTTCGGGCCATAACGGTTGAAAAAACTGCATTTCGCATACGGGCCGAGACGCTTCGGTCACGGCTTAAATAAAATCGGCTATCTACCTTTAAAGCTTCGTCCAAACCATACTTTACAGAATTATTGATCGCACTCTCAGCCATATTCGAGCCAAATCGTCCCGCGAAACCTTTCCATTTTCCGCCCCATTCGCTGGGAGCGTTTCGTGCAGTAAGAATACCGGCAACCGCCGTGTATCGCGCTAGAGCGACCGGGCCGACTACGCTGTTCACATATCGTTTCGCTCGGGTCTTTCCGTCCGGACGGACATACCAATCATCCTTCTGCTGAACTGAGGATTCATCGTCGTCGGGTCCCGTCGCAAGCTCCTCTTTCTCTTTGTATGCGTCCGGGCCAATTTTGAACTTTATCGACTCGGGGTCAAATATCTTGATATTGATCTGCTTGACGTCAGTCTCGTCCGACACTTCTTCCGCCTGCTGAACTCCCCGTGGAATATAGGACTCAATTTTCTCTGCTTTCACCTGATCTTGAGCGTTCGCTTGCGCGGCGACAACGATCAAGGCCATTAGCAAAAGTCCCGGCTCTACACCAAATTTCATCAATATGCCCCTTGTTCTTATTAGGTTTTGTCTATTCTGCTAGCAGTGGCTTCAGTTCCTTGTAAATATTTTCCGTCATCAACCGCGTGCCTTCCGCGTTCGGATGAATTCCGTCTGCCTGATTGAGTTCCCGCTGCAATGCGATGCCTTCCAACAGGAACGGAAGATATGCGACATCGTATTTATCTGCCAGATCAGGGAAGGCTGCGGTATAGGCTCGTTGGTATTCGGCGCCCATGCTCGGCGGGGCGAGCATTCCGCAGAGCAGGATCTTTACGTTCTTCTGCTTGGCTTTCCTAATTATCCCGTCGAGATTGTTTCGCATTTTCTCGACAGGAATTCCGCGAAGCAGGTCGTTCGCACCGAGGGCAAGTATCAGCACCTCCACGTTTTCCTGTTCGAGGACCCAATCGATACGTTCCAGTCCGCCGAGGCTTGTGTCGCCGGAGACGCCCGCATTTACGACCTCGAACTTCAGCCCTTCGCTGTCCAGCCGCTGCTGCAGCAGGAACGGATACGATTCGATCTCAGCCAAACCAAAGCCCGCGGTCAGGCTGTCGCCAAATGCTACGATCTTTGGACGAGCCTCGCTAACCTCCGGGTGAACCAAAGGCCGATCTACGTCGTATGTCTTCCCGGCAAAGCTTGAGGAACCGCACGCTGCGGAAAATGTAGCCGCAACTAAGAGAACAATGACAGTGAATATTGAAATAAATTGCCGCATACAAAGAATAAACGCACTTTTAGTTTAACTGTTCATATGATGCAATCCTATTAGGAATCGTTGACGAATAGAATTTTTTGACCGCTGCGTTGTGCGCAGATCTCGATCAGATCGCCCTAAAGATGATTACAATCGACCAAGTAACCAAGACCGTCCGTTCGGGAACCGAGGACCTGACCATTCTCTCAGATGTTTCGCTCGCGATCCCCGGCGGGCAGTTCGTTGCACTTACAGGTGCGTCCGGCAGCGGTAAATCCACGCTGCTTGGCCTGCTGGCCGGGCTTGATTCGCCGACGTCCGGCACGATAAACATCGACGGCGATGAAATAACCACGATGAGCGAGGACGGACTTGCCGATCTTCGCAGCAGCAAGATCGGGTTTATCTTTCAATCGTTCCATCTGATCCCCAGCTTGACGGCCTTTGAGAACGTGCTGATCCCGCTCGAAGTTCGCGGCAGCTTGAATGCAAGGGAAAGAGCCGAGGCCTTGATGAGCGACGTCGGGCTGACGAATCGCGGGCATCATTATCCGTCAGAGCTTTCAGGCGGTGAACAGCAGCGCGTTGCCATTGCCCGTGCGTTCGCAAATGAGCCCAAGATATTGCTCGCCGATGAACCGACGGGAAATCTTGATTCAAAGAACGGGCACCACATATTTGAACTGATGACCGATCTTCACAAGCAAAACGATGTGACGCTTGTGCTGGTTACGCACGATCAGGAATTGGCACGGCTTGCTCAGCGGCAGGTGATCCTTCGCGACGGACAGGTGATCTCCGACGAACTGAATTAATGAAGTTTATCCTCAATCTCACGATCCGCGAGATCCGTTCATCATGGCGGCGGCTTCTTTTCTTTTTCCTGTGTATCGCGCTCGGCGTTGGGTCGGTCGTGGCATTGCGTTCACTGATACAGAATTTGACACGAGCGGTCGGTACTGACGCTCGTGCCCTTATGACCGCCGATCTCGAGATACGGTCGAACGGAGATTTCTCGCCGACCGATCTTGCAAAGATCCAGACGGTGATCGATGTTTCCGGGATCATCGAAGACCGAAACGAAACGATAAACACCTCGTCGATGGCACGGCCGTCCGACCCTTCGAACGAACGAGTGCGCCTCATTGAACTAAAAGGCGTCGAGCCGCCATTCCCGCTTGTCGGTGATTTTCAACTGGATGGCGGCAAGCCATTCGATCATTCGATACTTGCGAATAATGGAGCCGTGGTCGCCCGTATCCTGCTCGAAGATCTCGCAGTGAACGTCGGCGACAAGATAAAGATCGGCGAGGCCGAATTCGAGATCCGTGCCAGCTTCGATCAGGAACCGGGCGGTTCGACCGGCTTTCGTCTCGGTGCCAGAGTTTTTGTTGAGAAAAGAGCATTCGAGGCCGCGGGCATCACGAGAAATGCGAGCCGCGTTCGAAACGCGATACTTTATCGAACGTCGGACAATCCGACCGCACTCGTGGCGGAACTCCGCGAGGCTTTGAAAGGCACAAATCTCCGCGTTCAGTCATATCGCGAAACACAAGAACGCCTCGGCGAACAATTTGCCCGGACTGAGAATTATCTGGCGTTGACCGGATTGCTGATCCTTGTTCTCGGCGGCGTCGGCGTTTGGAATGTTTCGCGTGCGTTCGTTGAACAGAAGCGGAAAACGGTCGCTGTTTTGAAGTGCCTTGGTGCAGGCGGCAATCGCATTATTACCGTTTATCTTCTGCAGATCCTGACACTCGGTCTGATCGGAAGCGCGTTCGGCGTGCTGCTTGCACAGTTTGGCCTCTGGTTCGTGCAAAGCCGGTTCGCCGAGGATCTGCCGGAGAAAATGCTATACACGGTCGGCGCTTCCACGGCGGCTCAGGGGCTTCTGCTTGGTGTTCTGATATCAGTTCTTTTTTCGATGCTGCCGCTGCTGCAGGTTCGCAATATAAAGCCAAGGCTCTTGCTGCGCGATGAGAATAACGCAAGCCTCCGAAGGCTTGATCCGGTGAAATGGCTTATCGGCGCCGGAAGTCTTGCCGGACTGCTCGGCCTCGCAGTTTGGCAGGCAGGTTCAGTGATGGTCGGAGCGTTTTTCCTGATCGGACTCGCCCTTACCTCGCTTTTTCTTTATTTGGCTGCGATCGTTTTGACCAAGCTTCTTCGCAGCTTTAGGTCCGTGGGCTCTTTCGAGTTCCGCCAATCGGTGAACTCGCTTTACCGGCCCGGAAATCAGACGCGGATAATCTTGCTTGCCGTCGGTTTGGGTGCTTTCGTCGTCCTGGCGGTCCAATCGCTTCAGACAAATCTCGTCCGCGAATTTGATTTCACGCGAAACCAGCGTCTGCCAACGCTCTTCTTCATTGATATTCAGAAAAGCCAGATCGATGAAGTTGCTGCGCTTATTGAAAACAGCATCGGTGAAAAACCGGAGACCACGCCGACCGTCCGCGCGCGCATCGCCTTCGTTAACGGTAAGGCGATCGATTTTGGAAACCCTGAGGTGCGGCAGCAGCAAGGCCAGATCGGGCGTGAGTTTGCGGTCACTTACCGTCCGGAACTCGACGACAATGAGACGGTTATTGCCGGACGCTGGTGGGGCGACACGCCGGCCGATGTGCCGGAGGTCTCAGTCGAAGAACGTATGGCTGAAACTCTGAAGATCGTTCCGGGCGATTCTATTACGTTCGATATTTCCGGCAGAAAGATGACCGCGCGTGTTGCGGGCATAAGAAAGATCGATCTGCGGAACACGCGGACAGCGTTCGTTTTCGTCTTTGCGCCGGGCGTTCTTGAAGTAGCGCCGCAAAGCTTCGCGGCAACAGTCCTGAGCCGCGTCGGAGCGACCGAACGTCAGCGGCTGCAGCGCCAGACCATCGACCGCTTTCCGAACGTTCAGGTCGTCGATGTTGCCGACATCATTACGACCGTTCAGAAACTGATAAATAACTTCGTTCTGGCGATATCGTTCGTCGGCAGTTTTGTGATACTCGCAGGTGTTCTGATCCTCATAGGTTCGATCGCGCTGACAAAATCACAACGCATCTATGAGAACGCGATATTGAAAACGCTCGGCACGCGGCGGGTGTCATTGATCCTGATACTTTTTGGTGAATACGGGATCCTTGGCCTGCTTGCGGGGATCATAGGTGCGGGTTTCGCCGTGATCCTTTCGTGGGCGGTCAGCAGCTTCATATTGAACATCGCGTGGACGTTCGACCCTGTCTTGCTGCTCGCCGGGATAGTCGTGACAACGCTTGTCGTGATGCTTGTCGGAGCCGCCGCAAGCTTTGATGTTCTATTTAAGAAACCGCTTTCAACACTTCGATCGCAATAGACTGGTGAAACGGGAACGATCTAGGTCTAGTCCTCAAACGGATGATCTGCCAGAACCGCGCGCATTGAAACGGCGCCTAACAGCGTTTCCAGATATGCGCCAAATCGGTGCAGGATCGGAACGAGATCTTTCGGGTCGACCGTGAACTGCACCTCTTCGGTAAAGCGTTCGACGGTCTCTTTGTCCTTGTAATAAAGAAAATGGAATGCTTCATGGTTGAACAGCTCGACCATGTTTCGCATATTCACGATCTCGGACTTGGACGGCTCCTCTTCTGCTGCCTTTACGGCCCTAAGCGTCTTAGCCAGAGCTGCCCGAAGTATCAGCGATTGCTCCAGCTTCGTTTTGAAACTTGAGAAGATATCGGAAACTTTGATCTCCGGCTTAAGCGATCGGGCAAAGCTGGCGATAACCTCTTCAAACCCTGCCGAGAGAAGGGAATGGGCAACTTCGATATGCGCGTAAACAAGGTGTGCCGGCCGGACGTTAACTACCTTTGAAAGTTCCTGACTAAAGGCCTTCCTTATTTCCATCGATGCTGAATAGGAGGCTCCATCAAGCGCGATGAAAAATTCTGACTCTTCGTCCTTTACGCTCGACAGACGATTATTGATCTGCGCGATCAGCGTTTGGGTCCGCTCGTAAACAAAAGCAAAGATAAGCAGAGACGGTTTTAGCGGGTCGTCATTTCGCAGCATTCGCCCGACTACCTCGAGGGCCTTATGTATCGAAGCGAATTCACGCATGATCCCGCAATTTTCTGCGACCTCGCCTGTGTTCACCGAACCCGGTGTGATCAGATCGCGGAGAGTTTCAGGAAGTGTCTCCGAATCGGCTCCGCGGGCGATCGACATAAAATGGTCCGCGCCTGCTGATCTCGAAAGCCTTGCTGCCAATTCCTCTCGCCAAACTCGCCATCCGTCGGGCCGGATCACACCGGCTCGCGTTAAGGCTTCGTTCGAAGAAAGCGAATCGCGGACCAAATTGGCAACATCAACAAGAAGTGCGGTATCAGGCAATTCGTCGCTATCCGCTGCACGAAGAAGATAATAAAGCTCGGAACATCGAAGCAGGCCCGAACGGGCAAGCCGCATTGCCTTATACCAATGCTTCGAGTCCGGCAAGGTCGAAGGCTGATCGGTGAACAAACGGTCAAATGTGGATATGAACGAATCAAGCCCGGCAAGCCACAATCCTAATTCATAAGCTGTGGCACGCGCATCCAGCGGGCCAGTTTCATCCAGCATCCGAATATCGATCACGGCGCCATTATAGATAGTGCCAGGCACAAAAACAGGTTGGCTAGAAACTGTCGGGGTCAAGATATGATTTCTCCTTACAAAGGGTAATGATAGGCGAGAGGCTCGTGGAATTTGAGCCTCTTCTTTTATACACTTTATCGAACTGCTTTGGCAATAATAATTTGCTAGGGAACCGGAATTCGGCGAGCAGGACACATTCCTTTTTTAATTTAATTTCGCCGCAAGAGGACCGGCCATATATGAAGATCGACCGTATAGTGATCGCTACGAGCAATCCGGGAAAGTTGAGGGAGTTTCGTTCGCTTCTTTCTGAAAGCCCGGTTCTGCTTGAAAGTTTGAACTCGTTCGAGGGCATTAATGAGGTGCCGGAAACGGGCTCGACCTTTCTTGCGAATGCTCAAATAAAAGCTTCCGCCTATGCAATGCAAACCGGACACTATGCAATGGCAGATGATTCAGGGCTGGAGGTCGCGGCGTTAAATGGCGAACCGGGCGTCTATTCTGCGCGGTACGGCGGCGAGGGAATTTCAGACGCGGAACGGATCGAGCTTCTCCTTGAAAAGCTCCGCGGTGAACAAGGTCCGGCGCGCTCGGCCCGTTTTGCCGCCGCCATTGCCTTCGCATCGCCTACTGGCAATTTGCTGTTTGCGTGCGAAGGCCAATGCCCGGGAATGATCGCCGGTCAGCCCTTCGGCGAGGGCGGTTTCGGGTACGACCCTGTCTTCATTCCGGACGGCTTTGAACTAACATTTGGGCAATTGCCCGAAAGCGTAAAGGCAGGTTTGAGCCACCGAGCGAAGGCCGCGCGCACTTTTCTTCGCTTTCTGCTTGATTTTACGGGTGTTTGACTTGACCTATGCTTATTTCACTTGTAGAATTCGACACTTGTTCTGGGTGATTCACGGGGCGTAGCACAGCCTGGTAGTGCGCTCGCTTTGGGAGCGAGAGGCCGCAAGTTCGAATCTTGCCGCCCCGACCATCAGGCTGAAATCGACGCCCGGGCTTGCTGACGAGTTTTGCTATCCGCTCGCAGTTCTTTAGTTGAGAATTTTTTACATTAAATCCCTTGGAGGTTAACCACAAAATTATGGCTCGAATGACACAAACGGAGATCATCAACAGCTTGGCTGAAACAAGCGGAATGAACAAAAAGGACGTTAAAGGCCTGTTTGATTCGTTAGCAGCACTTGCAGCAAAAGAAGTTAAAACGAACGGCGAATTTGCCGTGCCCGGCTTTGGAAAGCTTGTGAAAGCTACCCGCAAGGCCCGCGACGGCCGAAACCCGGCGACCGGCGCAATCATCAAGATCCCGGCAAAGACCACCGTCAAGTTCCGTCTTGGCAAAGCGATCAAAGATGCCGTTGCCTAATTCCTCAGCGACTGAGTCTTAGTTTAGCCAAATGCCGGTAAAACTTGGGTTTTGTCGGCATTTTTGTATTCCGCGCTATTTTGAGAAAAAAATCACAATCTGCAAAAAAAGTTGGTGACATTGGCGAACATTTCTGTTAACATTCTATTACATTGAGGCCCCGGATCTGTTTGAGCGAATGTCGGTTTCTAGCTTTTAATGCGTGAACATTCGATTTTTCGCCGTTTTTATTTCGGACTCAATTGTTCTAGACGTAAATAAATACGCGAGGAGATTAATAAGTGGCAGCAGCTAAACCGATGACTTTGCAGGACAGGATCCTGCAGATCGATCACATACAGGCACGCCGATTTTCAAAATTGAGCGAAGACTGTGTCGAGATCGCAACCGAGGGGATTATCAGGCATCTTCGTGCATGTGCGCGAATGGACGTGAATCCGGACGCTTCGGCTGTCCGTGAGATCATCGACGATGCAATAAACGGACGACGCGTTTTTGCGGAAACGTCCAATGACCTCTTAGCAGCCTAAAAAGCCTTTACTGGAATTCGAATTAGCAATACATTCTTTGGCCGTCTTCAATAGGCGGCCTTTTTGTTTTATCGCAGCCGCGGACGGTACAAGATATGTTCCCCGATCGTTTCGCCCTCGCCGAGTTCATACCATTTTTCAAGGTTCGAAAGGTCAACGTCGTCCGAAATGCGTTTGACCACGAAATGCACCATCGGCCTTTCGGCGTTCTCACGCGAGAAGTTTTGAATATATTCGCCGAACCGGTTTACTTCGACATTGATCTCGCTATAGGTCAGCGGCTTTGAATCAACGCTCAATCGGTCCGTGTGTCTGCCCCAGCCAAACAAAGCGATCTGCGAGACAAAATCGTTCTTTAGCAGCCAATCGAGAGTTTTCTCGGTCGCCCCTGAATAATAGAGCTGCTGATAATAGCGTTCCTTGCTCTCCTCCCACGACAATCCGGCGAAAACGTGCTGGTGTCTTGCCCAAAGAATGTTCTGCGGTGCTACGCTCGGCATATCGTCCGCAAAGATGCCGTCGAATGACAGTACGGTCGTTCGATGCGGATCAGGAAACTGACTTGCTAGTTCCTCAAGGCGTTTCGCGACCGGAAGCGCCTTGTCTCGTTCGATATTCGCCTCATCAAGCACACGAACGGTGTAATGACATTCGACAAATCCCCAGAATATCGCCAACGCAAACACCGCCGAACTGATGATCTTCACACTCGTCCGCCCTTGCCCGAGCTTTGAACGCCAGAGCAGGCCGATCGCCACGAACACCGCGAGTGCCGCAACATAGTTTCCGATAAACACCTGATAGTGGATCGGCTGGAGCGAACGGCCCGTGATCACCTGTTGGTTAAAAACAACGAAAGCGACCAACGCCAATGAGAGTGCAAACAGCACCGCACGATCTTTCAGCTCGAACAATTTGAACGCCAGCCCGGCGATGATCATCAGCAAAACGGCGAAACTCACATATTCAGGAAATCGGAAAAAGTCCGGCATTCGTGTGTAAACAAGAAGCTGCACGTGGTCCATCGTCTCGCCCCTCTGCGACAGCAGATAAGCATAAGGCAGCAGCGACACGATACACCCGGCAGCGATCATCGACAGACGCTTGATATCTTCCTTCCAGCCTTCAGGCCGCTCGATCAGCCAAACAAGAAATACGCATCCGAGAAAAGCCGCCGCCGTTGTCCACGTATAAAAATATGTGTAAACACAGAAAGCGAACGCCGCGATGGCAAGAATAATATGACCGGTCGCCTGTAATTGGCCTTCTACAGATCCGGCGTCTTGGCCTGCCGGCGGCTTCCGGTTTACGATCTTCCAGACGAGCCCGACGAACACAAAGAACGCGGGCATGCCGAGTGCCGGTATGTATCGCCGAAAACCCGGAAAATAGGGATACGAAAATCCGTCAAAGAATATCTCTGAAACAGCACCTTCGCCTGCCGCAAGAGTTCCAAAGGCGAACACGCCAAGCCCTGCCGCCATCGCATACCAATTGTCGCCGGTCAACCGGCCGAGAAACCAGAAAGCCGCCAGAGCCGCCAAAAATCCGGCCAAAGCACCGGCGATCGTCATCGCCCACGGCGTCCCTATACCGAATATTCTCGCCGGGATCGCAATGGTAAATGGTGCGGCAAATTGAATTGAAAACAGCGATTCGGGCTGCGGAGCTTCGGCCGAATGGTCGCGGCCCGAATACGGATCGTTCTTCCGCGGCCGCCCGTCTATCAACGCCCGAACATACGAGGCGTAGGCGACCTCGTCAATATCGTTATAAGCGTAATGCCCGTTCCATTCGCCGCCGCGCAGATATGCCATCTTCATCTGCGGGTAAAGACAAAATATCGCAAGGAATATCCCGGCCAGAACGCCAAATCGCCAGCGGAGTTTCATAAGCAAAGATAAAAAGTTAGCACATCGGGCAAAACTTGTCCTAGGATATCGTCACGCGACTTTAATTCCTTCGCGATTTTTTCATTCCAACTTCAACAACTGCCATCAACCGCGCCAATTGCTATTGGCTCGGGTCGCCGGTTCAGGTATCATCGCCGAGGCCGGCAGTTCGATGTCGGTTTGCTCTTTGAAATTTGAGATTAGCGATCTGAAATTTGAAATTAGAGATCTGAAATTTAGGTCTTTCAACATCCCTACCTTTGCGTTCTTAGCGTCTTTGCGTGAGTTAGGTTCCACCACGGATGAACACGGATAAACGCAGATCGGATGGTAAAGGTTCAGAGTTCAAGCTTCAGCTTGTTCCTAGTTCAGAGTTCAAGCTTTAGCTTGTCTTCTTTGCGTCTCTGCGTCTCTGCGTCTTCGCGTTAAAAATTTGCTTGTCTCAACGCTGCGTGTCGGGCCCTGGGACAACGGGACAATGGGACAAGATCGGACATCAAACGGAGACCCGATCACTGACTCAGCCGCTGACACCAGCCAGCGACGGCACATACACCCGCAAACAATTGCCGATGCACGGTTTAGCGGTTCCCAGGCTAATTTGTCTCATTTTGAAGTGTCTATTTTCAAAGTGGGACACTTTTTCGCCGCAAGTGGCTGAAAAAGCCGCACTTAACCTGTCTCACTTTGGACAAAAATGAGACAAAAGTGAAACAGTTATGCCGTACTGATCGGTCTCAGTTCGCAGCGTTCACCATTCGAACAATCGTCGAAGGTCTCGAGAGCTTCGGCCGACGCATCACTTCGAATTGAGGGCCAATGTATTTCGCAAACATATGCCAAAAGGCTAGAATTAGGGTAATAAATTTATGGAACTGACAGTCGGAATAACCGGGGCTTCGGGGACGATATATGCACAACGAACGCTGCAATTGCTGGCGGCAAGCGGTGCCGTTGAGACGATCAATCTGATAATGTCCGGCACGGCAGCAACGGTCGCACAGGTCGAACTTGGATTGAACCTGAAAGATCCGAATTCCGAAAGGATAAATCAGTGGCTCGGACTTCCGTCTGATTCGAAGCTTATTCGATATTGGCGTCTGGATAATCTCGCGGCAAAACCGTCCTCGGGTTCGAACAAGCAGGCAGGAATGATGATCGTGCCTTGTTCAATGGGAACGATCGGTGCGATCGCCAGCGGTGCCGGAACGAATCTGATCCATCGTGCGGCAGATGTTTGCTTGAAAGAACGCCGAAAGCTGGTCATTGTTCCCCGCGAAACGCCTTATAATTCGATCCATCTGGAGAATATGCTGCGGCTTTCGCACGCCGGGGCGCAAATTCTTCCCGCAAGTCCGGGCTTCTACCACCGTCCTAAAAGTATTGAGGATCTTGTCGAACATCTCTGCTTCCGTATTTTGGACCAGTTCGATATTCCTCATTCGAGAAAAACTCAATGGACGGGCGACGAGATCGCCGAGGAGTAGCGACCTATGAAGAAAAATCTGGCATTTATAAGCTTTGCGTTTCTGTTCTTTTTCGGAACGACCGCTCTAGCACAGGAAAGATACGTTAAACCATTTGACGAAGGGCCAAAGGACGCGTCGTTTTCAGCTTTTCGCACAAAGCTGATCGCTGCAGCGGAAAAGAAGGATCTAGAGTTCATCATCAGCGTGCTTGATCCTAAGATCCTGTCCAGTTATGGCGGTCATGAAGGCGTTAAGCTCTTTAAGGAATACTGGAAACTGGATCAAAAAGATCAGAAGAACAGCGAGTTCTGGGATGAGTTTCTGATCGTAATGAAAAATGGCGGAAGGTTCATCGGCGAAGGGCGGAACCGTATGGGCTTTTTCGCGGCACCGTATTTGTACAATGACATGCCGGACGACCTGGATATGTACGACTACCTTGCGATCTTCGGAAGTAATGTAAACGTTAGGGAACAGCCAAATATGAACGCAAAGGTTCTGACGCAGCTTTCCTACAATATAGTTACGACCGACAGGGAAGCTACTATTAATCGAAAGACCGGGCCAGGTGAATGGGATATAAAGGCCGATTGGTACAAGATCGAATCGCTCGGCGGTATAAAGGGTTGGGTAAAGGCAGAATACGTTCGAAGCTCGATAGATTACCGGGCAGGTTTTGAAAAGAAACGCGGAGTCTGGAAAATGGTTTGGTTCGTCGCAGGCGATTAGTGATGGAAACTGCAGAAAGGTTTACGAACCGCGTCGAAAATTATGTCAAATATCGTCCGGGCTATCCGCCCGAGATGATGCATTTTTTCCGTGAACGTCTTGGCCTGACCTCTAATTCTGTCGTTGCGGATATCGGCTCCGGAACCGGACTTTCGGCAAGGCCTTTTCTTGAGAACGGTTGCCGGGTCCTTGGGGTCGAACCAAATCCCGCAATGCGTGAAGCGGCAGATCACTTTCTGTCAGAGTTCCCGAATTTTAAGAGCGTAGATGGAACTTCGGCGGAGACCGGGCTGGAAAGCGGCTCCTGCGATCTTGTCATTGCGGCACAGGCATTTCATTGGTTCGAACCCGTATCGACGCGGAATGAATTCAAGCGGATATTAAAGCCGGGCGGGTACGTTGCGTTGATCTGGAACGAGCGGCAAACTGATTCGACCGAGTTTCTTCGTGAATATGAAGATCTGCTTATGAAGTACGGCCGGGATTATGCTGAAGTGCGGCACGAACAGATCGACGAAACCGTGCTTTCGAGCTTTTTCCAGACCAAGTTTGATCGAGCATCGTTCCCTAATTTCCAGGAGTTCGATCTCGCGGGACTTCGTGGCCGGCTGCTTTCGTCATCGTATATGCCGGACGAATCCGATCCGGCATTTCCGGAGCTTGAAAAAGAGCTTTCGGAGCTGTTTGCCAAACACGAGGAACACGGTAGAATTAAAGTTTTCTACGACACCAATATTTTCTACTGTGCGTTATAGTTTATGAGTTCTACACCTGAGACATCGCCCGAAGTTCGTACCATTTCCGTCGCCCATTCGCCGGATTCGGACGATGCGTTTATGTTCTATGGCCTTGCCACGAACAAGCTTGAGACCGAGGGCCTGAAATTTGAGCACACTCTGAAGGACATTCAGGGCCTGAATGAGGACGCCGCCAATGGTGTGTTCGATGTGACAGCGATTTCGTTTCACGCGTATGCGTATGTTGCCGATAAATATGCTCTGCTGCCGCACGGCGCGAGCATCGGCGACAAATACGGGCCGATAGTTGTCGCAAAGGAACCGCGCGATCCGGCAGATATCGGGAAGATGAAGATCGCGATCCCGGGCGAACTTACGAGCGCTTTTCTAGCACTTCGCATTTATAACCCTGATTTTGAATACACGGTCGTCCCGTTCGACAAGATCATCGACGCCGTCCAAAAGGGCGAGGCCGATGCCGGTTTGCTGATCCACGAAGGCCAGCTTTTTTATAAGCAGATGGGCCTAGATAAAGTGCTCGATCTTGGTGAATGGTGGCACGAGCGCACAGGGCTTCCGCTGCCGATGGGCGGAAATGCTATTAAGCGGGAACTCGGCCCGGATCTGATGAAACAGGTTTCGAAACACCTTCATCGAAGCATTATCTACTCGATGGAAAATCGTGAGGACGCTCTCTCATACGCGATGCAGTTCGCACGCGATATGGCCCCGGAGCTTGCCGACAGGTTCGTCGCGATGTGGGTAAATGACCTAACGCTCGATTATGGTGAACGCGGCCGTGAGGGTGTCCGACGCCTGCTGAAAGAAGGTTACGATGCTGGCATTATCCCGCACGAGGTCGATATCGAATTTGTAGGCTAACTATTTCGGTGAGGGTGTTTCCATTGCGAAGATCTGTGCAGGATTCATTTTGAATTGCAGCATCTTTGCCGTTTCGCGGCCGCCGTCGCCGCCCTTACGCTGGACGGTTATGCGGCCGATCCTTAAGTTTCCGGCCCGCGTCATTTCAACCGGCCCTTCAGCGAAAAAGCTTATTGCGTCGGCTGTCGATATTAATTTCCATCGATCAGCTCCGCCCGTTTTCCAAGCGACCATGAACCAATCGGCCTTGCCATTTCCTTCACCGCGAATCAGATCAGAAACGATACGATCTTTGTTCTTTGAAAAAAAAGCGATGACGGAATTTCGGGCGGTCTCGGGCAATTCGTTGAGAAACATACGTTCAGGCCGACGCGACTTTGCATTTGGTGGATCTTCGCCGAGATAGAGCCGCATTGCCGCGAGAACGTCCTGCGGCATTTCCCACTTTGCCGCGTACTGACGCAGCCAGCGTTTGTCGATCTGGTTAAATCCGTTCTGGCTGCTGACAAGCTTTATCGAAACGCCGTGGCGATGGGTCGATCCTTCAATAACGCTGACGGCGACAACAATATCCGCCTTTTCCCCACTCGGCTTAGTTGCCGTTACTGATTCGATCCGCGAAACATCGTGACCTAATAAGCGCAGCCAAGCTCTGGCATCGTCATCCGTCCGCCAGTTGTTGAATTTGTCGCGAATGTCGTTCTCATTGCGAAAACCGCCCTTGGCAGTCTGCGAACCACGCTCGACCGCCGTCGTTTGAGCCGACTGCAAGACCGGGCAGACGAGCAGCACGGCCAGCAATATGCCCAAGAAACGAAATTTATGATGAATAGGGAACCGCTTCATCAGTTATTCCTTGCGGGTCAGCCGAATACTGGCCGATCGCATCGGTTGCCCTGATCCGGGAATGGCCGAAATTTATCGGCCATCTCCTTTTTTACCGCGACGCCGGCCGCCTTCGGGTTGGTTCGGTTGGCCGTCCGGTTCACGAGGAGCGGTGACCGGCAACGGCGGCGGTTTTGCTACGACAGGACGCTCGGCCTCTGTGGTCGCCGGCGCGGACCCAGTTCCGGTAGTTGTGCCAGGCGAACCTGTCGATGATGGAGCTGCGCCGTCACCTATATCAACGGTCGCGGTCTCCGTCAGGTTGGCGCCGGAACGAACGGCGGCCAGATCGGCCCGAGCAAGATTTTCAAGCTCCTCGCGTTTGTTCCTAAGCATTCTGGCGCGGATCTCCGCCGGCATCGCGGGAACAGCCGGAAACGTTTCTCGCGGTTTATCCTTCATGAACGGGATCATAAAGGAATTGAATATCGGCAGTGCCGTTCCTCCGCCTGTCATCCCGCGTCCGATCGATTCTTTACGGAGCGGATTCCCCATCCAAACGCCGGTCGCATATGACGGAGTGTATCCGATAAACCAGACATCCGTGTGTTTGTTCACGGTTCCGGTCTTTCCTGCCAGCGGATGGCCCGAAGCGCTTGCTCCGCCTGCAGTGCCTCCGCCTGAAGTCACACCGCGCATCATATCGACCATCGTAAGAGCGACGTACTCGCTCATAACTTTGGAGCTTGAACCGTCGAATTCTTCCAGCAAGGTGCCGTCACGGCTGTAAACCTTTCGGATCAAATGCGGCTGAACGCGAACTCCCTTATTTGGAAATGCTCCAAAGGCAGCGGTCATTTCCAGCAGAGAGGCTTCGGACGCACCGAGCGCCGAAGGAAGGCTAGGCGCCATAGGATTCGAGATGCCGAACCGCCGAACCATTTGAGCTCCGGCCTGAATGCCGACCTGTTCCAACAGATGTACAGCAGCAAGGTTGTAAGATTTTGCCAAAGCGACCCGCATCGGCACGTTCGGATGGCTGGGCGAACCATCGTAGTTTGACGGCTGCCAACCGCCGCGTTTGATCGGGGCTCCGCTAACCAGCATATCCGGCGTCATACCATCTTCGACCGCCGCTGCATAAATAAAAGGCTTGTATGCCGAACCGGTCTGACGAAGGCCTTGTGTTGCGTTGTTGAATTTACTCGTATGGAAATCGTATCCGCCGACCATCGCAACGACTTCACCATTCTTGGCGTTTACCGAGACGATCGATGCCTGTATTTCCGGTACCTGGGCAAGGTCGACCTCCAGTGTGCGAGTGTCGTTATTTACTTTCTTGACATAGAACTCAGCCAGGAATCCCGGCTTTAATTCGTCAACCGGACGCTTTCCGCTTCGGCCCATATTCCCGCGTCCTACGACCGCCTTATATCGGCCAAATCTGACACCGACCTGGTCGGTCGCCGCGTTCGTGGTCATCACAAGGCCCTTTATGTATTCACCTTCTTCATATTCGTCGCCGTACCAATCAGCGTGTTTGAAGGCGGTTAGATTCTTTTCGATCTCCTTTGGATCGGTCAGCGGAACTCCGTCGGGATCAACCAGTATATTCTGATAATCCGACCGCCAACGACGGCCTTTATCAAAGGCACGCAGTTTTTCGCGGATCGTTTTCGTAGCGATCTTTTGAGCTTCGACGTTGATCGTTGAATAGACCTTCAAACCACCCTGTGCGACGCGCGTCGTATACTTTTCTTCAAGGTACTTTCTGATCTCTTCGACCGGATAATCCCACGCCGTCGATTTCGGCAGCGCCTGATAGTAAGCAGTGTCGGCAAGCTTTATTTCGGTCGCCTTTGCCCGCTCGGCTTCTTCCGAGCTGATGTACCCGTACTTGGCCATTTGGTCAAGCACGATATTCCGGCGCATCAGTGCCTTTTCACGATTACGTGTAGGCGAATATTCGGGTGATTTTGGGATCGCTGCCAGGAGCGCCGCTTCCTCTAGGTTCAGATCTTTCAGAGATTTTCCAAAATATGTTCTTGCTCCGGCTTCGAACCCATAGGCTCCCGCACCGAGAAAAACATAGTTCATATACATCTCAAGGATCTGCCGTTTCGTGTAGAAACGTTCGATCTGAAGGGCGACCATCCATTCATTTACCTTTCTGGTATATGTCTGGTCCTTGTATAGAAAAAGATTCTTCGCAAGCTGCTGAGTCAGAGTAGATCCGCCCTCGACGCGGTCACCTGTGAAGGTCTTGTAGATCGCCCCGAGCGTGCGGTAAACGTCGATGCCGATATGATCGTAATATCTGAAATCCTCGATCGCTATCAGAGCATTTTCAACATTCTTCGGAATGTCTTGTTCCTTTATCGGGATGCGTTTTTCGATCGCGAATTCGGCAAGTACTGTTTCACCGTCGTCCGCATAAATGGTCGTTACCTGCGGCGGACGATAGCTTGCGAGTGCAGAGACCTCAACGGAGTACCGCGAATTGTTAAGGTAATAAGCGGCAAGCAGGCCGGTCAGGGCACCGGCGGAACCGGCAAGGAGCAATGCCATCAGGCCCCAAACGAGCCGGGCTGCCCAACGCGAACCTTTCTGAACTGAGCGTACTTCACGTTCAACGATCTTCTTTTCTCTGGCCATATCGTTACTACTCAAAAAAAACAACCAAAAATCGATAGCGGCAATTCTAATTAACGAAACGCCGCATTTTGATACTAACAACAAATCCGATGGCGATAAACGTCGAAAGGATCGCCGAAAGCCCCGCGCTCATCAAGGGAAGCGGAACACCAATGACCGGCAGGAATCCCAGCGTCATTCCAATATTCATAAATATCTGGAATGCCAGCGCCGTCGCAATACACATTATAACAAGCATTCCGGCGCGCTCGTTAGCTTCGCGCGCTCCCGCAATTAATCTTGAAAGCAAAAGCGCATATGCCAGCAGCAGCGAGATGCAGCCGACAAAGCCCGTGTTCTCTGCGGCTACCGCGAAAATAAAATCGGTTTGGGGTTCCGGTAAGAACTTTAAGACACTCTGTGATGTTTCACCGTCTGAAATGCCGGCGAGGCCACCTTTTCCGACCGTTATCATTGACTGGACCGTGTGATATCCAAAGCCACGCGGATCGACGCTTTCCGGATCAAGGATCGCCATTATTCGCTGCTGCTGATATAGCTTGATAACGCCGGTCTGCACGCCGACCATATATGCCGCAGGAATAAAGATCGCGGCACCGACAAGCGTTAGTACAACATATCGGATCTTGACCGCTGAAAGGAAGAAAACCGCTGCAAGGATCGGAAAATATGTGAGTGCTTGTCCCGCGTCCGGTTCGAGCATTATCAGTGCCACAGGCCCGGCAAGTATCGCACATCCGACCAGTATCTCTTTGAACCGCAGCGTTCCCGCTTTCCGTGCACCGAAATACTTTGCAAGCATCAGCACCGTCGGCACCTTGGCGAATTCCGACGGCTGAAACTGGCCGATCACGGGAAGCTTAAGCCATGCCTGCTGTCCATTTACCTCGACGCCAAGCGGCGTGAGCACAAGAAACAGAAGCAGCATCGCGAGTCCATAGAAGAAAGGAGCCGCGTCAATGATCCGACGATAATCAGTAAGTGCTACGACAACAAAAGCAAATAAAGCGATCCCAATGCCCATTATCTGCTTCGACCAAATTCCCTCGGTCGGGACCGCGTTATAGATCTGCCAAACGCCAAACGACGAAATAGCCACCGCTAGGAATGCGGTTAGCCAGTCAAAATCTCTTAGATCGCGTCTGTCGATCAATGCAACCATCTATCTGTACTTACCTCCGAGCGACCTCATCAACCGCAGCCGGTTGCGGAGCACGCTTAGCGGAATACGCTTCGTAAACGCCCTTGACCGCCGGTCCTGCGTGAGTTCCGCCGAATCCAACGTTTTCGATCAAACCTATCACGGCTATCTCCGGGGCAAATGCCGGAGCGAATGTAACGATCCACGCATGATCCTTTCTTCCGGCTTTCGGGTCACCGTCCTGGGCAGTGCCCGTCTTCGCCGCGACTTCCAGGCCCGGTATGTTTACAACTCTTGCCGTTCCACCGGTCACCGCATCAGCCATCCCCTGGGCGATCATTTTTTGCTGCTCGGCCGTCATCTCGATTATTTTCGGTTCGGGACGCTGAAAACCAAATCCTGGCCGGGCTTCGAATTGATCGGTCGCGCTGATCGGTTTGAACTCTTTCAGAAAATGCGGCACATACATCTTGCCAAAATTCCCGACGGCCGCGATCGTGCGGACGAGCGAGATAGGCGTAACAACGACCGTATCCTGGCCTATCGAGGCGTAAACCGTTCTGATATCGGGCCATCGGCCTTCGCGGCGTTCGACGATCGGCCGCCAGCTTTTTGGGGTTTGGCCAAGCTTTTCATTCGGAATATCGATCCCGGTCAGGCGGTCGTATTCGAATGTTTCGATCATCGAGATCAGATTGTCGATCTTCATCTTTAACCCGAGCCGATAATAATAACCGTTGCAAGAGCGCGATATCGCCGGGATCAGCGACGGTGTGCCGTGGCTGCCCATACATTTCGTGAATTTACTGCCGATCTGTATGCCGCCGCCGCACGCCAATGCTGAGTCAGTGACCCGGATAACGCCGCTCTGAAATCCTCCGACGGACATCGGTATCTTCCATGTTGAGCCTGGCGGATATCTGCCCTGGGTCGCCCGGTTATAAAGCGGCCGGCCTTCGTCCTGCCAATATGCCGCGATCTTCGCACGGCCCTCTTTCGTTTTGCTGCCCTGCACGAAAATGTTCGGGTCGAACGACGGCGCCGAGGCGAGGGCGAGAAGTTCGCCGTTCCTCGGATCCAATGCCACAATGGTCCCGCGTTTTGAGGCCGAATTTTGGAGCTGCGTTTCAGCCGCGATCTGAATGTCAAGATCGATGGTCGAGATCATATCTTGGCCGGCCTGAGGTTCAACGCGCTCGATCTCCGACTGCAGCCTGCCCCTGCTGTCAACAATAACTTTTCGAAAACCGGGCCGTCCGCGAAGAAATTCATCGTAAGACTGCTCAAGCCCGCCTTTCCCGATAATATCGCCGGGGCGAAACCCCTTTGTCTTATATTCGTCACGCTCTAGCTGCTGCGGGCTGATCTCGCCTACATATCCAAGAACGTGGGCCAGCATCTCGCCATGCGGGTAGAATCGCTGCGGCCTGATCTCGACGCGAAGCTCGGGGTATTCCAAAGCATGCGATTCGACCCACGCAATATCCTGCATCGTAACGCTCTCTTTCAGAACAAGCGTTTCAAAATCGTTTTGTTTCTTGATCGCGTTGAGCCGTTCGACGACATATTGCCGATCGATCGAAAGCCCTGCCGCATAATCGTCGATACGGTCGGTGACGTCGATCGATTTGATAGGTTCATTGGAGAGAACGACGTTGAACGTAGGCCTGGAGTCAACAAGGATCTTCCCATTCCGGTCGAAGATAGCACCACGCGGTGCCGGTATCGGTATAAACCGGATCCGCTGATTCTCCGCCCGTTCACTGTAATAGTCGCCGCGAACGACCTGAAGGTAATAAAGCCGGACGCCTAGCAACGCGAGTAAGATAAACGCCACTACCTGGATCGTGCCGATCCGTAAGAACAAGTTTTGGGCTGTTTCGTTTATCTTCATAGCCTTTGACTATCGGTTATTTACCAAGCCGTATCGGGTTTCGGCGGCGGGAACTTCGCCGCTTTGGGAAGGTCTCGCTTTTCCGTCCGCGTGTCCGTTCTGAAAAAACATAGTCCAGAAAGATATAAATTATGGTGCCCGCGATTGTGGTCCCGATCAGCGTATAAGCGATCGTCACAGCTACCTGAACTGAAGGTTCCTGTCCGAACAATCTATGGACCCCGTAATACACAAGATCATCGAGTAAACACGCACCTGCTATGACGGGAATGCGGAGCAACAAGTTGTCCATATACACGCGTCGGGCAAGCTCCGATACAAGGAAAGCGATCAGGGTCTTGGTAAAGCCATTCGCTCCCAAAAGACCGCCGCTCAATGCGTCAACCGCAAGTCCGGCTATGGTCCCAAAGATGATGGCTTTTATTGCATCACGCTGAAGCGCGGCATAGACTACGACGATCAACGGGAGATCAATATAGGCGAAAGGCTCAGCTATATTTCTGAGCGACCACTGTAGGGCGACCGCCAGGATCAAGGCTATGGTGATCTTGAGATTGTTCATTTAGCCTTTGCGTCTCTTACTGCGTTCGGTATCGTTTGATCAAATTCACCTCGGTCCGGTGGCTCATAGAGCAATACCGCAACTTCCTGCATCGAATCGATACGTGCCGCAGGCCGGATATATATAACGTGCGGTGTCGTTGCCGAACCTGAAACGACCTCAACAATTTCACCGATCTTCAGCCCGGCAGGGTAAATGCCGTCTTGTCCGGATGTATAAACGATCTGGCCAGGCTGCACCTCGACCGAGCCGGGCACATACCGCATCTCGATCGTAGTTCGTTTGCCGGTGCCGCCGACCACACCGAGGGCATTCGATCCGCCGATCGCGCCGACCATCCCGCCGACACCGGATTTGTCATGCGTTAGAAGATCGACCTGAGCCGTAAGCGGTCCGACCGCTGTTACGCGGCCTACCAGCCCGCCGTCTGTGACGATAGGCATATTCAGCTTCACGCCGTCCATCGAACCCCGGTTGATAATTGAAGATTCAAACCAGACCGAAGGGTCGCGGCCGATGATGCGAGCCGGCAAGACCTTGTATTTACCTTCTTCGCGCAGGTTCAGCAATCCCCGCAGGCGTTCGTTCTCAGAGGATAGTTCCTGGCTGCCCTTCAATTCGACCTGAAGTTCCTGGATACGCTGTTTTAGCTCTTGATTTTCGTCTTGTGCGGTTCGAAGGTTTGCGATCGAACTGAAATAGCCGCCGACCGAGGAGCTGAGAGTGGTGACCGGCGATTGGACGAAATCGGCGGCCGTCTGCGCCCAAACGCGGATCACACGTTGGCCGGAATTTATCTCGCGAGCATCGAACGCCATCAAAACAAAGTTCACAAGGCAAAGAATGACCACCAGCCACGGCGTCAATCTCCAAACTTCTTCTTGACTTCGCTCAACCATTGAATGAGTTCACGGCTCCGGGTTCAAAGTTCAAGATTAGCCGGCAAACGTTGAACCTTGAACTTTGGACCTTGAACCTGATCAGCTTCCTGTTATCAATGAATTATCCCATTTTACGCGCTTTAGGAGTTCGATGTCGGAAAGCATCTTGCCCGTACCGAGCACGACCGATGAAAGCGGGTCGTCCGCGATCACAACCGGCAGCCCTGTTTCGATCGTCAAACGTTTATCGAGATTTTTCAGCAATGCACCGCCGCCGGTGAGTACGATCCCGCGTTCGACGATATCCGCCGACAATTCGGGAGGAGTGCGTTCCAGTGCGACGCGAACGGCATTTATGATCGTGGAGATCGCGTCGGAAAGTGCTTCGCGCACCTCCTCGTCGGTCATCGTGATCGTCTTGGGGATGCCTTCTATCAGGTTTCGGCCGCGGACGTCCATCGAAAGCGGTTCATCAAGCGGAAATGCACTTCCGAGAGCTATCTTAATGGCTTCGGCGGTCCTTTCGCCGACCAGCAGATTGTACTTTCGCTTGATATACTGCGTGATCGCTTCGTCCATTTCGTTTCCGGCCACGCGGACCGCACGCGAATAAACGATGCCTGAAAGCGATATGACCGCAATATCCGTGGTTCCGCCGCCGATATCGACGACCATATTTCCGTGCGGCTCGGTTATCGGCAGCCCGGCACCGATCGCCGCAGCCATTGCTTCTTCAACGAGATAAACTTCGGAAGCCTTTGCCCGGTATGCCGAATCTTCGACCGCGCGGCGTTCGACCTGCGTTATCTCCGATGGAATTCCGATCACGACACGAGGCCTGACCCACGTCTTGCCGTTGTGAGCTTTACGGATGAAATGCTGGAGCATTTTTTCCGTGACCTCAAAATTCGCGATAACGCCGTCTTTCATAGGCCTGATCGCGACGATGTTGCCGGGCGTGCGGCCGAGCATCTCTTTTGCGTCGCGGCCAACAGCTTCGACCTGGTTTGTGACCTTATTGATAGCTACGATCGATGGTTCACTGACAACGATGCCGCGGCCTTTCGCATAAACGAGCGTATTTGCAGTGCCAAGATCGATCGCAAGATCGCTGGAAAACAGACTAAATAGTGATTTTAATGCCATTGTGTATCCCGTTTGCCGGATATTTCCGCCAAATCTCTAAATTTAATGAATGTACCGGCGCCGCCCCAAAAACACCGAAAAGGTAAGATTCAAGATGTGACCGAAACCCCAGAATGCCTAACCAAATAGCATACACTGTTCCACCAGTGTTTTACCACTGTACAACACGATCTTTATCAAATTTATTGCGATTTTTTACAATTCTTGCTGAATCGTTACTGAGAGTCACCGGAGTTTACTTCAGCCGAACGATCCGATCCTCAAGTCGGGGGGAAATGGTCGCGTCTTTCGAGTTCTTTATCGCAAGTTCAAAGACGTCCGAATCCTTCGGGGCTTTGTCGGCACCAAGTAAGATCTTGGCGTCCTTGAACATCGTATATCCGTCACCCGCACGAGAGACGAGAAAGTCCGACGTCGCCACGGTGTAGATCGAATCATCAGTCACCCGTTTCCCGTTCACAGTGGCTTCGACGACCCGCTGGCCCGGAAGCTTGCTCGTATCGAACGTAAATTTCATTCCGGAGATCTGCGGAAAACGGCCCGGCTCGCTGTCTTCGGCCGAACGCGCAACGCTGTGTTCGAGTATCTCCATCAAAGTTTTACCTGACATTTCGACCTTCACGATCGGGTTATTGAACGGCAGCATCGACAGCACGTCACGTTTCGTAAGCGGCCCCGGATTGTAAGAAAGATCGGCACGGATCGAGCCGCCATTCACAAAGCCGATGTCGGCATCCACGGCGTTGCGGTAAGCGTCGGCTATAAAATTGCCGATATTCGTCTCTTTTGTTCTGACCGAAAATGAGAGGGCATCGAGAGGTACAGACGTAGCTCCAACGCGAACCTCGAGCTGGTCCAGAAGGTCCTTATACTTTGCAATGACCGGTGCAAATTCCGGAGCGTCGGGTATTTCGTCGGTCACCGGAATGATCTGCCAGTCCATGCTCGATAATTTGCCGGTCTTTTTGTCGATGAAAAGATCGAACTTGCCGACCTCGCGGGCATCTGCCCACATTTTGAAGATCGGAACGCCATTCGCAGAAGATTGCAAAAGCGTATGCTCATGGCCGCCGAGGATCAGGTCAATGCCCGGAGCACATTGGGCAAGCCGTTTGTCCTGATGCATGAACAAATGTGTGATCCCAATGATCGTGTTCGCTCCGGCCTCTCGCATCTTGGGGATGATCTCCTGAGCCGTTTTACAATAGTCGGTTACCTGAATGTGGTCTTCGATCGAAGATGTTTCTTTGGTCTCCGGCAGCAGCAGCCCGATAAAACCCACCTTTACTCCGCCGATCAGCCGAACAACATAAGGCGGCATATCGGCAAAGATCTTATTGGTCTTTGTATCGATAACATTTGACCCGAGCCAGGTAAATTTTGATTCTTTGATACGGTCTAGAAGTTCGCTGGTCCGGATGTCAAATTCGTGATTCCCGAGAACGCTTAGGTCCAGTCCGACCATGTTCCAGGCGTCGATCATCTGTTTACCGCGATATGTACGAGTTTCAACGGAAGGCGAAAGCGTGTCCCCGCCAAGCGTCATCAACGTATTCGGGTTCTCTTTCAACGACCTCTGCCGAATGGTCATCACCCGTGCGAGGCCGCCGCGTTTTCCGCCGTCCACCGGCGTAAACTGATAGGAATCGTTAAGATGGAGTATCGTCACCTTTACCGTATCCGCTGTCTGCCCGTAGGCTGCAAAGCCAAAGGCGAACAGAACTATGAACATTGAAAGCGAAATAGGTCTAGTTCTTTTCATCGCGAATATCCTCGATCTTTAGATGCGTCCGGGCCTCCCATAATTCGGGGAAAAACTTCTTTTTGAGCGTAGACATCAGGTAACCGACGCCCTCAGATCCTCCGGTGCCGCGTTTCATTCCGAGCATTCGCTCGACCATCTGAATGTGATTGTACCGCCATGCAATTATCAACTCATCGTGTTCGATAAGCAGGTCCTGCATATTGTAAAGTTCGGCGTATTGTTCCGGCTTTGCAAGCAATTTTACCGTTGCTGCGACCCGTTCGTCATAAGTTCCGGTCGCCAGTCCATTCCGCTCAACGAGCGACCAAAAGACGTCGGCAAGCGAAGGTGCATCAAATCGAGTCTGCAGGCGGCCGAAGGCAAATTCATCTTCCTTGAACGAAGCCAGGATCTTTTCGTCCTTCGCGCCAGAAACGAACTCAAGTTCACGAAACTGCATCGACTGAAAGCCGCTCGCAGGGTTTAATTTGTCACGAAACTCGAGAAATCCGATCGGCGCCATCGACTCCAGAACGTGTATCTGCATTACCATTATCCGCTCTATCGAGAGCACCCCGCGGAGCGAATGATTGGCGCGAAAGAGCCGGTCTTCATCCATCCAGCCGATGCAGGCGTCAAGTTCGTGCAGTATCTGTTTGAACCAAAGTTCGTAGGTCTGATGGATGATTATGAAGAGAAGCTCGTCGTGGCTTTCGGGGTCAGCGAGGGTCTCCTGAAGCCGGATCAATTCAGGAACCTTCAGATATTTATTGTATGAAAGCGGTACGCCTTCACCATAACCTTTTGACATAAATGTTTGGGAAACTCCGATTTATCATCGTTTATCGGCAATTTTATGTCAATTTCGGGAAAAAAAGCTGGCGAAAGCATAAAAACCTCTTGACACACGCCGCAATTATGAGTAAATTCACCTTCGTCAATCTAAAAACTTATCAATTCATCAAGCTAATTCTTGCAATTTAAGGACTAAGGCTAAATTTCCCGGAGATGATCATCACGGCGAAAACCTTTATCGCAATGTCACATCCGTTGCGGTGAACGCTAAACGAATTTTGAGCAATTAGATCGACAGAATTGAATTTTTAAGGAGACAACCAGCTGTGCACAAGGTTGGTCAGGAGGAGTTTGGAAGTTATGTCTAAGACAGTAGGAATGGTCAAGTGGTTTAACAACGCGAAAGGGTACGGGTTCATTGAGCAACCGGGCGAACAAGATATTTTCGTCCATTATTCGGCGATCTCAGGTGACGGTTATAAGACCTTGATCCAGGGACAGGAAGTGGAGTTTGAAGTAACGAACGGCCCCAAAGGACCGCAAGCTGAGAACGTAATGAAGGTTGGTAACTGACGAGTTCCTTCCCGGTGCACATCTCCTTCAGCACCAACATCTTTAAGGAGTAAAAAAAGAGCGAGTCGATCTGGATCGGCTCGCTTCTGTTTTGCTAGCAAAACTCATCCCCGCGTGACCGCATTGTCCGCCGCCACAGTTCCCTATACGACGTAAACCTCGCCATCAGCGCATTTAACTGATATCGTTGGGCAAAGTTTAGTGTTCGAATGTCGCTGACACGTTTTAGCTGTGATTCCAAACGGGCCTTTGCTTCAAGCGGCGGCCGTTTCACCGCTCCGGCAAAGTATATGTCAAATTCGATCTTCAGACGCCTTATCGAATCGTCGATCCGCCCGAGTTCTTTTTCGAGATCGGCGGCCTGTTCCAGGCGCATCGAGGTCCGGTTGTACATTTTCGAGTTTGAGATTGCCATAATTTTAGGAATGGATGGGCGAGAGCCACTTGCGGCCTGTTTAAATGAAACCAAGATAACGATCGAAATTCCACATTTTTATTCATCACGGGATAGAATTATTTGGGCATGAACGAAAGCACCACTTCTAAAGCCAAAGATCCGCGCCGGTTTCTGCCATCGGTAGATGAGCTGATGGCCTCTGAGCCGGGAGCAGACGCCGTAATTAGATTTGGCGCCACGACCGCCGCAGACCTTTGCCGCAGTGCGATCGCCGAATGTAGAAGCGGGATCGAGGCCAATACGGAACCGCCTGACACGTCACATATTCACGAACTTGCCGAAGCCAAGTTAAATCGACTGATCGATGAAAGGGTACTGTCGCGGCAGCAAAAAGTGATCAATGCAACGGGTGTGATCATTCATACGAATCTGGGCAGAGCACCTTTGTCAAAAGCCGCGGCCGACGCCCTGATCGCCAACGTGGGCAGCTCCAACGTTGAACTAAACCTAACGAATGGAAAACGCGGACGGCGCGGAGGTTCGACGGAAGAGCTTCTTTCGGAGCTTACAGGTGCGGAAGCCGCGCTGGTCGTAAATAATTGTGCGGCAGCTGCGTTCCTTGTCCTTTCGGTGTTGGCAGCCGACCGCGAGGTTATCGTCTCACGCGGAGAACTTGTCGAAATAGGCGGCGATTTTCGCGTTCCGGACGTGCTGGTACAGTCGGGCGCCGCCCTTCGCGAAGTCGGAACCACAAATCGAACAAAGATACAGGATTACGAACGGGCCATCGGGCCGGACACGGCGATGCTGCTCCGCGTGCATCCGTCGAACTATAGGATCGTGGGCTTCACGGCGGCGCCTACGAACCGTGAGCTCGCGGAACTTGCCAGATCAAAAGACCTGGTCTTGTATCATGACGCAGGCTCCGGGGCGCTTATCGATCTTTCAGAATTCGGGCTCGCGGATGAACCGGTCATATCGCGCTCGGTGGCCGACGGTGCAGACATAATTACGTTCAGCGGAGATAAGCTTTTGGGCGGGCCGCAGGCGGGATTAATTGTCGGGCGAAAGATTCTTGTCGAAAAAATTCGCAAGCATTCGCTTTATCGGGCTCTTCGTGCAGGCAAGCTCATCTACGCCGCGCTCGACGCAACTCTGGACGCTTACCTGCGCGGTACTCATTTTGAAGAGATCCCGGTGCTAAAGATGCTTTCCGCAACGCCGGCCGAGATCAGAAAGAGGTCGGAAAATTTTATTTCGAGATTCAACGGTGCTCGGAACGAAGCAGGTTTAATGCTTCAACTCGTTGAAGGACATTCAGTGATCGGCGGCGGATCTGCTCCGGGCGTTCAGTACCCGACACACTTGATCGCTGTCGAACACCCGGAACTTAACGCGGACGAATTGGCTGCAAGGTTTCGTTCAAACAAAATTCCGGTTATCGGCAGGATCGTTGAAGACCAGTTTGCTCTCGACCTCCGCACGGTTACGGACGCCAATGAAATTGACCTGGCAGATTCGCTCCAACAGCTTAGCCATTCCGCGAGGCGAATTCAGTCATAAATTCTGTTAAAGCACGAACGCCGTCTTCGGGGAACGCATTATAGATCGAGGCACGAATGCCGCCGACCGAGCGGTGGCCGCGAAGGCCGTTCAGCCCGACAGCCTCTGCTTCTACACAGAACCTCTCGTTCATTTCTTCGCTTGGCAAGCGAAAGGTGACGTTCATCCTCGATCTAGCGTTCCTCTCGGCGCACCCGGTAAAGAATCCGTCGCTCGAATCGATCGCGTCATAGATCCTTTTGGCCTTTCTTATGTTCACCTGTTCGATCGAGGCAACGCCGCCTTGTTCTGTCAGCCAATCGCAAACAAGCCCGATCATATATATCGCCCATGTGTTCGGTGTGTTCGGCATTGAACTGTTTTCTGCAAAGTGGCGGTAATCAAGGAGCAAAGGAAGGCCCGACGGAACACGCTCGAGCAGGTCTTCACGGATGATCACGACTGTCACGCCGCTCGGCCCGATATTCTTCTGAGCACCTGCATAAATAAGAGCATATTTATCGATGTCTATCGGCTTGGAAAGGATATTTGACGACGCATCGCAAACGACCGGAACACCATCGGCATCAAGGTCATAAGGAAATTCAACGCCGTCTATCGTCTCATTCGAGGTGTAATGAACATAGGCTGACCCAGTCGAAAAACGAAGCGAGTCTTTCGAGGGGATCGAGGTGTAGCCTGAAGTTTCTGACGAATATACGACATCTATCTTTCCAAACTTGGCGGCTTCGGCGACCGCTTTTTCGCCCCAGGCACCAGTTACGACATATTCGGCGCTTTGGCCATTTTGCAGCAGATTCATCGGAACAAGCGAAAACTGCATCGTGGCACCGCCCGGCATAAAAAGAACTCGATAGTTCGCCGGCAGTTTCAGAAGTGAGCGTATCCCGGCCTCAGCTTTTTCAAGAACCCGGCCAAATTCCTGTGAACGATGGCTGATCTCCATCACGCTCATTCCGCTCCCGCCTAACGAAAGCATCTCTTCGCGGGCTCGCTCCAACACCGGCTGCGGCATTACCGCGGGGCCTGAGCTGAAATTGTAGATACGCTGACTCATACATCCTTTTTATAGCTACCGGCCAACTATCGCAAATGTCAGTCGGATACATTAACGCGTAAATTCTTAAATGGGGTATCGGATTGTTGTAGATGAAATAAAAACAATGATGTAGAATACTTAAATTGAACAACTTAGGCTGGACTTCAAACATCAAAAAATGGCTTGCAAGACAGCATTTCTGGAGATTCGTATGTTTATCAAAAAGTCTATTACTTTAGCGATCTTGGTCGCCGCTTTTTCTTTGATCGTGCTTGGTCAGTCAGGTACTTCGGTTGAAGGTACGGTTGAATTGGAACGGTCCGGTAACCGCACGCCGCTCGCAGGTGCCAAGGTCGACATCTTTCCGACGGACACCATGGGTCAAGGCAAATCCGTTACTACCGGAGAAGACGGCAAATTCAGTTTCACGGACCTAACCCCCGGAAAGATCTATATCATTTCGGTTAGTGCGTCTGGAGCGTCTCCAACGTTTTTGGAGTATGTTCGACCTGGAATGACAAGCGTTTTGATCACAACCACTATTGGGGACGGCAAGTCAGTTACGGAAGCGGATCTTAAAAAGGCTATCGAAACCGCCGAAAGTCAGTTGTCTGAAGCTGATAAGAAAAAGCGAGCGGAAGAATTAGCCAAACGAAGAGAGATCGAAGACAAGAATCGGAAAGTAATCGAATCTACAAAAGCGGTTGAGACGGCTTTGAAAGCAGGCATCGCGGCATTTGAAAAGAAGGATTTTTTGACCGCTGCAGCAAGATTTGAAGAGGGCTATCAGGCATCGCCAGACTTTGAGGGAAGTGCACCCGTACTTCTTAAGAATAAGGCTGTATCGCTTCGACAATATGCTCGTAAGGTCATTGTGGATGCTCAACAAGGCGATTCCGCGGCAAAGACCGCCGCTCGTGAGAAGGCCCAACCAAGTTATACAGATGCGGTCAACGCTCTTGTCAGATCTCTGGAAGTTATCGCTGCCGCACCAGCTAACTCGGAAGTAAAGAACTTGGCAGAACAGAAAAAGGATACTTACATAAACCTTATCGAAACTCTTGGGGATATGTATGAGACATACCTAACTGTTCCGGAACAAGTTGATGCTTCAAAGATCGTTGCCGGCTATACCGAAGCGGAAACCAATGCGAAATTAAAGCTGCCGCTTTTGAAAAGCTTTGGCACCAAAGCCATGCAGGGTGGAGCCGTCGAAGCATCTGCGTTCTCATTCAAAAAGATCCTCGAATCAGAACCAAAGGACCTTGACGCTCTAAGCGGAGCTGCGGTCGCACTCGGAGCGATGGCGTTCATCGAAACGCCGCCAAACGCTGCGCTGCTTCAGGAGGCATCCAAATACGGAAAACTGTATCTCGATTCCGCCCCGAAAGATCACAAGAATCAGGCGGCAGTCGCCGATATTATGGAGAATATCAAGGGGCAGCCGTCCAGCAAAGAATAACGCCGAGATGAAAGGTGCTTAAAGGCCTCACGTGTATTCGTGGGGTCTTTTTTGCGTCCAACTGTCAGAACTTCGCACAGAGCGGTGTTTTTCATTCGAGAGGCAAATTCAAATACTGCCTTAAACGATCACAAATTTTTTGGAGGTACTTATGAAAAGCACATTGCGGATGCATTTATTCAGATCAATTGGGGTACTCATTTGCCTCGCTATATGTTCCGGTTTAGGAGCGGCCCAGAGTGGGATCAGCGGCACCTGGACAGCAAGCACAAAGGAACGATCGCCTGATAAGCTCCATCTTAGCTTCGAACTTAGGAAAGAAAACGGCGGAAGGAACCAAAACGGGACGAGCTTTGACTACAACGACCTGCAGGGGCTCAGCCGTGAACAAACTCAGAATGGCGGAGCTCGGTTCTCTATCGTTCGAGAGGCCGGAACGATCGAATGTGAAGGAACTTTTACGGACGGCCGCGGAAGCGGAACGTTTCGGTTCACGCCGAATCAGTCGTTCATCAGCGGAATGCGAAGCCGCGGGTTTGATTTTGAGACGCAATCGGACCCTAGAAAAAGCTCAACACCGTCAGAAAAACTGTTCGCCGCCGCCATGCTGAACGTTACCACGGCTTTGGCAGACGATCTTCGGTCTTCGGATTTCCCAAACCTGGGCGTTGACGATCTTTTCAAAGCCGCGATCTTCAAGATCGACGGGCGTTTTGCCTCTGAAATGGCATCGACCGGCTTTCCTAATTTAGATTTCGACGATCTGGTAAAGGCTCGGATCTTCAAGATCGATGCAAATTATGTTCGGTCGATCAAAGACATGGGGCTCGGTGCCGACAATTTCGAACATCTCGTGAAATACAGCATCTTTAAGGTCACGCCGGAATATCTTCAGGAACTTCGAAACGAAGGCCTGACCGATCTAAAGCCCGAAGAGATCGTGCAGTTGCGGATCTTTAAGATCGACGCCGCGTTCGTTCGCCAGGCTCGCGCCGAAGACCCGAACATCAGCGTTGCAAAAATGGTCCAGAAAAAGATCGGGGTTTGGGTCAAATAAATTCAAGGCAAATCTCAAACTTGTAAAAAAGGAGGCTTCGGCCTCTTTTTTGTTTCTAGAACCTGCAACGGTTTATCCGTTTATTTATAATTAAGGGAATTCCCCCTGAATTACCTTCCACCTTTCCGTTAGAACTTAAAATGCCCAGCAGTTTTTATGTTTAGGAAAAGCTTATTGTTTATCGCATTGTGCCTGTCCGGATCGGCGTCCGCCGCGATCTACGACGTCCATCCCGATAACCAAAATATGGACACCATCGCTGAAGTGCCGTGGGCGACGCTTCAGCCCGGCGACATCGTTCGAATTCACTGGCGGCCAACCCCGTACAGGGAAAAATGGGTGATATGCAGACAGGGCACCGCAGAATTGCCTATAACAATAACCGGCGTTCCGGGGCCGAATGGGGAATTGCCGGTGATCAACGGCATCAATGCCACGACCCCTTCAAATCTCAATTTCTGGTCGGAGCAACGAGGCGTGATCAAGATCGGAGGAGCGAGCGTTCCCGCGGACACGATGCCGCGCCACATAATCATTGAGAACCTTGAGATACGCGGTGCACACCCCGACTATCAATTCACCAACCGCAGCGGCTCGGTGCAAAACTATACCTCGGCAGCATCGCCGATCTATGTTGAAAAGGGCGAGTTCATTACCATTCGAAACAATATATTTACCGACGGAGCAAATGGATTTTTCGTCGCCTCAAGCGACAGCGCGGTCTCGCGCAACATTCTGGTCGAAGGGAATTATATTTATGGCAACGGGATCGTCGGCAGCATCTTTCAGCACAATAATTACACCGCGGCGATCGGCATCACATTTCAATACAACAGGTTCGGCCCGCTGCGTTCTGGTGCTCCCGGCGTTAATCTGAAAGACCGGTCGGCAGGTTTGGTCGTTCGCTACAACTGGATAGAAGGCGGAAACCGGAACATCGATATGGTCGATGGCGAAGACACGGCGTTCATTCGCAACGACCCTTCCTATCGCAAAACGTTCGTTTATGGAAACATCCTGATAAAGCAGGACGGCGGCAATAACCAATCGATACACTGCGGCGGCGACAGCGGCACGACCGCTAACTACCGCAAGGGCAAGCTTTATTTCTACAACAACACGGTCTACTCGGTCCGCGCCGGAACGACCGTTACCGCGCGTCTTTCGACCAACGACGAACAGGGCGATTTCCGCAACAACCTCTTTTTCAACACTGCCGCAGGAACAAGCATGGCGATGCTCGCCGAGGCCGGCACGCTCGTTTTGGCAAATAATTGGGCAAAGAACGGCTGGCGAAATTCACACGAAGGCGGCGGATTTACAGGCAGCGTTTCAGGCGGCCCGACGATGGTCACCGGAACTGCGCCCGGGTTTGTCGATGCCGCTTCGCAAAATTTCGCACTCTCTGCAGGTTCGCCGGCGATCGATGCAGGCACGGCCATGCATCCTGATGCTTTGCCTGACCACAATGTCGTTCGCCATTATCAGAAGCATCAAACAAGCGTCGCCCGCCCTGTTGCAGGACAATTCGACCTTGGTGCATACGAATTTTCCACCGCCTTGCCGCCGCTGATCACAACTAAGTCACTGCCACGAGCTGTACGGGTCCGGCACTATTCCGAATCATTTGAGATCACGGGCGGAACCGGTCCGCTCGCTTTTTCGATCATCGAAGGCTCTCTTCCGCCGGGCCTTTCGCTTGATGCGGCAACCGGAGCAATTCGCGGCCGTCCAAGGCTTGCCGGTGTTTGGACGTTTACGTTGCAGGTGACCGACAGCCTTGATCTATCAAGTCAAAGCCAGCAAACGCTTCGTGTTAGCTTTGTTCCGTAACATTTTTGCCAACCATTTGCCCCGGGCTTCAATCCAATGGAACCACACTCGACACGGGGTAAATGAAAAAGAGAATTCTTGTTGTTGAAGATTTTGAAGATTCGCGCGCACTGATCCGGCTTATGGTCGAAAAGCAGGGTCACGACGTGATCGAGGCCGCCGGTGCCTATGAAGCGATCGCAAAGGCCGAGGAGTATCACCCTGATCTGATCTTGATGGACATCGGGCTGCCGCTTCTTGATGGCCTTACGACCGCAGGAAAGATCAGACAGCTAGCGGATCTGGACAAGATACCGATCGTTGTCGTTACCGCGTTTCGCGACGTCCACGAACAGGCAGACAAAGCCGGCTGTTCAGGCGTTCTCTACAAGCCGGTCGACATGCTTGAGCTGGAAACGATGCTCAACAAGCACCTCCAAGGACATTGAGTAAATCAGTTGATGACAGCGACGTGAGTGGTCTATCCGCTTTTGAGCGCAGACTAAACGGATTGGGCAGATTTATATTGATCATCCGATATAATCTGCCTGTTCCATGTTCAATTTAGAGATGAACTTACTTCCATTTGAATAACAAGAAATGAGTTTATGGTTCACTGTGTTCTTCCCATGTAGCGCCAAAATCCTTTGTAGTAAAAAATGGTTGTTTCTGGACATACTCGTTCTGATTAAACTCGATCTTTCCTATACCATCATCACTGATTCGTACAAAAGAGATATCCATGAGTGCCTCATTTCTGCCAAAGTTTGATTCCTCTTTAAAGTTGGTCATCTTCCAGGACTTACCTCCGTCTTTGGATACCCCGAAAGTAAATCCTAACCAAACGAAACCTATTTCGTCTGAAATAAAATGCATGCGTCTGTTAATTTCATTGTCGGAAAGAGGTTCGTCTTGGCTATACGCAAATAATATTTCAGAAGTATTTTCCTTACTATTCTCACTTTTTACGATGAAATTATAACCGGCAAGTTGTTGTCTCACATGAATTTCTATGCACCAATCGGATCTACACTTCTCAGAAATATCTGCTGTAATCATCGAGCAATTAACGAAGGGCAAAATAGCAACTACGAGCATCGAATAGGCGAGGCAACGTACCAGAGATCTGTATGTATTCATAATTCTTCTCAATAAGACCTTTATTCGAACTGTTTCCTAAACTCAGCAAATTCCTGTTTGAACTGCTCCAGTTCTGAACGCACCGATTCCAGATCGCTCTCCAATTTTTCGATACGCTCATTCGATCCGCCAGCCGATCTTGCAACAGAAGCGACTGTCGCGATGGCTGCTTGATCCACCTCGCCCGAAAGCAGGTGAGCGTACCGTGATTCTTTTTGT
This sequence comes from Pyrinomonadaceae bacterium, assembly GCA_041751035.1. GTDB lineage: Bacteria > Acidobacteriota > Blastocatellia > Pyrinomonadales > Pyrinomonadaceae > OLB17. The sequence goes on along the minus strand of JBGSYH010000013.1, from coordinate 19,305 downwards.
CCCGGCTGGCGTTCGAGCCTCAGCACAAGCGGCTCATTCCTATTCGCAAGATCATCAAGCGCAGCCTGAACCTCATCCAGCCCGCCGAATTCATAAAGCCTGTCCGAACGCCCGCGAAGTTCACCTACTGTCTGAGGCCCGCGAAGAAGAAGCAGCGCGACAATCGCCGTGGCGGCCGGGTCCAGATCGAACACGTTCGGAAGCATGTGTTTGTATTTCACCGTCCTGCTCGTGCTGCCGTAATATAAATACACCAGATTCTTGTCGCGAAGGCTGTCTATCGCCGCAAGCAGCTCGGTCTCGCCAAGCGACATCACCGGCTCGCGGTTCGATTTTTGATTACATGCGGCCGTCAGCGCATTGAGCGTAAGCGGATAATATTCCGGCGTCGTCAATTGCTTTTCGACAAGGCTGCCAATAACGCGTGCTTCGATCTCGTTAATGATTGTAGGCATAAGATTTTTACAGTCCCTATTCTACTCTCGACTCGACCAACGCCAAAGATCGCTGAACCTCAAAGCTCTTCTTTGCGTCCTTTGCGGCTTTGCGTGAAAATGTTTTGAACCGATGGAAGTTTTTATTACCCGAACAGCCGAAGAGATCGCCGAAGCCCGCGAGCGTTTATCAACGGCCACTGTTTTAGGCTGCGACACGGAAACTTCCGGTTTTAATTCAAAGGTCGGCAAGCTTTTTTCGATCCAGTTTTCTGATGGCGAGTTCAATGTGCTCGTTCCTTTGAGCGAAGGCGTGCCGATGAGCGGCTTTGCAGATATTTTGGCAGATGAAAATATCATCAAGATATTTCACAACGCCAAATTCGACCTCGAATTTCTAAACGACGCCGGCCACGTCGTTCGCAACATCTTCGACACGATGATCGCCGAAAAGCTGATCACCCGCGGCGCCAACCAATCCGCCTCGCTCGCCGAAACTCTGTACAGATACTTCGCTGTCGATCTCGACAAGGCCCAACGCGCAAAGTTCAACCGGAAATGGGACGGCATCTGGACCCCCGAACTCGTCGATTACGCCCTCTCAGACGTCGTCCATCTACCGAAACTTATGCAGGAACAAAACGAATGGCTCGCAAAGCTAGGCCTCGCCGATGACCTCACCGCCGCTGTGAAAAAGATCCTCGCCTGTGGCTAACGGCTTTTCATCAACAACCAATTGGCGCGAGTCATGTTCACCGTCAAAGTGCTTTCTTTCCGTGACACGAGATAAAGCGGGGACTATTTTAAGGACATCGTTTCAAATTCGGAAACGCCCGGAGTCTTGAGATGTCGGATCGCCATGCTACTCCGATTAAATACAGCCCATAGAAAATCATCCTTACTCGGTTTTCCTGTCTCGCCGGCGATACCGCTTGCCTGACAGTCGTTTGGAAGATCGAGTTGCGACCAATCAGTGTAGATGACTACTGTCAAATGTTTAGGGCTTGGAAATTCACCATTAAGGTATAAAGAGATCTTCTTTACATTCTCGATCGAGTACTTCTTATCGCTCAAAAAGACTTTAATATGCCTAACATTCTCCGAATGAAGTTCGTTGTAAAAAACAATGAACGGAATATTGGGTCTCTCGCAGAAAACTTGGGGATCTTCCGCCGGAATTTGGCGGTCGTGACCATTCGAAATTTCTCTATTTTCGAGATTCCCGAATACGAAAACGGTCAGCAAACAAAAAACGATCGATAGGGTTTTCATGGTACTTCTTCAAACTTACGGGAATAGACCTGATATTATTCTTCGGACCAATTCCGAAACTCAACATCTCTGACGATCGTTAATCGATCATTCTAGAATGGTCGAATCATCGGGTTCGGGCCTGCAAAGTTGCAATTCTCGGTTAAACATGCGAGATCTGACGAAAGCGGCGTGCGTGGCCTGCATCGGTGCGATTTTAGCATGAAGGATTATTCCGGGGAATCTTCTTGCTCGGCGGGTTCGATCTTGCGGCAAGCCTCTTAACGTTACGCCGCAAGTTTCTTCATTGGCCGGATCCTCTTGATCTCGTCCTTTTCGTGCTTAGCGGCGGCCTGTAGGTCAAAACGCATTTGTAGGTTCATCCAAAAGCCCGGCGACGTTCCAAAATATTTTGAGAGACGCAGTGCAGTACTTGGCGTGATGCCGCGTTTTCCGGCGATTATTTCGTTAACACGCTGAAACGGGACTCGGATGGCGTTCGCAAGTTCTGTTTGTGTTTGACCGAGCGGCTCGAGAAAATCCTCAAGAAGCACCTCGCCGGGATGCGACGCACGTCGGTTTGTCGGTATTCTGATCATAGTCTTCACGCCCCCAATATTTAATGATAATCAACGATCTCGACGTCGACGGCACCGTTCTCGGTCCAAACGAAGCAGATCCGATATTGGTCGTTTATTCTGATGCTGTATTGCCCGCGGCGGTCGCCTTTGAGTGCCTCGAGCCGGTTGCCCGGCGGCACTTTCAGATCGTCCAATGTGACGGCCGAATCGATCTGGTCCAACTTTCTGAATGCAACACGCCAGAGATCGGCAGGCAACAACCTCCGAGCCACCGCCGACCTGACGCCGTTAAAGATATCTTCCGTGGCGGAATTGGCGAACGACTCGATCATCCAATATCACTCTAACACGGATAGCATGCTATTTCAACGACGAATAAACCGTTCGGATGGTTTCCTTAGAGACGGCGGAGCAGGCCCTGCAAGTTTTCGATTCTAATGCAATGTTATTGATCGCGTTTCAGTACTTCCCGCGAAACTGGCACGATGCGCAATTGGAACGCTCTTTTACATTCTTAGCCATTCCATTTGCCACAAGTGCCATCAACTGCGCCAATTGCTATTGGCGGCCGGTCGATGCTGATAGAAAATATAACGGGCCCGTGTCGATTTTGGATTGCGGATTTCGGATTGCGGAATGCGGATTGCGGATTTGAAAACATGAGCATTTATGAAAAATATCCGCGTAGATCCGCCCGATCTGCTCGATCCGCGTTTGAAACCGCCTGGCCACCGAACCGGCCGCCCGCTAACACAAGCGGTTCTGACTTGATCTTTGAAAATCCGGCAAGCTGAAGCTTGAACTCTGAACTTCTCTGCGTCTCTGCGTTAAAAAGTCCTAGTCTACCGAACTGGCTGCCCGCTCATACAGGCGGTTCTGACTCCAGGCGGATCGCTTCAACAGTGTTTCATTTTAAGTTGTGCATAAAATGAAACAAAATTGCCCCGCAAGCTGCTGATAATACAGCACTTAACTTGTCCCACTTTGCACCCAAAATGAAACAAAAATGAAACAAAAAGTGAAACAAGAAACCCGTGCTCGATCCGGCAGATCGACGTCGAAATCGTCTCAAAAATGGGCAAGTTGGGGTGAAACTGAGACGGAGATCGACACTGTTTTGTGAAAAGTCGGTCAAATTCGGCAGCAAAGCTCGGTAACTATATGAGTGACAGCAACTTACACGTTCCAGTCTCAGATGGAACAGGCCCGGAACGCCCCCGGAACAAGCCCGGAACGGCACCGGAACGAAATAAGTTCCTTAGCGGCAAGATCAGAAGCCGGCTATCCATTAAAAGTTAGCAATAGCTGACATTTTTGTGATTTCTGGGATATCATTAACGATCCTTATTATGTATTGCAAACATTGCGGAACAGAGAATGCGGACGACGCCGTTTATTGCAAACGGTGCGGCGGGTTGATGGAGTCAGAGGACGAAACGCGTGTGGCTGTGAAGGAGCGGATCGCGATCTCGCCTGTTGTTGCTTCAGAAAGCAGGCCGGCAAAGATCAATGCCGATCTCGGGAATGATCAGGAAAACAGGATCTTTTCGATCACACCGACGGTTAAATTCGTGATGCTCGGCTATGCGGCGGCGATCATCGGAGCATTTGCGATCGTTGCCATCATGAGCCTGTTCCTGCCGATGATCGGCCCGGTTGTGGCGGTCGTTATCGGGTTGGCGCTGCTCCTGATCCCGGCCTTTTACCATATCCGTAAAAAGCTGGTCAGATACACGCTGACCGAAACGATGATCGAGATCGATCGCGGGCTGATATCGCGAACCACGCAGAATATACCTTTGCGTCGGGTACAGGATGTGACAGTAACAGCATCGATCTTTCAGCGAATGTTGGGGTACGGTGATATCGAAGTGGACAATGCGAGCGACGGCGTCGGCAAGATAATTCTGGACGACATCGATTCGCCAAAGCGGTATGCCGAGATGATCCTGAAACAAATGAGGCAGCTCGAACGCTAGACAGTTTATTCAACGCAGAGACGCAAAGCTTTTGGTAACCTTGCGACTTTGCGTTAGAAAATTTTATGCAGAAGATTTTTGTAACAGGCGGTGCCGGATTTATTGGCTCTGCATTCGTGCGTCTGGTCTTAAATGAGCAGCCGGAAGTTGAGATCGTGGATCTTGATGCACTGACCTACGCCGGGAATTTGGAGAATCTTGCGGACGTCGATCCCGAACGGCACACATTCATCAAAGGCGATATTTGCGACCGCGAAACGGTGCTCGCGGCACTTCCGGAAGGATGCGAAGCTGTGTTTAACTTTGCTGCCGAATCGCACGTTGACCGAAGTATTAGTTCGGCGGACGAATTTCTGAGAACGAACGTGATCGGAACGCAGGTGCTTCTTGACGCGGCCCGAGCCAAAGGCGTTCGGCGTTTCGTGCAGGTATCGACCGACGAAGTGATGGGCAGCCTTCCCGATGACAGCGACGATTATTTCACGGAAGATTCGCTGCTCCAGCCAAATTCGCCTTATGCAGCTTCAAAGGCAGCAGCCGAATTTGTCGTTCGGGCAGCACGCGAAACCCACGGGGTCGATACGGTTATCACACGCTGCGGCAATAACTATGGCCCGCGTCAGTTCCCGGAAAAGCTGATCCCGCTGATGATCGCGAACGCGATGAACGACGAGCCGCTTCCCGTTTATGGCGACGGTCGAAACGTGCGCGATTGGATATATGTTGACGACCACGTACGCGCGATCTGGCTCGCCTACGAAAAAGGCCGCAGCGGCGAAGCTTACAACGTCGGCGCCCGTAACGAGCGTTACAACATCAACGTGGTCCGGTCGCTCCTCGATTCATTGGCCAAGCCGCACAGCCTGATCAAATTTGTCGAAGATCGATTGGGCCACGACCGCCGCTATGCGATCGATCCGACAAAAGCAGAAACTGAACTAGGCTGGAAACCGCAGATCTCGTGGGAAGTCGGACTTGCCACTACGATCGATTGGTATCGAAACAATCAGGATTGGGTGAACCACATCCGCAATGGCGAATATCGCAATTACTACGAAAGGATGTACGCCGCCCGCTTACAAAGAACGGAGCAAGCCGCCTAATGCAGTGTTCGCCGCTTTGATCAATGGACAGAAATTCACTTCGAAAAAAGAATGTCCATCTCCTTAAGTAGTGACTCCATCATCTCGTTTTTTGCTTCATCGGATTTGGGTCTTGTTGCTCTAAACTTTACAAAATATCCCTTGTAAGGAAACACATAGATCTCAGAATCAAGCTCCATGCCACGTGCTTTCAAAAGAAGGAGTGTATAAAGGGATTTGACCTTGCCGTCCTTTCCGCCAAGTGTGATCGTTTCCGATCGAACCACTTTTGAACTCTCATAGGCTCCCATCTCGACCGCTTGCTTGATGTCGTTCTGAGCTTGTCTCATTTGTTGAGCGACAGGGCCCGTAAGCGAATCGGGAATATTGCGAACCCCGGCAGTGTAAACATACACGGTTACGCGTCCGGCCTCGGCTGATTCGTAATTGTAACTATAGCCAAGTTCACGCTGTGGGAAGGTGGTCTTTCGGCTAAGGTCCCAGCCATCGATCTCCGGAAAATCGATCTCTCCATCGAACGGCAATTCGCGTTCTAGCCGCTCGGGGTTTGGAGTTGCAGAAGTCGAAGGTTTAGGATCATCCTTTTGCGGGGTTTGTGCGGTTAGGCTTCCGGAAAGGCCGACAAAGATGATCATCACAAACGCTAGAATCAAATTTTTATTCATATTCTCCTCAGTTTAACAAGATCTGGTGTAACACTATTCAGAACGGCTTAGGGTTCGCGTAATTGCGCTATTCTAGTTCAAAAGGATATTTCAGCAAACTAACTTATTCCGAATATGAAGCTTTTGATTACCGGGGCAAACGGAATGGTTGCCGGAGCCGCAACAAAATATTTTCTCCAGAGCAACGATCAGGTTCACTCGTTCGACCGGTCGGCACTAGACATCGCCGATCGCAATAGCGTTTTCGCGAGGATCGATGAGGTTAATCCTGATGCAGTTCTAAACTGTGCTGCCTTTACGAATGTTGATGCCGCCGAAACAAATGAAACCGCTTGTTACGCGGCAAATGCGAACGGGCCGGAGAATCTTGCGTTGGCTTGCCGGGAATTTGGTGCAAAGTTCCTCACGATATCCACCGACTACGTGTTTGATGGAGCAAAGGACGGATACTATGTCGAATCCGACGAACCCAATCCGCTCAGCGTTTATGCAAAGTCGAAATACGAGGGTGAATTGCGTACCGCGGCGGCGAACCCAAGTGCGATCGTTCTTCGTTCAGGATGGATATACGGGCCCGGCGGGACCAACTTTCTGAGCGTGATGCCGAATCTGCTTGCCAATGATACGGCGATAACGGTGGTCAGCGATTCAAGAGGAACGCCGACTTATGCAGGCGACCTGGTGATGCGAATTCGCGAGCTAATTGATAAGGATGCGACCGGAATTTTTCATGCGGCAAACAGCGGAAGCGGCACAACATATTTCGGCTTTGCAAACGAGATCTGCCATGTTCGGGGACTTGATGCAAGCAAGTTAAAAGCGGTAACTGATGCGGACCTAAACCGTCCCGCACAGCGTCCGCCGCATTCGATGATCAGATCTGAACGGGAAAAGGAATTCGGCCTCACTCCTATGCCGGAATGGGCCAAATCACTTGGAAAGTATCTTGACCAGATCGATAGCTAACGGCCGATCTGACTTTCGTCTTCCATTACCGGAGTGCTTGGATCGTCCTCGGCATTTCGGTAGTAGTCGTAATAGCCCGAACCGTAGTATTCGTACTCGACCGAACCCGACTTGATGCCGTTCAGAACCACGCCATATATCCTCGCTCCCATGTTGGCGAGCCTTTGCTTGAACCTTCGGATCAGGTGTACCGAGCTCTTTCCGGCCATTGCGACGAGCACGACGCCATCTACGAGTGTCGCAAGGATCGCAGCATCCGTAAATGAAATGGCAGGAGGCGAATCGATTATCACATGTTTATAACGGCCCTTCAGGAACTGAAGCAAGTTCTTCATTTCATTTGAACTAAGCAATTCCGCCGGATTCGGCGGGATCGGGCCGCTTGTGATCACTTTTAATCGCGGAAGCCCAGCGTATGCTTGGATCAGATTCTCGGTCTTGCGCTCGCCGGAAAGGTAATTCGTCAGGCCGGTCGAGTTGTCCAGACCGAAGTAACTGTGAAGCCGTGGCCGGCGAAGGTCGCAATCAACGATAACGACCTCGGCATCTGCCTGTGCAAGCGTGATTGCCGTGTTGATCGCGGTCGTTGTTTTTCCTTCGCTGGGTTGCGAAGAGGTGACCAAGATCGTTTGAGGCGGCTTGCCAGCCGAGGAAAAAAGAAGCGATGTGCGCAGGTGCCTATACGCCTCGGCCATTGGCGAATGGCGCTCTTCGAGCGTAACAAGACCCGTCCCGACCCCGTTGCCATTCCCATTCCCGTTCGCTGCGGCAAGACGTAATCGTTTCTTATCGTTCCCAAAATAATGCGGAATGAGCGCCAGCGTCGGAAGGCCAAGATGCCGACCGATGTCTTCGGAACTTTTGACCGAATCGTCAAGGTAATCGAGCAGAAACGCAAGCCCGATGCCGGCAGCAAGTGCGACCAGGAATGCGACAAGAGTATTGCGTGTCCTATTCGGGCCAACGGGAAATGCTGCAACAGCTTCGGTTACTGACTTGATGTTGTTTGGCGCCTCTGTGTTTACGGCAAGCTCCTGCTCCTGAAGGCGCTGGGTCAAAGTGCCGAGAAGACCGCGGTTGGTTTCGATCTTTTGCCGAAGCGAGGTCAATTGAGTTTGATTTTGCCCCTGAATGTTTGCAAGGGCCGCTTCACGGTCATAGGCCGCCTGAGCTTGTGATTCTTCACGGCGCTTTGCATCCAGCTGCGATTTCAGCGCGACGAGTGCACCGGAGACAGCATCCTTTTCTATCTTTTGCTGTGCTGCTTCAATGGTCTCAGAAACCTCTTTTTCGGTCTTCGCCCGAGTGTCTTTAAGAACCGCGATCTGAGCATTCAAGGCTTTCATCGATGGATGCTCGTCGGTGTATTTTGTCGCGTCAGCTTGACGCTTTTCTTCGAGTTCACTGATCCGCCGGTCGATGTTTCTTATGTCGTCTTGCAGCTTTCCCCTTCGCTCTGTGTTTATCCTTACCGTATCCCTATAGATCTGATTCTCATAGAGGACAGGCATATTTGCTCCTTCACCCCGAGCACTTGCCGCAAGGGCCGCATTGTATGTGCTTTCCAGTTGTCGCCTCGACTCCATCGATTTGAGCCAAGTTTCACTTAGCGAACCGAGCCTGCTTGCAGCGAGATCTTGTCCCTTTTCCGCCAACGGCAGCCCAAACTCTTTTTGAAGCTGAATAAGCTGGGTCTCATCATCATTGATGGTGCGTTCGAGTTCCTGTATCGAACCTTGTAGATCCGAGACAGCTCGCTTCGCTCCTTGCAGTTCACGTTCAGCATCCTTTCTCTGAAAGACCTCAGCCGCCTTATTCGCAACGATCGGAGCAAGCTTTTGATTTGTCGATCTCACGCTTACACTAACAAGATTCGTTCGCTCTTTCTGGACGGCCGAAAGACTGAATTTTGCCGCGTAAAGGCTTAGGCGCTTTTCTTCTTCCGGGGTTAGACTCGCCGGTGTGCCAGAGTTTGGCTGTTGATCCTCGGTAATTAACGGAAGAGCTCCGGTGTCGGCATCGGAGGCACCGGACGACGAACCGAACAACGATCCGAACAAACTTGAGATACCGCGCGTTTCAGATTCGAATAGATTCGGATCGCGATAAAGTCCGAGATCCAGCACAACGTCGCGCATCAGATCTTGATTTTGAAGCAATTGTATCTGGGTATTGTAGTAGTTAAGATCCTGCCCGAAATTGATATTGATCGCATCCTTCGACGTCATACGCGGCTTTCGCGGTTCGATCAACATCTCCATATTCGCCTGATAGTTTGTGGGCTGGCGATTCATATAGAAGGCCGTTGCAGCTGTTGCGAGAACCGTCAAGGCAAGAATGATCGGCAATCTCTTGTAAACAACATTTATGTATTGCTGAATTGTGCGGCGCCCTTCGGTCCCGTCGATGTCGTAATATGCGGAATAACCGAGCGGGTATTCCTGCCCCTTGTTTTCGAGGCCACCGGGTTGTGGGCGCGGTGCCAATCTTTCATCTTGTTCCATAAAGCTAACTATCTTAAGAATACCCTAAAATTGTGAGTAAACTTGTTTTATAGCACATTAAAGTCCGATTCGCCTAAAAATTCCTCGGCGATCGGTTTCCTGTCTCTTTTCGAGCCCCTTCACTCAACTTTGGTCATCCCTCATATCGAATGGTATATTGGGGGTTTAGCTCTGCTTATTGATTTTAGACAGGCTATATGAATATGACCGTAGCGATTACAAACGGCCGTTCGGCTCAGAGCGTTGATCTTGAACTAGGAATTCCCGGGTTTAATTATTCTGACCTGTATGATGCAGTAAAGCTGAAAGAGCTTGCTGAAATATTCTATTCCGAGGTCTTCGAAAAGGAACCGGTTCTTGGTGATGCACTTAAAAAATATATTGATTCCCACGGAAATGGGTATGAGAAAAGGGTCGAATCAAAGATCCTGACCGATGCCGCTCCGTTCCTTTCAGATTTTGTAGGGCGAATGTTCAAGATCAGCCGCGAGCGGTCGGAACTTGAACGCACGATCCTCGAACAGAATCCGGTATGGAAGTATAGGTTCTTCGTTCAGCGGCGTGCCATCAAAAAATATAAGTCGCTTGAAGACCTCTCAACCGTTGCGGAATTGAACGTAAACGAACTCGAAGAAGCGGTCCGTGAGTTTCGTAACAAGGCTTTCGACGACACGCTTGTCTTCGACGAAGAGCTTGGAATTGCGTCGATCGCGACGGCGCTTGCAGACGCGGAGGAAAATCTTTCGAAGGCCGAAGACGTTTCCCCCGAAACGGCAAAGACGATCGAGCTTGTTAAGAGCGGTTACGAAAAGCTAAAGGACCGTCCGTTCGGCAAGATGTTCAATGAAGGAGTTCTTGCGATCGAAGAGACCGGCGATCTCCTTCAAGTTAAAGCCGCGCTTGAAATATTTGAGAAATGGTCGGCACTGCACTTCCACAAGAAGGATAAAAAATGGGCCGCGTTCAAGGTGCCGCACGGGCTCGATTATCAGAACCTTGTTCACCTCATCCATCCCGAACCCGAACTCGCGAACGTAATGCGCGGCCGCGACGAGGACATGCGTCGGCGAGTCGGTTTCAAGCTGACCGACGATCGCGGAACGATGCGCGAGGCTTTGTACGAGATCGACTACTGCATGATCTGCCACGAGCGTTCGAAGGACGCTTGCTCCACCGGTCTTCGCGAACCGGACGGCACCCCGAAGCGAAACCCGCTCGGCATCAAACTCGAAGGCTGCCCGCTCGACGAAAAGATCTCGGAGATGCACTTGCTCAAGAAGCAGGGCGACCCGATCGGCTCACTTGCACTCGTTACGATCGACAACCCGATGTGTGCCGGCACCGGCCATCGGATCTGCAACGACTGCATGAAGGGCTGCATATTCCAGAAGCAGGAACCGGTTAACATTCCGCTGGTTGAAACTGCAACGCTGACCGACGTTCTCAAACTTCCTTACGGTTTCGAGATCTACAGCCTTCTGACGCGTTGGAATCCGCTGAACGCAAAACGGCCGTACGCTCTTCCCTACAATGGCAAGAATGTTATGGTCGTCGGCCTTGGGCCCGCAGGTTATACGCTCTCGCAATATCTGCTGAACGAAGGGTTCGGCGTGATCGGGATCGACGGATTGAAGATCGAACCGCTTCCCGCTGAATGGACAGGATCGCTCGGCACAACGTGCCCGAAACCGATCAAGGATCTCGCGGAGATCACCGAAGACCTGGACGAACGAATTCTGTCGGGCTTTGGCGGCGTTTCGGAATACGGCATTACTGTTCGTTGGGATAAGAATTTTCTAACGATGGTGCAATTAATGTTGCAGCGTCGCAAGCGTTTTCGTGCCTATGGCGGTGTCCGCTTTGGCGGAACTTTGACGATAGAAGACGCGTGGGATTTTGGATTCGATCACATCGCGATCGCAACCGGTGCCGGGCGCCCGACGATCGTACCGATGAAGAACAATCTGATCCGCGGCATCCGTCAGGCATCGGACTTCCTGATGGCGTTGCAGCTCACGGGCGCGTTCAAGAAAGACACGCTTTCGAATTTGCAGGTCCGCCTTCCGGCCATCGTTATCGGCGGAGGGCTTACGGGTATCGATACCGCAACCGAGATCTTTGCTTATTATCCGATCCAGGTCGAAAAGATGCTTCACAAATACGAGGACGTTGTCGCTGAATTCGGCGAAACGCATGTGATGAAGCAATTCGATCCGGAAGAGTTGATGACAATTCGCGAATTCCTCGAACACGGTCGTGCGATCCGAGCCGAACGAGCCCGGGCCGAAGCTGCAGGCGAACAGCCGAACTTTGTTTCACTGGTGAATTCGTGGGGCGGAGTTTCGCTCGTTTACAGAAAGCGTTTGCAGGATTCGCCGGCGTACAGGCTCAATCATGAAGAAGTTCAGAAAGCTCTGGAAGAAGGCATCAATTTCATTGAATGTATGTCGCCGACCGAAGCTGTGCCGGATGAGTTTAACGCGGTCAAGGCTCTCAAATTCGAACGGCTTGAGTACGTTGCGGATACCGGAAAGTTTGAAAAGACCGGCGATATTCACGAATTTCCGGCACGTACGGTTTGCGTCGCGGCTGGAACGTCGCCGAACGTAATTTACGAAAAGGAAAAACCCGGAACGTTCAAGATGGACGAATGGCGGCAGTTCTTTCAGCCGTTCAAGGTCGAACGAAATGGCGATGGAAAACTTCACGCGATCGAAGCCGACAAGAACGATGTCGCGTTTTTCACGTCTTATGAACAAGACGGCAAATTCATTTCATATTACGGCGACAACCATCCGAAATATGCCGGGAACGTCGTAAAGGCGATGGCTTCGGCGAAGCACGGTTATTCGCATGTGGTCTCGCTTTTCACACAAGAATTGGCCGAACGCGGTTCGCTGCCGCAATCTGAGAAAGACGCGATCTTCGACAAGCTTGAAGCAACGCTCGATGAGCAGCTGCGTGCGTTTGTTGTAAAGGTCGATCGGCTTACGCCGACCATCGTTGACGTGATCGTGAAAGCTCCGCCTCAGGCACGAAAGTTCGAGCCCGGACAATTTTATCGACTGCAGAATTTCGAGACGTCGGCACCGATCGTTGACGGAACGCGGCTCGTGATGGAAGGCCTCGCCCTCACCGGAGCTTGGGTTGATGAAGAGAAAGGCTTGCTTTCAATGATCGTTCTTGAAATGGGAACCTCATCGCGGCTTTGTTCGCTTTTGAAAGAGGGCGAAGAGGTTTTGGTAATGGGCCCGACCGGGACGCCGACCGAGATCCCGCAAAACGAAACGGTTCTGCTTGCCGGCGGCGGCCTCGGGAACGCAGTGCTATTCTCGATCGCAAAAGCCTTGCGCGAAAGCAACAACAAGGTAATTTACTTTGCCGGTTACAAGGATGGTGCCGATCTTTTCAAACGCGAAGAGATCGAGAACGCGACCGATCAGATCATCTGGGCCACGGATTACGGTGACGAGATCTCGCCCGACAGGCCGCAGGACGCACACTTCCGCGGCAACATAGTTAAAGCGATGATCGCATACGCCGAAGGGAAACTCGGCGACAGAACCGTGGAATTGCAAGAGGTCGATCGCATTATCGCCATCGGTTCCGACCGCATGATGAATGGAGTCCGCGAGGCTCGCCATGAAACGCTAAAGCCTTTCCTAAAACAAGATCACGTTGCGATCGGGTCAATAAATTCGCCGATGCAATGCATGATGAAAGAGGTCTGCGCACAGTGTCTCCAGCGCCACGTAAATCCGCACACCGGCGAAGAGTTTTTCGTTTTCTCGTGCTTTAACCAAGACCAGCACCTCGATTTCGTCGATTTCAAAAATCTGAACGACCGCCTAAAAGCCAACAGCGTCCAGGAGAAATTAACGAACCTGTGGCTGGATCGGGTATTCGGCAAAGATGAATTCAAAAATCGGTAGCCGATGTGGTTGTAGTCCGAATGATCTGGGAAGGATTTTATTTTGATTTATTGTCGCGCATTGCGAGCATGTGCTTTCTTAGGAGCCGTTCAGACCTCATCACATAAAGCACGAAAACGTGTTTACCGTCGTAGCGATAGAATATTCGACACGGTGGTTCAACGATCTGTCGATATTCCGTTCGCTTTAGCTCCGGTGGACGGCTGCCGCTTTCGGGGTGTTTCGCAAGTTGATCGATGTGCTTGAAGATACGTCGTACCAGAGCAGATGCGGCTTCCTCATTGTCTAGAGCAATGTAATCGGCTATGGCATCCAGATCGCTCAGAGCCGGTTCCGACCAGACTATTTTAGCCATCGCGACATTCTACGCTTAGCCTCTGCGTTTGAAACCACACGGCCACCGGCAACAGCCTGTTCGCCGCGCGCGATTCCCTCAAGCAGGGCCAATCGTTCCTGCATCAACTCATAGCTTTCTACATCGACGAGATACGCACTTGGCAATCCATGCTGTGTGATAAGGATCGGCTCTTTATCTTCGTTCAGCTCAGACAATAGCTCAGTTGCCTGGCGCTTCAATGTTGTAACGAGTTCCGTTCGCACAAAGTGATACTAAAGTATCACTGCGAAAAAAGCAAGCAATTGAGAAAGTCCGGCTGTCCATGCATGATCGACTCGCGGATCGGGCGCTTACTGCGTTACGTAGTTTGAGACCGTCCATGAGCCATCTTTTTCAGATGTAAGGCTCACAAACTCGATCGTTTCAGCCTTCTCAAACGTGCTTTGAAATCGAAGCACTGCGCCGGATCGATCAGGTTTGGGCGGCAGCGAACCGGTTGTTGTTATCGCAATCAGCTCGCGGGATCCAAGTTTGCCAAGGCCAAGATGAGCTGACTTGCAATACTCCAGCCAAAGACTTTCTTTGATCGCTTCGCGGGAAATAGAAGTCAACTCACGATAACTTTCTGTACATTTCTGCTGATCCCACTTGGATAACCAACTCTGCCCGACGCTGACGATACTCGCGGCATCTTCAGGCACAGTTAACTTTGCCCCTTTTGGCACAAACTTCATCGAGTTCAACAGTTTTTCGAAGCGAGCTTTATCTTCAGGCTTGTAAAGGACTTTTGAAATATGAACATCAAGCCAGTAACCAGCGTCAACATACTGTGCATACATATCCTGCATCTGAACTGGCTTTTCCTGAACCGTTGGACGATAAAACTCGAAATAATCGAATTTGCCGAAGCTAGCTTTGTTCAGTTTTTCATAAGCCCCCCAGCGGGGATTGCCCGAACTCAAAACAAAATCGCGGCATTCGATATTTGTCTTACATTTCGCGGCCGGTTCTATCCACAACGAGACATTGAGTTCATCTCTGGTCGGATATAGGAGAAAATAGGCTCCATCTGCCTTGGTTCCCACAGATCTTACTTCGAGCCCAGGACCGTCGATCACCAGCCACCACGGAGCTCCGATCGATGTAAGGCGAACCGAATCGCTAGCAAGTGGTTGAGCGAGCGATATGGCCGATAGGACTAAAGATAAAACGATCGTGGACACGAATTTCTTCATAGGTTGAACTCCATGGCTTTTACTGAACCAACAACGTCACCCCGCCGGTTCTTGATCGGCATTGGCGACAGTTCAGGAAGTGCGTCAGGCGACAGGACGCCGAGGTGTTTGAGCAAAGCTACGGCGGTCACGGGACGCGCACGGCGGTCGTCGCCGTCTTCGATCTTTAGAGCGATAGCGAGTCCGGTCGGATGTTGCGCGCTTGGCAGTACGCCGCAAAGCCAAACGCCTTCGGCACCGACCTTCGAGATTACCTTTCCTTCGGCAGCGAGCATCAGCATCGAATCAAGCCGCTCGGTGCCGCCGATCAGTTCCGGAAAGGTCTTCATTGCACTCACGATACGTTCACACGCCTTTCGCGTCGCCTGATCAAAGCTATCGGGAGGCGACATCAGATTCATAAATCCGCGAGCCATGGACGCAAGCGGCATCGCAAAATTTGGTGCGGCACATCCATCAACCGCCGTCTTTATCTTCGCAACAGGAACTTCGCAAACAAGCGAAACAGCCGTGAGTATGGCTTGCTGGACCGGATTCTCCAATTGATCGTAAGTCGCAAGATCGGCACCCAAATGTTTTCCTACAGCGAGCATTCCGGCATGTTTCCCCGAACAATTATTGTGAAACTGCGTCGGGTATTCGCCGGCGCGCTGCATACGCTCGGCCTCTTTTTCGTAGAACGGCAGATGTGCGCCACATCGAAGATGCGCTTCTGACAAACCGATCCGCTCGATCATCAATTGCGCGATGCGAACGTGCCTTTGCTCACCGGAATGCGATGCACACGCAAGCGCGATCTCTTCATCCGAAAACGCGAACTCTTCCGCCGCACCGCTCGTGATAAGAGAGATCGCCTGAAAAGGCTTCGCAGCCGAACGCGTGAACGTGACCGTCTTCGGATTTCCGATCGAAACGACCTCGTTGCCATTTCCGTCAATGACGATCACATGACCGTGGTGGCACGATTCGACCACGTCGCCGCGGATCACTTTTGCTAAAACTTTTGCGGGCATAAGACTTTAACCAAAAAACTTTCTAACCGCCGAGACGCGAAGACGCCGAGAAAAAATAAGGCTATCAAATCAATCACGCCCTCAGCCAACCACTTCATTTCTTGCTCTGCGTCTCCGCGTCTCGGCGGTGAATATCAACCAGCCACGGCAAGCATCTCGCGGGCATTCTCGCGGGCGGCATCGGTTATCTTTTCGCCGGCAAGCATGCGAGCGATCTCTTCGATCCGCTCGGCTTTATCAAGTTCGCGTATTCCGATGACGGTCTTGTTCTTGCCGATCGCCTTTTCGACCACGAAGTGCCGGTCCGCTTTCGAGGCAACCTGCGCCTGATGCGTCACGCAGAGAACTTGTTGACCTGCTGCTAAAGATCTTAATTTCAGCCCAACAGCTTCCGCAACGCGGCCGCCAATACCGGCATCGATCTCGTCAAAGACGGCCGAGGTGCCATCTGCGATCGATCTTCCGCTGGTCTTTAGGATCAACATTAACCGCGAAGCCTCGCCGCCTGAGGCGACCTTTGCGATCGGCTTTGGCGATTCGCCCGGATTTGCCGAAAAGTAGAACTCTATACGGTCAAAGCCATTGGCAGTGAAATCCGCATCTTCACCGCCCGCAAAATGGACCTCGAATTTTGCCTTCTCAAGAGCGACCGCCTTTAGGTTCGACTCTACTTCGCGCTCAAATTTCTTCGCTGCTGACTTTCGTTTTGAACTCAAAGCCGCTGCGGCTGACACGTATTCAGTTCGCTTTTCGGCCAAGATCGCGTTCAATTCACGCTCGCGAAGCTCGGACATTTCGATGTTCGAAAGCCGCTTTTCAGATTCGGCAAGATGTTCCATAGCCGATTCGACCGTGCCGCCGTACTTTCTGGAAACCCGCGTTATCTCGGCTAGGCGGCTTTCGATCTGCTCTAAGCGATCAGGCGAAAATTCTAATCCACCGCGAAAATCGCGCAGCGTGAACGAAACGTCCTCAAGCACTGCCGCAGCAGATTCGAGGCCTTCGATATATTCACGAAATCTGGCATCAAATTCCGCCAGTTCCTTAATGCGCTGGATCGCCTGATCAAGCGTAGCAACGGTCGAGCCGTCCATTTCATACAAAGCATTGAAAGCCTCGGTCGAAAGCGATGAAAGCTTCTCGACGTTGTTCAGCCGCAGCTTTTCTTCCTCCAGCTCTTCGCTTTCGCCGGTCTGCAACCCCGCACGCGAAAGCTCATCGACCTGGAACTTTAAGATATCAGCTAACTGCAGTTTGTCGGCCTCGTCGCGTTTTAATTCTTCGAGCTCATTCTTCGCGGCCCGCCATTCACCGAACGCCTCCGCAACTTTCGCCCGTTCATTGCTCACACCGGCAAACGCATCAAGCAGCTCCATATGCGATGCAGGATCGAAAAGCGACGACTGCTCACCCTGGCCATGAATATCGACCAGAAACGGGCCGATGCGCTTCAGCACCGCTGCCGTTATCAACTGGTTGTTGATAAAGATGCGATTTCTGCCGGAAACGGAAAGCTCGCGACGAACGATCAGATCAACCTCGCCGGCAGCGTCAGTTTCGATGCCGCTTTCGTCAAGAATGGTAAATAGCGGCCTTGTTATTTGAAGTGTGAAAAGCCCTTCGATCTTTGCCGCGTCGCTGCCTTCTTTTATCAGGTCTGATGTGACGCGTTCGCCGGTCAGCGCGTTTAGGCTATCGACAATTATGGATTTACCCGAGCCCGTTTCGCCGGTAAGCAGATTGAGGCCGGGGCCGAACTCGACCGCAAGTTCGTCGATCAAGGCGATATTTTTGATCCTCAATAAGGAAAGCATAAACGGCGGTTGCGAGTTTCAAATAGGATAAACGCGCCGCTGCCATTGTGTCTATTTGCGAACTGGGTTAACTAGCGTTTCGGAACCAAGCCTTCGCCCTTGACCCATCGGCCAACCGAAAATATCGCGTCCGGCGGAAATGCTTTTTCGAGCTCCGGCGACTGCCAATCGACGATGCGGCCTTTCTTGTAAAATAGCAATTCGCCGTAGTTGCCTGCCTTTACCGGCATAAAGCGCCCGACTATGTTGAAGCCTACGGCGTCGTATTCATCAAGGCCATGAAGCGTACCAAGATCGCCTATACGCCGAATGTTGGTCGGTGCATTAAATTCAGCCCGGCGTCGTTCGCGGACCAAAGCGATGTCGCCATATGTAGCAATTTCGGGTTTTGCGGGATCGATCACGGTCGCATTTCTTAGAATGATATCAACTATCCGCCCGCCCGAATTATTCGGGATCAGGTCGTAATTTGCCGTCGATATTATCTTCTCGCTGCCATCGGCGAGGGATCTTAGTGCAGCGACAAACGCGACGAAATTCATCTTTACCAGAAACATCTCGTCCTTGCCGTGCAGTCCGCCGGTCTCGATCAGTATCGTCGGCGTGCCCCATTCCGAAAAGCTGTCGCCAAATGCCGAGGGCGTCCATTCGTCGCCATACCGGCCGATGTATCCGGGAATGAATTGGTTAAGCGCCGCGTTCATCACACCGACGAGCCGCTTATTGCGAAGGTGTCCTTCGCTTTCGGTCTTTGCCGCGTCGCCGTAAACCACCAGAAAAGATATCGCGGCCTGCTTATTCGTTCGTCCGGCAGCGGTCAGCGAATTCTGGTTATGCAGATTGAAACCGATCTCCGGCTTCCAATCGTCGCGGAGCCGTCTTAGCAATTGTGCCTCGGGAGTTTTCAGGTCGCGGGCGTCGCGGTTGATGTCTATCCCCTGAAGGCTGCGGCGAATGAAAAGTTCGGCACCGTCCGGGTTAAGCATCGGCACGGCGCGGATGGTCATTTTTTCTTCTATCTGCTTTACCCATTCTTTGTCACGATTGTTTTGCAGGATCGTGAACATATCCATCAGCGCAGGCGTCGCGGTCGGTTCGTCGCCGTGCATCTGCGACCACATAAACACCTTCAGCGGGCCTTTGCCCCATTCGATCTGATGAATGGAACGCCCCGCGTAACTCACGCCGACGGTCTCGACCTTTACTCCAAGCTTTTTCAGATCTTCGAGCATCGGCAGCAGGTTGCGATGCCGCATATTCGAAGGAAATATCTTCGAAACATGTTCTTTTTCCCAGAGCTCGGCCAGCTCCGCAGGCGTTTGCGCGAATGTTTGCATTGACAGAATTATAGCGGCGAGAGCAACAGTGGACACGAATCTCATATGTGCTAAGATACAGGCGATTTGTAGCGTAGTTCAAGTTTTTGAATCACTTTCGGCTCGCCGCCGGTTAACGCATCGATAAGGAGAATTTATGCCGCCGCCATTGTTA
>JBGSYH010000012.1:0-214454 GCA_041751035.1 Pyrinomonadaceae bacterium | reverse complement strand
TTCGAAATAGTTCCACAGCAAATCTACAGCGTATTT
Organism: Pyrinomonadaceae bacterium; assembly: GCA_041751035.1. Classification (GTDB taxonomy): domain Bacteria; phylum Acidobacteriota; class Blastocatellia; order Pyrinomonadales; family Pyrinomonadaceae; genus OLB17. The sequence goes on along the minus strand of JBGSYH010000012.1, from coordinate 214,418 downwards.
TATGTCGATGTTTGCTTAATCACGCGCAATCCGTCATCATATCCGATTGCCTTTTAGGTGGTATTTTTTTATGACTATGATTTCTACGGACAAAATTCGAAATATCGCGATCATCGCGCACGTTGACCACGGAAAAACAACTCTGGTAGACGCGATGCTTAAGCAGTCCGGCACCTTTCGCGACAATGAAGAGGTTCAAGACCGCATGATGGATTCGATGGATCTCGAACGCGAACGCGGCATTACGATCATGGCGAAGAACACGTCGGTTCGTTATGGCGATTACAAGATAAACATTTTGGACACGCCGGGCCACGCCGATTTTGGCGGCGAGGTCGAACGTGTTTTGAAGATGGTTGATGGCATTGTTTTGCTTGTAGATGCCGCCGAAGGCTGCCTGCCGCAAACGCGCTTCGTTCTTAGAAAGGCTCTGGAGCTAAAACTTCCCTGTATCGCTCTGGTCAATAAAATGGATCGCCAGGATGAACGGCATATGGAGGTCGTCGATGAGATCTATGATCTTTTTATCGATCTCGGGGCGAATGATTCGCAAATAGAATTCCCGATCCTTTATGCCATCGCCCGTGACGGTATCGCGATGAACGAACCCGGCGACGGTTCGAAAACGCTTATCCCTCTGTTTGATCAGATAATTGAAACGATCCCCGCACCGCACGCTTTGCGTGACGACAGCCTGCAGCTGCTCGTCGCAAATATCGATTACAACGCATTCGTCGGACGCCTCGCTATCGGCCGTATATTTTCCGGCGCGATCGCAAAAAATCAGGAGGTCGCGGTCGCACGCCGTGATGGTTCGATCGCCAAAACGCGCGTGAAAGAGCTTTTTGTTTTTGAAGGGCTCGAACGAACGACAGTACCTGAGGCCGGAACGGGCGAGATCGTTGCTCTTGCGGGCTTTGACGAGATCGAGATCGGCGAAACGATCACCTCCGTCGATAATCCAAAGGCACTCCCGCTGATCAATGTTGACGAACCGACGATCGCGATGATCTTTGGAGTGAACACCTCGCCGTTTTCCGGCATCGACGGAAAGTTCGTCACCTCGCGGCAGATCAAGGAACGGCTTGATCGAGAATTGCTTGGTAACGTCGCTCTACGGGTCGAGGAGACCGAAGCGGCTGAACAATTCAAGGTCTCCGGCCGCGGCGAATTGCAGCTTGCGATACTTATCGAGATGATGCGCCGCGAAGGTTATGAACTGCAGGTTTCTAAGCCTGAAGTTATCACGAAGATCGACGAAAAGACCGGCGAGAAACTTGAGCCGATCGAATTAGTCGTGGTTGACGTGCCTGATGAATTCATCGGCGTCGTCACCGAAGCGATGGGCCGCCGAAAGGGCCAAATGACCAAGATGATCAACAACGGTTCCGGCCGCGTCCGTCTTGAATTCGAAACGCCTTCGCGTGGCCTGATCGGTTTCCGCGGAGAGTTTCTTACCGAAACCAAAGGAACAGGATTGCTCAATACGCTCTTCTTGCGATTTGACAGGTATCAAGGCGATATGAAATCGCGGCAGACGGGCTCGCTGATCAGCGACCGCATGGGCGAGACCAACACATACGCGCTCTATAATTTACAGGAACGCGGCACACTATTCGTTAAGCCGCAGATCAAGGTTTACGAAGGAATGATCGTCGGCGAAAATGCCCGGGCTGTCGATCTGGACGTAAACCCGATCAAAGAGAAAAAGCTGTCGAACATGCGTACGACCTCAGCCGACGAAGCCATGCGGCTTGTCCCGCAACGCGAAATGTCGCTCGAACGCGCTCTCGAATTCATCGCGGACGACGAGCTTATTGAGGTAACGCCAAAGGCGATCCGTCTTCGTAAGCGTGTGCTCAAAGCCAACGAACGTCCCAAAAAGTAACCTCCACCTCAGACGAGCAAATATTTAAGACGGTCTCCGGCCGTCTTTTTTTTGTTGATGCACGAATTTGCGCTTGACAGCTTTTCATTCAATTGTTATTTTACCACTTAGTTACTTAACTATTTGGTAAATTACATAGGAGACATAAATGGCACAACTTAATCCATACTTAAACTTTCCGGGAAACACGGAAGAAGCATTTAATTTTTACAAGTCGGTCTTTGGCGGCGAGTTTTCAGCCGTGATGAGATTTGGCGATACGCCGGGCTGCGACGAGATGCAGATTTCCGATGACGACAAGAACAAGATAATGCATATTTCCCTACCCATCGGCGAAAACATCCTGATGGCGACCGATACGCTCGATTCAATGGGCCAAAAGTTCGAACTTGGCAATAACACACACATCAACGTCTCGCCTGACAGCAAAGAGGACGCTGACAAATTCTTCAACGGACTTGCCGAAGGCGGCACGGTGCACATGCCGATACAGGATATGTTCTGGGGCGATTATTGGGGTTCGCTTACGGACAAGTTCGGCGTAAATTGGATGGTGACTTTCGCACAAACCCCGGCAAACTAAAAAATAAAAAGAGGTAAATAAAATGTCAGAAAAGAACAAAGAAATAGTTAACAAGATCAATGAGGCCTTTTCAGCGAACGACGTTGAAGGATTTCTGGAACATTGTTCGGACAGCATTGCGTGGACAATGGTCGGCGACCGTACCGTGAACGGAAAGGATGCGGTTCGGAGCTTCATGGCAGAAATGGGGGGTGCGGAACCGCCTGTGTTCGGTGTTGACCAGATGATCGCCAATGACGATTCGGTCGTCTGCTACGGCGGCATGACGATGAAAGACGGCGAAGGCCAGACCAGCGATTGGACCTATTGCGATATCTATCATTTTGCGGATGGCAAGGTCGCCGAGATGTCGTCATTTGTGATCAAAAACAAAGGCGAGGACGAAACGACCAACACTGCGGTTGCGTAGAACCGCGTTTTGAAAGGACCCACAAATGCAGAAACAAACTGACAGGCTAAGCAGCACATTTGCGGCACTTGCCGACCCGACGCGCCGGGCCATTTTGGCTCGGCTCGCTTCGGGCGAGGCTTCGGTTACGGAGCTGGCAAAGCCAATGAAAATGACGATGCCGGCCGTTACAAAGCACTTAAAAGTGCTCGAGCGGGCAAAGCTTATCCGGCGTGGTCGGCAGGCCCAATGGCGGCCATGTTATCTGGTTGCCGAACCGCTCAAAGAAGCGGCCGACTGGGTCGATCAATACCGCATTTTCTGGGAACAGAGTCTTGACCGGCTTGATGCATATTTGAAAGTCCTTCAGGCACAGGCGGCAAAAGAGCCAACGGAACCAAAACCCAAGACAAAGAGCAATGGCAAACGAAAACGAAAGTAAAGAGTTCGGTTTAACCCGCCTTATTGATGCTCCTCGCGAAACTGTCTGGCAAGCGTGGACCGATCCCGAAGGCATTTCGAATTGGTGGGGCCCTAATGGTTTCACGACCACGACCGAATCGATGGACCTGCGGCCCGGCGGCAAATGGATCCACGTGATGCACGGGCCGGACGGAGTCGATTATCCGAACTTTACTGAATATATAGAGGTCGATCCGCCGAACCGGCTCGTCTACCGCAATTCGGGCGGTAACGACGAACTCGCCTCGGTCAGCTTTGTTTCGACGGTCGAATTTAAGGATATCGATGGAAAAACGGAACTTAGCTTGCGGACCGTGATGGATTCTGCGGAGATGTTCGAATTGGTAGTCCGAAAATACGGTGCGATCGAAGGCCTGGAAAATACATTCAGCCGCTTGGCAGAATATCTTGACAGCAACAATTGAACTTACCTGAAAGGTAGTTGGATCTTCGACTGTGGAATGTTCTGATCGAAAGGAATCAGATCGAAGAAAAAAGGAGACTTATGGCAACAGCAGTAAATACAAAACAGAATGCAATAGTGATAGTTCGTGAGTTCGAAGCGCCGCGCGATCTTGTCTGGAAAGTGTGGACTGAAAAGGAACATATGGAAAAGTGGTTCGGGCCGAAAGGTTTTGATACCCGTGTGGATCATCTCGATTTTCGAAAAGGTGGGGAGATGACGCTCACAATGATCGGGCCGGACGGTACTGAATACCCGTCGAAGGGTGTCTATCTTGAGATCGACGCTCCAAGAAAGGTCGTCTCGACCGACGATTTCGGCGAAGGGATCGATCAGATCGAGGCGTTAAAAGATGTAAAGCTGCCGGAAGGAATGGTAACGACCGCCGAATTCGAGGATCTGGGCAAACGATGTCGTTTAACACTTACGATCTCTCACCCGACGGAAGAAGACCGCAAGCGTCACGAAGATATGGGCGTTGTTGGCGGATGGAATTCGAGCCTCGATAAGATGGACGAATATCTTTCCAGGATCAATGCGGAATAGGAGAATAAATATATGCAACAGATCACACCATTTCTTTGGTTCGATGGCGAGGCCGAAGAGGCCGCGAACTTCTACATCGGGATCTTCCCGAACTCTTCGATCGGAACCGTAACCCGATACGACGAGGCGACCGCGAGAAATTCCGGCCGCCCCGTCGGCTCGGCACTCACCGTCGATTTCACCTTGAACGGACAAGAGTTTGTAGGTCTGAACGGCGGGCCGCTGTTCAAGTTTACGGAAGCCGTTTCGTTTGCGATCCAGTGTAAGGACCAGGCGGAGATCGATCACTATTGGGAACTGCTGACGGCCGATGGCGGCGAAGAATCGATGTGCGGCTGGCTTAAGGACAAATACGGACTTTCGTGGCAGGTCGTTTCTACAGAATTGATCGATGTTCTGAAAGCAGGAGGCGAACTTTCTAAAAAAGCAATGGCGGCCGTAATGACGATGCGAAAGATCGACATGAAAAAAGTAACTGAGGCAATGAACAGCTAGATATGATGATCGTAAAAAGCGTCTTGGCGATCCTTGCCGGACTTGTATTCATTGTCGTATCGCATACGGTCGTCGATTCGATACTTGAAGCGACAGGCATTTTTCCGCCGCCGTCAGAGGGATTGTTTGAAACCTGGAAGCTGTTTCTGGCGTTTTCATATCGTTTGGTTCTTTCGATCGCGGGATGTTATATCACGGCGTGGCTGGCTCCAAGAGGGCCTCTAATGCATGGGGTAATACTTGGCGTTATTGGGCTTATCGCATCGACTGCGGCGGCGGTCGCGGTAATCCCTTTGAACTGGTCACCGGTCTGGTATCCGATCGCCGTGTCAGCGAGCGCCTTGCCCGCGGGCTGGATCGGTGGCAAACTGCGTGAAAAGCAGATCGCAAAAAGGTAAGTATGAATCCGGAAACTAATGTATTTTCTGAACTTCGCGGCGACCGAGAGATAGTTATCTCGCGAACATTCGACGCTCCGCGTCGGCTTGTCTGGTCCGCTTGGACCGATCCGAAGCATATATCGGCATGGTGGGGACCGCGTGGGTTTGATGCACCGCCATGCGAGATCGACCTTCGGCCGGGCGGCAATTTCCTTGTGAATCTTAATGGACCGGACGGCAAGTTATATCCGTGCAAAGGGACGTTTCGTGAGGTCGTGGAACCTGAAAAGATCGTCTACGACGGCCCGCCACATGAACCTGCCGGATGCGGAGCGGGCATTCCGCCCGACGCAACGGTTACGATCACTTTTGAGGAAAAGAACGCCGGAACGGAACTTACGATTCATACGCTTCTTGCCTCAGAGGAACATCGGCAGGCCGCCCGTGCCGAAGGCTTTATTGAAGGCTGGCAGCAAAGCCTTAACAGGCTGGCAGAAGAGATCGAGAAAGGAGCGATCAAAGAAAATGTCTGAAATTCAAACTCCAAGAAGGCCTTGGGCCGGATACATTATTACCGCTCTCCCGGCATTATTCCTTTTAATGGATGCCGTTATGAAGTTCGTTAAACCCGAACCGGTCGTTGTGGCCACTCTCGAACTCGGCTATCCCGAACATTTGATCGTGCCGATCGGGGCAATTCTGCTTGTCTCGCTTGTACTCTATCTGATCCCAAAGACCGCAGTGCTTGGCGCGGTCTTGTTGACGGGTTATCTTGGAGGCGCCGTTGCGACCCACGTTCGTGTGGATAACCCGCTTTTTACGCATACGTTGTTTCCGGTCTATCTCGGTATCCTTATCTGGCTGGGATTGTATCTACGCGAACAAAAACTCAAACAGCTTTTGCCCTTTAGGAGCTAGAAAACGCAGCTATGAATAATGTTGCAGCCGCACACGACACCAAAAGTGCGACTCTCGTACTTGATCGCACCTTCGATGCGTCACGAGATCTGGTCTTTGAGGTTTGGGCTCACCCGAAACACATCGTCAATTGGTGGGGGCCGGATGATTTCACGTTGCCGTTCTGTGAAATGGATTTTCGCGTTGGCGGACGATATCGTTTCTGCATGCGCTCGCCCGAAGGCGAAGATCATTGGGTTACGGGCGAGTATAAAAATATCAATGAACCCGTGTCGCTCATTTTCACATGGATACGCGAAGACACAAGCGGAAATCCGTTGTGCGATACCTTGGTAAACATTTCGCTCGAGGAGCATAATGGCGGTACGCGGCTTACACTAGAGCACACAGGTTTCGACTCTGTGCCGTATCGCGATGAGCATGTCGGCGGCTGGAATGAATGCCTTGATCGGCTTATTGCATACGTCACGGTCTGATCTATCAAAGGAGATTAAATATGGAACACGTAGATAAGCCTTCGGGCTCGAAAGCATTAATTTACATTGGCTGGGCTATCAGTATATTGGTCGGGCTTGCACTTCTCGTAAGCGGCATTTTCAAATTCATGCCTCCGGCCCCTGAGGCCGAACAAGGTTTGCAGCATATCGGTTGGCGTGCCGATCAACTGGGGACGCTCGGAATACTTGAGATCTTGTCCGCCGTTTTATACCTGATCCCGCAAACTGCGATCCTCGGTGCGATTCTCGTTTCCGGATATATGGGCGGAGCGATCGCAACGCACCTTCGTGTCGGCGATCCGGTCGTGGTTCAGGTCGTTATTCCGGTACTTGCTTGGCTCGGAATTTGGCTACGCGACGGGAATCTGCGTTCGATACTACCGCTTCGTTAGTCGGACACGATGGAATAATTAGCCTTGGTTTTGGTATCTCCCTTTTCGGATGAGGATCCTTCGAAAGGATCACCGAGGCTAGATTATGAAAAAGATCACTATTACCTATTGGATCGTTACGGCATCGTTCGCGACGCTAATGACGTTGTCGGCAATCCCAGATATTACGCGTGACACTGGAGCTGTTGAATTTTTCAAACACCTTGGTTACCCTGCATATTTGCTGCCTTTTCTGGGTGTGGCAAAGCTGCTCGGTGTCGCGGCGGTGCTGTTTCCAAGATTCCCACGGCTCAAAGAGTGGGCTTACGCGGGACTTGCTTTCGACCTGATCGGTGCTTTTTATTCGCATCTTTCAGTCGGCGACCCGGTAAACATCTGGATCTTTTCCGTGATTGGGCTCGTGTTATGTTTTTCGTCATATTTTCTGTATCACAAGAAAACAGGAGTTTCACATAATGTCTAAATATGCAGATCTTTATTTAGTTCCAATTCCTGAAGCCAACGTCGCCGTTTACAAAAAGATCGCGACCAAGGCCGGAAAGATCTTTGTTAAGAACGGAGCGCTTCGCTACCGAGAATACGTTGCGTCCGATCTAAAGGCCGAAGGTGTCGTTCGGTTCGACAAGCTTTTAAAACTCAAACCAGGCGAGACGGTAATTTTTGCGGCGGTCGAATTTAAGTCCGAAGCCCATCGAAACGCGACAATGAAGAAGATCTTCGCCGATCCGGAACTTGAAGGGCCTGATGTGTGTCCGTTTGATGTGAAGCGGATGGTTTACGCAGGATTCAAGATCTTGGTTGATCTTTAGAAATTATGAAGCCCTTTGAAGTTAAAACTGCAACATCCTCCGGTGATGAAGACGTTATCAGCGTTTTAACGCTTGCGTTTAGTTCCGACCCGATGGCCCGATGGTCGCAGCCGGACCCGCGGCTGTATCTTGCGAATTTTCCGAAACTTGCTGCGGCCTTTGGCGGAGCAGCATTTGAAAAAGGTTCGGCTTACTTTACCGACGGTTACGCAGGAGCGGCACTATGGCTGCCGCCCGGCGTTCATCCGGACGAAAAGACATTGGTCGCGCTGGTAGAAGAGTTTGCTCCGGCCAATATACTACCCGACCTGTTCGGTGTGTTCGAACAGATGGAAAAATATCACCCGACCGAACCGCATTGGTATTTGCCTCTGATCGGCGTCGATCCGTCGCAGCAAGGCAAAGGCATCGGTTCGGCCCTAATGAAGCACGCATTGGAAACAATTGACAGGGACCATTTGCCTGCTTATCTCGAATCTTCGAACCCAAAGAATATTTCTCTTTACGAACGTCACGGGTTCGAAGTGACCGGCGAGATCCAGGTCGGAAGTTCACCACCAATGCGTCCGATGTATCGGGCCGCCCGTTGAAAACTATCAAGGTGAAGTTTGATCCGCATTCTTCCACAGCGCGTATTTGATAGTTCTCTTTTGTGAGACAATATTCCAAGATGCCTGACGCCGTCCAACCAATCGTTGAAGATATAACTGACGATCCAGCTGAAAACGCATCAAGCGCGTCGCGCTACGATCGCTCGATCGTCGAGGGGTCGCTCGGCCGCGCAGTATGGAAGATCGCCTGGCCGACGATGTTGACCAACGCATTCAGCGGTTTGCAGGGAATGGTCGATCATATTTTGGTCGGTAATTTTGTAGGCGGTAAGGCAAATGCCGCTATCGGCGTTAGTATTCAACTTTGGATCGTCGTTATAGTTTTTATCTCATCGATCTTCATTGGAATGAGCGTTTTGGTCGCTCGTTTTGTTGGTGCCGGGGATGAAGAAAAGGTAAACCGAACCGTCTATCAGGCTTTCCTGACGGCTACGTTCATGGCATTCGGCATACTCGCTCCGATCGGTTATTTCGCCGCACCATATCTGCTTGACCTTGTAAACGCAGCACCGGAAGTTCAGACGGAGGCACTTCCCTACCTTCGCATAATGTACGTTTTCAGCGGCGGCATGTTGATCTTTTTCATGCTTGGCGGCGCACTCCGCTCGGCAGGTGACGCGCGAACCCCAATGGTACTAGGCATCGCGATGACGCTTTTGAATCTGCTGCTCAGCGCTGTGCTTATCATCGGCGTTGGACCGATACCGGCGTTTGGGACCATTGGCGCAGCGATGGGAACTGTCATCTCAGCCGGCCTGGTCGCCATTTATTCGATCTGGAAACTCGTTACCGGCGGTTGGGTCGTGTCATTCCCTCGCGGCGGCTACGCTCCTGATTGGGAGGTCATCAAGAAACTTTTCAAATTCGGGCTTCCGGCCGGTTTTCAGGGGATCGCGATGAACATCGGCGGTGTCGCGATGCTTGCTTTTATCGGTTCCCTTGCCCAAAGCGCCGCCGCGCAGGCAGCCTACGCCGTCGCGTATATGCAGGTCTTTTCGCTCGTCACTTGGACGTCGATGGGGTTAATGGGCGCCGCCGCGACGGTTGCCGGACAAAACCTCGGTGCCGGGCATCCGGATCGTGCTCTTCAGGCAGTGCATACGGCTGCCCGATTCGGTCTTGCAGGTGCAACTTTTCTTGGCATTTTCTTTTTCTTTTTCCCCGAACAGATTCTTGGGATCTTTGGTTTGACCGATCCGGTGGTTGCTTCGATAGGTGCTCAATTACTTAGAACCCTAAGCATTTCCGGACTTTTCATCGCGATGGCACTGACCTACACCGGCGGTTTGCAGGGCACAGGCGATACAAAGAGCCCGTTGTATATCTCGATAATTTCGCAGTTGGTTCTTCCGCTAACCATTTGTTTTATTGCACAACAAACCATCGGGCTCGAGCCGATCTATATTTGGCTAGCGATATTGGCCGGACATTTTACTCGTTTTCTGCTTAGTTACATTAGGTTCAGTCAGGGACGTTGGCGAAACATCGCCGTAGATATCACCGCAAGCCCGAATTAGTCTGATAGCTCTTCGCCGTCCCGATACTCGTTTCCGTCTTCGTCACACTCCTCCTCGGGATCGAAATCCTGATAACCGTGAGCATCGTCGTAATAATATCGGTGCTTTGCCTGGTCATTGTCAGGACTCTTTTCTGTTTCGTCCTTCTTTGCTTTTTCTCGGCTGGGTTCTTGAGGCATAATTCCAATTAATCTGCTTTAAGAAATGAAAAGAATTATACATCTCGTCACGCTCGCAGTTCTATTCGGTCCGAGCTCCGTTTACTCGCAGACACCCCAACAAGCACCGGCGAACCTTGATTATCAGGTCGCGGCCGTTCTTTATCAGCAGAAAGCCGCCGAATATCGTGCGCTTGCATATCAGGCGTTCAATCTTGCACGGCTTCGGCTCGATGCCGACCTCGACAAACGTAACAGCAAGAACCTGCCAAAGGCCGAAAGAGATCGGCCGCGCGCGATCATAGTCGATATCGATGAGACCGTTCTCGATAATTCACCCGCACAGGCACAAAGCATCAAGACAGGCAGGCCGTTCAATATGCCTGACTGGTATGCCTGGGGCAAACTGGAAAAGGCCAAAGCGATTCCCGGAGCGGTCGAATTTCTTAACTATGCGGTCTCTAACGGCGTAAAGGTTTTCTATGTTTCGAATCGCGACGAAGTACAAAAGGCTGAGACGATGGCAAATCTGATAAAAGCCGGTTTTCGCGATGTGAGTTCTGAGAATGTTTTGCTGCGGCAAAAAGACGCAAACGGCAGGAATATTTCGACCAAAACACCGCGGCGGTCATTCATCGCTGAAAAATATCGTGTCGTGCTCGTGATGGGTGATAACCTTGATGACTTTTCTGACGTATTTGAACATAAGTCTGTCGCCGACAGGTTTAGCGAAACAGACCGGTACAAAGACGAATGGGGCAAGCTATGGATCGTGCTGCCAAATGCAATGTACGGCTCGTGGGAAAATGCGATCTACGACCACAAACCAGGCGATCTTACCGAAGCCCAGAAAGCAGAAAAGCGTGCCGCCGCACTCGAAATGCCGTAATGTCAGAACCGCCTGCGTAAGTGGGCGGCCAGTTCGTTGGCCTAGCAAAGTATAGTTCACATCTGTATAGAAATTATTGAACGAAAAATTAACGAGAAGAAGATAAACCAATGACGACATACTCAACCCCTGGCACCGTTCGATACTTTGCATATTTATGTTTAATTTTCGCCGCTTCTGCGACGGCCCTGTTTGGGCAGAATTTAACCATCCGCCAGATGATGGCTGAGCCGTCGATCGCCGGCCAGCGTGTTTCGGGCGAGAAGCTCTCTCCTGATGGGACAAAGGTCGTTTATCTTTGGAGCGCGGAAGGCAAACCTCGTCGGGACCTTTATCTTGTTTCGACCAGCGGCGGAACGCCCGAAAAGATCCTCAGCCCTGCGGAACTGCCTGTTCCTTTTCGAGCACCGGAAAGAGAGAACAAATTGAATTACGGTGTGGAAACTCGCGATGAATTTGTAAAGGAACGCGAGAACCAGCTTGGCAATTTCGAATGGTCGCCGGATTCGTCGCGGTTGATATTTAATTACGGCGGCGACATTTATTTGTTGCCAATGGAAAAACGGAAGCCGCAGCGGCTGACCATTACGCAGGCTCCGGAAGTTGGAGCACGTTTTCTCGATAACGACCGTATTATTTATTCGCAAAGCGGACACGTTTTTGTCACGTATCTTTCGCAGCCGTTGGTGATCCAGTTGACCCGCGAATCGAATCCGCAGGCGTTTAAGGCCGTTGGTGCGAACGCGACGACGAAAAACGGCAACATGCTGGCGTACGTCGTTACGGATAGCTCGAAGCAGCGTCAGTTGGTCGTGCCAAACTTTTTACCTGAATTTGTTTCAGGCGGCGGGCCAAGACGCGGTTGGACCGATCAGCAGTTATTCGTTACAACGACCGACGGCCTGCGAAACACTCCGCACGAGATCAAGCTGCCAAAACCCGAAGGCGTTTCCAGTTTTCGCCGAATGGTCTGGGCCGCGGATAACCGTTCGCTGATCGTCGATCGGCTTGATAAAGACACCAAACGCCGCCAGCTTTTTTACGTTTACAACGCCGGCGGGAAGGACGAGAAGATAATCCACGTCACCGAAGAGACCGACGACAAATGGCAGGCTTCTCTCTCAACCATCTTCGAGCCGAACCCCAAAAATCCGGCACAGCTTTTCTTCGGCTCCGAACGCGACGGCTATAACCATCTTTATCTCGCGACGCTCGAAAGCCCTTCCACCGCCGAGACGCCGAGACGCGAAGAATCAAAGGCAGAAACACGAGCGGTAGCGAGTGTGCCCGCCGCAAAGGCAGAAACACGACCGGTAGGGAGTGTGCTTTCGGCAGAAAAGGAACAGAACTTAATCGGCAGCGTCCCAACTCCGACCGTAAAGATCGAACAACTTTCAAAAGGAAAATGGCAGGTCGAATGGGCGAAGTGGTCAGCCGGAGATCGGCTTCTTTACTTGTCCACCGAATCGGGAACAGCGATACGCGACTTCGGCCAGATAAATACAACAACTAAGAATCGCACGAAGTTCTACTCGTCGGTTCAAAAAGGAATGATCACTGGGCCGCAGCTTTCAGAGAATGATGCTCCGACGTTAGTATTCAGCAGCTCACAATGGAATCGGCCTGACGAGCTAGTTGCCTACTTCGACAATTGCCCCCAAAACAGTCAATCGAAATACGCATGCCCAGAAATTGGATATCAACTCTCAAGTACGACACCTGAAGCTTTCCTTAAACGAAATTGGACCGAGCCAAAGTTCATCGAAATAAATTCAAAAGATGGCAAGAAGATCCCGGCCAAGATCTATTTGCCGCCCGGACATGATCCGAAGTCGAAGAAGAAATATCCGATGGCGATATTTGTTCACGGTGCGGGTTATTTGCAGAACGTGATCAACGGCTGGAACAACTATTATCGCGAGTTTATGTTCAACGACATGCTGGCGAAAAAAGGCTACGTCGTGCTCGACATCGATTACCGCGGCTCGGCTGGTTACGGACGCGATTGGCGAACGGACGTTTATGATTTCCTCGGCGGCAAGGATTTTGACGATCACATCGATTCGATCGATCACATGGTCGCGAATTATGCGGTCGATCAAAAACGCGTCGGCGTTTACGGCGGCAGTTACGGCGGATTTATGGCAGGAATGCTCGCGATGCGTGCTCCGAACCACATCGCGGCCGCTGCGGCTCTTCGGCCGGTGTTCGATTGGAAGAATTACTACGCCGCAAATCCGCAATACACCGCGCAACGGCTCGGATTTCCCGAAAAGAACCCCGAAGCCTACAAACGCAGCTCACCGATCACTTACGCTGACAAACTCGAACGACCTTTGCTGATCCTGCACGGAATGGTCGATGACAACGTTCACGTCCAAGATTCGGTACAGCTCATCGAAAAGCTGATTCGGCTAAACAAAACGCAGTATTTCGAAGCGATGCTTTATCCATCCGAGAATCACGGATTTGTCCGCCCCGAAAGTTGGGCCGACGAATACGAACGCATCCTCGTCTTCTTCGAAAAACATCTCGCCCCAAAATAGCGATCGCGATCCGGGCGGGTGATCTCATGGGACTACCGTACGAAGGCGTTCGGTACAGGGACATCGCCGGTTGATCCGAATTGCTGGATCGTCGTGCCGGATGTCGAGCCTTGGATGAACCAGGTTGCGCTTGAGGGGCGAAACACAGCGGCATCGATAAGTCCGTCGCCGTCGTAGTCGCCCGGTGAAGGCACATCGCCATTTGCACCGAACGGGAATGAGAAAAAGCTTAAGTTTTCACTTCGCAATACGAACCAGATTCCATTCGATGGCCGGAATAGCGCGATGTCTGCTTTTCCGTCGCCCGTGTAGTCGCCGGGAACGGCCTTGTCGGTCGACGTTCCAAAGGTCACAGTGATCAGGCCTTCGGTTGAACGATTGATCCACCATTGGCCGCCGAGGTTGGGTCGATAGATCCCGATGTCGTCTTTTCCATCGCCGTCGTAATCGGCCGTGACAGGAACGTCGCCCTGACTACCGAACCGATCGATCTGAACCTGACTGTCAGAGGATCTTTGAATGAACCACTGCCCGAACGAGGCACGGAACACTGCCGGATCAGCCTTGCCGTCGCCGTCATAATCACCGGTCACAGGAACATCGCCCGTCGCACCGAACGGGAACGAGAAGAAACTGTAGTCTTCGCTCCGCAGCACGAACCAAGTTCCGGTCGAAGGCCGAAAGACTGTAATGTCCATCTTGCCGTCACCCGTGAAATCTCCGGGCGCGATGATGTCCGTTGCCGCCCCGAACTGTAACGCCGGTACCAACCCGTCCGAAGAACGCCGCCACCACCACTCGGCCGAACCGCTGCCTCCATTCGGCCGGAATATCGCAATATCCGTCTTCCCATCACCGTCAAAGTCAAAATCCGTACTGCCATCACCCGGCAGATAACGGGCCAGACAGAAGTTGACGCTCGCAGTATTCTGCGTTGATCCGGCAACCACGATCTTGCCGTTGGACTGAATAGCGAGGTCGAAGGACCTGTCTGTGCTGCCATTGGTCATATCGCTGACAACGAGCCCGTTGTTGCCAAAATCTGCGTCCCGGCTGCCGTCTTGGTTCAGTCGAAGGACATAGAAATCCGCTGGGCCGGAAGTGCAGACTGCTACGATCTTTCCATTGGCTTGAACCGCAACGCTGCGAGCCTGGTCGGTACTATTTCCAACAATATCAGTTATGAGGATGCCATCCCCATCGAAAGTATTGTCGAGCGTACCGTTGGCGTTGTAACGAACGAAGGCGGTGTCAAGTCCGGAGCTTCCCGCTAAGATGATCTTACCGTCCCCTTGGACCTTCATATCGTTTACCGATTCTGAAGTTGTCCCGGGTAGATCTGTAATAACTTTTCCATCCCCATCAAAACCCGTATCGAGGGACCCGTTTGTCGTCAGCAGCGCCAGTGCGAAATTAGTGCCTCCGGGGTTGGCCGTCCCGCCCACCAAGGTCTTTCCGTTTGGCAAAACAGCGATCCCACGAGGAACTTCGTTAGAATTTCCTCCAAAATCGATATCTATTCGACCATCGCCGGAAAACGTTGTGTCCGGCTCGCCGGCTGAGGTAAAGCGGCGGACTCTCCAATCGGCTACTGACGTAGCTTGAACAATAAGAGCACCCGCAACTACGATCTTATTGTCGGGACCGACTGCGATTGAAGTATTATAGCTCGTTCCTCCATCTAGGATGCCGTCTCCGCTGAATGTCGTATCGAGTACTCCATTCGTGGTGTATCGTAGCAGAACTCCACTAATGGATACTCCGCCGGAGGATCCAGTTTCACCCCCTGCGACCAGGATCTTACCATCAGGCTGAATAGCGACATCGTTCGCAAAGCCCCCAGAACCCGCGGTTGTGGCGAGCAGTTTCCCATCTCCGCTAAAGGTGGTATCCAGTGATCCGTTCGTATTGTAGCGGGCTACCGCGATGTAACGGAGGCCGTTAGAAGCGGTCCCATACCCCACAGCGACGATCTTTCCATCGGCCTGGATGGCAACCGACTCTGCTACATCGGTGCCGGCCTCAAAATCTGTGGCCAGACGGCCGTTGCCGTCGAATGTGTTGTCAAAAGCTCCGCCTGCAGCGGCCTCGGCCCGCGGCAGATCACTTACCAGCAGTGCGGCGAACAGCGATATGGAAATAGTTAGCGAAAAAATGTGCCTTGTCGTTCTAAAATTCATAGTTTTGTCCTCTCGCGTCCATGGTTCGTTTTCTAACCCTGTCGCATCTTTTCCTACCCGCATCCGTACCAAAGCTCGAATTCAATATCCATGCGTGCTGAGCGCCACAGAATGGCCTTACCACTGATGAAGCTGCCGCATGTAACGCGCTCGATGACCGTATCCCATGAGCCGCAAAAAATATAGACGATCGGCGGCGTGTTAGTAGAGCCCTCGCCCTTGGACCAAGCGCCCGGATCGAATAGCGTCATAAACGCCGGATTGTGTTTGCCGTCAATGGCACCCTCTGCCTGGACCATTTCGCCGCGGTCGCCAAAGTTCAGATTGTTTGCGTACTTTCCGGGCGGCCGTACGGGCGTCTTAAAGCGATCCCAACTTCCGATCGATCCTGCTTTGTAGGTGAGCGAAAGATCGCAAGATATGCCGTGGTCTTTACTAATAAGCGTGCATCCAATTGATTGCATAAATTTTGCTTTCCCCTTCCATTCTTATCCAGCGGCTGTTATTCGAAAGGCCGGCGGATCCAAGCTTTCGTTGGTCTCCAGCGACCTTCCGCAGATCAAACCGGTTCCGCCGTTGCTGTTAGCGAGATGAATTTCCGACGCATCTATTTGGCGACGTATTTCGGGAACCGACACGTGTAGTAGCGAAGCGAGTTGTTCTGGTGTCAAACTCATAGTTTGCTCGTTGCACGTCTTGCAAAAGGTCGAACCGTTTCCGCTACTGACTTTTATGGTTCTGATCTCGTGTTTTTCGATCGTGACCTCTGTTCGTGATCGTATTTTCATTTTTTAGGGGCGTCCACGAAAAAGCTTTGTGCGCTTTTTCCGGCCGTTGTGCTAGAATCCGCATTGATATCAAACCTTTTTCGTGAACGCGAACATTCTTTCTCATAGCGATCTAAATGTCCTTAATTTGAGGGCTAATAGTTGCTAAATGTTCCTAACGCGATGCAAACCACTGAGAACACAATCATTTCCTTCGGTGATTTCGAGCTCGATCCGGTGCACAGACGTCTCATGAATTGCGGCCGTCCGGTCGCCCTCAAATCAAAGGCCTTTGATCTGCTGCTTGCTCTGATCGAAGATCATGGCCAGGTCGTCTCAAAGAACGATCTGCTCGACCGAGTTTGGAAGGATCAGTTCGTCGAAGAAAACAATCTCACCGTCCATATTGCAGCTCTAAGAAAGGCCCTAGGTGAAGGAAAAAGCGATAACTCTTATATCGTAACGGTCCCGGGCACTGGCTATAAGTTCGTAGCTCAGATCCGGCCGTCACAAACGACCGAGGTCACCGTAGAAAGTCGCAGTTTCGAGCGTGTTGTAATAGAGGAAGAGATCGAGGTAGAAACCGGTGAACAAAAAACGTCTTCAAATAAAAATGTCTCCGAGACATTAAGAGAGCCTAAGACTTCGGTTTCCCCAATTAATCGAGGTCGGATCGCCCTGAAATTAATAATCGCATCTGTGTTCTTGGGGCTGATCGGCGGGACATATGTACTTTGGCCGCGAATATCCGCGCGGTTTGCCTCAACATCGCCATTTTCGAACCATACTACAAAGCAATTAACTACGAACGGGAAGGTCGGACTTGCTACATTGTCGCCGGACGGAAAATTGTTCGCCTATACCATCGACGATCTGGGTCGAAAAAGTTTATGGCTCGGATACGCTGAGGGTGGTAATCACATTGAGCTCTTTTCGGCTGATGAGATTTCTTATAGGGCCATCACTTTCTCACCGGACGGTAAAGACCTTTTGTTCTCAACGTGTAGCGAAAAGAATCCGGGTTGTTCACTTTTCAAAATGCCTGCATTTGGTGGTGTCCAAACTAGACTAAATGATGGGATCGGCAATTTCGCTCTATCGCCGGATGGCAGATCGATCGCGACTGCACGCCGCGACAAGGAAAGTGCCAAAGATATCGTTAGTATCTCGTCGCTCGACGGAACAGCGAAGCGCGATGTTGCTTTTTTTTCGACCGAGCAGAGTTTCAGATTCGAGACGATCTCATGGTCCGCAGATGGGAATCTTTTGGCGTTGAGCGCTCAAAAGGACACAGAGATCGCTTCTGATGAGATCGCCGTGATCGACATAGCAACTGGAATTGTATCGAGGATCGAACATGAAAGCTTGCGCGAAATAACAAAGACGGCATGGCTTAGCGATGGCAGCGCGTTGATCGTAACCGCTATAAAGCCCGAGTCAGATTCGTCGGTTCCTCAGTATGTTGTTTACTCCGTCGGATACCCCGGCGGCGAAGTTCAGGCTGTTACAACAGACAGGAGTAATTATGGAGCCTCCTGGCATAATGATGCCGGTGTTTCCATTAGCCTTTCTGCTGCATCTGATGCGTTGCTGGCCGTTGAGCACCGGCAGCTAAGTAATGTGTGGGTCGCTCCGTCCGACGATCTAAGTGCGCCAAAGCAGATAACATTTGGTTCATTCGGTAAATATGACGGACTCTGGGGAATGGATTGGACGCCGGATGGACGGTTGATCTACACAACATCTGACACTCAAAGCCAGTTCCTGTCGCAAATGAACAGCGATGGTTCTGAACAAAAGCAGATCACCGCGCCTGTCGGGTACGACAGCGTTTTAACCGTTACGCAAGACGGTCGATATATTGTTTTTCATTCGGACCGGGCCAGCACGATCGATATTTGGCGTACGGATATTGATGGAACTAACCCACTTCAACTAACCTTTGGCGGCAAAGGTTTTCACCCGGCACCTTCACCTGACGGAAAATGGGTCTATTACAGATCAACTCTTTACGGAAGCGGCCGACTGTGCCGCGTGCCTATCGACGGCGGTGAGCCAGAGATCCTAAATGACAAAGAAACCGCGTGGATCAGCTTTTCGCCTGACGGTAAATATTTTGCCGCTCACTACGTTACTGACACACGTCGATTGGCGATCTTTTCGACAGAAACTAACGAGGTCGTCAGACAGTTCGATCTACCGAAAACCGGTACGTTGTTCATGGGTTCCCGCTGGACGCCCGACAGTCTTTCAGTCGCTTACCGTGACGCGAGCCAAGGGTATTGGCTGCAACCGATCAGTGGCGGCGATCCAGCTAAAATGGAAGGCCTTCCCAATGAAAAGCTTTATAATTTCTCGTGGTCCAAAGACGGTAATCAGTTCGCTTTTGTTCGAGGCCAAGAGATCCGCGATATCGTTCTTATTCGATCAAACGTCAATTGATCAGGACTTCCGTCTATTCGCAAAAGTCATAGCGTATAGTCAATTCGATCGCTTAACTGCTTGTGAACAATAATCAAACTGTCTGTATAGTGAGCCCTTTATTTTGTGTCAGATCGTGACCGGATCAGGCCAGAAACGGTGTGTGTGTTTAACACTCGATCGTAGCATTGTTGAGATTTCCACATTTGTGGAAAACGCGGTAAGTAATTGCAGTAATTTGTGTTAGCGGGAAATTGCTCGAACAATGTGTCCGAAATTCGGCCAAATTTTATCTAACAATGAACCAAAGTCAGATAACTTTAAGCCAAAGTTAGGTGACAATGAAACGAAGTTAGATAGCTTTAAGTCAAAGTTAGTTAACAATAGAGCAAAGTTAGATACCTTTAAGCCAAAGTTAGGTAACAATGAACCAAAGTTAGGTAACTTTTAGCCAAAGTTAGATAAAAATGGTTCAAAAAATGGGAGAATCGGCCCGAGTGTTTAACACCTTTCGCCTGCTCGAGATGTGAAACTCGACAAATCACGCGAACGAAAAGGCCATCTTTTCAGACAGCCTTTCGTTTCGGTATTTCAACGTATCTGATTTCCTATGCTGAGGCCGGGGCGATCTTTTCGGAGACCTCGGGTTCGGAGGCAGCGGAGATCTCGTCGGAATCTTCTATCAAAGTTTGTTCGACGATATCTTTTTGTTCGAGTTCGTGGATCGCATAAGAACCGGTCGCGGGTGATGCCGAAGGCACACGTCCAACGTAACGCAGCGACATATTTTCCGGTTTGATCTCGCGAAGCCTTGGCTCGACAAAGAACCAGCCGCCCATATTTTGCGGTTCTTCCTGTGTCCAGAAAAGCTGGGTCGCGTTAGGATATGACGCGATCGCCTCTTTGACGGCTTCGCCCGGGAACGGATAGAACTGCTCGAGCCGAACTATTGCGACACGGTCGTCGTGCGAATCGGTTCGGCCGGCGTCCAGATCGTAATAGACCTTACCGGAACAGAACACGATGCGTTTCACCTTATTGCGGTCTTTAACACGAGCGTCATCAAGAACCGGACGAAACCCGCCGGTCTTGAGTTCGTCGATATTCGATGATGCAGCGGGCAGACGCAGCAGACTCTTTGGCGTCATCACGACGAGCGGCCGTACAGCTTCCTGCCGAACCTGTCGGCGAAGCATGTGGAAATATTGAGCAGGCGTGGTCGGGTAACAGACCTGCAAATTGTTTTCGGCGCAAAGCTGAAGGAAGCGTTCTAGCCTTGCCGAGGAATGTTCCGGCCCTTGGCCTTCAAATCCATGCGGCAGCAGCATCACAAGCCGACAGCGTTCTTTCCACTTGTCTTCCGATGCCGCAATGTATTGATCGATGATCACCTGTGCACCATTGGCAAAATCGCCGAATTGGGCTTCCCACATCACCAGGTCGTTCTGGCAGATCAGCGAATAGCCGTATTCGAAGCCAAGTACGCCTGATTCGGAAAGCGAGCTATCGAAAACATAAAATCGCGAGCGTGGGTCGCTTTCGTTCTTTAATTCAGTTAGCGGCGACCAGCGTTCGCCCGTCACAGTGTCATACATCGAAGCGTGCCGCTGTGAGAATGTGCCGCGGCCCGAATCCTGTCCGGAAAGCCGAACTGGAAAGCCTTCCTGGACAAGCGTTCCAATGGCCATCGCTTCAGCAAAGCCCCAATCCATCGGTGCTTCGCCGCTGCCCATCTTTGCACGGCGGCCAAGCTGATTGACCATCTTCGGATTGATGTTAAATCCTTCGGGAACGAGTGAGATCTTTTCCGAAGCCGTTCGCAAGAATTCCTCGGAAGCTCCGGTCTCCAGAACGACGGAACCATCTTCTTCGACGATCGGATCCGGTGCGACCGTCTTTTTCGGTTTTTCGGTGGCGATCTGCTTGGCCCGTGAAAGAATGCCTTCGTATTTTTCAACGACCCTATTGGTCATCGCTTTTAGGTCGTCTTCGTTTATAACGCCCTCGCGGACCAGATGCTGTGCATAAAGATGCTGGGTTCCCGGATGAGCTTTAACACGGGCATACATCACGGGCTGCGTATAGCTCGGCTCGTCACCTTCGTTGTGTCCTAGGCGGCGGAACCCGACAAGATCGAGCACAACGTCTTTATTGAATTCATGTCTGTAAGAAAGTGCTATCTGTACAACGCGATAAGCGGCCTCCGGATCGTCACCGTTTATGTGAAAGATCGGCGTTTGCGTGATCTGTGCAGCGTCGGTCGAATAGATCGAGCTTCGTGCCGAATCAACGCCTGTCGTGAAGCCGATCTGGTTATTGATAACAAGGTGGATCGTGCCGCCGGTTCGATAGCCGGGAAGGTTCGCAAGCTGAAGCGTTTCCATCACAATGCCCTGTCCGGCAAATGCAGCATCGCCATGGAGCAGCAGCGGCAAGATCATATCGTAAACCTCTTCGCGCGGTTTCTGACCGCCGTTGCGAAGATCATCCTGCCGTCCGCGTGCCATGCCTTCGACCACGGGGTTTACAAACTCAAGGTGACTCGGGTTACACGAAAGCTGAATGCGTATCTCGCGGCCGCTTTTTGTATTCTTTACGCCGACCGCTCCCTGATGGTATTTAACGTCGCCTTCATCGGCCGGGAAACTCGGGTGCGAAGTGCCTTCGAAAACGGTGAAGATACGTTCGGCCATGTCGCCTTTTTCCGCGTCGCCAACGATGTTGGAAAGCACATTCAACCGGCCGCGATGGGCCATGCCCATAAATATTTCGTCAACGCCTCGTGCTGCCGCGCCTTCGACAAGCTGGTCGAGCATCGGGATAACCGTCTCACAGCCCTCAAGCGAAAATCGCTTTTGACCGAGATATTTCTTGTGCAGGAATTGTTCGAATTGTTCGGCTTCGATCAGCTTTTGCAGCAGATCTTTGCGTATCTGAGCATCAAGCGGCTGTTGATCGACGAACTGTTCGCGGACCTGCCGACGGATCCATTCCTTCTCTTCCTTGCTTTGGATATGACGATATTCGATACCCACTTTTCCGCAGTATGCCTTGCGAAGGATATCCAGAATTCGGCGAAGCGTTGCCGTCCTTTCGCCGTGAAGACCGCCTGTAATGAATTCGCGGTCAAGGTCCCAGATCGTCAGGCCAAAGTTCTCAAGGTCGAGCTCGGCCTCTTTGAAAGACGTCATATTCAGCGGATCGATATCCGCGAGCATATGGCCTCGAATGCGATAAGCATTTATCAGCTGAAGTACGTTGGCCTGTTTTTCGGTCTGCTCGGCGACATGGTCATAGCCGAAGATCGATGGGTTGTGGTCTTCAGACCAGCGAAGCGGCGAATGATTTAGTTCGAGCGAACTGAAAACATCATCGTAAAATCCGTGCGGTCCGGTAAGGAATTCGTGTATCTTTGCGAGGAATAATCCGCTTTCCGCCCCTTGAATAACGCGGTGGTCATAGGTGCTGGTCAGGGTAATTATCTTTGAAATGCCGAGCTGCGAAAGTGCAGCCGCAGTCATTGCCTGATACTCGGCCGGATATTCGATCGCACCGGTCGCAATGATCGCGCTTTGGCCCGCCATTAAACGCGGATTTGATGAAACGGTGCCGATCGTACCGGGATTTGTAAGCGAAATGGTCGTGCCTTGAAAATCGGCGATCTCGAGCTTTCCATCGCGGGCCTTTTTCACCGTTTCGTTATATGCGGCGAAGAAACCGGCAAATGTCATCTTTTCGCAGCCCTTGATATTCGGAACAAGGAGATTTCGCGAGCCATCTTTCTTTTCAATATCGATCGCAATGCCAAGATTTACACCATCGTTTTCTATCCTTGAAGGCTTTCCATCGACGACGCCATAGCCATTGTTCATAGCCGGATACGCCTTTACAGCTTGAACAATCGCCCATGCGATCAGGTGCGTATATGAAGCTTTGCCTCCGCCACGCAAGGCAAGTTGCTGATTTATCAGCAGCCGATTTTCATCTAGAAGTTTTACCGGCATGGTGCGGACGCTGGTAGCAGTCGGAACAGTTAAGCTCTGTTCCATGTTCTCAACGATCTTTTTTGCGGCGCCGACAAGCGGTTTTGAATCAACATTGTCCGGAACAGGCGCAGGAGCTGGCTTCGCGGTCTCCTGGGCGGGCGAGGCAACCTGAGTCTCGGTCCTTTTTTCCGTTGCGGCGGGGGAAGATTTTGCCGTTTCAGATGAACCGCCGTCCATCATTTCTTTGAAAAATGCTTGCCAAGATTCGTCAACAGATGCCTGATCTGCCTGAAAGCGGGCATACAGGCCTTCGACATAACTCGCGTTGGCACCGAAATTTTCGTTGATATAGTCGGAAAAGTTAGTAATTTTATCGCTCACGGTAATAGTTAAACCTCTGGTACAAGAGTGAATCTGTAACCAATTAGTTTAGCTCAATCAGAGCGAAAAGATAAGTTTTGCAGGTGCGACAGTTCAGGTATCGCCGCTATTTCGAAGCGGATTTGGGAATGTTACCTCAAAATCAACCGGCACAACGCGTTTGTGGTGAAAGCCGTATTTCCGAAACTTTCCGAACACGAAAACGCGGCCCGTTACGACCCATTCATCCTTTGATTCTCGCATTTCACGCCATGCCGCTTGAACGATCCCAGTGGTCGGGAGAAAGATATTCACGGGTTGGGGCAATCCAAAAGGTTCCTTTTTCTTAAATTCGAACCGTTCGGAAAATTCCACGATCTCAACTCCGATGCCGTTTACTTTTACGTCGTGGAACATCAGCATATCGACCTTTCCACTCTGCTCACGAGAGATCATCTCGGCGCCCATTGCAAGCGTAACGCCCGTAAGCGATATATCGGCAAGGCTCGGTTCATCAAATTCAACGCTGATCAGGGAATCAGGATCTTTCGTGGTCTTTGACGAGACGACCAAAACCTCTTTATGAACCTTATATCCGCGGATCGCTTTCGGCAGTTGCTGCGCCGCGACCGAAGGGGTCAATACGACCGAAAATGCGAAAGCAACGGCCAAAAACATACCAACCAGAAATGAATTCTTTGAACGCATCCCGATCCTTCCTACTGCGATGTCGAAATGGTCTTGGAGGTTTCCGCGATATCTACAGGAGCAGGAGTGTTTTTTTCCAGGTCGATCTTGATGCCGTCCAAAATGCCGTTGATAAACTGTGTCGCTTCGTAGGTAGAGAACCTGCGGGCGATCTCCAGAGCTTCATTTATAACAACGGTATGCGGCGTGTCCTTAAAGAGAAATTCGTAAACAGCCAGGCGAAGAACATTTCTGTCAACGATCGCCATTCGCTCTATTCGCCAATGCTCGGCACGGGTTCGGATGCGGTCGTCGATAACTTGAAGATTCGTGATAGTACCGTTTACTAACTCGTTAGCAAATTCGCGGGTCCGGTCGTCGAGAGCCTCGTCGCCCAATTCGGCCCAGAAAACATCCGTGATCGAACCGCTTACGGTCTTTGCCAGATCTTCCGCGAAGAGCATCTGTAGAGCGCTCTCGCGTGCCTTGCGGCGGGTGCCCGACCCTTTTCCTTCTTTTTCAAACGACATGTGAAACTGCTTTGTCTTTTCCCTTTGTCTGGTCTTTATCTTTTATCTGGCGGTGGAGATCAACGACCTCGATCGCCGTGACCGCCGCCTCATATCCCTTGTTGCCGGCCTTAACACCGCAACGGTTGATCGCCTGTTCGACCGTGTCGGTCGTTACCACGCCAAAAGCGATCGGAACTCCGGTCTTCAGCGAAGCCTGATTTATGCCATTCGCAGCCCCACCGGCGACAAAGTCGAAATGCGGAGTCTCGCCGCGTATGACCACGCCGAGCGCGATCACCGCATCGAAGCTACCGCCTTCGGCCAATTTTTGCGATGTAAGCGAAAGCTCGAACGAACCCGGAACCATGAATACTTCGACATCCGATTCGGCGGCTCCGTGCGAAGCGAGAGCATCGACCGCGCCGTCCAATAATTTCGACGTCAGAAAATCATTCCAACGGCTTACGACGATGGCAAATCTTCGCCCCTCGGCGTTCATCTTTCCGCGATGTACTTTTGGCTTCACCAGATATCTCCAAATCGGCAATTTTGCCGTAACACAAAGTATAGATAACCCTGTTTCAAATTGACAAGGCAAAAGTTAGATAAGCGGGTGATGAATGTCGAATGACGAATTTCGAATGTCGATTCACTGAGTATTTGCATGTTCCTCCTTTTGGTTCAAAAAGTCCGATTTTTGTTCACACACCGAACAGCGCGATGTGAACACGTGTGAACAAAAATGGGCGTTTTTGGTCATTTCGGGTTTCGGAGGCGCTTTTTTACCTCGTCCGTGCACATAATGTGAAACAGTTCCGACCGCCAGACCGAGCTTTTCGGCGATCTCGCGGACGGTGTCGCCGGCGTTGGACATTTCGACGGCTCGGCGCATTTTGTCTTCGCGGATGGCTTCGGTCAGCGCGGCGCCGCGAAGGTAGCCTTCGATGTGGCGGGCTTCGGGTTCGTTATCAACAAAGGTAAAGCCGAGCATTCGCCCTTCGCGAGCCAGCCGAAAAACAGGAACGCTTCGTTCGTCAAATCTGGTGGCGGTGTTCCGCTGCTTTAGCGGCTTTAGATATCGGAGATCGCTTCCGGTGCTGCTTCGCCCCATTCCGATAATGCTGTCGGCAAAGTTCGCGAGCATCTTGGAACCCTGCAGATGGCTGAGATCTACGGCCGCGCCGCGACGCATCTTCGGTGTATGTGCGATGACCATTATAGAAAGGCCCAAACGGTTCTTCAGGTCCACAAGGAAACGCATCAGTCGTCCGGCGGCGGCCGAATGTTCGGTGCTTGCCGAAAGCCATGTTATGTTATCGACGATAACGACCTTGGCGTCCGAGAACTCTATAAAGTCGATCACCGAATGGATAAGAAAGCTTTTTCGATCGGGAAACTCGTCAGGCATGATCGTATCTTCGCGCGGGGGACAGCGGATCAGTTCGTCAGGGAAAAGCTTTTCATCCTCCGAATGCGGGCCGCCATCGGGATCGGCGTATCGTGCGGAAAACTGTTCGTCGGTAAGTTCGAAATCGAAATAGACAACACGCTGCGGCGCGGTGGTCGGGGCAAACGGTTCAAGCGGCTTTCCACCCGCAAGTGCGGCTCCGATCTGCATCGCCAAAACGCTTTTGCCCAGCCCGGTATCGGCGAAAAGCAGCAGAAGCTCGCCTTCAAGCCATAGGTCGCCAAAAAGCTGGCGCCTCGCCGGCCGCTCTCGCGGCGTTTTCAAATACGCATTGGCGGTCCGTGCGGTGAACATATTGTCATATCGCAGGAAATCGAGCTCCGGCAAATGCTCAACGGTCAGATCATGCGTTCGATGTTAGTTCGTTCCGTTCCGGCTCACGAAATGCTGTTGTGCAAAAAGCCTCGCCCGAGCCTGGTCGAGCTGCTTTTGATACTTCGGCGGAACCACGATCCGATCGTCATCATCTACACCAAAACCGCTTTCGGAAACCTTCGGTTCCCATTGCGACTCGTCCGTTTCGCCATAAAGCCCCGGATACCGTTTCCGAGTCTCCTCCTCTTCCCAAGCATCGTCGGCCGCTTCATCATAATCGTCATCATCGTCAAAGCCTGGTTCAACTATTGGTTTATCGTTCATAACGCAACACTCGTGCTATAAGCATACACGAATGTATCACCCAAGGCAAGATGTTTTATTGTTGCAACACGCAAACATTTCGGGTATACTACCGAAACTGTTGTAATATAAGGCTGTTACAGCCACCTCGATCCCTATAAAAAGTAGAAGATGAATTCGATGAAAATGCCACTCCAAAATTCCGGGGAACTACAGGAACACTCAGAAGCTAAAGTCCGGCTCCTGAGTACCTATCTTCGAAATTATTTGGCTGTAGTTATGAATGTTGACTTTGTTCGAACCGTTGACCTTTACGATTTTTTCTGCGGGCGAGGCTTGTATGGGGATAAATCGGAAGGCAGCCCATTGGTTATGATGCGGACAGCCGACGAGATAATTGAAACTCGTCGAGAAAGAAACTTGCGTATTCCAAGTATCAACTTTCATTTTGCAGATGCAGATATCGAGAATTTTCGGGTGGTTAATGAAGAGTGCGGAAGGCGCCACAATCCGAAAACGGGTATGCTCGAGATTTCGCAAACTAGATACGCCGAAAGTCTCAATAAGCTTCTTTCCAAACCGCAGAGCGAAGCGCAGAAGGAATTTGTGTTTATTGATCCGACGGGCTACAGCGACGTTAAGCCGAAGGATATTAAAAGACTCTTACAGCGAGGTGCAGAAGTTCTCCTGTTTCTCCCAATTCAATTCATGTATAGATTTCGCGCTAACGCAACACCCGAACCGCTTCAAGACTTCGTCGGACAGCTTCCCGGCTACGAGAAACTCGCCGCGACGCACAGTTCTCATGCCTACGCAACCGAGCTACGAGGCTTATTTCGCGATCTGATGATGAAGGATGTTTTTGTCAGCACGTTTGTGATAGAAAAAGATGCGTCAACTCTTTTCTGTCTTTATTACTTCACACCAAAATGGCAAGGCCACGTAAAAATGATTGAGGCAAAATGGAAGGTTGGAGTAGATGCCGGTCAAGGGTGGACTTTCAGAACCGTTCCTGGACAAGTATCGCTCGTTGGACCGGAATTTCTGGTTGAAAACCAAATACTTTCATTCTTATCCAACGGGCCAAAGAACAATTTAGAGCTCTTCGAATTCGGAGTTCTAGAACTGGAATTTCCGCCCGCACTTGTAAACCAGACATGTATTCGGATGATCAAATCGGGTCAAGTGTCGGTTCGGGCTCTAGTTGGTGACGTTCGAAAGGGTTATTGTTATATTGGCGAAAAAACCTATCGCAGCGGCGAGAAAAAGGTTGAACTTAGCAAGGTCTGAAAATATGTCACAGTCAAAAATCGAGTGGACGGAAGCAACCTGGAATCCGGTAACTGGTTGTACAAAAATCAGCCCGGGGTGCAAGAACTGCTATGCCGAAAGAATGTCGAAGCGACTCTATGCGATGGGGCAACGGAATTATGTAAACGGCTTTAAGCTTACTCTCCAGCCACACATGTTAGGACTTCCATTGCGTTGGAAAAAGCCCCGTACCATATTTGTAAATTCAATGAGCGACCTTTTTCATAAAGACGTTCCACTTGAGTACATTCAAAAAGTGTTTAATGTGATGAATCAGGCCTACTGGCATAACTTTCAGGTTCTAACAAAGAGAGCTGAGCGATTAGAGGAGCTTGCGCCGTATCTAAGATGGACGCCAAACGTTTGGATGGGCGTTTCAGTTGAGACGTCTAAGTACAAACGTCGGATCGACCGCCTTCGTCAAACATCCGCATCAACAAAGTTCTTGTCACTCGAACCGTTACTTGGCTCATTGGGCTATCTTGATTTAAAGGGTATTGATTGGGTGATCGTTGGCGGTGAAAGTGGATTCGGTGCGAGAAGCATGAAATCCGAATGGGTTACCGAAATCAAGGAACAATGTAACCAAGAAGGCGTCGCCTTTTTCTTTAAGCAATGGGGCGGAGTCAATAAAAAGAAAACTGGAAGATTACTTGAGGGGCGAACTTGGGACGAAATGCCAACCCATTCGCGACTTGCAACTCTGTAAATGGCGGTGCAGATGATCGAGACGGAAGAAACTCTGATAATCGAAACGCCGGAGCGTGTTCCGCTGGAGTTTCCGCTGGCTTCGATCGGGAATAGGTTCTTGGCGGTGGCCATCGATCATGCGATCCAGTACACCACGATCCTGATCGCTGCAATAATATTTTTGAACATCGCGGGCATCAGTGTTTTTGATGACGATCCGACATCGGCGGGCCTTTTCGATCAAATAACCGGCTGGACTATCGCGATAATGATCCTTGTGCTTTTCGCGCTTTTTGCGGGCTATTTCGTGGTCTTTGAAACATTGTGGAACGGGCAGACGCCGGGTAAACGTCTGATGAAGCTGCGGGTGATCCGCGAGGACGGACGGCCGATAACCATCTGGGAAGCGACGGCGCGAAACCTGCTGCGGATCTTCGACGCGATGCCGGGATTTGTCGTGCCGATATATTCGGTCGGGCTGATCGCTCTTTTTGTAAGCCGGCGCGACCAGCGTTTTGGGGATATTTTCGCGGGCACGGTCGTCATCCGCGAACGCACCGGCGAGGCACCGACATTTGCCGAAACATTTTCCAATCCGGTTTCGGATTCGGCGTTGATACGTGTTCAGAAGCCGGTGAAGTTTGACGCCGATATATCAAAATTGACCGAAAGCGATGTTGAGATAGTCGAAAATCTGCTGCGCCGAAGATGGGACCTCAGCGACCGGCAGCGTGAATGGATGGCATGGCGCGTCGCTCTGCCGCTGATGTTTCGCCTGAAACCGACCTACGAGGCCGAAACATTCACCTACGAAGGTTTTCTCGAAGAGGTCGTCCACCGCTTTCAGGCCCGCCGCCGTTTTTTGGATTGAAGGCTTTGCCAGCAAATAAACCTGCGTGCTAATTTTATCTAGTCCTGTCGCCGCTTTTCGGCACCCATTGAACTGAACATAGTGAAACAAAACGTATTGATCACTGGCGGAGCCGGTTTTATTGGCTCGCACCTTGTCGGGCATTTGCTCGCCGAAGGCGGCTGGAATATCACCATTGTTGACGATCTGAACGACTTTTATTCACCGGCGGTGAAACGCGCGAATTTAGCTTTGTTTGAAGAAGACCCGGCGGTGGAATTTATCGAGGCTGACATCCGCAACGCTGATGCTTTAGCTCCGGTCTTTGCGGATAATGCGTTCGATGTGATCGTCCATCTGGCGGCGCGTGCGGGGGTTAGGCCGTCGCTGAAAGAGCCGCGGCTTTACGCCGAAACGAACATCACCGGCACGCTGAACCTGCTCGAACTCGCCCGCGATCACGAAGTAAAGCAGTTCGTTTTCGGTTCATCCAGCTCGGTTTACGGCATTAATGAAAAGGTGCCCTTTGCCGAGGACGACCCGATCCGCAATCCGATCTCGCCATACGCTTCGACCAAGGCGGCGGGCGAGCTTATCTGCCACACTTATTCGCATTTGTTCGATATTCGCACGGTGTGTCTGCGATTTTTTACGGTATATGGGCCGCGGCAAAGGCCCGATCTTGCGATCCATAAATTCACGCGGCTGATCACGGAAGGAAAGCCGATACAGATGTTTGGCGACGGTACCACGCGGCGGGATTACACTTATGTTGACGACATAATTCAGGGCGTTCGGGCCGCGATGGATTACGACGGCTCGATGCACGAGGTGTTCAATCTCGGCGAATCGGAAACGACCGAACTAAAACGCCTGATCGAATTGCTTGAAGATGCGCTCGGCACAAAGGCCGTCATCGACCACCAGCCAATGCAGCCCGGCGACGTGCCGATCACGTTCGCAGATATCTCGAAAGCTCGCGAATTGCTCGGCTATTCACCCACGACCAAGATCGAAGCCGGAATTCCGAAATTCGTCGAATGGTTTCGCTCGGCAAACGCGTGAATTAGCTCATCGAATGAAGGCCGAACATATTGCCTTCGGTGTCGTACGCGAGCGAGATAAATCCGTGTTCGCCGATCGAGAATTTTGACTTGAAGATCTCGCCGCCGTTCGGTTCGACGCGTGATTCTTCTACCGCACAATCGTCGCAATTGAAATAGACCAGCGTGCTGTTGCCGCCGGCTCCGTGGCCTTCCATACGGATCAGGGCTCCAGAGGCGCCCGATGCTTCGGCGTTCATTGGGAATGACCACATCTCAACCTCCGGCATCTCCAAATGATCGAGCGTGACCGCGAAGACCGCTTCGTAAAACTTCTTCGCCCTCTCCATATCGTCTACATAGATCTCAAACCAACCAACTGCATTTCTGCTCATAATTGCCTCCAAAGAAAAGTTTGCGCATTTCTTTATATATCAAGAAGTGTGTTTCGTAAACAGAAGGCGTGGTGTGGGGTTGAGTCAGCTCCAGCCAAAGACGCGTTTCATCACGGGCAGCAGGCGATGGCCGGTGACAACGGAGCGGAAGTATTCTTCGTGTTCGAGTTCGACGCGTGCCATGTCTAGAAGGTCGGCGACGCAATCGTGCATTCCGAGTTGTTTGGCGAAGTCGGCAGCTTCTTCATATTCGGCGGAGTTTTGACTTTCGAGCCTGCCGGCGAAATACATCGGCATGAACCAACCTGAAATATGACACGTCATACCGAGCGTGCGTCCGATGGTCCAGAAGACCTTCTCACGCATTTTCCGCGGAGCCGCTTCGAGCTTTTTAAGCCATTCGCCAACCCGACGGCGATGGTCCCATTCTTCTTCGATCTGTTTGATGCGAATGCGTTCAGGCGAATCTTTTAACGACTTCCAATGTCCGCGATACGCATACGCCGCCGCAACCTCGCCTGAATAGGCGTTTTGCAGAATGCGGATAAGGTTTGCCCGGCTATCGCTCACGTCAATAATGATTGTAGCCGATTTCGCTATGAGCGGACGCCTCTGAAACTCAAACTTCTTGGCCAAAATGAAAAGACCCGAACGAAGATGTCCGGGCCTTTGAGAAAACGGATCCGATCCGAATTTGATCTATTCCGCTTGATGCGAATGAGTATCCACTGATCGGCTTATGGCATAGACCATCGGAAATCCTTCCGGAATATCTGAGGCCTCAATATCATGGCCGCAGATCTGGAGTCCATAACCATGCATGCGGAACATTGCCTCTTCGTTCAGGGCCATCAGGTCAAAATCAGGCATCAGCGAAGCGATCCCTGCCATTCCCGAAGCCGGCTTTCTTGGCATACGTTCGTCCATCATTGCCGTGTTGTAAGCAAACGCCGCCATGATAACTGCCGAACGCTTAAGGTCTTCTTCGAGCGTGCGGTCTGCCACGTCCTGTGTCGTGTGCCATGTTCGGCCGAAGTATTCGATCGGATCCTGAATGAACTGGAATCCCGGAAGACCGACGCCGTCAAATGCAAGGTGATCGGTTCCGCCGACCGAATTCACGCTAACGGTGTTTGCAGCAATGTCATTGAACGGGCCAAACCATTCGCGGAAGATCGGACGCAGGTTTTCGTTGCCCTGCATGTTCACGCCGCGGATCTGTCCGGTTCCGTTATCGAGATTAAAATATGCCGAAAACTTGTCGTATGCCGGCTTTTTGATCATCTTTCGCTGTGCCATCGGTGTTCCCGGAGCCGCAGCTTCGAGTTCGGCAAAGTTCTTCGCAACATAGCCGCGAGCTCCCAGCAAACCTTGCTCTTCGCCGGTCCACAATGCAATTCGGATCGTCCGTCGCGGCTTTAATCCAGATGCCGCGATTATACGCATCGCTTCCATCGCGACAGTCACACCCGCACCGTTGTCGGTCGAGCCATTGCCGCTGTGCCAGGAATCGAGATGTCCGCCGACCATCACAACTTCGTCGGCAAGATCCGAACCCGGAATTTCCGCGATCGTGTTGTAACCCTGCAGATCGTCCTCATAGAAATCGGCTTTCAGATCGACGGTCATCTTCACCGGCGTACCGGCCTTCAGCAGTCGATAGATCCGATTGTATTGCTCGGTCTCGGCAACAAGCTGTGGGATAGTCGGTGCCGCTCCCTTTGAATAAACACGCAACGGAGGCGTTCCTGGCTGAGGAACTACGCCGGGCGTCGGTGGGGCCGGGCTGGCACCCATAACGCGGATCGTACCGGAATCGGTTCCGCCGCTCGGCTCGACCAATACGGCTGCACCTTCTTCAAAATAGAATCGATATTTACGCTGAGCGAACTGCTGTGCCGCGACCACATTTGCCGGAGCAGCCGCAGGGCGGCCACGGTTTTGCTGAACGTTCTCACCAAGTTTCGCAGCTTCGAGCCGTGCAAGTTCTTCATCGGAAACGCGCGATGCGATCGGCCGAAAACCGGGACTTACTTCGCGTTCCGGCATCATCCAAACGATCGCGCCTTTCAATTTTCCTTTATATTTTTCGAGACCCGCTTCGTCGGTCGCATCAACAAAGACCACATCGCCCGTGATCGCACCGTTGGTCGAAGGCGACCAGGCTTTTGGATAAGCACGGAAAGCGACGAATTCATCGCCAGCCATCACGCTCGCGGTGTAACGCTTGAGCTCCCATCCGCGGCCAAATTCGCCCCATGGATCGATCATGGCATTCTTCATGCCCCATTTTTCGAGCTGTTCCTTGGTCCACTTGTTCGCAAGCCGCTGCTTCGGCGAATTGGTCAAGCGGGCACCGATGACATCGCTCAAATACTTCATCGTTGCCATTGCCTCTGAACGATCCATGCCTTCGTCACGTATCTTGCTGATCGAGGCCGCATCCATTCCAAATTTCTCGTCCTTGGCGAACGAGAGTCCCGGAAGAAGCAGACTGGCCATTATCGAAAATGCGACAATTTCTTTCCTAAACATTGATTATGATCTCCTATGAAACGAACTTATTAGGCCTATTCTGCGGTAATTACAGGGTGCGCGCAAGTTTTTCTAATGTAAAGAATTGTAATTAGATCCCATCAGTACGGGTGTTCGCACCACGCCGCAGCTACTACCGAGCAAGACCAACGATTGATTATCGCGGTTGGTTTGGTGATAATACGTGTGTTTCGCTGAAAAAGTTTTCACCTCAGCCTTGACCGAACAAAAATGCGTATTTTAGTAACCGGCGGTGCCGGATTCATCGGCTCGCACCTGTGCGAAAGGCTTTTAAGCGAGGGCCACGAAGTTATCTGTCTGGACAATTTTTTCACCGGCAGAAAGCAGAATGTCGCCCACTTATTTGATAACCGCAATTTTGAACTTGTCCGCCATGACGTAACCGAACCGATCTTGCTCGAGGTCGATCAGATCTACAATCTCGCCTGTCCAGCGTCGCCCGTTCACTATCAATACAATCCGGTAAAGACCGTGAAGACCAGCGTAATGGGCATGATAAATATGCTAGGGATGGCAAAACGTGTGAAGGCGAGGATCTTGCAGGCATCGACGAGCGAGGTTTACGGCGATCCGCTCATCCATCCGCAGACCGAAGATTACTGGGGAAATGTGAACCCGATCGGGCTGCGTTCGTGCTACGACGAAGGCAAACGCGTCGCCGAAACGCTGATGATGGATTATCATCGGCAGAACGGTGTCGAAACCCGCATCGTCCGTATTTTCAACACTTACGGCGAACGAATGATGGAAAACGACGGCCGTGTGGTCTCAAACTTCGTCGTTCAGGCATTAAAAGGTGAAGAACTTACGATCTATGGCGACGGCACACAGACGCGTTCGTTCTGTTATGTCAGCGATCTGGTCGATGGAATAATTCGCCTGATGAATGCCGAGGGCGATGACATCCATATGCCTGTGAACATTGGCAATCCCGGCGAATTTACGATGAACGAACTCGCCGAAGAGGTCGGTAAGGCAACCGGAAAGGAAATCAAGATAAAGTACTTTCCGCTCCCGCAGGACGACCCAAAACAGCGAAAGCCCAACATCGAGCGAGCACAAAAATTGCTCGGCTGGGAACCGAAAGTGAATTTGGCTGAAGGGCTTAAGAGAACAGTTGGGTATTTTGCAAAAACAGTTAGCGAGGTAAGTACCTCAGCAAAGAAATGATCTCATGAATTGCCACTAGCTTTTGCTGGTGGCTAAGCATCCGACTATTCTTCGGCTTTAGCCGAATGTTGGGCTAAAGCCCTTTAGCTTTTCTCAACCGTATCCACTAGCTAAAGCTAGTGGCAATTTAATTATGAAGATACTTATCACTGGCGGGGCCGGATTTGTCGGCAGCCATCTTGCAGACAAGCTTATTGAACAAGGCCACGAGATCACGGTCATCGATGACCTATCGACGGGCCGTTATGCGAACGTCGAACATCTCGAAGGCAATAAGAACTTTCGGCTGATCATTGACACGGTTTTGAACGAATCGCTAATGGAAGAGCTGATCCGCGAAACTGATCGTGTCTATCATATGGCAAGCGCGGTCGGCGTTCGGCTGATCATGGAACAGCCGGTGAAGACGATCGAAACGATCTTTCACGGCACGGACGTTATCCTGAAATTCTGCTCGCGATACCGCAAACGCGTTTTGATCCCAAGCACTTCTGAGGTTTACGGCAAAGGCGCGAAAGTTCCGTTTAGCGAGGAAGACGACCTTCTGACCGGAGCGACCGACAAGCATCGCTGGGCATACGCTTGTGCGAAGACTTTGGACGAATTCCTTGCTCTCGCACACTTTAAGGAAACGCGTCTGCCGGTAGTCGTCGTGCGTCTTTTCAATACGGTCGGACCGCGGCAGACCGGCCAATACGGCATGGTCGTGCCGCGTTTTGTTCATGCCGCGATCAAGAACGAACCGATCACCGTTTACGGCGACGGAACTCAACAGCGCTGCTTCGGACACGTCGCTGACGTTGTCGAAGGGTTGGTCAAACTGCTTGATTCGCCGGAATGTTTCGGCCAGGTGATAAACCTTGGAAATAATGAAGAAACGTCGATCCTTGAACTCGCGGAAAAAGCGATCCAACTGACCGGCAGCAGCAGCGAAATTCGTTACATTTCTTATGACGAAGCCTATGGCGATGGCTTTGAAGATATGCAGCGACGCGTGCCGAACCTTGAGAAAGCAAGGCGTTTAATAGGTTATAAGCCAACCCGAAGCCTGGATAACATCATCAATGATGTGGCGAATGAATTTAAGGCTACTGCAGATAAAGCCGCTGCATAATTATCCGAACCCAGTGAAATACTTGTTTTCAATATTTAGTCGAACTGCTCTCGCGGCTTCCGCCGTCGGGCTTTTGTTGATCATCACCTCGGCCGCCCTCGCACAATCCGGCGGGCTTAAGGGAAAGATCCGAAATCAGAAAGGCAGCGGAATTCCCAACGCAACAGTCGAAGCGAGACAGGACGGGGCGATCGTGAAATCGGCACGGTCAAACAACAAAGGCGATTTTGTAATAAACGGACTGCGGTCCGGCAAGTACAACGTTTCGTTCGATGCGGACGGTTATTCCACCGGCGTGCTTTTTAATGTTGAGGTCGGTAATTCGGTTCGCGATCTCGGCAGCCGGCTTATTCTTGCACCCGATCAAGGAAATATCGTTTTCATCCGCGGTGCGGTCTTTTTCAAAGAGGGCAACAGTCTCTCCGGTGCAAAGGTCGATCTTGAACTGATAAGAGAAGACGGTTCTGTAAGAAAGCTTGAATCGGCCTACACAAATATCAGCGGTGAGTTTGGCTTTCGCCGTCCGCCCGGTGCAGGAAAATACCGCGTAACGGCCCGCTTCAAGAAAGTATCAGGTTCTAAAGAAATAACCGTAGGTAACGCCGCCATCTATCGAACTGCAATTACACTTGATATCTCGCGGACAGAGCGGTAAACGTCAATTTATCGTGTCGGATATGGCATCCGGGATCTGCATTTGATTCGCATTGCCGGCATCGGTGACGATCAGCGGAAATTCTTCCAAAATTTCGGAATCGGCAAGGGTTTGAACCCAATAAGTACCGGGCAGCGGAAAAACGACATTCACAAAAAAGCTCACATTGTCGGTAAAACCGCCGGGTGCGAGTTCGACGTTCGTGGGCTGCGAAGTGACGACCATATTCAGCCGATCAGGCGACAAGATACGTACCTCGGTCTGATGATTGCCGGTTCCTTCCCAATGGTTTATAACAGCGAACTTGATCAGCGAAACAGGCAGTTTTTCGACCATAATGTTCTGAAATATCCCCATCAGGGATATCTTGTTGCCCATTTCGATCCGCACATCATCGCACAGAAGCGTGTACACAAGTTTTAGATTCTCATTTTCCATTCGAACAATTGCTTAAACACCGAATCAATTCCAAATTCCATTTGGCAGGATATTTCTCTTTGAATGTCCGGCGTCGCCTTATATACTGGGTAATATCACTGGGTTATGTATTACGTATTGATCGGTCTTTGCCTCACTTTGGCCGGAGTCGCCGGGCTCCAACTTACTTATATGTTCTATCTTGACCGATTGGACCGGGAACGCAAACGCCGTCTTCAAGAGATCGAGCGAAAATGTCTCAGACTTACCGCCAAATTGGCCGACGCCGAAAAAGTCATAGCAGAACAAGAGATCGTCATCGACACTCTCTATTCCGAAGCTTCCGAAGAAGAACCCTGGGCCGAAGTGCTCGATGAAAGCTGACTAGCCTTCAATTCGGCTATCGTTGCTCCCGAACCTCCAGAAAATTCGTCGCCGGATCTGAACCTTTCGACAAATTCGGTGTCCGCCAGGATCTTTCTTACCATCTCACGCTGTACACCGATCCCCTTTCCGTGAATTATCCGAACCAACCGAAAACCTTTGCCAAAGGCTTCATCCAAATAAGCCCTTACGACCGCACCGACTTCATTCGGAGCGAACGAATGCAGATCGATCGAATCGGTTATTTCGATCTCGACCGTTTCCGGAAACGGAGAATCTTCGATCGGCCGGTTATCCATCGTTCAACGTTTAGCGGACTGCATAAATTGGGCAATATCCTCGGGAGGCGTAACGCGAACCCGATTCTTGTCGCGGAAGACCACGAACCGCTTTTCGTCCATCCGGCCTTCCGGGTGCCGCAGCTTAAACGAAAACGTCTTGTTATCACCGGACCCATCGACATTGAGCGGCAGTGTTCCCCAAACTTCACCGGTCGTTCTCCAAACCGTGTAGAAGCTCTGGTCGTATTTATCGAACGCCAAAACCAAAATGCCATCAAAATCAGGCTCTACGCCATCGATCGGCTTTGATATATTTGTCCGCGTAAGAATTACCCAATTGCCCGGCGTTGCGGTTCGGTCGGACATCACAGCCTTGCCCGCAGCATCCGTATCAAGCCGCTGCCATGAAACGAATTTGCGGTTGTTCTGCTGAAAAAAGACGATCTCGCTCGGGATCAACAATTCTACCTGCCGGCCGAAAAGCCAGCCAGCCGGAGCAGGCGAGACCGATGGGTCAAGCCGAACCTGATACCAAATGTCGTATTTTTCCTCAAGCTTTTCAGGTTCGCCCGCTATTTTTGCCGCTTCTATCTCTTCATTTCGGCCGCGTGCCGGTTTACTTTCTTCGCCCTTTGCCGCATCGTCAACGTCCGGTAGCTCTGCCTTTGGAACGAAATTCCAGGCCATTATTTCAAAGGTCGAACCGTTGGCCAATTTGAACAGAATATTCCCGGCATCCATCGCAGGATTCAGCCGAAGATTCGAGGCCGCACGCAATTTGCCCGCTGCCTGAGGCTTGCGGGTTTGAAAATCCTCGGCCAGCTTTTGCGACTTTTCGAGCACTTCATTTGTGATAATGTGCTGAGCCTCGATCCATCCTTCGGTCTGGTCCTCATCACGCGCCCTTACTCTGTACCACAGAACTCTTTCAAATTCCTGCTGGTCGAGAACGTCAAGCCTTTCGCCGCGCTTTACTTCCAAAAGGTCGGCTGCGACCACGGCATATGAGGTCCTGATCTGCGCCGTCTTTGATATTACGGTCGCCGTATCCTCGAGCCCGACTGCCTGCGACAGTGTATTTACGGTCGAATCCAGCATATTGCAGCCGGAGACAAGCGTAATGGCCGAAAAGATTGCAAAGGATAAAATAAATCGTTTCATTTCGTTTCGAATCGGTTCGAATTCCGCCAACTATTATAACTCAACTCGGCAAGCACTGCCTTTTGCCTGCCGCTAGTTCTGTTGCGGATCTTCAGTTGTCCGCTTGAAATGTCGGAATAAAGGCCCGCTGCATCTGCGTAATTTGCAATATCGAAAGGTTCGGCACCCGTCACATACCGCTCCGGAATAATCGCATTCGGGAATAGGTTCA
This sequence comes from Pyrinomonadaceae bacterium, assembly GCA_041751035.1. Classification (GTDB taxonomy): domain Bacteria; phylum Acidobacteriota; class Blastocatellia; order Pyrinomonadales; family Pyrinomonadaceae; genus OLB17. Next base: position 175,639 of record JBGSYH010000012.1, on the reverse strand, counting down.
CAGCGGCTTTTGAACCATCCATTAAAACATTGCTACCACGATGCTCGTCATAAAATCGCCGGATCGCTGAATCAAAGGTCACTTTCCGAGAACTGATCAACTGAATATCAAACACAAACGCGATCAGAATTCCCCTCGCATATATATTCGTTTCGACAGCGGATGAATTCTGTGTATTCGACACCAACGGCAGCCGCGGCCGTTGCCTTGCATCTATCGCAGCTGCCCGCGACAGCGTATCAAGCATATCGTCAAATCGGATCCGCTTGATCCGCACAGCCATTTTTAGTGAATTATAAAGTGCGAAACCTTCGTAAAACCAGGCATAGTTCCCTGTCAGGTTTACGCCGTTGGGCAGCCACAAATGAAAAAGCTCGTGCCGAAATTGTTCGTGCAGCCGTTGGACCGATCGCGTCCGAAAAGGCATATCCGACGAAATTATCGTCACCGTATTCCCGCGAGTTTCGGCTTCCCAATTTCCATGCGTGACATTGGTTGGAAAACGCATGATGCCTAGTGTCGCAGCCTTGCCGGGAAAGCTGCCGAACGTCTTCTTCAATTCGAGCAATATCTCCCTCGCAAAGACCGCTGCCTCGCTATCCGTAAAGTGCCAGTTTCCGGAGATCACTAGTTCAAGCTCGAAACCATCCAACTCAACCTTTTGCAGCCGCAAGCTTTTTCCAAGATAGAAAACGCTCTTTGTGTAATCAGATATTTCCTCGGCCATTTTGCCGCTTGATATATCGCCGCCAACCACCGACCAATCCGCTGGAATATCGAAAGCCAAGTTCGCTGTTGCCGGCTCACCGCTCGCAATTAACTGCGGCAAAATGTCATCGAGCATCAGAACCGCGTTCGAACTCTGCATCCACGAAGCGTGAGCGGCAGCACGAACATCCTTAAATGGCGACAGATCCAAAACGTAATCAATTCGGGCGACATCTACATCGGCAAGCCATTCGCCGTCCGCCATTTTTTTGACCGCCATCTCATTTCCCGCTTGATCGAAAAATTTGATCGACGTGATCCGCTTCGCTAAGCTTTCTGCGCCGATCGCAGTTTTGATAAAACCGATACTTCGACGGTTTCCAACTTTAGATCCGTTTTCGAGTTCGACCGAAACCCTGATCGATGGATCAGCGTCCTTTATTTGAATGCGGACGCCCAGATCAGCGGCGTGGGTAAGTGTAAAGAATTGTAAGACGCCAAAAATCGCAAAGAAAATCTTATATAATCGTGGAATTAAGTTCAGCGAAAGCTTAGGCACAGGGCTGTTTTCCGTTACAAGAGGCACCAGAACATTATGAGTCTCATAAAGATAGTTGTCTATATTTTGGCGTTCATTTTGAGTATGTTCTTTCTCGGACGATTCATTTGAACTGCACGGCGGTGTTCCGAAAGCTGACTTGGCGAAGTCAGTAAGCATTGGTTAAACTAAGGATTGATGAGCGGTCGAATGGCCGCTTTTTGCGTTTCAGAAACCATTTTCTTTATGTCCGAACTAAGAAAGATCAAAAGAGCGTTATTAAGTTTGTCCGATAAGACAGACGCGGTCGAATTCGCACGCGAACTCGTTTCGATGGGCGTCGTGCTGATCTCCACGGGCGGTACGGCAAAGGCTCTCCGCGATGCAGGTATCGATGTGACCGATGTTTCCGACGTCACAGGCTTTCCGGAAATGATGGACGGCCGTGTGAAAACGCTTCATCCGAAGATCCACGGCGCGTTTCTCGCGCTTCGCGACAATGCGGAGCACGTTGCCTCAATGAACGAGCATGCGATCGAACCGATCGATCTGGTCGTCGTGAACCTGTATCCATTCGAAGAGACTGTCGCCGGCGACAACGTATCGCTTGAAGAAGCGGTTGAAAATATCGACATCGGCGGGCCTGCGATGATCCGTTCAGCTTCGAAGAACTGGCGCGATGTTGCCGTCGTTACCGATCCGCGATTGTATAACGGAATCATCGAAGAGCTAAAAGCGAACGACGCCCAACTCTCGCTCAAAACTCGACAACGCCTTGCCTTCCTGGCTTTCAGCCGCACTATGAGCTATGACTGGGCAATCTCAGCTCACTTGGTCAAACACCTTTCCGAAGACGATTTGGAGTTTCTCGAACCGTTCAATCCGAAGGGACCTTACGCGACTGCAGAGTCCGACGCCGCTTCGCCTGATGAAGCTCTTCCCAAACTGACGACCCTCGTACTAACCAAGGACGACGATTTACGCTATGGCGAAAACCCGCACCAAAGTGCTGCGATCTACACCAGCGGTGAGGCCGGCGGCATTGCCGGAGCGCTTCAGCTTCACGGCAAGGAAATGTCGTTCAACAATTATGTTGACGCTGAAGCCGCTTGGGATCTTGTAAACGAGTTCGATGAGTTAGCCGTTGCAATTATAAAACACACAAATCCCTCAGGCGTCGGAATCGGTGTTACGAACGAAGAAGCATACCGCCGGGCGCTTTCGACAGATCCTGTTTCGGCATTTGGCGGTATCGTAGCGTTCAACCGGCCGGTCGATGCTAGCGTTGCCGTGCTTGTAAATGAAGTATTTACTGAAGTTATCCTTGCACCGGACTTTTCCGCTGATGCGCTGGAAATTTTCAAAACAAAGAAGAACGTGCGGGTTTTGAAGGTCGATCCGAAAGCCGGCAAGGAAGGTTCAGCCATAGAATACAAGCAGATCTCCGGCGGATTTCTTGTGCAGGATCGCGACACGAAGTCGGTCAAGGCAAATGAATTGACCATCGTATCGCGGGAAACCCCTTCCGCACAACAATTACAGGCAATGATGCTGGCATGGCAGGTCTGCAAACACGTGAAATCGAACGCAATTGTTCTTGCAAATGAGGTTCAGACGATCGGCGTCGGCTCGGGCCAAATGAATCGCGTCGATTCGGTCAGGATCGCGGCAATGCGTGCCGAGCGTTTTGATCTGCCGATAAAAGGCTCTGCGCTGGCTTCGGACGCCTTCTTTCCGTTCCGAGATCACGTGGATGAGGCAGCAAAAATGGGCGTTTCAGCAATAATTCAGCCGGGCGGTTCAATAAAGGACGAAGAATCGATCGCAGCGGCCGATGAACATTCCATTGTTATGGCGTTTACCGGAATTCGCCATTTCAAGCATTGAGTTAAACACTGTTAGTTAAAGTAAAACATTAAATGTCTTGACATTGGGCTTGGATTGGTCTAATCTCTTTCTAAACAGGACAACTGAAGGAACGCCCGGACGGTTTGTTAAACACAGACCACCGGGCATTTCCATGTTCGTTCCTACCGGAAACAGATTTGTTTTCGTCACAGAAATGTGCAATAGTTCTCGTCACTTCACTACAATTTGACCGCTAGAAAAGGAGAACTATTATGAAACGATCTTCGATCACCATATTTCTTGTCACATTGGCGTTGTTCATTGCCTCCTGCGAGGGCACTGGCTCAAACTCGCAGGGAAACACAGCCAATAGCACAAACGCCGCAAAACCTGCTGCGTCAGCTCCGACCGCAGAGACGTTCATGGAAATGGATAGAAATGCGACCCAAGCCTGGCTCAAGGGCGACACTGCTCATTTTGAAGGGATACTCTCGGCTAAATTCATCGCATACCAGGACGGAAAGCGAAACGACCGGGACGCGGAGATCAAAATGGTCGGTTCCTCAAAATGCGACGTCAAGGAATGGAAACTCGACGACCCGCAGATGGCAAAGATCGACGACAGCACTTACGTGATCTCATATCAGGGCACATTTGACGGCGAGTGTGAGATGGGAGGGCGGAAAATGAAAGTCCCAAGCCCCATGCGTTCAGCGACCGTTTGGACCAAAGCCGGCGATACCTGGCAGGCAGCCTTTCATGGATCTACACCGATCTTAGGTTCAACTGCACCGGCACCGCCGACCGCGCTAATGGATGACGAAAAGAAGGAAGCACCTGCAAAAGTGGAACCCAAGGCTGAAGACAAAGCTGCGTCAAATACTGCGGCACCAACAGCCGCAAAACCTTCGCCCAGTGCAAATACGGATGCACTTGTGAAACTGCACACCGCCGGATGGGAAGCATTCAAAGCAAAGGATGCCGGATGGTTTAATAGCAACCTTACGGATGATGCCGCTATAGTTGACCCCGCCGGACGCTGGCTCAGCGGCAAGGCAAACATCGTCAAGACATGGACCGAGACTATGAAGTGCGAAGGTATTACAAAGGTGGGCCTGACCGATGGTTTTGCAACCGCCATTTCGCCCACCGTGGAGATCCTTACTGCGAAAGGCTCAGCGGACGGCACCTGTGACGGCCAAAAGAATGGTGATCTTTACCAGAGCGTGGTCTATGTAAAGCAGGGTGATGCGTGGAAACTGGCGTTTATGTTCGAATCACCGGCTATGTAGAATTTGTATATTGGTTTTTCACCGCGGTCGGCATATTCGTCGGCCGCGGTTTTTTATTTTGGCAGAAATGTATCGAGCGAAAGCTTTGCTCCGTCGGTCCTGATCGTGATCGTTCCGCTCTTTCCGGTGGTCAACACGGCGGCACCGGAATCCTGCCAGCGTTTCACCACCTCCGGATGCGGATGGCCAAATTGAGAGCGGCGGCCTACGGGAATGACCGCAATTTCCGGCGTCAACGTATTGACCAGCGGCTCGGTAGATGAAGTTCTGCTGCCATGATGCGGGACCTTGATCACATCTATTTTGCCCAAGTTGATCGACGACAAAATGCGGCGTTCGGCATCGGCTTCGATATCGCCGGTAAACAAGAACCGCCGCTCACCGTAGGTCAAAAGAAGCACGAGCGATCTGTCATTTTCGGAAAGGCCGAATGCGGCCGGCCCGGGATAGATCACATCGACCCTGACCCCGGCGATCTCAAACGTATCACCGGCCTCAAGCAGTTCCGATGCGACGCCGCCGCCGGCGAGTATTTCCTCTAATTCACCAAATTCCCTGCTCCTGCCTTGAACCGCAGCAAAATAAGCGCGGTCGATGTTAAAATTCCGGGCGACGTCCACGAGTCCCTGAATATGGTCGGCGTCTGCGTGCGATGCGACGATATGATCGACCCGTGAAAGCCCGCGTTCCCACAAGTATTCCGACACAACGAATTCACCGATGCGTATCCGATCAGGTTCGAGATCGACAGTCTCGTCTTCCTGATATCTCACCTGTCCGCCTCCATCGATCAGCATCGTTTCGCCATTCGGAAACGTGATCAACGCAGAGTCGCCCTGTCCGACATCTAGAAGATCGATCCGCAGATCACCGTCAGCCGCCGGTTTGCTGTATGGATGAAAATAAATGACCGCTCCGATCAACGATGCAATTATCAGCGAACCGACCGCAAGATGTTTTCGAAACCGTGCTTTCTGCAGATGCAGCTCGAACGGGTCCCATTTGAGAGCAAGAACTCCGAGCGCCGCAACGGGGATTAGATAAGATAGGTATATTTCTATTCGGCCTGAATAGATCGGAATTCTCGCGTCGCCGGACACTGCAAAAACGCGAGTCACTGAAACGGCAGTCCAGGCCAATAGCTCGACAAAGCCAACAAACGGAGCGGCAAGAACGGTGCTTATTTCCGCCAACAGAGTAGCCGCCAGCCCGATCATGCTCATCGCCGCGACGAAAATTCCCACGAACAAATTGAGCACGGCCGACGCGAGCGGCACGCGGTGGAAGTAATCGACCAGAAGCGGCAGCATCCAGATCTGCACGATAACCGATACGATCAAGCTATCAATTATCCGGGACATAGAGCTTCGAAAAATTGGCGAAATACGGAGCGACAGCGGCCTTTTGAAAAGATTTGCCGACCAGATATTTCGTTCGCTCTCGAGCGTCCAGATCGCATCGTTCCAATACAGTGTTTCACATATCCGCCGCAGCCAATTTGGAACGTTCGGCGGAAACGGTTCCTTTGCCGTTGGTGTCCATCGTCCGATCGCTCGCAATTTTGTGACAAGCGGAATGCCCATTACGACGATCGCCGCAACGCTCACAAGCGTTAGCTGAAATGATGGATTAAAAAGATCGCTTGGCCGCCACGCAAGCAGCAACAAAACGCAAAAACCGAGAAGGTTGACCAGGTTCACCGTACGAAACAGCGCCCGTCCAAGCAGCAGCAAAGTGAACATCACGCTCGCACGCACCGCCGGCGGCTCCGCTCCGACCGCAAGTGTGTAGATCCAAATCACCGAACCCGCAACTATCAACTGCTTCCATCTGTTGTCCGAAAACCGGCGGACGAACAAAAGCACAAGGCCGCCGATAAAGGTCATATGCAGCCCGGAAATGACGAGAATATGAAACGTGCCGCCGCGGCGAAATACGTCCGCCGTATCGCGGTCCAGGAAGTATTTGTCGCCGAGCATTGCCGCGATCATTATTCCGGCAGTCTGCGGGCTGAACGATTCACTGATACGCTCGATCGCGGTTCGCCTTAAATCGTAAAAGAAAGTCAGCGCGTTCCAAGGTGACGATCTCGCGATCACCTCGATCATTAAAGGACTTTTGACCGAACCGGTCGCGTCGATTCCCTGTTGGTCAAGCAGTTCCGTTCGGCGGCGCACACCGGGATTCAAGAAATGATCTTCACGTACCATACGGCACGCAACACGCACTGCGGCACCATGCCGAAGATCTAATGAACTTAGATCGGCGGCGGCTTCCTCCGTCGCGATCGGCATAAACAGCCGAACCACACCCGACGCCGCACGCTGAGTTTGTTTGTGTTCGATTGAATTTAAATGAAGCGAAAGAAAAACCCCGTCGGGCGCGGGTTCAGCGCCGCGGTCAACCGTGCCGGTGATAGTTACCGGTTCGTCCTGGCCGATCTCGCCTCGGTCGAAGATCGACCTGATCCTGTCGTCAGCAATGCTGTTCCGTTCGAAACCGGAAAGAACGATCCCGGCAAACAAAGAAACGAAAATGAGACCGATCGCGGAGATATGGAAACGGTCAGGAAGCTGTGCCGCAGCCGCGAGCAAGACTCCGGCGAGAAGAAGTATCGACCAGCCGGGCCAATCAAAAGCGACGCTAAAGAACCTATCACCTACGCCCAACATCGCGCTTGCAACCACGCCGAGGGCAAAAGCCGCTGCCAGCCATACGGCCGGATATCTCCAAAACCATCTGCCCTTCGGTTCGTTCATTCGGTGCGGATCAGGTGTTGAATATTGCGAAACCGCTTGTCGCTGATCCCGCGTATCTGCATTAAGTCTTCCGGCCTTCGAAACGGGCCGTGTTCTTCGCGATGTTCGATGATCTTTCGGGCCGTCGATTCGCCCACGCCCGGGATTCGCTGAAGTTCTTCGGCCATCGCCGTATTCAAATTAATAGTCTCGTTCGGATCCAGTTCCACAAATTGCCGAACCGGCGGAGCAGGCTCAGTCACACAGCCCGACAAAATAAATACGGCCACCAAAACGATAGCCGCATTTTTGATAAGCGATGATCCAATGCTCCCAAACATCAAACTATTAACTATTCGTTATTCACTTCTCAAGGCTGTTCCATTTCCGAAATATCCTGAAGGTCTTCGTAGGCTTTTTGCAGTATAGGCCGGGCACGTGTGGAGCCGTCCATCTCGCCGATATAGCCTTCCTTGACCATCGCGTCGAGTATCGCCGCGGCGCGTCCGTACCCGATTCGAAGATGCCTTTGCAGTAAAGAAGTCGAGCCGCGTTTTGCCGTGACAACGCATTTCAGAGCATCCCAAAACAGCGGATCTTTGCGGCCTGGCAGTTCGCCTTCGTCGTCCGAATCTTCGTCGCCGTGCGTGATGGTCACGTCATATTCCGGACGGCCCTGCGATTTTACGTGCTCGACTATCCGCCCGATCTCCAGCTCATCAACGAACGCTCCGTGAACACGCACAACCTGCGAACTTGCCGGCGGCAGGAAGAGCATATCGCCGCGTCCGAGCAGATTTTCGGCGCCGTTCGCATCTATGATCGTTCGCGAATCGACCTTCGACGAAACGCGGAAAGATATCCGCGCCGGAAAATTCGCTTTGATCAATCCGGTGATAACATCCACCGAAGGCCGCTGCGTCGCAAGGACAAGGTGAATGCCAACGGCTCGCGCCATCTGCGCAAGCCGCGTGATCGAATCCTCGACCTCCTTGCCGCTGACCATCATCAGATCCGCAAGCTCGTCGATAATAATAACTATATAAGGCAAGATGCGATGCGGGTCGCCGTTCTCGTCCCAACGCTCTTCGGCGTTCATCTGTTTCGCCTTTACGTTATAGCCGTCGATGTTTCGAACGCCATAGCCCGCCAGGTCTTTGTAGCGGCGTTCCATTTCTGTGACGGCCCATTTCAGCGATATCGCAGCGCGTTTCGGGTCTGTGATTATCGGCGTCGCAAGATGGGGAATGTCTGCATAAAGTCCGAGTTCCAAACGTTTCGGATCGACCATTATGAACTTCACTTCATCCGGTTTCGCCTTGTACAAAATTGAAACCACGAGCGAATTCACACCGACGGATTTGCCCGCACCGGTCGCTCCGGCGATAAGCAGATGCGGCATTTTCGCAAGGTCCGCGACATATTTGCTGCCGTCGATAGCCTTGCCAAGCGCCAGCGTGAGCTTCGATTCCGAATTTTTGAACTTTGGCGATTCGATTATCTCGCGAAGCTGAATGGTCTCTCGTTCTTTATTCGGCACCTCGATGCCGACATATGCCTTTCCGGGGATGCGATCGATCCTTATCGATTCGGCCTGCAACGCCAAACAAAGATCATCGACCAATCCCGTAACGCGCGAATATTTCACCCCCGGAGCCGGTTTGAATTCATAAGTCGTGACGACCGGGCCGAGCTGAATATTGGCGACCGTGCCGGCCACGTTAAACTCCGCTGTCTTTTCGACCAGAGCGTTCGCGATCGCTTTCTTTTCGTCCGTCTGCTGCTCTATCTGCGGACCGCCGGGCGTCATCAGTTGCGAACTCGGCAGAACATAGCCTTCGTAATTCTTTTCGGATCCGGTTATTTTTATACCGGCCAGATCGGCTTCACCTGGCTCGATGCTTTCCTCGTCTGTTTCGATCAACTCACCGGTAGCTGCCGCAGGAACGATCGGTATGCCGTCTTCGCTGTCTTCTTTCTTCGATCTCTTGCCTTTCTTCCCTTTCTCTTCCGGCTCTGCATCTCCCATCGGGATCTCGACCGAATCGTAAGGTTTTTCATCGGTGACCAAGACGGTCTGCGGTTCCTGCGGCACTATTTGCGTCCCGACAGCTGCGGCATTTGCGATCGTATTTTTTGCGGCGGCCGCGTCATCGCCGACCACCAAAGTTGGCGGAGGCTCGCTTGCCAATTCCCTTGCCGCGCGACGCTTTTCTTGCCGCTCTTTGACGACCGAACGCTGCTCTGCGCGAACCGCCCGACGCTTCTCCCGCCATTCATCAAAATGGATCTTGAAATTATCGCGGGCGATCTCAAAATTGCTGAAGACCCATTTGAAAGAAAAATTTGTGATCAGCAGGATCGAGATGGTCAGCGTCGCCAGCATCAGTATCAGCGAGCCGATAGTGCCCAAAAGATAGGCGGCATACATCGCATAGAACTCACCGAGCATACCGCCCTGCGAACCGGCGATCGCGACCAGGCCGGCGGTTGAGGCGACAAAGAACAGAAACCCGACGACCCGATACCAAGGCGGCGTAAGGCTCACCGATTGGAAAACGCGCCATGCGATAAATGCCACCAGAGCAGGCAGCAGATATGCGGATACCCCAAAAAGGCTTTTGAGGATCGCCTCGACGTTCGCCCCAAAGATACCGACCCAGTTCTTTATGGGTGCGTTTGCTGAATGTCCGGTTGACATGATACTGCGATCATCCGGACTGGCAGTCATAAGACACAAGAAAACCAAAACCGCCGCGGCAAGGAGCACGACCGCAAGTATCTCGTTCGAACGCGACGTCTTCTTCAGCGATTCGCCCTTCTTTTTGACAAGCGTCGCCCCGTCCGCCAAGCAATAATTTAGCTCGTCGTCCATATAGGTCTCTTTGCATGTCGGACAGATCTTCATTCAACTAATAGTGAATAGTGAATAACTAGTCTATTCTTTTCGAGATGTCTTAACCGTCGCAATAAGCATTTTAAGCAATTCTATACAATCTTGATGAAGAGTGTGGAACAGTTTCTCATTAATATAATCAGTGTCCTTCAGCATGCACAACCAGTATTCGGTTTCGTTCGCCTCCTTAAGTGCGATGGACATCTTATTTCGGAAATCGGCCTTCGATATTCCGTATTCCGCCTCCCTAACCGATGCTCCAATTGCCGTGCCCGACCGCAAAATCTGTTTACTAAGAACGAACTCTCGGTGTTCCGATATAAGAAACTGACTTAGCCTTACAATCCGCACTCCAAACGCATAACTCTTCGACCGCAGAACCGATTCTTTTTTCGTGAAAGCGCCTTCCATATTCCACTCTTCACTCTTCACTCTTCACTCTTCACTCTTCACTGTTCACTCTTCACTGTTCACTATTCCCTTTCACTTTGCGGAAGAGCAAATACTCTTTAATAAACTCATCTATCTCTCCGTCAAGTACGGCTTCGACGTCGGTTAGTTCGAATTTTGTCCGAGTGTCTTTCACCAGCCTATACGGATGCAGGACATAATTTCGGATCTGCGAGCCGAACGAGATGTCCATTTTGGTGGCTTCGTGTTCGGCGGCATCCGCCCGGCGTTTTTCCAATTCGAGTTCGTAGAGCTTCGACCGCAGAACGTTCATCGCAACGGTCTTGTTCTGCAATTGCGAACGCTGGTTCTGGCAGGTTACCACAGTATTCGTTGGGATGTGTGTTATCCGGACGGCGCTGTCCGTAACATTTACGTGCTGGCCGCCGGCACCGGACGAACGGTATGTATCGATGCGAAGGTCCTTGTCCAATATCTCGACCTCGATGTTCTCGTCGATCTCCGGTGAGACGAACATTGACGCGAACGAGGTTTCGCGGCTACCGCCTGAATTGAACGGCGAAATTCGCACCAAGCGATGAACACCCGCTTCCGTTGCAAGGAGTCCATAGGCGTAATCGCCTTCTACGCGAAAGGTCGCCGATTTTATCCCCGCTTCGCTTCCCGATTGCTCATCGAGTATCTCGACCTTAAAGCCGCGTTTTTCACCCCAACGGATATACATCCGCAGAAGCATCTGGCAGAAATCCTGCGCGTCGGTGCCGCCGGCTCCGGCCTGCAGCGAACAGATGGCATTGTTCACGTCCGTCTCGCCCGAAAGCAGCGAGCGGATCTCGGCATCAGTAACCTCGCGTTCAAGCCGAAGTACCAACGCCTCAAGCTCCTTCGCCGAGACTTCATCTTCGGCCGCAAACTCGAAAAGCACCTCTGCGTCCGAAATGCCGGTCTCAAAATCTTTTTGTTGTTCCAGTGATCTTTCGATCCGGCTGCGGGCCTGGACGACCTTCTGCGCATTTTCCTGGTCGTTCCAAAAATTCGGATCGGATATCTGATGTTCTAGCTTTTCAAGCTCTTTCTCTTTTGAAGGCCGGTCAAAGAAACCTCCCGAGCTGGCTTACCTTCTCTTTTATTTGTTGGTGTTTTTCCTGAAGTTCTGTAATTTCCATTAGATGTTATTGATGTGGACCAATATGAAATCGCATTCCTGTCGAAGGGCCATCTATATACATTAGGGGACGATATAGATAATAAACTATCGAAGACGGAAAAAGCACATATGTGTTTCCATCTCGCTCCCAGACCTCGGAATAAGCGGTTCTTACAACCAAATAACTCGCCAAATAAAGCAATCCGAAAATGATCAATCCAACAAGAACTCTTTTCATCTATTAAAAATCGCTTACTGCGAAGACAAATATTTCCTGATCCCCTCAAATGTATTTTTCCATCCGGTTTCGCATGCGGCATAAAAATCATCAGCGGCCGGATCGGTGGGAAAACCCGTTTGCTCGACCCGAAGTGTGCAGCCGTTTCCATCCGGTTCAATGCTGAAAGTTGTCAAAGCGTCGGCGGCGAATTCGAATGGCAGCGATCCGGCCTTTGCGTAGTATTGGCCAAATTTCATCGATAGACGATGCGGCGGGTCGAAGTCCACTAAGGTCGCAGCCGAAATATAATCAGGCTCGTCCTCATCGCCCCAAGCCGCCGACCATAGGCCGCCGCTTGTCGCGTTAACGATCGCCCGCGAAGCTCCCCACCAGCCGCGTATCGCGGAAGGAGTGATCAGCAATTGAAACATCGCCTCCGCGGAGCTATCAAAATGTTCTTCATGAATGTGAGAACGGGTGTCCATTTATCCCAAGTGTCCGATTCACTCGCTATCCGAATTCGAATGGAAATAGCTCCGCAGGCCTTCGAACGTATTCCTCCAGCCGAGCAGCGACGATTCGAAAAAGATCTCCGACTCTTCGTCCTGCGGCGAACCGCTGTGAACCATTCTAAGGCTGCAGCCTTCGGGGCTTTTCACGATATCAAATTCGATGGTCGTATGCATTTTGAACGGAAACTCTTCGGTGGCCGACAACAATACCCCATCACCAAGCACGATCCGGTTCGGAGGGTCGTATTCGAGCAGCGTAAAACTATTCACATACTCCGATTCGCCGTCGTCCTCGCCATAGGTTGCTACCCAAGCCCCGCCCAGCCTTGCGTCGACCAATGCCCGCGATGCGCCCCACCATTCACGGATCGCCCGTGGGGTAGTCAGGGTCTCGAACATCCGCTCGGCGGATACGTTGAACGGTTCTTCGATCTCTACTCTTCTTGATTCCATCCAGATCCTTGTTTCAATTGTTCAAGATCCTTAAAAAACAACAAGGATCCAAATTTAGCGGTCCGCGTCATGTGACGGACGGCTTTTAATATAAAAACCAAATATCAATAGGCTGATCGAAATTATAGAACACAACCAGGCAAACCAATCACCATATTTTACATAGAAGGTCTGCGAGCCGTCGCTTTTTGACACAGTCCAGATCCGTGTGTCTTCCTGATACACCGGAGCCGCATTTTCGACCTCTCCACGCTCGGTTATGTATGCCGTAATTCCGACATTCGTTACGCGCAAAAGCGGCCTGTTTGTCTCGACCGCGCGAAAAACTGCGTTTGCGAGGTGTTGACGGAGAACCGGTGTCGGCCCTAGATAGCCGTCGTTCGTCATTTCAATGAGCACATCTGCTCCGTTCAAAACATATTGCCGCGAAAGCTGGCCAAAATGCGATTCGAAACAGATCATCGCACCGGCCTTCGCGTCCCCAAGCGGAAACAAACTGTGCTCGGCTCCATACGCGAAATTCCCCACAAAACCGGGCAAAATACCCTCAAGCGGAAATGGAACAGCCTCGCCGAACGGAACGAGGTAAATCTTATCATACTGCTGTATTTCACGGCCCTCCGGCCCGACCATCACCGCCGAATTAAAGAACTTGCCTGTCGCCGCGTCCGGCTCCGCCGAATTGAAAAGCACATTCACATTATGCTTCGCCGCAAACGAATCAATGAACGCCTTCGACTCAGCGTCCGTTTCATACATAAAATTCATCGGCGATTCGGGGAAAATGACGGTCAATTGCGGATCGCGGATTTCGGATTGCGGATTCGTGGGAATTGAACTCAACGCCGATTCGGCTAGACGAATGTGTCTCTGTCGCAACTCATGCCACTTCGACTCCGTCAGGCCGGACATCGGGACATTGGGCTGCAAGGCGATTATAATGGACGCGATGTCACCCTTCTGACTCCATCGTATTGAAGTGTCGATAAAATCAACAAAAAATGCTCCGCCAATCCAAACCCCAATTGGAATCACGCCCAAAATTACTTTTCCTAGCTTGAATTGATAAAGGCCAAACAAAAAGGAAGCAGAAAACAGAGCCGTCATCCACCCCACAAATAGAACTCCGCCGATTCGTGCCATTGGGAGCAAAACTGATTCAAAAGTTTGCGAATAACCGATGGCGTTCCAGTTGTTTCCGGTAAGCCAATAGCGGAGGAATTCGCTGAACACCCAGACGAACGGAGCGGCGAGCAGTGCTATCGAGCCGAACCGTCGTAACAAAAACGCCATCGCGCCGCCGAAGACTGCCGGAAATATGCCGGCGGCGATGCTTACGATGAGCATTAGAAAATATGCGAGTGCCGGCGGGAAAGCGGCATAGGTAATGGGTGCGAAGGTCAGCCACCAGCACGTTCCGAAAAAGAAGACCGTTCCGAACAGCCAGCCGAGCACGAAGCCGCGGGCAGTTGATTCTTTCTCCCGCTCGATCGCCCACAGCATCGGAACCAATGCGATCCACGCCAGCCACCAAAATTCAAAGTCGGGAAACGCGAGTACCAACAAAATAGCCGAAACCACGGCAAGACCCGCATTCTTCCAATTAGGCAGCTTTTCGGTCAATCGGCCAAGCTTCATTCGTAGATATTATCAAAATTACGGGTGCGACACCTGTTGTGACATATTTCGCGAAGAATGGTCGGTCAGTTTCGATCAAAGTGAAAGAAGGCGGTCACGCACGATTCAATTTTTGTCATACGGGAAATGACGGAATTTGTCATTTGCACCAACTTTTGGAACTATGACCGATCAAACTGAAAATTGACGCCGGGAAATCGTTCAATAAGCTGGCATTTTGAACGAGATCCCGCCGAAGCTACTCAAAACATTGATTTTACTGTGGTTTAAAAGCAGGTGAGCCTGGCTTTCACCAGGCTCATAAAGGAAGGACAACTGAAGGAACGCTCGGAAGGTAATCAAGCACAGTGGCAAACCGCGCTCGGATGTGAGTTGGCGGAGGGTCTTAACTAACTTCGTTAAGCTGGCCGATGATACGTAGTGCATCTGCCGTGCCAAAGGACTAAGAAGGTGTTCCGGGCTCGTGGCTAGACGCCGATGATGCCACTTAAGTTCTTATTTTAGAGTAATTTATGAATTCCGGAGCTGTTCAGTGGGAGCCTGCAGCCCGGACTTTGGGCAGAGGAGTTGGGACATTTTAGTTACACTATTTGGAACATCGCTCTGACTGACGCCCCAGAGCGATCGCATCGGCATAGTTCGGATCCAACTCCAGAGCCTGTGCCGCATAGTTTTTTACCTGCAAACATTCGCCACGTTCAAAGAAGATCTTACCGAGCGAAATATGAGCGTCTATCTGACGGTTATCCCAGAAAAGAGCCGTCTTGAAAGCGCTCATCGCCTGGTCCAGATCGCCGCGTCGCAGGTGGATCTTTCCAAGTATCACATAGCTTTCTGCGTTCATCGGCTCGCCGGCCAGGATCCTGCGGATCGCAGCCATTGCCTCATCGTCCGCTCCGTTCTTGTAATGCTCACGCGCCTGATTGAGCAGGTTCTCTGACTCGGTTACGCGGGTCTGTGAGATCGGTGTGTTTCGCCGATTGTTAAGCACGACACTTACGAAATCGCTTCTTCGCGGCTGCTGAACACGCATTCGGATGTCCGGGACCGTTTGTGCCCTTTGCCATTCCCGTTCAAGATTCGCATAACGATTACCGCCGGCCAGAAACGTACGGGCCTGATCATCTATGACGGTCGCCGATTCGTCCTTCAATGAACTAAGCGATTTTGCCAGGAGATAGTAGCCTTCGCCGTCGCGCGGCGCGACTTCGATCACGGATCGAAACTGGTTCGCGGCGTCAACGTAATTTTTCTGCAGGAACAATGCATAGCCATAGTTGAATCTGACCGAAGCATCATCCGGGGCCGATTCCGCAGCCGTACGAAGCAATCCGATCCCCTCGGCCAGCAGCGCTGCGGCGTTCTGTTCGTTTCGTTTTTCAGCCTGCGAGGCCTGCACTGCAATAGCTCCAAGCGTGCTGTAAACGCTGGTTAGCTTCAGATCATCCGCCAGCGGGCGAAGCACGGCCAATGCCTGCTCAAAGTTCCCTCGTTCCCAATGCATTGTGCCGATGTAGAACGATGCCTCCGCCAGACTCTCGTCATTACAGTTTGCGGCCCGGTTCTCACCCTTGGCTGAATCCTTACATTGCTGGATCGATGAAACGACGCGTTCGAACGAATCAACCGCTTCATTGAATTTTCGCTGGCTCAGATATAAATGCCCAAGCTCCATTGCGGCTTCAGAATAGCTTGAAGTTGGAACTGACTCAGAATAAAGCCGCATCGCATTCCGCAGAAAGTTTTCTCGAAGTTCGCCCGGCGGTGATAAAAGGCCCTTGATGTAGGCTTCAAAGGCACGCGCCGGGACCTTGCTTGCCGCCTCGATCATTTGATTTTGTGAATATGGCAAAGCCTTGTCGCGCTGATACAAGACCTGATAGGCGATCTGGCCCTGCAGGGTCTGCAGATTTCCCAAAGCATCGCGGAGAATTATGTCGCGGCTTACGCGCCTATTATCGATCACCTCGCTAAGATATCGTCCCTCGGCGACGCGGACTATTTTGACAGACACATCGATTATCGCCGTCTGGTCTTCTTGTGCGGGAGTTATCGAATATGCTCCGGATACTAATAGCGTAGCACCGGCTTCGCGCGAGAGCCTGAGCGATGCCGCCAGGCTCGGGAGGCTGGTCAACGGCATCCGAAGTTTCTGCTGCAAGAGCTTTCTTTCGCCGTTCGAAACTACATTCAGCCCGGGCACTCTAAGCAATTCAGAGACGGAAAGGGCGAAACTCTCACCGACCCAGTTGAACTCCGGCTTGTCCGAACGGTTCTCAAACGGCATCACGAGAACCGTATCCGCCGCATTGGCTGTATTCCCGATAGCGAATAATGCTGTAATTATGAACGATCCAAAAACGGTTAAAATATTTTTCTTATGCATTATCTACCTATTAAAACAAAAGGATTCGCTTAAGGTTCAAGCGAATCCCAATGTTCGATGCAATTAGACCGTAAAAAGATGGTATCCGGTACGGGATTTGAACCCGTGTTGCCGCCGTGAAAGGGCGGTGTCCTAACCCCTAGACGAACCGGACACAATAGAAAAACCGTCGATCAAATGTTTCGTTCAAACCAAGATCGGTATCAAATGCACCGACCGCAAACGAACGATTAGATTACCAATCGGGCTAATTCGTGTCAAATATAACTCCCGAATGGATTTTAAGTGATGTCAGGAATATGCTTAGAGCATGTTCGCTCTTGGCAAACCTTCGGAGGCGTACATCCGGTCGTTCATTGAACATTCGGCTGACGAACCGTTTTCCTACGAGGCGGTTGGCGCAACACGATCTGAAGAAACGCCGCCTGGATTTGTACAAGATCACAATCGCATTCTTTTGGGTAAAGGCACCCGCATTTTCGACTCCGCGAAAAGATCATTGAGTTCATGGAAGATGTTTGCGATCCCATGGGTCGATCTATGTTGGCCTTCGGTCAGCATCGCGGCCGGTCAGACGGTCGCAGTAATTATTCGTCATTTCGGATTCTATTCCATAAATGCCGCGCGGATCGTTTATGTTATCGACGAACCGCATCGATTCGGATTTGCTTACGGAACGCTGACCGAACATGGCGAAACCGGCGAAGAGAGGTTCCTGGTCAAGATGGACGAAAGAACTGAAGAAGTAACTTATGACCTTTTTGCTTTTTCACGGCCAAATCATATTGCGGCTAAGATCGGTTATCCGTTAGTACGTTCGCTTCAGCGTCAGTTTGCATCAGCTTCACTACATGCAATGAAAGATCATTCGCTGTCACTGGATGGCAATGATCGACTCCCAAAATGATCGGCCAGCCCAGACGGAGCGTGAAGATCAGCAAGCGATCTCTTAGCGCAGATCGATGTTATTTACGTCTAATGTTTTCCCGATGACCCGGTAGTACTCAGAAATGGCCTTGTTGAGATCGGTCTGTGCCTGCAATTCGGCACTGCGAGCCCCAAGCAGATCGGTCTGCCGCTGTTGTACGAGATAAAATGTGGTGGTACCTGCTCGAAACTGGCGCGTTTCGCTGTCGGCAAGCTGTTCGGCGGAGCTTCGCGACGCCCTCGCGGACGCCAACCTAGCTTCAGCAGACCGAAGAGCTTGTAAAGCATTCCGGACCTCGGCTTCGATAACCTGCTCCGCCTGTTCTCTTATTTGGGTTAGTCTCTCGCCCTCGACGCGGGCCGCGCCGAGATTGGCCTTGGCCGTTCGGTTGCCCCATGGGAGCCCGATCGTGACCCCGACCCGATATGTCGGATAATCCTGCTTGAACAAATTTCCGAACGACGTTCCTAGACCGCCCACAAGATTTTCAGGAACACGGCTAAGCCCGGTCGCGGGATTGATCGCTGCCGCCGTTTCAGTTCCGGCAAGCCCCTGAGAAGAATAGCTTCCAACCAGATTTATCTCGGGCTTTGTTTGATCCCGAAAGAACTTCTGATCGATCTCATTGATCTTTGCGGTCTCTTCAAGCACTGAAAGTTCCGGGCGATTTCGCAATGCTTCTGCGATCGAAACTTCCAGGCCCACCGATGGCGTCTCGCTCTCGATCGGCGAAACAGGCGTTATCGAACGCGACCATTCTGCGGAATTCCGATCGGGCAGCATTAGCGTCTTGAGTTGATTTTCAAAACGGGTCACATCTTCCTGAGCCAGGTAAACGCCCTGCTCTAGGGACGTGATCTGGGCACTGGCCGCGACCAGTTCAATCGGAGCCAAAACACCGCGTTCGACCTGGCGGCGATTGCTTTCAAGTTGCTCACGCGCTTGTCGAACGCCGTCGATCTGGACCTGAAGATTCCGAAGCGCAAACGCAAGGTCCCAATAGGCCCGTTCGACTGTAGAAACTGTTGTGATCGCCTGCTGCTTTAATTGGGTTTGGGAGATAGCGATGTTTCTGTGGGCGATCTGAATGTTGCGGCGATTGTTATCGATCCGCAGCCCGCGCCAAAGCGGCTGGACATAATTAAGGGCAAGTATCGATGGAAATTGAGGATTTAGGAACGCGTTCGTATTGCTGGTCGTTGTTCGCGAAGCGTCAATGCGAGCTGAATAGATCCCGCCCCAACGGGGCGAAAAGCCGCTGACCCCGCCGCTTCCAAAAAAACGTGTCTGCGTTACGGCACCATTTACAGCGCCGCCTATCGCTGAAGCAGTAGGCGTTGATGCCCTGTCATAGTAACTTTCAGCCCCTATAAATGGGTCGTAAACCCCGCGTGCTCCCAGAAGACGAAATTGCGAGATCTCCGATTCCTTCCTCGATACTTCTATATCATTATTGTTTTCCAGGGCCATTCTGATCGCGTCCTGGATCGTTAAACTCAGAATGTCTGAATTGACAACTCCAACCCGCTCAACACTTGGAAGCGGTCGTGCCAATGATTCGAAATTTGGTGCCACCGGGGGCGGATCATCCGGCAGCGGAGATTGAGGCGGCAGGACAGGATCTCCGATCCGAGGAGTCGGTGTCGGCGTTGGACTGGGGTCTTGTGCCATACCGCCGCCGGCAAATAATGCCGTCATGCAAAACACTAATACGAAAACCTGAGCGCGCAGTTGTAACCGAAGGCGATTTAGCGAAATTAGATTCATTTGAAACGTTTATCTGGCTGGATCCGGTTCGCCTCCTCCGATCCCACTACTGTCGTCCGCGTCGGCCGAAGTTCGGTCGCTTGCGGCCCTTTCATCGACATAACTGTCCGTCACTTCTTTTCGGCGGAAGATCTTTCCGAATGCGTCGCCGATGCCCGAGCTAAAGTTCTTGATGAACCTTGATTCTCCTGCATCGTCAAATAATGAATAAAAGACCGGGACGGCGAGCAGCGTAAGCAAAAGACACAAGGACTGACCGCCGACAACAAGGATCCCGATCGAACGGTTTGTCGCAGCACCTGCGCCCGAACCGAGCGTCAACGGGATCATACCTGCTACCAGCGCCAGGGTTGTCATCAGAATTGGCCGGAGCCGGTCTCTGTTCGCCTGGATTATCGCGTCATAGCGATTCAACCCTCTCGCCCGTAAGGTGTTCGTATGATCGATCTGCAAGATGGCGTTCTTTTTAACGATCCCGAACAAAAGCAGAATGCCCAATGCCGAGAAGATGTTTAGCGTTTGTCCCGCCATCGCTGTCGAAAGCAATGCAAATGGCACGGCCAGAGGCAGCGTGAGCAAAATGGTGATCGGATGTATGAACGATTCGAACTGCGCCGCAAGGATCAGATACATGAACACAAAAGAGAGTAAAAACGCATAGAGAAACGATTCGTATGCCTTTTGAAGTTCTTTCGATTGGCCGGTCACACCGGTCGAATATTCAGCCGGCAACTGAAGATCCTTTACAAAGGCCTGGAGTTTCGACAGAGCGTCTGATTCGGAAGCGTTCGGCGGCAGCCCGGCCGAGACCGTTACCTGACGCTGACGGTTCAAACGGCTAATGGAAGACGGTGCAAGCCCTTCTTCGAGCTTTACGACCCGATCGAGTCCGATGATCCCGCCATTTGAAGATGCCACAGAAAATAGATTGAAATTATTCCGATCTCTTCGGAACGGCTCGTCCGCGCGGACCACAACATCGTATTGTTTCGAATTCTCACTAAATGTAGAGACCCGCTGCCCTGCCGCCAGAATATTCAGAGCTTGAGCCACATCGCCGGCCCGGACGCCTAGATCGGCGGCCCGTGTGCGGTCGATGACGACTCTGATCTCAGGCGTGCCGATCTCAACGGAGTTGTCGGGGTCTCTGTAGATCGGGTCCTGCTTCATCCTTTCGACTACGGCATCCGCATATTCGGTCAACTTCGCCATATCGGGGCCGGCAATATACATTCCGACCGATGAACCGCCGCGGCCCAATCCGATGCTGCCGGCAATCGATGATGATGCGGAAACCGTCACCGAATAATCCTTCGATGTATATTTTCGGGCGATCTGGCGCGTTCTGTTGATCAGTTCCGCCTGCGATTCATCTCGCTCGGAAACAGGCACAAGAGCCACATTGATAAAGCCGTTATTAGGGCCTGAACCGCGGCCGAATCCGGCAAGCACCAAAGTGTTTCGAACTCCCGGGATCTCGGCCCTGATATCTCTCGCGATGCGGTCGAGTATCGATTGTGTTCCCGAAAGGGAGGTGCCTTGCGGCCCCCTTAAATTGACCTGAAATAGCGATTCGTCTTCGTCAGGCAGAAATGCCATTCCGACGAAATTGTAAAGAGGTACGATCGAAGCGACCGTAATGACACAGATCAGAACAACGGCCCAACGAAATCGCATCGCGAGCTTTAATAGAAATGTGTACGTTCCATCGATCCTCTGCCAGAACCAGCCTGACTTACTATCGCTCAAATGTGCAGAATCTGGTTCGGCGGCAGCCTCGCTGGATCCCGATCCTTCGTCCTCGACCGCCTTGTGCTTTGGCCGCTTGATCCAACGGGCCGCAAGCATCGGCGTCAGCGTAAAGGAAACTATTAGCGAAACAGCGATCGCGGCCGCGGCCGTCAAACCGAATGACGACATAAATCGGCCGACGATCCCGGTCATAAATCCGACCGGAATGAACACGGCTAGCAATGAAAGAGTGGTGGCAAGAACCGCGAGCCCGATCTCGCGTGTGCCTTCGATCGCCGCCTGAAACGGGTCCATTCCCTTCTCTTCGACATAGCGATAGATGTTCTCCAGGACAACAATGGCGTCGTCAATAACAATGCCCACGATAAGGGTAAGCGCAAGCATTGTCATCTGGTTCAGCGAGTAACCAAATGCTGCGATCGCGGCGAACGCGGCGATGATCGAGATCGGTATCGCCAGTGCGGCAATGAATGTCGATCTAAAGTTCCACAGAAAAAAGAAAACAATGATCGCGGCAAAGAGACCACCCAGGACCAGATGCTCTTCGATCGCATGGAGTGAATTTTCGATGAACTCCGATTGGTCACGAATGACCACGACCTTCATATCGGAAGGCAGCGTCGGGATAATATTCTCCATCCGCTGCTTCACATTATTGATGACCGCAATGGTGTTCGCACCTGCCTGCTTTCGGACACCGACGGAAACCGACTGCACGCCGTCAAGAGACGCAGCGGAACTTGCTTCGCCGCCGGTCTTTTCGACTCGGCCTATGTCGCGGATCTTTATCGGAAAACCGTTTCGTGTTGCTACGACCAGCTCGCTGAACTGCTCGACCTCTGCCAATTTCGACAAAGTTCTAACGCCGAGCGTTCGCTGGCCTTCGATCAAATTACCGCTTGGCAGTTCCTGATTTTGCGACCTGACCGCCGCGGTCACATCAGTTACAGCAATGTCATATGCCCGCAGCCTGTCTGGGTTTAGGCTGATGAGGATCTGCGGAGTTCTGGCTCCCCACATGAACACTTCGCCGACGCCGTCAGCCGATTCAATGCGTTCCTGGATCAGCGTTTCGACCTGCTCCGTCAGCTCCATCGCCGTTCGTGGAGCGCTTATTACGTATTGGAGAATTGGCTGTGAATCAGGGTCAGCTTTTTGTGCAACGGGCGGATCGGCCGAATCCGGCAACCGGTTAACTACATTGCTGAGCTTCTGCTGAACCTCCTGAAACGCAACATCAGGGTTTTTCTCAAGGTTGAAGGTTAGAGTTACGTTCGAGCTTCCGCGGGACGAACTTGACCGCATTTCCTCGACACCGGGAACGGTATTCAATGCCGCCTCAATGACGTCCGTAACCTCGTTCTCCATTTCTTCGGGTGCAGCTCCCGGATTGGAAGTTCTGACCGAGATAGTGGGCAGGTCGATCTTGGGAAAACGATCAACGCCAAGCGTAAAAAAACTAAACCCGCCGACGACCGTGAGAAAAAGTACGATCACAGTCGCGAACACAGGCCTATGAACACATATTTCAGCTAACTATTGCATAATAAATCCCTTGCTTTAGTAAGCTACCTTTGCTCCCTCATACAACTCTTCGAGATTACTGGTCGCTACGGTTTCATCAGCATTAAGACCGGAAAGCACCTGGTAATGATCTCCCTCCTCCGGGCCAAGCTGAATCGTCCGGAGCCTTGCGATTCCTTCAACTATGACAAACGCCCTTTGTGACTGAGTTGCCTGATGGTTGTAGATCGCCGTTTTTGGAACGAACACACCCGTACTGCCGCCTTCTTTATTTATCCGCGCGGTCGCGAACATTCCTGTTCGTAGCAAATTGTCGTTATTCGGGATCGACGCTTCGACAACGGCCGATCTGGAAGCCGCATCGACCGCCGGATTGATCGATGTAACGGTTCCGGCAAACCTTCGGCCGCGGTAAGCGTCCACTTCGATGGAAACACCCCGGCCCAAAACGATCGAGGGAACGTCCGTCTCGGCAACCTGGATCTGGATCTTTATCGGATTTGTCCTTAAGAGCGTGGCTATGACCGTTGCCGTTGAGACGAATTCCCCGACCGCCACCTGCCGTTCACTAATGAATCCGGCAAAAGGCGCCCTAATGACAGTATCGGTAAGTTCTTGACGTGCACTATCGACTTGAGTCCGGGCCGCTTCCACACTTGCTTCCGAACTTCGGATCGCCTCATTGCTCTGCCGGGCAGTGTTCAACGAAGAATCCAACTGCTCCTTTGCATTGTTCGCCCGCGCACGCGCCGTATCCCTGGTCGTACGAAACTGCTCGTATGCTATAAGTGCGACATCACCTGTTTCGACCAGTTCCCTATATCGCTTCTCGTTCGCCTCGGCTTGCCGCAGCTCGGCGAGTGCAAGCTGATAATTAGCGTTCGCGGCACGAACTTCCGGAATCGACGATGCTTGAAATCTGCCGTTTGGAGAGAGCCCCAATCGGGCTTCTGCCTGCCGGACCGCCGCCACAGCCTGTTTCACGCTGGCTTCTGCCGTTGCGATCCGAAGCCGAGCATCGCGGTCGTCTATTCGGGCGATCACTTGTCCGCTTGTTACAAAGTCTCCGGAATTAACGGCAATATCAGCCACCTTTCCGGCGATCTTCGGTGCAATGTTCGAACTTTCGTCCGCGACCATGCTTCCGGTCGCCTGAACAACTGCCGGCACTTCCCGGGCCTCGGTCTTTCCGACGGTCAAGGTAATAATGGCTTCAGCCGGTTCCGAGGCATTGGCATTGTTTCGCTGCGGACCGGAATTTGAGCTTAAATAGGAACATCCGCCGACCATCAACGCAAAACCAATACAGATGAGCAACCCGCTTTTTTGAACAAACTTTGAACGCATAATCGGTTTCTGAAATCTCTGATTTTACAATACTTACGATTCGTTCATTAAACATTCGCGTGTAAAGTTTTGTAAGCGGTGGTCGTCGATTTAGCACGCAGCAGAGCGAGATCTCGTATTGAGCAGGCCGATCGCCAGTGATCTGAAAACGCCGTGGAAACGTGATCGGAACAACTTGGTCACAAAGGACAAAGAGCCCGTGCGAGCGGTAAAAAACTATTGATCGAGGTTCGTTGGCGGCGAACTATTCACGAGATGCCTTAAAGGATCTCGCGGCCATGAACATTATCAGCGAAAGCACTACGCAAAGCACCGGAACTACCAGCATTGCGGATTGCAGCCCGCTGGCCCTGAAAGGTTCAAGCGATGCAGCAGCTAGGTCGGTTACTCCGCTGTATGTTGCCGCACGACGCGTGAAATGATCGCTCAACGCTCCGATCAGGAAAGGGCCGAATGCACCGCCGAGCACGTACATAGCCAGGAAGTAAACTGCCATTGCGGTACCGCGGACCTCCGCCGGAACAACCTCTGAGATCGACGCATAAGTGACCGAATAGTAAAAGTACATCAGGGCGAACGCGGTCCCCATTGCCAGGGTAAATGTAAACGTATCTCCCGCCTCCGAAAGAATTCCGATCATAAACAACGGAGCAGACACCAGGATCGCCCCGGCAACGATAAGAAGCCCGCCGTCGATCCGCCATCGCCTTGCCAGGTCGCCTGCAAATCCGCCCAGCAATAGTCCCGGCAGCGTAAAGATGCCGTTCACAAGCATCGCGATCAAGTTGGCATCGCGAATATCCATTTGGTGATACCGCATCAGATAGGGCGTGATGAAAAATGACAGCGCATACATTGTGAAGTTGTGCACCGCTCCGGAAAGAATAAGCCAAAGCACCGTTCTGGAGCTTAATATCGCCTTGTAGGAAGCCGCATCGAACAGCTTGATCCCTCCCGAAGGCTCGGTGTTTCGCTTTGGCTCGCGGATGAACAGAGCCAAAACGGCAAGAAAAATACCCGGCAGGCCGGCGGCAAAAAATGCATATCGCCAGCCGTATTCGCGGGCGATCGCACCGCTCACATAAAACCCGAGTGCGATGCCGACCGGAAGCCCGAGCATGAAGATGCTCATAGCCCGCGCACGTTTTTCGGGCGGGAAAACATCACTTATCAAGGATGTGGCGGCCGGAGCACACGCAGCCTCGCCGATCCCAACGCCGAGCCGCAATAGGAATATTTGATAGAAATTTCGTGCGAGCCCTGAGCCGAACGTGAACAGGCTCCAGAAGAACACGCTTACGGCCAATATCTTTTTTCGCGAGGCCGTATCGGCAAGCCTGCCCATCGGAATGCCGACAACTGCGTAAAGCAGAACAAATGCCGTGCTAAGCAAGCCCAGTGCGGAGTCGCCAAGCTCAAACTCCTTTCTTATCGGTTCGCCAACAGCACCGATAACCAAACGATCAAAAAAGTTGACCGTGTTGATCAGAAACAGGACCGCCAGCGTGAACCACGCCCCTTGCATATATGGCTTTTGGTCGTTCATATTTTCCTGCATTGCATCGACGCTTGCAGCCGAATAGAATTATCTCGTGGTAATAGCAAGAACAATTTGCGTCTTAGTGATCTCAGCCTTCATATTAGCCTGTTCCTCGCCCGGCACGTCAAACGCGAATTTAACAAACGGCGCGAACTCTTCGCCACAGGCGCCGAAGATGCCCGTAAACGAGAATCCGGACGAACTTGCTTTGGTCATCAATCTTCCATTCGTCCCGGAAGAGGCGGTTTGGCTTGATTGGCAATCGCGCCCTGAAGCTCCTGCTGCCGAACGAAAAACTCTGCGGGCTGTTCTGCTGTTTATCCCGAAGGATGCGGCCGCTCTTATCGAAGAAGCGAAAAAGATATCCGAGCCGGAACCGGTTAGCTTTAGTGTCGAAGATTGGTTCCCAAATGAACTTGTTTCAAAAAGCGATCTTACCGAGGACCAAAAGTTAACAGGCGAGAGATACAGCGCTCATCAATTTTTTCGGGAGCCGTTCACGGAAGGTTCGCTGATCAAGATCGAGGGGACAGATTATTTCATTGTCGAACTCCGATCGAAATAGATCGATACTACTCAGAAAATCGTTTTAATTTCCGATACAAAGTAGAAAGATCGATCCCCAGAGACTTCGCTGCCTTCACCTTGTCGTTTTCAAACTTTTCCAAAGCTGCCAGGATATGGTTGCGCTCCATGGCTTCGAGTGTGCCTGTTTCTTTCGTTTCGGCACCGTCTGAATGAGAGATATTCCCCAAGTGTGAAATGACCTTTGGCGGAAGATCGAAAACCGAGATCGATTCGTCACCCATTAACGAAGCTCGTTCTATACAGTTTTCCAGCTCTCGAACATTTCCGGGCCATGGATATGAGATCAACGCATCCATCGCAGCTTGTTCTATGGGCTTTTCCGGACGACCGTTCAGGTTGGCCACGCGGGCTGAGAAGTGCCGGGCAAGTATAGGGATATCGGTTGGCCGCTCTCGCAGCGGCGGCACGTTCAACTCGACCACGTTCAGGCGAAAATAAAGGTCTTGCCGAAACGTCCCATTTTCGATCTCGGCCTCAAGATCACGGTTCGTCGCTGCGATGATGCGTGCATTAAATGGAAGCGGCGTGTCGGAACCGACCGGCGTGACCTCGCGCTCCTGCAATGCTCTCAGAAGTTTTACCTGCATCGCGGTGGACATTTCTCCGATCTCGTCCAAAAAAACGGTGCCGGATTCCGCCGATCGGAAGAAACCTTTTCTATCCGAAACTGCTCCGGTAAACGCCCCTTTTACGTGCCCAAACAGTTCACTTTCCAAAAGCCCGTCGGGCAAGGCACCGCAGTTTACCGCCAGAAACGGCCCGTCGAAATTCTTCCCATTTAGATGAATAGCTCTGGCGACCAACTCCTTTCCTGTACCGGTCTCACCCGTAATAAGCACCGGAACAGAATTTCCGGCGACCTTCCCGATGGTCTCAAAGATCGATCTTATGGCTTCGCTCTGGCCAATTATCTCGGAGAAATTGAATTGCCTGTTGATCTCTTTTCTGAGTGTCCGATTTTCGTTTGAGAGCTTTCGCTGGGCAACGGCATTCTTAACCGTATGCAATAGCTCGTCATTATTGAAGGGCTTTGTTACGTAATCGTATGCACCATTTCGCAACGCGGACACGGCCGAATCGACCGAGGAAAAAGCGGTCAACACAACGACCATGGTCAACGGGTCGATCGCTCTTAATTTTCCGAGCAGATCGAGGCCGCTGATCCCGGGCATTTTTATATCGGTCAGCACCGCGTCAAAAATATTGTCGGCAAAAATGTTGAGCGCGTTCTCGCCAGTATCGGCCGTGAACACCTCATATCCCGCGGCCTCAAACAATTGGCGCAGGATGTTTCGCATCACTTCTTCGTCTTCCGCGATCAATAGGCGGCCGCTTTGCATAAACTAATAACCCTTTTCTTTAAGCCATTTTAACACAGGACTTTATAGATATCGGCTATTCGTGATAGCATCAATTTTCTCCTCGGAATTTCAAATGCGGATAAGGCAAGCTTTAATAACTCCTGCATTACTTTTATTCTGCCTGCTTTCTGTCATCGGGCAGCAAACGAACCCCGTTGACCGGCAAGTCGCAAACCCAATAACCGATACTCCAAACATAAATCCCGTTTCAGCGGAGCGAAGCGTCAAACCGGCTCCCGGAAAAAAACCAAGCTTTGAGATCGAAGGCGGCGACGGTGAACTGGTCGTTTACTCCGACCGGCAAACAGCCGAGGGCGAAGAAGGTAAACGAATTATCGTGTATAGCGGAAATGTCGATGCCCGTTATGGAATATATCGGCTGCAGGCAGACAAGATCACGCTTCTCGAAGCCGAAGACCGAATGAACGCCGAAGGTAATGTGATATTCGATCAGGGCGACGATCAGCGGATCACGGGCACGCGCGGCGTTTGGAATATTCGCACAAAGTTGGGTTACTTCGAAGAATCGACCGGCTTCACCAACCAGACGGACGACGGCACAGTGCTATATTTTTCGGCTGACCGCGTCGAGCGGATCTCGCTGGACGAAGTCGTTATAACAAAGGGCATGTTCACCTCTTGTGACGAGGCGGTCCCAAAATGGTCGTTCACGGCAAATGAGGCAAAGGTTAAAGTGAATGACCGGGTTCGTCTTAAAGGTGCAAAATTCAGGCTGAAAGATATTCCGGTGCTTGCCCTGCCCTACGCCTCGATCCCGATAAAGGAACGCGACCGCGCAAGCGGATTCCTCACGCCAACCGTCGGGTATTCGGCTAATAAAGGCCTGCGCATTTCAAGTGCTTATTACCAAACATTGGGCAGATCTGCCGATGTGACGGTGCGCGGCGACCTTTATTCATCAAGAGGATTTGGTTACGGGTTGGATCTTCGCACCAGGGCCAATTCGCGTTCGTATTTCAATGCCGGATTTTTTGCCGTGAAGGACCGCGTGCTTGGTCCGAAAGAAAGTGCGGAGAATCCGGACCAGGGTGGATCGCTCGTTTACGCTGAAGGCGTCCATTTTTTTCCGAATGGTTTCACTGCGGCAGCGGACGTCCGCTTGACTTCGAACCTGGACTTCCGACAGGTATTTTCAGACGGCATTCAGCAGATAATCTCGCCGATAGAGGTTTCGCAGGTTTTCATCAACAAGAGCTGGGACAACTACACTTTAAATCTGCTTGCTCGATCACAGACGATCTCGATCCCCAATGTGACGATCAAAACGCGCAACCTTCCTAGCATAAATTTCGAGAAACGTCCGTCGATGCTGTCATTTCTAAGGCCGGTTTATTTCACTTTCAAGACAAGTTTGGAAGGCGTTTCCCGGCGTGAAAGCGCACAGGACACGCGGCTTTATTTTCAGCAAACCGGCAGCGACCCCGTCGTTTCTCCCGCCATCGGTCAAAGATTGGACTTTAATCCTCAGGTCATCCTTCCGCTTAGTTCGAAGTATTTTAATATCACTGCGACCGCAGGCGGACGCGTCACCTATTACTCGAATTCGTTCAATGATATGCGGCGCGTCGTTGGAGATTCGTTGATCAGAAAGTATGGCGAATTTGAACTGGACTTGCGGCCGGTCGCACTCGCCAGGAATTACTATGGCAAGAACGATTCGTTTCGTTTTCGACACGTGATCGAACCTTACGCTACCTACCGGCTAATTAAGGGCGTCAACAATTTCCGGCAGGTAATTCGCTTTGATTCGATGGACACGATCACGGATACGAACGAGATCGAGTTCGGGCTGATCAATCGGATCTATACTCGAAAATATGCCGAAGCCGTAACGGACGAGGCGCAAAGAGCACTACTGTTTGACGAGAGTTCAGATGATAACAAAAAAGCAGATTCCGACCTCAACGTCCAACCGTACGAGATCTTCAATTTGACTGTCAGAGGCAAGTACTTTTTTGATAAGCGGTTTGGCGGTGCTCTTGTACCCGGACAACGCAACCAGATCGCACCGATCACTTCGCACAGCTTCTACACATTTGGCGGTGTCCCGCGGCGGTTCTCGCCTTTGGCGATCGATATGACCTATCGGCCGCAGCGAACGATATTCGTCAACACAAGGGCCGATGTCGGTTTTCAGGGCGACGGCCTAAGAGCCGTTTCGGCAACGGTCGGCTATGACACGCCTCTGCTAAAACTGTTTCAGACCTTTTACTACACGCGGGCTGTAACGCTTATTCCATCGCTTGCCCAGTTCGCTGATGAGCGCGGAAAAGAGGCAGGAACACTGCGCGGTTCACAGTGGAGCCCTTCCGTCTTTATTGGGAACCGCGATAAAGGCCCGTTTGCAGGTGCTTCGGTCTTTTTTGATTTTGAGAACCGGCGGGCGACGCGACTTTCGCCGCTGATAAGCTCTCTTTACACAGCCGGATACGCATCCAACTGCTGCTCCATGGCGATCCAATACTACACGTTCAACGTCGGCGCCCGAAACGAGAACCGCATCGTATTCTCGTTCCGGCTAAACGGCATTGGCAGCTTCGGCACCGAACAATTCGGCCAGGGCCTTCGATAAGATCGGGACTCTCAACGACGCAAAGCCACTTCGAAAACTTCCGAAACGTGACCTACAAAATGAAATTTTAATCCGCGCGTAACCTCCAGCGAGAGGTCCTCAATGTCTCTGCGGTTCAATTCGGGAAGTATAACTGCCTTGATCTTCGCGCGGCGGGCGGCGAGCAGTTTCTCCTTTATGCCTCCGATGGGCAACACATTTCCGCGAAGCGTTATCTCGCCGGTCATGGCAACGTCCTTTCGCACCGCTCTCTGCGTCAAAACGGAAACCAATGCTGTTGCCATCGTTATACCGGCGCTCGGGCCGTCTTTCGGGATCGCACCTTCCGGGATATGTATATGTATATCGAAGTTCTCCAAAATGCTGTCCTCGATGCCAAGTTCCGCCGAGCGGGCCTTCGCATATGAGAACGCCGCCTGTGCCGATTCCTGCATCACTTCGCCAAGCTGTCCGGTCAATTGGAGCTTGCCTTTCCCTTTGGTCTTTATTGCTTCGATAAACAAAATATCTCCGCCGACCGCTGTCCACGCGAGCCCCGTAACGGTCCCGATCTGATCGGTCTTCAGTGCAGTTTCGTTGAAAACCTTTGGCACGCGTAAGTATTCGGCAACGTTTACATCGGAAACGGAAACCGGCTTGAATTTTTTTCCGAGCTCGGCCTTTTTGCGGGCGATCTTTCGCATGATCTTACCGATCTCGCGTTCAAGCTGGCGAAGCCCTGCCTCGCGCGTATATTCGCTGATGATCCGGACCAACGCTTTTCGGTCTATCTTGGCATCACGCTTTAAGAGGCCATTTTCAAGCAGCTGTTTCGGCAAAAGATGCCGCCGAGCTATCTCAAGTTTTTCATGTTCCGTATAACCCGAAAGCCGTATGATCTCCATTCGGTCGCGAAGCGCGGGCTGAATGGTGTCGAGCATATTCGCCGTGGTCATAAACATTACATTCGAAAGGTCGAACGTAATTCCAAGATAGTTATCGCGAAACGACGAATTCTGTTCGGGATCAAGCACCTCCAAAAGCGCCGAGCTCGGGTCGCCTCTAAAATCCGCACCAACTTTGTCGATCTCATCAAGCATTATCAGCGGATTATTCGTCCCGGCTTGTTGAATGCCTTGAATAATTCGGCCGGGCATCGCACCGACATACGTCCTTCGGTGGCCGCGTATCTCCGCCTCATCGTGCAGCCCGCCAAGGCTCAAACGAACAAAGCTCCGGTCGAGCGCGCGTGCGATCGATCTTCCGAGCGAAGTCTTTCCAACTCCCGGAGGCCCGACAAGACAAAGGATCGAACCCTTCGGTTTTTCGACCAGCTTGCGAACGGCAAGAGCTTCGATGATCCGCTCTTTCACACGCTCCAGCCCAAAATGATCTTCATCCAGCGTCTTTTGCGCCTGTTTCAGGTCCAGATTGTCCTTCGATTGTTTGGACCACGGCAGGTCCGACATTATGTCCAGCCAATTGCGGAGCGTCGCGGTCTCGGCCGCGTCAGGGTGCATCCGTTCGAGTTTCTTTAGCTGGCGAAGCGATTCTTCCTCGGCATGTTCCGGCATTTTCGCTTCGATTATCTTCTCGCGATATTGCTCGATCTCTTCAAAAAGCTCGTTCCCATCACCAAGCTCTGCCTGTATCGCCTTGAGCTGCTGTCGAAGAAAATATTCACGCTGCGAACGGTCGATGTCGGCCCGTGCCTGCGTGTTTATCTCCTGCTGAACGGTCAGAACATCCAGTTCCTTGCTCAGCAGTTCATTCACACGCCGAAGCCGCAGGACCGGCTCGGGAATATCAAGAACGCTCTGAGCGTCCTCTACCTTTAGATCAAGGTTCGAGGCGGCAAGGTCTGCCAAGCGTCCGGCATCGTCAAGGTTTGCGATTATCGCCAGCACCTCAGGCGAGATATTCTTTCCCATGCTTGCCGCGCGTTCCATCGAACCGCGGACGTTTCGCATCAGTGCCTCGACCTCCAGCGAATTCTCCGGTGCCAAAGGCTCGGAAACAGGCGTGATCTGTGCCCGCACGTGGTCGCCGCTCGAATCGATCCCATCGACTATCGTCCGCGAAAGCCCCTGTATCAAGATGCGAATTCTTCCATCGGGAAGCTTCAGCATCCGCATAATTATCGCGACCGTGCCGGTATCAAACAGGTCTTCGCGGGTCGGATCTTCTTTGTTCACATCCCGCTGCGACACCAGAACGATCATGCGGTTGTCTTTGAGCGCCTCTTCGACTGCCTTGATCGATTTGTCGCGGGAAACGAACAAGGGAACGATCATGAACGGATAGATAACAATGTCGCGCAGCGGCAAAGCCGGCAGATCGGACGGGATCTGCATCATCGGCTCGACGATCTCGCCTTCGGATAAAGAAACGGGGAACTCTTCGAACTCAGCCATAAGCAATAGAGTTTATTCTTTGCCAACCGGCTAATCAAGATGATGCCCGATATTACGATCCGGAATTCCAGGTTTCGCTTTTAGCTTGCACGATCCACAGCTGCTGCCGTCTTCTGAGAACGGCCTATTCCGACCAGCGACCGAAGGTCGAGCGTTAAAACCCCTTCCTCGTCGATCTCAGCCTTGGTGAATTTAGCCGTTCGATTCACATAGATCATATGATGACGGCAGAAAAGGTTCGCCCGGATCACCCGATGATCACCGAATTTTTTCTTGATCAGCGGAAACGCGTTCACCGCATCAGGTTCGCACGGTGCCACACCGATCATATGATTCAGCCGGTCGTAAAGCAGAACTGCGGCCTCCGGCAGCCCAAGTTTCAGATGGGCCTTCGCCCCGATCGTGATCTCACCCTTTCGGCTCAATGTCACCCAAATATCGCCTTCGTTTCTTGTGTTCGCCGGCCCAACCGGAAATTCATCCCAAAATCTTCTGTTCCGGCAGTTTATCTGGATAATTTGCGAGCAACTGGCGCAAGACCTCAATTTTATTGACCGCTCTTTCATCCGAGAGGCGAAGGAAGACCAAAATCCGCATTTACACGGTCTCCATTACAAGCGGCGTAAATTCCGTCCGGCTAAGCGATTCTCCGGCAAAGAGTAGGCAGGCTTGAATGTCTTCGGGGTTCAGCCCGTCATATTCTTCTATGATCTCGCTGATCGTCGCGCCGTGAGCAAGAAGATTCAAGATGAATTCAACTGTCAAACGAGTTCCCTTTATCACGGGCTTTCCAGCCATGATACTTGGATTCAACGTTATTCGCTCTAATAAAAGTTGGTCATTCATATCCTGATAATCTCACATTTCGACTGTGACAAAAAGAAATTCTTTGATCTCTGCTGCCGAGTCGGTTTTGGCCGACTATTGTACATACTGAGTGATGCCCGGTCTCCTGCGCTCATTCCACTCCGGGCTTTAAGATCCGTCGCCGTCGGCGACCCCCCGGAGGCTATGGGTTAGTTCTCGTCGGGTGAAATTGTTTCAACCAATGCCTGAATCCTTCTAAAGAGCTCTTCAAAATTTTCGTCCGACATTAGGTTTTCACGTTCAGACAATTCTCCGACCGCCAGAAAGTTATTCGCGATCTCCTTCGGAAATACGCTCGGAGGATTCTTTGAAAGTATCGCGATCTTGGCAAGGTGTTCCTTGATCTTCGTTTCGTCAAGATTTTTCAACGCAGACGGGTCCGCACCGGTTTCAGTTAGCAGGAACATCGGGCCAAACAGGTCACCCAAAGGAGCTCCAATATCGAGTTGCCATTTATCGGACTCGCCGAGTTTCGCTCTAATGGCCGAAAGGGCAGAATCGATCGCTTGAATACGCTTCTCAGGCGTAAGTTCGTGAAATTTCCTAACCTCTCTAAGCTCTGCCGCAAATTCCGGAACGTCCTCGATAATATCGGCAAAGTAGTCCTCGCCTTCAAAGGACCTTCTTAGATCATCCGAATTATTTGCGAAATATTTCGTCGTCGTCAGAAACGTAGAGAGAGTCAAGTACCTAACCTTCTCTTCCATGCTCGGCACCTTTTCCGGGGCGACGAAATTGTATGTGATCACGCCGCGAACCTTGACCGGCTTGCCGGAAAGACGCGTTGGTGAAAACTCAGCCAGCAACGCCGCCGCTTCGGAAGCCTGCCGCAATGCCGCGTTATCGACACCATCGACCGCCTTAGCCGTGATCACCTTGCCGGTTTCGTCGATCAATACTTCGATCTTCACTTCGCCGGCGATCCTGGCGATCCTCGCCGACTCCGGATAAACAGGCTTCGGCAATAATTTAGCCTTTCCGTTAACGATGCCGCCAGAGATCACCTTCTCAGCTGGTTTGGCAACGGGCGTCTGTGCCTCTATACGAAGTCCTAAGTACAAGGTGAAAAGAATGAGCAAAACGAAAGGTCGAAAGTTAGACAAATTGATTTTCATAGTCAGAGTGCAATGTTCGATCAACTCTATCACGGCCTGATCATTTGTTTGACTGACTTGACTATACTCCAGACCATTTGGTGGCTATAATTCGACACAATGGGTTTGGCATTGTTGCAACAAAAGTTGAATGTTTCGGCAAAGACGCGTTCTAACCTCTTCAATTGGCGAGGCCAGTTTACGCCTGAGTTCGTCGATTACCTTGTTGGTCATTTTGCGAGATCCGGTGAGTTTGTGGTCGATCCGTTTTCAGGGTCTGGAACTGTTTTGCAAACCGCGGTTCGCCACAATCTACGTGCATCAGGATTTGAAATAAATCCGTCCGCCTACGCAATGTCAAAATTCTTTACGTTTGCAAATCTTTGCAAAGAAGATCGGCAAGGGCTTCTTGATCAACTTGGTTCAAAGCTGAAACCTCGCCTTGCGTCATTAAACGGGGAGATGGTGTTTGTAGCGCATGAGGAATACAGAACTGCATATTCAAAGTTGCTTAACTTCGGAGTCAATGTTCTTCCGTCTCTTTCCAAATCGGAACGCACGCTCCTGTTAAATTGTCTGTTTCTTTCTGAACGAGATAAAAAGATGACTTTGAGGGATTCTATTCAGAAATCCTTCGAATACATAAGCAAGGCCCTTTTAGATTTACCTGCCTCAGCTAACCCAATAGAAGCTATATTAGGCGATGCCAGAGAAACAGGTGCCCGGTACCCAGAAGTTGTTGACCTGATCTTGACTAGTCCGCCATATATTAACGTCTTTAACTATCATCAAAATTATCGTGCTTTTGTTGAATTATTTAACTTTGACCTACTCGTCGTCGCAAACAGCGAATTCGGTTCCAATAGAAAAAATCGAGGAAATCGATTCCGAACCGTAATTCAGTACTGTTTGGATATGGAAGACGCTTTACATAGTTTTTGGAATGCTCTAAAGCCTGGAGCCTTCTTCATTATCGTTTTGGGAAAACAATCAAATGTGAGGAGTATCCCATTTTATAATGGGAGAATAGTAATGGACATTGTCGACTCGATAGGCGGGTTTTCTAAGACTGATGTCTTGCAACGAGAATTCTTAAATAAGTTTGGGAACACTATAAAGGAAGACATCTTGTTTTACCAAAAAACCAACGATTCCCCGCTGACAAATAGATCAAGGGAGGTTGCCCTGAAGCATCTTGAGATGAATATAAAAAACGTAAACGATGACGTTCTTAGTGATTTGAAAGAAGCAATATCAAATATTGCAGTTATTCAGCCTTCTCCGTATTTCGATTTGAAGCGAGTTATAAAAAATGCCGAAAACGCCTCATAGAGAGAAACTTCTTGCAGCCATTGCAAATCCCAAAGCCGCCGCCGATGTTGCCCTGCTTCGTGAGGCTTACACATCTTACGAAAACTGGATTCAACAGCTTGGTGATCTTCAATCAACGGGTCAAGAACGATTGGCCGATATGGTGAGAATTCTTAACGAATACAAGGATCACGTTGAAGTTGATCTCATAATGGCCCGAGGTTCGGACTTCTTAAAACGGCAAAAAGGGCAGTTAAAGTTAGATAACAGCATATTAGAGGAGTTCTTAATTCATCTAATTCATCCGGCCATTCTTGGTGATACCACGAATTTTCCCGTTGAAACCGGACCCCAGACTGCTTTTATGTCGTTTGCGTTTCGCCCATTGTCGCTTGCGAATCTTAACGAAAAACCAGAGCTGGTTTTGAAGGTTAAAGATCAGGATTTTACGATTGGAAAATCAATCTATTACAAGTTCTCTCCTAACCAAGACTTCACGACTAGCACCACAAGACAAGGTAGTCTTTTTCTCGCCGTGCTAGCCGCCGAATGTAAAGTAAACTATGACAAAACAATGTTTCAGGAATGTGCTGGAACAGCCTCTAGGTTGAAACACGGATGTTTGATCGCAAGATACTTTGCGCTTATCGAATACCTCGACATG
The DNA here is from genome assembly GCA_041751035.1 of Pyrinomonadaceae bacterium. Lineage (GTDB taxonomy): Bacteria > Acidobacteriota > Blastocatellia > Pyrinomonadales > Pyrinomonadaceae > OLB17. The sequence goes on along the minus strand of JBGSYH010000012.1, from coordinate 139,123 downwards.
CAACCGGAAGATGTCAGATTGACAGACATTGATAATGTTTTCCTATTGCGAAAGGCAAAACGTTTACCATTTGAAAAACGAAGCATGATCGAAGAAGTTCGCGCACAGCGACGTGATTGCCCTATTTCGTCAGAAGTTCTCGAAAAATTCGTCAATGAAATAAAGGCGTTTTTTGAAATGACTTGGTACGACCCAAATGAAGCGTTGCAAAGAGGCTCATTTCTATAAGTTTTCTATGAGGACCTCACCCGATGAAAGCCCGGGGCTTTATCCTTTAACGGTTATCCATTATCCTTGTAACAAATGTCCTATCAGGTGATCGCACGGAAATGGAGGCCGCAGACTTTTGAGGAAGTTACGGGCCAGGAGCATATTACGCAGACGCTGCGTAACGCGATCGAATTTGACCGTTTGCATCACGCTTATCTGTTTTCGGGGGCACGCGGCGTCGGGAAAACTACGACCGCACGCCTGCTCGCAAAGGCCCTGAATTGCCACAAAAGTGATAAGCCGACGGTAAGCCCTTGCCGCTCGGATGCAGCGGACATTTGCCCTTCGTGTAAAGAGATCGGGGAAAGCCGTTCGATCGACGTGTTCGAATTCGACGCGGCTTCGAATACTCAGGTCGATAAGATACGCGAGATAATTCTGGAGGGCATAAACATCGCTCCGGCACGCGACCGCTACAAGATGTTTATCATCGACGAGGTGCATATGCTCTCGACTTCGTCGTTTAACGCTCTGCTCAAAACGGTCGAAGAACCGCCGCCGAACGTCGTCTTTATTATGGCGACTACCGAGCTCCACAAGGTGCCGGATACGATCGCGTCGCGTTGTCAGGAGTTTCAGTTCCGCACGATCTCGCAAACCAAGATACAGGAACGGCTGCGGCTGATCGCCGACGCGGAAGGCGTGAATATCGAAGACGCCGCTCTCCGCGAGATCGCACGTTCGGGCGAAGGCTCGATGCGTGATGCTCAGTCGAATTTCGATCAGGTCATCAGCTTTTCCGGCGAAAAGATCGGCATGCCGGATGTGCTCTCCGCCCTCGGCATGGCCGGGACCGAGATGATCGATAAGGCGATCACGGCCGTCGCCCAGCAAAATTCGCGGACAATGCTCGATATCGTTGCGGACCTTACGGCACGCGGGCAGGACTTGCGGAATTTCTGCCGCGATATGATGGCCGCGATACGCGATCTTTCGGTGTTTAAGCTTGCGGGATCAAATGATCTTACGGAAAGTTCGCCATTCGGCGCGGACGAACTTGCACGGCTCGCCGAACCGTTTTCCGTGTCCGATCTGGTTCGCATTTTTAATGCGCTTGGCGAGACCGAATCAAAGCTAAAGGACGCGACGCAATCGCGTTACACGCTCGAGCTCGGGCTTGTAAAACTCGTCGAAATGCGGCGGCTTGCCCCGATCGAATCGATCCTCGAACGGCTTGCCGCTCTTGACGGCGGATTCGCTGCAGTGCCGCAAACGCCCACAAAACCGGCAATTGTCGCACCAGCAGCTTCGGTGCCGGCGGAACCCATAACGTCGGCACCGAGCCAGATCGCCGAGCCCATCGCACCTTCGCCTGAGCCGGAAAAAAAAACTCTGAGTTCGGCAGAACCGCCTGAAAACGATTGGCCCGAACGCGATCTCGCGTCGCTCGAACCGCCCGAAGATCAATTCGACACGCCGCCTGAAAATTTGGACCCTATCGAGATAGACGAACCGGTCGAGGATGAGCTGCCGGTCCCGGCATTTGTCGATCTCGGGTTTGTCGCCGCCACGCCGATAAGGCTCGCTCCGATCTCGTCCGAAGACCTGGACCATTTCGAAGATGCAAAGCTTGATGAAGCATACGAAACGGCGCTCGAGCAGGCTGGTGAGCTTCTAAAGCCGCTAAAAACGGCCTCGGAATTCATTCGTTTGCTTGACCCCGAATTCGCCGCGGGAACATCGAATGGCTCAGGAACGGCGGCCAAACCGGCCCGCGACGTCTCGGCTTTCGCGGCTCCGTCTCGTGAGATCGATACGATCGACATTGCGGTTCCAGAGCTTTCCGCCGAGCCGACTGAGGCCGAACTCATCGCACATTATCGTGCCCGGCCGGAGATCAGAACGATAATGCGTGCCTTTCGTGCCGAGGTCGTTGCGGTCGAACCCGATCCGGAAAATGGAACTTCGAACGCGTTTTCAGCGTAATTTTCTTCAAGCTGATAAAGTAATATTAATGCGTTTAACATCAACCAGGGCTATCGCTTCGCTTTTCGTCATCTGGGCGGCGGCGTTTGCCGTTTTCGCTCAAGGTTGGTCGCAGAATGTCTCGCCCCTGCCGACGCCAACGGGCTATGTAAATGATTACGTTGGAGTTATCGACGCGGCGACAAAGCAGGCTCTCGAGGCCAAGATGAAGGAATTTCGCGACCGCTCGGGCGTCGAGCTTGCGGTCGCAGTTGTAAAAACGACCGGTGATCGCGACATTTTTGACTATTCGCTCGCGGTAGCACGCGGTTGGGGTATTGGTGCAAAAACAGATGATAATCCGGGAGCTTTGCTTTTGATCGCAGTAGATGACCGCAAGTATTTTACGCATATCAGCAAGGACCTCGAAGACGAATTGCCCGATGGAGTTGCAGGCAGCCTACAGCGGCAATTCCTCGTTCCCGAATTCAAAAAAGGCAATTACGGCAAAGGTATAGCAGATACTATAGATGCCTATATTTCGACCATCGAAGCGAAAACCAGCGGGTTTAATCCGCCGCCGACTGCCGCAACCACCGGTGACGATGATGGAACACCGTCGCTATCAAATTTGGTATGCTGTTTGGCGATATTCATCTTTATTGTGGCTGTTATCCTGTCGAACCGAAACAGATCCAAATCAGACGACGACCAAGACCGTTGGGGCGGCGGCGGGGGTGGCGTTATGGACGTGCTACCCTGGATAATTCTAAGCGGATCGGGGTCCAGTGGGTCTTCATCCGGGAGCAGTTGGGGCTCGTCCGGGTCCGATTGGGGCTCGTCGGGTTCCGATTGGGGCGGGTTTTCAGGCGGAGGTGATTTTGGGGGCGGAGGCGCCGGAGGCTCGTGGTAAATGATGAATCAATTCTCAGCATTGATAGACGATCTTAAGTCGACACACGGTCGAAACCTTGTATCCGTAACGCTTTACGGGTCGGCGGCGGCAGGCGATTTTATTCCGCGCCATTCCGATTTCAATCTGTTGATCGCTCTAGACAAGATCACGCCAAAAGACCTTCGCGAAGCACACGCCTGCGTTCGCGAATGGCATAAATTGGGGCATCCGGTTCCGGTTTATTTCACGGTTTCAGAACTTAAGAACGCAGCCGACGTGTTCCCGATCGAGTTTCATCAGATGCAGGAGGCACACAAAGTTCTCTACGGAGCCGATGTACTGGCGGGACTGAAAATTTCCGACCGATTCCTGCGGCATCAGGCCGAGTACGAACTGCGAAGCAAACTATTGCATTTGCGGCGGCAATACATTCCGGCATCGACCTCGGTCGAAGGGTTGAAGCACCTAATGGGCGAAAGTCTTGCAAGTTTTGCAGCGGTTTTTCGGGCGGTTTTGATCTTGAACGGCAAGCATCCGCCGGTCAAGAAACACGAGATCGTGGCCCTTACGGTGCAGATCTTGGGGCTTGACGGCGTGCCGTTTGAGAAGATATTTAACATTCGAGAGGATAATTTTGGAATTTCGCTGGACGAGGTCGGAGCGAATCGGCTCTTCAGCGAATATATGGAACAGATCGAGCGTGTGATAAATTCGGTAAATGCTATGGAAGACCGATAGAACAGGTTTTAAAAGGGCGATGGCGCCGAAGCGTGGGGAAGGAGAAAAACGATGAAACGAACAATTTTGTTAGTGGTTGCATTTGTTGCAGTATTTGGGTTTAGCGGCTGCAGCTATAACGAGCTGACCGTAAAGCAGCAGAATGTGAAAGGAAGATGGGCAAATGTTGAAAGCGTTATGCAGAGTCGGGCAGACCGGATCGAAAATATGTTCGAGGTTGCGAAGGCGGCCGGCTTCAACGAGCAGGAAGTGTTTGGTCAAATAGCAGACGCCAGGGCACGCCTTGCCGGTGCACAGAATGCTCCCGCAGAAGGTGCAGATGGCGATAAATCACCCGAACAAAAACAGGCGGTCTGGGAAGCGAACAGCAATCTCAGCCGACTGCTTGTGCTCTTTGAAAACTACCCGGTCTTGCGTTCCAACGAAGCTTTTTTGAGAGTTCAGGACGATATTGCTGGTATAGAGAATCGAATAACGGTTGCTAGGAATGATTTCAACGATGCGGTAACGGACTACAATGCAACACGAAATCAGTTCCCGGCCGTTATAACTGCGTCGATAATGGGCTTCAAGGAAGAGCCATTTTTCCAGGGCGATGAGCGATCGAAGGAAGTTCCAAAGATCAACGCGAGCGATATGAAAAATGAAAACAGATAGCTAGAACCCGCGGGAATTGCACATTGAGCAATGATCACAGGGCTTGCCGTTCGGTTCGAACGTGCAGGCCTTTTCCTTTGTTACACCTGCGAATATTTGATCCGCTATCGCCTCAGCTATGGCGAATTTATCCAAACTTGGGTGAACGGTCAGAGTTTCTGTCACGGCATCTTTGCGGGCTATCTTTTCTTCTAATCTTTCGAGCCGCTCATTCATCTTTTCCAAGTTTGAGATGACCATGCCGAGAGAGCTTGAACGCGTTTCCGAACGTTCAATATCGACTAGATCTTTGTGCAAAACATCCACACTTTTCATGAATTAATAAAGCCCAGATTGCGTCAAGGTGACCATTCTTATATCAGCGGCCGAAACAGGATCGGCGACATTTGGGCAAATTTGCGTCCGCGGACGCCCGATCTGCTGTCAAAAATGGGCAAAACTTGCGTCAGCGACCTTCTCGTGAATTCCATGCCAAACCGATTTGATACGATCACTGACAGAATCATCGAAAATCACTGACGCAGCCACTGACAAAATTTATTTACCCTTAAGAAGATCGATATAGTCAACGACGCCGACGATGGCGGAGTCGATGGCGGCGCCTGGGCGTCCGGTGGCGGCGGTGGAGGCGGACCATCCTTCCTGTGCGATGACCACAATATCGCCTTCGCCCGCGCTTACCGAATCGAGTGCGAGACAGGTGTACGCCATATCGTCGCCTTCGGGCGTTATCTGGCGGCAGAGCATTATCCGCGTTCCTTCATAACGCTGATTCTTCTGCGTCGCTACGACGTTTCCAAGTACTCTCGCAAGAAGCATTTTCTTCCAATTGACAATTGGCCAATTGACAATTGTCAATTGGAAAACCAAAACCTAGCCGCCATTAAATACGTGTGAATCGGAATCGATTATTCCGACAATGGTGCAATCGGTCGGGGTTTCGTCTCGTTTGAACGGGAACGAAGCTTCCTTGCCCCTGCACCAAAAAACCAGTTCGCCTTCGCCTGCGCCTACGGCGTCGAGCGCGATCATCGGACTTCCCTTTTCTTTCAGATCTGCGTCCAGCGTTTGAACGATCAGGAACTTGCGGCCTTCAAGAGTCTGATTCTTGACCGTCGATACGACCGTTCCAATTACGCGTGCGATCTGCATTTATCTTCGTGATCTGAATGACCGCTCCGGCTTTTTGTACGTCGCGTAGGCGACCGCGAGAAGCGAAACTATAAGCACAAAGCTAAGCTCCATTCCGTTTCGGCCGGAACCGACAACGAACCAGCCTTCTTTCCAGTGGATCATATAAACCCCCACCGTCAATTGCAGGGCGAACAATAGTGCGATGATCCAGGAATAAAATCCAACGGCCAATAACACACTGCCGATAAGTTCAAAAAGCGTGATCGCCCAAGCGAGATAGAGACCCAGCGGCAAACCCTGCGAGCCGAGATATTCACCAAATCCGCCGACCGTTCCATTTGAGATACGAGCCGCACCATGAATGAACATCACCGCCGCGAGCAAGATGCGAATTATCAAAAGTGCCGACTGCGATTTATCGTTAGAGGTCATTTGTGCCGTCTAAGTGTCCGAAGTATCTTCGTCCGTGAGTGACTCGAATTCCTTCATGATCTCTTTCATCTCTTCGTCTGTGATCTCTTTTGTGATCTTCATTATCTTCGGAAGCAATTCCGCCTCAGCGGCCTTCTTTGAATCAGAAAGAATCAGCGGCATCGCTTTGAGTACCTTCTGACCTATCGGACTTTTATAAAAAACGATCAGCTCTTTTATCTCGCTGACCGAGTAATGTTTGTCATAAGTTTCGTAAAGGAATTTATTTGCGTAGGCGTCGAAATCGATCTCTTTGGAAACGCGCTCAGTAATTCGCGCGAACATTCGATCCATTGATGCGTTCAGGCGCTCGCGATCTTCCTTTTTTTCCAGAGGAAGATCCTCGTCAGCCATCGCCTGTCTACTAATTCGCCGTTGATCCTCGAAGCTCTCCATAAACTCCTGCTTAAAGTTCACGGTACTTTCAGTCAGCTTGATCAATTCGTTTATCAATTGGCGTTTTTCGTCTATCGCGGCGTCCTGTGCTTGGGCGGCGACCGGGAAAGCAAAACAAAGTAGAACAACGAGGCAGAAAATGAATGGATGTCTCATAAGATTGGGTTAGATCGGATCATATGAAATCTATCGTGTCGATCACGCCGATTATCGCCGAATCGACCGGGCAGTCCTTGTTGCCTTCGGCCATGCGGGCTGACGAACCGCCGACGACGATCACTTTTTCGTGATAACCGGCGCCGACCGTATCGACAGCAACAACATAGCCGCTCTGGTCAGTGCCGTCTAAATTGACGGGTTTGACGATGAGCAGCTTTTTGCCCTGCAGCCGTTCGTCCTTTTGGCTGGCGACGACGGTGCCTAATATGCGTCCGATGATCATAGGTTCAATGTTCCAGGTTCAATGTTCCAAGCTCGTCAAATACCTTGAACTTGGAACTTTGAACATTGAACTACTTCATAACGACCGGCAGCGTTTCATCCACCGCACTGTGCGGACGCGGGATCACGTGGACGCTTACAAGCTCGCCAACCCGTCGGGCCGCCGCGGCTCCGGCATCGGTCGCAGCTTTTACCGCCGCAACATCGCCGCGGACTATCGCGGTAACAAATCCGGCACCGATCTTTTCGTAACCGACAAGCTGCACGTTCGCTGCCTTGACCATCGCGTCGGCCGCTTCGATCATTGCTACAAGACCCTTGGTCTCAACCATTCCTAATGCTTCCTGCATTTAGTTTTGCTCCTGAATTTTTGATTCAAAAATAACACGCTCGTAAATTTCATCGACGTTCAAACTGCAGTCCAACGATTCGAGCCTAAAAGTTTCTCCGCCGACATACTCGCTCTGGAACCAAAATCGTTCATTATGCTTTGTAAACAGCGTCACAAACTTTTTTTCTTGAGATACAAGAACGTATTCACGAAAACTCTCGATCGATTTATATTCTGTAAACTTTTCGCCGCGGTCGTACCGTTCGGTTGAAGGCGATAGAATCTCCACGATCAGCGAAGGATTTACCAATACGTCCACATCCGCCATTTTCTCGACAATCCGCTCTTCACATAAAGCGGAAATATCCGCATATCGGTACGTTGGAAGTTTAGGCACCTTGATGCGAACGTTTGCCGGATTGACCTTACAGTCTCTCGAACCCAATTCCCTTTTCAAGAGAGCGATCAAATTTGCTTCAATGTCGGCGTGCTGGATGCTCACGCCGCTCATTTCAAACACTTCGCCGTCAAAATACTCAAACCGCCCTTCGGCGTTCTTATCAAACTCGAAGTATTCCTCGAGCGACATTTTTTTGAGCGGAACAGCGGTCATAATCGAAACGGAACTAACCTTTTTTCAAATCTATCGTGTTTTGCATTAAATCACCAATTACAAAGGTATGCTTGCCTTTTTCGGCGATCCTGTTGACGGTTTCCAGAAGCTGAACAAATTTTATATTTTCGTCGCCTTTCATCAATTCCGACGCATTTTTTAAGGCTCGGGCCGAGGCCACGGCAGTTCGGGCATTTTCTAGGTCACTTTTTGCTCTGATGCGGGATTCGAGCTGCTTTGCAAAAAGATCCTGGATCGATTTTGGAAATGTCAGATCACGGATCAGCAACCGGATGATCTCAATACCGCTTGCTGCGACTTCCTGCGATAGATCCGAAGGGACATCTGGCAATATCTCATTTCTCTTCTCGTTCAGCTCCTCGCTCTCGATCTCGGAGATCACTTTGCGAAAATGGACTTGCGAAAGATTGTGGATCAACTGATCGGCTTCGCTAAAAGGATTGTATGAAAACGTGAACACGTCGAAGGAGCCGATAAATTTTTCTTCGTCTACGATCCTGTATTCGACAATATAAGAGAACCGAAGTGCAACATTATCCTTGGTGAGAACTTCCTGATTTGAGATCACCTGAACACGATTTGTCTTCGGCAAGACCAGCAAGCTGAGAACTTTCTGGTAATCGAAGAGATCATAAACACCCGGTTCCAGTTTTTTTTCCAGAACGTTCCGTCGATACAGAAATCCGATCTGGTTTGGTGCCACCGAAAAGCGCACACGCCAGAAGCTTCGCCTTATTCCATTTTGAGCAGGGTGGAACATAGAATTTGTGCCATCGAAAAAAGAAGGAAACCAAAAACGGGGAAGACCAGTTTAGAAAGCGTTCGTAAACACGTTCGGTATCCCTGATCCCGCAAACCGAAAAATGGTCTTGCGTCGAACGCCATCCTTCTTTTCTCGACAGCTAGTTGAACGATTATCAGTCGTAGTTGCTACCAAGCAAATGAGGAGTCGAACCTCTTGGGATCTGCTCCGCGATACCCTGTAAATAATGCAAACCCCTGATCTTACAGGTGGCGGTTGAATAAAATATACAATGTAGTTTTTGAAATGGCTAACTTAAATTTGCCGCTTGGCTCAAAAGCTCGATCAATTCTTCGCGGGTGAATGAGACTTTTGCACCATTTGACTGCGGTGCGTTCGGATAGCTTACGTCCAGATCGCAGGTTATTCCGGCATCGTGAAGATATCCGCAAGCCTGGCAGCGGGCGTTCGCTTTCAGGTAACCTGCCTTTTCGCGGATGTTTATCAGCTTTTCGATCGCGTCCTGCGGCAGATCGTTCGCGCCGCCCAACGCCTTTGCGAGAATTGCGATCTTCGCGGTGTGTTCAAGCGTTTCAAGACGATCGAATGCCTGCCAAAGGTCATCGCCGTACGCGACCGCACCGTGGTTCGCCATCAAAAGAGCGTTGTGGTGCGCGACGAAAGGCTTCATTGCCTCGGTCAATTCGTTGGTCGAAGGAGTTCCGTAATCGGTCAAAGGAACGCAGCCGAGCGTTAAAATAACTTCGGACAAGATAGGTTTGTCGATCGCAAGCCCGGCGACCGCGAACGCCGTCCCGTGCGGCGGATGTGCGTGGCAAACAGCCTTCACATCAGGACGCATCTTGTATATCAGCAAGTGCATCGCGAGTTCCGATGAAGCACGTTTATCCGTGAGCGGCTTGCCGTCCATGTCGGTTAACGCGAGGCAATCTTCGGTCATCCGGCCTTTGCAGGTCATCGTCGGCGTCGCCAAAACGGTATTCTCGCCCAGCCGAATGCTTACATTGCCATCTGACGAAACGACATAGCTCCGCTCATAAAGCAGCTTGCCGATCTCGACGATTAATTTTCTTGCCTGTTGTTCGTCCATTAATAGCTTGAGCAATTCTCCCGGTGAAGAAGATCTTGATAACGCGCTGGTCCAGATTCTCCAAACCTTTTCCGTTGTTCTATGTAAATCCGCCGAGTGTCGATCTGAATCTTCAATTCAAGAATTTCCGCCTTTAACTTTATGATAGCAGCAACTTTATCGGAGCCGGACTTATTATTCTTTGCTTTTTTTCAAAGAATTTCATCTTCTAATCGTCGGACACGCTCCGACAGTTCGGAGATCTCGGCCAACAGTACGTCAGTCGACCGAAATTCTACTTCCGGCTTGGCCTCGGTGCACAGAGTGCTCCTCTTGGACGGTGATGAGCGGTTTACATATTTTTTCGGCACCGTTCGTTCTTCCGCCACAATTGGCGTTTCCGAATCAGAATGATCAGAACGAATATCGATCAAAGTCGCCAGGCTGCCCAAAGCGAAAGTAAGTGAGAAGACAACAAATGAATTCTTTGTCCCGTGCCGAAACATGAAAAAGCCTACATCAATTAAGAAACCACAGATTAACACAACTCTTTGGTCGCGTTAACCTGTGGCCTTGAAAAACGAAACTATTAGTTAGCCGGGATGGACATCATCTTCATTTCTTTGATGGCCGGCGGCGGGACCATGCGGTCGAGGTCTGATTTGAACGCATCTTCGCGTTTTGGTTTGCGTTTCTTACAGCTCGAGCCGTGGTCATACGAACGAACCTCAAGTTCGCCGAGCAGTCTTTGGTTCTCTGCCCGAAGACGTTTATTCTCGTGCTTCATCTCGCGATATTTCGACCAGTTTCCCGAACGGTTCTTGCGAAGCCCGTCAAAGCTCGGTGCGGCAAGGCTTACAAAAAAGCTTGCGATAAATAATCCGACTGCTAATGTGATCACGAATGGGACGGCCCGTTTGATAATTCCGATAAACTGCATAAAACACCTCTTGTAAAGAACTACTTACTTTTTACGTCCGGTTCGCGAGATCGGTTTCAGTTCGCGAATTATGCCCGGCTCTGGGGAGAGATGGAACGAAAGACTTTCCAGCGAAATTGTCAGATCGACCGACTTTACTTTAATGTCTTCCGTGGCCGTCAGCGGTACCGGAGCAACATTTAATACCGCTTTTATCCCGGCTTTCCCGATCCTGTCCAAAGCCGATTGGGCTTTTTCTGCCGGCACGGCGATGATCGCAATCTCTATATTATCCCTTTTCGCGACAGACGAAAAGCTTTTTATGTCGAAAACCTGAATTCCGTTGATATTTTTGCCGATCTTTGCCTTGTCGGTATCAAAAAGTGCGGTGACGTGAAAATTGGATCCGCCGATCGCGTAATAATCTGCGATCGCCGTCCCGATTCGCCCGGCGCCGATGATCCCTACGTTGTAATCGCGTTTGAGCCCAAGTATCTTTCGCAGATGATCGCGAAGTTCATCGGTCTTATAACCCACGCCGCGCGTGCCGAATTCGCCGAAACAAGCCAGGTCTTTTCTTATCTGCGACGAATTCAGATTAAACTTGTTCGCGAGTTCTGATGATGAAACGGTCCGCTTGCCCTTGGCGGCCAGTTCGTTAAGGCAACGAAGGTATACGCTGAGCCGATTCGTGGTAAGTTCGGAGATCTTTTCTACCTTCATTAAATATCAACTACATCAGAATGCCGCGCGATGTGCAAGGCAATGAAGTTGTGAATCGGGCTTTGCGTTCTTGGCGTCTTTGCGTGAAAATCCTTCCGTGCACGAGAACGAGATCGCCAGAATAATTGTCGATTGCTCTTTTAAGGTCCATACCGCCTTTGGTCCCGGCCTTCTCGAAAATGTTTATCAAGCCGCACTTATTCACGAATTGCAGAAACGCGGATTGAGAGTTTCAAGCGAACGCGGAATTCCTGTTATCTATGATGAGATTGAGCTGGGTATCGGATTTCGTGCGGACGTTATCGTCGAAAACAAAGTGATCGTCGAGATAAAGTCTGTCGAATCGCTTGCCCCCGTTCATGGCAAGATCCTCTTAACTTATCTTCGTTTATCTGATATGCGGCTTGGTCTGTTGATAAATTTCAACGTTGCCTTGATCAAAGACGGAATTCGGCGTGTAGTAAACGACCTGAAGGAATAATTTTAGGCGAAGTGAGAAGCGTCGTTTTTTCTTTGCGTTCTTGGCGTCTTTGCGTGAAACTTTCTTTTCTCACGCCAAGTCGCAAAGGCCGCAAAGAAAGGTCTGTTTACTATTCAGCATTAGAATGGCAGCTTAATTTTCTAACTTCGCGGCTTGGACTTTGCGTTCTTGGCGTCTTTGCGTGAAACTTCTTTCTTGAATTCATGATCGCATTTCTTTCCGGAAAACTTATTGAGAAGCAGGCGAACTCGGTGATCGTCGATGTTGGCGGCGTCGGGTACGAGGTGAGCATTCCGCTTTCGACGTTTTACGAGCTCGGCGAGGTCGGCAGCGAGGTGCAGCTAAAGATCTTTACGTATGTTCGCGAGGACGCACTCCAGCTTTTCGGTTTTAAGACTATCCGCGAACGCGAGCTGTATCTAAAGCTGATCTCCGTGCAGGGCGTCGGGGCGAAAAGCGGCATCACGATGCTCTCCGGCATGAGCGCGGACGAGATAATCGCGGCGATCCGGACCGATAACCTGGCAAAACTGACCGCGATTCCCGGCGTTGGACGCAAAACTGCCGAACGGCTGGTGATCGAGCTCCGTGATAAGGTCGGCGAGCTGGCTTCGGGCATTTCGGCAGACGTTTCGACAGCCGCCGGAGCCGCGATCGGCGGCGAAGGCGTCTTCGATGACGCACTTTCGGCCCTGGTGAACCTCGGTTACAAGAAAGACGCCGGCGAAAAGGCTCTGCAGCAGGCAATTAAAGACGGAACCGAGCTAAACGTGCAGAAATTGCTCCGTGCGGCGTTGCAGCGGCTGGCAAAATAGACGTTCTTCCAAGCCAATGGCCCAACAACAGCAGAAACGCCGGACATGTCACATCGTTCACACATTCGCTAATGCTGGACAACACGATCGCCCTCGCCATTGTGCGATATCATCATCCTGCCGAAGGAACGGAACTTATTGCGTGTGACGGCGTGAATATTGTCAAGAATCTTCCATTTTTCAATGGTTTGGATTAAAATGCAGGAGACGGAAGCACTCTTTCCGACGCCACTATGAAGGCTAGTCAAACATTGTTGAGTTTTCTATTTTTCGTTCTACCTCTGCTTACAGCTGCACAGATTCAGCCTGAAGATACACAGCGAGGTGAAGTTCCTCGGGCCTACTTGCTCGATGAATTCGGACGTCTTAGTGAATGTGAACGTGGTGCTCGTCATGATATCTTTTTTGCAGAGCTTTCCAAAAATATTGGGACCACTGGTGTGGCGATATTTTACAACGCACCGGACACCCTGCCAGTTCATTTTGACAACCCGGCAGCTCTCACGTTCTTTGCGGGTCACGCACGTTTCCGAAGGTTCGATATAAGCCGGATAACTGTGGTCAACGGTGGATTTCGCGAATCAGCATCTACCGAGTTTTGGATTGTCCCTGAGGGCGCCGAACCGCCAGGGCCAACACGAACGATCGATCGCCCCACGATTCCCATAGATCATGCCTATTTGTTTGATAGGGGTTTTATTGGTTATTCAGAGTTCGGTGACAATGATGAGTTCGTCCTCACGCAGGTCAAGGCCCGAGAAGAGGCCGAATTGGAAGCGTTAATATTGGAGGAAAGCGGGGACACCGAAATCGAAGAACCGTGGCTCGGTGAGGATGAGGAAGCGGATTCTCGCACTCCGGAAGAGATAGAGGCCGCACAGTTTCATTGGTTCAGCGAAGCGTTCGGAATTCGTCTGTTAAGCAAGCCAAATTATTCAGGAACGATCGTCTTCTATGCTGATTATCAACGCTATGACATCGCCAGGCTGACAGCTCACGTGGATGACGCCGTGAACCGGTTCACCCACGAAAATGATCGTATTGTTGGAAGGGTCAAGATAGTTTACGGCGGATATCGCGATATTCCCGAAGCTGAATTTTGGATCATGCCGGAAAACGCCAAGGAACCTCTGTTGGCCCCAGGTCAACGGGACAAGCATGCAGACGTTAATTGAAGAAAAACTCCCGCAAAATAGCACCACACTTTATTGGGCTCGCGAAATAGCGGGCTTTTTGATTTTCTGATACGAATATCTTGAAATGGATGTAGCTAATATCAATATGGAAGAACTAGACATCGATCTGCCGAATGCGAAGCTGGCATACACCATTATTCAGTCCTTGCTCGAAGGCCAAGAAGCACTGAGCGATCTGCTCGTTCTGATGGCTCATGCGTTAGACGAAGACACCGTCAAAGCCCTGACGATGACCGGCGAATGGCAAAAGTATCTTGAATCAAAACGCGAACTTGAGAACACCAAATTGCAGATCGAAAAGTTCACCGAGGCGTTGCGCCTAATGGATAACGGATAGTGGACAATGGACAATGTTTCAAGATCAGACAACGTACTAGCGACCAAGACATACGAACTTGCTCGACGCTCGATAAAGCTGTATCGCCATCTTTTGTCCGAGCATAAAGAGTATGTTCTGTCGAAGCAGATCTTACGGTGCGGAACTTCGATCGGGGCGAATGTAGCGGAGGCGAATCAGGCACAATCTAAGCCAGATTTCATCAGCAAACTCTCGATAGCCTTGAAAGAGGCAGTTGAGACAGACTATTGGTTGAGACTTTTGAGGGACGAGCAGTTTATGACCAACTCGCAGGCGGAATCTATGCTTGAAGATTGCAGGGAAATAATCAAGATCCTAACGGCATCGATCAAGACCGCGAAAAGGAGCGTGAAATAAATTGTCCACTGTCCGTTATCCATTGTCCACTGAAAAGATCTTTGATCTTCTTATCATCGGAGCCGGGCCGGCGGGGATCTCGGCGGCGTTTGAGGCGAAGAAGGCTGGCCTTGAATATGTCGTTATCGAGAAAGGCTTGATCGGGAATACGATCTATAACTATCCGGTCGGGCTGACGGTATTTTCGACGACGAATGAGCTTGAATTTAACGAAGGCGATCTGAACCCGGCGCGTGAGAAGCCTACGCGAGAAGAACTGCTTTCTTATTACGTTCGGTTTGTTTTGGATAACGAGCTGGACGTGCGAACAGAGGAAACCGTATTGGGCGTTGGTAAAGTCGAGTTCGCGAACTCGGACATTAGCGACGATATCTTATACCGAGTCATAACCGAAAATGGCTTTTACGACGCAAAGAACGTCCTGTTCGCCGTCGGGGCGATGGACAATCCGCGTAAGCTGAATGTTCCGGGCGAAGACCTGCCGAAGGTTTACGATCATTTTCGCGAAACATATCCGTGGGTGAAGAAGAATGCGTTGATAATCGGCGGCGGGAATTCGGCGGGCGAAGCGGCGTTATTTTTGGCGCAGGAAGGTGCGGAGACGACGCTGGCGATATTTCGCAAGGATTGGGAGAACGACGACCCCAAGCAGGGCTGCATAAAATATTGGGTAAAGCAGCCGCTCGAACAGGAATTGAATGAGCATTGCCTGAAACTATTTTTCCTTGGCAAGGTAATCGAAATTCGCGAGAAAGACGTCGTGCTTGAGAACGAAAAAGGCGAGACCGTGACGCTCGCGAACGATGTCGTCTTCGTGCTCGTAGGTTCTGACGCTGACCTCACGATGCTCAAATCTCTCGGCGTCGAAACCGAATTAGGAAAATACGACGAGGTGCCGATCTACGACGCCGAAACTTTTGAGACGAACGTCCCCGGCATCTTCGTCGCCGGACATTTCACCAACGAACGTCACATAAAAGGCGCGATCGACGCCCCGCGAAAGATAATTCCTGCCATCAAGACGAAACTTGCGATTGGTAAAACATCGAGCTAATCTTGACTGAATTCAAACGATAAAAATTGTTCAATGACTGTTGCCCTTGCTCAGGAGATATTGAAGTCTCGATTCGGATTTGATGATTTTCGAATGCATCAGAAGCCGGCTATCGAGGCCGTATTGGCGCGTCGCGATTGCTTGCTATTGATGCCGACCGGTGGCGGGAAGTCGGTCTGTTATCAGATCCCGGCGATGATCTTTGACGGCCTTACGCTGGTGATCTCACCGTTGATCGCGCTCATGAAGGATCAAGTCGACGCTTTGCGGAGCTTCGGCGTCAACGCCGCTTTTCTGAACTCAACGCAGACCGCAGCGGAGCAGATCGAAGTGTTTCGCGCGATCAGATCTGGTGAACTGAAGTTGCTGTATGTTGCTCCCGAACGACTTTTGCAAAGCGGCGAACAGTTCGTCGACTTTCTAGCATCGATCAAAGTTACGCTCTTCGCGATCGACGAAGCCCATTGCATTTCAAGCTGGGGCCATGATTTTCGACCGGAGTATCAAAAGCTCTCCGTACTTAAACGAGAGTTTCCGACCGTTCCGATAATTGCGTTGACGGCTACAGCAGATGATCTGGTTCGAAAAGATATACTGCGGCACCTTACGATCCCTGACGCTGACGTTTTCGTCTCAAGCTTTAACCGGCCGAATATCAAATACACTGTCGAGCCAAAGCGCGATTCGTTTTATCGACTGCTGGAGTTTCTAGAAACGAGAAAAGACGAGAGCGGCATCGTTTACTGTCTGAGCCGTGCGTCCGTAGAGCGAGTTGCTGAGGATCTTCGCGACGAAGGCTTTGCGGCTCTGCCTTACCATGCCGGACTCGAAAAGCGCGTACGCGAAAAGAATCAGAATGCATTTTTAAATGATGAGGGAAAGATCGTAGTGGCAACCATTGCGTTCGGGATGGGCATCGACAAATCGAACGTCAGATACGTAGTTCACATGGACCTGCCGAAGAACATCGAAAGCTACTATCAGGAAACGGGACGTGCCGGGCGAGATGGTTTACCGAGCGAAGCTCTGTTGTTCTACTCGATCGCTGATGTGCTCAAGCTGAAAGGATTCGTCGAGGTTGATGGAGATCCCGCACAAAGTAAGGTTATGCTCCGCAAACTCGACCAGATGGCGGAATTTGGCGAGCTCAAAACTTGTCGGCGCAGATATCTGTTGGCGTACTTTTCCGAAACAACCGATAGCGATTGCGGAAATTGTGACAACTGTAATACCGAATTCGAAAAATTTGATGGAACGATCATTGCGCAGAAAGCTTTGAGTGCCGTTGTTCGAACCGGACAGATGTTTGGTGCCGGATATTTGATCGATCTGCTTCGCGGCTCGAAGTCCCAGAAGATGCGTCTCGAACATCTGAATTTGAAGACCTATGGTGTCGGGGCGGATATCTCAAAACAAGATTGGTCGGCGTATTTCCGAGATCTGATCGCGCAAGACTTTCTTCGCAAAGCGAGCGGTGAATTTCCGACCCTTTATGTCACAGAAAAAGGAGATGAAGTTCTAAAAGGGATCAGAAACGTCGAGCTGCACAAGATTACGCATGTCGACCTGCGGCGGTCATCGAACAGCGGAACGGTTGATCATGATAAGGACCTATTCGAGGAACTTCGCCGTGTTCGACTGTCGCTTTCCGAAAGAGAGGGCGTTCCGCCATACGTTATCTTTTCAGACGCAACACTGGTCGAAATGGCCGCGTTCCTTCCGCAGCATCCGAACGAGATGGCAAGACTTTCGGGCGTCGGAGAGTTTAAGTTGGAGAAATATTGCCCGGCATTTCTCACGGTGATCCGCAGACATTGCGAAGCGAACGGCCTCCGATCAAAGATCGGCGAACTACGCTCACCCGTCCGTAGAGAGAGGCCATTAAAACGTAAACCTTCGGGTGAAGATACGTACATGACGACTTTTAAGCTCTTTCGCGAAGGCAGGTCCATCGCGGATATCGCCTCGTCGAGAGGGTTAGCCGTGAGTACGATCGAAGGGCATCTGTCTCGATTTATCGAAGACGGCAGAGTAACGGTTGATGAACTGGTTGATGCGGAAAAGATCAAAACGATCAGGCAGGCACTCATTGACCTGAAGGTTGAGAACGCGATATCGCCCGTAAAAGAACACCTTGGCGAAGACTTTAGCTATGGCGAGATAAGGGCTGTGATGGCAGACCTTGCAAGAGAAAAAGGAACCCCGACATAAATTTATTTTCATGCCGGGGTCTTTTTAGTTGCGAAAACAAGAAACTACTTCTCGACCGGTTTAACGATGCGGATCTGTGTTTTTCCGGCGTCGAATCTTTCGGCGATGTTCGCCGGATTTATTTCGTATGAGACGACGTTGAAAGTTTCCACGGACGTGCCGTTTCGTGAGGTCGTCCAGCGATAAGGAAGCTGAACACTGCCGGTTGATCGGAAGTCTTCGAATCGGACGAACGATTCGGCCTCGGACGTTTCGCCTGCGGTCTTCGTAAATGCCATCACCTTTTGCTCGGTTTCAACGGCCATTTTATCAGCGCGGGTCATATGGATAACGACCGGCATGTGGCCCTTGTAGCTCATGCCGACCGGCAGGTTCGAATCGCGATCGAAGTGCAGCCGATACGTTGCTCCGGCGAACGATGCATCGACCGTGTTCACCGAAGTTCCGTCTATATTACCTTCGCCGACGAACGAATAGCTTACGTCCATTCCTTCGGGTGCGGTTACGAGCAGAGCGAGCGTCAGTCTGAGCATCTCGTTATTTCTGTGTGCGGCTCCGGCGTGTGCGGCGGCGGTCCTGGCGATCCGGATCTCTTTGCCGTCAACATTTACGTTCTCGCCGTCTTTCGTGACAAATGCCGCGGCGTTTCCGCCTTCCATCCTGCGAACGACGATCTTCTTGCCGTCGGGCGTCACGGTTTCCTGAACATCACCGCTGCCGGGTGCGATCTTTATATCGAACGTCTTGCCGTCCGGCGAAGTAAAGGTCGCATCGCCGCCTTCCATTTTGCGAACGATAACCTTCTTGCCGTCCGCCGTGGTGAATTCGCCGTCTTTGCCTTCGATGACGGTTCCTTCAGCTTTCTTCATCACGATCACGTCGTGAATTTTCATCGCCGAGCCCTCGGCAGTGCCGCTGCCCGAGCCCATTTTGACCATTTTCAGCATCTTGTTCGGAAACTGCATAACAATTTCGGTCTCGCCCTGATCGGTGCGAGCCATGCCGTCGATGGTGCGTGTGGTCGTGGTCTGGCCTTTGATCGAAAGGGCGCGAACTTCGGCTATCGCAGCGTCGCCGCCGATCGCCTGCCGGGCTTTCCCGATAACTTCGAGCGCCTTCGCGTCCGATCTAAATCTCGCCGCTGCCTTGTCCACGACAGCTCCGACGCCGATGAACAAAACGCACGTAAACGCAACATATCCCCAAAATCTTTTCATATAATTTCTCCGTGTAATATCGAATTTCCCCCGGCTCTGTTACGAAAAGACGCCAGCCGGAACCGTTCGGTTACCGAAAAGATGGTTCACGCCAGGCCGCTAAGAACGCAAAGATAAGAACGGCATATGAGCACCGTTTGGCTCGGGTTTCGGCTATTGCTGAGCCGTTCGCACGAGTTCGGAGAGGTGAATGATGCGTTCGAGCCGCTTGTGAGCGGCGGCCGCGGCATCGATATCGACGACGTTCGGGTTTTCAACGGCCGGGCTCGTCAAAAGCGCGTAGATCTCGCCGCAAAGCGCCCGCATCCGCAGGCGAATGTCTGCCTCCACAGCCTCGATCCTGTCGGGCTCCGCTTTTTCATCGGGCTTTGGAAGCGCGAGATTTGCCAAAAGTCTCGCGGCGGCGCTCTCGGTCGAATCGGTTGTTTCTTTGATAAAGCTCTGTTCGGGCATGGTCCGCTCAGCGAGCCGCAAGATCATCGAATTGTAGTTGGACTGAAGCGTTTCAAGGTCTTTTATCGTCTCTCTTTTGATCTGCGCGGCTTTTCGCAGAGCTTCCTTCGAGGGCTTTTTACGGCGCATCTCGCGGTTCATCTCGTCGTGTAAAGCCTTTTCGCCCTGCTTATTAAATTCACCGACGCGCCGCGCCGTAGAGGTGCTCGTACGGCTCGATTGCCCGTGTAGTTCGCCTGCGAATGTGAATAATATTGAAGCGAAAACGGCTGACGTCAGGCCGCAGCGGATGAAGAATTTGTTCGTTCGCATTGCACTACCTCTTCGATCTGGCCAATTGATCGCGGATCTGTTTTAATTTCATTCGCATCATATCGCCGTTCGGTTTCTCTTGCAAGAATTTTTAGAAACGCGGGCCGCAAACAAAAAGGCCGCGACTGTTTTCAAGCCGCGGCCGTTTTTCATAGATGCGTCAGATCACTTTTCTTCCTGAACATCATCACCGGTCGCTGTTATTTCCAGATCGGTTATGTCGCCGGTGACGTTTATTATCTGAGGCGTAAAGTTCCAGCCCTTCGCCGAAACGTTCACCTGATAAGACTGGCCCGTGGGAACTCCGCCAAAGCTAAAATAACCAAAATTACTGGTCAGATCGCGATACGCGGGCACCGGGATCCCGTTTGAGATGGTCGGAGCAGGCGTCATCGTGACGATCGCACCCTTGATCGGGAGTCCATTCGGTGTGAACACGCGGCCGATGATGGTGGCATTTGCTGCAGTCCCAGCGACCTCGACCGAACCGATGTCAACATTCGCTCCCTGCGGACGCGCGATGCCTCGCTGATCGGTCGTCACGTTCGCCGGAGGGTTGTTTGCGGAACAGGACGAATCAAGAACGCAATTCTGACCGCCGTCGATAGCAGGCGAGCCGGCCATCGGCAAAAATGTTAGGGTCGGGCCGCCGTTGTCGGCAAGCGATCCAAGCATCGGATTAGTATCGAGAAGGTCCGATTTTACCCAGCCGGTACTCGTACCGGTGACTCCGATGATGTTGTTCCCCTGCGATTGGTTACCGTTCGCAGAATTGGTGAAATCGGGCGATGCCGCCGTTCCATTGTTTCCCGAGACGATCGAATTCCGGATGAAAAAGTTCACGTTGGTAGTTCCGCGATGGATGCCGCCGCCGTTGTTGGTCGATGTGTTTCCGGAGACGGTAACGTTCGTAAGAATTGTGCCGATCGTGCCGTTAGACTGTATTCCGCCACCGCCGCCAGTCGGCGCATTGTTGTTAGCAAAGGTGGAATTTGTAATTCGAGCGCCGCCGTTTAGCTGGGCTCCGCCGCCGCCGATCGTGCTGCCGCTTGTATTTCCGGAAAATGTCGAATTTTCGATCGTAACCGTACTGGTCGAAAAATTCTGCATACCACCGCCGGAGCTGGTCGCTGTGTTGTCCGAGATCTCGCAATTGATTATCGTCAATGTCGAGGGAATGGACGGGCTGGTCGAAGCTGCATTATTCAAACCGCCGCCGGCTGAGGCAGTGTTGCCCGTGATGATCAGATTTGTAAGGGTCAAAGTCGCACCGACATTATAGATCGCTCCGCCGCGGCCGGTGTTGATCGCACCGGCACCATTGCCGGCGGTGAATCTGATGCCATCGATCGATGCAACGACGTTCGGACCGGTCGAGATGATCCGGCTTAGGTTGTTTCCGCTGATCGTTAGGAGATCTGCTCCGGGACCGTTTATCGTAAGCGTGCCGTTCGCTCCGATAACTATCTCAGAACCCGTCAACGTGATCGTCTGTGCCGTATCAAACAGGCTGGAAAAATCTATAACGTCATCGCCCGCGGCGGCATTAGCCGCACCAACGGCCTCACGCAATGAGCAATCAGCGTCGCAAACGCCATCGTTAGTATCTTCGATCTTGGTTACGGTAAACGTTGCAGCAGCAGCGGAAAACGCGGTAAGCGTGATGATAAATGCCGAGACGGCAAAAAATCGCAAAAACTTCATTCGATCCCTCCTCTTAATTCGAAAAGCCGTCGCTGCGGTTCAGACCACTTCGGCGGCGGAAAAGGGTCACTGTTGTGACCTACAATGCCAAAAGTGAAAACTTTAATAGTGAAAAAGCTTGGATGGGTGAATGTTAATCCAAAATCGGGGTTTTTGCAAAATTAATGGAACTCGGTATCTGAATCGGAGCGCGTCCGGCGGGCGACGCCGGATTCGTATGCGGCCTCTTCTACCTTTGCGGCGACGGCTTCGCCTACGCGGCGGTCGAACACTGACGGAATAATGTAATCGGGGTGAAGTTCGTCCTCGCCGATTATCTCGGCAATGGCGTGTGCGGCGGCGAGCTTCATCGCTTCGTTTATGCGGGAAGCACGGCAATTCAATGCTCCGCGAAATATGCCGGGGAAGCAAAGTACGTTGTTGATCTGATTCGGATAATCCGAACGCCCGGTCGCCATAACGGCGGCAAGCCCGACCGCATCCTCGGGCATTATTTCAGGGACCGGGTTCGCCATTGCGAAAACTATCGGGTCGGCGGCCATATTCTTGAGGTCGTCAGGCTCGATAATGCCCGGCGCCGAAAGGCCTAAGAATACATCCGCGTTCTTGATGACATCGTGGATGTTTCCTTTTTCCTTTAACGGATTGGTATTGCGCGCATACCAATCTTTGACCCAGTTCATATTCTCGGTCCGGCCTTCATAGATCGCACCGGTCGTGTCACATCCGACGATGTTTTTAACGCCGGCGGCCATGACGATCTTTGTACATGCAACACCGGCGGCACCGATCCCGTTGACGACGACCTTGATGTCTTCCATCCGCTTGCCGACGATCTTCAAGGCGTTAATTAGCGCGGCGAGTACCACGACCGCCGTGCCGTGCTGATCGTCGTGAAAGACCGGAATATCGAGTTCTTCCTTCAAGCGTTCTTCTATCTCAAAACATCGCGGGGCGGAGATGTCCTCAAGATTTATCCCGCCGAACGCTACCGAAATGTTCTTTATCGTTTGAACTATTTCGTGCGGATCTTTTGTGTTCAGGCAGATCGGAAATGCATCGACACCACCGAATTCTTTGAACAGCTGGCACTTTCCTTCCATCACGGGCATCGCCGCAGCCGGCCCGATATCGCCAAGCCCGAGAACAGCAGTGCCGTCCGAAACGACCGCGACCGTGTTCTTTTTTATCGTTAAATTGAAAACCTTTTCCGGGTCCTGGTGGATCGCTTCGCAGACGCGTGCAACGCCGGGCGTGTAAGCCATCGAAAGATCGGAGCGCGTTTTCAGCGGCGCCTTTGACACCATTTCGATCTTACCGCCGAGATGCATAAGGAATGTTCTGTCCGAAACATTCACCACTTCGACACCATCGATATTGCTTACTGCGTCGAGAATTTCTTCGTCGTGCGTCTCGCTGGCTGCGTTTACGGTGATGTCCCGGATAAGGAAATCTTTGCCGACGCTGACGATGTCGATGCCCTCGATATCGCCGCCGGCCTGGCCGATAGATGTCGTTATTTCCCCAAGCTTTCCGGGCTTGTTGAGGATCTTGACTCTAAGCGTAAGGCTGTAACTGGCGTTCGGTGTTGCGGTATTGCTCATTATTAGTGCTGCTATGCATTAACATTGCACAGCGAATAATTTGATGAAAAACGTAAACGAAAAGTATGACCAATTCGGATGCGATGGGCAAGGCGGGGAACTTTACAGCTGCTTATCTCAGCGAATTGGCTATTGAGGCAAAGCGTTCAACCGGCGCAAGTTCGTCGGTCAGAATGGGAATGCTCAGCCCAACACCGGGCTCAACCTTGGTCGATAGCATCTTCTCAAACTGAATGTCGCTGTCCTGCGGAAAGTTCTCATCGCTTTTGCACGCTTGTTTGCAGGCGACGATCATCAGATTCTGCTGAACATCACCAGGAGTCTCCGGGCGAACCTTATAAACCTGGACTTCCTCAAATACCCGTTTATAGGTTGTAAACTCCCGCCAATAGAACTCGGCGGATCTGCCCGTCATCGCTGAGCCGAGATTGAATATCACCACGCCGTCCTCGCCCATCGAACGGTGCATTTCGCGCACAGCTTCGATCGTGGTTAGTTGAAATGGAACTGAAAACAGAGAGCCGAAAGCGTCCATCAAGATCGCATCGTATTCGCTGTCTTTTGCCGCGTTCAGCACCATTCGTCCGTCCTTGTGAATGATGTTCATTCGCGGATCGTCCGTTAACCCGAAGTACTTTCTGGCGATCGCGGTCATTCCGGGGTCGATCTCCGCGACATCGATCCGCGAGTCGGGGAAATTCGTCAAAAAAGCACGCGGATACGAATAACCCGCGCCGCCGATCATCAGCACGCGGCGATGTTCCGGCACAAAATAACCGACCAGGTCATAGAATTTCGTGTATTCGAGCGCGAGTTCGCCGCCGTCCAAATAACGCGCTGATTGAATATATGTCGGGTCGGTCGCGAGTGCCCTCATCCGGCGGCGGCTGCTGTTTTCGGTCGCTTCGAAAACGCGGACGCGGCTATATTGCGTATCAATATCGGCGATCAGATTCGTCCGTTTCAGAAGATGAGAATAACCTTCGCTTGCGAGAAGCCCGATCACGAAAATTACAACAGCGCCGACCCAGCGTCGGGCGATCGCAAAACCGCCGAGATATACTCCAACCAGGAACAATGCAAAAGCGAGAATATAGAGCGTCCGCACCGATCCGATGAACGGAATGAAGAAAAAGCCCGCGGCAAATGTTCCGACGATGCTGCCGATCGTTGAAAGAGCGTAAAGGCGGCCGACGGTAGAACCGGTTTCTGCCAGGTTCGCCACGCGAAGCTTTGTCGCGTAAGGAATAACAAAACCGAGAGCCACACTGGCAGGTGCGAAAAGCAAAAGAGCGGCAAGTATCGAGCGGAGTTCGTCCATCACTGCCATTGCAGCGATAACGGAAAGCACAAGATCTTTTACCAGGATCGTAACCGAAATAAGTCCGCCGGCCGCAAATATCGCTGCCGCTAAGACACCGACATTCGGTCGGCGATCGGCCATTCTCCCGCCCAGCCAATACCCGAGACTCAATGCCCCGAGGATGACACCGATCAGGCTTGTCCAAATATAAGTTGATGTGCCGATGTAAGGAGCGAGAATTCGCGAACCTACTATTTCATAGGTCATTACGATCGCCCCGCAGAGAAATACGGAGACCTCAAGCGGCCACCCGATCGGCTTTTCAATTGATTCGTCCATGCAAAAAAAAGAGAAAGGCCCCGTCGGGCGTTTATGCACTAACAGGGCCTAAGAAGTCAATTAGCGGCGTCACTCATGCGACTGCCGTTTTTTTTCCGCCGGTATCATGTACGAACGTAAGCCATTCTGCTCCATTCGGTGCTGGCCTTCGGGCATCGATTATTGCAAAGAATTCGTCCTGAAGTGCCTTCGTGATGTCGCCGCGTTTGCCGCTGCCGATCTGAATGCGATCGACCGATCGGATCGGCGATATCTCGGCTGCGGTGCCGGTGAAGAATAATTCATCCGCCAGATAAAGGGCTGATCGCTGAACACTTGTCTCAATAACTTCGATACCCATTTCGCGTGCGATCTGTACGACCGAATCACGTGTAATTCCGGGAAGTATTGATGCTCCCAGCGGCGGTGTGTAGAGCTTTCCGCCATTTACCATAAAGATGTTCTCGCCGGAGCCTTCGGAAACATAACCGCGGTCGTCGAGAGCGATGCCCTCGGCAAAACCTCCGAGCTTTGCTTCCATCTTTATGAGCTGCGAATTCATATAATTCGCACCGGCCTTCGCCATTGCGGGCATTGAATTGGATGTAATACGGTTCCAGCTGGAAACACAAACATCAATTCCGTTCTCCAATGCTTCTTCACCGAGATATTTGCCCCATTGCCAAGCCGCGACGTATATATCGACCGGATTCAAAAGGCCGTAAACTCCGAACGCAGGTTTTTCTTCATCAAGCCCGCGAAGGATCACCGGACGCAGGTAACATTCATCAAGCCCGCTCTTTTGGATCAGATCGACCGTTGCGTCTATTATCTGGTCGCGCGAAAAAGGCTGGTCCATCCGATAGATCTTTGCCGAATTCAAAAGACGTTGGATATGCTCCGTCAAGCGGAAAACGGCTGACCCTTTCGAGGTCTTGTAGCAGCGAATTCCCTCGAACACGCTCGACCCATAATGAACGACGTGCGACATTACGTGGATACGCGCATCATCCCAATCTATAACTTCACCGTTCTTCCAAACCTTCTGAGATACCTTCATTGTTGAAACGTCTTTTTCTGCCATAATTTTTTTGAAAACTCCTAAATTTTATATACGTATCGGCCTTAAAATATGGGACAGGCTTGATATAAATGTGGCCAATGGAACCAAAATAGCGGGTTACTTCTAATTGTTAGGATATTATACAGCAAAGCGAATCGCAAACATTACGAATAGTTATGCTGACATCAGAGCTTTTGATAAAGCTGCAAACAGCAAAAAAGGCCATCCCGATCATTGATAACGGGACGGCCTTAATAAAAACAATATAACGTTTTAGAGAATATTGACCTTCACAGCCGTGTCATCGAGCCGTGACTGGAACACGCCAAGGCCGCCGCTAGCCTCGATCACTATGGGAACATCTCCGGCACCGTCTATTAGAGGCGGAAGTTCAAAATCCAAAGTGTATATGCCGGGCTCGACCTCAACCGGATCACCAATTATTCGATTTCCAAAGACGATAAACCCACCGATCCGGACCGTAATAGCCGATGTTGGCACGTCTTGAACGCCTGTCATTCTGATTCGAAGGATGGTAGAAACACGACGTCCGCCGCGAATTAGGATAGTATGCGCGGTAAACGGTTCAGTCGTGTAAACACGGTTTGTAACGTTGAATGCTAACGCTCTTCCGTTGGGCCCGGGCACTTCATTAGTTGAATAAAGATCCGGACGGGCCGGCACGATCGTGACCTTACCGCGGAAAACAATTCCATTGTTGTTGACGACAATTGGATATTCGGTACCGGTAACTTCGCTCAAAAGCCCTCGGGGAACCTGAAATACTATCTGTCGCCGGCTAATAGATTTGAGTCCGCAGGCAGCACCGTTGATAGTTACGGTCACCCCACCCAGTTCGATCGGTAATTGGAAACTACGCTCCAGCGATCCAACCCCAGTTCTTGCCGGGATCGGAAATTCCAATGAAGCCGAAAAATCAAGGATCGCGATCATTCCCGGAGACAAGCCAAGAACCGCAGGCGGCGTCTGTGGCGTCGGAGAAGGCGACGGTGTTGGGGTCGGCGTCGGCGTTCCGGTCGGCGTTGGCGATGGACTTGGCGTTGGCGTCGGGCTCGGTGTCGCGGTCGGCGACGGGCTCGGGGATGGGCTTGGTGTCGGAACTGCGGTAGGCGATACCGGCATACGCGAAGCCCCCGTAGCAAAGTTGATCGAGGCTACCGTATTTTGGACCACGTTCGGTTGATATAGGTAAAAGGCCTCCATCCGGTTATCCGGATTCCCTGTTCCAACCTCTGTCAAAGATAGATTGAACGCCATTCGTTTTGACGAATTGCTCGGCAGCGGTTGTGTCGAAGCAAGAAAGAATGACGGCAGCGGGAATTTGGTCAACCTGGTAAACCTGTCGGTGTCGGCCGGAGCGTTCAGGTCCATTGAATAGATCTGAACCGGCCTGCCTTCTGTATCATTCAAACCGTCTTCCGCCGTAGCCGGCATCTCGCCGCGGCGGTTAATGTTCAGACGCGTTTCCAAGACAACAGTCGAAGGCGTGCCGTTCGCGTCGTAATCAGTAAAGCCCGGGTATCTTGCAATATCGCCACCGAGGGCTTCTGTGTCTGCATCGCTTCGGGCCAATATTCGCCTGAAACGATTGGTCGTTTGTGTCGGCACCGCATCGTAATCGTAAATATAAGTGGCGAACGAGGTAAGGTTTGGGCCCGGCGTAACAGCTGCTAAGTCTGCAAAGGAATCAAAAGCGACAAACCGTCCGTCGCGGCTGATACGTTTTCCAAAATCAAGACTATTTACCGGATCTCCGGGATTCGTAGATGTAGTTACAGTTATCTGGCGATGGCCGGAGCTGGGCGCACCTCCGCTGAGGTTCGCGATAAATATCTCCTCGTTCCGGCTTGTTGACGGATTATTCCCGCCGGTCATCGCAATTATCGGGTTATCGCCGGTGCTGGAGAAAACAACGCGCGCGCCATTGCCGGAAATCGATGGATTTTTGTTATAGATCGGGTCAAAGATCGGCCCGCGCGGTGTCTCTGTTACCTGACAGATCGTCCCGCCGGTGATGCCGACGCAGGCTGAACC
The DNA here is from genome assembly GCA_041751035.1 of Pyrinomonadaceae bacterium. Classification (GTDB taxonomy): domain Bacteria; phylum Acidobacteriota; class Blastocatellia; order Pyrinomonadales; family Pyrinomonadaceae; genus OLB17. The sequence goes on along the minus strand of JBGSYH010000012.1, from coordinate 111,276 downwards.
GCTTCCGTTCGCCTTGTCAAAACGCGCGACCGTTTGGCCGCCGGATCGAACGAAGGTAAATATCTCGTCATTGTCATCATCCGGGAACGAATTCCTTCCTGTTACTAGATCCCTAGTGGAGACGAATGCGATGGTCTCACCGTTGTCATCTATCGACGCGTCGTGATTGTCGTTGGCCACGAATGCCCCTGTGAACGCGCCGGCTGGCTGCGGCAAACGGCTCGGGTCTGTGTTCGTAATGCGTGTAAAGGAGCCCACTGCGAGATCGACAAAAGGTATTTCATCTCCCGTCGTAAGATCGGCAGGCGGAGCCGCAGGCACTTCATAGAGCCAGATCTCGAGGTTTGCATCACAATCAAGCGGATTATCAAAAGGCGTCGGCGACGGCACAGGTGTCGGCGTCGGTGTTCCAGACGGTGTCGGTGTAGCCGTCGGCGATGGAGTTGCCGTCGGGCTCGGCGTCGGGGTCGGGGTCGGCAGGGTGCAGGCCGGACCCATATTGTTATTGAAGGTCTCACCGTCAAAACTGCCGGGGTTCGTGCTGTCCGGTACGGCAGGGGTCGAACGGGTCGCATTCGAACCGAACGCTATCCAACGGCCGTTGTTGCTGATAACAGGGCGGCGATTCGTGATCTCCACCCTGATGTTGCTCTGAAGCGGGTCAAGATTGGGGTTGATCCGTACGCTTTTCGTGTCAGTTATCTGGAAGATATGACGCTGAGCGTAATCGAACAGAAATATCTCGACATTGCCGTCCTCGTTCCGAGGGTTCACGGTGGCGAGATTTCCGCGCGACTCGATAACGACAAATCTACCATCACCGCTTACTCCGCCAGCGAACGATTCTTCGAAAGAACTCGTCATCTGGCCGATCAGCGAATCAACCTGTGCGAAAAGCACCGGCGAAAAAACAAATAGTGCCCCAAGGGCAAGAAAAACAAAACTGCGAAGCTTCACAAACGCCTCCAAAAATAATAGCTGACCGATGCAACATCTGCCTTGGCCTGTCAATAAATCTACCGCTCAAACGAAACACAGTAGTTTAAAGAGTAAACCATTGTTCTGCAAGGATGTGGGCAGTTTTATATGCAACCGCTGGCGATGTTCAAGCGGATTAGATGCGTTTGCAGCCGAGTTTGGTTGTAATGCGAAGGTCGCATAAACTCTAGATTCCGATCGCTCATTATAAAAGTGGCCATTGCAGGAAAAATAATGATCGTCGCCGGTGAGGCTTCCGGAGACAAGCACGCGGCGAAGCTCGTTTCGGCGTTACGCGAGATCGCACCTGAGACCGCTTTTTTTGGAGCGACAGGCCCGGCATTGCGGGCTTTAGACGTTGAAACGACCGTGAACTCAGACGAACTTTCGATCGTCGGTTTGCCTGAAATTGCGGCGGCCCTGCCGATGTTCATACGCACGTTCAGGAAACTTCTGCGGTCCGCCGACGAGCGGAAGCCTGATGCCGTTGTACTCGTCGATTTCCCCGATTTCAATCTAAAGCTCGCTAAGTCATTGAAAAAGCGTGGGTTTCGGGTGGTCTATTATATCTCGCCGCAGCTCTGGGCATGGCGGAGTTACAGATCAAAGACGATACGCAAATATGTCGACCTTTTGATCTCGATCCTGCCATTCGAAAAAGAATGGTATGCGAAACGAGGCATTCATCACGTGGAATATGTCGGGAATCCGCTTGCACGCGAGGTCCATCCGGAAACCAGCCGCGAGGAATTTAGAGCAAAACACTCGATCGATCTTGATCATCCGTTCATCGCTCTTCTGCCCGGAAGCAGGTCGAAAGAAGTCCGAAAGATACTTCCGCTAATGATGGAGACAGCTGCGGAGATGCTCATTAAAAACCGTGAGCTGCAATTCGGCATTGCGCTCGCTTCGGAGCGTTTTCGCGACGAAGTTGAATCTGCTATCAAGGAAAACAAAGCAGTGCCGGCCGGATCTTTGCCATCTTTTTCGATCATTTCAGGGGAGACATATGACCTGCTGAACGCAGCGGACGCTGCTGCCGTGACAAGCGGCACCGCGACGCTCGAAACAGGCATTATCGGAACGCCGATGGCTATCGTCTATAAAACATCTGCCCTTAATTACAAGCTTCTAAGGCCGCTTATCGACGTGGAGCATTTTGGCTTGATCAATCTGATAGCAGAAGAGCGTGTTGCGAAAGAGTTGATCCAAGATGAGTTCACACCTAAGTTACTGGCCGAGGAGCTTTTTCATTTACTCGATGCCGAAACTAATAAAAAGATCCGCGAAGATCTCCGGGCCGCAACCGACAAACTAGGCCACGGCGGCGCCTCGAAACGGGCTGCGGAAGCCATAATTCGACTTCTAGAAAGTTAGTTTTCCGAACCCAAGACCTTTAGATTTTCCCTCTCGTATTCGGATAAACGGATAGTGGTTTCAAGTTCGGCCAAGCGTGTGTTCGTTAACCGAAGGACGATGATCCGAGGCGAAAGCGTTTTCAAGAATTCAACGTCAACATAACTGGCGATCGGGATCACATTGAAACCATTAGAACCAAATTTCGGTTTTTCCGTCGAACGTTCGTGATCCGGAATGCGGATCAAATACATTTCACCAGGTTTCAGTCTGCCGGAGACGGTCGTGGAGAGGATCTTCAGCTCCGGGTCGCCTTTAACGATATGGAGAATTTCAAGTTCGACCGTAGCTTGAGCGATCTTGTTAACGGGCCCGCTGGCGATGCATCGTCCGATCACGATCGTTTTCGCACCTTCGAGATAATCGTCCAGCGGTGTTCTCTTTGATTGGGCAATCGTAACCGTCGAGAAAAATAACAGTAATAGCGACGAAAGGGTGATGTATTTGTCCACAATGATCTCCTTCCCAAATGGTTAAAAGAATGAACGAAGGAAAGGTTCATTTCTTGCCGCATTATTTTGGGGGAAGCGATAAAAGAATATCCGGAAAAACTGGAGACCTGTGATTAACGTATTAAAAATAGGATAAGGCCGAAGCCCCACCCCTTTGAAAAATTCGATTGTCCATGTGTTCCCAAAGGCACGAACCTAACGCGGTCAGCAAATTCCGTTCACACATTCGCCGGAGTACTCTAGCTTTCCATCTCGTCCATAAAGCTTGTCGGGACCATGAGCTTTTCCATTTTCGTAGGTGCGTTCAGACCTTAGTGCGCCGTTCTCATAGAAGCCCTTTTCAATTCCGTGTTTTTTGCTTGAGACCCAAGGAACTTGAGATCTAAGTCCTCCGCTCTTCCAGTACCGTTTTTCCACGCCGTTTAGCTGGCCATTCTCAAATACCTGGGTCTTTGAAACTTTCCCATTTTCAAAGCTGGATGACTCAAGACCGTCCTTTTTGTCGTCTTTGTAGGTTCCTTGAACCATTATTCCGCCGCTTGGATACCAGGCCCTGAACAGACCGTTCTTTCGGCCGCGATCATATCGATACTCCGTCCAAACGAGTCCATTCGTATAATACGTAAGCTCCAATCCGTGTTTCTTTCCGTCAACATACTCGGTCTGCGATCTTGGGGTGCCATCGTGGAAATACTGCTTTTCTAGTCCGTGCCTTTTGTTCTTTACATACGGAACCTCTGAGACAAGGATACCTTCCTTCGAATAAGTTCTCGCTACGCCGTATCGCGAACTGCCTATGTATGGAGTTTCACCGGCAAGAGTTCCATTAGTGTGATATGACTTGTCGATTCGGTCGGGATTCGGAAATCCCTCGTCGGGTTGACCGAATGAGGCGAAATGAAAAAGTAATATTAAAGAGACCAACAACGAAGACTTCGCAAATGACATGGGCTTAACTCCTTGAAGAATATCAACTACGTGAGAGACAGATTCGGAGAAAGCAGGTGCGAAGGGCCCACGATTCGGGGCTCGCCCCGCTTACGTTTGTCAGATGCTATATAAGAATTCACGGAAATGGTCAAGGAATCCGGGATTTGGGATACGGAAGTTGGTATGGGAATCTCGGGCATCAATATCGCCATAGGCGACAAGCCGCAATAGGTTCTACCACCCCATCAAACGTAGCGGCTGCCACCGCTTCTATCCAGAAGTTGCGCTTTGCGGGCTATTTGTTTTTCATCTTTAATTCCTTCACATCTTCCCGAAGACGTCCGAGGCCTTTTACCATGGCGTTTTGGCGTTTGTATTCGTCGAGCGGCTGGATGGGCGTGCCCCACCAGACGCCGGGGCGGACGATCTTGCCCGGAAGAATTCCAGCTTGTGAACCGATGATGGCGCCGCTTTGAACGTGGACATGATCACCAAATCCGACCTGGCCGCCGATGACGCAATCGTCTTCGATAACAACACTTCCCGATATTCCGGTCTGTGCTGCGATAACGCAACGCTTCCCTATCTGGACGTTGTGGCCGACCTGAACGAGATTGTCGATCTTCGTCCCTTCGCCGATGCGGGTTTCGCCAAGCGCTCCGCGATCGATACAGGTATTTGCGCCGATCTCGACATTGTCTTCGATAAATACGGTCCCGATCTGCGGGAATTTGATAAGCTCCCCTCCTGCCTGAGGAGGGGTGGCAGCCGCTTCGGTTGACGGTGTGGAGGGAGCGTCCCTTACGTAACCAAAACCATCGGCTCCGACGATGACACCGGCATGAAGGATGACGTTGCTGCCCACAACCGCATTTTCGTAGATGACGACGTTTGGATGAATTGTGCAGTTCGTTCCGATCGAAACATTATCGGCGATGCTGACACCGGCGTGGATATGTGTCCCGCTGCCGATCTTGGCTGAATCCGCGATCGAGGCTGATGGATGAATGAAAGAGGCCTTCTCGCGCTTGTGAAGCACAGCGGCGACTTTTGCAAAGGCGAGTTTTGGGTTAGCGACAAGGATGAGGGGCACACTCGCTACCGCTCGTGTTTCTGCCTGGGAGGCGATCACGCACGAAGCTTTCGTTTCGGGGATCGGACCGGGTTTTTCATAGAAGGCGAGTTGGCCGGCCTCGGCTCGAGAGATGTCCGCGACCGAGGTTATCTCAATTTCGCCGTCGTCAATAAGCTCACCGCCGACAAGCTCTGCTATTTCGCGGAGTTTCATTGAGCCTATTTTATGCGAAATAGCCTGGAACGCGAATCATACTTAGGAAGGTTTTTGTACAGCTTCCGGCTACCAGCTTCAAGCTCCCAGCTTGAATCTATTAGGCGTAGCGTTCGGCGGTATCGATCGCCGTCTGAAGAAAGATATCCATTCCCTGAATATCGACATCGCTGCGAAGTTCCAGCCGCATCAAGGTCGGGGCGGAATCGCTGTCGAGAAGGTCAAGGTCGGCAAGGTCGATTGTGATCGGCAGGTCTGAGCCCGAACGAAGATCGTCAACTATGCGCTCCAAAAGTATCGCGTCGTCAAGATAAAGCTGGCCCTCGACCCGAAGATAGAAACGGCCGTCAGCTTCAGTTTGCGTGATATTCGTCGGCATTTAACGTTTGTTTGACGCTGATAGTACCTTAAAGGTTTCAATAGTTTCAAGAAAAAAAGTTGTGCATCAGGCAGATCCGGCTTTCCGGTCGGGCTCGGGCGGTTCGAGCCTCGAAAGCTTTACGGTCGTCAGAAAAACGCCCAGGAAAACTAGCACAGCGGCAATAATGAATTTCGCGTCGATGGATTCGCCCAGGAAAATAACGGCAAGCAAGAACCCGATCAGCGGCTGAAGGTAAATGAATACCGCAACGGTGGACGCGCTAACCTTCGCGATCGCGTAAGCATTTAAGAGATATGGCCCCGCGGTTGCGACCACGGCGATGTAAAGCACAAGCCACCAGATCATCGGCGAAATAGATGCGATATCCACCGCCGAGACCGAAACCAGCCCAAGCGGAACGCAGATCACCGACGCGAACATAAAGACCCACATCATCGAACGAAATGCTCCGTTTCGCGTAATTATCTCTTTCGAAGTTGCTACATAGATGCCGTAAGAAAGCGAATTTACGATTATCAAAATATCGCCGACCGTGGTCTCTGATGAGAACGAAGCGTTCCGGGGATCGATCAAAACGATGACCCCAACTGCCGCGAGAATTATCCCGACGGCCTTGATAAGCCGCAATCTTTCCGCACCGATGATCGCTCCTATCGAAATAGCAAAGATCGGAATAGTGACCGCGAGCAGCGATGTGTTCGAAGCCTTTGTAAGCGAAAGTCCGCCGATAAACAAAAGCTGATTAAATGTGACGCCGAATAGGCTTAAGGCAGCGAGACGGACATAATCAGAACGCTCTTTTAGCCAAAGCCGTCCGCGTAAAAATTGAACAACGAACAAGATTAAGGCGGTAATACCAACCCGGAAACCAACAAGTGCGACAGCCGGAAGCACCGCAAGCACCACCTTTCCGATAACCGGCAGCGACCCGAAAAACACCTGCACGCCAAGCAAGGCCGCTATCGGCCCGCCAACGCCCTCTTTACCTTCCCGGTTCTCGACCATTGTACTTTTCGCCCGCCAAATGAAGCATATCAAACAAATCTTAAAAATAGTGGGGCGGGCGTTGAAGGCGAATAAAAGCTTGATACAATCACAATTAACTCATTCGTGCGTTGGGCCCGTAAACGCCGGTCGAGGCGCAATTAAATTCTATTTCTGGAGAAGTAAATGAACCTTTTCATACGTCGTGTTTTAGCCGCGCACCTTGTGGCAATTTTCCTGTTCACCGCCGCTTTCGGGCAAGCACCGGCTTCCGCTTCGTCGTTCAGTGATATTGAGCGGGAGATCATCGAAAAGATCACTGTTAGTTCGATAAAAGATTCGACGACCGCCTTGACCGCCACCGAAATGGAAGGCCGAGGAACCGGACAGCCCGGCGGCGATAGGGCCGCAAATTGGATCGCACAAAAATTTACCGATCTTGGCTTGAAGCCGCTTGGCGATAAAGGAACCTATTTTCAGAAGATCGACTTTAAGGAAACGACCGTGCTTCCTGATGCTTCGTTTTCAGCCGGGAATGCCGAACTTGCACATGGTTCGGAATTCGCCCTTTTGCCGCAGAATAACGGAAACCGCAACGCAAGCGGCGATGCCGTATTTGTTGCCTACGGAATTCAGGCGGACGCAGCAGGGATCGATCAGGTCAAGGGCGTGAATATTAGTGGCAAGGTCGTTGTAATGCTGGAAGGCCCGCCGCCGGGAACTACCGAACAGGTTTGGCGCGAGAAGAATTTTCAGCAGGTGATAATGCGGAATTTGGTCATGGGCGGAGCCGCAGCCTTAGTTTTCATCGGCACCGGCGAGGAGAAAAGGCCGCCGGAGATGATGATCGATTATTTCAGCCGACGGCAATTGAGCCTTCCGAACGAGCGTGGATATCAACCTCAGGTGCCGCCATTTGTCTATGTAAGTGCGGCAGGAGCCGAAAAGCTTTTTGCGTCGTCGCCGGTTGCACGACAAGAGGCGATAGCAAGTTCTGCCACGCGAGATTTCAAGGCTTTCGATATGAAGACGAAGGTCAAGCTATCGGTTAAGTACAAGTCGGGAAAAGTAAGCGGAAATAACGTGATCGGTTATCTTGAAGGCTCTGATCCAAAACTGAAGGCCGAGGCCGTAGTTTTCTCCGCTCACTACGATGCTTACGGAAAGGACAACGGCAAGGTATATGTGGGCGCGGCCGATAATGCACTTGGCACTGCCGAAATGTTGGCAGTTGCGGAGGCCTTTGCAGGGCTTTCAGAAAAGCCTAAGCGATCAATGATCTTTATTGCTGTAACAGGCGAAGAGTACGGCCTTTACGGATCAAAAGAATGGGCGAAAAAGCCAAGTTGGGACGTGAAAAAGATCGCTGCAAACTTGAACCTTGACGGCGTGGGTACAGAGGTTTACGGGCCGGTCAAGACCATCGTCGGCTACGGCGCAGAACATTCTTCCCTAGGTTCGATGCTCAACGAGCTCGCACGTCCATTTGGCGTCGATGTTATCCCCGATCCGGTTCCGGAGGAACGCATCTTTCTCCGTTCCGATCATTATTCCTTCGTTGAGCGTGGTATTCCAGCATTGATGCTAAAAGGTGCTCCCGCCGGCGACAAGGAAATTTGGATGAAGCGTATGGAAGAATGGCGAAAGACCGATTATCATCTTCCGAGCGATACGATTCAGGCGGACTGGGCATGGGAAGGTGCCGAAACCGTTGCGGAAGTAATGGGTATTCTCGCCTGGCGAATTTCCGAATCAGCTGAGATGCCCAACTGGCTGCCCAGTTCCCGATTCGGAAAACTTCAGCGGGGTAACACGAAAGAATTGCCATCTGAAAACTAGGCCTTAACTCGTTATCTAAAGGAAAGAATATGAGATCTCAAAAATTCCATCATTTCGGGCTCTGGGTTCTGGGATCTCACATTCTGTTGGCCTTGCCTCTATTGAGTTTCGCTCAGCCAAAGCCGATGGAGTTTGACGAACTTCTGAGCACACTGACCGGAACCGAAATATCTATTTCCATGGCGAACCGCATCGCGCAGAAGACCGTAAAAGAGCGAGGCCTTCAGTTTGATATCGATGAGGAACAACTGGCGAAGCTACGCGAGGCGGGCGGTGACGATGAGTTGATAGAAGCGATAATGCTCTGGCTCTGCGAAAAATACACAAGCCTTGCGGACGAGTGCCCCGACGATGATTGGGAATGTCAGATACCGAACTTTGATAGAGCCCTTCATTTTCACCCAAAAGATGTATCCGTATTGATCGATCGAGCATCTGCGTACCACACAGCGAAGCAATATGAAAGATCGATCAAGGATCTTACTTCGGCCCTGGAGATCGAACCGAAGAATTACAACGCGCTTTTCAATAGGGCTCTCTCTTTCGATGACTTAAGGGACCATGAAAATTCGATCAAGGACCTGACAAAGGCAATTGAGATCGACCCGAAAGACGGCGATGCCTATTTTAATCGAGGTTCGAGCTATGACTCATTGAACAAATATGACGAAGCGATCAAAGACTTCACTAGATACGTTGAAATAAAGCCGAAAGAAGCCGACGGGTATGTCCAACGCGGGGAGGCCTATTTAAGTAAGGACCAGGCCGATAGGGCCCTTGAAGATTTCAACAGAGCCTTAAAGTTAGACTCTAAGTTCGTTGACGCGATCGTCGGCCGCGGCCGGGTGAGACTGTTCAAAGAAAAATATAAGCAGGCGATGAAATATTTTGACGCCGCTCTTCGCATCGACCCAAAAAGTACTTACGCATTGCACAACCGTGCCTTTACCTGGGAGCGTCTGAAAGAATTACCGAAAGCGATGGCAGACTTGGATCGTGTGATCCAAATTGATGCCTCGCATATTGAAGCTCTTCTTGACAGAGCACGGCTGCTTGAAGGCAAAGAGGAATGGGTCGCTGCTCGGGACGATTATACCAAGCTAATTGCATTGGATGATAAGAATGCCGAATTTCGGATTTTTCGGGCGAGAATGCAAGCTGAGCTTTCCGAATATGAACGAGCGATCATAGACCTCAATAAAGCGATAGAGCTGGACCCAAACATCGCTGATGCTTATTTCGAACGGGGCCGGCTGTATATCCTACTCGAAGACTTCGGATCGGCATTGCAGGATTGCGACCGATACATTGAATTAAATCCGACCGACGCTGACGGACTCTATAACCGTGCTTTGGTCCATCTGAATCTCGATGACCTCCAAAAGGCCATTCGTGATATTACCGAGTCGATCCGTCTTGATTCGAAAAGTGCCGACGCCTATGAATTAAGGGCAAATGCCTATGAAATTATGGGCGATAAAGGCAGGGCTCAGGAAGATCTTGCAACAGCAAAAAAGCTCCGCGATAAATCGAAACCTTAACCCGGACCCTTTTCAATTACTTGCAAAAAATGACCAGGATGACGTCAATATTTCATGAGCCCAAATGAGATCGGGCAATTCGATAGAAATGGAGTCCTAATAATGTCATTCAGAATTCACGCAGCAGGATCAAATGGTTTTAGATACGAACGCGACAATTGCCCGGACGACGATATTTTCGAGGCAGCCGCAGTGATCTCGGCGTTGAATGCCTCTGGCCCGTCGATCGGCGGAGCAGTGGAGGGAGCGGCCGATTACCTTCTGCCATCGGTCGGCGTGCTTGACGGCGTTAACAGCGTTGCAACTACATCGATGATCGAATTATTGCGCTCTACCGTAAATTATCTAGCGATCGGTCGAAATACTTCGAGGGGCTGGATCGCGGTCAGTACAAGAACATCAAGTGTGTTGTGGGCTGACAGTACGGGATTCGCGCGCTTTGAATTTTATGACGATGACGACACAGGTTACGAGTTCATCCGAATGATACTGCCTTCGTTAACGGAAAGCGGCTTTAATCATTACGGGACATTTCGGGCTCTTGCGATGGCGATCAGCAGTTTTGATTCGCATATGCCAAACTCAGGGCCGCCGACCTTATTGCTCCAACTTTCAAAATAGTCTAGGACTATAAAAGCATCAACGCCGGAGCTTCGAGCATTTGTTTGAATGTCTGCAGGAACTTCGCACCGGTCGCTCCATCGACAACGCGATGATCGCACGACATTGTGACCTGCATTAAGTTGCGGACGACTATCTGGCCGTCGCGGACCACCGGCGTCGGATTCGCGCCGCCGACCGCGATGATCGCCGCCTCGGGCGGATTGATGATCGCCGTAAATTCTTTGATCCCCATCATTCCAAGATTCGAGATCGAAAACGTTGCTCCGGTGTATTCTTCGGGCTGGAGTTTTTTCGCTTTGGCTTTAGCGGCGAGGTCTTTGATCTCAGCCGAAATTTCGGCGAATCCTTTCAAATTCGCACCTCGAACGACCGGTGTTATCAAGCCTTCGTCGATAGCGACCGCAATGCCGATATCGGCCTGTTCGTAGAACCTTATCGTTTTATCCTGATACGACGCATTTACGAACGGATGTTTGATCAGCGACATCGCCGCTGCCTTTACAATAATGTCGTTAACGCTGATCTTTGAATCGTCGTCGAGACTTGCGTTTATCTGTTTACGCGTCGAAAGGGCGCTGTCCATTTCGATCTCGACCGTCAGATAGAACGTCGGGATCGGGCCGATCGATTCGGCAAGCCGCGTCGCGATAACCTGCCGCATTTTCGACGTCGGTTCATCACGATATGGCGATGCGCCGACCACGGTCGAAGGCGTGAATGCCTTGCCGGCACGTTTGCCGCCTTCTGCGAGAGCTTCTTCAATATCGCGTTTGATGATGCGTCCCTGCGGACCTGATCCTGAGATCGATCGCAGATCGATGCCATTGTCAGCGGCCATCCGAGCCGCGATCGGCGAAACGATCATCCGCCCGTTTGTTTGAGTTTCTTTCGGCTTTTCAGGCACACTCGCTACCGCTCGTGTTTCTGCCTTGGGCTTTGGCTCCGCGTCGGCCTCTTCCTTTTTTGCGTCCTGGCCGTTCGCTGAAGCAGCCGGTTCTGACTTTTTGGAACCGTTCGCCGAAACTTCGCTCAGAAGCGCGGAAATGTCCTCGCCTTTTTCGCCGACTATCGCAATTGTCTCGCCGAGAGCTGCCGTCTCGCCTGCACCTTTCAGGATCTTGAGCACCGTGCCGCCTTTTAGGGCGGTCATCTCCATCGTCGCCTTGTCCGTATCGACCTCGGCAAGCGTTTCATTCGCCTCAAAAGCGTCGCCCTCGTTCTTTACCCAACGAGCGATCTGGCCCTCTTCCATTGTGGGCGACAGCTTCGGCATTAGAAATTTTTCAGCCATAACGTTTGCTTAGCAACTAGTTTCCCAACTGTGCACGCGAAAGTGCTTTTGGAACATCCGAGACTTTGATCTTTGCCTGCATAGCGGCATTAACCCATTTTCCTTTCTTTTGAAAATAAACGTACGCAAGGTCAACGCCTTTGCCGTTAACACGTATCTCCCAATAATTCTGGCCTTCGACGCGAAAAATTCCGATATTTTCGACAGCTTCGTCCCTGATCGACTTGTCACTGCATGGTGCACAATGATGTTTGATCGCCGTGGCCTCGGCAAGCACCTTCATTGCCCGTGCTGCTTCGGCACGACTGACCCATGCCGCCTGATCGGCAAATGCCGGTACGCTGGTAAATCCCAAAACGACCAGAGTTGAGATAGCAAGTAATGTTCGACGCAATTTCATTCGTTTCCTCACGCTTGATCCTCTATAAATAACAAACTTCCTTAACAGCCGCGACGATCTTTTCGACGCTCGGCAATGCCGCGACCTCAAGATTTCTCGCGTACGGGTTTGGAGCTTCGGCGGTCGAAACGCGTTTGACCGGCGCGTCCAGATAGTCGAAAGCGTGTTCCATTATCTGATGCGAGATCTCCGCACCGACGGACGCAAAATAATGCGATTCTTCAGCTATCACAACGCGATTCGTTTTCTTTACCGAGTTGATGATCGTTTCGGTATCAAGCGGCTTGATCGTTCGCGGATCAACGACCTCAACCGAAACGTCAAATTCTTCCTGAATGATGTCTGCGGCTTTTAGCGCCTGTGGAACTGTGAACGAACGTGCGATGATGGTGCAATCCGTGCCTTCGCGTTTGATATCGGCGACGCCCAACGGGATAGTGAAATCCTCGTCATCGGGCACTTCGCCTTTCATTCCGTACATCGTTTCCTGCTCCATAAAGACAACAGGATTGTCGTCGCGGATCGCCGATTTAAGCAAGCCTTTTGCGTCGGCCGCAGTCGAAGGCATGACAACTTTCAAGCCCGGAAAGTTCGCGTACATCGCTTCGAGAGCCTGCGAATGCTGTGAGGAGACCTGATATGCTGAGCCGTTCGGGCCGCGGAAAACTATCGGCACTTTGAACTCGCCGCCGGACATATACAACATTTTTGCGGCATGGTTGATTATCTGGTCGGCCGCGAGGATCGAAAAATTCCACGTCATAAATTCGATCACCGGCCGCGTTCCTGCCATCGCCGCACCAACGCCAAGCCCGGCAAAGCCAAGCTCAGTGATGGGCGTATCGACAACGCGCTTATCGCCAAATTCTTTCCAAAGCCCGCGCGTCACCTTATAGGCGCCGTCGTATTCGGCGACCTCTTCGCCCATTATAAAGACGTTCTCGTCCCTGATAAGTTCTTCGCGAAGCGCCTGGTTCAAGGCATCGCGGATGGTTAGTATAGCCATAAAAGTGGTCTGTGGTCAGTGGTCAGTGGTCAGTGGTCAGTGGTCAGTGGTCAGATTCGAGCTTCTTCTTGAGCGACCGAATCAAGCCATTTATCACACGACCGGTCTCTGCAGAGAATTCCAAAAGCTCATCCGCAGAACTAGCATCTATATAGTTTAGATCCTGAGCTATAAGGATCTGAGTTTCAACTTCCATCAAAGAGCCGTAAGCTATCGACAAATGTCGAAGAAATTCTTTCGTTGATTCCCGTCCCTGCCCTTCAGCAATATTCGACGGTACAGAAACCGCTGCTCGCTGAATCTGACTCCGGAGTCCGAACATTTCCTCCCGAGGAAAACCGGCGGCAATGCTGTAAACGTGACGAACCAGTTCCATCGCTTTCTGCCATGCGATCAATTGTCGGTAATGCTGGAGGCTCATATTGACTGGCCACTGGCCACCGACCACTGACCACTGACCACTTCTAAGCATATACATCCGTAAACAACTCGCTCTCATCCGGGAATGGGCTGTTTTCTGCGAATTCGATCGCTATGTCGGTTGCCTCGATGGCGTTTTGCCTGATCTCTTCGAAATCTTTGTCGGTCAACACTTTTGCCGCTTTCATGCTGTCCTGGAAAAGCAGGATCGGGTCGCGTTCCTGGAATTTTGCTATCTCTTCGCGTGTCCGATAGTTGCCGGGATCGGACATCGAATGTCCCATGTAGCGATATGAGCGGATCTCAAGCAGCGTCGGCAGCGACTCCTCGCGTGCACGGTCGATCGCCCTGATCGAGGCATCGCGGACCGCCATCACATCCATTCCGTCAACAAATTCGTTCGCCATCTCATAGCTTTCGGCTTTTTTGGCGATATCTCGCGAGCTCATCGCACGCTCCTGCGAAGTTCCCATGCCGTATTGGTTGTTTTCGCAGATGTAGATGATCGGCAGTTTCCAGAGCTGTGCCATGTTTAGCGATTCGTGAAAAATGCCCTGGTTCACGGCCGCTTCACCAAAGAAGCAAAGCGTGACCTGACCGCTTTCACGATACTTCGCGGCGTATGCCATTCCTGTTCCAACGCCGATCTGGCCGCCAACGATGCCGTGTCCGCCATAGAACTCGTGTTCCTTTGAGAACATATGCATCGAGCCGCCCTTGCCCCTTACACAGCCTCCGATCTTCCCGTAAAGCTCTGCCATTACAGCCTCCGGCGTGATGCCTTTCACCATTGCCTGAACGTGGTCGCGATATGATGTGATCACCATATCGCTCGGCTCAAGTGCCATCATCGAACCCACGGCGATCGCTTCCTGGCCGATATAGAGGTGACAAAAGCCGCCGATCTTGCCCATTCGGTAAACTTCCGCCGCCTTTTCTTCAAAGACACGGCCGAGAACCATCTGGTAGAGCATTTCCCGAAGCAATTTCTTGTCGGTCGTCTTTATCGCCTCGATCTGCGAGCTTTTTCTTTCCTCGTATTCGGCGTGCATCATCTCCGCCACGGCCTTGAGGTCCGTGCGGCCATTGCCGTTCGACGATCCAGAGCCATTCTTTTTGGCGGTCGCTGTCTTTTTAGCAGCCTTGTTTGCGGTGGCGGTCTTTGACAAAAGCATTTCCTCCGAAAGTTCACCGGTTAAAAACACGGAAAACGGTGTAACCCCTAATTATACGAACAGCTTCCGCCAAAAGCAAAAATTATCAGACTCGAAGATGACACGAATGAACCCTGTGCCGCGTTGTCTGGGGAGTCTTTTTGCTCCGCGGGTTCGATCTTGCGGCTTGCCCGCCATCCCTGCCGTACGTTTCGTCTTGGGCTTTGCCCTTGCCGCACTGCGGTTGGGCTATTGCCCGACCGTGCCGGGCCAAATGAAAAGTAAGGAGGGGCTATGCCCCGACAAGTGTTCCGAGCGATCTGTCGGGGCATCGCCGCCGAACCGTCCAGGAGCCTTTTCAACTTCAACATTTATTCCATTTGCGCCAACTGCCATCAACTGCGCCAAGTGCTATTGGCTTGCTTCCTTGCTTCATTTATTATCGACGAGGCCGGCAGTTCGAAACCGGCCGGATCTTTGAAATTTGAGATTCGAAATTTGAGATTCGGTTCAGAGTTTAAGCTTTAGCTTGCCTCTTTGCTGACTTTGCGTTCTTAGCGTCTTTGCGTGAATTCTTTTTTATCCACAGATGGACACAGATGTACACAGATAAGAGTTCAGAGTTCAAGCTTCAGCTTGTCTTTCTGCGTCTTTGCGTCTTTGCGTTAAAAGGCCGCCGAACTGGCCGCCCGTTCACGCAGTTGGTTCTGACAAAGTGTTTCATTTTAAAATGCATTTAAATGAAACAAAAAATCCCGCTAACTGTCTGAAACAGAGCGTGTTACGGTGTCTCATTTGGCGCGTTTTTGAAACAGAAAATGAAACAAAAAGTGAAACAAAGCTATTCTTCTAAAATGGGACACTTTTTGTCCGTAAGCCGTTGAACAGCAAACACTTAACCTGTCCCACTTTGCGCAAAAAGTGGGACAAAAACGGGACGAAACTGGGACAGTGCCGAACTAAACAAGTTGAAGCTTGAACTCTGAACGCACACCCTTGCTGACGCGCATGCTTAGCATCGAAGCGGCAACCCATGCGTGTCGGGCCCTGGGACATTGGGACAAACGGGACAAGCCACGAATATTCTGATCCAAAGAACTGGCCGCTCGCTCTCGCCGCCGGTTCTGACTTGATATTTGACATCGGCAAGCTGAAGCTTGAACTCTGAACCTCTTTGCGAGCTTTGCGTCTTTGCGTTAAATGCTTAGGACCGGCCGCCCGAAAGCCAGATGTTCGAAAAACGCTTTCTGATTGTCGGAATACTTTAGTTAATAATAAGATTAGTAAAAGGGATGAATAAATTCTTTGCAATAATTTTTTCGATCTTGCTGGCCGCGTTGGTCGGGACGGCGCAGAACCCAACGAAATGGAGCCTTTCTGCCGAAGGTGTGGACGGTTCCGCCCAGATCGCCGAAGGAAAGGAAACGAATGTTAAGGTATCGGTTTCGATCGAACCGACCTGGTATCTTTACGCACCGGACCAGCCGCCGGGCGGGCCGATCCCGACATCTTTAAAGATCGCAGAAGGCTCGCCGTTCGAGATCAAAGGCGAATTAAAGTTTTCACCGCCGCAGACGAAAGCCGATCCGAATTTTCAAGTTGACGGAAAACCGCTGCAATCGAGATTTTTTGAGAATAATGCTTCGTTTGATCTTACGGTCGCAGCGACCTCGGCCGCATCCCTCAATGATCTAAAGATCGATGCGAGATTCATGGTCTGCAACGACACGCTGTGTTTGCCCGCTCGGACAAAACGTGTGTCGCTCGCCGGCGAAGAAGATGTTAGGCGAACAGCTGTCAGCTCTCAGCCTTCAGCTAACAGCCAAACGGAAACTCCCGCCGTCGATCAGTCGATCAACACCCGCGAAGTGCCGACAGATCTTTGGGCTTTCATCTGGCTGGCCGCAGGGCTCGGTGCTTTGTCGTTATTGACGCCGTGCGTGTTTCCGATGATCCCGATCACGGTATCATATTTTACGAACCACGCCTCCGGCAGCCGGGCCAAGGCAGTACGCCTGGCGACGATCTACTCGGTCGGCATTATTGCAACGTTCACGATCCTCGGAATGCTGTTGGCGATATTGGTCGGGGCCGCCGGCATCAATCTTTTCGCCGCGAATCCCTGGATCAATCTGTTGATCACGGCGATATTTCTGTTCTTTGCGTTTAACCTGTTCGGTGCCTATGAGATAACGATCCCTTCGAGCGTTCTGTCAAAACTTGACCGCGTGACGCGATCGCACGAGGGCGAAGGCAGCGGGATAATCGGTGCACTGCTAATGGGGCTGACTTTTACGTTGACCTCGTTCACGTGCACCTCGCCGTTCGTCGGAACTATTCTCGTTTCCGCATCGCAGGGCGATTGGCAGATGCCGCTGGTCGGCATGCTCGCATTTTCGTCGGTCTTCGCTTTGCCCTTCTTTGTCTTGGCTCTCGCACCGCAATGGGCGTCGAGCCTGCCGCGTGCCGGCGGTTGGATGAATTCGGTAAAGGTCGCGATGGGTTTCCTTGAGGTTGCGGCGGCGATGAAGTTCATCTCGAACGTGGACCTTGTGTGGAAATGGGGCATCTTCACACGCGAGGTTGTGCTTTCGGTCTGGATCGCGATCGGATTGATACTTGCTGTGTATCTTTTGGGCAAATTCCAGCTCGCACACGATTCGAAACCGGAACGCATCGGCGCATTTCGGCTTGCATCAGCGATAGTCAGTTTGTCGATCGCGTTTTGGCTGATCACAGGTTTGTTTGGCGCAAAGCTCGGCGAACTCGAGGCATTTCTACCGCCTGACCTGAATAAGTCCTCGGCTCAAAGAATGAGCGGCAACGGCGAAGGTCTCAGTTGGATAAAGGACGATCTTCCGGGTGCACTTGCCAAAGCAAAGGCCGAGAACAAGCTGGTCTTCCTGGATTTCACGGGTTACACCTGTACCAACTGCCGCTGGATGGAAGCGAATGTTTTTCCAAAACCGGAGGTCGAAGCCGAGTTTCGAAAGATGGTGCTCGTTTCGCTTTACACCGATGGTATCGGAGAGGTTTACGAACGCCAGCAGCAGTATCAGGAAGCGACATTTAAGACCGTCGCACTTCCCTATTACGTAATTATGGATGCGGACGGAAACGCGAAAGCCACGTTCCCTGGTTTGACTCGTGATGTTGCGGAGTTCGTTGACTTTCTAAAGAAAGGACAGCAAAATTAGCGAATTATGATGCCTGCTCTTGATGCAAATAAGATCCGAATCAACGAACTGGTTGAAGGCCTGCGCAGTATTCGCGATGAAGATTTTGTCTGCGAACCTGTTTATGATTTCCTTGCGTCGCACCCTGTCGAGGTCGATTCGATTCAGAAGTTCTTACATTGGAGTCCGGATTTTTACACACGAAATTTGATCTATAAAGACGATCGATTCGAAATGATGGCAATATGCTGGGATAAGGGGCAGGTCTCGCGTGTGCATAATCATTGGGATCAGCGGTGTTGGATGACAGTTCCAATTGGCCGATTGAAAGGGCAGAATTTTGCGATCGAAGATATCGACGAATCCACCGGCTATTGTAAGCTCCGCGAAACGGATGAGTTTGAGCTTTCCGATTGCCTGACTGCAAAGGTAGAACTGGAAGAACCAGTGCATCAAATCTTAAACTTAGCCGAATTCAACGAGCGGGCCGTTTCGATCCACATCTATTCAAAGCCCTACGACCGCTGTCTTTCGTACTGCCGCGATACGGATACATTCAAAGAGGTTCAGCTTTTTTATACCAGCATCGACGGTATGCTCTGCGATGGCGTTCGGCTCTAGATCGAAAGCACCAGTTTGGATAATTCAAGAAAATTTCAAATTGCGATCGCTGCGGTATGCGTGGTGTATATTGCCCTGCGTGTTTGGGGCTTGGCGGATTCGTGCCTTTGGTTCGACGAGATATTCGGTGTTCATGCTGCGGAACACGCTTGGCGCGAGATGTTTTGGTTCATCGCACAGGATCTGATCCATCCGCCTTTGTTCTACGTTTTGCTTAAAGTTTGGATTGCGGTCGGCGGTGACGGACTTGTTTGGCTGCGGCTTTTTCCGGTCTTCTTTGCCGTTCTTTCGATCGCACCGTTCCTTTATCTGTGCCGTGAGCTGAAGCTTGGCCGTCTGACGATCTTGGTCGCTTTCATACTTTTTGCCGTTAACGGATCGCTTATCAAATACGCTCAGGAAGTCAGAATGTACAGCCTTTTGCTGTTTCTTTCACTCGTGTCGATCTGGCTTTTCTCGCGATTTTTTATTAAGGGAAAGAGCTTTGCGGCGTTGGTCCTTGTAAACATTCTGCTCGTCTATACACATTATTTTGGTTGGCTGGTCGTTGGTGCGGAGGTCTTTGCGATCGTGTTGTTTCAGCGGATCAAAATACGACAAACGTTGCTGCTGTTCGGTATCACGTTCTTATCATTCGTGCCGTGGATGATCGCCGTTTATCGTGCGGCGAGCGGCGGATCATCGGTCGGACAGAACATCGGCTGGATCGAACGGCCCGGCATTTCGGCGATCTTCACGTTTATTTTTGACCTGATCGAACCTTTCTATTTTCAAATGAACAGCGCCGAACCCGGATCGCTTTATTTTATTTCGATCCCGCTCCTGCTCTTGATCGGCATTGCCAAAGTCGCGTATCTGTTTCAATGGCTGAGCTTTGAAGAAAAGAAGAACACCTATCTCCTAGAAGTGATGATAGGCATGCCCATCGCGACTGCGCTGATATTGAGCTGGGTAATGCCCTACTCAGTCTGGGGCTCGCGGCATTTGATCATAGTGTACGCACCGCTGCTTATCTTGACAGCGATCTTTCTAACGGAACTGACAAATGCGATCGCAAGAAACATCGTGCTCGGGATCGGCGGCTTGTTGCTCGTTATTTCGTTCGCCATTTACGCCGCGAATCCGGCACAAGAGCAACCCTGGTGCAGTTGGGAAAAAGCCGCCGAGACGATCGCTCAAACCGAAACGGTCGATGCGAGCGCGGTCACACCTGTTTACGCTTTCGAAGATCTCTCCGCCTATCACCTATGGTTTGCTCTCAGACGAGACCAGCGATTCCGCGTTTTCAAGGTCGAAGGCATCGAAGGCATCGCAGAAGACAAGGCTTACTTTCTGCCGCGAGGATTTGATGGCGTTGAAAAGATAGAAATGGAAAACGTCGAGAAACAACCATCGTTCATTGTTTTTCGAGACTCAGAACTTGATAGCAGACGAGAACCGTTAAAAGCATTTAGCTATCGTGGATTTGAATGGCGGTCGGTCGATCTGCTTACAAAGGCTTCCGCACAGACGCATTTGATAAAGGTTGAATAAGAGAGCTATGTATCAAACGTGAATCCGGCGATCAAAAGGCTTTTCTTTAACTTTATCTTTTGAAATGGGTGGATACGGAAGTCGTGGGTGTCATATCGAGCATCAAACCTCAGCTTCCAGCCGAGTCTCAGACTTGTGACCTCATCGATAGAAAAACGTTGTGGGCGAGGGACAGAGTCGTGTTCAAAGCTTACACTTTCAAATTTGCTATCTGTGATACGTGCATCGAGGAGCCTTTGAAGCTTTTGACATGAACTGCCACTCAAATATGGTCGAAGGAATTCCATTCTAGGCGCGTTTATCCGTGGCTTGGTCGTGCGCCGGATAAATTTCGCGAATTTAACTGATTTGTCCATCAACGTGTGGACTTTTCCCAAAGCACCAAACCCCGGAACTACCATGCCGATCAGTCCGTATAGTTCAGCCACGTCCTTACCACCGATCTCGGCAGCATATCTGTTTGCAACGACCCGTGTATGTGGAAAGTAATATAGAACGCCCGTAGTGACGATGAGATCACCACGAAATTCGTTATTGTAATAGGGAACTTCCTCAAACGAAATGGGAAGTTTCACGCTTGCTTTCGCCACCTAACTCCGTCCTTAGTGTCTTCGAGAATTATGCCTTTTTCGGCGAGAAGGTCACGGATCTCGTCGGAGCGGGCGAAGTCGCGGTTGCGGCGGGCTTCCTGGCGTTCTTCGACGAGCTTTTCGATCTCTTCGTCGAGCGAGCCGGTCTCTTCCTTGCCAAAAATTCCGAGAACTGAATCGAACTTTGCAATTGCATCCAAAACGGCGGTTCGTTCGTTGTCTGTCAGCCCGCTCGCGGCAAGTTGCGTGTTGACCTCGCGGACCATGTCGTGGATGGCGGCGAGGGCGGCGGCGGTGTTGAAATCGTCGTCCATCGCGGCTTCGAATTTTTCGAGAGCGGTTTGAGCGGCCGCCACCATGTCGGATTCGGTCGAGCCCTTACTAACGTGCGGGCTACTGACAGACGGGCTACTGACACTGTCGGATACCAACTGGCGAAAATTCCGCAGGCGTTCGACGGTGGATTCTGCTCCCTGCAAGCCTTCGAATGTGAAGTTGAGTTGCTTGCGTGTAGGCACGCTTAACAGCAGATATCGCATCGCGAGAGCTGAATAACCTTGTTCCCGAAGATCACGGAACGTGAAGAAATTGCCCTTTGATTTGGACATCGTCACGTCGTCGATCTTCAGGAATTCACTGTGTATCCAATATTTTGCGAACTGCTTTCCGGTTGCACCTTCGCTTTGGGCGATCTCGTTTTCGTGATGCGGGAACTGCAGATCCTGGCCGCCGGCGTGAATGTCGAAGGTCTCGCCGAGGTACTTCATCGACATCGCCGAACACTCGATATGCCAACCCGGACGTCCGCGCCCGAACGGAGCGTCCCAGCCAGGCTCTTCCGTTTCGCCGACGAGTTTCCAGAGAGCGAAATCGCGAGCGTCTTCCTTTTCGTACTTGTCTGTGTCGATCCGCTCGCTTCCGCCCGTTATATTGCCGTCAAACTTGATCCGAGATAACTTTCCGTAGTCCGGGAATGCAGTGATGCGGTAATAGATCGAGCCGTCCGATTCATATGCGTGGCCGTTTTCGATCAGTTTCGAAATGATCTCGATCATTTCGGGAATATGATGCGTCGCGCGCGGGGTTACATCCGGCCGCTCCATTTCGAGCGCGTCGAAATCTTCCCAAAAATATTTAATGTACGGTGCTGTAAATTCATCAATGCTGATGTTCCGAGCTTTCGCCTCGTTGATTATTCGGTCGTCGATGTCCGTCAGATTGAAAACGTGCGTCAGCTCGTAGCCTTTATATTTCAAGTATCGGCGAAGAACGTCACCGAAAATGAATGTTCGAAAATTGCCGATATGGGCAAAGTTCCAAACGGTCGGCCCGCAAAGATACATCTTTACTTTGCCGTCTTCAAGCGGGTGAAAATCTTCGATCTCGCGCGATAGTGTGTTGAAAAATCTGAGCATTATTCGTTTGAAGAAATTCCCGGGCTTTCTTCAAACGATATAATAACTATTCCGGACTGATTCATCGAGTTGCCGTCAATGGTCTTTGGGATAAATTTCCATGTTTTGACGCCCTCAGCAGCAGCGGCCCTTAACAAGGGGTGTGCATTCATCGCTGATGCGAAAACGACATCGCCATTTCTGTCGATCAAAGTAAAGACTTCGACCCGAGTGTCATCGGAACATATCCTAACGGCCCGTGCAGCTGGGGGACACGCCTTTGCGATCGGGTCCATAACTTCCCTCATCAGATCGACACCGCCGTGTCGAATAGTCGTAGAAGCTGTGAATCCTTCGAATTGGACTTTATCGACAGAAAGATCTGACAACGGCATTTGGTAAGAACTACAGTCCATCGGACGAAGGATCAACACGTAAGACTCTTTCAACCGGTATCCGCCAAACCTAGACCAAATAGTGGAATTATAGCTACTGCCTGCAATACGGGAGTAACCTTCTACTTTCTTTATCAAGGTAGCTTCAGAATCCACTTTTGCTTGAGCACCGGCGAACACTGCGATTATTCCCTTCGCGGACTTTAACTCGCTAACCTTCCGTTCAAAAGCAGAGATACGCTCTTTCAAGTCCTCGGCTGTTGTGAACTCAAACTCGTCGAAAACAATCGCATTTGGTTCTATACATACTTCGTTTTGGGCTTCTATGGCTAAGACCGCGGAAAGTATAAGAACTAAGATGGACACGACTAACCTCGACATAAAAAGCATAATTGTATTTGAAGACATCTGCCGTCTCTTGATGCGAAAAAGTTTGAATTATTTGCAATACGGTCTATTCTTTTACAAGATCAAGCAACCAAATGTCCGATTCGTTTTCGAATGTTGTGTAGTAGATCTTGGTGCCGTCGAAGCTAATGCCGACGTTTCGCATTTCTTCGCTTTCCTCAATTCCGACCCCGCGCACTTCCTTAGTTTCGATATTTACAATATGAGGGCGGCGTCCGATAAGAAAGATCAATCGTTTATTATCCGGCAGCCAACGCGGGATGCCCGGCTGATCAGTAACTCGGGTGTATTTGCCGGTTTCTAAAGAATAATATCCCATGCCCGGACCGAACGCCGAATCAAAATTTCCGGCCAAAAGCTTTCCGTCCTTTGACCAATCCCAGACGCGGAACCACCCGCCATTATCGGTCGGCGGGAGTTTGACAAGGCTTTCCGCATTGAACGGGTCATCAATATTTGCAATAAACACGGCGGATTCATTGTCAAACGAGAATTTTTTTCCATCGGGCGACCAGACAGGGATCGAATGAACGGCCGCACCGTCGGGAGTCATCTGCCGCGGGTTGGTGCCGTCCGAATTCATCATCCAAATCTGATAGCTTCCCGAACGGTCCGATACAAAAAGAACTTTAGAACCGTCCGGCGAAACGCGCGAATATCTATCGAAAAAGGGATCATTCGTCAGGTCGCGCATGTCCGTGCCGTCTATCTTTACTGAAACGATGTCGTCCTGCGATTTCCTTATTAACCTGGCAAAGAACCTTTGTCCATCCGGTGAAAGTTCGGGCCCGCTAAATTCGAAATCCCCGCGTGTGACCGAAACCGGGGAACCGACGATCTTCTCCGTGATCGGATCGAAGTCCGCTATCTTAATGTTCGAACGATTGATCCGCTGGGCATATGCCAATCTTCGCTTGTCTGCCGAAAACGTCAAATGCCGGTTAAATCTGGCCGGTGTAGGGACGAGCTCAGACTCGCCAATTGGCTTCCCATTCCCTAGATCTATCCGGCCTCGCCAAAAGGACATGTTGCCGCCGCGGTCGCTGGCAAAATACAGATATTGTCCGTCCGGTGACCAGACCGGGTTCCAGTTCGTATTGCCTACGTCTGCGAATGTGGTAGATTCACCGCCATTGACCGGAATAGTTTCGACCCGGCGCTCGCATGAGGAATCGGTCGTCCAGTAAGCTATCCGATCTCCGACAGGGGACCAAGAAGGCTGAAGCGCGTAAGAATCCACAAGCATTCGCTTCTCGCCGGTTTCAATTTCAACTATCCACAGCTCGCTTTTAGTTCGCACAGATGGAACCGGCTGGTGACCCGTCGCGACCACCAATTTATGGCCATCGGGAGACCACGACGGCGAATATCCAATGTCCGAAACACGCCGCGGATTTTCACCGGTCGCGCCCATTACATATATGCCAGCAGGTTCACGATCCGATCTGAAAGCAATTTGGTTCCCGTCAGGTGAATACGCGGGCATTGTATCTCGGGCGGGCGAGTCGATCGTAAGATTTCGTGGGTTCGAACCGCCGATCCGAAGCAGATAAATATCATCACCCTTGCCCTCATCGGCCACATATAAAATTGAGCGGCCGTCAGGTGAAAGTGACGGATAGGCCTCGATGCTCGGGCCAAACGTGATCTGGGTGTTCTTTGCCGATGCCCATTCGGTTGCGGCTGCCCGGGGAGCACTGAAAAACAGATAGTAGATCGCAAATCCGACCAGGAATGAAGCCATGACAGACGCTGCATAGAGCGACCAATCGAATCCTTCGCTGCGAACCTCTGCGGCCGAGCCGCCGGAACCGCTGCTCCATGACGGAGACGAATCGAACTCCCGCTTGACTCGCTTCAGATCCGAACGCAGGTCGGCTGCGCTCTGGTAACCAAGCGCCGCATCTTTTTCAAGCAATTTGGAGAGTATCCGGTCGAGTGAATCAGGAATTTCAGGATTAAGCGAACTACAGGGTTCCGGATCCTTAGAAAGTATCGCTTCGAAGGTTTCCTGCCGGGTCTTTCCCTTGAACGGATTCATTCCGGTCAGAAACTCATACAAAACAACGCCGCAGCTCCAAAGGTCCGTGCGATGATCCAGTTCTTCGTCACTGATCTGTGCGGGCGACATATATGCGGGCGTGCCGATGATCACGCCTTTGGTCGTTGCAGCGAAATCGCGAAGTGTCTGCTGTCCGGGATCAGTTAGTTTTGCAAGGCCGAAGTCCAGGATCTTTACGTAGCCATCCCTTCGGATCATCAGGTTCTCGGGTTTGATGTCGCGGTGTACGATCCCGGCCTCATGGGCGGCGGAAAGAGCATCACACAACTGAATTGAGTTCAATACGATATTTCGCAGTTTGAACTTGCCGCCGATCAGTTCGCGAACCGTTTTCCCTTCGACATATTCGGTGGCAATGTAGTTTACGCCCTCGTAGTTTCCAACATCGTAAACGGTAACTATCCCTGGATGGTTGAGCGATGAGATCGCCCGGGCCTCTAGTTCGAAACGCTTCACGCGTTCATCATTGGATAGAAATTCGGAAGGAAGTATCTTAAGCGCCACCTTTCGCTTTAGCTTTTGATCGAATGCCAAATAGACCTCGCCCATTCCGCCCGCGCCCAAAAGGCGTTCGATCTGATAGGTCGCGACCCTCTTGTTGACAAATGCAAAGGCAGAGACCTCGGTCTGATCTTCGGCCATCGCACGGCCGGCGATCTCCATTGCCGAGTTGTTCAAGAATCCATCCGCATTGCTTTGTGCCGCCAACAGATCCAGAACTTGGAGCCGAAGATCTTCGTCACCGGCGGCGTGCGTCGTGACGAAATTTACCCGCAACTCCTCTGAGACCTCGAGAGCGGCATCAAGGAGTTCATCTATCTGTTTCCATCGAGACGGATCCATTGGAAAGAGTCAGGTCTTCAATAAAGGCGTATCTTATATAAATTTAACAGTTCTCAAAGTAGCATATCGGAATTGCAAAATGAAGAATATTGCCAGCGATGATAGTTATTCGGGCAAGATAACGCATTTGTCATTGGAGTCGACTTCAAGCGGACTCTTAAGGAGATATTATGGCTGAAATAACAACAGTGATGATCACATATGGCAAATTGAGGGCGATCCTTGAGCTCAGCTATCGCTGGTACGTTAGCGGCGAGGATCCTTGGAAACGGACAGAAGGAAAATACATTATACCGAGCGGCGGCGGATGGTATCAGCATAAGACGGGAACTATGAGCTTGCACAATGGAAAAGGCGATAGTTCGATGTGGCTTGATAAATTCGACCGAAAGGCTTTGGGAAGCAAAGGAACGGGCACGTTCCATGGTTTTGACGCCTGGTACAACATTCCGAAATACGCGGATATTAAATGGGAGATCGTCGATTTCTACTGAAATGGTCGGATTCAGGTTCGGCTAAGGTTAAGATACAGCCACGCCTTCGCTTTTTTCCATTCGCGTAGGATAGTTATCTCGGCAACTCCGAGAATGTGCGCGATCTCTTCGGTGCTTAAACCGCCGAAGAATTTTAATTCGACTATCTGAGCTTTTCTCGGATCGAGTTTCGCGAGTTCGTTTAGAGCTTCATCAAGTGCAACTATATCCGGATCTTGCTCGTTCGAAACATCGGCGGCCTCGATCAGTGAAACCTTGTAAACGGGTCCGTCATTGGCCTTTGGCCGTTTTCGCGCGAAATCGACGAGAATTCGTCGCATCAGCTGCGCCGAAACTCCAAAGAAATGTGCACGGTTCTCAAACTTCGCATTCTTCCAATCCACCAGCCTAATGAACGCTTCATTAACAAGAGCCGTCGTTTGAAGCGTATGTCCAGCTCGCTCGCGTCCCATGTGCCGCTTCGCGATCTTTTTTAACTCGGCGTAAATGATCGGCGTTAATTGCTCAATGGCATCGCTATCGCCCTCGCCCCAGCGAACCAGTAATTGAGTCACATCCTGTTTGTCAGCAGCAGCCATACGATCGCCAGGCATCTATCCGTGAGGACAAATTTAACACAGTCCGGTCACATCGAAAAAACTTCGGGCTAGAAGAAAATTGATAGTTTTTTGCGTCATTCCACGCATTTGTATGTGAAAGGCAAAAATTCGAAAGCAGATTTTTGCAAGTATAACGAATACAACTAGAAGCGAGGAGTAATTATGGCAGATTCATACGAAGAAGTAAGAAGTTTAGCGGCTGAGGTCGCCTTGTTGGAAGAAATGAAAGGTGTTTACGAGGTCGGCGAACAGAACCGTGGGCCGGAAATAGACAAGTACAAAAAGCGAGCACATTCGCCGAAGTCGAAGAATCATGAGTGGTGCGGTTTCTTTGTTTACTATTGCCTGAGTGAGGCAGCAAATCGCATTGGCATTTGTCTGCCATTCATACCGGAAAAGCTGTGGAGCGGCTACAAACTGACCAAGTGGGCGAATGCTTACCCTTACTGTATCGTCCGTGAACGGCCGGCGTATCCCGGCGATATTTATGTTATGAACAACGGCCACATTGGCATAGTTGTCGAAGAGGGCCACGGCGATATTCTTCAAACAGTTGACGGAAACCAATCGCAAAAAGGCAAAGGGAAAAGCCTGTTGCGCCGGACGAGGAATATAGCCGATATGCGTGTTTTGATCCGTATTTGACCGGTTTTAACCGCAATTTTATCGATGAATCACGTCTAGTGTCTAACAAATAAAGGAGTGATAACGAACGTATGGTAATGCTTCACAATAGTAATTTAGACGAGTTTCCTTGGTTCCTTGGATTTCTGGAGGAACTCAGCGAAGTTCGAAACAATTCGCGGGTCTGGGAAGCTTTTGTGGAATGGTCAGCACTCTCGGAAAACGAGGCGTTCAAGACAGTTTCATACGGAACATATCCGATCGTAAACATAAAGAAGTCCATTTTCGACAGCGCACACGATTACGGGCATTTTAATCCCAGCTATCCGGATGACATTTGGATTCGGCGCGATTCCGTCCAGACATATGAAAAGACAAATGACCCGAACGTCGAATGGAAGACGGGCAAATACCTCGAAATGCTGATCCTACACGAACTGGTCCACTTTGGACGATTTCATTCCGGTGTAGGTGACGATTTCGAAGTTAACGGAAAAGATTCGGGGAAGCTTTTCGCGAAAGACGCATACACCGATCCTTACAATCCACACTTGTAAGGATCAGCTGAAATGTGTGGTTGTTGCTTCGATCGATTTAGCCAAATACTCTTCATTTCAACCAAAGAAAGATGTGCTTTGCATCAGATCCGATCTAGGATGGCAAAAAGATGCCGAATTATCGTCCTTAAGTTCGGTGAGATCATTAATCCATCGATATTTAGACTAACAATATTTAATTTACTTATATGGGATCAAAATATAGAAACGTAAAGGCCATCGGCCAAGAGTATAAGAATTCGTGCTGGGCAGCCAGCCTTGCCTGGTGGCTCAAGGCCACCAACAAACGAAACATTGAAGAATGGGAGATCCTGGACGACGATGAGTATTCCGATCTTTGGGATACGCCGACGGGTTCAACAACCATTTCAGAAGAAGGCCTTTTGAAGGTAATGAAAGACGCCCGTTGGGGAATGACCCATCAAAAGATCGAGAACGGAAGTGATCTTACAGGTGCGGTTTTGGCGGCACATCTAAACTTTGGCCCTGTTTACATCGGTTATCAGGATGTTGTAGTCGGCGGCGGACACGTGAATGTCATCTATGGCATGGACGGTCCGTGGGAATATCCCAGAGTTTATGCGATGGAGCCTGCTTATAAGAAGCGAAAGGACGGGACCTTCAAGGGAGCTCATGTTGATAGAGGGCTTAGTTATTACAGAGGGCGGAAAGTGATACTTGCGTCGCCTGCCTATAAGATCACGACCTAGCTACCACCGAAACGAGGAAGCGGCGATCGGGTCCAGTTCGCCGGTCAATTGATGATCTTTAAGATCCGGCTCCATCAGTCCTGATCGAGCCTCGTCTGAAAACAAACGTTCTGATGAATAAAAGCGAAGCGGGTGATCTTTGTTAAATGCATTGATCAACCCGTTCGCTTTTTCAACTATCGTTTCTTCGGGATGCATTAACATATAGCCATACACCGTTCGCATCCAGAATACGGTGATGGTCTCGTGGTAAGGCATCTCCTTAGAAAGATCAACGCCAAATCCGTTCTCAAGCAGATTCATTATTCCGCTTCGCATCTTGTCTGTTGCGGCCGGAAGATCATTTTCGCTCAAGTACCAAAGCGCGACGACCATATGTTCCGCATGTTTCCATTCGTCGCGGCCGATCGTTACGTCCTCGAACGAACGAACAAGGCCCTCGATCTCGCGGAGATTTTTATATTTCCCATTCATCATCTTGTTCCTCCTATACAATCCTTGAAAAGATCCATATCCAATAGAAAACGGCCGGTCACGTTGACCAGCCGTTAAAGCTAAGACGTGATCGAACTTTGTATCAGGCCGCGACCCTGATCGTTTCCTCCATTTCCGAATGATCGTCCATAAACAAATACTTCCTCCACTCAGGACGCGATTCTGCGTAGTGGCAAAGCAGGACATGGTCGAGCCCGAGCCGAAGCAGCTTTTGCGAGGTAAGCAGAGGCATTCGCGCCTGCTCTGGTGTACGGTTGCCCTTTCTCTGATTACATTTAACGCAAGCCGTGACCAGATTTGCAGGCGTGCTTTCGCCGCCCTGTGCACGCGGCAGAATATGGTCGAGCGTCAGGTCCTTCGCGTGCTTGTGATCGCCGCAATACTGGCAGCGATAACGGTCGCGGATATAGACGCGGGCACGCTTCATCGTCGTTTCCCGTCGATTCCGGCGAACGTTTATATAATGCCGAAGACGGATCACCGAAGGGACCTTAAACGTTGTCGAAGGAGAACGGAGCACATTGTCGCCGTCGTTCTCTTCGATGAACACAGCTCCGCGAAACCACAGACACACCGCGCGGGCGACGCCGACCGTGCCGAGCGGTTCGTAAGAAAAGTTCAAAAGCAATACTCTTCCTGTTAGCAAACTTTACTCCTCCTTCAAAATTAAAACACTTAAGCAAAGCGTTAACTTATAACCTGTAATTTAATATCAAACCGCTATTTAAGGCAAGCACAATATATTGGCGTTAAGAAAAATTTAACGGCATATATTGACGAATACACAGCCTAGACACGCTAACCTACCGATCTCTGAGCCTTGACAGCTTGCGGCAATATGCCATTTCGGAGTATAACTCGTACGCTATTGACGAAATCAAAATTAAAGCCCGAACCACTTGCATGTCGATTTGGGTAAAAGGAGACAAATGATCAGAAATGTACTCGCCGTAATTGCTGGACTTGTGGTCGGGGGCGCGATCAATATCACTATAGTTATGGTCGGTCCGATGATCATTCCGCCGCCAGCTGGTGCCGATATGTCTACTACTGAAGGACTTGCAGCGGCAATGCCAATGCTTGAAGCAAAACATTTCCTGGCACCTTTTCTCGCCCACGCGCTAGGCACGTTGGTAGGAGCGTTGGTTGCCGCGATGATCTCGAGCACGGCGAAGATGACAGTTGCTTTAGTAGTTGGCGCGATCACAATGCTGGGCGGGATAGCAGCGGCCTGGATGATACCGGCACCCCTTTGGTTCGAAGCTGTGGATCTGATCTTTGCATATATCCCGATGGCCTGGATCGGTGCCAAACTTGCCGGTGCCGGAAAAGGCTCGTAGTTACGTCTTAAGAATTGTGGCCCAAAACACATGGCTGTCTAACGACAGCATTATTACCGCATGGCTTTTAAACAAGGACGAAGATTTATATGCAAAAGCTATACAGATCAAAGTTAGATACGTGGCTGGCCTTAGTGCTCGGTTTTGCGATGATCATGTCCACGGTAGCTGCCGTATCGGCGATCGCAGCCGGCGGCTGGCAGTATGCCTGGGCCGCGGCGATCACGATATTTTTCGGAATATTCATTCTTTGGATCCTGCGCGGTACGTTTTACATTCTGGACGGAAAAATCCTCACGGTTCGGAGCGGCCCGTTCAAATGGCGCGTTCCGATCGATGAGATCACCGGCATCACGCCGACGCACAATCCGCTTTCGAGTCCCGCTCTCTCGCTCGACCGGCTCCGGATAGAATACGGGAACGGCAGATCGATCATGATCTCGCCTGAAAATAAGGACGAGTTCATAGCCGATATCGAAGCTGCAAAATGAAGGCATTTGTAGATCCCATTGGTTCCGCACAATTGTGAATTGGTAAAAACATCTTCTCTTAACCAATTAACAATTAGACAATTTACAATTCACAATTACCTCATCAAGCTTTCGTCGCAGCCGCTAGGAAACTCGCCGTAAATTCATCCGCCGGGAAGAATGATTCTATCGCGAGTTCTTCTAGAGTGATCTCTATCGGCGTTCCGAAAACGGTCGTTACGGACATAAATGAAAGCTCTCCGGCGGGTGTTGCGAGCCTCAGCGGAGCCGCGACGTTAAACCCGAAATCGTCAGTGTTGCGAGGGCGAACGGCTCCCTTTGGCGGCGGAAATTCTTTTAATTCGGCGACCAATGCAGACAGCAGAGCGTCGCCCGTCAGGTCTATCTGCCTTTCAAGATGCGAGATCAAATGGTGCCGCCATTCGAAATAATTCACGATATGCCGTGCCAGCCCGTCAGGGTGCAGGCAGAACCGCAGGACGTTGACGGGCGGTTCGAGCAGCTTTGCATCGACCATCGTTGTAAGCATCTCGGCGGCCTTGTTCATCGCGTGCAGATTCCAACGACGATCGACCGCTATTGCCGGATTGGGTTCGTGTCCGTTCAGTATCACACTGATCGCACGCTTAACGGCGGCCAGCGATTCATCATCAAGCGAACGCTCCGGAAATACCGGTGCAAAGCCCGCCGAAGCAAGCAAAACATTGCGCTCCCGGAGCGGCAGTTCAAGCTGTTCCGACAGTCGCAACACCATTTCCCGGCTCGGCTTCGCCCGGCCGGTTTCGATAAAGCTCAAATGCTTCGGTGAGATCTCCGCATCGTACGCCAGATCCAATTGGCTCAGCCGCCGCCTCGCCCGCCATTTCTTCAATTCATCGCCAAAACTCATCTTTCCATTATTTCTCATACACCGAAACTATTACAAAAAATAAATCGCTGCGATTACCTGCGAGGTAATTGAGGCCTTTTCCGGTGTGTGTGAATCTTGTGTTCGTGGCCGGCGATTTCCGGCAATAAACCACAAAGGAGTCAGCAAGTATGTCTTTTTATGCAGGGATCATAACCAAAAAACTCAACGGATCGAAGCAGTTTTATACAGAACACCTCGGGTTCGCGGTCAAGTTCGAGAATGAATGGTTCGTTCTTCTCGAACGCGACGGCCGTGAACTCGCTTTTATGCAGCCCGATCTGGATTTCCAGGCCCCGATCTTTCGAAATGCACACGACGCGAACGGAATGTGGATAACGATCGAGGTGGAAAATGTCGAAGCCGAACATGCTCGACTCAACGATGCAGGGATCGGGATCGCAGTTTCGCTGCGAACCGAAGAATGGGGCGAAACGCATTTTTCGATCGTCGATCCAAACGGAATCGGTATCGACTTCGTCAATTACCGCGAACAATAACGAACAGAAACAGGAGAAAAAACTATGCTTACCAACAAAATGAATGCCTTTTTACGTTATGTCCTTCTTGCCGACGCCGCTACCAGTTTAATTGTGGGCGTCCCGATGACCGTCGCCAGCGGATTCGTCGCCGGAATGACCGAACTGCCGCAAAACCTACTCTTTGTCGCAGGCATATCGCTCTTCCCGTTCGCCGTGTCGCTGATCTATCTCGCAACCCGGGCCGAATTCACAGCGGCCGGTGTGTGGCTTGTGATAATCGTGAACATTCTTTGGAGCTCTGCCAGCATTCTGCTGATCGCGGCGGGTTTGGTCGCGCCGAATTCCTTTGGGACGTTCTTCGTGATATTTCAGGCGGTCGGCGTCGGAGCATATGCGGTGCTCGAATACATCGGGCTTCGCCATGCCGAGCATCTTGCGGTCGCGCCCTTCCCGGAGTAGCAATCACGCCGTTCGGTGGGCCAATTTGGATACATTTGTAATTCTTTGCCCCCAAAGAGCTAGTTTGCGAATTCACGCCACAATGAGAATAGCTTTCGCGAATCGCTGGAAATGCATTGTCAATTGTTAATTGCCAAATCGTTAATTGGAAAGGACATATTTCCTGGCCAATTAAGATCGATAAACTCCAGAGCCCGCGACCACGTTTCTTTTCTAAAGCCGCGCGTTTCTGTGTAACACTTGTAACAGATGTAACACCTTGTAACACTCCGTTTTGTTTCTGCAGGCGAGTCACGTGTTTCAGTGAAACACCTGAAACGCCTTGAAACACCTGAAACAACTGAAACGCCTGAAACATGCTCACCGCCGAGATGCGCGAGACGCAACAAAGTGCAAGCTAAAGCTTGATCTCTGAACTGCGAGCTGTGTTTATCCGTGTAGATCTGTGGTTTCGAGTTCATGTTCCAAACCGCCATTCCGTCGGCAGTAGTCGGAATTATCTATTAACGAATCGGCGAATGGAATAGCAATTGGCGCAGTTGATAGCAATTGTGGCAAATGGAATAAATGGCGCACTTGGAAAGGTCGGAACGCCTTAGCAAGCTGGTGGCGAGCCCGACGGCCGGCAGAAGTCTTAACGCAAAGCCGCGGAGCACGCAAAGATAAGGATTACCGAACTCCGATCGGCAGACACAGGCGCTTTCGCTTCAGGTTTTGACAGACGGATCTTTGCTTCAGACGGACTCCAAACAACTGCGGCTATTTTTTCGCTTTTTTTACTTTTTTTGCGGGTTGGGCGTCTCGGGCGCGTACAAGGTCCTTCAATTCGGTCATAAACTCGGAAACATCTTCGAATTCGAGATAGACCGATGCAAAACGCACGTAAGCGACCTTGTCCAGCGCCTTGAGCTTTCGCATTATGATCTTTCCGACCTCACTTGTCGCGAGTTCACGGTCCGGTGAATCCTGAACGACCTTCTCGATATTGTTAACGATCCCCTCAAGCTGCGTAGTTGATATCGGTCGCTTTTCGCAGGCTCTTAGCAATCCGGCTAGTATCTTGTTTCGTTCGAACGATTCCCTCTTTCCATCTTTCTTGACGACCATATACGGGATCTCGTCGATCCGTTCGTATGACGTGAAACGCCTGCCGCAGTCAAGGCATTCGCGGCGGCGGCGGATGGCATCGCCTTCCTTGGCCTCGCGTGAATCTACGACCTTATCTTCGAGATGGGCACAAAATGGGCATCGCATAATTAATTGATAATGGAAAATTGAAAATGGATAATCGAGCAATTATCGAGTAACCCGATTTCAACTATCCATTGTCCGTTGGTTCACATCAGGGCTTTCCGATTCGATATCTTCGACGGCGTGCTCGCGGGATAGCAAACTTCGAAAACGTTCAATACTTATATCGCCATGCAGGAAATAATACAAACCGAAGGCGAGTGCAGGAGCAAAATAGACCAGGTGCATCGCGATCGAAACTGCGGCTGCACTCTCGGTCGGGAGATCGGGCCGGAGGAATAAAAGGCTCACAGCCGTCGCAGTATGAAAGGCTCCGGCGGCTCCGCCCGGAGTCGGAACTACGGAGCTTACGACCGCAAATCCCATAATGAAAAGCGAATCGCTGAATGTGAACGGCAGATCAAATGCCAGCAGAACTAACCATGTAGGGATCGAGATCGACAGCCAAAGAGCGATCGACCAGAATGATACAAGCAGCAACTCCCGCCAATTTCGCATTATGCCGAGCGCAGAACCTAGCTGCCGTGTAAGGCTTAAGATGATCCGCCTGAGCCGGCCGGGGATAAAACTCTTGTCCGTGATCCGCGTTGTCCACTCAAGAATTGCGGCCGAATATCGCTGAAACACCGCGAGAAAGACAAATCCGACGACAACTGCTGCGAGCATCACGTAGCCGACGTTCTGAACATATTCGAATTGGTCTTCACGTCCCACAGGCGGCCGAAACCACAGAAGATTGACAGAAAAGAAACAAGCCAGGGCCGCCAGATCGAAAATACGTTCAAGCCCGAGCGTTACAAGGGCGGCAGACGGCCGAACACGTTTATCACGCATCGGCAGCCACATTGGCCGGACGATCTCGCCGGCACGTCCGACCAGGAATATCGCAGCAAAACCGACAGTAGTCGTTGCAAAAAGTTCTTTTAGGTTTGTTTCAGTGATCGGCGCAAGCAGAACCTTCCATCGGATGGCACGCAACAAATATCCGAGGCAAATGATCGTAACGGACAAAATCAGGTAATAAGGGTTAGCCCTTGCAAGGCTCGAACGAACCTGGGCCCAATCCAGGTCTTTACCAAAAAACCAAAGCAGCAACGCTGCAATTAGCAGCAGCAAAATGAATTTAATGTATTTCTTCAATCCGGAAAGCCCGCTTTGTAAGTTAAAATAAGTTGGCCACAAGTTAGCCAAATCAAAGGTTTGAAGATACCGTAAATCTGTGCAAATTGAAACTGCCTTCACGGCTTTGCGAAAATAGTTAGATCCGATGTTAGAACTAAGACAAAATGGAGTGGAACTTTGCGGGTTCTAATGTCGTAAACTAGCATTGGCAGGCCGCAATGAAGGGCTTGCCGGTTATTTGACGAACCGGCTTAAGTTTGGAGAGATCACGATTTGGAAGCTTTAAAAGCGGCCTATGAGATGAACGGTGCGGAACTCGTGCGTAAAGCGCGGGGCGGGGATGGTTCGGCTTGGGAAGAGATCGTTACCGCGTTTTCGCGTCGGATCTTTAACCTAGCTTATCGGTTCACGTCGAACGCGGAATCCGCGGAAGACCTTACACAAGAGGTCTTTATACGCATTTACCGGACGCTGGATCAATATGATCCTAAGCAAGGTGATCTTGCCAATTGGCTAATGCGGCTGGCGAGGAATTTGATAATTGACGATTACCGGCATCGGCAGCGCAATCCGCAAAATACAATGGCGGATGCGGTTGACGACCACCAGTATCACCTTAGGGCTGTTGGAAATTCTGCCCATCGGGAAATGGAACGCCGTGAGCTTGCAACGCAAGTCCAGGAAGGCATAGATAAGCTTCCGGCCGATCTGAAGACATGTGTGATTCTTCGGGATATAGAAGAGCTCAGTTATCAGGAGATCGTCGATGTGCTTAACATTCCGGAGGGAACAGTTAAATCCAGAATAAATCGTGGAAGAATAGAATTAGCAAAGATATTGCGAAGAATGAGGGTTGTAGCGGTCTAAGGGCAAATTTTGATATAGGAGAACGTCAATTGAGTTAAGTTAATAACTGCAAGGGGAAGTTTTATGGCGACAAGATTGGACAAAGCAATGGATTGTACGGTTTTTGAGGGATTGATGTCTGATTACCTCGAACGCTCGCTTGATGCTGTAGTGCACAAGGCGGCGGCCGCGCATATTCTCAGCTGTCCGATATGCCATGCTCTTGTTAACGACGTTAAAACTTCGATGGCTGTCTGCCGCGAAATGGCCGAACCCAAGCCGGAGTTGACTCGACTGGAGGCACGCATCCTCGCTAGCACGGTCCCGGACGCTTCGCTGCACTGTAATGAGTTTGAAGATCACTTAACGGATTATCTTGACGGATTTCTCCCTGCTCAAGTTTTCCATCGCTGGGAACGCCACGCGGTGCTTTGTGACGACTGTACCGATCTTCCGGGTAGCGTCGTCCGTTCGCTCGCTGCATTAGTTGCTTATAAAGCCGACGAATTGCCGATCCCGATCGGCATGAATGAGCGGATCCTTCAGCTGACGACCGGAGCAAAGGACGCATACGATTCGAGACCTTCATGGTCAGAAAGATTTGGAGAATGGTTCAAGGGGATCCGTGTTCCGATAGCGGTGCCGCAATTCGCCCCTGTTGCCTTGATGATGTTGTTTGCGTTTTTGTTCGTTAGTCAGACTGTCTCGGCGGATGGTTCGCTTAAGGATGTTTATGCAAAGAGTATCCAGCTTGCTGAAATGACATACAAACAAAGCACCGATGCATGGAAAGGAAGTCCTGTAAATATCGATATGCCGATCTTGGAGTCAGGCGTTCAAAACAGCGAGGACGGGAATAACAGATGAACTGCGCATATCACGTCCAAAACGTTGCTGTCGTCCAATGCAATAGCTGTGGAAAGGCTCTATGTCCGACATGCGATCACCGTATAAAGGGGTTCCCTTATTGTCAGGACTGTATAGTCCTAGGAGTTGACCTGCTCCGCCAGCAAAGCCAATCGAATTATGCGCCGTTTGTGAAAAAGCGAACGTCGCCATTCTTTGCAACACTACTTTCGTTTATCGTTCCTGGTCTTGGAGCGGCATACAATGGGCAAACGGTTAAGGCTCTGGTTTATTTCGCCATCTTTATCGGGTTGTTTCAGATGGCCCTGCTTACAGGCTTTGCCCTGTTTGTATTCGGATTTATCGGTATGTGGTTCTTCGCTGCACTTGATGCGTGGCGAACGGCTCAGATGATCCGTTCCGGACTGACGCCCGATATGGCAGAAGATATTTTCGTCAAGCGTTTTTCCGGAAATCCGAAATTGTGGGGAATTCTGTTGACGATACTTGGCGGTGCGTTTTTGTTGCAGGGCTTCTTTAATATGCGTGGAATGATACGCGCACTTTTGCCGGTCATGCTGATCGGACTTGGCGTTTACATTTTGCGAGGATACATTTTCAGATCGCCGTCAGATGCAGAAAGTTACGCTGATATGAGTTCGGTCCGTCCGGCCCCTCTGTTTTCGGCAGCAACCGGAGAGCACCGCTATAAACCGAACGAACAGGACCGGCGGTCGGGGAATTTGAATGACGAACAATTTGGCCGCTGGAACTCTTAGCCGTCGAAGCGAACTGAATTCTCTGGATTTGCAGGAGAAGCTCAGTTAGAATCTATCAAGAGGTTTTTTTATGTTAGGTTTTGTAAAGATTTCCGGAATTGTAAGCAGCATATTAGTGTTGATCGCGCTTGCGATCACCTTTTTCAAGGCCATCATCGCATTCGTTGCGTTCTTAACCGGTGCTATCAAGATCTTGATCGTCTTGGTCTTCATTGTTCTTATCGTAGCGATCGGATTGATGATATTGAAGGGTTGGAACGAAGCGAAGAAGGCGAAGGGCTAGTCATTTCACGTTAAACCGTGTTATACTTGTTCGGTCTTAGGGCAGCAGGTCCGCTTGCCTTCAATGATAGAACTGATCTATCATTGGATCTTCCATTCGGTGAACGATCAAATAGGGTAGTTTTCAATAAGTTTTAGTTTTATTCAGTAGTTTGGTCTCGCGTTAGTCGCTAGCGGCTTGCCCCACGTGATTCCGTGTGTTGGGACGATGGATTCCCGATACGTAATCAACCTAAGGAGCTTTAAGGCATAATGCATAAAGACGCAAAGTCATTTTCTTTCCTTTTTACAAGAAGATCTAAAAGCAATAATAGAATTTTCATTCGCCGTGTGCAGATATCGCGATCGGTGATGCAGAACTGTTTTCTCAGTTTTGCGTTAGTTTTTGGTTTATCAATTCTGGGCTTGGGCATTTTCGGATTTCTGAAACTGGCCGATGGTGGCGAGTTGGCCCATGTCGGAAGTGAAAAAGTGGCGACGCAAGCTGTAACGCGAGTTCCTGTTGAGCAGCGAGTCATTAATTATTCACGTCCTGACGGAGCTGCCGAAATGGCATTAAACAGTGGTGGTCCGTATTCGCCAGATCAACTTGTGATCGAAGACCAGGAAGTTGAAAATCGGCTGAAGCTGATACAAGCGACCAGCGACCCGATGAACCTACCCACCATTTGGGCACACTCCGGAAAGATCAATAACGAATTTGGATTCAGAAAAAATCCGTTCGGCGGTCGATCATACGAATTTCATAACGGTATGGACATCGATGGCGAACGCGGCGATCCGATAGTTGCACCGGCGAGCGGAACCGTTCTGCGAGCTGGCTGGCAGGGCGGCTATGGCAATTTGGTTGAGATCGACCACGGGAACGGATTGATCACACGCTACGGCCACATGTCGAAGGTCGAAGTTGAAGCCGGCAAAACGGTGTCGAGAGGCGTGCTTATCGGATATGTCGGTTCGACCGGCCGTTCGACCGGCCCCCATCTCCATTACGAACTACTTCTTGGCGACCGCCCGATCAATCCGCGGCGCTTCCTGCCTCAGGAACCGATCGACCTTTCTCAAATTGGTAGATGATCAATTACGCTCGAATTGAGCGGCGTTGCTCCCAACATTGATCGTGCACTTTTCAGATTTAAGATCACTCAAACTCCTGCGCTTTTTTATCTTTAGAAGCGTAACGGCCTTTTTCAAACTTCGCAGCCTGGTGGCTCTCGCACGAAAATTGACGAGCGGTTGGATCGCTCGTCAAAAAGAGGAATAGTTCATATCTACTACATTCGAAAGACTTTTCGGCAAAATCGTTGAACTGCCAATAATAATGGAGCCGGTGATAAGACTCGAACTTACGACCTGATGATTACAAATCAACTGCTCTACCAACTGAGCTACACCGGCTTGGGTGGGTTGCTGTATGAATAACCGATCCGATCACAAACAATGCGATCGACCGAACTGCAAACCGACATAGTAGCAAACACGTGAAATTCGGGCAAGTTAATAGAACGGCAAGATAAGGTTGTCGCCAAGTTAGCGACATTAAAGCAGTAATCCCGGGGTAAATAACGTCTGGCGTCTGATCCACGCTGTCCTCGAACGTCACCCAAAAGCCTTAGTGTGTTAAAAATTGTTGATTTTCGTTGATTATCTGTTTACAATGGTTAGGCCGATAAGGCGCAAACTTCTCGTCGCTTTCCAAAACTCTAAAGGAAAGCATTTCTGCAAAAAGTTTCGCATAGTTCAGAAAATTAGGAGAAAATCGTGAGATCAGAAGATTTGGTAAAACTTTGTCGCGCGGCACTGACACTTGTTGCCGCATTTACATTCTTTTCGCATCTGGCAGACGCACAGGTCATTTCCGGTACCGAGCGGAGACCGATGGCGGTTGCCGTAGGCAGCAATGTTCATTGTGCCGGTTATGTTCAAACCTCGCCGATCTCGACCGACAACAGGCTTGTCGGTGCGGTTGGCGAAGCGGACCAGTTCGTCTATTCACAATCTGACTTCGTTTGGGTTAATGCCGGAGCGAATAAAGGCGTTAAGGCCGGTGATGTTTGGTCCGTAGTTCGGCCAAAAGGACAGGTTCGCACCAAATGGACCAGTAAGAGTCATCTTGGTTTTTATGTTGAAGAAGTCGGAACGATCGAGATCGTCCGCGTGCGCGGAGATGTATCGGCTGCCCGAGTGAAAATGTCCTGTGCAAATTTCCTGCTTGGCGATCTTATCGTTCCATTTCAGGAACGGACAGCACCGATGTTCGCAGACCGGCCGGCGTTGGATATATTTGCCGAACCGACCGGCAAGGCAATGGGCAGATTATTCATGGCTCGCGACCATCAGGAAATGGTCACCCGCGAGCAGATCGTTTATATCGATCTGGGTGCTGAGGACAACGTTCGCGTTGGCGATTATCTGACGGTATTTCGTCCGCTTGGAAAAGGAAACATCCTAATGGGTCCGGACGAGCGGATCAATGCACGGTCATATGGATATGAAAGCCTGACCTACAAAGGCGGACGATTTTCCAATCAAGCAGCCAGAAAGACAGGCGGCGAAGCCCGCGGCCGCGTCACAAACCAACGAGAAGCCAAATCCGGTCGACCTGAATTAAGAAAGGTCGTCGGCGAAATGGTTATTCTCAACGTGAAAGAGCGAACCGCCACGGCTCTGATCACCCGAACCGCCCAAGAGATCCATACCGGTGATTGGGTCGAAGTTCAGTAACAACTTCAAGCGTTAATCTGATCTCATCAAGCGCCGCACTTGGATCTTCTCCTGGTGCGGCGCCATAGCCGTTTTCGGAGGGCAAATAGATGGAAACGATCAATTGTCAGCAGTGTGGACTCAGTAACATTAGTTCAGCAATGGGATGCGCAAAATGCGGAGCTCCGCTCACCTTCAGCGAAGATCGAAGCGATGACCGAGCAGAGATCGAACTGGACAATTCTTTGTTCGAGTACACAACGAGTTCTTCAGCCGACCCGGGACGCTCGGACGATCAGTTCTCGTATTATTTCGATTCCGTACAGAACGCTAATCTGAAGCGACGCGAAAAGCGAAAAGCCTTGGCATATTGGTCTATCGCGTTGGGCATCGCAGGTATGCCTCTGCTGTGGATACTTTTCGGTGTATATGTGCATTGGTCGTACGATCGGCAATTCGGTTTTTTAGAATTGGTCGGCTCCGTGATCGTAATAATGGCACTGCTCCTTGGAGGTCTTGGTTTGGGAATACTTGCATTTCGCCGCGGAATGCTTGATCCAAAGAATTATGCACCACGCCGCGTTGCGATCCCTGGTATCGTGATCAGCGGGATCGGCCTTTTCCTATTCCCTCTCGCCGTTTCACTTGCGGTGCCCGGATTCTTGTCAGCGCGACGTGCGGCAAATGAAGAAGCTGCGATCTTAAAGATCAAGCGAATCGCCGGCGCTCAACAGGTCTATATGAAAAGTGTCGTTGAAGGGCAATGCGGGGATATCGAGGTTATGCCAGGACTAACGCTTTTGGATCTCGACACGGCAAGAACCGAAAGCGATGGCTATCGATTCTATATAAAGAGGCTGGACGAAGGCGGTTGCGAGATCCATGGGGTTCCAAGCTCTACATCTGAAGGCGATCATTCGTTCTACTATTCAACTACAGATAACCAGCTCAGGTCCGGGCTGAGATATGGAGCCCCTGCGGGCCGGCAAGATCCGCTGATCGGCAAACCAGCTAGGGTGGCTCAAACTTCAAATGAGCCTGCGCGACGTCCTTAACATCACAAGAACTATTTTTTGGTTTCGGATTTTCGCTTGAAGAAGTATTTCAAATAGTCATACATCGACCATATCGCCATCACGACCGCGACCCACAATGCGCCGCGTCCAATAAGATAACTAAATACCTTCCAGTCGTTTGCGGTAAGTGCGAGATCTGAAAGATTTGCGAACGCATTTCGCACCTCGGCAACTTCCCAAAATCTAAACGCAGGATAATCGAGCCCGAAGTTTGAAACCGGCGGTTGCCCAGTTGCGGCGGCAACAAGCAAAGCTACTATCGCAACACACTGCGCCCACATTTTTATCTTGCCCGAAGTTTGGGCCTGTATGACGATGCCCTCGGTTGCTGCGACAGAGCGCAATCCGGTTACGATGAACTCGCGTCCCACAATGATCACAACGGCCCAAGATGGGGCCAACTGTTTTTCTACCAGTACTATGAGAGCGGCTGAAACAAGCAACTTATCAGCAATCGGATCAAGAAACTTGCCCAAAGTCGAAACTTGATTTCGTCTCCGTGCCAAATGTCCATCCAAAATATCAGTCAACGATGCCACAAGAAAGATAATTATCGCCAAAGCATAGCCGCTTATGCCGAACCATGCCTCTGCAACTGGCGTCAGAAGAGCGACGACCAGCAGCGGGACGATCAAAATTCTGGTCAAAGTAAGATAATTCGGCAGGTTCACTTCGAACTAGTGTATTCCTGCATTCAAGACGGTTCAAGCCTACGCGTAGCGTCGTCATGCAGAAAACCCTGTTCGGTTCAACTTGATAAAGGCCATCCGGCAAAATAGACTGTTCAATTGCGGTTCTTGGCGAGCTCTATGGCCGTGAAGTAATTGA
This sequence comes from Pyrinomonadaceae bacterium, assembly GCA_041751035.1. Lineage (GTDB taxonomy): Bacteria > Acidobacteriota > Blastocatellia > Pyrinomonadales > Pyrinomonadaceae > OLB17. The sequence continues at coordinate 68,658 of JBGSYH010000012.1, read as the reverse complement.
TGGACAATTGGTTAAGTGAACATCTTGTCTGTCCGTTGGACAAGCAGAGGGTAGATTTGCGTTCAGGCGAACTTTTCTGCGACGGCGGACACAGCTATCCGGTCATCGATGGTATTCCCGTGATGCTTGTGCGCTCGGCAGAATCCACTCATGGCTACATCGATGAAACCTTTAGGTTGGTCGATGAAATAGCGGGCATGTCCAAGACTCATCCGGAGTTAGATAGGTCGGTAACTAACGGCGAGATCGACGAATTCGTACAGGCTGAAGTTCCCTATACATCAGGCAACCTGTATTTTTCCATTCAGAATCGGCTCACACGATATCCGATTCCCCATCTTCGACTTGAAAAAAGCGTGGGACGAAGGCTTTTGGATGTCGGGTGTAATTGGGGGAGGTGGTCTATCGCGGCCGGCAAGTTGGGATACAAGGTAGTCGGCATTGATCCGAGCCTTAAGGCAGTTCTTGCAGCACGCAGGGTTGCGCGACAGGTCGGGGTTGAGGCGACGTTTGTAGTTGGCGATGCTCGCTTTCTACCTTTCCGTGACCAGGCCTTCGACGTTTTTCATTCGTACGGTGTTTTCCAGCATTTGAGCAAGGAAAATGCTCGAACCTGCCTTACCGAAGGAGCACGGGTTCTCAGGCCCGGTGGTACGTCCTTGGTACAAATGCCCAATAAGTATGGCATCCGGCAATACCAGCAGCACCGACGCCGCGGATTCACGGAGGGTGAGGCATTTGAGATCAGATATTGGACGCCGGCTGAGCTGATGGAGACTTTCGAGCGAACTTTCGGGCCGTCCGAGATGAGCGTGGATTGCTACTTTGGTTTGGGTATTCAAGCATCAGATGTCGATCTATTTCCGCTGAAATACAAAGCTGTTGTCTATGCCTCTGAAGCGGTGCGATCGGCGGCAAAGATCATTCGGCCGTTGGTCAAAATCGCGGACAGCGTTTACATAAGTTCGAAAAGGTCATCCGAAAGTTAGATTTAATGAGCGTAATTTTAGGTATTAATGCATTTCACGCCGGAGCTTCCGCAGCGGTTATTGTCGACGGAGTGCCGGCAGCGGCAATAGCCGAAGAGCGGCTGAACCGTGTGAAATATTTTGCAGGCTTTCCGCGCCTCGCCATTCGTCGCTGTCTTGAGATCGCGGGGCTCGAATTCAAAGATATCGATCACGTTGCGATCGGCCGCGATTCCTCGGCGAATCTTCACAAAAAGCTTGAGTTCGCGATCCGGAATCCATCAAAACTGCTAAATCTTGCAAAGATCCGCAAAAAAGGTGCGGCGTTTGACGATATGCGCGCGATGGTCGAGCGCGAATGCGGCGTTGATGGCTCTCAGCTCAAGTTCACGCAGCACAATATAGAGCATCACCTGGCGCACACGGCGAGCGCATATTTCGCATCGGACTGGGAACACTCGGCGGGCATTACCATAGATGGTTCGGGAGATTTTGTTTCGTGCCTGTTATCAGAATGCAGCGGCAGCGACATTCGTCCGATCCGAAAGATCTTCGTTCCGCATTCATTGGGAACGGTTTATACAGCCGTCTGCCAATTTATCGGATACGGGAAATACGGCGACGAAGGTAAGGTAATGGGCCTCGCTCCACTCGGTGAGGATGCCTATAAAGACTTCTTTGACAATATGCTTGTCCAAACCAAGTCAGGCTTTGAACTGAATCCCGAATATTTTCTTCCGTTTGGGGCAAACCAGGGTATGGAAATAAACGATGAGGGCGAGATGGTCGTTCACCGTCTTTATTCGGACAAATTCGTGCATGAACTTGGTGAATCGCGCGAACCGTATTCTGAGATCACAAAACGCGACGAGGATATTTCGTTCGGATTGCAGCGTGTTTTCGAGGATTACTACATGCATATGCTGCGGTTATTGCATGCTGAAGTGCCGACGAATCGCGTTTCGATGGCGGGAGGCTGTGCTTTAAACAGCGTGGCCAATGGGAAACTGCTGCTCGAAACACCATTTACAGAAACGTGTATTCAGCCTGCGGCCGGTGATGATGGATTGGCCCTTGGGGCAGCTCTCTTCGTAAGCAATTCGATCTTGAAAGAGGGAGTCCGATGGAAAATGGTCGATTCCTATCTCGGTGATTCTTATGAAGACAGCTTTGTTCGATCTGAGCTTGACCGTTACGGTTTGAAATACGAAGAAGTCGATCGAGACGCGCTGCTTGACCGAACCTCAGATGAGATCGTTAATGGAAACGTCGTAGGGTGGTTTCAGGGTCGAATGGAATGGGGCCCGCGTGCATTGGGGAACCGCTCCATACTAGCTCATCCAGGGTTTCCGAATATGAAGGATATATTGAATGCACGGATCAAACACCGCGAAGCATTCAGGCCGTTCGCTCCGAGCGTTCGAGCAGAACGGCAGAGCGAATTATTTGAGCAAGACCATCCGTCGCCGTTCATGCTTCACGTTTATAAGATCCGACCGGAATGGCGCGAGAGGCTTTCGGCGGTCAATCATGTAGATGACACAGGCCGGCTCCAGTCCGTTTCGCGTGAAGAGAATCCGCTTTACTACGATCTCATTTCATGCTTTGAGAAAAAGACCGGAATTCCGGTGATCTTGAACACCAGCTTTAACGAGAATGAGCCGATCGTCTGTCAGCCGTTTGAAGCGATCGAATGTTTCATGCGTACTAAGATGGATGTTCTCGTGATCGGATCATTCATCTGCAAGAAACATTCTTAAATGAAGTGGAAAGTTGAAGAGGTCACGCATCTCCGCGGCTACACGGTCGAATGGGCGGAGCCTGGGAACTATTTTCTTTCTCGCCGAAATGTCATTTTTCATTCTGACGATCTAGATCCGCCATTCGAGCAGATCACTACCATTGGTGCTCCGGTATGGAGATCCGCTGCGGCGAATATCCGTCTGTTCCAGAGATTGTTGCGGTTCATGGTCACGAACGTCGTCCCCCTCGTGAACGGGGATATTCTTGTCGCATTTGATAAGTCGGTCGGTCTGATCAGGAGCGGCAACTATTTGCGTCTTGGCGGAATGGAGCGGCAGTTTCGAATACTTCGTTCTGCGTGTGCAGTCGATAAAGACGGAACGGTGTATTTCGGCGAATATCTTTCGAACGAAGATAGAGGGCCGATACATATTTACAGCTACACACCCGGAGAAGATTCGATCAAAACCGCCCATACTTTTCAGGCCGGTGAGATCAGGCACATTCACGGAATTTATCGCGATCCGTTCGAAGACTTGTTGTATTGTCTAACCGGCGATCGGCCGGAGGAATGCCGGATCATTTCAACAACAGACGGGTTTAAAACGATCGAGGCGCTCGGACGAGGTGACGAAACATGGCGAGCCGTAAGCCTTTTATTCACTCCAGAGGCAATTCTTTATGGAACGGACGCTGAATTCCGTACGAATGAGATCTATCGGATCGATCGAAAGACAAAAGAGCGGATCTCCCTCGGCGAGGTCAATAGCACTGTTTTTTATTCTAAGTATGTTGCTGACTCGGCTTTTTTTGCAACAACCGCGGAAAATGCTCCGGCACAGAAAGAGAACGCTGCCGCCATCTGGTGTACAACAACCGACGGAAAATTAACGGAAGTGATAAAATTCGCCAAAGACCGTTGGCACGGAACGCTTTTTCAATTTGGGACCATCAGTTTCCCGAATGGCCCCTATCAAAAAAACGAGCTTTACTTTTCAGTCGTAGCCGTTAAAGGCGACAACCGAACCTTTAGGCTCTTCCCCGAGGGTTGAGCCTTACAAACAGCTCCATTGGCCCCCTACAACCATCGCCGGAGCACCGCTTCCGCCAGCCTGACAGGGTGTTGTGTTTCTGCGGCAGTTGGCACAATAGACCATCGAACCATTTGGGCGGCCCTGCGGAATTGCATTGTGTTGGAGCGATGGCAATTGCACGGGCGAGTTGAACTGGACGTCGGTTCCGAAGATCGTAGGATGTCCCGGCACTCGGCCGTCTGCCGGCTGGCCCGTCATAAAGACAATATTCGCACGATCAAAATTTTTCTTTTCACCATCGCGACAGCCCATTATGAACCCGTCGAAGCAAAACCGGTCGCCGGTCGAATAGACCCTAAGCTGTTCGTCCGCTGTGAAGGTCCGGGCATCATATCGGTTGCCGGTGGAAACGAGTGTTCGACGTGCGTTGAACACGATCGGATCGCCAAAGACCGAATTCGTGATCATAAACGGGTGCGAAAGGTCACCTGCGTTAGGATTCCTCACGGCGTTATAAATTATGGCATTCGTAACATATTCAGCCTGGGAAGAAACGACGTTAGTCGGCCCGCTGTCCAGGATATTCAAGAATGTTCCACCTAATGCATTTGGCAGCCCACCGCCGAAGGTGTCTTGAATAAGCACGCCTCCGATCCTTTCAAAATGCATCGAAAACGCGTTCTGCCCCGGCCCGGCCTTCGGATTCACGAACAGGCTTCCCTCGATCTTCCAGTCGGTATTGCGGCTGTTGACAAAAATTCCGGCGTCACGATTAAAGATGAACCTACAGCCGACAACCTTTACGTAATCGAATTGCCAGTTCAAATTGGTTTGAGGCAAGGCATAGGCATTGATGCCGCGAAAGAAGTTGTTGAATGTAACGCGTTCAAAAAGAAAATCCTGCGATGTGTTGTAAGCTCCGAAAGCCTCGACACCGGATGTGCCGTCATTGCTTTCGGCGTACAATTCGATATCCCGGATCGCGATCTTTTCTGTACATTCGCCGATCTGAAAGAGTGCCTTTTTTGATCCTCTAAGAATGATCCGCGACGGGTTGTTTCTCGCAAGGTCACTGCCAGGGGCCATCGAGTTCAGGCTGTTGGTACCCTGGATGATAATACCGGGTGCAAGTGTGATCGGGCTGGTAACGATGTAATCGCCGTTAGGGATATTTAGCGTCCCACCGTTCTTCGACGCCAGATATGCCATCGCGCTTCGGAATGCGACACTATCGTCAGCTTTCCCGTCACCGACGGCTCCGAAATCGCGGATGCTGTAAAATCCTGCATTTCGCGGATCGGGTTCCGGTATCCAGTTGTAAGTGATCGGCCCGGAAAAATTGTCGCCTGTAAACGTCAGCCGATAGAGCTTCTCTTCACCCTCGAAACACCATTTGTAGTTCTGAGCACTCGCGCGGACCGAACCGCCCGCCGCCGAACTTTGCAGGCTCGAACCAGAACCGCTGCAGGATTTGAGGCCTTGTGCCGAAGCACCGTTCACACCGGCAATGTTCACCGCAGTTGTCGGCGGCACAAAACGGACCGCGCAGGCGGTCGAACGCTGGTTCTTCGGAGCATCAACGATGACGTTGTAGCCTTCGAATCGATTCTGACTTAGGCCTTGCTGCGCGAAAACTAGGGTTACGAGAAAGAAAACAAATGCAAATCTATTCATAAGTCGCTATTATGGACGAACCAATATCGATGAGCAATTTTTCGAAGTTTTAAAATCTGCAATTCCGTGGGCTCGAAACGCTTTTGGGATGTTGGAAGGTCGTGCTTGACAGGACATAGTAGAATGTAGCTAAGTCGAGGAAAAAGAATATGTTGCGATTTGTGATCTCAGTTTCGATCATCCTTATTTTCCAGGGTATGAATGCGTACTCGCAGTATATGCCAAGTATTATTTTCTGGAGTGCAGAGGCCGAATGCGGAAGCAAAAAAGTGCCCGCGGAACGAAACACACGTTGCCGCCAATTCGATGAAAACGGTGAAACTGTCTGGGTTATCGAAAATGGTTCAGTAGTCGTCTCCTTCACTCTTGTAAACGAACGAGCGCGTCTGGTGGGAAAGATCGACATTGCGAACGGCTCGCCGGAGAAGATCGAATATGACCCTGCGACATGGAGGATGGCTCACTATGGTAACGAGGCTGAGTTTCTGGAAAGGATCGAGCCATTAGCTACGAACAACGCGTTCATCGTCGTCGAACGTGTCTCTCCGATGTTAGCGGATCAAGGGCCTGCATCGCAGGGCATCGTGGACATTTGGCGGCCGGGTGAATTTCGCAATGCTGATATCGTACGACAAAGTTCTCGAACCGATACAATAGCGGGAATCAATCCGCCAACTAGTCCAGGTTCCCGTGCAACGCACATTCCCCGGGCTCCGGGTGAACCGAAACCGGATAAATCGGGAACTGACAAAGATGCCAGGGACGCTTCGGTAAAGAGTGGTAGCAACGAGGTAGTTTCGGCGCGAACAGCTAGCGCAAAGTCGATCTTTAGTTCCAAGCAGCTTTCCTCAAAAAGTGTCGGTTCTAAGAAGAACGCAAACGGAATCTTCTATTTCGGATCAGTGCCAGATTCGATGTTCAAGCTCGTTACGATCAACATCGGCGATACAACCTATGTTTTTCAAGTGAGTGAGCTGTAGATCCTGCCAACCTATTCAAAAAGTGTTGGTGAAACAGACCGGGCTGGAAGATCAAGGCCGAAGTGTTCGTACGCCAAACGCGTAGCCATCCGGCCGCGGGGCGTGCGGTTGAGGAAGCCGATCTGTAACAGATACGGTTCGATTATCTCTTCGACCGAATCTTTTTCTTCGTGTAGTGAAGCGCAGATAGTTCCCAAACCGACCGGGCCGCCGTCGAATTTCTCGATAATTGTCAGCAACAGCTTCCTATCCATTTCATCGAGCCCGTACGTATCCACTTCCATCCGATTGAGAGCATCATTGGCGACGAATTCTGTTATTTTGCCATCGTGATCGACCTCGGCGTAATCCCGGACGCGTCTTAATAACCTGTTTGCGATTCGCGGAGTTCCGCGCGATCTTCGTGCGATCTCGTTCGAGCCCGTCGGGTCGATCTCGACCTCCAATATCTTCGCCGAGCGTTCTGCGATCTGCTGAAGTTCGTCCACGCCGTAGAAATCAAGATGAAAGATGATCCCGAAGCGTCCTCGTAGCGGAGCAGTGATCATTCCGGGGCGTGTAGTTGCTCCGACGAGCGTGAATTTCGGCAGTTCGAGCTTGATCGAACGGGCGGCGGTGCCTTGGCCGATCATGATATCGAGCGAATAATCTTCCATCGCCGGATAAAGGATCTCTTCGATCGCCGGATTTAGCCGGTGAATTTCGTCGATGAAAAGCACGTCGCCTTCCTCGAGGTTCGTCAGGATCGCGGCGAGGTCTCCGGCCTTTTCGATGATCGGACCGGCGGTGGATTTGAGCGATGCTCCCATTTCGTTCGCGACGATATTCGACAGTGTGGTCTTGCCGACGCCCGGCGGGCCGGTCAAAAGGATGTGGTCCAAAGCCTCGCGGCGTTTCAGGGCCGCTTTCATGAACACGCGGAGGTTGTCCTTGACCTTTTTCTGGCCGATGTACTCCGCCAATTGCGCAGGCCGAAGCGTCGCCTCGAATTTAGTTTCCTCGGGCGAGAGATTTTCGTCGCGTATATCGATGATCGGAACAGGATTCATTAAAATTTACCGCCGAGACGCGGAGACGCAGAGGGTTTTCCTAATATTTTTCATGTAGACGGCGATACTCGAATTCATTCTTACTTCAACTGCATCTGATTGAGCCAATTCTTCGCTTCTTCTCTCAGCGTCTCCGCGTCTCGGCGGTGAAAACGTTCTAGAACAGCAGACCTTTTGAGTGGAGGGCGAATATGTCCATTGAGAACGCGACCATGCAGTGCAAAATTAGGCCGAGCCAGATGCTTCCGTTCCTGTACGAAAGCCACCCGAGGAAGATTCCGGCGGCGATGGCGGCGAGCGTTTCGGGCATCGGTTTGCTGAAATGGATCATGCAATACGGAACGGTCATCACAAAGATCGAATAGAGCCCGAGCGACGGCTTCAGGGTGTGCACCAGAAAGCCGCGAAAGAAAAATTCGAGCCCAAAGAACTGCACAAAGTATATCAGTTCCCACGCGATCAGCGTTCCGCCGACGTACGGCTCGCCGTTATAGATCTGCAAAAACGGATACTTCGCCGCGAAACCTTCGGTGAGCGACATCAGGTAAGTTATCGGCAGCATGACCGCAGTGCACGCCGCGAGCAGCTTCCAAAAACCTTCTTCGATACGGAATTTCAGCCCGAAATCTTTCAGATCGGCACGCCAGACGAGCTTAATTATCAAAACCGGCAGCAAGAAATAGAAAACTGTAACGATAAAGACCCACCAACCGAGCCCGGGCAGGTTGTTTTCCTGAGAATTCGCGATGAAACTGCCAAAACCGGCGAGAAGAGTGCCGTCGAAAAACGCCTGAACGGCCCTTACGTCCTTAAAATAGAAGATGCACGACAGCCCGAACGCCGCGTAAACCAACGCAAACACGGCCTTTCTGTCGATCAAGGCAAGATCGGTGCGAAATTGTTCCAAAACATCCCGCATCAAGCAAATTCGGCCTCGCGCCGTCCAAAAACCTCAAAAAACGATGTCCACCGCACCCGGAATTATGTCCACCGCACCCAGAAATATGTCCACGCGCCCTGAAATTATCTCCACGCGCCTCGAAATAATGTCCACGCGCCTTGCAATTATGTACACGCGGGGCGAAATAACTTCCGCGCGCCTCAAAACAACTTCCACGCGCCTTGAAATTATGTCCACGCGGGGCGAAATTGCCAATATTTTGCGAGTTTTCGCACGAAGCGAATTCCGCGCGTTGAACCCGGACTCGGTTTAGACTCGGAAAGGCAGCTGAACTACCTGCACAGGGTCGTCACCAGCAAGTAAATTCGTGCCTTCAGTCAAATGATCGTAGCGAACGTAACCGATCGCGATCGGTGCATCAAGCATCGGCGAGAAAACGGCCGACGTGATCCGGCCCGCGTTCTTTCCGCCGTCCGGCACGAGCAGTTCCCTTTCCGTTATTTCGGCGGCAGATCGCTTTTCCGAACCGCCGAACACCAGCCCGGCCAATTTTTTGGCGACGTGGCCGCGGAAATGTATGCGGGCGATGATCTCCTGGCCGATGTAGCAGCCTTTTGTGTATGAGATGAGGCCTTCCATCCCGATCTCGGGGACGATCGTGGTTTCGTCCATATCCACTCCGAACAGCGGAACGCCGCTTTCGATGCGGAGCACTTCGTAAACTTCGTCGGAGATCTCGAAACAACCTTGCTCGGTCATCGTTTGGGAGAAATTCTCCCACACTTCATTTGGAATAGCCCACGTTTCGAAGCCGTTCCCGCTGAATCGAAGTACGGAACCGTCCGCCGTCGGATCGGCATTCCAAACTTCCGCAAATCGGAACTTGCCCGAAAGATCTTCAACAAAAAAATCACCGGCAAACGTGAACCGAAACAGATCCTGAAACACCTTTTCACGCGTCGCCTCTTCGGTTTCGAACAGAAATCTGTCGCCCTGCCGCAGCACGCGAACGACCGCAAGCAGCCGCCCCTGCGCATTCGGAAAAGCCGCGAGCATTTGCTGGCCGTCTTCGAGCGTTTTCATGTCGTTGGTGATCATCCCGTCGAGAAACGGCACCGCTTCCCTTCCCCAAACAGCGATCAGCCCACGCGGATTCTCGCGCCAGCCCGCACCACCAGCCCTGATCTTTTCATATGTTTCGATATTCATTTCGGGTTGGTTCAAGGCTTTCGGTATTTTGCGTTGACGACGGTCTTGATGTTGCCGCGAACGTGGAAATCGCCTTCGATGTCGACGGCGACGGGGTCGCACGCCTTGACGAAATCTTCGAGGATGATGTTTATCACGTGTTCGTGAAAGACCTTTACTTCGCGGAACGAATTTATGTAGAGCTTCAGGCTTTTTAGCTCGATGCAGCGTTCGTTCGGGACGTAATTCAGCCGGATAACGGCGAAATCCGGGAAGTCGGAGAACGGACAGATCGCTGTGAATTCGGGGATCTCAAAGTTTACCCAGATCTCGTTGCCGGGAAATTCGTAGGCGAACGTGTCCAGCGGATAAAGGTTCATCGCCGAACGCGGCGTGGATTCGATCGGAAGATTCTGCAAGTTTTCAGGTTGTAATTCCATTGTTAAATTTGTTTGCCGGTCGCGGCGGCACGGCGAAGCTTCTTCAGACTCAAGCGACGTGCGGAACCGTAATCCGTAATGCCGAGCTCGCCGAGCGAACCGAGTAGATTCAAAAATATATGCGCCGTGGCGAAAGCGTCGTCGCCCGCACGATGATGATTGCGAAGATCTATCTCGTAATGCCGCGCAACGGTGTTCAGCTTGTGGTTTTCAATGTCCGGCAGCAGACGCCGCGAAAGCTGGACCGTGCAAAGCGCGGGATTCGCCAGCCGATAATCTTCATACACGCGGCCGATCTCATGATTCAAAAAGGACATATCAAACGGGGCATTGTGCGCGACCATTACTGAATCGCCGATAAATTCAAGCAGCCGGCCGGAGATCTCACGAAACTTCGGAGCGGTCGCGACCATTTCGTTCGAGATACCTGTCAATCCCGTGATGAAAGCCGGGATCGGCGTTTCCGGATCGACAAGCGTCTGGAAATCATCGATAACTTTTCCGTCCGAGACCTTGAACGCGCCGATCTCGGTAACGCGGCACGGCGGAGCCTTTGCCCCGGTCGTTTCCAGATCAAGCACAACAAATGTCGCGGCGTGAAGTTCGAGCGGATCGTAATTCACCGGAAGATATTCGACGATGTCATCCGTAACACGCAGCCGCGGATCTCGCGCCGCAAGATCTTCCGCCAACCGGCGTGCGATCTCATGATCAGGCCGCGAGATGTTCATCACACGATCGATCACCTTTACCGCGGTCGAACGATTGCCGACCGATCGGAGATATTCGATCGCAGCGTTTATCAAGATCGATTCGGAGATGAGGTTAGAAGAAGGCAACATCGCTAAATTAAGATTTTATAGTGAAATGACGATTCCGCAAGCCTCTGGCAACAATGCAGGTTGGGAAGTCGCGTCCGATTTTGGCATAATGCCTCTTTCGGCGAAAAGGTACGGTTCGCCGCAAACGTAATGAATTCTGAACAGATCCTCGATCATTTCAAACAGGCCGGAGCTTTGCTCGACGGGCATTTTTTGCTTTCAAGCGGGCTGCACAGCCGAAATTATCTGCAATGCGCACTCGCGCTACAGTATCCGGCGGACGCGGCACGGTTCGGGCAAATGATCGCCGAAAACTATGTTGACAGCGGCATAGAAACGGTTGCTTCGCCCGCGATCGGCGGATTGGTCATTGGTTATGCCGTCGCACAGGCATTGAACGTTCGCTTCCTGTGGACCGAACGGCGGGACGGCAAAATGACGCTGCGTCGCGGGTTTGAGCTAAAGCCCGGCGAACGGATCCTTGTCGTCGAAGATGTGATTACGACCGGCGGTTCAACGCGGGAATGCATCGCGGCCCTTGAGGCAAACGGCGGAAAGGTCGTCGCGGCGGCTTCCATCGTCGATCGGTCGAACGGTACGGCAGATGTCGGCGTGCCCCGAACTGCATTGGTCGAACTCGACGTGCCGACTTACACCGAAGAACAATGCCCGATGTGCTTTACCGGCGACAAACCATATAAACCCGGGAGCCGTGCGGCCGCAAAATGAAACGTCGCTGCTGTTTCCTTTCGATGGACGACCTCGCAGGTTACGTTAGCGATGACGAACTTGCGATCGAACCGCTGAACGATCTCGGATGGGATGTAGAAACAGTTTCATGGCGTGACGAGACAGCGGATTGGAACGATTTTGAAGCAGTTATCATCCGAACGCCGTGGGATTATCAGCAAGATCCGGAAAAGTTTGTTGAAGTACTGCGGCGGATCGATAGTTCTTCGGCACGACTCGAAAATGCTCTTTCGATCGTTGAATGGAATCTTGATAAAAAGTATCTGAAAGAACTGGAAGATCGCGTTGTCAGGATCGTACCGACCGTATGGAGCGAAGCAGTTGTTTCGGCAGAACGATTTTCCGAATGGAAGCGTGAACTCGCTGCCGATGAATTGATAATAAAGCCGACGATAAGCGCGACGGCGAAAGATACATTTCGTCTTCCGGAATTTGATAAGGCTCTTTCAGATGTGTTTAGCGGCCGCAGCTATATGGTGCAGCCGTTTATGCCGCAGATCGTTGAAGAAGGCGAATATTCGCTCTTCTATTTCAACGGAGTTTACAGCCATACGATCTTGAAAGCTCCTAAGGCCGGAGATTTTCGCGTGCAGGAAGAACACGGCGGACTGATATCAGCCATCGAGCCAGAAACTGAAATGCTTGAAACCGCCAAGCAGATCAATGATCTTATCGAGCCCTTGCCGCTTTATTCACGTATAGATCTGGTTCGATGCGACGATGGCACTTTTGCGCTGATGGAACTCGAACTGATCGAACCGGCATTGTATTTTCGAATGGACGAACGTTCGCCTGAGCGATTTGCCCGCGAGTTCGACCGCAGAATGAATGAACTATAAGCTGCTGATCCAATACGACGGAACTGATTTCCACGGCTGGCAGGTGCAGGCCGGAGACCGAACTATTCAGGGCGAGCTTGAACGCGTGATCGGCACGCTGGACGACGGACCGGTGAAAGTTGCGGGTTCGGGACGGACCGATGCTGGTGTTCACGCCGAAGGACAGGTCGCGAACGTGAAGATGCGCAAGGTGTTTGAACCCGAACGGCTGAAGAAAGCGATAAACGGAAATCTCTGGCGGGACATTCGCATTATGAGCGTTGAACGCGTGGCGGACGATTTTCACGCAAGATTTTCAGCGACCGGCAAAACTTATCTGTACCGCATCATCAATGCTCCCGTGATGTCGCCGTTCTGGCGGCGGTTCGCACATCTCGAATCGAAGCCGCTCGATATAGCAGCGATGACGGCAGCCTCCAGATTGCTGCTCGGCGAGCATGATTGGACAGCGTTCTCGTCTGCCCAGGCCGATGGCGACAGTCGCGTCCGGAACATTACCGATATCACGATCGAATCGCACTGGGATGATCGCTCCGGAGGAATGATGATCGAGATGCGGTTTACGGCAAGCGGCTTTCTGCGATATATGGTCCGTTCGCTCGCCGGCACGTTGATCGAGGTCGGGCAGGGGCAAATAGATTCTGATACAATTCAGACGGCAATAATTGGCGGCGACCGAACACTCGCAGGAAAAACGGCTCCGGCACACGGACTGACACTTTTGAAGGTCTTTTACTAATGCTGATCTATCACATCGTATTGAAAGAAGAGTGGGAACGACAGCTTAGCGAGTCTGTTTACGTTGCCGCAAGCCTTGAAACCGAGGGCTTTATCCATTGCAGCTATGCCGACCAACTCGATGCCGTGATCGCGCGGTATTACAGCGGACAGCCGAGTGTTTTGGTTCTGACGATCGACACAGATCGTTTGACGTCGACGTTGCTAGAAGAGCCTTCGACCGGCGGCGAGATCTATCCGCATATTTACGGCCCGATCGACCGGAAAGCGATAATTGCGATCACGGACAGACATTTGTCCGCAACAGCAAAGTAAAATTCGTTCTGTCCCGAGCATTATGCACCCGAATTTCGATGGCGAAATAAAACCAAGAACACGCGAAGCAAAGCTGCTCGATGCTATTGACGCAGAGCGCCTGCCGCGGCATATCGCTGTGATAATGGATGGGAACGGCCGCTGGGCAAAACAGCGCGGACGTCCGCGTATTTTCGGCCATCGTGCCGGGGCGGAATCCGTTCGGTCGATTCTTGATACCTGCACGCGGCTTGAGATCGAAGCCGTAACGCTCTATGCCTTTTCGACGGAGAATTGGAAACGGCCAAAAGCCGAAGTTTCGGGGCTAATGTCAATGCTAAAGCGTTATATTCGCAGCGAAATGAAAGAGGTGAAGGCGAACAATATCCGCTTTCGCGCGATCGGCGACCTGCACGGATTGGCTCCGGATGTTCAGAAAGAGATACAGTGGGCGACCGACCAAACCCGGGAAAATTCCGGCACGCGTCTGAATGTTGCATTGAACTATGGCGGACGGGCCGAGATCGTTCGGGCGGCAAGGCTCGCGGTCGCAGATGTCGAACGCCGAAACGACGTGGTTGATCACCTCACGGAACAGGACATTGAGCGAAATCTCTATACGTATGACATGCCGGATGTCGATCTGCTGATCCGCACGAGCGGTGAAATGCGCATCTCCAATTTCCTGTTGTGGCAGATAGCCTACGCCGAGATATATGTGACGCCAACGCTTTTTCCGGACTTTCGCCGGCCCGAGATCTTTGAAGCGATAATCGAGTTTCAAAAGCGAGATCGGCGTTTTGGCAATATTAAGTCAGAACCAACTGCGTAATCAGGCGGCCAGTTCATGAAAACCAGACTATTTACAGCCGCGATCGCGATCCCGATCCTGGTCGCTTCGATCATCTTGCCGATGTGGTATCCCGATACCGTATGGCTTTTTGTCGCTATTGCGGTTTTGGCATTGGCCGCGGGACTGTTCGAATTCTATTCGCTGACAAAGAAATTAGAGCTTAAGGCAGATGCCGCGATCGGCTATCTCGGATTCGCGGTGTTGATCGTCGCATTTATTTTCGACGCTCCTGCCAAGGCTCCGGAATTGCTCTTGCTGACGATCGCGGCAGTCGTTGCGACCGTGCTCATTTCCCAAACTTTTCGTTTCCAAAAAGATTATTCAAAGATGCTGACCGGCATCGGCGTTACGCTGATCGGCATATTCTATCTGGCGTTTCTGGGAGGATTTTTGATCGCGACCCGCGTCGGGTTTGAACAAGTTCCAGGGCTTTCGTCGAAGCTTTTGCTGTTCTTTCTGGTCGTGATGTTTGGGTCAGATGCGGGTGCATATTTTACCGGCAAGGCGATCGGTAAGCACAAGCTAGCACCGACGATCTCGCCGGGAAAGACCATCGAAGGGCTTATAGGCGGCATCGTTGCGGCAGCAGGATTTGCCGCACTTTGCACCTGGGTCTTTTTCCCTGAATTGCCGTATCAGTTCTCGATCCCGCTTGCGTGCACGATGGCAGTTGTCGGCGTTTTGGGTGACCTTGCCGAATCGGCGATGAAACGCGGCTCCGGAGCCAAAGACGCAGCCACAATACTTCCCGGCCACGGCGGTTTGCTAGATCGGCTCGATAGTTTGCTATTCAATGCCCCGATACTTTATTACTTTGCAAGATTCTACTTTTAGATCGTTCGTATTGCGTAAATATCTAAATAAAGTCGGGAGCTCGAATTATGCGTAGTAATTATGTTTGGGAAATAACCAAGCTGGGTGCCGTTTTACTTTTCGTTTTCAGTTGTTCATTTTCTCAATCCCAGCCGACGGCCTTGCCGACACCGGTGTCCATTCCAGCGCCAGGTAATATTCAGCTTCCAAGCAATTATGTTTATGAAAGAAGGCGGGGGATTGATTCACAGGTCGGGGCAATTATCAGAAGCGATGGTTTTACGATCACGCACGATATCGGGAAAATGGCGGCGAACTACAGTGCCCAGTATTTCCCCGAACACTTTGAAAGGCTGAGGAAACAGACGCATTTGAACTCGGAGGCTATCGAGCGAAATATAAAGTATCTGCAAGACAAAATTGAGTGGCGACAAAGGCAGAAAGTTAATGGTCAAGACGTTATGGTAGTTCGACTCAAAGATTCAACGCTCATCGCTTCATTTCCCGATTCATCCGCGAACTTCGTCGCGAACGCTGATTCAAGCGACAAGGTTGCCGATTTCTTCTTGATCATACTTACCTACCAAAAGCCATCGACGAAGCCCTGAACGATCTGCAAATTTGCCAACATCCAGCAAACTCCTGTATCATCGCAATTGCTTTTATGAACGCAGTTCGGGTTAACGACAATAATAATACGTAGGCGAGCGTTAATTTCTTGACGTTACGCCTTTCGTTTGTCGCAAACCGAAGGGCGTTTTTATTTTTATGCTGGATACACTTGGAAATTTGGAGCGGTCGCATACGTGCGGCGAATTGCGTGAATCACACGTTGGGACGAGCGTCGTGCTGATGGGCTGGGTCGCCAAGAAACGCGATTTTGGCGTGTTTACATTTATCGATCTGCGTGACCGCTACGGCGTAACGCAGGTCGTCGTCAGCGAAGAAACGGCCTCCGAGGCTCACGCAAAGGCGAAGAACCTTCGAGGTGAATTTGTGATCGCCGTAAAAGGCGAAGTGGTTCGCCGCGACGAAGGCGCAAAGAACGCAAAGCTCGCGACCGGCGAGATCGAGATAAAGGTCAGCGAACTCCTCGTTTTCAACGATGCAAAAGTACCGCCGTTTCAGCTTGAAGTAGCGGGCAGCGAAAACCTTGCCGCGGAGGACACACGTCTCAAGTACCGATACATGGACCTTCGTCGTCCGCAACTTCAGCAAAATATCATAATGCGTGCGAGGGCGGTAAAGGCGATCCGCGAGTATTTCGATGCACGCGATTTTATCGAGATCGAAACGCCTATACTGCTGAAATCTACTCCGGAAGGAGCACGCGATTTTATCGTTCCCTCGCGAATTCACACGGGTAAATTTTTCGCTCTGCCGCAATCACCGCAGATCCTGAAGCAGATCACGATGATCTCGGGCCTCGATCGCTATTACCAGATCGCCCGCTGTTTCCGCGATGAAGACCTGCGGGCTGATCGCCAGCCTGAGTTTACGCAGCTCGATATGGAAATGTCTTTCGTAAATCGAGAGCAGGTCTATCGCGAGATGGAAGGAATGTTTAACCACGTTCTGAAGTTGATCGACGTTGATCTCCCGACCGAATGGCCGCGAATGACCTATGCGGAAGCAATGCGTCGATACGGCAGCGACAAACCCGACCTGCGTTACGAAATGGAATTGATCGACCTGAGCGAAAGTTTACGCGATACAGATTTTGCACCGTTCGCAGAAACCCTATCGAAAGGGGGCGAGATTAAGTGCATCGTCGCAAAAAGCAAGGCCGACTATTCGCGTAAACAGACGGACGAGATGCAGGAATTCGTGAAGCGTTATGGTGCGGGTGCCATGGCGTGGATAAAACTTAGCGACGAGACGACATCATCGTTGCTCAAGGTATTGGGCGAAGCGAAGATCTCAGAACTCGCTGCTACAGCCGGAGCCGCGAAGGGCGATGCGGTCTTGATAGTTGCCGGAAAGAAGAGCGTCGTCGCGGCCTCGCTCGGCGCGTTGCGGCAAGAGATCGCTCGCCGTGAGAACCTGATCGACCGGAGCAAATACGAATGCCTGATCGTCACCGAATTTCCAATGTTCGAACATGACGATGTTAGCGACACGTACATCGCCGCGCATCACCCCTTCACTTCGCCGATGGATGAAGACCTCGTAATGTTTAGGCAAGCGATCGAGAACGAAAGCGATCATCATCTGCTAGGACAGGTTCGTGCAAAGGCTTACGACGCAGTGATCAATGGCTATGAATGCGCCGGCGGCTCTATCCGAATTCATCAAAAAGAGGTTCAGGCATTAAATTTCAAGGCGCTCGGAATGTCGCCTGAGCGGGCACGATCGCAATTCGGCTTTTTTCTCGATGCATTAGAATACGGGACACCGCCGCACGGCGGCTTTGCGGCCGGTATCGAACGAACCTGTATGATCCTTTGCGGTACCGAAAACATCCGCGACGTAATGGCGTTTCCGAAGACGGCCTCGGCACAGGATCTGATGATGGACTCACCGGGAATCGTAGAAAAAGGACAGCTTGACGAGCTTGGCATGTCGGTCATTGAACAGGATTGAGCCCTTTGAATCCTTTTGTTTCCGTGCATCGAATTCTGAGTTTGGAGTAAAACCCGATGGCAGAATTTGTCTTGACACGCGAGCTAACGCTCGACCTTCCGCGGACCGAGGTTTTCGATTTCTTTGCAGATGCCGGAAACCTCGAACGCATCACCCCGCCCGAACTGAATTTCAAAATCGTTACGCCGCAGCCGATCGAAATTCAGCAAGGCACGCTGATCGATTACCGTCTAAAGCTTCACGGACTGCCGATGAAATGGCGTACTGAGATCTCTGTTTGGGAGCCGCCCTTTCGATTTGTGGATATGCAGTTGAAAGGCCCATACAAGCAATGGATCCACACCCACACATTTACCGAACAAGATGATAAACGAACCCTGAGCGAAGACGAGGTTCGCTATCGACTGCCGGTCGAGCCCTTCGGCGACATAGCACATTTCTTCATCCGAAAACAGCTCGACCGAATTTTCGATTTCCGACAATTGGCTGTTGCGGAGTTATTGAGGAAGGGCGGCGAGGGTTGAAAATTTACAAGGGCCAGGTGCCGCAATAGGAAAGATCGGCCCGTCCCGTAATAAGCATTTCGTCATCTTCCCGCCAGAGGAATTCAGTCGTACCGCCAACGGCATGGACCGAGACTTTGCGGCCGGTCCGGCCGGTAAATGCGGCGAGAACTGCCGCACCGCTGGAACAGGTTCCGGACGAAGAGGTTTCTCCGGCGGCACGTTCCCAGATACGGATCTCGATATTCTCGTGATCGGCGATCTTTACAAAAACAATGTTCGCTTTCTCTGGAAAGGCAGGGTGAATTTCCAACTGCTTTCCATAACTTCGCCATTCAAATTCAAAGTCATCGACGAACGTGATCGCAACCGGATTTCCGACATTTACACACGACATCAAAAATTCACGGTCAAGAACCGATACTGGAAGGTCGATAACAGAGTCGGTCGGATCGGACAGCGCAACAGGAACCTCGCTGCTTGAAAAATAGGGCTTGCCGATCTCTGCTTCGAAAGTGTAATGCCCTTTCGGATCGCTTTCGATCAGCCGAAACGTCTTGATCCCGCTGCGGGTTTGAAGCCGCAAGGCTGGTTTATCCCACAGCTTTTTGTAATAAGTGTAAGAAACCGCACACCGTGTCCCGTTTCCGGAAAATCCGGCAATACTGCCATCCGGGTTTACGATCTCGCAAAAAACATCCTGTTCGGTGCCTGCCGAGGGAGCGATAACGGCGATCCCGTCCGCGCCGGCGCCTGTATGACGATCACAGATCGCACGAGCGAGTTCAGAAAGGTCGACAGAATCTGGAACCCATTCACGTTCGATGACAATATAATCATTCCCAAAACCGTGGAATTTGCAGAAAGGAATAGACATTATTTTGCTTTTGAGATCGTAACGACCGTTTCCACACGATCTTTATAACGCAGCGTGAAATTGACCCGATCACCGACTTTCAGGCCGTCGAGCATCTTTTTGTCCGATACATAAAATTCCATTCGCATCGGAGGCATCAACCCGGGAATATCATCGTGATCGATCTCGACAGAACCGAGTTCCAGATCGATCTTTGTTATCTTCCCGGTTGCAGGGTAATCACCGTTCTTTGGTAATTCGGGCGACGCGGCGACCGTTGGAGCAGTCGGCAATGCCGTATTGCCCGGCTCGTGCACATGTTCGGCCGTGCAAGCGAGCGAAGCAAAAGCCAACAGACCCGCTACGAATATTTTTATCTGCATAACTTTTTCGATAATCTTGGCTTATCGCAAACTGAAACGGAGTATAACGAAAATGGCGCCATTGTTCATCCTTTTAGGAACGTTCGGAATATTGTACCTGGTGAATAAGATTCTGCTTGGCGAGAGATTCTCTGTTTCGCTTCTCGGCAGGATCGCGATGTCAGCAATGCTTGTCGCCACAGGTATCTCGCATTTTACAAGCCCCGAACCTATGATCGCGATGATGCCGGAATTTCTACCGTGGAAGCTCGAATTGGTTTACTTTACAGGCGTATGCGAACTTGCTGCAGCGGTCGGCCTGCTATGGGAAAAGACCGCCAGATTGACGGCGGTCATGCTGATCGTATTTTTTGTGGCGATACTGCCAGCCAATATATTGGGCAGCCTTCGCTCGGTAGAATTCAGCGGAATGCAATACGGCCCGTGGTATCTGCTTTTTCGCATTCCGCTTCAGCTATTCTTTATTTGGTGGGTATGGTATTTCGGTATTCGACGGTTAGTTACTTTACCCAATCCGCGATGTACACATTCGTATCGCCGGGCTTGGCTGCATTCCGGTTTGAGGCAAATACGAGCTTTTTGCCATCTGGCGAGAACATGGGAAATCCGTCAAACGTTGCGTTGAAAGTTATACGTTCGAGGCCCGTTCCGTCTACATTTATTACAGCAAGGTCAAAATTCGGCTGGCGTCGCGGTGCACCGGGCGTTCTTACATCAAAATGATCTGTAGAAAAGATGATCGCCTTCCCGTCGGGCGTAAAAAACGGTGCAAAGCTTGCGGCGGCTAAATTGGTAACCTGCCGTTTATTGCTGCCATCAGCATTCATTACCCAAACCTCAAAGACAGCCGGTTCGATAAGATCTTCGGCAAGAAGCTGTTTGTATCTGGTTAGCTCGGTTTCTGTCTTAGGATAATGAGCGCGATAGACGATCTGTTTCCCGTCAGGTGAAAAGAATGCGCCGCCGTTGTAGCCGACCTCATTTGTCAGGCGCTTAACGTTCTTGCCATTTATGTCCATCGAATAGATATCAAGATCGCCATCACGTGTCGAGGTAAAAACGATGGTCTTTCCGTCAGGCGCAATAGTGGCCTCTGCATCGTAAGCATTGTTGTTCGTCAATGGCTTTAGATTCGAACCGTCCGCATTTGCAACATAGATCTCATATGTAGGATAAACCGGCCACAGATAACCTCGTAAGCGGTCGGGCGTTGGGGGACAATCGTCCCCGCCTTTCTGCGTTGAGGAATAGACGATCTTTTTTCCGTTCTTATGGAAGTAACCGCAAGTAACACGGCCCTTTCCATTCGAGACCTGTTTGACGTTAGAACCGTCTATATTCATAGTGTATAAACGATCGCAGCCGTGTCCGTCACGCTTGGACTGAAAGACGAGCTTTTTGCCGTCAAATGAAAAATAGGCTTCAGCGTTTTCGCCGCCGAATGTAAGCTGTCGGATATTCGTAAGGCGTTTTTCGCCTTCGACGCGAAGTTCATTTGATTGTGCCGTTGCCGCAACAAAATGGGCTATAATTAAAAAAGAAGCAAAGATATATTTCGACATAACTTTTTTAAGCTAGCATCAACCGGCAAATTGAGCTGAATCCTGTCCTATTAGAATAGCGAATTCAGAGACACAGTGAAACTGATCAGCAAAAGGTTTTTTATCCGACAGCAATGAACCGAACATGATCTTCGATTCGAAACAAGAAGTGCTCGATTGGTACGACCGGCAGGAACGGTCGCTAACGGACGAATTTATCGAAAATATCGAATGGGACGAAGTGCGGCATCATCCTTTTGATGAGCGCCTTATCCCGGTTCTGCTTTATATGCGGGACGTGGAGACACTGACCGATATGTATTGGCAGGAACTTCGCCGGACTCCGACCGGGCGCGATCCCGTGATCAGTAAATTCATGGAACGTTGGGGAATCGAGGAGGTGACGCACGGTGAAGTGCTCAATCAGTTCCTAAACGAGATCGGCCATGCGACGGACCGTGACTGGAAACATCAGGTCCTAAAAAAGGTCTCAAAGGTTTATCACATTAATACTTACCTGCTGACATCGCTGACCAATTTGATCGGACACCGGTTCACGGCCACGCATATGACCTTCGGAGCCGTTCACGAAATGACGACTGCACAGGCATACCGTCGAATGATAGAGATCGCCGACCATCCGGTTTTGACCAAGATCCTGAAAGCGATAATCCGCGAAGAATCGGCACACACGCAGTTTTACTGGAGCGTGGCGAGGCTGGAATTAAGGAAGAACGAGTCGTCGCAGCGTCTCGCGAGAAAGGTGATCGAGAATTTTTATTATCCGGTAGGACAGGGATCGCTTGCTAAGGAACGAACTAAAAAGGTCGTTTCCATCCTATTTGGCGAGGATTCCGCACTCGCGAATCTGGATAAGACGGTAACCCAGCGGATCCAGCAATTGCCTGGGTTTGAAGGTGTTGTAAAGGTGACGGAAAAGATCGGCGAGGTCGCCGGCAGCAAGCTTGTCGCGACCGAAACCTAGGTTCGAAAATATTCGACTCCATCGCTCAACTCCATTCCGATCTTGCCTTCAGAATAGGCAAGGTCAAGATGTGCAATCGCTTCAGATATCGCAAGAAACCGATGGACATCATGGCCGAACGATGATGGGAAAAGCCGTTTCGCAACGTCATATGCGGTCACGCCCGATGTATCGAGCAAGCTGATAACATTCTTTTGCCGACTGTCGATGGCCTTTACATACCGGTTAAAGATCTCTTCAAAATCGGTCACCGGTTCGCCATGGCCGCCGTGGATCAAGGTCGGACGATAGTTTCTGATGCGTGCAAGACTAACTAAATATTCAGAGAGCGAAGGATAACGCTGATCGGGATCGATCGGATGCGGCGAGAGCACAGGATTTGGGGTGATCCGTTTGAGAACGCAATCGCCGCAAAAAAGGGTTCGGTTAGATTCGCGAACGAACGAACACGAACCAGGCGTGTGGCCCGGTGTATGGAGTACGGTCAGCGAACCGCTTTCAAACTCAAGCTCCATTTCATCCGTGAGGTATCCGAAATCACCGTCCTCGAGGGAATCGGTGAGCAGGCTGATCTCCTCGTAAAGATCCCGCATGTCGTCAATGACCGAAGCCGGAACTCCAGACCGGAGAAGTAGCTTTCGATGGATCTCCTGCGCCAAGCGGCCAAAAAGATGACCGGTTTCCCATTCGTGAACAAGTATCTCGGCATTCTTTGACCGGTCACGCACTTGCTTCGCCAGGCCACAATGGTCTTCGTGCGAATGGGTCAAAACGATACGCCGTATATCGGCGAATTCAACACCTTCGTTCGCCAGTTTCTTTTTCAGTACTTCAGCCGCTTCTTTTGTCTTTGGGCCAACATCGATCAGCGTTATCGGATCCTCTCGGATCAGATAAATGTTCACTTCACCAACATAGAACGGAGTTGGAATAGAAAGAGGAATTATATTCATTCGAAGGTCTTCCGTACCAGATCGCCAAAAGAGGCACTAAATTTCGAGTTTACGTCTGTGTTGGTATTCAAACAAGTTACGTTTCAATGAACCGCCTACCCGAGCCAAAGGTTTGACCTATTAACATTAATAACATCTCCGCCCGGACAACTCTCAAACTTTCGGCCGCATCTTTCGATTTAAGCCATCGGGCACGAAAGTGTTAATTTTCCTTGCGTTTAACAAATATTTAAGATAAAAACTACACAGCTATTCTGTCAGAATATTTGCCGTGACATCTTAGGTATCGAACGCCCGACCAACACAAGGCAACCCTTTCGCCTTTTAGGGTTCCACAGCAAAGCAGCAGCGATGCGGCTACCTGGATGTCATGTTCAAGGAGAGAAAAAAATGAAACGAATTTTGGATAAGGCATTTGTTGTACTTCGCACGGCTACCGTTGCCGCCTTTGCCATTCTGATCTTTGCTGGTGCCGCGATCGCCCAATCACAGGCCGCAGCAGCCGACCTAACGGGTTTGGTAGTTGATCCCAACGGCGCTGTTGTACCCGGTGCCACCATCACTGCCCGAAATGTCGCCACGGGTGTATCACGAACTACCACTTCGGATTCAACTGGGGCATACCGATTTATTGCCTTGGCTCCTGGTGAATATGAGATTACAACTGAGGCCCAGACCTTTAAAAAGGTCTCGATCTCGCCTGTTCGACTAACTGTTGGCCAGTCGGCCGAGCTTCGGATAAGTCTTGAGGTGGGAGCTGCCGACGCCATTGTCACCGTGACGGGCGATGACGTCGATCTGATCGAAACAACTAGAACGACGGTCTCTTCTACCATCGACCAAAGAAGGATCGAAAATCTGCCGATCAATGAAAGGAGTGCAACCGGATTCGCTCTAACGCTTTCAACCGTTGGACGCGACAACGGCCGCCCGATCGGGCCAGCCCCGACCTCGGGTCTAAATATCGGTGGTCAGCGTGGGCGTTCGACGCTGGTACAGGTTGACGGTGCGGATTTTACCGACAATTCGGTTAACGCGGCACGATCTACTGTTTCGATGGAAGCGGTTCAGGAATACCAGGTTGCCACCAACTCCTACGCACCCGAATTCGGACGTGCAACCGGCGGTATCGTAAACGTCGTGACCAAGCGCGGAACGAACGATTACAGCGGAAACATATTCGGATTTCTTCGCGACAAAAATATCCAGGCTCGAAACGCTTTTGCCCCGATCGCAAAACCGGATTTTCGCCGCACCCAATTTGGCGGCACTTTCGGCGGGCCGATCGTGAAGGACAGAACGTTCTTTTTTGCCTCTTATGAAAGGCGACAGCGTGATGAATCCGGCTTTTTCACGAGCAACCCCGCAGCGAATCTTGGATCGTCGATAACCGTAGGTGCTCCGATCCTGCCGTTTACTCAAACGTTTACTGGACTCTCGCCGGCGCAGGCCGCTTGGGCAAACCAGCTGATCGCCTCGGGTAATCCGGCTTTTATTCAGGCAGCAGTCGGTTATCTTTATCTTGCCTCAAGCGGATCACAAACGGCACTTACTGGATCAAACAATCTGATCAGTCCGGGGGCGCCTTCATCGCCGATCCCCGCCGGGCAGCAGGTCGGGCCGCGATTCTTCCTTTCAGCCGCACCGGTACCGGTCGGAACTACCGGCTCGAACGGATTGCCGATAGCATTTCGGCCGCTGAACGATCTTCAGCGAATTTTCCCTGTGACCGAGCGGACCAACTTTTTCTCGATCCGCGGCGACCACAGCATTAACTCAAACAATCAATTGTCGCTGCGTTTTGGCTATAACCCGGGCAATGTAACCGGAATACAGGTCGAATCGCAGAATCAGTCGCTCGGCCAGAATGATTTTTCACGAACCGGCATACAGGAGCTTAAGGATACGTCGTTTTCGACGACCCTTAACACCTCGCTCGGCTCGACAATGGCAAATGAGTTCAAGTTCTCATTTGGTCACCGTGACACGACTTTCAGGTCACAGAACGGCGAAGCTGTAGCGTTCAATATTTCCGGTACCGCATTTATCGGTCGCGAGTTGTTCTCGCCGGTTGACCGAACGGAACGCCGAATTCAATTTGCCGACAATTTCACAAAGGTGTGGCGGAACCATACGTTGAAAATTGGCGGAGACGTCAACTTTGTGGATATTCCGAGTGCGGTTTTTGAACTTAATTTCGCCGGACTCTTCAACTTTGGCCCCTTTGCAGCTGGCAATCTCAATGCGGCGTTTGGACAGCTTGGTGCACCGGACCTGACACCCGTGCAATCGTATGGCCTTGGTTTGCCCTCAACTTATGTACAGGGTTTTGGCGACCCGGTCAGCCGCATCAAGAATCGCCCTATCGCATTCTTTGTGCAGGATTCATGGCGTATTCATCCGCGTTTAACGCTCAATTACGGTGTTCGTTATGACGTTGAATTAACGGAAACGATCGCACCAGTCGCTTTTAGCGATCCGCTTTCGGGAATAAATCTCTCGGCTTCCGATCTGCTTGCGGCACAGGATGCAGTTGGCGTCCAACAAGGCATTCCTCGGGATACTAACAACTGGGCGCCCCGATTCGGATTCGCTTGGGACACGCGAGGTAACGGCAAGACCGTAATTCGCGGGGCCGCCGGCCTTTTCTATGATCATCCGCTTTTGGCAGTCGCCTTTAACTCCGACATTGCTGACGCCGCACAACAGCAGCAGGCGGTTCTAACGGCCGGTTCGCCGGTGCCTATTGGTGCTGCGGGGCCGACGTTGCTGAATGCCGCCTTGGTATTCCACGGAACGGTCTGCGGGAATCAAGGATCAAATGCTGCCCTTTGTGCAAGCTACGGAAATCCGGTAACCCCGGGTGTTGCTACATCCGCACAGTATCAGTTTGGACGAATGCGGTTTAATGACCAGACCTTCTCCGGGTTCGGTGCAGTTCTTCCGTTCACTTTGCCTGTCTCGAAGGATTTCGAATACGCTTATGCGACCCAGGCAAATTTCACGGTCGAACAGCAGCTGATGCGGAATATGACAATGTCCGTTGGCTACATCTTCGTTGGTGCACGTCATCTGCCGCACCCGACGGATCTGAACACACCGGACACAGCGAAACAGATCCAGAATTACATCCGCTGTTTTGGAGTGCCGCCGCCAAATACGCAAGCCGTTTCGACGGTCAATCCTGCGGCTTGCAATGCACCCGGTACATGGGTGAATGTGCTCCCGGGAATTATCTCGATCAATACAACGACCGGACAAGGTGTAATCGCACCAGCGATCGCAAATTTCTTCCGTCCGAATGCTCCCAACTACTTCCTGGCAAGTGCTCTTTCTGCAGGTGCCGTCTCTCCTGCAGTTCTCAACAATGCTCTTGCGGCTTCGAACACTTTGAGGACGCCGGGCACAATATCACCCTTTGGTGCGATCAATGCACAGGTATCGGATGGTAATTCCAGCTACAACGCAATGAACGTTGAATTGAACCGGCGGTTCGCCAACAACTTTGCGTTCCGCGCGTCTTACACCTGGTCGCATTCGATCGATGATTCGTCTGACCTTCAGACGCTTCTTATCGCTCAGGATCCTACACGATTCGACCTTGAAAAGGCCGATTCGCTTTTCGATCAACGGCATCGCTTCGTCTTTAGTGGATTGATCTCATCGCCCGATGGCTGGCGCCGGTCCGATTCCGGATGGAAGCGGTTTATGGCCGATTTCACCTTGGCTCCGATCATTGAGATCTCATCCGGACGGCCATTTAATATCATCACGAATTCCGACACGAACAACGATCAGTCTTCACAGACCGATCGTCCAAGCGTTGCGGCAGATGGTTCGCTTTGCGTTCCGGGCCGCCCGGGCTGCACTCCGCTGATCACCGACGGACGATTCTCGATCGGGAATCTTGGCAGAAACCGCGGCATTACGCACGGTTATGCATCATTCGATCTGCGTCTTTCGCGTGCTTTCCGATGGGGCGAGCGTTTTAGGGTCGATGTGATCGCTGAAGGCTTTAACCTTTTCAACAGGTTCAACGAAGGGTCAGCTTCACCGTTCGTAGAGGACGTAAATGCATTTGGACAAACGGCCGGCGGTGGCAAGTATTACAGCCGCCCGACTGCAGCATTCGATTCGCGTCAGTTCCAATTTGGCGTGAAATTCGGATTCTAGATCTGGTGGTAAATTGAAAGAGGCTGTCCGGAAAGCGATCCGGGCAGCCCTTTTTATCATCTAAAAAACGCCTATTCGGCAAAGCCGCAGCCTGAGTAAGAGGTACGCTAAGGTAGTGGATCTCGACCCGTCAACCGCCGGCCGCCGCCGCGATGCCGCCCAATCAAACCTGGAGAATGACAGTAACCTCAGATATGCGAAGGAATTGGTTGAGAAGTATTATCACGAAACACTTCGAGAATTGCACGTCTGACCCGATCCTCCACGGCCAAGCCACCGGACCGCTCAGAGGCCTTTCCAACTGCGCCATTTATTCCATCTTCAACAACTGCCATCAACTGCGCCAAGTGCTATTGGCTGTAGCGAAGTCTCGTAAGAAAATGTATCGGGCACAGCACGATTTCGGATTGCGGATTGCGGATTGGTAAACATGAGCATTTATGAAAAATATCCGCGTATATCCGCCAAATCCGCTCGATCCGCGGTTGAGAACGCCTGGCCACCAAACTGGCCGGCCGCTCACCTAGGCGGTCCCGAATTGATCTTTGAAATACCGGCAAGCTAAAGCTTGAACTCTGAACTTCTTTGCGTTAAGAATTCTTCGGATCTGTTTCACGAGCGTTTCAGGTGTTTCAGGTGTTTCAACTGTTACAAGTGTTTCATCTGTTTCAAGTGTTTCATCTGTTACAAGTGTTTCACTGAAACGCGCGGCACGCTCTCAGAAACGAAACACTATTGGAAAAACGCCGATTCTTGTTCAGGTGTGTTCGGTTCGCGCGTGTTCACATGTGAACAAAAATGGGACTTTTTGAGGTTTTTTGAAAACCAGAGAAACGGGTGTCAGTTCTGCGAACATGTGACAAGTCTTCACAATTCGTCGCACGGATCCATGAGGAAGTGTTTAGCGCGTTAGCTAGTGGATAACGGATAGAGGATGGTGGAAGAAGATCGGTCCACAGATAAACACAACGGACACCGATGGTTACCAAGGATCCGATGCAAAATGAAACCGGCCGCCGCGAACGACAGCCGGACTGCATGGGGACATTCTATAGAAGCTAGTCGATCGGCTTTTCAGCGCCTTCCTTCTTTAACTGCCTTTCCTGACGTCGCTGTTTCATCTGGTCGCGGCGTTGTTCCATCCGCTGACGCATTTCCTGCTTCTTGGCTTCCATTTGCTGACGCTGCTCAGGTGTTAGAACGGCCTCGATCTGTGTGCGGACATTCTGCTGATTTTGGCGTGCCTGTTCGCGAAGCTGTTGAGCACGTTGGGTTTGCTCCGCTGTGATCGTGCCGGCCCGGCGAGCCTGCATTATCGACTTCATTTCTTCACGGACAGCATCATTCGGCCGATTTGCGTCCATTATTGCTTTGATCGTTACCTTCTGCTCTTCAGAAAGCTCGATCCCGCGGAGTCCGCCAAAGCCGCCGCGTCCAAACTTACCGCCGCGCATTCCTTTTCCGAAACCACGCTTGCCGCCGCGTTTTTCGGCCTTGTTATAGGTTTTTCCTTCAGCCTTCGGCGCGGCCTCGGTATTCTGTGCGGAAGCAGAAACTGCAACGCCTCCGACAAGCACGATGGCACCTGCGGTTGATAACATTAATTTGCGAATTGACATAATATTTACCTCTTAATTATTTAAACTTTGCCGCTAAAGGCTACAGTCTATGACGTCCGAATTTATTTAAAAGCCGAAATTTCAATGTAAAGAAACGTAATGGACCAAACCCCGGAAACCATGTTGGCGGCGTCGGCGAATTGAACATTGGCATTACAAAAGGATAAAATGCGAAATTCCGGCGTTTATTTTACGCACAAACAAAATATGAGATTTCTTTCAGAGATCAATTGCCCGCAAGACCTTCGCCAGCTAAGGCACGAAGACCTGCAAGAGGTCGCAGACGAGGTCCGGCAATTTATTATCGATACGTGTTCACGCGTGGGCGGACATACGGGAGCTTCGCTTGGTGCGGTCGAACTTGCCGTTGCGATGCACTATGTTTTTGATACGCCTAACGACAGGCTTGTTTGGGACGTAGGCCATCAGGCCTACGCGCACAAGATCTTGACCGGGCGACGCGATGATCTTCACACGATAAAACAATTTGGCGGACTTTCCGGTTTCCTTAAGCGGGACGAATCGGAATACGACACGTTCGGTGCCGGGCATGCCTCAACATCGCTTTCGGCAGCTCTCGGAATGGCCGTCGCCCGCGACAAGATCGGCAAAGATTTTCACGTTTGTGCTTTGATCGGCGATTCTTCGCTCGCAGGCGGAATGGCAATGGAGGCGATCAATCAGGCGGGGCATTTGAAATCGCGTTTGATCGTGATCCTGAACGATAACGGAATGTCGATCGCTCCGGCTGTCGGTTCGCTGAGCGGATATCTGAATCGCATTAAAGAGGCACAGAGCTATCAGCATCTGAAAGAAGAGATCGGCGATGCCCTTGAAAGCGTTCCGGGGATCGGCGAATCGCTTCGGCGTGCGGCAAAATCCTTCAAAGATGCCATCGCGGCAGCCGTGCTTCCGGGAGCACTGGTCAACGAACTTGGATTCAAATACATCGGTTATGTTGATGGCCACAATGTTCCGGCTATGGTCCGTGCACTTGAAGAGGCAAAGAAAGTCGATGACGGCCCCGTGATAGTTCACGCACTAACGACAAAAGGAAAGGGTTTCCCAAATCCCGAAAAGAATTATTACGCATATCATGCGACAGGCCCTTTCGATCCAAAGACCGGACTTTCCTACAAATCGAGCAAACCTACGCCGCCGACATATACAAAGGTATTTGGCGACACGATGTGCGAGTTGATGGCTGATGACCCGAAGATCGTCGCATTGACGGCGGCAATGCCGGACGGCACAGGCATTGATAAAGTTCTGGAAGCTTATCCGGATCGGGCATTTGACGTTGGGATCGCTGAACAGCATGCTGTGACGTTTTGTGCCGGGATGGCGTGCGAAGGACTGAAGCCGGTTGCCGCGATCTACTCGACTTTCCTGCAAAGAGGTTTCGATCAGGTCATTCACGATGTTTGTCTTCAGGATCTGAATGTTACGTTCGCTATGGACCGAGCCGGTATCGTCGGTGCCGATGGGCCGACGCATCATGGCCTGCTCGATATCGCATATCTTCGCGGCTATCCGAACATCATATTGATGGCGCCGAAAGACGAACGCGAGATGCGCGATATGATGAAGACCGCGATCGACCATCCGGGGCCGGCCGCACTGCGTTATCCTCGAGGAAACGGAGTAGGTGTGGACATTAGCCAGCCGCCTGTTTCGATCGAGATCGGAAGATCAGAGATCGTCCGGGATGGTTCGGATATTGGAATTGTTGCTATCGGTTCAATGGTCGCTCCGAGCCTGGAAGCTGCCGAAAAGTTGGCTTCGGAAGGTTTGAATGCAAAGGTGGTCAATGCTCGTTTCATCAAACCGCTGGATGCAGAAATGCTCAGCGAACTTGTCCGAACCTGCCGCTTGATCGTAGCTGTCGAAGAAGCGTATCTTGCAGGCGGATTCGGTTCGGCGGTGATAGAGCATTTGGAATCGACCGGTGAGCTAAGCGGTGTTCGGGTAGTTAGGATGGGCGTTGCCGATGAGATCGTAACGCACGGCGACCCGAAGATACTGTTAGCCAAATACGGACTAAATTCGGAAGGCATTGCTGAGCGGATGCGAACAGCATTCGATGAGATCAAGGATTCGGTTCCGCAAAAGCGGCGATTAAAGGTCGCCTAGATTCAAATGAAACAACAGAAGAATAAAAGTAGTGTATTACCCTTCGTGATAATCGGGGTTGTGTTGATAGCGGTCGTTGGGGTGGTCGCGGTCGGAACAGGTTTGGTAGGAGCCGGGCTATGGTTTTCGTCGAAAACCACATCGACCTCTCCGGCCGATCTCGCAAACAGGGCGGCCAACACGCCAAGGCGCGATCCGGCGTCTGCACCACCTGGAGCAGCTCTCGGTGTAAATACGATGGGACCAGCGACCGCGGTTGTAACAGTCGAGGAATTTGCTGATTACCAGTGCGGAGCTTGTGCGATCGCCCATCCGGTAATGAAAGAACTGAAGTCAGCTTACGCCGGAAATAGACATTTTAGGTTTGTGTTTCGCCATTTCCCATTGGCTCTGCCATCTCACGACAAATCCTATAACGCCTCTTTAGCAACTGAAGCTGCTGGCCTACAGGGAAAATTCTGGCAGTTTCAGGATCTTTTATTTCGCAACCAATCCGCTTGGACGAGCAATCCGGGTTACCTGCAAATGTGGGAAGGTTACGCTTCGTCGATCGGCATGGATGTCGAACGCTTTAAGGCTGATATGGGAGGCTCCATAGCCAAACAGCGCGTAGATGCAGATCTGATGCGAGGCCGAGGCCTTGGAGTCACTTCGACACCAACAGTTTATGTAAACGGCGAGCCGGTACCTGCAAATATTTCGGCATTGAGGGTAGCGGTCGATGCCGCGATCCAAAAAGGCACTGCCGGGCAGTAGCAGCTCACTTGCCGATGACAGAACAGATCACCGAGAACGGTACTCCAGCGGGCATCTTTAAGGTGCCGCTCGTCGCTTCGCTGATAAGTCTTATCGGTTTGGCAGATTCGGCGTACCTGACGATAAAACATTACGCAGGTGAACCGGTTCCATGCAGTTTGGTAGAAGGATGCGAAAAGGTCCTTAGCAGCCCATATGCTGAGATCGCCGGGATTCCGATCGCTGCGGCTGGTGCGGCGGCCTATTTCGTTGCCTTTTCGTTCGCGGTACTCGCCGCTTTTGGCAATCGCTCGGCGTGGAACATTTTTGGCCTGGTGTCGATCGGCATGGCCGGTTTTTCGGCTTGGCTTATCTATTTGCAGGCATTCGTTATCGAAGCTTTCTGCCAATTCTGTCTTCTCTCTGCTGCTACTTCCCTTTTACTCTTCGTCTGCTTTATCGGCTCCAAATTGATGGCAAACCGGAGCGGTTCTGCTGAAACCAAAACCTAAATTTCTGCGAAAACTTCTTTGAACGGCAATATGTTGCCGATCGGCCATTTTGGCATCTATTGTATTTTGAATTCTCTAGGACGGGCCGAAGGTCACCGTGTTCATCTTTCGCACGAATTTCGAGTCTTGCAGAGCTTTGCGACTTGGCTTTTTATGGTTTTACGGGTAGTTTTAAGGATGTCAGATCAATATCGATTTTGATGTCGCAAAACATCCTAAAAAGAATTGCTAACGGAGATCAGAGTGCGGTTCAGGATTGCCTGAAGTCGTACGGAGGTTTGGTATGGTCGCTTGCCCGTAGGATGCTTCGCAATTCTGATGACGCTGAGGATGCGGTTCAGGAGATCTTTGTAGATGTTTGGAAGAACGCGGCCAGGTATGATGAGGCCCAATCTTCGGAAACGACTTTCGTTGCGATGATCGCCCGGAGGCGGTTGATCGACCGGATCCGTTTTACCCAGCGGCGTATTTCGGCTGATTCGATCGATGATATGTTGACGGAACCTGCAAGGACTGGCGATGCAGACATCCAAACGCTGGTCGAAGGCCGTGAGGCATTCAGGGCACTTAAGGGGCTCCGCCCCGAACAGCAACAGGTGTTGCAGCTCTCGATAGTGCAAGGGCTTTCTCATCAGGAGATAGCAGATGCAACGGGAATGCCGCTTGGAACAGTCAAAACACACGCACGGCGTGGGCTTTTGCAGGCTAGGGAATTAATGGGAGTAGGAGATCTTGGCAAGGAGGTGAGTGTATGACGAAAAAATTTGATGACCGAACACTCGACCTTCTTTGTGAGCAGGCATTGAACGGACTCACGCGTGAGCAACGTCAGGAGCTTGATTCTCTAGACGCGCGGGCATTTGACAGTTTGGAAGCTAACGAACTGGAACTGGCCGCTGTGAAACTCAGCCTGATCGGACTTGAAAAGGATGCACAACTCCCCGAACACCTTTTCTCGAAAATATTAGCTGATTCGGCCGGGCACGTTAAAGGTGAACAAAACGTTTTCACAAAACCGCGAACGGAACCGGTAACGGCGAGGGAACCGTCTGGCGGACTTTTTGGATGGTTGGGTTGGGCGGCTGCCGCGATTGCATGTATTGCTCTCGTCGTGACTATCTTCAACACTCGTGGAACGACTGAGGTCGCGGGCCCGACACCGCCGGAACAGACCAACGAAGTATTGACACCAGCACAATTGAGGCAACGTCTGATCGAATCTGAGCAGGCATTAGTTCGAGCCGAGTGGGCGAAAGGCAATGTTCCCCAAAGCGAAGGCATTTCCGGCGATGTCGTCTGGAGCGATTCAAAGCAGGAAGGTTTTATGCGGATCAAAGGCCTGCCGGTGAACGACGCTTCTAAGGAACAATATCAGCTTTGGATCTTTGAGGACGGCAAACTTGAAGAGCATCCGAAAGACGGCGGTGTTTTTGACGTAAATGATGCTGGGGAAGTAATAATCCCAATAAATGCCAAGCTGAAGACGATCGATCCGAAAGCCTTTGCGATCACCGTTGAGAAGCCGGGCGGTGTCGTAGTTTCCAGTCGGAAACAGATCGCCGGTCTTGCCGCCGTGAAACCAAGCCAGACTTAATTCCGTATTAACGCTCACTAGCATTTCGGATCAAATTGCCCGTGCGGATCGGCTTCTCGACGCGACGGCAACTTGGTTCTTATTGGCATTCTGCAAAAATAGGAGTGATTATGAGTTTCAGAAAGTATTTTTTAGGATTCGCTGTCATAGCCGTGCTTCTTGCACCGGCGGTCGACGCTCAGCGTTCAGACAAGCTTCCGGCCATCAACGTCACCGAATTCAGCCTCAAGAACGGCCTAAGGGTTCTGCTGCATCGTGATCCATCAACGCCGGTAGTCGCAGTCGGTGTTTGGTATCACGTTGGTGCTAAGAATGAGGTCGAAGGCAGAACAGGGTTTGCTCATTTATTCGAACATATGATGTTCCAGGGTTCGAAGAATTATGACGCGGATTATTTCACTCCGCTGCAGGAAGCGGGAGCTAACATCAACGGAACCACGAATCAGGACCGCACTTGGTATTTCGAAACGGTACCTTCGAATTTCCTTGAACTTGCACTTTTCATGGAAGCGGACCGGCTTGGAAATCTGCTTCCGGCAATGACACAGGAAAAACTAGACAACCAAAGGGATGTTGTAAAGAACGAACGTCGTCAGCGGGTTGACAACCAGCCTTATGGAACAGCGTTCGAAAAGATCGGCGAGATAATGTATCCAAAGCCGCACCCTTACAACTGGACGACGATCGGTTCGCTTGAAGACCTACAGGCTGCCTCGATGGACGATGTCCAGTCATTCTTCCGCCAATACTATGTTCCCAATAATACGGTGCTTGTGCTTTCCGGCGATTTTCAGGAAAAGCAGGCTCGGGATTGGATAGAAAAATATTTTGGCTGGATGCCGAAAGGGAAGGATATTGAACGCCCGAATCCCGCTCAGCCAAAGCTTGAGAAAGAGATCAGAACGACGGTCGAAGACAGTGTTCCGCTTCCGCGCCGATATATGGTCTGGCACGGAGTTCGAGCGTATTCGCCGGACGAGCCCGCTCTCGATTTTCTTAGCAACATTCTTTCGAGCGGCCGTACTTCGCGGCTTCAGAGCAGCTTGATTTATGGAAAAGAAATGGTGCAGCAGGTTGGTGCATTTAGCGGAACCAATGAGATCGCGGGTCTCTTCCAGATTCAAGCCACAGCTAGACCAGGCAAATCTTTGGACGACATAGAAAAGGAAATTAATTCCGAGATCGAACGAATAAAGAACGAACCGCCTTCGGCCGAAGAGATGTCGCGGACTTTGAATCTTATAGAATCCCAAACCATCTTTGGACTGCAAACAGTTTTAGGAAAGGCGGG
The DNA here is from genome assembly GCA_041751035.1 of Pyrinomonadaceae bacterium. GTDB lineage: Bacteria > Acidobacteriota > Blastocatellia > Pyrinomonadales > Pyrinomonadaceae > OLB17. The sequence continues at coordinate 33,712 of JBGSYH010000012.1, read as the reverse complement.
TCAGCTTGCCACTTACAAAGGATATCTAGGAAAGTCGAATTGGTTCCAAGACGACCTAGACCGTTATCGAAAAGTAACCGCAGCTGATGTTTCGCGTGTCGCTAAGCAGTATTTGACCGACAATCGCTTAGTTATGTCTTTCGTGCCGCGTCAAGGTGAGGCACCGCGTGCCGCCCGAGAGGCCGACGAACCAAAGTCTAAATCTGAGGCCGTGGACGAAGAAAAATTGGCAGCTCAAACCGCAGCTTTACCGAAACCGGGACCTGATCCGAAACTCTCACTTCCAAAGATCGAGAAAACAAAGCTGGCAAATGGGCTCGAGATCTGGATGGTCGAACAGAAGGAGTTGCCGATAGTCGCGATGAACATGGTCTTTAAGACAGGTTCTGCGACCGAGCCTGCGGACAAGACGGGCATTTCCAATTTTACAGCCCAGCTGATGGATGATGGAACGAAGTCACGCTCGGCCGAAGAGCTCACAAATCAGTTACGGCAGATCGGTATTACGGGTATCAATACCGGTGCGAATTGGGACTCGTCGAACGTCTCGATCCAGTCGCTTTCAAAGCATTTTGACAAGGCGTTGGAATTGTTTGCGGATGTGATACAGAATCCATCATTCCCGGAAAGTGAACTCAATAGCCTGAAGGCACGTTCGCTTGTCGGGCTTCGACAACAGCGAGCGAACCCCAATGCGATCAGCAACGTCGTTTACAACAAGGTTCTTTATGGCGCACATCCGTATGGTCGCAACAATAACGAAGCGACGATCCAGGCGATCACCCGCGATGATCTGATCAAGCAATTTGAGTCAACCTATCGTCCGAACAATGCTGTTCTGATAGTTGCAGGCGATTTTGACAAGGGCGGTTTGAAGGCAAAGGTTGAGAAAGCATTTGCTGGCTGGAAACCCGGTAATGTGGCCAATGGCGATCTGCCTGCGGCCCCCAAGCTGGATAAGACAGCCATCTATTTGGTTGACCGGCCGAATTCGGCACAGTCTGTCGTTTCGATCGGACATGTTGGGCTTGACCGTTCGCATCCTGATTATTTTCCAGTGATGGTTATGAATTCAGTGCTCGGCGGAGGCTTTACTTCGCGGATCAATATGAATCTTCGCGAAGACAAGGGTTATACCTACGGGGCCCGCAGCGGCTTCACGTTCAGAAAAGGGCCGGGGCCTTTCTCGGCTGGCGGAGACATCCAAACCGCTGTAACAAAAGAAGCCGTTTTCGAGTTTATGAAGGAACTGAACGGCGTTCGCGATGGCAACCCGATCACGCAGAAGGAACTCGATTACAACAAACAGAGCATCATTCGGCGTTATCCATCCGGATTTGAAACGATCGGTGCGATCACAAATCAACTATCAAATCTGGTCACTTATGGACTTCCCGATTCGTATTTTAATGACTACATCGCGAAGGTGAACGGTGTGACCCTTGCCGACGTTAACCGCGTCGCCAAGCAATATCTTGATCCTTCAAAAATGGCGATAGTCATCGTTGGCGACAGGAAAGTGATCGAACCGGGCCTTAAAGACCTAGGCTTCGCGATCACGATACTCGATACCGAAGGGAAACCGGTTTCGGAATAGTCCGAAATACATCCGATCAAAATAAAAAGGCAGGTGACGAAAAACCTGCCTTTTTCCATTTTTGTCGGCGGCTTTATTTCCGGATGAGCACGACCGGCGATTGTTCGGCATCGCGGATCTTCGTGAAGAACATTCTTACTTCTTCATACTTCGAAGCCGGAACTGTCGTGCGGTTAAGAATGAAAGACCTGGAAAAATGGAGTTCGCCATCTTTCACTTCATACATTGTCCGATAGGTTCCGTATGGCCCGGAGAGCTCGACCGGTTCAGGCATCTCGTCCACCTCAAAACCCTCCGGAAGTTCTATGCGGGCCCGCTCAACAAAAGAGTTTGAACTGAATGCGATCGGGTTCTTCCGCGTTTTATCAGTCAGGCTGATCCCGTTCGACCGATTGGTTACAGCCGGCTTGAATACAAGAAGACGATTCTGCATCAACTGACCATACTGGCGGGCAGAAAATTTGATATCCATTTCGAATGCGGCGGCATCATGATCATCACGCGGCGTGAACCCCTCGAGCTTGCTTGCCGTAGCACCGCGGTTTAGCCATCGTTCGATCGACTTTCGGAAATCGTCAACTGATACGGTCCGCAGCATCGACCGCGGCGAACGCGATTCCTGCCCCATTGCCCGTTCGCGGATCGTCCCGGAAATGTTACCTGCTTCATCGATCGAATAGACCGTTTCCCGATTCCAGGCGTTGAAATCAGAGGGTGTAACGGGCATTTCTATTAATCCGCCTTTTTCACCGGCCATAATCAGGCCATAACTGCCCTGAAGATCTTCCGGTAAGTCCCCAACCGGTGTGAACGGGTCGGTCGCGTCAAAGATAAGTAAACGGCCAAGCGTCGGGTGTTCCATTACAGTTGGGCCCGTCGTTGCGGCTGAGACCTTAACCGCGATGATACAGTGGTTGAACTGGCCGGGCGAGACCCAGGTGGCCCGAACATATTCCCGGTCGCCGGAGTAGATCGCGATCGGATACGCCTCAATATCCAAGACCTTCAGCATCGCCCGCATCAGGTTGGCCTTGTCCTTGCAATCACCATAACCTCGGCCAAGAACCACATCAGACGGTCGCGGACGCATTCCGTTCCCGTAACCAACTCCGATGTCGATCGAGATGTACTGTAGATTCTGAACAAATCTTCCGATAGCCTGGATCTTCTCAAGTTCGGTTTTCGCACCCGCTGTAACTTCCCGCGTCTTAGCGATCAAAGCTTCATTTATCACTACCTGTGGCTCGTACATTGCCGTGGCCCAGCGAGAGACATCGGCCCAGTTACCGAATGCCTTATTGATGCCTTGGATCTCATCAGCCGGATGATAATTTACCGCCAGACGCGGAACAATATTTACAAAGCTGGGACTCAGGGCCTCGAAAGCGATCGGCGGCAGATCCCTCAGTTCCCAAGTGTGTGTTGAACCAGTTACCTGTGGAGCTACTTCATCGCGATTGAACGTAACACTGGAGGCGGTCCAATTTCGCGGTAAATTTAAAACGAACCGCGAAAGCAGCGTCGGGTGACTGTCCTGAAAACGCCATTGCGTTTGAAAGAAAAGTGGACGGTCCTCAACGGTCGAGGTGTAACCGAAGATATATCCCACGTCTGCGTCACCCGAGGCGTTAATTAATTTGATCCGGCCTTCGTCATAGATATCATTCGGATCGGAAACACGGTCGATCGTCTCCTTCTTTCCATAAGCGGTTACTTTCCCACCGGGAGCGATCAGCCAGGCCTCAAGTTCCTTGACCTGGCTAAACTTCGAAAGGTAAAAAGCACGCGCAAGAGCATCCCCCTTGCCCTCCCTTTGAAGTATCCGCAGGGCACGACGTTCTACGGTGGTGATCTTCCCGCTTGCATCTACCGTAACGACCTTTTCATGCATCAACACGACCGCATCTACTTCTTTTTCATAGCCTTGACTGGCCATACCGGCGGCCGACCTTAGCCATTGCGGGGCATTGTTGACTGCAAAGCTCGAAATGGCGAATATCGCTACAATAAGTAAGCACCCTGAAAGTCTTCGAATAATACTAAACATTAGTTACCTCGTTTTGCCCGCTCGCGGCACGGCAAGCCGGTCCGTTTTAATTTTGCCGAACCGTGATCATATGTGAATCTGATTTATGAAATTCGTCAAAGAGATTCTTCAACGGTTCATAAGTTTTAGAACCAAACAGAATGTTGCCATTTGCACCAAAATAAAATCTTCGGTCCATCAGTAGCGCGTTTCTTGATTTGTCAAATTTCAACTCGAAATCGATCGATCCGATCTTATTCGGATCGCTTAAAGGGGTCGGAGCATCCGCGTTGTCGAGAGCATACCCTTTTGGGATCTCGATATCGATCTGATCTGTCTCAGACCATGGATATCGGAAGAATATATCGTGCTTTCTCGTCGTACTTGCAAACACTGCGGCCGGCCCGTATTGAAACACACTTGGTTGAATGAAAAGCCGCGTTCCGGTACGTTTCCCATAGTTCGCAACCTTCACCTTATATCGCTGAACCAGCGGTTTGGAAATGTCGTCCATATTCTCGATCGTTACCGCCGTAACCTCGGCAGTACTCATACGAGATTTGACACTCTCGATCACCGTTTCGACTCTGGTTTCTGGGGTTTCATCCCAGTACGCCTGGCGGAACACAAATGCGGGCTGTCCCGTAAGTTCCACAACCACATCTCCTTCCAGGGTCCCTTCCTCATCGAGCTTAAATTTTCCGGTTCGCTTAGTGTTATTGTCTTCATGCTTGAGTGCCTGACTTTCGTACCACCGATAGTTCGAAGGCCCGACCAGTAGAGTGTAGGAGTCTTCCTGATACCAGGGAAGCATCCCAAACGGCAGAAACGGATTGCCCGGATTGTGGACAACTGGTTTTCCATCTTCTACAACAGATATTCCGGCGGCGAAGAGCAACCGCTCATTTGTCATATTCGGATGAAAAAATACCTGATTGCGGCTTCCCGAATACGCAAGCCGTACTTCAATACCCAGCGAATCCGCGAGCGCCGCAAAAAGCCAATTTACATACCCGGAGGAAGGGGCTTGCTTTCGCTCGAGCACGTCCGAAATATTCTTCACAGACGGTAATTTGCTCCGCTGTTCGTCCGTAATATTCGGATCATAGGAAAAGTTTTTGATCTCTCGCTGCGTAAACTCATAAAGCTTTCGGAGTTTGTCTTCCTGTGTTGTTGCCCCCGCAGTTATTTGCTGAGCCGCGGCACTGATCTTTTTATCCTTTTTGGTTACCCATGCAAGGGTTCGTCCGCGGTCTGCCGCTACGCCACCCCAATACTGCTGCACGTTACTCGGATCCTTTATCGTGAAAGTGAGCGTGAAACCGGTTGCTCCGCTTAACTGGACGCGTGTCGAGGTCAGTAAGAGCCAGGGGCGCACCTGGTCTTCGGGCGGCATTCGTGGCTCTTCGGCAAAGGCCGGGACATTTTTCGATTCAGCAACGAAAAAGCCTTTGGAATCCTTTACGAACTTAAAGCCAGACGTATTATAGGCTTGATATTGGGGCTCTTTTCCATAGGGTTTGTAGTAGTAAGTAAGCTGCCTTACCGGAATGTCTCGCTGGAGCGGCAGCCGCATTCCGGATGCTCCGGCATCGTCTATTGCCTCTTTATACTTATACTCGACTATCACACCCGGTTCGATATTCGGAACAGCAAACGATTTCGCCTTCACTTTCACTCCGCTCGCCCGAACGATCTCGCGGTCAAAGATCTCTTTGGAGTTGATCTCAACACTGCTTCCGTCGGAGCGTGTGACCCGGGCTTCCAGATTCCTGATCTTGGTGCCTTTCGCATAAGGAATATCGAATTTGCTGTATTTTTCGCGCCCGCGTTCGGTAAAGATCTTGACACGGACATAGTGCCATATATCAAGGTCGCTGGATGAACTGTCATCAATACGCATTTCCCAAAAGATAGCCTCGGCGTCAGCACCAGCTTCCACAGACGGTTCCGATGAAGAAAGGTCAGCGGGAGCGATTGGCCGCCAGTTCTTGTCCTGAGCATCAGCCAGGCCAACCAAAAGGGCAAGCGAGAAAAATTGGACTATGAAAGCCCTACGGAAATTGGGAAATCGAATTGTCATAAATACCTCTGTCTTTTCTAGAATTGGAACAAATGAACGGACCCACAAGGTTGCGTTTGCCAATAATAAGCCGCCGTGGCCTAGGTACCGTTCTATTAACCCCCTTTTTCTCTAATGATCTCCTTAATGTGTTCGAATCCTTGCGTTGTACAACTGTTCAACGATTGAACCCAAGGGATCGGACGATCATACATCTTTAACTGCATTGGCCGGATTCTGCTTTAGTAATAGCATTTGATTATCGGCCTTGTGAAACATTTGAAATAGAATTCTAATCGCATCATAGCTTTCAGAGCTATACGTAGAGCTCTCCGCATTGCCAAAGTAAAATTCCCTATCGAAATAGAGTAAGTTCTCAGCGCGGCTATGTCGAATTTTTATAGTATGCCCTCCCACCTTTTTCGAATGAGACGTTTGAGACGGTGGGTCGGCTATTTCTAGTTCGAATCCGTCCGGAAGCTTCAATTCAATTTGATCATTTTCCGACCAAGGATATCTAAAGAACACATCATATTTTCGCGGTGAATCAAGAAAGGCCTGAGGTATACCGTACTGAAAGAATCCGGGCTGAAAGAACATCCTTGAACCGGTTCGCTGCGCATAGTTTTGAACCTTCACTTTGTATCGCTTTATCAAGGGTTTCGTTGATTCTGTTAGATTCTCGATCGAAGTTGACATGACCTCAGCATGGCCAATCCTAGCTTTTACTTCGTTTACGATCGATCTTTCTTGAACGTCCGTTGTCTCGTCCCAATACGCCTGACGAAACACGAGTGCAGGCTGACCCTTTAATTCTATGACTATATCACCCTCAATGTTCCCATTCTCATCTAACTTTAACCTTGCGGTCCGGGTAATGTGATTTTCATGGTATTTAAGGGCGGGATTTATCGTCCATACATATTTCCCCTGTCCCACAACTAGAGCAACTGCGTTTTCCTGATCCCACGGCAAAACACCATATGGCAAGAAAGGATTACCGGGATTTAAAACTAGCGGTTCACCTTTTTCATAAACAGCCACGAAAGGCCCGGTAACGTAATTTGCATTTGCAATGGTCGGTGTAAAGACCACATCGTTACGACTACTATTTAATGCAAGATGGATCTCGATCCCGGCTGCATTTGCCAATGCAGCGAATAACAAGTTTATTTGAGCGCTTGTCAGCGGCCTTTTTTCTTCGAGTAGATCTGAAATGTGCTTAATAATCAGACTTCTGCTGGGCTCTCCCGTTTCCCCATCCGAAGCATAAGAAATATTGCGCACATTCGTTTGCAAATAATCATAGATGAGCCTGAGTTTCTCATCTTGCGTACTAGCTCCAGCCGTTATTCGGATTGCAGCGTCAGTGATCTTCCGATCCTTTCGACGAATCCACTCAAGTCTTCTTACGTATGAACTGGCCACCGAATCCCAGTATTCCTTTGCGTCTTTATATTTCGACGATCGAGCAGATCCAATGATCACGTCGCCGATCATGAAAAAACTCCGTGAACGACGCGATGCCAACCGAAACCAGGGACGCACCTGTACTTCCGGCGGCATCCAAGGCTCTTCGCGAAATGCCGGAACGTTTAACACTTGAGCCTGAAAATATTTGTTCTTGTCCTTAACAAACTTGAATTCAGGAGCGTTATGGACTTCAACCTGCGGTTCTTTAGTTTGCGGCTTATACCAATAGGTCATCTGCCGAACTGGAATATCTCGCTGTAGCGGAAGCCTCATTCCGAACGCACTTTTGTAGGCGGTAGATTCTTGGTATCGATATTCTACGATCGATCCCACCTCGATATTCGGGATCACGAAAGTTTTTGCAAACGTTCTGGCCATACCGGCACGAAAGATCTCGCGGTCGAAAATCTCGTCGGGCTTTACCTCGTCGCTGCTTCCGTCCGGCCGAACAACCCGTGTGGCCAAATTCTTTATCTTCGTCCTTCTAGAATGCGGAATACCGAAGCTGCTATATTGGTCGCGGCCACGCTCACTAAATATTTTGACACGAACGTAATGCCAAATATCTAGGTTAAACATCGAAGCGTCATCAATACGCATTTCCCAGAATATAGCCTCGACATCTGCTTCGGATTCGACGACCGGTTTGGTAGCCGCAAGATCCGCCGAGTCGATCGGACGCCAGTGCTTATCCTGGGCCAAAACCGCCCCCGATGATGATAGGACGAAAATCGCCGCAAGAAATAAATACACACGGAATGATGGGCTTTCCAAGTTTACCTCAAATGTTTGTTCTTTCGGGCAGTGCGGTAACTTGCTGAACGAGTCACCGCAGAAGAAATGGCAGAGTAGACACTTCTTATTCGGAAATTGGGATTAGTTTAGCGAAAACCGGTAATTGTCGTCAAGATTTTTCGTAGTTCTTCTGAACCCGCCGTTCCTGTATGCTATAATTCGGATTTTCAAAACATCGGATCTATAGACAAACTTCATCAAGAGAGGTCAATATTTTAGTGGATATAGCTAAGTTACACGAACTTTTGGGCGCCGAGGCCGAGAGCCTAATGGGCCATGTTTGCAAGACGATATCAAAGGACCAATTGCACCTTCCGGGTGGTGATTTCGTTGACCGCGTCGTTTCACAATCGGATCGGACACCGGCGGTGCTTCGCTCAATGCATACACTTTTTAGCGGCGGACGTCTCGCCGGCACAGGTTACCTTTCGATCTTACCGGTCGATCAGGGCATCGAACATTCTGCGGGTGCCAGTTTTGCTCCAAATCCGCAATATTTCGATCCGGAAAATATCGTCAAGCTGGCGATCGAGGGTGGCTGCAACGCGGTTGCCTCGACCTATGGTGTTCTTGGTTCTGTTGCGAGGAAATACGCGCACAAGATACCTTTTATCGTAAAGATCAACCACAACGAACTGTTAACGTATCCGAACGCCTTTGATCAGGTTATGTTCGGCACGATCGACCAGGCTCGCGATATGGGTGCGGTCGCGGTTGGTGCCACGATCTATTTCGGCTCGGATAATGCGACCCGGCAGATCACCGAGGTGGCAGAAGCATTTGCATACGCGCATGAACTCGGTATGGCAACGATCCTTTGGTGTTATCTGCGGAATTCGAAATTCAAGACCTCGGAAGGTGATATGCACACTGCGGCGGACCTGACCGGCCAGGCAAATCATCTTGGGGTGACCATTCAAGCCGACATAATCAAACAAAAGCTGCCCGAGCGAAATGGCGGATACAACATCCTGAACACCGAAAGCAGCTACGGAAAGACAAATCCGAAGATCTATTCCGAACTAACCAGCGACAATCCGATCGATCTCGTCCGATACCAGGTCGCGAATTGCTATATGGGACGCTCTGGTTTGATAAATTCCGGTGGCGAATCAAAAGGAGCAAGCGATCTTGCGGATGCTGTTCGAACCGCGGTTGTCAATAAACGCGGTGGCGGCACCGGCCTTATTTCCGGGCGCAAAGCTTTCCAGCGGCCGATGAACGAAGGCGTTGCGCTTTTGAATGCTATCCAGGACGTTTATCTTTCCCGCGAGATCACAGTAGCCTAATCGTTTCAGGGAACCGGCCGTGAGCACAATGCCGGTTCCCTTTAACAACATCTGACAAGCGAATATGAAAAGCAGCTCCGCGTGGAAATTTGCGCTAATTCCGGCGGTGATAGTTGGAATGCTCGCGATGCTGCCGCAGATCAGCCTGTGGCGATCGGCCGGGGACGATTGGGCCGGTTCATACGCTGCAGCCAACTATGACGAGGTCGCATATTCGGCTTATGTCAACGGTATCGTAAACGGCAAGCCCAGAAAATATGATCCGTATATGGGTCGCGTGGCCGAGCACGAATCTATCTTTTCGCTGCAGTTTATCCCGGCCTACTCGATCGCGTTCGCGGCCCGCACTCTTGGGATCACAACCTCAACCGCTTTCATCGCTCTACATATACTGATCGGGCTATTCGCATCTTTGTCTATCTTTTGGCTACTGCTTCGAATAACGGAAAACGGACTGGTGGCCGCCGGCGGGACTCTTGTTGTTTTGTGTTTAGGAACTGCGGTAACGCTTGAGGGAGCATTTCGCGAACTTGTCGGTGGCGGACTTGTTATCGAATATTTCCCTTTCCTGCGCAGATACCAACCAGGGTTCGGTTTTCCGATATTTTTCGTGATGTGTACAGCATCTTGGCTTGCTTTTGATACGAGATCTAAACATCGATTTGCCTGGTTTGGTGTGACTGGCGTACTTTTTGCGATACTTGTATTCTCGTATTTTTATCTTTGGACGGCAGCATTGGTTTGGCTCGCTGTGGTCTTCGCTATCGCGTTCATATTCTCTGTTGACGATCGCCGGAATATCATCCGCGGCGGTTCAATTGTCGCGGGCATTGGTATCGCATCCATCGCTCCGTATCTATATCTTTTGAGCCTTCGATCTCTCAATTCTGACGACGTGCAGCTACTCGCATTAACTCGCGAACCTGATTTCACAGCACCGACGATCATCGTCGCAATAATTTTTCTAATTGTGGCTGCATTGCTTCACTATTTTCGCCGCATCGGCGGGCGCTCACTTCCAGCCCTGTTCGCCTGCGCGTTTCTTGCGGTACCGTTATTCGTGCTGAATCAACAAGTGATCACAGGCCGTTCACTTCAGCCGGTCCATTACGAGATATTTATCGCGAATTATTGCGTACTGGTTGGTGTTGTGATCATTCTTTGGCTTGCTTTCCGAGGAGACGGAGAAGATCGAAAATCGTCCTACCTAACGTTTGCGGCCCTCGGTTTAATTGCGGCTATTTGGGGTGGTTACGAAGCGATGCAGGGAGTTGAACGCAATCGCGGAATGGTCGCCGTTCGCGAAGCGGTTTTTCCGGCGGCCGAGTTTATTCGCGAAGACAGTCGGAATTTCAGTGAGCCGCCGGTCGTTCACTCGGCGAACCCGATAATCGCGAGTTTCATTCCTACTGTCGTACCGTCCCGGATCTTGTGGACGCCGCATCTGGTTGCAGGCGGTTCGGTCAGTGAAACTGAGGCAAAAAAACAGTTCTATCGCTATCTATATTTCTCTGGCTTCGAATCACCCGATCTTGAAGCAGCACTACGGATCAGATGGTTCGAAATGCTGGCAGCCGTCTTCGGCGGCGGTCGGGCACTTCCACAACTTGGCGGGGCGAATCATCCGATCACCGAGGAAGAAATGGTCGCCGAAGCAAAGCTTTACGACGATTTCGTCAGTTCTGTCGATGCATCGATAGCCTACGAACCGAAGTTAGATTACTTTATTATCCCGGTAAACGAAGAGCCTGATTTCACCCATCTCGATCGATGGTACGAGCGTGACACTGGTACGATCGCGGGCGACTTCGTTGTCCTTAGGTTAAAGGCAAAATACTAATTCATTTTATCGAATAACTGCGAAAGATCGTTTCGATCCACGCGTTTGTATTGATGAAGCCCGAGCCCGCTTCTTTGTATTTTGCAGGCAGGCCGTCAGCCTTAAGTTGATCTACGGTCTTTCCCGCTGCCATTCCTTTTCGGACGAGAAGCGAAGTTTCGATCAGCATCTGATGATAATCGCGTAGATCGTCGATCGTCGCCATGGGTCCGTGGCCGGGAATGATCTTCGCATCGGTCGGGATCATCTGGATCAGATCGCCGATATTCTTTATCAGTCCCTCGACCGTTCCGCCGCTATCAAGATCGACAAACGGAAATCGTCCGACAAAGAAATCATCGCCAAGATGGAATACATTTGATGCCGTAAAATAAAGAACGGTGTCTCCGTCCGTATGCCCTTTCGGCAAGTGGATCGCTTTGATCTTTTCACCATTGAAATAGACATTCATCCCGGCGCCGTAGGTGAACATTGGTAACGCGCCCTTGGGCGATGGTGTGCGCGGCTGCCCGCGGAACATCGTTGTTTCTTCCATTCGTTTCCGGACATTATCGTGAGCAATTACTATGGATCCTGCCCCGAATATCTCGTTGCCGCCAGTATGATCACCATGCCAATGAGTGTTGAAAATAAATTTAGGTTTGTCCGAACCTAATTTAGTAAGCTCGGCCTTGATCCGGTCAGCCACGTTGGCAAACTGCGTATCTATCATCAATATTCCATCGGGCCCGACCGAAAGGCCTATGTTTCCGCCTTGGCCAAATAGAACGTGAACATTTCCGGCGACCTTTTCTGTGCGGAAATTCTGTTGCTGAGCGATCTCCGCGTGGCCTTTCAGCAAATTCGGATGTCCGAAAGCGAAAGGTGCCGCCAAACAAATGGCAATTACTGTTGATACATATTTCTTCATAGTTGTTTTCCTCCAAGCTACAAATCTATCAATATATGATGCTTCGCTTCGTCGGTAATATTAGAAGTATCGTCCCCGAGTCGGCTGGTAAAGCCCTGTCAAAAAAGGGTTTGTCATTCGCTCATTGCCGACGCTTGTTTCTGGACCGTGGCCTGAATAAACCGTAAAGTCATCTCCGAGTGAAACAATATTCGTCATTATGGAATCGATCAACTGATCGTGATCACCGCCCGGCAGGTCAGACCGTCCGACCGAACCAAGGAACAAGCAATCGCCGACGAATACCTTTTTATGGTTCTTTTCAGCAAATACGACATGCCCGCGCGTGTGACCCGGACAGTGCCTTACCTCAAGTTCAAGTTCACCGACCGCATAAACCTCACCCTGCTGCCAGTTTCGCGTCAATTTTGGTGGCGGTTCGTAAGCGAACCCGAGTGCGGCAAGCTGCGACTGCGGTATTCCCATAAATAGAGGCTGCGAAGGCAACCCATAGTAAAGGTCTTCATCATCAGCGTGAAGTAAGATCTCAGCATCCGGAAAAGCCTTGTGCAAAAACGAAACGCCGCCGACGTGATCCAAATGCCCGTGCGTCAGAGTTATCGCTTGCAACTCAAGTCCATTGGAACTTAGAAATTCTGAGATCTCAGGCGCTGCATCACCCGGGTCGATACATACTGCTTTACGAGTACTCGAACATGCAACGATCCGCGTGTTTTGCTGAAATGCCGATAGAACAAATTTTTCTACGATCATTCTGATATTAGATTATCAAGGTAGGGATCAACGGCGAAATCGTCCGTCTTTCGATCGGTCAAAATAAAGTGGATGGCGGTTCTATAAGTACCCGCATCCGGTTTACCAGGAAAACATGGTGCTTCGGCGTCATCAAGGCTTAGGTACATCACCAAAGTGCTCATCAGCATCCAAAGCAGGATATCTTCCGGCGGCCCTATCGGATTATGCTCAATTATCGATCGCCGGTCTTCCCGAATTCCCTCGCAAATACGAGCAAACTCAGCTTCGCTTATATGAGCCATAAATTAAATTAGAGCACAATTCGAAAACGATGCACAGTGAATCGAATCGAGACACCACTTACGCCTTCGCCGTGGCCGATCGTATTGTTTACGAACATATCCATTGACAGGCAGAAATTGGCTCCGTTGGAAATACGCGAGTTAAACATTTGCTCAAGTTTGGCACGCTCGTTGCTGAAGAGTACGACAACGGAAAGGTTTGTTTCCGGTTTTCATTGAGTATGGTCGACTGAAGGAACGCTTCGAGAGGTCAGATCCAGTAAAACTGGAAATGCGGAATGCCAATGGCTCCGCAAGGTTTGGGAAAAGGCTCGAATTGCTTGGGGGAAATCTTCGAGTGTGGGCACGAAGACTGAGTCGGGTCTTTTCCCAATTTGAATTTTAAGATCTTTGAAGGCCAACTGCTGATTGCTTCTATCTTTTCTTAATAGGGTGAACACGATCTTTACGATCATTTTTTTCTCTCACATTCCTTCCTTCGGAACTTTTGGCAAATGGTTTTCATCGAAACTGCCGGGTCATCGCATTGCGATCGCCCGGCTTTTAGATTTTAAATTTCGCGAGTGTTAATGTTCGCCTCGTCATACATCAAGTAATGGCTCTGTTCCATACCCAATTTTTCGTAAACGGCTTGAGCGTTCGTATTCTCAGTTTCAATATAAAGCCGGAATCCGCGAACTCCGCCGGCCGCCTCCGCACGCTGCTTTACAAATTCATACAGCTTTCGGTAAATTCCCTGCCCGCGGCTTTCCGGTCGGATGTACACACTTTGGATCCACCAGAACCAGCCGTTCCGCCAATCGCTCCATTCGGTCGTGACCATTAAACCGCCGACAATTTTCCCATTATCTTCAGCAACGACATAGAACCCTTTTCGGTCATCGTCAAAGACCGCCGAAACCCCTTTTGATAAAACATCGCGGTCTAACTGCTTTCCTTCAGTTTCAAGGGCCATCGCCTGATTAAACTCGATCAGGTCGCTTATATCCTCGCGAACGGCAATTCGTATCTCCATTGTTTTCTTAAGCCTCTGGACCAAATAATAGCATTGATCGGCGTCGCTACACCGATAGGGCATCCCATGCGCCAGCATCGATCTATTTCGTACCGAGGATCTTCCGCCTGAGCCATTCGCCGAAAAAATCGAGTGTCGTTACGAGAGCAAGTATAAAGAGCAATACTGCCGAAAACTTGTCCCATTGGCCGAATTCCTGATAGGTGTGCAGCAACAGGCCGATGCCGCCGGCACCGACGTATCCGATGATCGCCGCCGAGCGAATATTGTATTCCAGCATCCAAAGAACGTGGCTGGCAACGAGCGGCTTTACTTGCGGCAACAGGCCGAATTGAAATGCCTGGACAGCGTTTGCACCCGACAAACGTAGTCCATCCGGCACCTCGGTATCGATCGATTCAAACGCGTCGCTAAAAAATTTCCCCAAGTAACCGATACTGTAAAACGTCAATCCGATGACGCCGGCTAGTGGATTTGGTCCGACAACAGCAACAGCGATGAGCGCCCAAATAAGGCTCGGCAATGTCCGAATAACATTCAGGATCATTCGAACGGCAAGATTCAGCCACCGCGGTGCGACCGTTTGTGCACCGGCGACCGCGAGCGGCAACGCGATGACTGCCGCGAAAAGCGTTGCCATTACGGCGATCTGGATCGTTTCCCCTAAGGCCGAAATTATCTGTGGGGCTGCGGAAAAATCAGGCGGGAAAAATTTCGCTGCAAATTGTTTCAGATTCGCGAAATAATTAAGGTCGCGTCCGGAACCGGTCAATGCAGGAAGCGAAACTACTACTGCGATCGCGAAAAGCAGTAAGGTCGCGCGAAACGCGGTGAAGCGTTCACGCCATGTCAGTTTGGGGATAAGGTCCGGGGCCGTCACTATCCTTCGATTGTACGAAGCGACCAGCCATTCGGGAAATCCGGCCCGATCTTAAGTTCGATGTCGGCATAGCGTTCGACAAGGTCTGTATCGTGAAGAACGGCGATAACCGTTCGGCCGCGTTCCGCACAAAGGGAGCGAAAACGCGAGAGAACCTGCTCGGCGAGTTTCAGATCGAGATTTGAGGTCGGTTCGTCGGCGAGTATCACGCTTGGATCCTGCAGCAGCACGCGGGCGATCGCAGTTCGCTGCTGTTCACCGCCGGAAATGCTCCGGACCGGTTTGTGGCACAGCTCGGCAAGCCCTAGTTCCCTTATTAGCTCAAAGGCCTGCTGCTTTTCTGGCGAACCAAATGCGAATAGGGTCTTCCACCACGGCTGGCTTCCCAAGCATCCACAGAGCACATTTGTCAGTACGCTTAGTTCAGTGGTGAGTCGGAGATGTTGAAAGACCGTGCCGATCTCGGTCGGCAGATCATTGAAAAATTGAACAGAGCCATTGGTGGGTTCGATCTGTCCGCGAAGACATGCAAGTAGGCTGGATTTTCCGGAACCGGACGGTCCGGTCACCGCGAGGAAACGGCCCGCCGGAAGCCGCCATGACATACGCTCGAACAATCGTTTGCCGCCGCGTTCGAGCGAAAGTCCTTCGGCCCCAACCGCCGTTTCCCCTGATGAGATCGTTGCCGTTCGGGTAGTTTCCATTTACTTTGGAACGACCGAAAGTGCTTCTTTCAAAGGCTTCAAATGCTCTTCCTGATTCGCTTCGACCAGCTTTGACGTGAACAGCTTGTCCCGGAGCTCAGTGTTTCCGGCATCGTTCAACGACGCGATCGCCTGCTTCAGTTTTTCACGGTCCGCTCCCGTGATCGTCTTTCGGACAGCGATAATATGCGTCGGCACATCGCCCTGCTCCTGTACCTTCTTGAGCTTTGCTCGTTGTTCATCGTTCAAATGCTTATTCTCGTCGAGCACATAATAGCTCACCGCGGCTGCTTCAGATTGACCGTTCAAAACCCGCTCGACCGCAGAAACATACCCCGTTCCGTAAAAGACGTTGCCCGCACCAAAGAACTCTTCCGGGTCGGCCTTTTCCGACACGAGGTTCTTCTTTCGAAGATCCCATAACGGGATCACGAAACCCGATGTGCTAGTCTTGCTAGCAAAGGCGATCGGCTTCCCTTTCAGATCCTCGATCTTTGTATATGGTTTGTCTTTGAGCGATAACCAATAGCTTTTGTAGGTCGTCTTGCCGTTGATCTCGCCGACCATCAGCAGTTCTGCGTCTTTTGCGTTGATCAGATCATTGCCGCTCAAATAACCGAGGTCGATAGTGCCATTGGAAAAGCCCTCGTTGATCACAGCCGCCGACAGCGGAATGATAACCTCGACCGGCCTGCCAAGCTTCTCGCTCAGGTATTTCTGCAGCGATTCGCGTTCGGCCATCATCTGATCCGGATTCTTGTCCGGCTTCAGCGCAATAACAAGTTTTTGGCCGTCCGAGGACGGTGTCGCTTTATTCTCGGCTGTGCCCGGTTCGCAGCCCGCAAGAATGAAAGCAGCAAAGAAAAGTAGTAGAGAAAATGAAACTATTCGCATAAATATTTATGTTTGCTCCGTAAAACTATCAATGGACCATGTTTTCGGAGGATATTTGGACGACCTTGATATCTGTGTCATGGATTCGCAGCGGCTGAGCAGAATAATGCCCTGCCCAGCCGCGTACGTTGACATCAACGACCCGTTCTGTGAACATGTCGAACTCTTCGCGGTTGAAATTCATCACTGTCTCGCCGCAGCGTATATGAGCAGCTGAGCACGTTTCGCAATACCAAATGTCGATGACTTCCTTATCGCCGGTTCCACTGTTCATATATTAACCCTCCGGAATGAATCCAAATAATACCGTCTAAAATCGAACGCGGATACCCACATTCGCCTGCCGGAAAAGTCCGGGCTGTATCCCTTGCGGTGCCCGGGATGAAATATAAACCTCGTTCGTCAGATTCTTTATGGTTACGAACGGCGAGATCGAGAATTTCTCGAAGCTGCGTTCATAGTCGAACGATAAATTGTGAAGGATATATGAAGGGACCAGCCCGATCTCCCCGTTGGCATTAGGAGCGACCGTCTCTTCATTGTCAGCAAATTGCCCTCCGACAAAGGTGACGTCATACTGGCCGCCGAACCCGATCGGACTGCGATAACCCGCGATAAAGCTAAAAAGATCTTTTGGTGCGTAAGGAAGCCGATTGCCCTCGTAGATGCCGTTCTCAAACCGCGCAACGGCAAGCCTGGAATAGCGGAAGTCTGCGGTCAGGCTTTGGCCGGTCTCGATCAGTTTGCCAAAATCGAATCCCGCCTGCAGCTCAAATCCCTGATGCAATGTCTTGCCAGCATTGATAAGCGTCGAGGTCGCACCGCCGGATTGCGATGCAGGGATGATCTGATTTTCGAAATGCAGCGTGTAAAAGGTCGCTTCGGCATTGAATCCGTTGCTGGCCGCATAACGCGCCCCGGCCTCATAATTCCAGCTAAGTTCGGCATCAAGTTCGACCGGCGTTCCGTTGCTGTTTACCGAATCCTTAACACGGGGCGGGGCAAATCCGCGATGAGCTCCCGCGAAGATCGTAAACTGCTCGACCGGTTGAAAAGAAATGCCGACGCCGGGGATCCATGCCGAAACCGAATCTTCGCCGCGAATGTCAACGTCTGCCGGAACGCCGCCCACACGCGCCCGCGTGATCCTCCGCTCGTAGCTATAGGTCTCGTAGCGTAAGCCCGGCGTTATCGTAAACTTGCGGCCGATGGTGAAGCGGTTCTGAGCAAAGACCGATGTTCCGTGTGCGGGACGGGTCTCAGCATCTCGGAGAATGCCGTCGCTGCTGGTCGCTGTGGCACCGACCACAAATTCATCGTAAGCCTCTTCGAAAACGTAACTCACGCCGCCCGTGAAGGTCGAACGATTTCCGCCCAAGGTATATTCTTTGGACAGACGCGATTCGATACCGAACACATCAAAACTGCGGTTTCGGTTTCCGGTGCTATCGCGGAGGAAAATGGCTCCGCCGGGTATGGACTCGTCGCCGAAGACACTGAGATAGTTACGGCCGGTTACACGAGCACGGTCGAAGTCCTGACGCCGCCAATTTCGCGTGGTGCTATAAGCGTATGCAGTCGTATTAACAAGCGTGGTCTCATTCGGAATGAACTGATAGTTCACCGATCCGAAATAACGCCGAACGTCGAGCCGATCGTCGGGAACGGGATTCTGCGTAGGGTCGCGTTCGAATTCTGCCTGCGTCAGCCCTAGATAGGTCGAGTTTGAGGTCTCATCATAAAGAGAAAACTTGCCGCCCAATATGTGCCGATCGCTGAACGAATAGTTGACCTTGCCGGTAAAATCCGTTACGCCGAAATCGAATGAACGAAAACCCTTGCCCTGCTTCCTGAGAAAGGAACCATAGCCGCCGAATTTGCCGATCTTGCCGCCGTAGCTTGTAAGCAAATTCAGATAATCGCGTTCGCCGCCGATAAGCTGAAACGTTCCGGTCGGACGGTCGGGCGGGTCCGGCGTGACAAAATTCACAACGCCGCCGATGGTCTGCGGCCCATAGAGGATCGAACCGCTGCCTTTAAGTATCTCGACCCGCTGCATGCGGTCGATAGGCGGGCTGTAGTAAAGCTCAGGCTCGCCATACGGCGCCAGCGAAAGCGGAATGCCGTCCTCAAGTACGAGTATCTGCCGGCTTCGGTCAGGATTGAGCCCGCGGATGCCGATATTCAAACGCAAGGCGACCGGGCCGCTATCTTCGCGAATATGAACGCCCGTTACGCGGCGAAGCACTTCGTTAGCGTCGATCGGGTTGCTCGCACGCAGTTCGTTGGCGGAGATGACAGCAACAGAGCCGGGAATTTCGGCGATCATATCGCGGTCATTCCCGATCACATCTACCTGATTCACACTCCTGCGCACGTCGGTAAACGCAATGTCATTCGCAACGACCTGTCCGCCGCTTATATTTATCGCCTGTGACGTGAACGTTGTGAAACCTGTAGCAGCGATCGAAAGGGTGTAATCACCGGCAGGGACGTTCGCAAACCGATATGTTCCTATCGCATCGCTGACGGTCCTTCGTCCGAGTTCGACGATCTCGACCGAAGCTCCCGGAACCGCACGGCCATTTAGGTCCAGTACGGTGCCGCTGAGCGAGCCGCTGGAAGATGCCTGGCCGAACATCATGCCAGCCAACGCAGCGATCAAAAAACCAAGGGTGAGGAATTTTGCGGACAAATTCCGTTTCTGTAATAGAATAGTCATACAATTCTTTTAATGAAAACGATTTTCAATTGCAATAAGATATCTCGTTTATAAACTTACTGTCAAGCGCAGGTCACGATCGGTGAAAATAAACTTGAAAAGTGGGTTCTGAAAAAGCAGACATCTCGGCCTGACAGGCTATGCCTATAACAAAACGCCCTCTGCATTGATCCAAGTCAAATGCAGAGGACGCTAAAGTTATGCAGATATCTTCCCGAAACGACTTGGCGATGATGCGAAGTCGATCCTGGTTTCTATTTTCCGGTAAACGCAGGCGGACGTTTGTCGAAGAACGCCGCGACACCTTCTTTGAAATCGGCCGAGCGACCGGATTCGAGTTGGCATTCTGCCTCAAGAGCAAGCTGTTCGTTTAGGTCGTTGGAGAAGGTGGCGTTCATCATTTTCTTGATCCGGCCCATCGCAGCGGTCGGGCCCATGGCTAGCTTAACGGCAAGCTTCGCCGATTCGCTCATTAGATTTGCGGACGGGACGACATTGTTGATCATACCGATCTGCAGAGCGCGTTCGGCTGATAGAGAATCGCCTGTCATAAACATTTCAGTGGCCAGCTTCTCGCCGATCGCCCGCGGAAGGAAGAACGTGCCTCCGCAATCGGGCGTTAATCCGATGCGAACAAACGCTTCGCGGAACGCTGCGTCATCCGACGCGAGCACGATGTCGCAGGCGAGAGCAAGGTTAACCCCAGCTCCGGCACATACGCCGTTCACAGCAGCAATAAATGGTATTGGCGTCTCGCGGATCGTACGGATGAGGTCATGGAGCGATTTGAGCGGCGAATCGAGAAACGCTTCGATCCGTCCTTCTGCATTCCCCATTTCCTGCATCTCTTTCAGGTCACCGCCGGCACAGAACGCACGGCCCGCACCTGTCAAAACTATCGCTCGGACGCCCTCGGACGCTGCCCTTTCAACGGCGGCCCGCAGGTCCTTGCCCAGCTGCAGCGAAAGTGAGTTAAGCGAATCCGGGCGATTCATCGTGATCGTCGCGACGGTTCCATTCAGGACATAGTTTACTGTTTCAAAGCTCATTAGGGTCTGCCTCAAATAAATAGTTGGTATGTTTTCTTTTTAAGCGAATCGTGCTCTGGATCTGCTTGCTTCGTGGCATTCCCGGCACAAGATCGTCCGGCCGATCTTTGGCTGAAATGGCACTTGGTCGTGCTTTCCGCAATTATCGCAAACGATCTCAAAACGACCATGACCGTCGATTCCGGCTGCGGCCTTTTTGGATCGGCATTTTGGGCACCGCTGCGGAGCGGGCATATTGCGTTGATAAAACATTTCCTGTTCCTTTTCAGTAAACAAGAAAAGTTCCTTACATTGAACGCAAGTGGTTTCTGTATCCGGCATCGCGGTCTCTCCTGAACAACAAATTTCGGTTGAGGATGAAAGCGATAATAGCACAACGCAAGGCTTGTTAAGAAACGCTAGCCCAGCGCGAGCTCGGCAACGTGGCTGCGTACAGATCCGCCGAGCGTCTCCATATTGTATCCGCCCTCAAGACACGAGACCACACGGCCCTCGCACGCCGCATTGGCCCAGTCCATAACGGTCCGCGTCATTGAACGATAGTCCGGGTCTTCTAGCTGCAATTGCCCAAGAGGATCGGTCAGATGTGCGTCGAAACCGGCGGAGATAAAGATGATGTCAGGTTTGAATTTCGAGCCGATATCCTCGATCGCTGCTTCAAATGTTGCTCTCTGAACACTCGCAAGCGTGAAAGCCCGCATCGGAACATTGGTAGTCGCCCCGAGTCCTCTTCCCTGCCCTGTTTCGCCCTTAGCACCTGTTCCCGGATACCACGGATACTGATGCATCGAGAAAAAGTGGACCGACGGATCGGAATAAAAGATGCCTTGTGTTCCATTGCCGTGATGTACGTCCCAGTCGATAATCGCTACGCGTTCGATGTCTTTGTATTTATTTTGTGCATACCGGGCGGCGACTGCGACATTATTGAAAAGGCAGAAGCCCATCGCATTTTCGGCGGTCGCATGATGGCCGGGCGGACGAGCGGCAACAAATGCGTTTCGTGAACCGCCATCCATCACGGCATCCACAGCCGCGATCGCTCCGCCAATTGCAAAAAGCGAAGCATCGAATGACTGCATCGAGATCACGGTATCAGCATCAAGCCGATCGAGCCCGTTCTCAATTGCTCCTTCGACGCGTTTGAAATGATCTTTGGTATGCGCCGCCTGAATGAGTCCCTGCTGAGCCTTGTCCGGAGTTATTTCATTCAACGTGCCCCAAAGCTCGGTATCGCCCTGCAACGCATCGATCACAACTCGATATCGCGCCGGCATCTCCGGATGCCCCGGGCCCGTGTTGTGTTTTTCGAAGATCGGATGGTGAACAAGAGCAGTTGTCATTAGTCGAATCTACCACAGAGAGCACAGAGAACACCGAGCACTTTTTATATTTCTACTCTCTGTGGCCTCTGTGTACTCTGTGGTGAATATTTTTATATAAACGCCGTTTCGTGCAGCATTTCACCCTTCTCAAATCGCTCGAGGGAAAGGCAAGAAACATCAAGAAAACTTGCTCGTCCATCCACGATTATCTCAGCCAAAGCGCGTCCTGTCGCCGGCGAATGCATTACGCCATGGCCTGAAAAGCCAACCGCGAAATAGAGACCTTCGACGCCGCAGCCGCCAAGGATCGCATGATGATCGGGGGTATTTTCATACAACCCAGCACGACATTTTTCGCGAATGACAGCACTTTCCGAAAGAAATGCAGCACGATGCCTGGCCTTTTCATAAACCTTCTCGATGAATGCCTCGTCAAACTCGATCGAAAAACCGTCAGGTTCGTCCGGATCGGGATAAGCAAAAAGAACCTCATGATCATTATCAACTTCGCCGCCTCGGAAATCTCTCGCAGGCCGGAAATGAAAACCGCTGCCTATGTCGATCACCATCGGCATATTCGACGCTATCCTATCGGCCGTTCTCGCCCAGACTATCTGCCGACGCTGCGGTTTTACAGGAACATCAACTCCTGCAGTTGCCGCAAGTTCACGTACCCATGCTCCGTTGCATACAACGGCGGTTTCGCATTCGATGCGGCCATTTAACGTCTCAACCGCCTTGATTCGCCCCTTTTCGACGACAAGCGAGCGAACTTCGCTGCTGTATTCGACCGATGCGCCTTTCTGCAGCGCACCTTCCGTAAACCCACGCATGATCGCAAGCGGATTAACAAAACCGTCGTTCTTGCCGAACGCTCCGCCTACGATATCATCACAATTCATACCGGGAACGATCTGCCGGATAGTATCAACATCCGGGATCGAAACATCCCGAACGCCGAGCTCCGTCTGCCGAACAACATTCCTTTTTAAATAGTCAAATTGCTCGATGTTCGTCGCAAAAAACAAATAGCCTTTTGGATCGTATTCACAGTCAAATTCCCAATTCTTTAGGAAATCGAGCGAATAGAGCGACATCTTTATGTTGATATCCGTTTCAAACTGCGCGCGAACGCCGCCGGTCGCGGCCCCGGTCGAACCGGTGCCTTGTTCATTTGCACGTTCGAGGATCAGCACATCACGGCATCCCTTTTCCGTCAAATGAAAAGCGACGGATGCTCCAACAACACCGCCGCCGATAATAACTATCTCTGCCCTGGTCATTCTTGTGCTTCGATCAACTTTCGGTTCCGAAATAAGTTAAAACTGATAGCTGATAAGTAAAAAATCTCTGTCACTTCTTACTTATCAGTTATCACTTATTCCGAAATCAACACCGCTACTTTGCAAATACGGTGGAAAGGTCTTTAAACCCCTTGAATTCAAGGGCGTTGCCGCTCGGGTCTAGAAAGAACATCGTGGCCTGTTCGCCGATCTCGCCTTCGAACCTTATCTTTGGTTCGATGATGAACTCGACGCCTTTCTGTTTCAGCTTATCGGCCAGCGTTTTCCATTCATCCATCGGCAGAATTATCCCGAAATGCGGCACGGGAACGTGATCGGCATCAACGTTATTAGTCACCTTTACGCCCGAACCATTCTCAGAAAGATGCGTCACTATTTGGTGTCCGTAAAGATCGAAATCTATCCAGCACTCCGAGCTGCGGCCTTCCTCACAGTCAAGAACACCACCGTAAAACTCACGCGCCGCGTCCAAATCACTAACAGGAAATGCAAGGTGGAACAGATTTTTCATATTCTATTTATTCTTAGGTTTCTGTTTTACACAGAAGACGATATCAATATAGCCATTATTGCGATCTAGTCGAACCTCTATATTGTCCATATTGATCGGATATATTGATCTCATTTTCGAAATGCGTTTTACCGTTCTCTCTAGCTTCTCTCGGGTGAAAATATCTCCCTCACTTTGATACATCCGTTTTCCAAACTCACGGTATCTTGTATATGTATTACCAACGATGGATACAAATCTGACATTGAATTCGCTCCGTTCCGCCTCTTCGATTATTGGATCTCGAATATCCGCAGAATGTCCACAAGGGTCAAACTCATATGCCTCTTCTTCCGGTAGAGATTGAGATCTCACCGATTCAATCGTGCCAAAACAGAAAAACAAAAGTAAGAAAAATGATGCTGCTCGAATCGAAGTCGTTCGCATAGTACCTCTTGAAAAACTTTTAACTCATTGCACCGATTTTACTATCTGACGGATCGCTCCTAGGTGATACGCAGTATGAGCGACCATCGCCATCGCTTCGCCGACGCGGTCTTCGCTCCAGTCTTCAACCGAGGCAATGCACCGGAGAGTGTTTTCATAAGATCGCCTAACGCTTTGCCGCAGCGCGTTCCATTCCGTGTCATTAACGGTCTCGATCAGCCAGCTGTCTTCCCAATTTACGTTCTCGGTGCGGCCATTGATGAATTCGCACATCCGGTCCAGATAGAATTTTGCGTGTTCGGTCTGTGCGGCGACGGTCGTCCCGAAAAGATCTTTTGACGCCTGTTCGGCCGATACCTTTTCCAGGGTTGGGAAAACACCGACACCGCGGTCGAGATACGCGCTCGACATTCCCTCGGGCGAACCTTCAAACGTTTCTCGAAGCAGATACGCGGCCGTCTCTACAAACTCCTTTGTTGGTATGGTTGATGCTTTCGTGTCCATTTGTGCTAGTCTTCTCTCTCGTATTCTAACCGTGAACGACGCTCCTGAAAAATTCATCGCCGCATTGCGTGACGCCATCGCAAAAGGCATTTTCGTAAAGCTCTCACTCGCCAATTATAAGGGCGGGGAACCTCATCTGCAAAAGATTCTGGTCAGGCTGATCGAAACAAAAAAAGGCACCAGGCTTTTCGTTCAATCGAAATATACCCAACGCGACATCGTAAAAAATTATCCGATCGACGAAGGTATCGAGCACATTGGCGAACTGTTCCGGACCGGATTTCGAAAAGGCCACCTGTTCACTTCGGAGAATGATCTTCAGCTCGACATCGGCAAGCGAAGCTCGCGGCTGAACATCGGCAGGCCCACATTTCCGCAGTCGCCCAGTCAGCCGCACGACCGTGCAAAACATTATCTTGTCGATCAGAACGCCTATTACCTAAAGGCGCTCGGCATCACCACAGACAGCGGACAGGTCCGCGCCGACAGCCGCGATAAATGGAAGCAGATAAATAAATTCGTCGAGGTGCTGGACGGCCTTTTGGGTGGGTCGAGCTTGGCGGAAAAAGATGCTCTCAGCATCGTCGATATGGGTTCGGGAAAGGGATATCTGACCTTCGCCGCATACGACCATTTCGCCAACACGCTTGGCAAAAAGGTTACGATGACCGGCATCGATACGCGAAGCGACCTCGTCGAAAAATGCAGCGGCATTGCCGAAGCCGGCGGTTACGAAGGCCTTTCGTTCATTGCCTCTTCGATAGCCGAAACGAACCTCCAAAATGCGGACATTCTTATCGCTCTCCACGCCTGCGACACCGCGACCGATGATGCCCTTTTCAAAGGCATTCAGGCAGATGCCGAGATCATCGTCGCCGCACCATGCTGCCATCGCGAGATCAGAAAACAGCTAACATCGCCCGAAATGCTAAAAGGCATCTTGAAACATCCTGTGCTGCTCGAACGCACCGCCGAAAGCATTACGGATGGCCTCCGCTCTCTCCTGCTCGAATCCGCCGGTTATTCGACAAAGATGTTCGAATTCGTCCCGACCGAACACACGCCAAAGAACAATATGCTCGTCGCGGTAAAAACCCCCGCCCGTGCAAACCAAACCGCCGCCGCCGAAGCCGCAACAATAATGTCCACCTTCGGCATCACCGATCAACACCTCGCCAAACTTCTGACCGGCGTCTAGATCCATCTGTGCTCATTTGTGAACAATCCTCTTTCCGTGGAAATCCGCGCGGATCCGTTGTCAGACTCGTCCACAGATGCACACGGATAAACACAGATCAGAAGCGCGAAATTCCTAATTCATCATTCATCATTCACCATTCATCATTCGATTCGGTGTTAAACACTTGGCCGAAATTTGGTTTTTTTTGAACCATTTCTCCGTAACTTTAGCTTAAAGTTCCGTAACTTTGATCCATTTCTCCGTAACTTTGGCTTAAAGTTCCGTAACTTTGGACTAAAACTCCGTAACTTTGGCTTAAAGTTCCGTAACTTTGGACTAAAACTCCGTAACTTTAGCCTAAAGTTCCGTAACTTTGAACCAAAGTTAGATAAAATTTCGTACTAATTTCAGACACAGCGCCTCGCACCGGATCGCCCAACCCACGCACTTTCAACACTTACCGACTTTTCCACACCTGTGGACAATTCTGGCCCCCTGCCGAAAAGTGTTTAACACTCTTGCCTAGAGGGCGTTATTCTCTCCGAGTGAAGGGGGACGGATTACGCTATATTATTAGGCTGCTTCTTACGGGCGAAACCGCCCGATTCGGCTATCCAGATTTAAAGATTGGTTTTCTACGGCGATCCCAAATGCGATCATGCCCTAGGGGTTGTTCGGTTCATTTATGGGTGCAATTCGCACTGTCCTTACGGGAAGCGATGTAGATTTTGGCGGCTTTGGAGACTTTCTATATACGACCGTTATGCTGTAAATCCAACCCCAAGCCTTGCCGCCCTTGGTTTGTATTCCAAAATTGAGAGTCCCATTGCTTACCTCGATGGTTTGCTCCTTTTTAAGCGGCTTACCATCAAGCAAGATCTCCTTTCCATTACCCTCATTTTTGGATCTAGTTTTTAGGGTAAAGATGCCGTCAGGCATTTCTCTCGTGAAAACAAATGAACATTTTTCATCGGGCGACTGGCGTTCAAAGAAAATGGCTCTGTTCTCATCGAATTTGATTCTACAGTCATTCTCGTCTGGTGTGCTCCATCCTTCCGGCAGTCCATTTGCCTGAATCGCACCGGAGAACAGATCAATCGGACCCGCAGTTTTCTGGGCGAGACTAGACTGAACGGAAAGAATTCCTAGAACAAGGATACTGATCAATTTAAGTCTGGTCATGGTTTGTAATAATCTCCTCTTTTTGCTAATTACACTTATAGGCGATCCGTCCGCCATCAGTGATACGCGTAATATTTGAGCAGATAGCGTATTTTCTCATTCGAAGCGATACTTCGCTGGCACCCGAACTTGTACCCCAAGTAACGTTCCAAACGGCTTCGCTTCCGGGCGTTAGTGAAGTTCCATCGCCCTGCTGGGTTGTACCGTCTCCATAGATCAAGTCGGGATAAAATACGACGACGGAATTTGAAGTATTTCTAAACCCGATCGTCCAAACGTAAGGTTTGTCTGTGGCCGTCTTACTTACAGCCAACATGCCTCGAAAATAAACTTGAGACAATGGGGTCTGCTCCCATGGCGTGCAAATCCGGCCTTTACAAGTCTCTTCCCAATATCCCGCTCTCGTGCTTTCCTCGCGAACAATATGGCCCGACGTCACAAACTGGTTACAGTCAAATCCTGTCCCTCCTCTCTGTATTCCATCGTTACAGCCAGTAACTGCGCTCCCGGTGCCGACGGCTGAAGTTCCACCGGTTGGCGGAGTTTGCGGACGCGATGGGGTACTTGGCTGAGGTATTGTGGAAGTCGGGGTGGTTTGTCGGGATCTATTGACTGCTTCAAGCGTTTGGGTGGCAACTCCCATAATTTGCAGAATTGCCGCATTTCTTCGTTCCTTCCTTCGTTGCTTCTCTTCTGCAATGTGACCGAGGCTCATCTGGGCCGTCGAACTTCCTAATTGCGCGGCCTTTTTATAATATTCGGTAGCTTTGCCATTGTCTTTAAGCCGACTTTTGTAAAACATAGCGGCGTAATCCCACATATGCTTATTATCAGGAAACTCTGAGAGTCCTCTATTAATTGACGCGATTGCGTTAGTTTTGTCGCCTAATCCAAAATACGCATCAGCAAGAAAATAAATAGTATTCGGCATATCAAAAAAAGTCGTCTCAGTGGACTTTTTCGACGCGTAGAGTTCGATCGCTCTGCTATACAATTCAACGGCCTTTCGAAAGTCCTTCAATTGTGAGTTGTAAAAGTCCGCTTTACTTTTCAGACACGCCAAAGAATCAGGAAGCATTTCGTCACAAATATTGATCGTGCTAATGGCAGCTGCATTGTCTTTCAGGTAATGATAGTAATTCGCGGCCTGAGAGATTGCGATTTGAACGAAAACCTTATCCACTGCGGTCGGCTTAGTTTTCTTTTTAAAGTTCTCGATCACTTTAAGATAGTCATTGATTGCACTGCGAGCATCGTTCAGATCGTAGTTGGCTCCACGATAAAAATAAAGTGAAACCGAATCTGGATTTGAGGAGATGCCCTGCGATAAGATCTGGTGCGAGAATGCTCTATTTGCGGGAATGGTTGCTGCAGTAATGCCATTGGTCAAGCTATTAGCAGATCCAAGATAGCCGTATGCGTCCTCATGATTCGGATATAACTCAATAATCTTCTTGTAGTCTTGAGCTGAAGCGGCATAGTTTTTTGAAGCCATATAGGCCATGGCACGCTTGACTAAAGCATCAAAATCATTCGGATCTTGAACCAAGATTTTACTCGCATTTGCGATCTGATTTGCATAACTCTTATCATAATCGCTCTGAGCTGCGCCTTCTAGTTTACCTGTGATAGAAACGATCGCTCCTCCTCGTGTTGCATACGCATACTCCAGAGTCGAATCGAGATCGATAGCCTCTGTACATTCGTCTATAGCTGACTGGTAATCCTTCAATTGGGAAAATGCCATGCATCGTAGCTCGAGCGCCTTTGCGTTCTTAGAGTTCATGTCAAGAAGTTTGGTCGCATCAATCATCGTGGACTTTGGGTCCTGTTTCAACATACTAAGCCAGCCCCGATTGTAGAGATAACCTGGAATGTCATCCTTTGAAGCAGAGGCTAAAATGGCATCGTAAATCTTTAATGCACCCTCATAGTCTTGTTGTTTCTCAAAATACTTTCCCACGCCGACTAAAGAACCTATCCGTTTGGGATCTATTTCTATCGATCTATTGATATCCAATATCCCTAGCTCGGATTTGTCTGACTGGAGATATGCTTTACCCCTTGCATCATAAGCATCAGCATTTTTCGAGTCGAGTTCGATAGCTTTACCGAAATCTGAAATCGCAGCTTCATATTTCTTTTGTGCAAGAAATACATTGCCTCGACCTAAATAACTTGAAGCATTCGGTTTAATGGAAATAAGTTTGTCAAAAGCGACGATGGCATTGTCAAATTGTTTGATGTCCAAAAACATTTGCGCTTGGCCAATTACGACATCAACATTGTTCGGCTCAATCGCTGAGATTTTATCCAAGTCAGCTTTAGCTTTCTCATAATTGCGGAGCTTAATATATGCCGAACTTCTCAGTTTATAAGCCTCAACATCTTTCGGTTCAAGGTCGATCGCACTCGTAAAATCTCGAATAGCGGCATTGATTGCTGGCGGCGAACTGACGTTCTCCATATAAACCCTTCCGCGGTTTTTGTAGCCGCTCACATCATTCAGATCCAGTTCGATAAGTTTTGTGAAATCGGCGATCGCTTTATCAAGATCCTTTCTCTGCAAATAAGCGTTTCCGCGATTCCGGAAAACTTCCTTAGTGCTCAACCCGAGATTTATCGCCTTTGTGTAGTTGGAAACCTGGCAATCGTAATCCTCCGCCGGACATTTCAGCCCTTCATTAAAGAGAGCCTCAGCCGGCGAAACGGTTTTTGCGGAAGGTGCGGGAGGCTTTGTGACGGAGCCCGCAGGACGCCCTTGCCCAATTCCGATCGAGGTGCAAAGTAAGAACGATATTGTGATCAAAACAATCTCTTTAATTTTCATGGATTTCGGCCTCAACTAAAATCTGGACTTCTGTTCTAAAAGGAATGCGATAAACGCTTGTTCATCACGGAACCCCATCTCGATAATCAACTCTCTTCCTCGTTTTTCGATCTTTTCGGCCGTGTAGGGCTTAACAAGATTACTTCTGGAATTCGGGATAATGGCTACAAAAATTTTGGCAGTGCCTGTATCCAACTTTTTAGCAAGCTGATAGTTGGTAGGCACGGTCGAGCTTTTTTTTAGTTTCATATTCAAAGCTACAGAGCCTTCACCCAAATTATTACCGGGACCGGCATCGCCAAGTACGGCATAGGACCAAGTCATGTTTTCAGGGTTATATGCAAAAACGAAATCGCCTGATCCTGCTCCAAAGGGATGGTGCAGGGGATTGATATGCGCCGTTCCTTTTGCATCCTTCCAGGTTCGTGCAGGTAAAACGAGGTGTGGAATCGTAACGGCGTCAAGCTGGTTTTTATATCCGCATTCGCCGCTGTTTGCAGACGTCAAGCCATTCTTTTCGGACGTAAGCGAGCCAAAGTACCCTTTCACATCTCCATCTTGGAAAATACAGGGTTTCTTATTCCGTTCTGCGATCACATTTCTCCAAACTACTTGATAGCCCTTAGGATTTACGTAATTTTTAGCCTTGAAAAGGTCAAAAACCCTTTTTTTCTCTGTGCACGTTTTTATCGTTCTTATCCTCTTGCCGGCAGCATTCACTCTATAAACGCCGATTCCATTGCACAGACTATTGATGGCAAGACTCTGGCCATGAAAATCGTCGGGATGATAAGATCGCGGGCTCCCGTCTGTATTCACGCGGAGGTTCGAATAAAAAAGGATCAGTTTCCTTGCCTGATCGGGTTTCGAGAGCAATAGAATATTTTTCTCCGGCGGTGGCTTGAACGTTCTGGTATCGACCGTATATCCTTGCCCAAAAATGTTGGAGCAAAGTATAAAAGAAATCGCGATGAGCATGGATTTTGATCTCATTCTTAAACCTCGTGATGTAGAGTCGGGCTTATTGCTTGTAAAGTATACTAGGGTGCTGGAGTCTGTAAATACGTAAGATTACGTACTATTTTTAGTTTAGATGTGGTATCGTGCTACCAGTTTTTCAGCCTTATATCAGCGAAAAGATCTACAACGGAAATGTCTCCTAGCACGACGTTTTTAGTTGGGCGATCTCTCACAATCAGATTATGCTGACAACCCACGATCTCACGAAAGTTCTAACTGCGGTCAACTTACTTAATTCCGACCATAAGCCGGAAACTCTCCCACGACGAACTTTTGATTCCGTCAGGCTCTTGATCCCAACAGATGTCATTTCGTACGAAGGTTTTGGAACAGACACGTATTACCAGGGCCCATTGTGGTTTGAGCCGACGGAAAACGTCTCGAACCAGATGCTGTCAGCAATGAGCGAGTATGTCTCCGATCACCCTATATTCCTGGGCGGAGATATTCACGAATTGAGCCGGGCTGTTCGAGTGAGTGATTTCGTAACCCTCCCTACGTTTAGAAAAACGGTTATTTATAATGAGTTTTTCCGGCATCTAGGGACAAACCGCCAGCTCTCGGCTGCCTTGCATGTGACAGCACAGTTGTCGATATCGTGCAGTCTTTGTCGTTTCGGAAACGACTTTACAGCGAGGGAGTGCAAAAAACTCGATCTATTGACGCCACACCTGACTTCCGCATTTCGAAATGCTCAGTTTACCAATCGGCTCTTCCAGCAATCTGAAGATCTGATCGAGATGCTTGCTTCCGGAAACATCGGCATTATTTCACTAGACAGCTCACTAGTCCCCCACGTTGAGAGCGTAAGTGCGAGAAAGCTGCTGGCAAAGTATTTTCACCAACAAGATGCTTTGCCGTCAGAAATAATGGATTTTGTTAAATATCATCTCTCAATATTTTTGGAGGACGAATTCTACCTGCCGCCTGCACCATTGGTAAACGTATCTGACGGTGAAAAGTTGGTTATTCGCATACAGTTTCAATCTGCAACCAGAACTACGGTTCTTTTCCTCGAGGAAATAGCGAAACCCTTTCATCTTAACGATAGCGGATTCGGACTCACGACGAGGGAATTTGAGGTATTGAGCTTGGTGAGCATAGGGAAAACCGATCCGGAAATATCGCTATTGCTGAATATCAGCGTCAGAACCGTTCATAAGCATATCGAGAACATTTTTAAGAAGCTGCACGTTGAAACCAGGACCGCCGCGGCGTCACTTATGTTTTAGAGATGAAAAAGATCTATTCCACCACCACTTGGAACCGACACGTCGGAGACGTCTCCGAGAATTCACATCAGACGGACCGCTGATATCCGGAACCGAGAAGACTTGCCGAGTCGCTGTCGCTCTCTGGTCTGACCTGGTGCTTTCGGTAACGGATCGCTAAACACACAGTTTTTATGGAGTGACGGACATCACTTGTGTTAGATTTCTTGGCTATGAAGAATAAGGCTTCCTTCCTTGTTTGCGTTGTGTGTGCTTGGTTTTGTGGCGGTCTTGGGCTGCGGACAGATCAGAGATCGGCTCGCGGACATCGGATCGGCTGCCGACAATTCGCCGAAGGCTGCGGACAAAGGGTCGCGAGACTTTTCGCTCGAAGGAAAAGAGTGGAAAACCTTTGAACTGGATGCGATGGATATAAAGGTGGATCTGCCCGGAGGACCGGTCGATAAAACGCCGTCCGCGGCACAGATGCCGCGCGGCATCAACCAGGTCTTTAGCGCGATGAAGATCAAGGCTTATGACCAGAAAGTTTCAAACCTTACGGAACTCAACCTATTGGATCTGGTCTATGTGGTCGATGTTGGCAGGGTCTAAATAATGGATCGGGTCTGGGGCGGTTGTGAGGAATTCGATGGGGCGAGCTCCGGTGATCATCTCAAAGATCTCGTTTTCCGGCAGCGGTTTGGCAAACAGATATCCTTGCCCGAAGTCGCACCCTAACGAGCGAAGTATTCGGAACTGCTCTTCGGTCTCGATTCCCTCCGCAACAATGCTTAGGCCCAGGGCCTTTGCCAGCGAAACGATGGTCCTGACTATCGCACCGTTCTCCTTGCCGGTTTCTGAGGCTGACACGAATGATCGGTCGATCTTGAGGGTATCGATCGGAAAACGCTGCAGATAGCTAAGGCTTGAATAACCGGTCCCAAAATCGTCAACGCTGATATTCATTCCCATTGACCTGATGCGATGGAGCGTTCTGATAGCCGCGTCGGCGTTGTTCATGATCGCACTTTCGGTGATCTCGAGCTTTAGAAGCCGCGGGTCGATCAAGGTTTCGTTTAGTGTCGATTCAAGCAGTTCGATCAGCGATGGCGATTCGAAATGCTTGCCGGAAATGTTCACGCTCATTGTCAGCGGCGTCGGCGATATCTCGTTCCACTCCGCGGCTTTGCGGCAAGCGTCGAACAGGATCTGTTCGGTAAGAGGAATTATCAGGCCGGTGGATTCGGCGACCGGTATAAACTCGAATGGCGAAACAAAGCCTCGCTCAGGATGTTTCCAGCGGACAAGCGCCTCAAACCCGTAGATCCTTTTTCGTGTAAGGTCGACGATCGGCTGATAAAAGACGACGAATTGACGCTCGTCGATCGCGAACCGCAACTCGGTCTCCATGCGATGTAATTCGACGGCCTTTGAGTGCATTTCGCGGTCGAATTCAACCAGTGCGATGCCCTGGTCCTTTGCGTGGTACATGGCAATGTCGGAATCGCGAAGCGGTTCTTCCGGTCTTTGATAATCTGCAGGCCCTTTTGCAAGCCCGATGCAGACTCCGACAAATGCTATTCGGCCGTCCATTTCAAATGGCATTTCAAGAGACTGGACGATCTTAGCTGCCAGCGGACGTGCCTCCTCGGTGGCGTGGTCGCCTTCGATCAGAACGGCAAATTCGTCACCGCTGAACCGGACCACCGACTTGTCGCCGCATACGCTGAGAAGCCGTTCGCCTACCTCGACAAGCAGCTTGTCGCCGATCGAATGTCCAAGACTGTCTGATATGGTCAAGTAAAACTTGACGCGACTCTCACGCTAACACCTTTTCTATTTGATTTGCCTGCCTTTTCATTTTTTGAAATTTCGAATTTTCGTTCGAACTGTTCGGGACTCAGGTAACCGAGGGCCGAGTGGCGA
>JBGSYH010000011.1:0-39336 GCA_041751035.1 Pyrinomonadaceae bacterium | reverse complement strand
TCTCGCGGTATTTGCCAAGAAATGTTGCCGAGATCGAATCCGCCGTCCGACCATGAAAACCGCCAGAGAATGATACGATCTTTTGCCGGCCCGTTGCCATTCTAGCCATCCGCATTGCGTTCTCGTTTGCTTCGGTTCCCGAGTTGCAGAAGAATATTTTAGTCAATGTTTTCGGAGCAACCGAGACCAATTTATTCGCCGCGAGGCCACGAACCTCTGAATAGACGAGGTTCGAATAAAAAAGCATTTTCCCGGCCTGCTCCTGGATTGCTTTTACGACATGCGGGTGCGAATGTCCGGTCGCACACACGGCGTGTCCGCCGTACAGGTCAAGATATTTCTCACCGCCGCTCGTCCAAACCCATGAGCCAAGCCCGCGTTCGACGGCAATATCCATCTTTTTGTACGTGGCGATCTGAAAACTATCTTCCAGCTTTTGTATATCCGTAAAGTCCATTTGTTTCGTAACCTGAAAGAGAGAACCACCACGTCCGCCCACCATCCCTCCTTCGTAAAGAGGGGGGAGTTTGTTTTTATGGATTGCTTCCCGGAAATACCAGCCCTGTTGTCTCATCCAGACCGAACATTAAATTCATATTCTGAACAGCTTGCCCGGCGGCTCCTTTTACAAGATTGTCGAGAGCCGAAAAGACAACAACATTACGTCCGCTCGTGTGAACGGCAATATCGCAAAAATTTGTGTTCTTGACCCAATTTATGTCAGGGGAACCTTCCGTATATCGAATGAAGTAAGAATCGCCGTAGAAATGTTTATATAAGTTCAAAGCATCTTCATTAGTGATCTCAACGCTTGTTTCAAGATAGCAGGACGCAAAGATCCCGCGTACGACCGGAAGGCTATGCGTCATAAAAACAAGGCCGCTATCGAATGAACCGATGGTTCGAAGATGTTGTTCGATCTCCGGAACGTGTTGATGAACAAATGGCTTGTAGGCGTAAAACGAATTCATTCGTTGGGGATGATGCGTGTTGGCAGCGGCCTTTGCGCCGGAACCCGAGGATCCGGTCTTTGCATCTACGATGACCTTTCCGGTCAGCAAGCCGCTATTTACCATCGGTGCCAGAGCTAGAAGCGTGGCGGTCGCAAAACAACCGGGATTGGCTACGTATGTTGCGGCTTTTATCGCTTCTCGGTTCGTTTCCGTGAGTCCATAGACAAACTCATTCTGGATCTCACCGGCGTGTTTCTGTTTATAATATTTCTCAAACAGTTCTTTGTCGTCTATCCGAAAATCGCCAGACATATCAATTGCCTTTACCGGCTTTGGAAGTTGCGGGATCAGCTTCAAGGCCTGACCGTGTGGCAACGCAAAAAAAGCAATATCGATCTCGGGAAGGGAACTGGGGTCATCTGGTGCCGGATCAAAAATAAGGTCTGTCAGACCGAGGAGGTTCTTATGAACTTCTGAAATTGGCTTTCCAGCATGTTCGTTTGCCGTAACGAACACGATCTCAACATTCGGATGAAACATAAGTATGCGGAGCAGTTCGCTGCCACCGTAACCCGAACCGCCGAAGATCGCAACTTTTAACTTATCCTTCATTTGAATGAAACTCTTCCTTTAGCGAACGCATCAACTTCCTCTGGTCTGCTTCATCATCGATAGCAAGAAATACCGTATCGTCGCCGGCGATAGTTCCGATCAGACCGTCAATAGCGGCAGAATCGAGTTTCACCGCAAGAGCGGATGCCATTCCCGGCCCGCAGCGGGCAATTATCAGATTCGAGCCCGCTGGTGTAAAAGTGATCACTCCGAAAGGGCTCAGCCCGCCACTGTTTCTTATTTCACGAACATATTTGCCATTTCGTTTTGCAATACCAAGCTCCTCCAGATCACGCGAAACGCTGGCCTGAGTGACGGAAAAACCATTGTCGCTCAATGCATCGACCAACTCCTTTTGCTTAGATATTTTAGACGAACCGATAAGGTCTATGATCAGTTGATGCCGTTTCGATTTTTGCATAAAACAATATTAGAAAGCCCATGCAATGCATAGACTATGCATGGATGTATAATATGCAGCCTAGTGTTGTGTGTCAATGCGCTAAAAGATACTTAGGCGAATGCGGAGATATTTCTTGGGGTTTTGGCGAAAATCGTAGATCAGTTTAGTTGTTTCGCTCGAAAACTGATTGACGTTCGAAGCGGTCTGGTTGATGTTGTTGTAAAGAGTTTCGTCAGTGACCAAGCGGCCGATCGTGCCTTTACCTGCCTGGGCATCAGCAAGCAAATTCTCTAAGCGGGTTGCCGTGGAGTTGAACCGGGCTAGCGTGTCACGGGCATTGTCGTAGAGTTTGTCGTCCTGTACAAGCTTACCTAAGGAGCCGCTTCCTTCGACCATTCCACCGGTCAGGATCTTAATATCGTCAGCGATAGAGTCGAACTTTGCGGCCGTAGTTCTTAGGTCGGTGATCGCAGCACGCGTTTCGTTGTAGAGTGCGTCGTCGGTGACGAACTTCCCGGCAGTTCCTTTTCCGGATCGTATGTCGTTGGAGATCGCCTCGAGCTGAGCAACTGTTTTATTCAGGTTGTTATAAAGCTCGGGGTTGTTCATTAACTGCCCGGCCGTCCCTTCGCCTCGGTTAACTTTTTCAAGCGTGGTCTGAAGTTTGACCATCGTCAACTTTGTCTCAGCGACCGTTGCGTCTAAGTTCTGATACAGCGACTCATCATTCAGAATCCGGCCCAAAGTTCCGTCACCTTGATTCGCTCTATTTAGAATCTCGTTCGCAGGAATAGCTATTCTATTGATCTGTTGTAGCAGGTCGTTGCCGGTCTTTGTCAGCTGGTTGATCGAAATAGCCTCGCTTGATTCCAGAATGCTGTTTTCGCTTACGGCGGAGCCTTTTTGAGAGCCGGGCGAAATATTGATAACTTTATCATTTGCCAAAACGGAGACGGCGATCAGTTGGGCGGTCGAATCGGTCCGAATACGTTCGGTAATCGGAGCCCCATTCAATGTGCTGTCCACGGCAAGAACGGCTTCGATCTTCGCGTCCTCCGGTGAATCAGGCGGAAGAAGGCCAACCGATTCGACCTTTCCGATCCGGACACCGGCGAGCTGAACTTCGGAGCCTTCCCGAAGTCCGTCAGCCGCAGCAAAGCGGGCTTTCAATCGAAGTTTCTTATCGAATGGGTTGAAATCGCCCGTGGAGTTCAAAATTAGAAACGCAAGGATAAATAATCCGAAGAGCACGAAAATGCCGACTCTAAGCTGTGTAAAACCTAATGAAGTTTTCGTTTGAACCATAGCGGCCTATTTTCCGTGAATGAACCGTTTAATGTACGGATCATCATTTCGTTGAAGTTTTTCGTCCGTTCCTTCGAACATCACTTTCCCGTCTCTGAGCATCATTATTTTCGTGTTGATCAAACAAAGCCGCTCGCCCTCTTGTTCATAGATAACCTCACCTTTTTCGTTTACCGTAGCATATTCCGATGTCAAATATCGAACGTTGTTCATCTCGTGCGTGACGAAGATCGACGAAACATCATGCAGATCACGAAGCTTGATGGCGAGTTCACATATGGTCCGTGCCGTTGGCGGATCAAGCCCGGCGGTGGGCTCGTCGAATAATACGATATCGGGATCACCGACGAGGGCACGTGCAATTCCGACCCTCCGGCGCATTCCGCCTGACAGCTCGTTCGGCATTTTGTCTATCGCATCCTCAAGAGCGACAAACCTCAGCATGCGGCGGACCTCAGTTTCAATTTCGTCTTCGCCAACATTTTGCTCCCTGAGTCGATATGCAACATTCTCATAAACAGATAACGAATCGAATAACGCGCCTTCCTGAAAGACCATGCCAATATGTTGACGGACCTCCATCATTTCTTCTTCAGAAAGATCGACGATGTTCTCGCCGTTGATGAGTATTTCGCCGGAGTCGGGTTTCAGCAGGCCAAGGATCATGCGAATAATAGTCGATTTTCCGCCTCCGCTTCGACCGAGGATCATCTTCGTTTCGCCGCGTTTTATCTTAAAGCTGATCCCGTCCAAAATGACCTTGTCGTCAAATGAGAGATGAACATCGCGAAACTCTATTGCCGGACGAACGCGGTACGGGTCTTCAAAGGATTCTTCGATATCGCCGGGACGGTCCTGCATTTCAGCGAGTCCTGGTCCGTCATTCAAGTGTTCATCGTCCATACGTTTCTATCATTAACTGCCAATACCCAGGACGAACTGTAGGGCCTTGGATAAGAAGAAATCGAAGATTATCACCCAGATCGAGGCGATCACAACCGCGTCCGTCGTCGATTTCCCAACGCCAACCGTGCCTCCGGTCGTGCCCAAGCCTTTGTAACACGAAACGGCCCCGATTATCAGCCCAAAGAAAAAAGGTTTGATGATGCCGCCGATCAGATCGGTGGTCGCTATTCCGTTACGCACCGATTGTATAAAGACATTCATATCCTGATTGTATAGATAATTTGAAACGATGCCGCCGCCGATCAAACCGAAAATATCGGCCGCTACGGTCAACAGCGGGAGCATAAAGATTAGGGCGATCAGCCGCGGCGTGACAAGTTTTTTGATCGGATTCGTGCCGAGAGCCCTCATTGCATCGATCTGTTGCGACACGACCATCGACCCGAGTTCGGCCGAGATAGCAGACCCTATTCGGCCGGAAACCATTAAAGCCGAAAGCACCGGCCCGAGTTCGCGGATGAGCGAAGTGGCGACCAGCTGACCCGTAAGATTCTCGCTTCCATAACTTCGGAGGGTCGGGGCGGTTTGCAGCACGAGGACGCCGCCGGTGAAAAATCCGGTCAATAGAACGATCGGCAGCGAACCGACGCCTATCAGGTCCATTTGCCGAACGGTCTCGCTTAGATAACGCGGTTTGCTGAACAGCCCGACAATGGCTTTCCAGATCAAAACGCTGATCTCCTGCAATGCGAATAAAAACCTTGTTAACGGGCCCATTTAGTATCGGAACGAAAAAGGAATAATGCTCTTCGGCGAATCTGTTAAAGGTTACAATGAAGAGTTTGATTCAACAAACGAGAGACGGCCTGCGAATACTCGGCAGGCCGCGATGGGCACGTGAAAACATGTGAACACGATCAGTTCTTTCTACCCGGCGGCCGCGTGTTTTGCACGGGCCTGTTGGCGGGCCGATCGGCTCCGGGACGACGCTGGCCGGGGCGTTGGGTGTTACGCTCCTGGATGTTTTCCTGACGCCGCTGTTGAAACTTTTCCCGAGCTTCGGCGGCCTGGCGGCGGAATTCCCGGAATTTGACCAATTGTTCAGGTGTCAACAATTTTCGCACGGCGAGCTCATTCTCGTAATTGATCTTGGCGATCTCACCTTGAGCGGCGTGCATTTCTGCCATACGCTGGCGGATCACGACCTCGTCCAAAATATCTGCGTAAATTGCCTGATCGAGATTTCGTGTTGCCTCGCGAAGCTGCATTTGGGCGGCTTGACGGCGTTCGCGGATGCCGACGTTCAACAGGCGTATTTGGCGGATCTGGTCCTGCGTAAGTCCGAGTTCCCGCAATAGCTGTATTCGGTCGCCGGGCCCAGGCTGTTGAGCCGGCGTAGCTTCAGGTTGCTGAGCGAATGAGGCGGTCGCGAACAGAGTGACCGACATAAAAACCATTAAGAATTTGGGGGATAAGAGCTTCATAATATTAGATCAATCATCGAGCGAACCGATGTCAGCTACGAGATCGGAAAGCCGAAGAGATGTGTCCGTTACATCGTCAAAATCGTTGAGCCGCGGTACAGTGTCCGGAGCCTGAACCTGCTGAACATTACGAGCCACGACCGTTGCAGCCCGCCGTTTTGGCGAAACCGATTTGCGACGCGGAGCGGCCGGTTCTTCGGTCTTTGCGAACTCATTCGACTCTGGAAGTGGAACGATCGGTTCTGGCGTATCGGTGTTAGGCTCCACCGTAGCGGATTCGGTCCGAATCGGTTCGGACGGCAATGAGTTATCCACAACAGCGGGAACTTCATCTATCTTCGCAAGTTCACCTGAACCAAATCCGCCATTGATAAACGCAAAGCCGGCGACGGCGATAAGCACGGCAAACGCACCTGCGGTCGCGAGTCTCGGGCCGATGGCAAATATGCCTTTGAACGCTTCGAACCAGCCGATCGAAGCTTTGGCTTCGTTATAAGGGATCTGGAAGACCGGGGTTTCGAGCGGGTCAAAGTCCAGTTTTCGCCATTCATATACGGAATAGCGACTGTCCGCGACCGAGGCAAATTCATCCGTGCAGGCGGTGCAATCGAGGAGATGATCTTCAAACCGTTCGCGATCGTTCAACGGCAATTCACCGTAGAGATACGCCACGAACGCATCGCCATTTCCGCAATTATCTTTTGTTTTATTGATCATCTGCATATTACGCCACCTCCATTGGCAGCCTTTCCAATTTTGCTCTGAGCTGTTTCAGTGCCGTATAAAGCCGGCTTTTTACGGTGCTCAGCGGAACGTCAAGCGTGTCCGATATCTCCTGAAACGTCATATCTTCAAATTCTTTCATTACCACAACCTGTCTTAGGTCGATCGGCAGCGAACTCACTGCCTGGCGGACGATAACGAGCCGCTCGCCCTGTTCCGCTATGTTCGACGGCACTAAATTATCCGGAGCCAGAAAAACGCGTTCCTGTTCGTTGGTTTCCTCGTCGAGGTATTCTTCTGAACGGGTCCGTTTACGCCGCTTTGTTGTCAAACACTGGTTCACCGCTATTCGGTGCAGCCACGATGAGACCTTTGCTTCACCGCGAAAGTTCTTCAAATTCCTGAACGCGGCGATAAATGTTTCTTGCGCGGCATCGCGAGCCTCGTCTTCGCGGGTGAGCATACCGAAACAGAGAGCAAATATCTTTCGATCCCACCGACGCACGATCTCGCCGAACGCCTCTTGGTCATTCGAAACGGACATCGCTACTAGCTGTTCATCCGATAGATCTCTGTACATCAACACGTTCAGGTTACATCACTTTCTTCAAATACGACCGGCGAATTCCTTTCGGCCCGCAATTTTAGACGCCGTAAACCTTTGAATAGTTTAGAAATAAAGGCTCCTTCGCCATATTTTTGACCTGTGCCCATATGTTCATTATTTGTCCCGCTTGTCCCAGTGTCCCAGTGTCCCGGGGCCCGACACGCGTGTCCCGGGGGCGTTCCGGGCCTGTTCCTGGCCTGTTCCGCTGGTGCGTGGAACGTGTAAGCTGTTCCAGTTGCTTTAGTTACAGGCGTCTCAGTGTCGAATTCGGCCATTTTTAAACAAGTTCGAACCGGTTCGTTCGTCTCAATTCGCTAACGCTCGTCTCAGTTTCTTCGCAAGTTACTGTTTTCGCACCCGTTGCTTGTCTCATTTTTGTCCCATTTTTGTCCCATTTTTGTCCCATTCTGTGTGCAAAGTGGGACAAGTTAAGTGCTGTATTATCAGTGGCCTGCGGGGAATATTTGTCTCATTTTATGAACAACTCAAAATGAAACACTTTTGATATTTCCACTTACGTCAGAACCGCCTGCGTGTGCGGGCGGCCGGTTCGGCAACGGGGAAGTTTTCTACGCAAAGACGCAAAGACGCAGAGAAGTTCAGAGTTCAAGCTTCAGCTTGCCGGGTTTTCAAAGATCGAGTCAGAGCCGCCTGCGTGAGCGGGCGGCCGGTTTGGTGTTCAGGCACTCTCGAACGCGGATCGGGCAGATCGGTCGGAAATACGCGGATATATTTCATAAATGCTCATGTTTACCAATCCGCAATCCGCAATCCGAAATCCGCAATCCAAAATCGACATTGGCCCGTTATATTTTCTACCAGCATCGACCGGCCGCCAATAGCAATTGGCGCAGTTGATGGCAGTTGTTGAAGATGGAATGAAAATAATGGTTGGATGACCGTTCGGGATCG
Organism: Pyrinomonadaceae bacterium; assembly: GCA_041751035.1. Taxonomy (GTDB): domain Bacteria; phylum Acidobacteriota; class Blastocatellia; order Pyrinomonadales; family Pyrinomonadaceae; genus OLB17. The sequence goes on along the minus strand of JBGSYH010000011.1, from coordinate 31,431 downwards.
GTTTAGGCAAAGAAAAACCACCTCCAAACGCAGGTGGTTAAAAAACATGCTAGTTGATATTGCTTAGCATTTACCAAGCAGCCAGAAAACAAGAACGAATATCAGGACCGTTGAAATGATCCCTCCGCCGAATTTCCATGCTGCGGCACCTGCTATTGCACCTCTTAATAAACTCATAACACTCCTCCTTTGAATTAAATCGATACAGAATTAGTAACGATCTATGTGAGTGCAAAGGGCGTACCAGCTGTCGGGCCGTTAATGACCTTCGTTATCGTATTCGTTCTTGATTATCCAATAACATGGGCAAGCGGTTTTCTCGAGTCCTTTTCTATCGTTGATCTTCAGCTCGCCACGCGAATAGCTGATCAGTTCCTTTTGATGCAGCGAACCGGCGGCTTTGTTTACGGCTTCGCGACGGACGCCGAGCATGTTCGAGAGAAATTCCTGCGTGATCCTAAATTCGCGTGAGTGCATACGGTCTTGCGTCATTAGCAGCCAGCGTGCGAGCCGTTCCTCGATCGGATGAAATCTATTGCAAGCGGCAGATTGCGAAACCTGTACGAACAGCGAATGTATGAAGCGCTGAATTATCGCCGTAAGTTTACTGCTGCCCGAACACGCGGCGAGAAAGTCTGCCGTAATGATCCGCAAAGCGGTGCCGGCGCCTTGGATCACCGCGACGTTTCCGCTCTTTTTCACACCGAGAAAGACCGGAAGCCCCGCGAGACCTTCGCTTCCGACAATTCCAACCTCTATCGACGAATGATCATCAACGCGCGAAAGCAGGGAAATTATCCCGCTTTCCGGAAAATAGATGTGCTTTATAATGTCGCCGGCCTCGTAGATATTTTCGTTATAGATCAGCTCGAAGTCTTCAAGCTGCGGTGCGAGAGCAACGAATTCATTCCGGGGCAAAGCGGCTAAAAGGCGATTGGTGGGAACTTTGGTCTTCGACATTTGAAACCCTCCTTGTAATTGTCCGGTTGTAAAAACAACAGACGGCACAAGAAGTGGTTCGAAACCGGTCCAAATGTCGAATGGTGAAGTCGTCAAGAGACTAACTTATGTTTCACCCTAACACTTACAAACCAAATTAGCCACAGAAGAATTTCAACGAAAAGTCGCGAAGAAGCAAAGTCGCAAAGATTTTTTGCCGTATTGTCATAAAAACCTGCGTCTTTGCACCTTAGCGTCTTTGCGTTAATGATCTTTTACGCAAAAGTTCGCGAGATTCCGCGACCGAGCAGGCGATTGTATTCGGAATTGACTATCTCGTAACACTCGCAGGATGCGTCTTCCAACCCTTGACGGTCGATAACTTCGATCGTTCCGCGCGTGTTCTTGATCAGCTTGCGAGCGGCGAGTTTTTGAGCGGCAATGGTAATGCCTTCGCGTCGGACGCCAAGCATATTAGATATAAGGTCGTGTGTCATCACGAGTTTATCGCTGTCCAATCTGTCATGACTTAGCAGCAGCCAGCGGCAGAGCTGCTCTTCGACCGCGTGGAGCCGGTTGCAGACCGCGGTTTGCGAGATCTGGGTGATGAGGGCCTGCGTGTACCGCAAAAGAAGGTCCTGGAATCTGCCGCCGAGCTTAAATTCCTTGCGGAGGTCAGCCGGCTTCATTCGGCACATCATTCCGGCGCTTTGAATGATCGCCCGGTTCGACGTGGAATCACCGCCGAGGAACAAACTGACGCCCAACAGCCCGTCGTTGCCTATTATCCCGATCTCGGCGGTCCCGCCGTCCTCCATAATGTAAAGCAGCGAAACGATGGCGGTCGTCGGGAAGTAAACGTAGTCCATTTTGTCGCCGGCTTCATAGATCACGTGCCCGAGTTCGAACTCGACCGGTTCGAGTGCCTTAAAAACGCGTTTGAATTCCTCGCCCTCCAAACATGCCAGAAGGTAATTTTTCCGTACGGGCTCTTTTTCTGCGATCGCGGCCATCGTTCTCCCTTTTGATTAATTAAAGCTCGGTGAGGTAGGTAATCGATTAATCCTAACACAAAATAAAACACCGTATGTGCGCTAACGCACAAAGACGAAAGGTTTATTTACGAAAGACGAATGATGCGATGCCGAATAAAGAATATTGTTTTCAATTAATATATCACAAAACGCACCTAGGGAAAAGGTTTAAAAGGTTAAAGGCGGTCGGCGGGAAACGGCTTTGAAAAATTTATTTCCATAAGTGCGCAAGCGTACATACACCCCGTCAGATAAAGGTTAATCTTGATTCCTGATCCAAATTAATGAGCGGTCTTCCAATTAATATGGGTACTTAACAAGGTGGGTTTCAGGGAAGGCCGTATGGTAGCGTTTTGCATTTAGCAACTTGAAGGATGGCACTCCCACGGCCATCCTTCACCTTTCTAAAAAAAGTAAATTGCATCCTTAGCTTTGGGTCAATTGTTCGCAATCATTCTTTTTATTTTCGTTTTAGTCCTCACACTCGAACGGCGTGGCGTTATAACAATCAGATCAAACTCCGCGCCGTTCCTCGAGTCTCTCTCCAGGAGATTGTATGCAGATATTTACGTTTTCCGCCAGTTATTTAAGAACGATCTTTAACGCGATCACGGGCCGCCGCGGATCGCACTATCCGTTAGGCATTATATGGCGTTGGAAACACAGGCGGTATCGCGATCTGTAAAGCAAACGCTCTAGCCGAAAACGGCACAGACCAAGGAGAAGTCATGAAATTGCCCCTACCACCAAATGTTTTATTTCTTGAAGACGACGCGGACACCCGCGAATTAGTCAAATTCAGCCTCGAACGATCCGGGATCAATGTAATTTCGGCCGAAACCATCGGCGAAGCGTGGATCGCAGCCGTGGCTTATGAGATCGATCTTTTTTTACTCGATGGATTGATCCCGCATGGCGACAGCTTAAAGCTGTGCCGCGACCTGCGAACGTTTGCACCGGCTAAGCCGATCGTTTTTTATTCCGGTCTCGCTTATGAGGCCGACATTAAAAAAGGAATGGAGGCCGGAGCGGATGGTTACATCGTAAAGCCGTTTCACGGCGATCTCGCGCGGGAAGTCCTCGCGTTCATCAGCCACGAATCGAGTTCGCCGACGGCGGTTGCGGAGTCCGTTTCATTTGATGAAGTGACTATAGACAGCCGCGAGACCCCTGTGCCGACCGACATAAAGAGGTGGCCCGAAGTTTTTGAGACCGCACAGGCGTTGTACCAAAGGCGTCCACGCGTAAACAGAACGCTAAGGAACGCCGGAGGAATCATTTAGAAGGGAAGCCCGGTGGTTATGCCGTGCAAAAATTAGATCTGAATAGGAGAAATTATGCTTTGGACAATTGTTATCATTCTGCTCGTATTGTGGGCTTTGGGATTTGGTGTCGGCGGCGCGGCCGTGGGTAACCTAATTCATATTTTGCTGGTTATTGCGGTGATCGTAGTGGTGTTCCAACTTATCTCAGGACGCCGCGGCGCGTAGGTCGACGATAGTAATTCGCTTTGAAGAAAGCCGGCCGCGCTTGCCGGCTTTCTTTGCTCGAAGTCTGCTTTTATTTACAAGCAATTAGTTGCGTGTCGAACCATCAGCTGAACCCATTTGCCGGATGCGATCCTGCTCGGCCTGATCTTGGTTCTGCTGTTGGCGTGAGCCGCCACCTTGTTGCCCTTGGGAACCTTCGCCCTGGCGTTGGCCTTCGTATTTTTCCTGACCTTTACCCTGCGATCTTTGTTGTTCCTGTCCAGCACCTGGTGCCTGCTTGTTTCTGTCTTGTTCGCGTTCACCTTGATGTTGTGGATTATTGTTGTTTGGCATAATTAACCTCCTTGTTTTTCATTTAGTAGATCTTGCGATCAACATTCAAAAACGCAACGGCTGTGCCATTTGATCTCATACACAGCGGCAGAAACGAACCGTTTCGTTCACGAACACTTTTGGTCGGCACGTCAATTGCACCTTACCTGAATAAGGAATAACGAGGTGAATTATGGACGGAGGTGCAAAGTTTTTAGGTCATTCGATACACCCAATACTTATCGTATTTCCGCTCGGATTACTTTCCACGGCGGTATTTTTTGATATAGCGAATGTATTCCTTTCGAACGCAACTTTCTCGGACGTTTCGTATTGGATGATAGCAGCCGGCCTGATAGGCGGAGCTCTCGCTGCCATTTTTGGTTGGATAGACTGGTTCGCGATACCTTCGGGAACGCGAGCGAAGTCCGTCGGTCTTTACCATGGTCTGCTGATGGCATTTGTGATGGTGCTTTTCGCGGTCAGCTTGTATTTGCGGCACGGACCGGGTTCGACGGTTCCGACGGCCGCGTTTGCGCTTTCTGGCATCGGTTTCGTTTTGGCGTTGGCGGGAGGTTGGCTCGGCGGTGAACTTGTCGAGCGGCTGGGTGTCGGGGTCCATCCGGGAGCGAATACGGATGCGCCTAATTCCTTGACGAACGAAATGCCGCGAAGTGAAGGGTCGCTCACCGGAGTGCCTAGAAAAGCGGCGCATTGATAAGGAGGAATATAAATGAACTTAAAGAAATTGGAAGACCAGGTGATAGTGCTGACCGGTGCGACGAGCGGAATTGGTTTGGTGACAGCTCGAAAGGCCGCTAAATGCGGCGCGAAGCTTTTGTTGACATCCAGAAACGAAGAGGCACTTGGAAAGCTTGCCGAGGAGATCAATATCCGTGGCGGAGAAGCGAAGTATGTGGCGGCAGATGTCGCCTCCGAGGACGACATGTCGATGGTCGCGGCCGAGGCGCTCAGCCAGTTTGGTAATTTCGACACCTGGATAAACAACGCAGGTGTTTCGATCTATGGAAAGTTGGAAGAAGTATCCAATGATGATTCGCGACAGCTTTTCGAGACAAATTTTTGGGGCGTGGTGAATGGTTCGCTGGTCGCGGCAAAACATTTGAAACAGTTCGGCGGAGCAATTATCAATATCGGCAGCACGCTTTCTGATCGTGCGATCCCGATCCAGGGAATGTATTGTGCATCAAAACACGCGGTGAAGGGATTTACCGACGCGCTCAGGATGGAACTCGAACATGACAACGCTCCGATCTCAGTTACATTGATAAAACCAGCGGCGATCGACACGCCATATAAGGAACACGCCAAAAATTATCTCGGTGTGCAGCCTGAAAATCCGCCGCCGGTGTATGCGCCGGAAACGGTGGCAGAGACGATCTTGCATTGCGCACAGAATCCGGTTCGCGATTGCTTCGTTGGCGGCGGCGGCAAGGCGATCTCTGTTGCCGGGCAGTATGCTCCGCGTGTGACGGACTATGTGATGGAAAATTCTATGTTCGATCTGCAGCAGTCCGACAAGAAAACGAATGGAAAAGATCTTGAAGGGCTTTACGAATCGAAAGATGCTCGGCTTCGGGAACGCGGCGGCTATGAGGGCCACGTTGCGAAGAGCAGTTTATATACAAAAGCGTCGCTTCATCCGGTCGTCACCGGTGCCGCGGTGGCCGTCGGCGTCGGGGCGGCGCTTTTGGCGGGGCGGGAATTGTTTAAACATCTTCCCGCCGAGATGAGCGCGAACGAAAAGAAGCCACAGCGCCGGAACGGCAAGGCTAAAACACCAGAGATCTCCTGATCTGCGTCCAATGTCAGACACAAAAACGCCGTTCCCTACGTGGCTCGCCAAAGGGAACGGCTAGTGTTGCTCGTATAAAATGGTATAGATCTAAAAGCGGCCCGTATTTGTTTTGCTGCAAGCCATACAGGCCGTTTATCAGGGCTTTCGCCTATTCGTTCAAACCCCCGAACGATTTCAATACACCTTGTTCTTAAAATTGATTAGTCGCAAGATTCGTACCAAAAACAGCTCCCGAAAGGAAGCTTTTTAGAACTTTCCGCGGGCTCATGTTTTCGCGTTTCGGATCTATTCGAAGCACCCGAGTTTTGGTTCGCAACTTGCAATTACTAACTGGGAACGTTTGAAAATGTCCTAGATCGAAACACAGTTCGATGTTGGGAATTGGGTGAGGTAATGAAAGCAAGGAGGAAATTATGCTTTGGACGATCGTATTAATTCTTTTGGTATTGTGGGCGTTAGGTTTTGGGCTCGGAGGTGCCGCCGTCGGTAATCTGATCCATATTTTACTTGTTATTGCGTTGATCGTGGTTGTGGTGCAGTTATTCACCGGCCGGCGACCGGTCTAAACGACGGAACTAATTTGGCCGCTCTTTCTTTTCCATCTACCAAATCGGAGCGGCAAACGGCGCGGGAAGTGCGATACTCTCCGCGCCGCTTTCTATTCGTACATACCTATACCGAAAGTTCGGCTTTCAACTATTTTTCACCGCAACTAAAGAATTTCGCTGGCTATGTAAACCAATATACAGACTTTGACAGGCGGTGGGTGTATTTTATTTCTAGCCACACAAAAAGCAAGGAGGAGCAGGTTATGAAACCTCACTATAAACCGTCGGTTTTGTTTCTGGATGACGATAAAGATACGCGCGAAATGGTCGCATTGACGCTTGGTTTGGCGGGAATGGACGTGGCTTTGGCGAAAGATCAGGCAGAGGCGTGGGAATTGGCGAGCAAACACTGGTTTGAGCTGTATTTGCTCGACGGATTGCTGAAAAGCGGCAACGCATTCGAGCTATGCGCGGACCTGCGGGAATTCTTGCCGCACACGCCGATCGTCTTCTATTCGGGGCTGGCGTTCAAAAAAGATATTCAAAGAGGATTCGACGCAGGGGCGACCGCATATCTGACGAAACCCTTCCACGGCGACCTGGCGAAGGAGCTATTCGAGATAATGAACATGGCAAAGCTGCCGGTAAAGAGCAGGTTTGCCAAAGAACCGGCAATAACGCCCGCCGAAATGAACGGCGAATGTCCGCTCGTCATTGAACAGGAAACGAAGATCGTCGAATTCAAACCGAAAAAAGCCGCGGAATTCCCGAGTATTGGAAGATCTCGGCCGCGGCGATCGCAGGGCGGGATCGTTTAACGCGCCTCGCCCACCGCCGAAAGCATGCGTGGGTCGGGAAATTAAAGGCTCCGGGGACGCGCATGCTTTTTTGGTTTTATTTAGTTTTGCTGAGAACAATGAGCTTTATGTAAAGTGGTTTACAGACAGGAGACCCGAACGCGGCTAGAATTTATGCATTCATACTGATAGAGGCTAACGCCTCATTACGCTCTTGAGGAACGGAGGGCGCTGAATCCGGGAACGTAACCGGACTGAATTAAACAAGGGGGACTTCGCCGCTGAAAGTTTAGGGATGATCAGCGGCATTTTTTTGTGCAAAACCTGAAAAATGCGTTCCGGCCCGAAGCCGTGGTATAATCGGCGACCAGATATTAGTTGTTTGCCAACCCGTCATAGGGAGTTGCCTAGCAACCATCTTCTTGTGCCGCTCGGTGTCTTTTTAGACTCAGCCACCGCAAGGAGTAATATGCCCGTCGCAAAAGCCCTTTCAACGCGAAATTATCTGCTAAACGCGCTTCCACCAGATTCGCTCAAGCGATTGCTGCCAAACATAGAAAGCGTAGATCTTCCACTCGGAGCTTCACTTTACAAACCACACGATCGGATCGATTACGTATATTTTCCGAACAATTCGATGGCTTCGATCGTCGCAAATTCGGCGAGCGGACAGGCCACGGAGATCGGTATTGTCGGCTGCGAAGGCGCGGTAGGCGTTGAAGTTTTGCTCGGCAGCGATTCATCGCCGCACGAATCGATGATCCAGATCGCGGATGGTGCCCATCGCATCGCCGCGAAGGCTCTGCGTGCAGAATTTGAAGAAAACAGGGCCACCCGAAGACTTCTGCTCGCGTTTGTGAACAAACTGATGGTCCAGATAAGCCAGACCACGCTGTGCAACCGGATACATTCGGTCGACGAACGGCTGTCGCGTTGGCTTTTGATGTGCCAGGACCGCATCGAGAGCGACACGCTGGCCCTGACGCAGGAATTTCTGGCGATAATGCTAGGCGTATCGAGAGTAAGCGTCACGCTTTCTGCCAGCAATCTTCAGGAGGCGGGAAGCATCACATATACGCGCGGACATATTACGATGCTCGACCGCGAAGCTTTAGAAGAAAACGCCTGCGAATGCTACAAGATCGTCAAAGCCGAATACGACCGGACGGAATGTGACGATGATGAATGATCAATAGGCCCGGGCGAAGACCATCCAAAGCTGGAAACGTCGCATATGACTCTGGAAACGTTATATATGAACTTGGAAACGTAGAATATGAGTTTGGAAACGTTATATATAAACTTGGAAACGGAGCATATGACTTTGGAAATGGAGCATGTGAACCTGGAAACGTCGTATCTGAGCAGGGAAACAGCATTTCCAAACCGAAATATATCTAGCGCATCAAAAGAGTAGGCTCGGAAAGATCGTCCAAGCTCTCGGGCAATTTCCCAACGCTCTCGGGCAAACTCCCGAAGCAAATCCCCCAATTCCCGAAACCTTCGGGCAAACTCCCAGAACCTTCGGAAAAACTCCCTAGACCTTCGGCCAACTACGGCCAAAGGCAAGGACTTTAGTCAGACAGCCGAGATCTTCTCCTCTACAGCTCGTCCTTCCGTTGAATTACGAAGGACTGGGTTATCTTACCATCACATCTTGAACTAATACCTTTGATAGTAAGAACAACTTCGATTGTTTCGCCTGCCCAGTCCGCTGGGGCAATAAAACCAAAATCATTTTTAGCAGGCAGATAATGACGTTCGTCAATCCGCTTTCCACGAAATTTAAACTCAAACTCATAAGACCAATTCGGAAACTTCTCCCGCACCTCATCCCCATCCACCGCCGCTAAAAAAAAATAATTCTTTTTTCCCGCCACGAGCCTAACGGCGGTCCACGACTCCGAGGAGCGGTCTTCATCAGCACTTCCCAACTGTATTTGTGGGCAGCCCACGGGTAACGGTATGGTTCTGATCGGCTTGAAGATGTTCTTCATGTTGGCGACGAATTCGACCGACCCTGGACAGGACCCATATTTCTTAGAGAACTGGGCAAGCAGCTCAATTGTTTTTGCTCTATTGCCGTCTATCGCGAACTCCGCGATCTGATAACCAAGCTTTTCGTGAGCCTCGGAACCACAGTCTTGCTGGGCTAAGATTGGAGCCGGTAGAATCATCAGAAAGCCTATCAAAGTAAAACCAACCAGAGCTAATATCTTCATTTTAGTTTCTCCTCATTTATTGGATCCGAGCGGGAATGACCGTAAGTCGTAAAATTAGATGACAAGTCAGCAATTTTGCTTCTGTGAACCTTACATAAGTATTTTCCAACGTCAATCAAGACTTTCGCTAGGCTTTACATTAACGCGGCGGCTCGAGATAGCCAATCAAAAAGAATGTTAAAAAACCCTTTTGAAGATTTATTCTTACTCGACCACGCCCTGAAGGGCGTGGCTAACCGCCGCGAAACGCGGAAAGACGGCTTTCGCCGCCTCCGTTCAATCTAATACGCCCTTGCGAAGACTACGCGTTTGGCGGATTCTTTGCCGGAGTAGATGCATTTGCCGGATTCTTCGGTGGAATTCAGCGGGATGCAGCGGATCGTGGCCTTGGTCTCTTCTTTTATCTTTTCTTCGGTCTCAGGCGTGCCGTCCCAATGGGCCATGATGAAGCCGCCTTTCTCGATCTGTGCGTTGAACTCTTCCCAGGTGTCGACGAGGAACGTGTTCTCCTCGCGGAACCGAAGCGCCTTTTGGTAGATCGCTTCCTGCATCTGCTGCAAGAGTATCTTTACGTCTTCGACGACGTCGCCGATCGCCACGGACTGTTTGTCGAGCGTGTCGCGGCGGGCGACCTCGATCGTGCCGTTCTCAAGATCTCGCATCCCGAGCCCGAGCCGGACGGGAACGCCTTTTAGTTCGTATTCCGCGAACTTCCAGCCAGAACGCTGCTTGTCATCGTCGTCGTATTTCACCGAAATTCCCGCCGCTTTCAGCTCCTGCATTATCGGCGCGACCTTTCCCGAGATCGCCGCGAGATCTTCCGGCGTCTTGTGGATAGGAATTATCACGACCTGTATCGGCGCGAGTTTTGGCGGAAGCACGAGCCCGTTGTCGTCCGAATGGGCCATGATGAGAGCTCCCATCAGCCGCGTCGAAACGCCCCAACTCGTCGCCCAAGGATAATCCTGCTGATTCTCTTTATTGACAAATTTCACGTCGAAAGACTTGGCGAAGTTCTGCCCGAGGAAATGTGACGTGCCGGCCTGCAGAGCTTTTCCGTCCTGCATCAAGGCTTCGATGCAATATGTTTCGATTGCACCGGCGAATCGTTCGTTCGGCGACTTTACGCCTTGAACTACGGGCATCGCCATCCAATTCTCGGCGAAGTCCGCGTAAACTCCGAGCATCTGTTCGGTTTCCGCGACCGCTTCCTGTTCGGTCGCGTGAGCCGTGTGGCCTTCCTGCCAAAGGAATTCAGCGGTGCGAAGAAAAAGACGCGTCCGCATTTCCCAACGCACGACGTTGCACCATTGATTTATCAAAAGCGGAAGATCGCGCCACGACTGTATCCACGTCCGGTATGTGTTCCAGATGATCGCTTCTGAGGTCGGGCGGATTATCAGTTCTTCCTCAAGTTTCGCGTTCGGATCGACGATCAATCCTTTGCCGTCCGGATTCGCTTTCAGACGATAATGCGTGACGACCGCACATTCCTTGGCAAAACCCTCGGCGTGCTCTTCTTCTTTTTCAAGGAATGATTTCGGCACGAAAAGCGGGAAATAGGCGTTCTGATGGCCGGTCGCTTTGAACATATCGTCCAACGCACGCTGCATCTTTTCCCAGATCGCAAAACCGTACGGCTTTATCACCATACAGCCGCGAACCGCGGAATTCTCGGCGAGATCGGCACGCTTAACAATTTCGTTGTACCACTCGGAGTAATTCTCCGAACGTTTTGGAAGGGCTTTTGACATAAATCGATCACCACAGAGTGCACAGAGGGCACGGAGTAAAAGAACCAATAATAGTGTATCCAATTGCGTGTGACAATTCGCCTGCTAGATCTACCCGTTTACCCTCTGTGTACTCTGTGTTCTCTGTGGTAACATCTGCTTTTTATGAGCGAACTCAACCTGGATTTTCAGGACACCGCGACAGCCTTTGCCGACAAGTCCGATTCGGAACTAAAACAGAAATATCGAATGTTCAAACTGATGAACTCGCCGACTCTGAACGGGCTCGGGACGGGAATGGCGAAGTTCGCATTGTCGATCGGATTGCCGGTCGAAGGACTTATCAAGAACACTGTCTTTGACCAATTCTGCGGCGGCGAAACTATCGAAGAATGCGAGCCGACAATTGAGAAACTCGGACGCTCGGGAATCGGCACGATCCTGGATTATTCGGTGGAAGGAAAATCGACCGAAGTAGAATTCGATGAGACCAAGGACGAGATAATCCGGACCATCGAGCGGGCGAAGAACGACGACCGAATTCCTTTTGCGGTGTTCAAGGTTTCGGGTATAGCTCCGCTTGGAACTCTGGAGAAGATGAGCATGAAACGTGCTCTGGATGCGAAAGGCCAATCGAAGTGCGAGCACATTCATTCGCGGGTCGAGGAGATATGCGGACTTGCGGCATCCATCGGCCAACCCGTCTTTATAGACGCTGAAGAATCGTGGATACAGGACGCGGTCGATCGGATGGCGATCGAGATGATGGAGAAATATAACCGCGGCCGTGCCATCGTTTACAACACGATCCAGCTCTACCGAAAGGATCGGCTGCAATTCCTGAGAGATTGTCGTCGGCAGGCAAGTAAGGACGGTTATATTCTTGGCGTAAAACTTGTTCGCGGTGCGTATATGGAAAAGGAACGCGAGCGTGCTGAAGAACTCGGAAATCCGGACCCGATCCAGGCAGATAAGGAATCAACCGACGCCGATTACGATGCTGCGGTCGATTACTGTCTGAAACACCTGGACGACGTCTCGTTCGTAGCAGGCACCCACAACGAAGCGAGTACCAGATTGTTGGCAGAGAAGGTCTATGCCGCAGGGATAATTCCGGACCACCCTCACATCTATTTTTCGCAGCTTTATGGAATGGGCGACAATCTGTCTTATGTGCTTAGCAAAAATGGGTTTAACGTGTCGAAATACCTTCCATATGGTCCGATTCGCGACGCTTTACCGTATCTGATAAGGCGAGCCGAAGAGAACACGTCGGTGGCGGGGCAAGTTAGCAGGGAATTGGATCTGATAAAGAAAGAATTAGAACGCCGCGGGTTATCTTAATCCCAATAATAATCGAATCGAACGGTCGGAAACCGGTTTGTCCTCAGCTTTGAGCCATTCTTGATATCCATTTAACACGTTTTCCGACAGCGGACGATTGCCGATAGGCGAAACTTGCGTGCTTTCAAATGCTCTTTCGGTCAGAGCGACGTGTTCGATCGACACTTTCGGCGCGCCGCCATTTTCGATAAGGCTGACGGCCTGATCGACTTCCATAAAAAGGTCCGAATACGCGAGAACGTGCCAGACGGTCTCCGGACCGACTTCCCGGGCAAGCACGCGAAGAAGCCCGAAGCCGCTTTCGATCTGAAATACAAGAAAATCGCCGGGTTCAAATTGATCCATTAGATAACGCCGTGGTCGCGCATTTTGCCCCACATCCATTCGCGCGAACCTTTATCGCCCTCGTCGCCTGCTCCGGCGATCCCGCCATGTGTGGTGTCGAAAGTCTTTTCGACATAATTTACTGAGGCTCCGGCATTCCTTCCGCACGTTGGGAATAATTGCCGGTCGAGCCAGTTTTTCTTTATCGCAACTGCATGGTAACAATTGACAACATTGCCCGGGATATAATTTAGATCGCTGCTTGTAGATCCGTCCTGATCGACCGCATCGAATAAGAACATCGCTTCGATCGTACGACCGCCGCGAAGAACATCATAGGCGATCTGAATGCAGGATGCTGCACCGCGGCTCCATCCGATCAAATAAACCTGGCCATTCGTGCTTCCCATATACGCGGTCGCCCGGTTGGCCATTTTTCGAATGTTTATCGGGCTTGGGCCCCAAGAGATGGCGGCAGGGCCTTCGCAGTAGAGCTTTCCTCGCTGTTTCGTATCTCGATATGCGTGCCAGACATAGTAGCGGTAGTTGTTCTCGCCCCGGATCGTGGGCGAACTTCCCTCCATAGCAAGTAACATGTTAGTTGGCTCCTAGGGTCAGAATTTTATTCAACATATTAGCAGAAGCTGCTCATGAAAATAAAATTTGGCCGTCCAGAATACTCAGCGATTCGGAAAAGAACTCGGCTTTGCTAAACTATTAACTGAAATAATTCACTTTTAGAAAAAATATATATGGCAAAAGAACAAGCAGTAATTATAAGTGCGGCTCGTACACCGACTGGGAAATTTCAGGGTCTGTTGAAGGGATTCTCGGCTCCCGAGTTAGGTGCGATCGCTATCAAAGAAGCGGTAAAACGTTCGGGTGTTGAAGGTTCCATGATAGACGAAGTTATCATGGGCTGTGTCGTTCAGGCAGGGATTGGCCAGGCACCGGCAAGACAGGCAGCATTAAAAGCCGGATTACCACCCGAAGTTTCGGCGTTGACAGTCAACATGGTTTGCGGCTCAGGCCTTCGTGCCGTAGCTCTTGCAGGTCAATCGATCCAGCTCGGCGATGCTGACTTTGTTGTCGCCGGCGGAATGGAATCAATGTCCAATATTCCATATGCTCTTCAAACCGCTCGCGATGGTTTTCGAATGGGGAACCAAACGGCGACCGATCTGATGATCCACGATGGCCTATGGTGCCCATTCGAGAATTGGCACATGGGAAACACAGGCGAGGTCGTGGCCGAAAAGCACCAAATTACACGTGAAACGCAGGATGAATTCGCGTTCAATTCGCATCGCAAGGCCGCCGAGGCACAGGCCGCAGGCCGCTTTGCGGACGAATTGATCCCGATCGAAATTCCGCAGAAAAAGGGTGACCCGATCATTCTTGACTATGATGAGCCGGTTCGGCCTGATACGACGGCCGAAACACTTGCGAAACTAAAACCGGCATTCAAAAAAGACGGTGGCACGGTAACAGCAGGAAATACTCCGGGCGTTAATGATGGTGCATCGGCACTTGTTGTCACTTCATCAGAGAAGGCGGCCGGACTTGGCGTCGAACCGCTTGGCCGGATAGTTTCTTATGCTGTATCCGGCATTGAACCAAAATTGATAATGCTTGCGCCGGTCGAGGGCGTTCGCCGTGCGGTTGCGAAAGCCGGCTGGACGTTGGAAGATGTGGACCTATTCGAACTGAACGAAGCGTTCTCGGTTCAAGCGTTGGGCGTAATGAAGGAGCTTGGGATCGACCCCGAAAAGGTAAATGTAAATGGCGGTGCGGTCGCGCTTGGACACGCCATAGGTAATTCCGGCGGCCGTGTGCTGACGACATTGCTATACGAAATGAAACGACGCGGCGTGAAACGCGGGGTCGCTGGGCTTTGTCTTGGCGGCGGAAATTCGGTCGCAATGGCCGTAGAACGCGACTAAGTTCTCAATTTATGTGGTATTTTGATTGAACGAGTCCGCAAAAAAGAAAATGCCGGCTCGTTCTTTCAATTGGAGGCCCGAAGACCATGAACGCGAAGGAACACGCCAATCTTCTAAGCATTTTTTCCTGGGTGTATGCAGGCATCCAGGGAATCTTCGTTTTGATCTTCTTTTTGCTCGTGGTTGTTTACGGTGGACTAGGGATCGCAATGGCTTTCACGGCCAAAAACTCTGAGGCTGCGGGCCTGGTGGTATTTGGCTTTTTTGTGTTTTTCTTTGGATTGATCTTTCTCTTCGGCCTAATCTGCATGATCGCTAATATCCGAATGGGTAGACAGCTTCGGGGCCATAGGCGCCCAACGCAGCGGTCGATGATGGTCGTTGGTATTCTGAATTGTATGAGTTGGGTATGCGGCGGTATCTTTCTGATGCCTTTCGGCATCGCTCTTGGGGCTTATGGAATTTGGTTTGGCGTTTCTGACACAGGCAGGGCGTTCTTGGAAGGCCGGGAGCCGCATCCGCCATATCCGGCGCTTTATCAGCAGGGTCAAATGTATCCTCAGCAGTGGCAGTAAGAAAAAAGGTGAAAATAATGACATTGAACACGCATGCAAATCTATTGAGCATCTTTTCCTTTGTGATAGGCGGTCTTCAGCTATTGCTGACGCTTTTCTTTGGTCTTTACGTGTTGATCATCGGACTGGCGGCCGTCATTTCTATCGTTGAACCAAAGGCAGGAAACGCCGAGGAGACCGTAGTATTTATTGTCCTAGCCGTCGTATTCGGCCTTTTCACACTCTTTGGACTGATCGGTTCAGTGACGAATTTCTTTATGGGATTCAGGCTCCGAAAGCCGTACCCGGTTGGGAAGAAAGCTCTTGTTTTTAGTTCAATAATGAATTGCGTTAATTTTATGTTCGGCGGAATGCTCGCAATGGCGCTGGGCGTTTATGGACTTTGGTTCTCGTTCTCGGACGAAGGAAGATCGTATTTTGCAGGTAACGTGATGCAGCCGGAACCGGTGTATAACTTTCCACCTGCCCCTGCACAGTATGAAGCGGGGCCATTTCAGCAAGGGCAGCACAATGAGCCATACCGATGGCGGTAAATAATTGAAGTTTCGATGCGTTCCTGACGGCGGCGATAAATCGCTGCCGTTTTTATTTGTTCGCTCTTTTCGATATTCTCTAGTGTTCTATCTAACTAAATTTATTCAGGGGACGATTTTTAATGGCTGATATTATTGGAGTTATAGGTGCGGGAACAATGGGCAACGGCATCGCTCAAACTGCGGCGAATGCCGGGTTTGAAGTGGTCATGTGCGATGTAAAACCGGAGTTCGTCGAGCGCGGTATCGAGAACATTTCGAAAAGTCTCGATCGGTTCGTCAAAAAAGAGACGATGACCGAAGTTCAAAAGACGGAAGTTCTCGGACGTATTAGATCGACGACCGACTTGAATGATCTAAAAGATTGTTCGCTTGTTGTTGAAGCAGCGACAGAGAATTTTGACATCAAGAAGCAGATCTTCGAACAGCTGGATACGATCTGCGGGCCAGAGGCTATCCTTTCGTCAAACACCTCTTCTATTTCGATCACAAAGATCGCCGCGGTGACCAAGCGGCCGGACAAGGTGATCGGAATGCATTTCTTTAACCCGGTTCCGCTGATGAAGCTGGTTGAGGTGATCCGCGGCATTGCGACATCCGACGAATCATATGCCACCGTAAAAGCACTTTCAGAAAAGCTAGGCAAAGTACCGGTTGAGTGCAACGATTATCCCGGCTTCGTTTCAAACCGTGTGCTGATGCCGATGATCAATGAAGCCATCTTTGCACTGCATGAAGGCGTCGCGACTCGCGAATCCATTGACGAAATAATGAAGCTCGGGATGAATCATCCGATGGGCCCATTGACCCTTGCAGATTTTATCGGTCTGGACGTTTGCCTTGCGATATTAAATGTCTTGCATGAAGGTATCGGCGACCCGAAATATCGCCCGTGCCCGCTGCTCAAGAAATATGTCGATGCCGGCTGGCTTGGGCGAAAGAGCGGCAGGGGCTTTTATGAGTATTAAGCCCATGAACCCGTGATCTGATGAAGATGAAAAAGCGTATTAGGAACTTAATATTCTCGCTGCTGACTTTCGGTTTCTTCGCGGGATGCGGAGGCACGGATTATAGGGATGTTTCGGAAATATCTCTAAATTATGGCGGCAGCCAGACTAGCCAACGCTATTTTGTCTCTATACGTAAAGACGGTTCTGCCCGGTACGAAAGTACAGTTACCCCTGAAAAGCGTACGGTTTCCCTGCTTGATCCGGCCGCGACCGAGATAAGTTCTGTGCCTATCGCTTATTCGGGAACGATATCGAAACAACAGTTTGACGACTTGGTCAAACTGCTGAATAGCTCAGGATTTATGTCGTTGAGTTCGTGGCATGATCCGGTAACGGGCGGAAATCAAACGACTATCACCGTGAAATACGGAACGCAAACTAAAGAGGTTCACGATCAACATGGGTCAAAAGGCAAAAGTTTTGCCTCCATTGAAGCGTCTTTGGAAGCCCTTATCGATCAGATCACTTGGAAGCGGGACGTCTGAGAGTGGCATTCGCACTAGCTTTTCGGGAACTCTCTCCCGGTTTATATGCACAAAGATCTTAGGTCATTTATAGATACGCTGAGGCGCGAGGATGAGATCGTAGAGGTCGCGGCTGAGGTCGATCCGTATCTAGAGATCGCCGAGATACATCGCCGGATTATTGATGAGCAGGGAAAGGCACTCCTATTCACGAATGTAAAAGGTTCGACGCTTCCGGTGGTCACAAACCTGTTCGGGACGATCAAGCGGATCGAACTTGCATTCGGTAAACGGCCGCAGGAATTCGTAAAGCGAGCCGTGCATATGGTCGAAGACCTTGTGCCGCCAAAGCTGGGGAAGCTTTGGGGTTATCGCGATATGGCGATGACGGGCCTAAAACTCGGAACGAAAAAGGTTCGCAATGCTCCGGTGCTTGGTTCGCGACAGGCGGAGGTCGATCTGGAAAAGCTTCCGCTCTTGCAGCTTTGGCATGAAGACGGCGGGCATTTTGTAACGCTGCCGCTCGTTTATACCGAAAGCCCTTCATCCGGGAAGCCGAATCTCGGGATGTATCGCATTCAGCGTTACGACAAGACGAAGACCGGAATTCATTGGCAGATCGGAAAAGGCGGCGGGTTTCATTATTTCGAAGCCGAGCAAAATAATGAATCGCTTCCGGTGACTATATTTCTCGGCGGGCCGCCGGCGATGATATTGTCTGCGATCGCTCCCTTGCCGGAAGATGTCCCTGAATTGATGCTCGCGTCCTTGCTTGCCGATTCAAAGATCGGGATGGCGGATAATCCGCTTGAAGGGCATCATCGGCTCATCGCCGAAGCAGAGTTCGCTATTTGCGGACACGTGCCGCCGCACGAACGAAGGCCTGAAGGCCCTTTCGGCGATCATTACGGCTACTATTCCCTACAGCACGATTACCCCGTATTTCACGCGGATGCCGTCTTCCATCGCAAGGACGCGATATATCCCGCAACGGTCGTCGGAAAACCTCGCCAAGAGGATTTTTTTATCGGTGATTATTTGCAGGAATTGCTGTCTCCGTTGTTTCCGCTCGTAATGCCTGCGGTGAAGGATCTTTGGAGCTATGGAGAGACCGGTTTTCATTCGCTCGCTGCGGCGGTCGTGAAAGAAAGATATGGCCGAGAGGCATTGTCCGCCGGCTTCCGTATCCTTGGCGAAGGTCAGCTTTCATTAACAAAGTTCTTACTGCTTACGGACAAACCGCAAGACCTTCGGGACTTCAAAGCGCTGTTCGAGCACATCCTAGCACGGGCGGAATGGCACCGCGACTTGTTTATCTTTTCACAAACGGCTTTCGATACGCTCGACTATGCGAGTGGAAAGATCAACCACGGGAGCAAGGCGATCTTGATGGGCACTGGCGAGGCGAAACGAGATCTGTTTCATGAATTCTCTGGCGAGTTGCCGGTTGGTGTTAATGCCGCAAGGCCATTCTGCGGCGGTTGTTTGGTTGTAAAAGGAACAGGGTACGAGAACGATAAGGAACTTGCTGCTCGTATCGCCGGTTGGCCGGGATTTGCGGACTGGCAAATGGTCGTGATCCACGATGACATCGCCTATGCAGATTCGGCTGAAAAGTTCCTTTGGGCAACTTGGACCCGTTTCAACCCAGCGAGCGATATCTACGCCAAAAGCATCGAACTTAAAAACAACCACATCGGATACGAAGCTCCGATAGTGATCGATGCTCGAATGAAGCCTTGGTATCCGAAAGAAGTTGAAGTTCGCGAAGATATTGCAAAGCTGGTTACTGAGCGATGGAGCGAATATTTCGCCGGTTAACCGCGCGACCTAATTGTAATGAAAAAATGGCTTAAACGGATCGGGTTGGGGATCGGAGTTTTTGCGTTGCTGCTTGCCGTGTTTTTGTCGTACGCATATTTCATCGAACCTCGGCAGTTCGTGGTCATTGAAGAAACGATCGGTGTTCCGCACTGGAGCGGCGCTTTGAGTGGACTGCGTATAGTGACTATCGCCGATATTCATACCGGTTCAAATTATGCACCGCCCGAACGCATTCGGTTTGTTGTCGAGCAGGCGAATGCACAGAACCCGGACGTGATCGTTCTTCTCGGAGATTATGTCAGCGAATCGAAATGGGATCGCGATTGCGTTCGACGGGCAACGAACCGCGAGAACTGCACCGAGTTAAAGATACCGCTCGAAGAGATCGCCGACAGCCTGAAGGGCCTCAAGGCAAAGTATGGCGTTTTCGCAATAATCGGAAATCATGATTGGTATCATAATGCCGGGAAGATACACAGGCTTTTCGAAGATGTCGCGGGCATCAATGTCTTAGATAACGAGATCGCAGAAATTCCCGTGAATGGCGTTACGCTTCGCATTTGGGGGATAGAGGATTGGTACCTGAACAGAAAGGTACCGACCGAGGCATTGGAAGCACTTACCGAAAAACGCAACATCATCGCGATTACCCATAATCCCGATGCTTCCTTACACACTCCGGAAGGTTTTTCGATAATGTTCTCCGGCCATACGCACGGCGGGCAATTAAATTGGCCGATATTCGGACCGAAAGCTGTTTTTAACGATCCGCGTTTTATGGATGGCCTCGCGGTTGTGGATGGCAAATACGTTTATGTTTCGAGCGGAGTGGGAACCAGCGTAATACCGTTTCGATTTCGAGTTCCGCCGGAGATAAATGTCATCACGCTTCGCTCGAACACAGAAACTTTACCTGACCAATTCTAATTTCGAACGAAATGCGAAAAAAGCGCTTTTATCTGATCGCAGCTGTTTTATTTTTGCTGGCGCTGCTCGCCTACAGTTATTTCATCGAGCCACATCGGCTTGTCGTGCATAAGAAAGAAATAAATCTCGCGACGCTTGATCCGGCCTTCGACGGGCTGCGAATAGCTGTGATCGCGGACATTCATGGCGGTTCTAATGGAGCTTCGGCCGACAACATACGCCGCACAGTCTCGACCATAAATGAACAAAACGCGGACGCGGTTTTTATGATCGGCGACTTTGTTTCGGACCGCATAGCCAAAGGCGATGTACCTATGCACATCGAAGAGGTCGCCGAATATTTGCGGCCGATAACCTCAAGATACGGAACGTTCGCTGTGCTCGGCAATCATGATGGATTTTACGGTGATGACCGCATTGAGGCCGCACTTTCAAATTCCGGTATCAAGGTCCTTAGAAGCGAGATCGCAAGTTTCCAGTACAATGGCAAGACGATGCGCATCCTCGGGCTGAAAGATCATATGCAGCTCAATTCCTGGTACACCTTCGACCGTGATGTGAAACGTATTTTGGCCGCAGATGGACGCCGCGGCGATCTTATAGTTCTTGAACACAGCCCGGATATTTTCGATGTCGTCGATTATTACAAGAATCCCGGTGAGGATATGAAATTATTCATCGCCGGCCACACACACGGAGGCCAGATATGGCTGCCTGTGATAGGAAGTCCGTTTGTGCCGACCGCCGCAGGACAAAAATATTCCGCCGGACACATTCGAAAGGGCAAGATGGATATGTTCATTACCACGGGAATTGGCACAAGCCGTCTTCCGTTCAGATTTCTTGTTCCCCCGGAGGTTGCTGTTCTCACCCTTCGCAGCGGCCTGAAGTGAGATCTACCGCAACACCTGCTGTATCCGTATGAACTTACCGTCGTTCTTCGCCGGTTTTAGGTTTTGTATCCTGCACATCAGCTCATAGACATCTATAGCCTCAAAAGGATCGGCTAAATAGCCTTGCTTGAAACTAGGGCCGTGGCCGACGAACATTGCGCGCATCGACACCAGATCATTGTCATAACCGTGAGCACCGCGGATGTTATCTAATCGTTGTTCTTTCGCGTTTCTAGCCATTCGCTCTTTGTTAGTGATTACGGTTCCTTCGCCTGGGATCACCACCAAGGGTGCAATGCGTTTGTTCTTGCCGAACTTGAATCGTTTTGGGAATTCGTTACGCCTATAAATGAACGCATTTTCCGGGAGCTTGCTCTTGATCGATCTGTATATCTCTTTCTCTTTTCCGGGTTTTGGGAATATCTGTGTAAATTCCCCGACCCAGAAAATGCGTTCGGCGTCATTCACATCGAACATCTCATCAAGCACGACCCCGTCGCGATTTTTGTATGGAGCCATGCCGTGGTCGGATGTAATTACGAGATTTACTTTGTCCAAAATGCCGCGCGAGCGGAGTCCGTCGGCCAGCCTTTTTATTTCCGAATCCACCTTATGAACTGCGGCTCGCGTTTCAGGAGCGCTCGGGCCGTGATTATGACCTGCGTCATCAACATCTGAAAAATAAAGAGTGATCATCGTCGGCCGTTCGGCCTGCGGCAGGTCTAACCAGCCGAGCACAGTATCTATGCGTTCCGTGTTCGGGATCTTTCCATCATAGCTTTTCCAAAACTTAGGCTGCATGCCGCCGATCTTGGTCTCCGTGCCCGGCCAAAAGAACGCCGCTGAGATCTGTCCCTGTTTTTGAGCAGTATTCCAGATCGGTTCACCGCCCCACCACTGCGGATTTTCCACTTGTTCGCGTATCGAAAGACCAAAAACGGTGCCGATCTCCCTGTCGTACATATTATTTTCGATCATTCCGTGGTTGTCGGGATAAAGACCCGTCACTATCGAATAATGTGAAGGAAACGTTTTCGTTGGATAGGGCGGTTTCATCCATTTTGCACGTGTACCGGCATCTGCGATAGCGTTAATAGTTGGCGGTTTGTGCAGTTCGAAATAATCCGCTCGAAATCCATCGACCGAAACCAGGATCACGGTTGGTTTCAGATCGTTTATCGGCTTCTGCGCGACCAGAGCATTTTGCCCGGCAAGGCAGATCAACAAAAGAAAAGGCAGAAAGAAACCTATTGATCTGAGCTTCAACATATTTTTCTATACATAAGTGGAAACGTATTGGAAATTAGACTATCATTCCTCGTTCTTGCCAAATAATATACCCAGCTTAGGAGATATTTGTGAAAACACACAATAACCTTGCGCTCGTTGTAACAGTTTCGTGCCTCTTAGTTTTCTTCGGGCTTGCCTGCGGACACTCGGGAACCGGGAATGCCGTCACAGAGGATCCGAATATCAAAAATCCGGCAAATGTAACAGCGGCGGATACCCCGGAGCCGAAAACTCAACCCGATATCGCCGGGACTTATGACATTACCGGAACGAATGAAGGCGGAGGTGATCCATATTCCGGGACGCTTGTCATAACAAAGCGCGACGCAGTTTCACAATTTTCATGGTCCAGCGGGCCTGCAACCTACGACGGAGTCGGCGTTCAGAGCGGCGATATCGTTGCGGTCAGTTTTATAGATGGTGACGACGGCAAAGGCTGCGGTGTTGTCCTTTATGATATTGCTTCGAATGGCGATCTTACCGGAAAGGCCGGGTTTTGGGGAATGAATGAAGGTGCTGCCGAAAAGGCATTGAAAGATACAGGTTCCGGTCTCGAGGGCCGATATGAAGTTTCCGGCACAAATCCGGATGGCAAAACCTTTAAGTCCGCATTAAATGTTAAGAAAGAAGGTGAAGGCTTCGCTTTTGATTGGTCCGGCGACTCTCCTATGAAAGGTTTCGGCGTCCGAATGGGCGACCGCGTGGCTGTTGGGTTTGGAAAGAACGAATGCGGATTTCTTATGTACCAGGTAAATGCCAATGGTTCGCTTGACGGAAAATGGGGAACCCGCGGAAGCAGCCGGCTTGGAACGGAAACCGCCAAAAAGCAATAGAAAACAAGGCAAACCGGAAGGCGTAGGCATGAATCAAAGAACGCAAATGTATAAGAGTTTGATAGTTTCAGTAGTGTTTCTTCTTGCAGGTTGCGATGTTCAGAGCAGCATCACAAAACGCAGCGTCGAAAAATATGGCCCGACGCCTACACCTTCTGTTTCGCCGACTCCGGTCGAAGAACCGATAGATCCGGCGGATGTTGTCACCGTAGATACGTCGCTTCAGGGCGAAAATATTTCTGTCAACAAACCCGGGGAGAAAAAGACGCTCAACTGCGACAAATATAATCAGGTGATGCTAAATAATGTGGACGCCGTTATCACTATCAACGGCGCGTGCAGGGCGATAATGGTCAACGGCAATAACAACGACGTGACCGCCGAGACAACGATGTCCGTAACATTTAACGGCACGGGCAACACGGTTCGCTATGCGAAATACGCCAACGGCAAACGGCCTTTCATAACCGATAACAAGACCGGAAATAGGGTAGAAAAGATCAAAGCCGAACCTGCGAAATGAGATCACGAAAATGAGAGATGATACTTGGTAATCAAAAAAGCCCGGTGCATTTGCACCCAAGCTTTTATTCTTTTTTCATCTATCATTTATCATCTATCACCTATTCCTGTGCTTCTCGCACACCGGCAAAGCCTTCATCAAAGAACGCACGAGCGGCTGACATCGCATTTGGTACGGCATTCAAGTGGTTCAAGCCTTCGCCGCGAATAATGTAACGCCGCAGACGGTCGTTTCCGACCCCGCGCCCGCGCATTGTTTGAAACGCTTTCTCCGTATTACGCGGATCGACAACTCCATCGCCTTCGAGGTTGATCAACAGCATAGGTGTTCGCGGCGACCAATCATAAACATCCTGTTTCGCCAGTTCCGCGATCAGAGGATCGGACAGATCGAGCCGCTCCAAACGTTTAATAAAATCCTCGTTCAGCACGTTCCGCATCGAATTCTTCGCTCGCATCAGCGTGGCGGTCAGCACAAGCCGCTTGATCAGATTTTCATCGGTGACTGTCGTGTTGTAATTCAGCCAGATCGAATTCGCCATCGCAGGCCGAAAATAATTCGTTATCTTTATGCCGTGTTCTTTGCGGAAATAGTAGGTCGCATAGGACAACAAATAAAGCCGCACTCCGAACCCGAGCACGTCGTTGCCGTCCTGCAGCATAAAATCACGCGTCGTATCGGTAACATCATAAGGGCCGCTCGCCGGAGCCGATCTTTCCACTCGAAAACCGGAGCCGCTCGCCGATTCCAGATCCTTCGTTAACGCCATCGCAACGCCGCCGCCTTCCGAATATCCCGTTACAAAAAGCTTCGGTCCGATCTTATATCCCGATTGCATCGCAAGCATTCTTGCGGGGACGATCGAATCTTTTGCCGAGCGTGCGTTAGTTACATTTAAAGGATATGGATGCGCTGCCTGATGGTCGCCCAAACCTAAATAGTCCGGTATCACGACCGCGTAACCGCCCGTGGCAAATGCAAGCGTCGCAGTTTCGGCTTCGCTGCCGTTCGGAATTCCTTTCCAACGCGATGGAGAATTTCTGCGATCCTGAATAGTTCCGTGACAGAACACCACCAAACCATTAGGAGCACCGCCGGTCGGCCATGCGACCAGCCCGGAAACATTTACAGTCTTTCCTTTTACATCGATGGTCGTGTAAACGATCTTTCTAAGCTCGATCTGCGCTCCGGTCGGCGGCAAAGGAACATTTTTGTACACCTCTATCATCCGCGCCGCTACCACATCCGGCCGCAACGTCCCATTCGAAGCATTACTGACCAACCGCTGAGCTGAAACTCCCGTTGAAAGAAAAATAACAGCCGCTGCCGTTATAGAAATGTAACGCAATGTTTTTGTGAACATAGAATTGATTTGGGTGTTGATCGTTGAAAGTCTCAAGGAAAGACTAGCACACAAAACAATGCAGACTAAAGTCCCAAAAATGGAGCTGAACTAACGCCTTGTTGGTGCAAATGTTGTTAACATTTCGACATTTATTTCTTCGTCTGGGGCGGCGAAGCCAGGAAACTCCATTTTTTCACGCTGGGCGAGTCCGTCTTTCTTTACGTTAACGCGAAGCATTGCTGTCGGGCGGTGTTTAGCGGTCAAAGTAAACCGGCCGTCCTTGCCCGTGACGGCTGTTACCTCGGCCCCCTCAACCGGTACATCGTAGTTCATCACAACACCTCGGACCGTGGTGCTGCTGGTGGAAAAGTTGCAGCCCGAACCGACCGCGATCAATATCGCCATCGCCGTTAACGCCAAACCTTTGTTCCGCATTTGAAATGCCTCCTAGTCTTTAATGATAACGTCGGCCTTGATCGAATTTGCGATGTAGCATTGCCTATGGGCTTCGTGGTGAAGATGTGCGATCTCTTCGGCGGTCGGCAGTTTCTCGCCGGCCCATTCTATTTGCGGGTCGAGCGTTATTTTGCTGATCCACTGCGAACCATTTTCGTTTGCGGTCATTTCACCGACAGCTTCGTCCGTATAGGAATCTATCCGAAATCCGTCATTCGCCGCGAGCCACAAAAAAGTCAGCATATGACACGACGAAGCCGCCGCAACCAATGCTTCTTCCGGATCGACCGCCGCTTCAACCGAATAGGGAAGCCGCACCGCATGCGGCGAAGACGAAGCAGGAACCGTCAAGCCCTCATCAAACTCCCACGTATGCCCGCGAGAATATCTGTTCTTAGTAAACATCTCCGGCGCATCCGACTTCCAACTTATTTTTGCTTTGTATGTTGACATGACTACGTGATCTCGATGTCGTCAGGTTGCACCAAAATCACTTCGCCGTTGCGGCTAATAGCGATTGGATTCCCAGCAAGCTTATGCTTCTTTAACGCTTCGCGGACTGCTCGCCGACACGCAGAATCAATCTCATCGGCGTATAGTTCGAGAAGGTCAGGCCCTGACTTTGTTACGGCTTTATTAGTTTCCATCTTTCCTCATCAAATACAATCTCGCCTGCTTCATCAGTATAACGCGCAGTTTCGACCGATTCTGCTAACGTCGTATCCCGCACACTCCACGCGTGAACGATCGGCATATAGAGTCGAAAGAGATTACTTAGACTTCGCTCATAACGCCGGCGGATAACGTCAGACGGAATGTTGTGTCCTCCTACCCTAACGCGTTCCGCAACACGTTCGATTGCGAGTTCTGGGCTCTTCAACCACAAATAAACTAGATTGACGCGATATCCTCGACCTTTCAGATCGTTTATTCGTTTCACGTAAGTTCGAGTTGAGAGCGTAGTCTCAAATGCGAAGTCCTTTTCTTCTTCTGCAAGATCATTTAACCGCTTCAACATTACGCGTCCGGCATCGAAAGATGCATTCTCCGGGGCAAACGCAGATATGCCCTCGGCGATAGTGTCTGCGTTGACGAATTCAGATATCTTCAGTGTGTCGCGCAGCAACGCAGGAGCGAGAGTAGATTTCCCAGCTCCATTTGGTCCAGCGATGATGACAACATCAGGCATCCTTATTATTACGAACTCGCGATATTTACCGGCCCGGACCATTTGTACCACTCAGTATTTGGTGAAAGTATATCACTTGGCTTAATCATATCGTGCCTCGCCCATCCGCCGGAGTTAGCAGATTTGAAGAGCAGAACATCGTCATCAAAAAGCTCGATAAGAAATTTAATCACATCCTCTGCGATACTTGCCGCATGCTCGTCTTGAGTTAATTCTGTCTCATAGCTACCAAAATGGCCGTGCGTAATTTCTCCTATCCGGACGATCAACTCGTTTCCATCCTCCTCAATTGTTACGCCTCCAACGTCTGAGTCCTTCGCAGCGAAGACAGCAAATTCTGCGTTCTCCGAATTCACTCGGACCGCTTCACCAAACTGTTTCACTAGCTCTTTACTTACTGTTTCTTTCAACACTTTATTATGGACGCAGTCTATACAACATCCTCGGGAACGGAATAGTTTCTCGGACGTGTTCGATGCCGGACATCCAAGCGACGGTGCGTTCTATTCCCATGCCGAAGCCTGCGTGAGGGACGCTGCCGAAGCGGCGGAGGTCGAGATACCATTCGAAGATCTCCTGCGGCAGGCCGTGATGCTTGAGTTGGGATTCAAGATACTCGAGCGAGGTCGCACGCTCGCCGCCGCCGATTATTTCGCCGTAACCTTCTGGTGCTAAAAGGTCGATGCCAAGCGCACATTCGGGCCTGTCTTTATCAACTTCGAAGTAAAAACCTTTGATCGCGGTCGGGAAGTGATGCACAAAGACCGGCAAGCCGAATTGTTTCGACAAATAAGTTTCGTCCGGAGCCCCAAAGTCGCCGCCCCACTCGAAATTATTTTCTAACTCGCCCTTCGCGTGGCCTTCCTGCAACAACTTTACGGCATCGTCATAGTGCAAGCGAGGAAACGGCCCCTTGATGGCTTCAAGCACGGTCGTGTCGCGTTCAAGCGCGGCCAGCTCAAGTTTGCGGTCGTTCAATACACGATCGACGATGAACAAGATCAAACCTTCGCCGAGGTCCATCATGTCTTCGTAACCGGCGTAAGCGACTTCGGGCTCGACCATCCAAAACTCTGTGAGATGCCGACGAGTTTTCGACTTTTCCGCACGAAATGTCGGGCCGAACGCATAAGATTTACCAAACGCCGCCGCGGTCGCTTCGTTATATAGCTGCCCGGATTGCGTAAGATAAGCCTTATCGTCGCCAAAATAATCAACTTCGAAAAGCGTCGTAGTTCCTTCGCAAGCTGCGGGAGTAAATATCGGTGTGTCGGCAAGCGTAAAACCGTTCCCATCAAAATAATCGCGCACCGCTTTGATAATGGTGTGCCGTATCTTCAAGACCGCGTGCTGCTTTTTAGAACGAATCCACAGATGTCGATGATCCATTAGGAACTCCGTACCGTGTTCTTTCGGCGTTATCGGATAATCGTGGACATTCTGCAGAACTTCGAGTCCCGTGACATCAAGCTCGACACCGATCGCCGAACGTGAATCTTCCTTAACGGTTCCGGTGACGATGATCGAAGATTCCTGTCCGACGCCTTTCGCCACGTCAAAGAGAGCTTCATCGTTGCCCTTGAATACAACGCACTGAACAGTGCCCGTGCCGTCTCGAAGCTGCAAAAATACCAGTTTTCCGCTCGAACGCGAATTATAAAGCCAGCCTTTCAGCGTAACAGTTTCGCCGATCTTTCCGGCCAATTGGTCGATATATGTTTGATTCATTTACTAATGCTTTTCCTGATCTTGATTAATTTATCTATGATCTCCGGTTCCTCCTTCAGCTCAACTAGAGGAACGAGTTGTTCATCAATGTATGTCCAATCCAAACTCTGCTGGACCTTGATAACGCTTTCTATATCAGCCCAGTCTTTCAAACGATCCGCAAAGGCCTTAAAAACGATCAGATCTTCGGCAGTACAGGTTCTCAGATCTATTCCGGGAGCAAATTCGAATTTAGTTGACCGTCCAACCGCACTTTGTTCGAATTCCAAAGCTCCCAGTGAAACGTCAATTCCGACATTTCCACTTTGAATAAGAACGATCCTCCGCGGTATAAAAAACTCTAACGCATTTTCTTCTATCCGCGACGTGAAACGGTTCAATAGTTTGGTGACAAAAACCTCTTCGTCTCCGAAACCGGTCATTAACGTCAAATCGACATCATTTGTATTTCGCGGGATCGCCCAGCGTTGTAGAGCGATCCCGCCGATGAAGCAAAAATCCCAGCTGTTCATGTCGCAAAACGCCTGAACCTCTGCCGCTACATCAAGTACTAGCTTCATTTCTTTCGCAGCTTAGTAAATAGCCGCTGCATTTCGATCAAGCCGGACGTTGGCTCAGGCAGATGGCGACTGATCGCAATACGATTTACGTCCGCCAACGCCAATATCGCGTTTTGGGGACCGTCCCTGCGTAAGCTCTCGATCTGCATGGATTCGATCAGGTCGGCGTTCCTGCTCCAATTCATTACCAGTCTTTTTTGTTCACTCTTATCCATACTTTCTACTCTCTGATTTTAACATATTGGGTTAACTTGACTTACTTTCGGCTACCAATAAGACTTGACTCAGATGCCGGACGAGAAAAAGAAAAAGCTGAATTATTCCGGTGCGTGGGCCGAGGCACGGAAGATCATATGGAATGCCCGCTGGCGCTTGTTGGTCGGCAGCCTTTTGTTGCTTGTTTCGCGGCTTGCCGGAATGGTGCTGCCTGCTTCGACGAAGTACATCGGCGACGAAGTGCTTGTTAATCAGCGATACGAATTGCTGACATACATCGCCATTGCGATCGGTGTTGCTACTCTTATTCAAGCTTCGACCTCTTTTGCTCTTTCCCAAATTCTCGGCGTTGCGGCACAGCGTGCGATCACGGAAATGCGTAAACGTGTTCAGACGCATATTGAACGGCTGCCGATCAGGTACTTCGATTCCACCCAATCCGGCCAGCTTATTTCTCGCATCATGAACGACGCCGAAGGCATCAGAAATCTGGTCGGCACCGGTTTGGGGCAGATAATCGGCGGCATCGTCACGGCAACTATTTCCATCGGTGTTTTGTTCTATATCAACTGGCAATTGACGTTTGCCACACTTGCCGTTATCGCCGTTTTCGGCGGCGTGCTTCTGTATGCGTTGAAGCTGCTTCGGCCGATCTTTCGCGAGCGCGGCGAGATAACAGCCGAAGTAACGGGCCGATTGGGTGAATCGCTTGGCGGTATCCGCATCGTAAAGGCGTACACCGCTGAAAAACGCGAAGAGCTATCTTTCGCCCGCGGCGCACATAGGCTGTTTCGGAACGTCGCTAAGACCGTCACTGGCGTTTCGGCGATCAATTCGTTTGCCGCACTGGTGATCGGAGCGGTCGCGGTTGCGATGATCATCATCGGCGGAAATTCGATACAGCAACAGACGATGACGCTCGGCGATTTTCTGATGTACATATCATTCACGTTCCTGCTTGCTCTCCCGGTCGTCGAACTTGCCGCCATCGGAACGCAGGTGACCGAGGCTCTCGCCGGGCTCGACCGGATCCGCGAAGTGATGGCGATGACGACCGAGGACGAACTCGATTCGGCCAAGCAGCCGCTGAACGATCCGAACGGCTCTATCGAATTTGATAATGTCGAATTCGAATACGATCAAGGCGTGCCCGTTTTGAAAGGCGTTTCCTTTGTCTCCGATGCAGGAACCACGACAGCGCTCGTCGGTTCGAGCGGTTCGGGGAAATCTACGATCCTTAGCCTCGTGCTCAATTTTATTCAGCCGACTAAAGGTGTCATTAAGATCGATGGAAAAGACCTACAATCGGTTCGGCTCCGCGATTACCGCCGTCAACTGGGCGTCGTTCTGCAGGACAATTTTTTGTTTGACGGTACTATCCACGACAATATTCGTTTTTCGAATCCCGAAGCGTCGCTTGATGAAATAAGGGCGGTTTGCAAGATTGCGAACGCCGATGAATTCATCGAAAAGTTCCCGAATGGCTACGAAACGATCGTCGGCGAACGCGGCGTGAAACTTTCGGGTGGCCAGCGCCAGCGTATCGCGATCGCTCGTGCGCTGCTTGCGGATCCGAAGATCTTGATACTTGACGAGGCCACATCATCGCTCGATAGCGAATCCGAAGCGTTGATCCAGGAAGGCCTGAACAATCTGCGAAAGGGAAGAACGACGTTCGTTATCGCACACAGGCTTTCGACCATCCGTTCGGCTGATCAGATCTTGGTCGTCGAAGCGGGCGAGATCATGGAACGAGGTACGCATCAGGATCTCGTTGAAATGAACGGCCGATACAAACAGCTTTACGATAAGCAGTACCGGTTCGAACAGAATCTGTTCGTAAACCCCGGCGAAGATTTTACGACCAAGGCGCCGGAAACGATGGCAAAGACCAAACTTTAGAGGAGACGAATCATGCCCGAGCCCCAAAATTATCAAAACCACGCACGCTGGTATCCGCTTGTCCATTTCGTTCTGTTCCCGCTTGCCTTGATCAATTTGATCTGGGCGATCGCCTGCGTTGCGATGGAATTCGAATGGTTCCGGGTCCAGTATCTTCTGATGTCGATAATGATCCCGATCCTAAGCGTTGCCGCCCGGCTTCAGGCATTGAAAGCTCAAGACCGGGTCATTCGGCTCGAGGAAAGGCTTCGTTACCGAGAGCTTCTCTCGCCGGAACTTGCCGCAAAGGCTCATGATTTTCGTGCCCGTCAGATTATCGCTCTCCGCTTTGCATCGGACGAAGAACTTCCCGCTCTCGCCGAACGTATCGCGAACGGCGAACTGACCGAACCAAAAGAGATCAAGATGGCCATCAAGAATTGGCGTGCCGATCATTTCCGAGTCTGAGTGCAAAGATCTTGTCCCGTTTGTCCCGTTGTCCCAGGGCCCGACACGCATGTCCCAGGGGCGTTCCGGGCTTGTTCCGGGCCTGTTCCGCTAGTGGGTGGAACGTGTAAGTGGCTGCGTGTGCTACAGTTACTATCGTCTCAGCGTCGAATTCAGCCAATTTTTTAAAAAACCTTGAAAAGTCCCATTTTTGTTCACATGTGAACACGCG
>JBGSYH010000010.1:0-14676 GCA_041751035.1 Pyrinomonadaceae bacterium | reverse complement strand
TTGTAGCGTAGTTCAAGTTTTTGAATCACTTTCGGCTCGCCGCCGGTTAACGCATCGATAAGGAGAATTTATGCCGCCGCCATTGTTAAATACTCACTCGACGATTCTATGTCACCACGGCGGGATCGTCTCGCACGTTCCAAACGGTTACACCAGCTATCGGGTGGACGGACAACTGCCGATGAAAATGTCTGACACGTACTTAATAACCGGCTGTCCGAATTCAGGGTTTTATTCAGCGCCGTGTCAACGAGTCGATTGGCTGGTCGGTTCAACGATGCTGATCATCAAAGGCAGCCCGGCACTAACGCTCACAAGCACAGGAATCTGCATCAGCGGCAACGGTTCCGTATCCGGCCCGGCCATCATAACCCGAGCCCAAACCGCCCAACTCGAACCAACCGAACTGACGATCATCAACGACTAATTGGCGCGAGGCATGATCACAGCATAATTGCAATTTCGCGGGGCTCGATCCGGTTTTCCCTGAAACCGTTGACGTTTTTCGGTCCAATGAAAACAAACCTGTAATGCTCCGGTCGTGCCGAACATATAATCGGGCTTACGCACTTATATGAACTGCTTGCGAAGTCAAAAATTCCTAAAGTTTATTCGACTACTGATTCTCTTGTTCGTTTGATTTAGGCATCTCGTTTACGATAAAGCAAGGAAATTCTTGGAATGCTATCAGATCCTTCTCTGTGACAGGACTAATAATCTTGGAATCAGATAATCTAACATCACGCCACTTTAGTTCAGGTCCGTCTTCGTCATCGTTTCGGGCTGATCCGATACAGCCGACAACTGAAGACCGAGGAACCGTTGATGCTCGAAAACTGAACGTCAATTTCTTTCTAAGCATTTCCTCGCTTGGCGACTGATCATACATCTCATATTTAACCAGAACAAATTCAGGCTGCTCCCCCGTCATATCACTCCAACGCTCGACCCGAACAATCCATCGCTCGACTTGTACACCAATTCCGCCAGAGAATCCCGGGCATTCGGGGCATCTTGACTGGGCCTGATACGCAACGACGCGACCTTCTCCTCGAATCCGGTCCCCGGCTTTCTGAGCAAAGGCAACACCAGCTGACATCGCGAGACTAACTAACAGAACTAGACAAGATCCCACTCCGCTTATCACTGCTTTCCTCATTTCATTCATACTATTAGTCCACATTGCAGGCCAGACCCTGCTTCCATGATTCATACCCTGTCTCATTGTTTGTTTTTTATTCCACAGTTTATTCCGTAATTCACTTCACCAACGCCGGTCCGCTCAACGGCAACAAATTCCTTATTCTTCTGAAATAGCAGGCTTAGTCGTATTCTCGCAGTCTCAGGCTGCTCAGCGACAAAGTCTAATCCTCTGGCCGGTAAATATTGCTTATAAAAATCTGCAACTTCTGCGGCCCGAAGATCAGTGGCGTACCGATAAATGACCACGCCATATTCACTATTCCCAAAGAAATCCTTTCTAACGAATCGGAATCCATTCGGGACCTGAAGATCCCCGCACAATCGATCCGCTGCTTGCAGTGTTGGGTATTCTGATATTGTTTGCTCAATCTCGATTTGACTGCGTTCCGAACATGAAAGCGAAAAACTTATCAGAACGAAAAGTAACAAGATCCTAACAATCAGATTGTGTGCCGACGGAGTTGTAGACATCTATTGATCTCAATCAAAACATAAGTGTCAGGCCTTCAAAATTTCAATTCTCGGTTATCGTGTGGCCCGTATCGGTGCGATTTTAGCATGATGGGTAATTTCTGGATATCTTTTCCGGAGTGTGTTCGCTAGATCCTGCGGCTTTGCCGCAATTCACTGCGGAGAGGCTTGCCTCTGCGTCGATGCCACCAAGAAAACCTTCGAGGCTATGCCTCGAACATTTGGAGGCACAGCCTCCGAGGAAATAAGAGATGCGTGGCCGGAGAGGCAAGCCTCTCCGCAGTGCGGTGCAGCAAGCTGCGAAAGAACTCGGTCGCTTCTGGTCCCGACTTTAGGCGGCGGCGCCGGAACGTTCAGCGGCCTTTCCAACTGCGCCATTTATTCCATTTGTCACAACTGCCATCAACTGCGCCAATTGCTATTGGCGTTCGTGCATTTTTGGCGGAAAATGTAACGGGCCCAGTACGATGGCGGATTGCGGAATGCGGAATGCGGATTGCGGATTGCGGATCGGTAAACATGAGCATTTATGAAAAATATCCGCGTAGATCCGCCCGATCTGCTCGATCCGCGGTTTAGAGCGCCTGGCCACCGAACTCGCCGCACCCTAACGCAGGCGGTTCTGACTTGATCTTTGAAATACCGGCAAGCTAAAGCTTGAACTCTGAACTTCTTTGCGTTAAAAATTCTTCGGATCTGTTTCATGAGCGTTTCAGGTGTTTCAGGTGTTTCAACTGTTACAACTGTTTCAAGTGTTTCACTGAAACGCGCGGCACGCTCTCAGAAACGAAACACTATTGGAAAAACGTCGATTTTTGTTCAGGTGTGTTCAGTTCGCGCACACCGCAAAATGAACAAAAATGGGACTTTTTGAAGTTTTTTTAAAAACTGGCTAGATTCGACCCTGAGACGACAGTAACTGAAGCAATCGCAGCCACTTACACGTTCCACACACCAGCGGAACAGGCCCGGAACAAGCCCGGAACAAGCCCGGAACGCCCCCGGGACACGCGTGTCGGACCCTGGGACAACGGGACAAACGGGACAAGCCCAGACCATTCCGGACCGCCGAACCGGCCGACAGATCACGCTGGCGATTCTGATACAGGTCGAAGGGATAACAAGCGTTCGACGTATTTTGCGATGAGGTCGGCTTCGAGGTTGACCGGGTCGCCGGCCTTTTTTTCTGAAAGGTTCGTCATTTCCCAGGTCTTTGGAATGACGGCAATTTCGAATTCGTTTTCGTGCAGTGCCGCAACGGTCAGGCTGATGCCTTCGACCGCGACCGAGCCTTTATAAATGAGGTAGCGTCCGAATTCGGGCGGGAAACCGATACGCACGGTCCAAAAATCAACTTGCTGTTCGGCCCCAAGAAAGGTTCCTCGGGAATCAACATGGCCTTGAACGATGTGGCCGCCGAGACGCGTGGAAAGCGTAACCGAACGTTCAAGGTTGACGGCCGAACCAACATTAAGCGAGCCGATCGTGGTTACTTTCAGCGTTTCCGGAGAGACATCGGCGGAAAATCCGTCCGGGTTTGGATCTATCGCAGTAAGGCAAACGCCGTTGACGGCGATCGAATCGCCTTCCTTTGTGTCGTGTGCGACCAATGGCCCGGCGATCACAAGACGTGCCTGACCATGGGCAAGCTCGATCGAACGAACGGATCCTTTTTCTTCGATGATTCCGGTAAACATCTGTGTGTCGAAGGCTAACGTTGTCCTACAGATGCAAGATAAGCCTTGACATCATCTTGTGAAAGCAAGATCACTCCGGTGAGTCCTGCACCAAAGCTCAGAACGTCACAGCCCAGGAGCAGGAACATTTGGGCGATGGCAACGCCGAACGACATCTTCTTATTGAAGTTTCTGTTAACGCCCTTGATACCGGCGACAAGCGACAGGATGCCGACAGAGAGCAAAATTAATGGAAGAGGTATGAGGATCAGGCCAATGCCGAACGTTAGGATGCCGATCATCAGTGTATAGACGATCCAAAAGATCGCCATCAGGATCTCAAATCCGCCGGCGACTATCTGAACGATCGATAC
Organism: Pyrinomonadaceae bacterium; assembly: GCA_041751035.1. Classification (GTDB taxonomy): domain Bacteria; phylum Acidobacteriota; class Blastocatellia; order Pyrinomonadales; family Pyrinomonadaceae; genus OLB17. Next base: position 10,952 of record JBGSYH010000010.1, on the reverse strand, counting down.
TGCCTGAAGTTTTCCGGGATAATAGGCTTGCCCAAAGTTCGGAACGTACTGCATCGGCATCGGAGCGATCGGTAACGAAGATCCGCATGCTATGCAGAGTGCGTTCAGGCTTGAATTCTGTGCCGAACAGCTAATACATCTAACGAACTGAGTTGCCATCTATGTCCTCATTAAGACCATTAAATTCGCCGCTAGATAAGATCGAACACTTAACAGGTGGATCAAATAAGGCGAGGATCGAAGGTGTACGGGAAAACTTAGCTTAGAACCAAGCTTTCCGGCCAATGACATAGGTCTGCACGAATTCTTCGTCAGATTTGGTCAGATACATTACGCCTTCAATAATTGCGACTATGTTGACAGCGATCGAAACGACCCCGCAGGTGAGAAACAATCCTAAGACCCAAGCGGTAATCATTATTATTCCTTCCGTTTGGTATCCAAGGATAAATTTGTGTACGCCAAACGAACCCAGGAGAAGGGCACAAATTCCGGCGGCGATCTTTTTCTCGGCACCGGGAACCTTAGCCTGGCCGCCCATTGGCTGCATTGGCATCGGGCTGATCGGGAGCATTGTTCCGCAATTTGTACAAGTAGTGAAATTGCCCGGATTTTGCGAATGGCAGCTTGGGCAAGATACGTAATTTGTGGCCATAATTTGGTTTATCTCCTCAAAAATGTAGGCGAGATAAGTATTATGCAGGTAAAGTTTAATGTCAAAGCAATCGCCGGTTCAAATTGTTTTCCGCACCCGCAAATGGAATAATCGGTGAAATGGAAAGCACCGCGACAGGGCAGGAAATGCCGCCGCCGATAAGTCGAAATGAAGATGGTTCGGTTGATAAGAATTGGTTTGCCGATGTGATCGAATGGTTCCTGAATTTTGATGAACGAACCGCCCGGATCCGGCATACGACGGCGAACGATCTGTTTGAATGGAAACAACAGGACGACGAGGCGAACGGCGTCGGGACATATCCGTTTGAAAATGCCGAGGCGAGGTTTGCGATCGGAGTTTTTCAGGCGGTGCTGGAGAACGACAAGGAACCGCTTTTAGGGCTTTGGATGAACGACCTGCTGACGGCGATCCACGATGCGAAGGAATCTAAACGCGAGATAACCGAAGCGAACAACCTCATGTCCGATCCGGCAGCATCGTTCATCGAACAAGCCGGTAAACTAACGACCGGGATCGAAAAGCGGCTATTCCTCTCAAGCTGTTGGGCTGAATTGCTTTACTCCGCCGAAGCTCGCGTGCTTGGTTGGATCTATCAGGAGATCTACGGCCGGCCGTTCACGCCTGCTACTTGAATACTTCGCAGCGGCGGACTTCGCCATATTGCATACCGACTGCGAATGCCCGTTGGCGTTGATCAGCAGAGCCGTGCGTGAACGATTCGGGAACAACATGCCCTTGGGTGCGTTTCTGGATCATGTCATCGCCGACGGACGCTGCGGCCCGCAACGCTTCTTCGACATCACCGACTTCGACAAGGCCTTTCTTTTGAGCGTAGTTTGCCCAAACACCTGCATAACAATCGGCCTGTAATTCAAGAGCGACCGAGAGCTGATTGTTTTGTCCGGCACGCTGGACCTTTGCCATCGTGCCCAACAGATTCTGGACGTGATGGCCCACCTCGTGAGCTATCACATACGCCTGAGCAAAATCGCCGGGAGCTTTGAATTCACGCTCAAGCTCACGAAAGAAGCTGAAATCGAGATAAAGCTTGTCATCGCCCGGACAATAGAACGGCCCCATTGCAGAACTCGCATAACCGCAGGCCGACGAAACCTGTCCGTCAAAGAGCACCAGGAATGGCGCTCGATATTGCCGACGAAGCTGTGCAGGAAATATTTCGCGCCACGCGTCCTCGGTGCTGCCGAGCACGGCACTGACGAACTGTCGTTGTACATCAGGCGGCTGTCCGGCGGAATTGCTGGCGGTCGTTGGAGCTTGCTGTGTCTGCGGCGGTGCGTTGGTCTGCAAAAACTGGCGCGGATCGCCGCCAAGCAGACAAACTATCGCGGCCAGTATCAAAACTCCGATACCGCCGCCGCCCATCGCCACCCCGCGGCCCATGCCTCGCCGGTCTTCGATATTTGTGCTCTGCCGCTGCTGTCTCCAACGCATTGTTTTCGTCCTCGTGTAATTCGGAATCGGAATATTTCTGGATTTTAGCACTTTCTAAATACATCGGGGAAAGGTTTAGTGCAAAATTCAAAAGCGCACTGGAAACGGTTCGTATTCATTATTTGATAGAGAAATGGATCGATCGAGATCCGAGTAGAGATCGAGTTTGTCGCGGGAAGATCGGGAAAAGTTCGCTAAATCTTGACATAAGTAGGTTTACAGGCATATTATCTGAACACGTCGAGTATCAGTTGTTTCTTTCCACGTTTAACCCTTATTTAGGAGGAAATAATGATCAAGCTGGACATCGTGAACCATGTGGCCGATAAGACTGGCGTTTCCAAGCAAAAGGCCGAACAGGTTGTCGATTCACTTTTCAACGCAATGAAAGACGCGCTGGCCGCAGGCAAGCGTATAGAACTTCGGGGCTTTGGTGTGTTCGTTGTGAAGCCGCGAAAGCGAGGCGTGGGCCGCAATCCGCGAACCGGTACCGAGGTGCCGATCCCGGCGGGAAAGACTATCAGATTCAAGCCCGGCAAAGAACTGATGGCCCAAGCCGTAAAAGAATGAACTAGGGATCTTTTAACATTTCGCAGGGAACAGCTTTGTTTTGTTGAGCAAAGTCCCTGCGATCTTTTTTGTTTTAAGCGCGTGAATGCAAGAATTGCAGCCATTGAGTGAGCCCGATCCGGTGGACGACGGTTCGAGCCGGATAAATTGGCGGATTTTTATCCACATCGGACTGCTCGTGCTTACCTTTGTCACGGCAACGATCGCGGGAACCCTTTTTCCATTCGGCCCGATCAATATTTTGCCGACCGCCGATCCGGGCTCGGCTTGGGAACTTTTCGAATTTATTCTCTCGCTTCCTGCCAAGTATGTTCTATTGATCGGCTCAGTTTTCACCAAACTTGCTGCCGATCCGGCCTTGCTGCGAAACAGCTTGAGTTTCTCAGGATCGCTCTTATTCATTTTACTTGCCCACGAAATGGGGCATTATATCGCCTGCCGAATTTATCGCGTTCATGCGACCCTACCTTTCTTTATTCCTACTCCACCGCTGATCGGACCTGCAGGAACGTTCGGTGCTTTCATTCGCATAAACTCGCCGATGCCATCGCGACGAGCAGTTTTTGATATTGGTGTTGCAGGGCCGATCGCAGGATTTATTGCCTTGCTCCCCATCGCTGTTCTTGGGTTTGTGAATATGCAAACAGTTCCGGCGAGCACGGTGATCCCGAAAGGCTCGCTCGTATTTGCTGACCCGCTTTTGATGAAGATGATCGGCGGATTATTTGGTATCGATCCGGCGTTCGGCGTTGGCAATCCGTTTTACTACGCGGCCTGGGTCGGGGTGTTGGTGACGGCATTGAATCTCATTCCGTCAGGCCAGCTCGACGGCGGACACGCGATCTATGCTGTGTTCGGCGAACGCGTGCATTATTGGACCGGCCGCATCGCATTTCCTGTGATGGCGGTGCTTTCAGTCGTCGGGTTTTACTATTTCAACAGCCCGGCCGGAATTTTGATCGCGGTTTTACTTGGTTTGATGATGCGTGTGGGTCATCCGAGGCCGTGGGATGAAACCCCTCTGGATGGAAAGCGCAAAGTTGTCGCCCTTGCGACGCTGATAATATTCGTCCTTTGTTTCGTTCCGTTCCCGATCAAGATCACCTAATGTTTAGGGTCGGTTTTCGCGCTGGACGAACTCCACACCGCGATAGATATCGGATAAGCGAAGTTCGCAGGGAACAGAACTAAGCTGAACAGTTTGGTCTAGATCGTTGTATTCGTAATTTGCCCAAAATCCATCGCCGTGCTTTACGAAGACCGTCACGTGCGGCCGATGTTGTGCGACAAGAACATACTCGGAAAAGCTGGGAATCGATTTGTAGTAAGTGAACTTATCGCCGCGGTCAAATGCTTCGGTTGAATCGGAAAGTACCTCGACGATCAATTGCGGATTTACGAGCATATCAATGCCGCCGATCTTTTCGATCTGCGGTTCACCGCAAAGAGCTGTTAGATCAGGATAGCGATACGGCGGATATTCCGGCACTTTGATCCGCATGTCGGAAGGGAAAGAATTACAGCCTTTGTCGCGAAGCCGTGTCCCAAGCTCGAGCAATAAATTCATCACCACTTGGTTATGCGGATATGTTGCACCGCTCATCGACCAAACATTTCCGTCCCAGAACTCAAACTTTTCATCAGTACTTTTCTCGAGTTCGAGATAGTCCGAGAGCGAATAGACCTTTTCTTCTTTGACTGCTCCCATATTTAATTTAGGCTCCGATCGATTCAGGTAAAAGACCCTTTATCTCTTTGACCATCCTTTCCACATCTTTCTGGCCGTCAAGTGCGATCATGAAAAAATCCATACTTGTTTTAAAACAGACCATGCCGTTTCCGAAGAACCAGACGCCTTCCAGCAGCGGATTGCCGCCGAGCAGCCAGGAGATCGGAGCCCCTGTTATCTCTTTTGGGTTCAACACATTGGTCATCATCACTGCACCTGAAGCGAATGAAAACGCGCCGAGCATCGGGGCACCGATGCGGCGGGCGATGTCTGCTTCGAACTTGATGCGTTCTGCCTTGGCTTCATCTAGGTTTCCGGCAGCGATCTTTTCCTCTTGAATGTGGAGATATTCGTTAAAGCTCTCGCCGAACTTTTTAACTGACCAAGCAGGTAACGCTGAATTGAAAAGCCAGTGAGAACTGATACCTGTAAAGACAACACCAAGCCCGGCACCGACAGCCATCGAAGCACCGGTCGCGGCCGCCTGTAAAGGGTTTTCCTGTATCCAACCTGAAGCGGAAGAGAGCGAACGCATCGCCGAATCTATCGTCCGCGTCCAGCCCGCACCGAAATTAAACACGGATGCCGCACGCTTCGCGTTTGTCTCTACCGTCTCTTTTGCTCCATCGAAAAAATCTCCCGCCTTTTCACCGGCAGTGGAAATAACATCGCCAGCGGTCTTGCCGGCTTCGACCACAACTTCACCGGCTTTTTCGCCAACGTCTTCGGCAACATCGCGGAGCGGCTCGCTTACGTCCCAAACCTTTTTAGCGGTCTCTTCGGCGGTCTTGATCGTGCCTTCGGCGACCTTCACTGCCTGTTTGCCGACCTCGGTCTTTTCGGCCTCAGCCTTTATCCGCCCGGCACCTTTTTGAGCGGTATCGATAACCGTTTTCGCACCATCGCTGATACGGTCTGAAATGCCGAGTTGATCATCGATCTCTTCAAACTTGTCGCGGGCCTCGCGCTGCCATTTATCGAAACGTTCCTTAAAGTCGCTCATAATCTTTGCCTCTCGGGTAAATACGATGCAGTTTAGGCAATAGTTCACTGCCAGACTAAATGATTATATCGAAAACCGAAAGATGCGATCGAATTTTTGCGGCGATTTTCGATGTGCTAGTCTTTTTGTTTATGGCAATGATCAAGTGTCCATCGTGCGGCCTAGAGGTCGAATACGAGGGAAACAAATTTCGTCCGTTCTGTTCAGAAAGGTGCAACTTAATCGACCTTGGTGCGTGGATAGATGAGGAATATGCGGTCCCGGCCGAGAATGAGCCGGTCAGCGAAGAAGACCTCGATATGATCGAACGTTCAATTAAGGAGCGGGGTGAGGCATGGTGATCGTATTCGCGGCATTGTTCATTGATCTTTTCAGCGGCGGTCTGATGGCCGCGGGGTTGGTAGTATTTGCGGTTTTGGCGGGTGCACTCTATTTCATTTTTAGACTGCTGAAAAATAGTGTGAGGATGGCATTTCGCTTGGCGGTGGTCGGTTCCGTAATGCTGATCCTGACAGTCGGCGGATTGTCGCTGTGGTGGTTTGGAAGCGAGTTTCTGGAAGCTCCGAAAAGCAAGCCTCCCGCCAAGCGGTCCCGCTAAACGTATTCCAATATTCTTTTTTATCAGATCGAACAGGCCCGAAAATGCCTGTTCTTGCTTTAAATGAGTGAGATCGCCGCAGGAAGACAGAGCCGTTTCTGGCATAGATATCGTGGGCTGCCGCCAACAGTCTTTGCTCTTAGCGCAGTAAGTTTTCTAAACGATACGTCGAGCAATGTTGTTTATCCTCTTCTGCCGGCGTTTCTTTTTTTGGCACTTGGAGCGACGCCATTCGCGATCGGACTGATCGAAGGAATTGCCGAATCCGCGGCGAGTATTCTAAAGCTATTTTCCGGTTATTTAAGCGACAAATTCGGCAACAGAAAGCTTCCGGTGTTTCTTGGTTATTCGCTAGCGGCTATCGCTCGGCCGCTGCTCGCATTTGCAACCACCTGGACACAAGTGCTTGCGGTCCGCACGGCCGACCGTATTGGGAAAGGGATTCGCGGAGCTCCGCGCGATGCATTACTTGCCGCCGAAGTGCCGATCGAAAAACGCGGGCTCGCGTTTGGCTTCAATCGTGCGGCAGATCATCTGGGAGCCGTTGTCGGGCCGATCATCGCATTTCTTTTGCTGACTTATCTTTCGACCGATCCTGAAAGCCCAACGGTCGCGGAATACCAAAACGTTTTCTTGTTTGCCTCGATCCCTGTCGCTCTCGGGCTTTTTGTGATCATATTTTTTGTGCGTGAGCCAGAAGGCAACGGCAAAGTTGCGACCGAACCCGTACGCTTGTCGTTTGCCGGATTCGACGGAAATTTCAAGCGGTTTCTTTTCATAATCGCCCTTTTCACGCTTTCAAATTCTACCGATGCATTCCTGCTGCTGCGTGCCGAACAGAGCGGGGTTGCACCGGCGATGCTGCCCCTGCTTTGGATGGTGCTGCATTTCAGCAAGGTATTCAGTTCGCTCGCGGGCGGCGATCTTTCCGACCGGTTCGGGCGGAAAAGGGTTATCGTCAGCGGCTGGTTCGTTTATGCGGCGGTCTATCTGGGTTTCGCGTTCGTCAATGCCGAGTGGCAAGCATGGGCGCTTTTCATTGTTTACGGCATCTATTTCGGGCTGACCGAAGGCGTCGAAAAAGCCTTTGTCGCGGATATGGTCGGCGAAGAAAAACGCGGCACCGCATTCGGGATGTATCACCTTGCGTTCGGTATCTCAGTGCTGCCGGCGTCCCTGATCTTCGGCGGCATCTGGCAATTTTTCGGTGCCGAAACAGCCTTCATCGCCAGCGCCGCCATGTCCCTGGTCTCAGCCACACTCTTGATCGCTCTAGTCCGATCTCGCTAACCAAACTTCCCCGCGTCGATAGGAGGGGTGGCAGCCCTTTCGGCTGACGGGTGGTTCTCTCTTTGCGGCTTGCCGCCCCAAGTCAGAACCGGGAGCGATAGCGACTGGGCTCTTATGCAATCCAAAATCCAAAATCCCCAATCCAAAATCGATCGACGGGGTGGTTCTCTCTTTGCGGCTTGCCGCCCGATGTGCGGAATGGCTCCGCCTTTCCGTCGTGTCTCTTTTGAAGTTATAGGAGGAGGCTCCGCCTCCGACAAAAGCGCTGTCGTCAGTTGCCCTCGCTCGGTCCGCGAGGGCCCGGCTCCGAACTTGAACCGCTCACCCGCCGGCGAGGCAAGCCTCGCCGCTCATCAACACGGCATAGCCGCCAAGGACGATAGAGACTTGGCAAATGTCAGAACCGGGAGCGATAGCGACTGGGCTCAGGTCAGAACTGCCGATTGTAATCGGCAGGCAGAGGTCAGAACCGCCAGCGTGAGCAGGCAGCCAGTTTGTCCACAGATATACACAGATAAACACAGATAGATCAAACACCTTTCAATTCACCGCTCACCGCTCACCACTCCTATGCGCCCTATGTTCCTATGTGGTAAAAAACATTTGCGGCAGATGCCTTTTAATGCTACATTTCCGCACGAATCTTATCTAATCGGAATAAATTCAACATAAATTTTGCAATGGCCAAACATACGTATCACAAACTTAATCACACCAAAGTTTATCGAGGCGGATTGACTTCAAATGATGGTCTCGGGCTTGAAACAGAAAATGTAACGGTCTCTGCAGAGAGTTGGCAAAAAGGCGTTGGATTTGTTTTTCACCTAGCCTCAAAGGGCGGCGGAACAACCGTTGTAAGACTCGAGATTGGGCCAGACGATCTGCCAGAAATCCTAACCGCGTTTCTAGAACACTTTCCGATTTCCTCTAAATACATAATCGAACAAATTCCCGTTGCGCTACAAAAACAACAGGAAGTGGCCGAAGTAAAGCTCCAGAATGTCAGAACTCTAACTGAAACTTTTGAAAAGCAATTTCGCGATAAATTCTCTAGCGAAATGTTTCCAAGTGAAAAAGCAGTTGGCATCATTACCGGGATACTGGAGCGAATCCGAGAAAAAGCGGGTTGAATCAACAATAGTTCTATTATCTAGAAAACCTTGACTCAACCAATAATTGGGTCGCAAGAATAGTGCTGTTACGCGAAGCTTGCAGAAGACAGAATGAAAGTAAAGCTAAAACAGGCGGTTAAAACATTCTTTAGTAAATCTTCTCTTGAGATGGTTTATTTTGAAGCAGTCGGGAATGCTCTTGATGCTGATGCAACCAAAATAGAAATTGAGATTTATATGGTTGCTGCCAATCAGCCTAACACCCTTAAAATCTTAATCCGGGACAACGGTGGCGGCTTTACCAAGGATAGATACAAGCGGTTTTCGAATCTTCTCGATGTTGATGAAGATTCACACAAAGGAATCGGGAGGCTTGTTTATCTTTCTTATTTTGAGAATATTTCCGTAAATAGTTTTTACAACAAAACTCAAAACATAAAATTTGATTTTACGGATGGGTTTGACGAAACCAAGGCGATAAAAACAACAGTTGAAGAAATACCATCGGGAACGACACTAACCATGACTGGTTATTCCCTTTCAAAACTCGGCAATTACGACTTTATTAATCCACAATACTTAAAACAAAGATTGCTGGCAGAGTTTTATCCTAGATTATTTCAATTGAAAAAATCTGGAAAAACGTTCTTAATTTCTATTACTTCTAGGACTGGGGAAAATGATGGAACGGAGACATTAAGTCATACAGACATGCCAGATCTTAAGACCGTTGAACTAGAAAGTGCAGTGAGTCTTATTGATAAATTTTATCTTCATTACTCGATTGAAAAAGAACCCCTAAGTCATCCTTCACTAATTGCCGCAATCTCTGTTGACAACCGATCATTCAAAATAGATTTGATTGCCCAAGAAAACATTCCGCCCGATTGTAGAATGGTTTTTTTATTGTATTCAGACTGGTTTGTTGGAAAGACCGATCTATCAAGACAGAATCTAGACATTTCCGATGGCGAGTTAAAACAGGTAAAAACAATTTTCAGAAATAAGGTAGCGGAACTAATTAAAAAGGAAATTCCCACAATAGCCAAAAATAATAAAAAAATAGAAGAAAAGTTGATCGACCATTATCCGCATTTGTCCGGCTACTTTGATACTGAATCAATCGGCTTTGTTTCACGGGCAGAAGTTTTAGAAAAGGCACAGGAAAAGTTTTTCAAGGCTCAAAGAGAGGTGCTTGATGCAGGCAAGTCCTTAACTGAGGAGCAATATGACAAATCCATAGAATTGTCCGCTAGAGCATTGACAGAATATATTTTGTTTCGGCAGTTAACAATTAATAAGCTTACGAATTCTTCCAAGAAAGAGACTGAAACTGAACTACACAATTTGTTTGTGAAAAAGCCTGGTCGGTTTGACAAGGGTAATTTTGTAAACGACCTCTATCGAAATAACGCTTGGCTTTTAGATGATAAGTACATGACTTATGAGACGGTTCTCAGTGATCGCGATATGAGCGAATTGATTGAGATGATTACTGAGGAAGAATGGAATGTTCGAGATCCCAATAAACCAGATATTGCCCTAGTTTTTTCAAATGATCCAGAGCGTTCTGACTTTTTTGATGTTGTCATTGTCGAACTAAAGAGGCGCGGAATTAAACTCGAAGAGAATATGAAAACCGTTACCCAACTTGAAAAACGGGCACGGAAGTTAATGAAGCATTATAAGAACAGGATTAAACGAATTTGGTACTACGGAATAATCGAATTTAACAATGATCTTGAGCTTCATCTTTCGGGACAATTTCAAGAATTATATTCGTGCGGAAAAATGTATTACAGGGAAATACCAGTTACGATTCAAAAAAATCCGGAAATAAAAGTACCTATTGCCGTTTTTATGTGGGACATCGATGCAGTTGCTCAGGACGCCAATGCACGAAACTCGGCGTTTTTAAATCTTATAAAAAGCAAATTCATTCCTACTGAGATTGCGGAAGATTGCTAACAATTTTGGCACGCAATAAGACGCAAAGATTGTGCGAGGTCGGGGTAATCTTTTGTGGGTGGTTTGGGGGTTGTTTGGGTGATCTGGAGGAATCTGGGTCATTTTTTTGCGGATGGATTTCTGAGAGATCTGAGTGGATTGGAAGGATCTTTGGGCGGGGATGTTGCGGCGGGGGTTCGCTGCTGTGTCTTATCTATAAAACTCTTTACAATACACGCAACATATGATAATATCCGGCGTGCGGCTAGTGGCAGCGGCCGTGTGTTCTTTGAAAGCATTATCTCGGGCGGCGTGGCAGTCTTGTCGGAACGGCGGATTGTAATCGGCGGGTTAGTGATATGCCCGTCGCATACCTGCGACGGTTCTGACCTTGGCCCGTCTCAAAATTGAGACGGCTCTGGCCTGATCTTTGACATCGGCAAGCTAAAGCTTGAACTCTGAACTTCTTTGCGTCTTTGCGTGAGTTAGTTTTTGACCACAGATGAACACGGATCGACACAGATAGGTAAATTTCCTATCTGAGTTCATCAGTGTGTATCTGTGGTTAGAAC
>JBGSYH010000009.1:0-23205 GCA_041751035.1 Pyrinomonadaceae bacterium | reverse complement strand
CTTGTTCCGGGCCTGTTCCGCTAGTGGGTGGAACGTGTAAGTGGCTGCGTGTGCTACAGTTACTATCGTCTCAGCGTCGAATTCAGCCAATTTTTTAAAAAACCTTGAAAAGTCCCATTTTTGTTCACATGTGAACACGCGCGAACTGAACACATGTGAACAAAAATCGGCGTTTTTCCAATAGTGTTTCGTTTCTGAGAGCGTGCCGCGCGTTTCAGTGAAACAGTTGTAACACTTGTAACAGTTGTAACACTTGTAACAGCTGTAACAGTTGAAACACCTGAAACGCTGGTGAAACAGATCCGAAGAATTTTTAACGCAAAGACGCAAAGAAGTTCAGAGTTCAAGCTTCAGCTTGCCGGTATTTCAAAGATCGAGTCAGAACCGCCTGCGTTAGGGTGCGGCCGGTTCGGTGGCCAGGCGGTTTCAACCGCGGATCGAGCAGATCGGGCGGATCTACGCGGATATTTTTCATAAATGCAAATGTTTACCAATCCGCAATCCGCAATCCGCAATCCCAAATCCGAAATCGTGCTGTGCCCGATACATTTTCTACCAGCCTCGAGCTGTCGCCAATAGCAATTGGCGCAGTTGATGGCAGTTGTTGAAGATGGAATAAATGGCGCAGTTGGAAAGGCCACAGAGCGGTTCGGCGGCTTCGCCGCTACGCACGATGTGCGAGAAATCGTTCCTAGGTGGAGCAGGGAGACAGGTATTTGATCACGTAGGTTTTTTGCCAGCGTTTGAATCTGATGGTGCGGGACCGGTCGTTTTCGGGTTGATCTGCGGGGAGCTTGTCGATAATGCCCGGGCCGCCGTCTTCGGCTTCGGCACGGGTTGCGAATTGGAAAACGCCTTCGGTAAATACGGCGAGCGACAGGTTTTTCAGTTCGGGCTGCGGCAACGCCAAATAGAACACATTTTCATCGTGCGAAACGCCGATAGGTTCGGCACGAAATGGTAAGTTCCAGCGGCGTTTGACGTTTCCGTTGGCCGGATCGATCAGCATCGCCGCCTGCGTAATAAAATTGGTGGGTTTGCGAAAACCGATGTTTTGCCCTGACATTCGGGTGATAAATTCGCTGTCGGTCAACTGCAGGATCGGCAGTGTTATCTCGCAGCCGCCGCAGTGGTCTTCCCGGATCGTCGGCGAGGGAAGAGCAAGAGCTGCCCTTTCTTGTCCGATTGATTGAAGCTGCGTTCCCAGATTGATCGGTTGGTTCGGGTCCTTCAGTTTGCTCTTTGCTTCGCGTATCTTGGCACAGGTCTGTGGGTCCAGACTTAACGTGTAACCCAGGCCATATTTATCCAAAAGCTCGTTGGCCTTCACGGCAAATGCCGCCGGATCTTTCGCTTCGTCCTTTGAACTCATTACTACAAGTTCATCTATTAATCTCGCCGCATCGATAGAAAGGGGTTTGGCCTCAAAGCGCTGCCCAAATGTAGGTAGTGAAAAAAGCACACTAGAAATAAACAAGATCAAGACCCTATTTCTGATCATAAATAGACTCCTCAATGACGACCCTCAGGGTAGCAAAACCTTCTATATTCTCAAGAGCGCGGTGGACGATGCGGAACATTGGGTTGATGAACGGGATGAAGTACGTTTTGCCGCGGACGGATGATTGGTATGAGAACGTGCCGACGGCTTTTAGGCAGCGTTGGACGGTCTGCATGCGGAATTCTTCGGTGAAATCGGCTTCGTCGATGGCGGGAAGTCCGGCCGAAATACGAAGGTCAAGCAACAAACGTCTCTTTTCGGCAAGCCATTCGGAACTTGGGACTTCGGTAATGCGGTCAAGCAGTAAAGAAACGAGATCGTAAGCAGCCGAGCCGAAACGCGCGTCCTGATGGTCGATAATGTAAAGTTCGTCGCCGCGAAGCATAAGGTTTGCCGCGTGGAAATCGCGATGGCAGAGCACGTTCGCTTTTGCCTCAAGCCATTGAGCAAGTTCTTTGAATTCGGCGGCGAGGGCTGAATTTATTTCGTCCGAAAGCGGCATGCCGCGATAGGTGGTGAAATAATGCTCGCGGAAGAATTCGAGTTCCCAACGCAGCTTTTCTTCGTCGAACTTGAGCCGCGATGCCACGGAATCGCGGTCGATCGCGAGCTGTGAAGCTCCCTGGATCCGCGCGATCAGCCCGATGGCTTTGTCGAGCAGTTCATTTCGTTTCTGTTCGTCCGAATCTACGAGTTCCTCACGAAGGATCCGATCGCCGAGATCTTCGATCAATATCACGCCGAGCGATTCATCGACATCAAGGATCTTTGCAACAGGCAGCCCGGCCGTGAGAAAAAGCTCAGTCACATCTAGATAATTCTGTTCGGCGGCGGCGAAAGCTTCGGGATAAACACAGGCAACGGCAGTTTCGCCGTCTGTTCTAACGCGGAAATATTCGCGCGTCGAAGCATCGGCGGTAAGCTGGAAAATATCCGGCGCCGACCCGCGACCATTGAGAAATCTTTTCAATCTGGATGAATGATCCGACATAACGACTCAGAAATTAACCGAACGGAACGATAAAGTTCTCGTCCTGAAAATATCCTTTCAATGATTTTTCGGGTATCTCGTCGCAGTTTCGCACCATATCGGCGAGGACGACAGCGGAATTTTCGAAATGCTCGGTGCCTTTTATCGTGACCCCATCGGCGATGATCGTGCGGTAAAGCGACGCACCGTTTTCGATCGTGACATTGTCCCACATCACCGAATCTCGAACGGACGCATCGGCTGAGATATCACAATTCGCCCCCGAATAAACCGTCTGTTCGCCCATCATCGCCAGCGAGATATCCAGATAGCGGGGAATGGTCGAGAGTTCGTACCAGTTTCCCTCAGACACGTGTGCGGCTATCTTGTCTCCGGCCGCAAGCGCAGGCCGATAGATGTTCATTACGATATCGGAAAACTCGCCTTTTGGAATGTAGTCGAACACACGCGGTTCGAGAATGTGAATACCCGTAAACATCAATGGCGTGACCGGAAGCCGATCCGTGTCGCGGATCTCAACTTCGGTCAAGAGCTGAGGAAATCCGCCAAAGCCTTTCACATATCCATTCTCTGTTTCGACGATAGTGAAACGTTCGCGCTTTATGTTCGGCTTCAATACCATCGTAGCAAGAGCCCCGGAACTCTTATGTGTTTCGACGGCCGCAGCGATATCGATGTCGGAAATGATCTTGCCGTTTACGATAAGAAAAGGTTCGTCGCCGAGCAGATGCCGCGCGTTGTCGAGAGCACCGGCGGTGCCGAGGATCTCTGGTTCTTCGCGGGAATATTCGATATGAACGCCGAAATCGCTGCCGTCGCCGAGAGCTTTGATCACCGAATCCGGCTGATGATGCAGATTAACGACAAATTCCTTGAAACCAAACCGGGCAATATATTCCGCGACATATCCGACCAGCGGTTTGCCCATGAACGGTATCGCCGGTTTTGTGCGGTCAATTGTTAAGGGAAAAAGCCGCGTGCCGAAACCTGCAGCAAGGATCATTGCCTTCATTTAAAGTTCCTCAAACACGCAAGGATAGCGGATTCTTGTGCGAGCCTGCAAATCAGTTATCAAGCGCCGGGTAATGCCAAGTTAATACTGCATTTGCTAAGATTACGCGATGCCTACCGACACACAAAAGAACGACAAACGGGCGATATTCGGCTGGATGGCCTATGACTGGGCGAATTCGGCCTTTTATACGACGACCATTAGCGTATTGATCAGCCCTTATTTGATCAACCTGGCGACGGCGGCGGTCGGAGAAGAAGGAACCGTGCTTGATCTGTTCTTGTTTAAGGTAACGGCGAAGGGCTTGCCGGCGTTCTGTCTTGCTTTGTCGGTAATTCTGATGGTGACGATGCTGCCGGTGTTGGGTGCGATCGCCGACTATACGCACCTGAAAAAGCGGATGATGGCGACGTTCAGTTATATTGGCGTTTTCACCAGCGCTTTGCTGTTCTTTATCACGGATTCATATATCGCGGTCGCAATAATTCTTGTTGTTTCGAATATGTGCTTTGCCGCGGCGAATGTTTTTTACAATGCATTCCTGATCGACCTGACCACCGAGGACCAACGCGACAAGGTGTCCAGCTATGGTTATGCGGCGGGTTATGTCGGCGGCGTGGTGATGCTGATCGGCAATATTCTGCTGATAAATAATGCGGAAGCCTTGGGTATCACGACCGGGTTTGCGGTTCGTTTATCGTTTCTTTTGGCGGCACTCTGGTGGGGTGGGTTTGCACTTATTACGTTCATAATGATCCGCGCGACCAACGATGTCCGCGAGATACCGGAAGGAAAAACGCTTGTTACGATCGGATTTTCCGAACTTTGGCAGACCCTTAAAGAACTGCGTCGGTTGAAGCTGACCGCACTGTTTTTGGTCGGTTATCTTTTTTATAACGACGGAATTCAAACGGTCATTCTAATGTCATCGGCATTTCTTTCGAACGAGCTTTTTACCGCTGCCGAAAGGCTCGAAGGAAGCGACAATTCGTTCTTATTGGTGATTTTTCTTATTGCGCAGATCTCGGCGTTCGTCGGAGCCTTAGGATTTGAAAGGATCTCTCGATACATTGGCGCGAAGCAGACCGTCATATTTTCGTTGCTTATATGGATCGGCATCGTGCTTTTTGCCTATGGCTATCTCGCGAGCAAAACACAGGCGATGCTGATGGGTTCGGCGATCGGGCTGGTTCTGGGAAGCGTTCAGGCACTTTCGCGGTCGATGTTCTCACAGATGATTCCCAAAGGACGCGAATCGGGATTTTTTGGACTTTATGAAATTTCGGAGAAAGGAACTTCGTGGATGGGAACGCTTACGTTCTCGATCGTCGTCGGGGCGACCGGATCGTTCCGTCATGCGATACTTGCTTTGCTGGTATTCTTCGTGATCGGCCTGCTTATCCTGATATTTACCAACACGAAAAAAGCCATACACGAAGCAGGGAACCGACTCCCGGAAGAGGTTGCAGAGGGTTCGTGAATTTGTCATTCAAACCGCCTCGGATATAATCAAATTTGCTTCATTGACCAAGCCAATTTTCAGCCATGCTCATGGAAAATTCATTTGACCAGAAGATAGTTACGATATTCGGCGGATCGAAATGCACTGAGGCTTCAGACGAATATCAAGACGCAAAAGCATTGGGATTCAAGCTTGCGAGTGCGGGTTATACAATCTGCACCGGCGGATATCTCGGCATAATGGAAGCTGCGTCGCGCGGTGCACGAGATGCGGGCGGACGTGTTTTCGGGATCGTGATGAACCAGTTCAAATCCGAACCGAACCGGTATTTGACCGACAAGGTCGCGACGGACCATTTCTATGACCGGCTTCAGAATCTGATAATGCGTTCGGTCGGTTTCGTCGCGTTCAAAGGCGGAATGGGAACGGTGACAGAGATCTCGCTGGTGTGGAACAAATTGCAAACGCGTGTTCTGGAACCGCGGCCGCTGGTCCTTATCGGCGATTGCTGGAAGAACGTTGTCGATAGCTGGAAAGAGAATCTTGTCGTCTCAAAAGACGACGTGGCCTTTTTAGATTTTGCGGCGAATGCCGACGAAGCGAGTTCCATAATAGTTAGTAAAACGCAAAGTATAGCTTTATGAATTGTCCAAAATGTACTCAGTCTCTTGCGCCAAATGCGCGATTTTGCGGTTCGTGTGGTTTTACCATTCAGGCTCAGCCGGCCGCACCTGCTCAGGCGGTGCCGCCGACTCAACAAATGCCGCCGCAAGCCCAGCAACAGCTATCGCCGCCGCCAAATCCGGGCCAGACCACGACCGGCGGTGCGTTTCACGTCGATCTTGATGGACGCGGACAGGGACGCGGATATACCTGGGAGATAAAGCATCCGGGCTCGTTTGCACTGGCGATAGTTCAGCTTCAGGCTGAGCAAACGATAAACGCGGAAGCAGGTGCGATGGTCTCGATGTCGGCGAACGTTGATCTTTATTCGGAAATGAAGGGCGGTGTTTTTGGGGCTTTAAAACGTGCGGTCGGCGGCGAATCTGCCTTTGTTTCCACTTTTACAGCTAAAGGCGGACCCGGCGAGGTAACGCTTGCACCCGGAACGCCGGGCGATATTGTCGGCATCGAAATGAACAACCAGACCTTCAAGGTGCAGGGAAGTTCGTATCTCGCAGGCGACACGAGCCTCGTCGTCGATACGAAATTCGGCGGCGCAAAGACTTTCTTTGGCGGTGAAGGTTTGTTCGTGCTACAGGTGAGCGGAACCGGTCTGTTGCTTGTTTCATCCTTCGGTGCGATCCACCGAAAGGTACTGCGACAGGGCGAGCCGTATGTCGTCGATACCGGCCACCTTGTTGCCTGGGAAGGGCATATGACTTACAACCTTCGCAAGGCTGCGAAAAGCGGATTTTTCCGCAGTATGATGAGCGGCGAAGGCTTGGTCGCTGAATTTATGGGGCCGGGCGAGATATTGATCCAAACGCGTAATCTTGCGGCGTTCGCCGGAATGCTCAGGCCTTATTTTCCGTCAAACGGCTAAACGGGGCGGCCATAGATCGCCCCCGAATGATTTGAAAGGCAGTTCGAACAAAAAAGACCGAACCTTCGGCGAGATACGTCTCGTTGGTCTCCCGGTCGCGAGAGGCGTTGCTATCGGGCCGATCGTTCCGATACACGGGCTTAGACGGCAATATCTCCGCTCAGATATTTCTGAAGAAAAAACGGCGAATGAAGTGGACCGGCTTGAGCGTGCTTTCAAAAATTCACTGACCGAACTCGCCAGACTTCAGCGGTCGAACCGCACATCAAAAGCAAGAGCCGACATAGTAGCGGCTCACATCGCAATTCTCGAAGACAATTCCTTTCGTCAAAAGATCGAAGACCTGATCCGAACCGAACGGGTCAACGCCGAATGGGCGGTTTCCAGCATCGGCGACGAATATGTTTCGCGGTTCAAATCGATCCCGGACGAGCATATGCGGGAAAAGTATCTTGATATTCAGGATGTTGTTGACCGCTTGCTTACCTCGTTTTCAAGATCTTCAAGTTCGCTTCGTTCGATCCCGAAAGGTTCGATAATCGCTGCCAGCGAACTCAGTCCTTCGACTTTGGTCGATCTTGCTCCGGGCCAGGTCGCGGGCTTTTTGACCGAGCACGGCGGCTGGACGTCACACACATTTATACTCGCCCGCGAAATGGGTTTGCCGGCCGTTACCGGTATTCGCAATCTGCTTCGAATGGTAGAAAGCGGCCAGAATGTTTTGGTCGATGGGTTTCGCGGCGAGGCTGTTTTGTCGCCAAAGCCCGAGACGCTCAGCCGTTACACGAACGGAATGCCCGCGACGCCCGCCGTTCGTTCGTTCATTCGTCCGAACCTCGACAACGATCTTAAGACGATCGACGGCCGCCGGATCAACATACGGCTCAATGCGGATTCGGTCGAAAGCGTCAATGAGGCAAAGAAGTTCGGAGCGAAAGGCGTTGGATTGTTTCGCACCGAGATACTTTTCAATCGTTACAACGGCTTTCCGACCGAACGCCAGCAGATGTCCGTTTACCGCGAACTCGGTGAGGCCGCGGGCGAAGATGGCCTGCGGATCAGAACGTTCGATGTCGGTATTCGTCAGATGGAGACCGGTTACGGCGACCGCGAAAAGAATCCGGCGCTTGGGCGGCGGGGAATTCGCCTTGCGATGGAAGACGGAAAGCAACTCAAAACGCAGCTTCGGGCGATAGTCCGTTCGGCTGCGGACGCAAAGATCGACGTAATTCTTCCGATGGTGACCGGCGTTGCGGAGATCAAGGCCGTAAAGGTACTGCTTGCGGATATAAGAAACGAATTTGATTCACGCGTCGAGGCCGCCGGAGATATCGGCTTTGGGGCGATGATCGAGGTCCCGTCCGCCGTGCTGACGATAAACGAGATACTGGCCGAATTGGACTTCGTCTGTTTGGGGACGAACGATCTGGTCCAGTACATTCTGGCGGTTGACCGCGATAACGAAAGCGTTTCCTCGTGGTTTCGGACGCTTCATCCGGCGGTGCTGAACGCGATCAAGACGGTGCTCGACGCCGGAAAGCGTGCCGGGAAGCCCGTGGTTATTTGCGGTGAAATGGCCGGTTCGCCTTTTTACACTCCGCTTTTGATCGGGATGGGCGCGACGGATTTTAGTATGAACCTGAACTCGATCGAACGCGTGATGCGCGTCGTCGAGGGCATCGCCTACGAAGAAGTGCTCGAGATCGCAGGCAGCGTATCAAAACTGCTCACCCCCGAAGACATCGAAGCCTATCTGCTCTCCGAGATCAGAAAACGCTGGCTCCACCTATTCCCGCAGGATTTCCTCGAACTCAAGAAAATTTAATCTTTAAAAAACTCACAGATTACCCATATCAAAAAAACGTTGACAGATTCGATTGGATTAATATAGGATGCTTGGGCTCACGTCAGATTTTCCTATGTCAACTAGTTCTAGTTTTCCTGATTTGGTCCCTGTTCTAGAGGAGAGAATATGAGAATTTTCGCGGTATTAGCACTAGCTTCCATTATTGCTGCTTTGGTGGTTTTTATTGTTGCACCGAGTTCACAAGGACAAAGGGACTCGGGTAACGAACCGACGGTTGTTCAAAGAGGAGTATTCGTCGAAAAGGAAGAAGAGTACGGAAAAGAATATCGAAGATTGTATCCAGAGAGACAAGGATACAACCTTACAAAACTCGCTCAACGTGCGAAAGAAAGAGGTCATGGCAAGGAGGCAGGCGTGTCTATTGGGTTGCCGTCCGTACCTACGGTAGGGGATTTACCATCCAATTCTTTCGCCGGGCTCTTAGGAGAATTGGCGTGTGATTCTGATGCCGTTGTAATGGGAAGAGTAAAGAAGAAAGTGGCATACTTAACCGATGATGAGAACTTTATTTTCACAGAATATGAGATTCATATTCAGGAAGTTGTAAAAGATAACCCAGCTGCACCTATTGGTTTAGACCGAACGATTCAGATCGCTAAGCCTGGAGGACTCGTAAACTTAGATGGGCAAGTAATTCGTGTTGAGGATCAGTCATATCAGCCACTGAAAATTGAACAGAATTATCTGTTATTCGTCAAATACCTTCCCTCGGCTGGTAGTTATGTTGTATCCAATGCAAGAGGCGATTTCATTATAGAAGAAAACTCTTTTAGTAGCCTCTCTCGTCTTGGTATGCCTAAAGATATGGAGAGCGTAAAGAACTTCCCAGAATTACTTAACAGGGTCAATAGTTCACTTTCGGTATGTGATGGTGCAAAGTGAGGTGATTAAAAAATGAACGATATATTGGGGTTAGTTTTCAAGATTTGTTGTGCATTTTTTGTTTCCTTGCTAGGTCTTGTACCTCTAACGTCGGCTCAGACCTGTTTGCCGCCAGATTCATATTCTCTGAGGCATTTTCCGCAAGGTGATCCAAACGATTTCAATTCAGGTATTGTTTATTATAGCTTCGATAATATACCGAATGGAACTCAGAAAGATCAAATCGTTACTGCACTGAACAACTGGAATAGTTCATTGCAAAGTACGTGCGCGAACGTAACATTCGTTCCGGGCCCTGCTGGAGAATTTGGTTCGATTTTGACATTCAAAAATGGCCCAATTCCTAACTTTGGAGCCGCCCGTGCAGAAGAGACGGTCTACATTGGTAATGAGATTATTCACGGGACAATTATTTTCAATCCTAATCTGACGTTTGGCACCATCCTGTTCTATGACCCGAATGTGGCTGGTTACAACACGGTTTTTACCAAACAGACAACCCATGAAATTGGCCATCTGATGGGCATGACACATTACACAAGCGGCTATGAGGCGTGTACTCAGCAAATTCGCGGATCTTCGGTTATGAATGATGCGTGTGGCGTAAACGACAATGGAACTTGGCTGAATGGCACTTACTACACCGGAAATAATCAATCAACAACGGTAAAACCTTGCGACAGCGCTCGATTGCCAATCATCTACCCTTGTATACTTCCGACTCCGACACCGGAGCCGACGCCTTTGCCAACACCGATTCCGTGGTGTACTGACCCGACATTTTGCGGAGATGACTATGAATATTGCTTGTGTACGGAATTTGCCGGTTATTGGGATCCATTTTTCTGCGAGTGCTGGTATTATTCGCCAATATTAATTGATGTTAATGGTGACGGCTTTCGGTTGAGCGCCGCAGCCAATGGCGTTGCATTCGATCTGACGGCCGATGGCGTTCCCGAGCAACTCGGATGGACCCGACCGGGTACGGACGATGGCTGGCTTGTTTTGGATAGGAATAATAATGGTGTGATCGATGACGGGACTGAGCTTTTCGGTAATTATAGCCCTCAACCGGAACCGCCGCCGGGTGTTGCAAAGAACGGTTTTCTTGCGCTGGCAGAATATGACAAGCCGGAAAACGGTGGTAATTCCGACGGTGTGATCTCTCGCCGTGATCAAATATTTTCGCGATTAAGAATTTGGCAGGATGTGAATCATAACGGATATTCCGAACCACACGAGTTACGCGATCTGGAAGATATCGGTTTAAGGAAGATCAGTCTTGACTATGATGAAACGAATCGGGTTGATCAACACGGCAATCGATTTAAGTTCAGGGCACGAGTTCTTGGTGCTCAGGACGCTCAACTCGGGCGATGGGCATGGGATGTGTATTTAGTGTCGCAAGGCCTTAGCGGGGTGAATCCGCTGATGCGAAACGTTGAGATATACAGTCTTGCCAGACCGAAATGTGGAGTTAAGGCTGTTAATACGTTATAAATCAACGGGATAGCGGTAGTTGTTAATCTGATTTCGAGATAAATGTAGGCTTACAGATGAAGTTTGTAGGCTTACATTTTGTGTTTGTAGGCTTACATTTCACGATTGTAAGGTTACATTCGGCGATTGTAAGGCTACATTTCAGGATTGTAAGGTTACATTCGGCGATTGTACGGCTACATTTTCGGGGTGTAACCATACGAACTTGCTTTGTAACGAGCAAATCGTTGGTTGTAACCTCATTTTTCGCAATTTTCTGCTACGTCGGCCAAAATTTCGCGAGTTTCGCAAAAATCCTCAGTTAAATCGGTCTGAACTTGAGCAAGTTGCTCAAATAAAAAACCACTTTAAGGAGCTAATTTTATGAAAGCACGAGATTTACAGACTTTGTCTGACCGGGATCTTTTGGCCGAGGTGCAGGTAATGTTTAACGGAATAGACGGAGATGAGGCGACTTATGGGCTGACGGCGGGCGACTCGCTGGCGCTGACGGGTGTGTTGGGGCCTTATGAAACGGCTTTGGACTCGTTGGATGCAAGCTTGGCCACAACGGCGGCTGCGTATGGTACGCGGGATAATACGCGGGATGCGGTTGAAACCGAAGTAAGTCGGCTTATGAAGGCGATCAGGCTTGGAGTTGGGAACGACCCTTCAAAGCTGGCGGTAGTTAATCTGGATGCTTACGACACCATCGCGACGCCGGCAGGTGAACCCGGAACTGCTCCGCTTGCAGTAGTCGATTACGAGATATTGAAGCATATTATTAAGTTCCGCGACGCTGCAAACCCCGATAAACGCGGCAAGCCGAAGGGAATACTCGGGGCCGAGATCTGGAGCAAGGTCGGCGGCGAACCTCCAGCTTCGGACAGCGACTATTCGATGGTGACGCTCGATACCGGCAGCCCGCACGTGATCTTTTACGACATGGAAGATGCCGGGAAAAAAGTTTGGTATCGCCTGCGTTGGGTTTCTACATCACAGGAGAAAGGCGGCTGGGGCGAAGTCGTGGAAGCGACCGTAAACGGATAGTTTCCAGTTCCGAAGAATTCTTAGTATGAAAAGGCGTGGCCGAGCGATCGATCACGCCTTTAATTTGCATTTGGTTGTTCAACAATTTTTGTTATAATCCTCTAGCTATGCAGCGGAGCGTGCCGGGCGGCCGCTTTTCTTCGGAAAAGAGGAAAGTCCGAACACCGTAGGGCAGCGAGCCGGATAACGTCCGGGCACCTGGAAACGGGTGACGACAAGTGCAACAGAAAGTAAACCTGCCTTGCAAAAGGTCAAGGGTGAAATGGTGGGGTAAGAGCCCACCGGCGTCGGTGGTAACACAGGCGGCCAGGTAAACTCCTCGCGGTGCAAGATCAAATAGGGAAACGCTTACGGGCTGCCCGTCCGGCGTCCGGTTAAAAACCGGCAGCGTTTCCGGGTAGATCGCTCGAGCCCGTTGGTAACGGCGGGCCTAGATGAATGGTCGCCAACCCGTTTATTCGGGTTACAAAATTCGGCTTACAGGTATGCTCCGCAGCATTGCCTTTTTTAACACCGAACATCTGAACAATATAAACTTATGGCAAACCGAAAAGGTGTGTTTATCGGAGCGTATGTTCCGAACGAATTGAAGGAATCATTGCGTAGGCGCGCGGCTGCCGAGCACCGAACTTTGTCGCAGGAAATAACGCGCATATTGGTCGAGGCCGTTCACGGCAAAGGCTTGCCCGCCGGCAGCGTTGACCGCCGGGATACCACAGCAGTTCCCCGCAGGCGCGCGACCGATCCGCCGATCCGCCGCCGTGCCGAAGACCTGCCGTATATTCCGCCGGAAGGTAAGAAAAGCTAGATCATCATTTGATCTCCGCCGATCGCCGAGCTTCTCGCAGGCTCGGCTTTTTTTGTCTCAAGGGTTTGTTTGCTAAGATTTGAACGAGTGAATACCAAAGCATTGCTTATCTCAACGTTCGCGGTCGGCCTCAGCTTTGTGGGCGGCTTTTTTATTGCTAACGCATTGAACCGCGCCGAAATGGAAGGTCTGAAAAAAGAGAACGAACGGCTAACGGGCATTGCGAAAGAAGCCGAACAGCGTTCGACCGAAGGCACGCTTTCGAGTGATGAGATTCGCCAGAAAATAGCCGAAGCCGACAAGAATCCGGAAAATATTAAGTTCAACACAGATCTCGGAATTGCTCTGTACCGCTATGCCGCGATGAAGAAGGATGTCGAATTGCTGGGCGAATCGGTTCGGATCCTGGAACGCGTGGCGGCTGCGGAGCCGAAGAATGCCGATGTACTGGTTGCACTAGGAAATGCAAAATTCGACATCGCTAATTTCGGTAGTCAAAATCAGTTATTCGCCGAGGCACGAACGATCTATGAAAAGGTAATACCGCTTCGGCCAGATGATTCGAATGTCAGAACGGACATCGCTCTGACTCACTTTTTGACGCAGCCGCCTGATCTTGAAAAGGCCGTATCGGAATTTGAGAAAGCCATCGCGAAGGATCCAAAAAACGAACGTGCGATCCAGTTTATGGTTCAGGCGCAATGGCAAAAGGGTGATCTGGAAGCTGCGATGGTCACGCTTGAACGACTCAAGACAGTGAATAATCTCAATCCGGCGATACCCGAACTTACCACGCTGCTGACGAGGACACCGCCCACCCAATGAGAGAAGCCCTTTTCGTACTTGCGGTGATCGCGGTCATTCTCGGGCTGACGGCGTTTCGTTATCGCAAACAGCTTGCGGCGGGCCTTCAGATCTGGCGGATGCTGAAAGAGGCTCGAAAACAGGCGGCGGCATCGATCGGCAAGCCCGCACCCGAACCTGAAATGAAAGCTTCGGGGCCGTTAGTGAGGTGTTCGAAATGCGGAACGTGGACACCTAGCGCGGCAGCGATATCACTCGGCAAGCAGATCTATTTCTGCTCGAAGGATTGCGTCGAACGCGTCTAACGGCCTCATCAAGAGACGAACATATTTAGATACCAGCCAATTAACGACTCACCGAATAGAAGCGCAACGATCGAACCGATACCAAGAAAGATGCCGAATGGGATCTGCGTTTGCATATCGCGATCTTTCTGCTTCGCGATGACCGCAAGTCCGATCAACGCCCCGACAAATGCCGCAAGAAAGATCGATAGAATAGAGAGCCGCCAGCCGAGTATCATTCCAACCCCGAGCATCATCTTCACATCGCCGAGGCCCATCGCATCGACACCGCGAAATTTCTTCCACAGAGCACCGACAAGCCAAAGCGAACCGCCGCCCGCCAAGGCTCCGAGTACGCCACCGACAACTGAAACGACCCACAACGGATAACCGGCCATACCAGCCATCGGCGCATTATTTGAATCACCAAAATAATCGACCCCAAAGGCGATCGGGAAAATTATCCGAATCGCGATCGCAATGATGAAGAACGGATAAGTGATCGCGTTCGGCAGGATCATATGCTCCGCGTCAATGAACATCAGAGCGACGATCGCCGTAACGAATGCCAATGCCACGGGCAGCATCGGTGTGAAGCCGACCTGCCAAAATACTAGCAGCCACAAAAGTCCGGTGAAAAGCTCAACGGTTGGATAGCGAATGGATATCGGTGCCTTACAATTTCGGCATTTCCCGCCAAGGATCAACCAGCTAAGGATCGGGATGTTGTCGTAAAGAGCGATCGGCTTCTCGCATTTTGGGCACGCCGAATTAGGGAACACGATGGACATCTCACGCGGGACGCGATGGATAACGACGTTCAAGAAACTACCAAAAGCCGATCCGAAAATGAAAGCAAGGATATACCCCACGATCACGGGAAGTCCGGTTATCAACTCAAAATTCGAAACGGTAGATAGTTCCATAGGTCGTCAGAATGAATTGAATGTGACGAAAAAAAGGAAGGACGCTTGAACATCCTTCCCAAGATGGTAAACCGTAATGTTTGAAAGTCAAAGCAATGGCTTGCGGGGCAAGCTCAAACTGCTTCAGACTGCGAGGTAAAGTTGAATTCCTTTAGCTTGAGAGCCGGCAAAAACGCCGCCGAACCGCCGCCGCCTTCCGAGCCGCCGACTCGTTCCGACGCACCGACCATCAGTACATTTCCGGGCCCAAGCATTTGTGTAACAGATTGGTTGAACCGGAAGTTTCTGAGCGGATACGCGACCTTTCCATTTTCGATCATCCAAACGCCGTCGCGGGTCAAGCCGGTCGAACTCGCGGTACGCGGGTCTGTCGAACGAATGTACCAGAAACGGCCGACCAAGATACCTTTCTCGGTCGATCGGATCATCTCGTCGATCGTTGCGGTTTTCCCGCTTGTTTGGAAGATCGTATTCACCGGTCCGGGGGTCGGTTTTACACCTTTGCGGCCCGCCCAAAACCGGTTGTAGGTCAGTTCTTTGAGGGTGCCGCTATCGACCATGATGATCTTTTCGGCAGGAATGCCGCCCTGGGCTGATTGCGAACCAGGCAGTTCCGGATGCCAGGGATCGCTAAGCAGCGTTACCTTTTCATCAAATATCTTTTCGCCCAATCGGGTCTTTCCGCCGGGAGCGGAAAAAACACTGCGGCCTTCTTCGGCATTCCGAGCATTGAACGCGAAACCGAAATTTCCCATCAGGTCGGCGACTGCCTGCGGCTCTAATATCACCGTATATTTTCCGGGTTCGATCGTCCGAGCACCTTTTCCCTCGAGAGCTTTCCTTATCGCTTCGTTCGCGATCCGTTGAGTGTCCAGCCGCCCGATATTGAAATGGCTGCGCAGGAAATAACCGGAGCTGGTCCCGTCGGGTGTTCTCGCGGTCGTCGATAGGCTGACATTTGTCGAACGCTCAAATTCGAAATTGCCATTCTTCGTTAACGAACCACCGGCCTGCACGCGTGCCGAATGAAAACCGGCGCCTATGACGCCTTTCTTTTCGCATTCAGAAATGATCGCGCCGACGGCTTTTGCCCGGTCGGCTAGTGATAGATTCGCGGTGCTTTCAACATATCGGTCCACGGCTTTGTATTCCTGCTGTGAAAGGGTCGGAACATACTCACGATCGACAGGTGCAGAGGCCGCGATCTTCTGCGCGCGTTCCACCATTTCTTTCAGGCTTTCATCGTCAAGATCGTTAGTAGATGAACCCCCGCGTTTTCCGCCGATCCAAACCGTAACATTCGCGCTTCTGGAAACGCGAGTACCGCTTGTAAGGATGTTATTTCCGGCAAAACGAAGATGGGACAGCTTGTCGCTGCCGACATTGGCAGAGGCATCATCAGCCTTAACAAATGAAAGTATCTTTTCGGTCAATTCCCGGGTCTCTTTTTCGTTCAAAAGCATTAGTGATCGTCCTCCATCTCGCCGGCGTTCGGTGATGAAGCCGTATTCAATACAGTAATATTCCTAAACCGCGCACTAGGGCAGCCGTGCGAAACCGCGTTCGATTGTCCGGGTTCGCCTTTGCCATCGTTAAATGATCCGGGGATCTCGTAAGTTGACTGTCCGCCGAGCCCGTCACAAGCGGCCCAGAAGTCGGTCGTTCGCGATTGATACGCGACGTCACGAAGCATGCCCGTTACTTTGCCCTTCTTGATCTCCCAAAAGGTTTGTCCACCGAACTGGAAATTGTAACGCTGCTGATCGATCGAATAACTGCCGCGGCCGTTGATCTGAATGCCGTTATCAACGCCTGCGATCAGGTCGTCCTGTGAGACATCATCCTTCGCCGGTTCCAGCGAAAGATTAGGCATTCTCGGAAAAGGAACGCTGCCCCAGCTATCCGCATGAAGACATCCGTACGACTTGTTCTTTCCGATAAGCTTCGCGGTGTCGCGGGTCGTCTGCCAATCGACAAAAACTCCGTCCTTCACGATATGCCATTCCTGGCCCGGGACCGCTTCGTCGTCCCAACCGACGGTCGCCAGGCCGAGCTTCTGTGTACGATCGGCGACAAAATTGACGATCTTCGAACCAAACTGCAGTTTGCCGGTCTTGTCCGGCGTAAGGAAGCTTGTTCCAGCATAGTTCGCTTCCCAGAGAAGAGCTCTGTCGAGCTCGGTCGGATGCCCAACTGATTCGTGGATGGTCAGGAAAAGATGCGACGGATGTAGAACCAAGTCATAATTTCCCGGGGTCACCGAAGGTGCCTTTAGCTTCATAACGGCATGCTCGGCAGCTGTTTTCGCTTCGGCGGTCCAATCGTGTTTGGACATATATTCAAAACCGATCGCCTGAGCCTCTCGAAGCGAATTAACCGACTGGAAATCACCGCTAGCTCTATTGACCGCAGTGACTGAGAAACTGGGATTGCCGCGGATCAGGTATTGTTCGATCCGTGAACCTTCGGAATTTGCGAGATACTTTTGCTCGTTTACCCAAGCCATCGAAGAATTTACAAAACTTACTCCCTGGACACCTAAAGCGGCTTCGTTGATCTTTAACAAGATCTCGATCTTTTCGTCCGTGGGTATATCGAACGGATCTTTTTCGATCGGTGTTTTCCACGTTCCGACTACTTTTGGTGTCGGGACAAGCTCGATCTTCTTCTTCTGGTACGGCGCATTGGCCTTTGCAATGGCTATCGCCTCGGCGGTTACGCGTTGGACCTCGTCGGCCGTGACGAGCGGGCTTGCGGCGAAACCCCAAGTTCCGTTTACGAGGACCCGAACACCGAAACCAAAATTCTGTCCGCTGGATAGATTTTGGATCTGCCGCTCGCGTGTTGAAACAGCTTCAAGTCTGTACCGGTTTATTCGAATGTCTGCGTACGATGCCCCCAGGCGCTTTGCAGTCGCAAGTGCTGCATCAGCAAGAGAGTCCTTATTTACCGAAATGAAAGCCTCGGTCGCCGCATTTGCTTCGTAAACCCAACTCGGCAGCACAGCAGCGGAACCGAGAGCAATGCCCGCGGTCTTGATAAAATCGCGCCTCGAAAAAGTCATTTGCACCTCACTTTAAGATCTGGTTCTGTGGAGTCTCTAAAGTCTATTTGCCGAATCACAACAAGTCAAGAAATCGGCACCTGTCTTTGCCGCGACGGGCCGAGAACACGTCGAATTGTTATGATACAATCGCTAATACTTAGTTTCGGCAATTTTAGTTTCGTTTACTGTTTACTTATGAAGGAAAAGACCAAGGTTTTGGTGACAGGTGCGGGCGGTTTTATTGGAAGCCATTTAGTTACTTATTTAAGGGACAAAGGCTATTGGGTTCGCGGTGTTGACCTAAAGTATCCGGAGTTTGCGGAAACGGACGCAGATGAATTTGAGATCCTTGACCTGCGCCGTTGGGATGCGTGCCTTCAGGCGACGCGCGGTGTTGAGGAGGTTTACGCACTTGCCGCGGACATGGGCGGAATGGGGTTTATTTCTGCCAACCATGCACTGATCCTTTACAACAATTCGCTGATAAATCTACACACGCTTGAAGCTGCAAGAACTAACGGGATCAAGCGATATCTTTACACAAGTTCCGCCTGCATCTATCCGGAGCACCTTCAGGAAGACGCAAATGTTACTCCTTTAAAAGAGGCCGATGCATATCCGGCGATGCCGCAAGATGCCTACGGTTGGGAGAAGCTCGTTTCCGAACGGCTATGTATGCATTATCGCGAGGATTACGGGATCGAAACGCGAACAGTCCGTTTTCATAATATCTTTGGTGAAAAGGGAACTTGGGAAGGCGGCCGCGAGAAAGCTCCGGCAGCGATGTGCCGAAAGATCGCTACTGCAAAGCTGACCGGAGATCCGACGATCGAGATCTGGGGAGACGGCGAGCAGACTCGTTCATTCTGCTACATCGATGACTGCGTCGAAGGAATTTATCGTCTAATGCGTTCCGATCATCACGAACCGATCAACCTTGGCCAAGACCGAATGGTGACGATCAATGAGCTCGCCGATATGGTCGCCGCCGCCGCAAACACGAACATAACCAAGAAACACATCGACGGTCCAATGGGCGTTCGCGGCAGAAATTCGGATAATACTGTGCTTCGCGAAGTGCTTGGCTGGGAGCCTCGGATCAGCCTCGAAGATGGTATTGCCAGAACGTACACGTGGATCGAAGAACAGGTGCGCAATTCCCAAGAAAAGCTTGGCGAGGCACTCTCCGCAAAGACCGCCCAATAAGTATCGATGAGCGAAGCACTCAAGAAGGTCGCGCTTGTCATTCCTGTTTACAATCGTCGCGATACAACTCTCCAGGGACTTCGGAGTCTGTCAAAGATAGACACCGAAGGGCTTGATGTGCGAATTTTCGTCATCGATGACGGATCGACAGATGGCACCGAGGATGCTATCCGCGAACATTTTCCCGATGTTGTTCTGATAGAAGGCGACGGCTCGCTGCATTATGCTGCCGGAACGAATCGAGGCATTTCTGCTGCTCTCGACTGGGATCCGGAATACATCGCGACGATGAATGACGATGCGGTCTTTCACGATCAGTTTTTGCAGAAACTTATCGAAACCGCCGAACGAAATCCGCGTTCGATCGTTGGTGCCCTTTTGCTTCTTTGGGACCAGCCGCACAAAGTCTTTCAGGTTGGACAATATTGGAATACGTGGAAGGGCGGCTGGCTGATCCCGGATGATCTGACCGCATTCAATGTTCCAACGGAGGAATTCGAAGTAGAATGCCTCGTCGGTAATTGCGTACTTTTTCCGGTCGCGGCGATCCGTGAAAATGGCCTGATGGACGAAGTTAAATTTCCGCACGGATGGGGCGATGCCCAATATTTGATGCGAATGCGAAAAGCCGGATGGAAGCTTTTAGTTCAGCCTCGTTCCTATGTTTGGTGCGAACCAAACACCAATCCGAAACCTCTTCATCATTTGAAACCTTCAGAAATTCTGAGAGTTTTATTTGTAAACAAGCGGCACCCGCTCAATTTGCAGAGACAGTTCATCGCACGGTGGGAATCGGCACCTTCGAAGCCAAAAGGGGCGGCTAGCTTTTTGATCTATCTGGGCGAAATGTTCTCAAAGAGTTTGAAATATTTGGTGAAGCGCTGATCCGCTTTTCAGTGGTTGAATAATAAAAAAGACCGGCCCATTCAACTATTTGAACAAGCCGGTCATTTTTTCGGAATAGATACCTGATCAGCGAACCGGTTTTCGCAGAACCGCTGCAAGTTCCTTCAGTCTCTCAGCACTCTTCGGATCTTTTGCTCCTGCAGCGTCCTTATCAAGATCTTTAGAAAACCGCTTCAATTTACCGATTTCTTTGGAATTCGTTTCAGCAGATGCAATTGCATTGCGGATCTCGGTTAGCTTAGTGGCTGAGATCGCAGAATTTCGCTCCAGCTGATCCAAGTAAGCCTTTGCGACCGAAAGGTTATTTGTCCATGAAATACGCTCCTGAGTTTGAACATTGAACTCGTTGTATTTGACGGATCGAGCTGCATCGATCTCATTCTGTGTCAAAAACTCAGACGGCGAGAGTTCGAAAATATCCAACCCGCGTGCGATCTCAGAAGAATAAATGAACCCGTTATACCAATACGCCGACCATGAACCGCCCATAACGAGCATCTTGGCATCGATCGGGCCCCGGTCGAAATAACCGATCTCGACCGGATTCGCCGGATCAGTGAAATCCATCAGCGAAAGGCCGCCCTGATACCATGCCTGGATCTTGATATCACGGCCGGGAACCGGAATAAGCGAGCCGTTATGCGCAACGCAATTTTCTTGTTCCGTCTGTGCGACCGGCAATTTGTAATATGTGGTAAATTCCAGATCATTCCCGTTCCGTCGGAAGATAGCGTTTGCTCCCCACTTGTCCGGATCGTTCTCACGGCATCGCGGAGCCATACCGCCGCCCCATTCGTCAGTAAACACGACCGTTTTGCCATCGTTTGAAAACGAAGCCGAATGCCAGTATGCATAGTTCGGGTCGTTCACCGCCTCAACGCGTTTCGGGTTCGCAGGTTCGCGGATATCAAGCAAAATACCGTTGCCTGAGCATGCACCTGCCGCTAGGCCGATCTCCGGGTACGCCGTGATGTCGTGGCACTGATTGGTCTCAGACGGACGGCCTTTGTTCGCGTGCGAACCGCCATCGTCAAGGGCATTTATCTTACCGGTCTCGTCGCCGAAGATACGTGGTGATGAAACGACCTTTGCATCTTGCGGCGCCGCCAAGGGAACCTTGATAACTTCTATCCGGAACAAAGCCGTGTTCGGATCTTTATCCGGCGGCCCACCTGAACAGCCCTCAAGTTCCTCAGCAGGACGAACAAAGGATGTTCCCGAAACATAAATATAAATATTCTTCGAATCTTTTGGATCTGTAACTAACGTATGCGTGTGCGAACCGCGGCACGTCTGAACCGCACCAACCTGTTTCGGTTTTGCAATATCGCTTATGTCGAAGATCCTGACACCGCGAAACCGGTCTTTATTTGCAGCAGGCGGCCCCATTTGTCCGGGCTGCGGCATCGCGACGGGAAAGCCCTGCTCGCCGCAATCAAGACGGCCGTTAGGCATTTCGACCGACATGAACATCAGATTCTTATAAACCGAAACATCGCCCTGTCCGCCGGGGCAAATCATTGAGGTCAAAAGCTTTGTATCCGAAGGGTTCGAAATGTCGTAGATATTGATCCCGTAAAAATTTCCAAGAAACAACCTGTTTCCCTGAAAGGCCATATCAGAATGCGCAAACGCGAGCCCGGCAAACCCCATTCGCATTTCCGGCGGCAGCATTTTCGGGTCAGGCACACCCAAGGCTAGCAACGCCTTCGCTACCTGCGGCGATTCCGGGTCGATGCCCATATCAAACGCAGCCGGCTTCTTTTTCAGTAGTACGTGTTTGATGCCCTTTGCAGCCTCACCCGCGTCATAAAGCCCTGCTTTCAGGTTTGCCCGCGGATCATCGGTGGTCGCACCTTTCATTCCTGGCGGGAGTTTTGCAGGTCCGCCAGTCTCCCCTTGAGAGAACACTGTTGATACGATTGAAAGTGAAAGAGCTATCGTGCTGATAAATAAAGTGAATTTTTTCATTGATTGACCAATATGAACTGATTGTTGTTTGTTTAATTCCGGAGTTTATACGCCATTCGTTCGAGTAAAGTTTCCATCGTCGCGATCTCCGCACGCTGGCCGCTGTCAACATCTGACGCAAAGTTGAATAGTTCGGCATCTTGCCCGGAACCGGCCGCTTCAAAGAGTTCCTTTACCATCACCAATGCTCCTTGGTGATGCTGGATCATTCCTTCAAGGAACAGGCGGTCAAATTTGTCGCCGCTTGAATCGCGCAAAGCTTTCATTTGATCAGCCGTCAGCATTCCCGGCATTGCGTGTTCGGCCTTTCCGTGGCTCCCATGCAAATGTGCTCCGTGGCCGGCGGCGGCCTTCTTCATTTCAGTTGACTGTCCCCGAAGCGAAAGCCAGCGCTTCATAAATTCCATTTCATCGGCCTGCGAAAGGCTGACCCGGGCACCAAGTTTTTGAATGTCGGCATTTTTGGTCCGGTCCGCAATAAGTGCGGTCATTTCAACGGCCTGAGCATGATGCATTATCATGCCCTGCATAAATTCGATGTCTTTCGCTGAAACCGGCGGCAACACAGCCCGTGTGGACGGCGCCAACGTGCGCGTCGGTTGGCCCGGAGCGCCGGGCTGCACAATATTAGGCACTGGCTCCCTTTCATTTTTTTGAGCAATCGCAAAACCATTTAGCAAAGTTATTGCAGCTATGAATAATGAAATGCTTAGTATGTTTGAAAGTCTGGACATTCCGTATTTCCGGTACATCATAAACATAGGATGCATTATACGAAACAAAGTAGGCCTGAAGATAACGTCAATGAGCTGCTCAAAGTACGAGACGCAAATATATCTAAAATTCGGCCACGAACATTGAAAAAGCGGCTAAAATTGCCGCTCTTGATCAATCAAACAAATTGGAGGCGGCGATCGGAATCGAACCGATGAATAAAGGTTTTGCAGTTCGAACTGACGAGGGTTTACCGACTGTCACATATCGTCATGAGCCGATATTAACTGACGTTTTCGAAGAATAGCATTCAATGTGTATCACCCTATCCTACGAAGCCCATACGATAAAGATACGATACTGCCAAAATGCCTA
Source organism: Pyrinomonadaceae bacterium (assembly GCA_041751035.1). Taxonomy (GTDB): domain Bacteria; phylum Acidobacteriota; class Blastocatellia; order Pyrinomonadales; family Pyrinomonadaceae; genus OLB17. The sequence continues at coordinate 375 of JBGSYH010000009.1, read as the reverse complement.
ACTAAATCCGTTACAATCTGCAAATGATCCGGCCTTACTCGACGTCAACCAATCGGCGCCCTTAATTAGAGAATTCTAACGTACAAAAAGCAACACTCACTGAAGCAACTTCCAGGCTTCAAACTCGCTTGGACGAACTTTGAATCGCGCCGCGTTCCCGTCGTGCAAGCTGATGAACTCGTTCTCGACCAGGTTAAAAACTTCCTCACGTTCGGCCTCGGGAATGTTGTGAGCTTGAATTAGGTCGCGGATCTCATCGACGACTCGCTCGCCCGGGACTTTTTCCAGAATGATCGATCTCACGATCTCCTGAATGGCGGTCCGGTACCGAAGCTTTAACAGATTTGGCTCCCCCATTGCTTGCTGAATCGCGGT
>JBGSYH010000008.1:0-10092 GCA_041751035.1 Pyrinomonadaceae bacterium | reverse complement strand
GCAAAAGAGTTCAACAAGGTCACCGATTTACCGGAGGCCAAAATACCGGCGATAGTGCCGACACCAATACCGGCTCAACAGGCCGTAATCTAAATGGAGGAAATGAGATAGGTTTGTGTCCGGAAAAACTTGACCCTACCACGTTGCCGCTTTCATTTACGAATGGCATCACGGCAATCGATTTGATCTTGTCCTCGCCACTTATCGCAAAGTACCAGTAGCCAAGGGCGGCAACTGCCAGAATCAGAATTCCGCCAATCCCCACCAGCATCTTCCCGACGCTGGAACGCTTGATAGAAATGCTGTCATCCGTCGATCCTGCCTCGGTTGCGTGCGGTGCATCCGAAGAAGTTTTCGCGCGGTCAGGCTGAATGGTTTTATCCAGTTTGTTCTGGAAGTGCAGTTCCTCTTTCATGTCCTTGAGATCTGCGAGAAGACCTTTCATAGTCTGGTACCGCTCGTCACGGTTTTTTCTCAAAGTCTTGCCGATGATCTTCTTTATCACGGGGGTGATTGCCTCGTCAGATAGCGGCTTTGGCTCTTTATGAATGATTGCCCCGATCGTCTCCATCGCACCTTCGCCTTCAAATGGAAGATGTCCGGAAATCATTTCGTAAAGTACTACACCAAGACTGAAAATATCGGTCCGCGCATCGACCTCTTGTCCCTTGGCTTGCTCAGGAGACATATAATTCGCAGTGCCAATTATCATCCCTGGAGAGGTGCTCACTTGAACGGCTGTCCTGCCTTCGGAATCTAATTCCGGGCTTTGTTTCTCCGTCAGCTTTGCAATTCCGAAATCAAGGATCTTCGCAAGCCCGTTTGGGCGGATCATTATGTTGTCAGGCTTGATATCTCGGTGAACGATTCCGGCGGAGTGCGCTTCGTCGAGACCGGATGCCACCTGGATCGCGATATCGAGCGCGGAATTCAGACGAATAACATTGTCTTTCCAATAATTGTTTAGGGTTTTGCCCTCAATGTATTCAGTAGCGATGAAATTCGTGTTATCAGTCTTACCGATTTCATGAATCGTGATGATATTGGGATGGTTTAATGCTGAAGCGGCTTTTGCTTCCTGGACAAAGCGATTCAGCTTATCGTTGTCCTCGCTAAACTCTTCATTTAGAAACTTGATCGCGACCTTTCTATCGAGTTTCGTATCCTTAGCAAGATAAACTTCGCCCATTCCGCCCTTGCCGATCTCGGAGAGGATTCTGTAATGGGAAATTATTTTATCCTTTTCGATTTTCATATAAAAAGTGCTGAGTTCTGGGTACCGAGTACTGATATTTGGTTCAATTATTTACGTTTGCAGATACATTGCTCAGAACTCAGCGCTAAGTACTCTTTCTGTTCATTCAGGCAGATTCATCCTTTTCAATAATTGCCTGAAGCGAGGGTCCGGGCGCAGATTATCCAAGACCGTCTCAAGTTTTAAGAGCGTCATAAAAAAAGAGCGTTCCTGATAGGTTCGTTCCAGCCACTTAAATGCCTGGTCTTGGTCATTGAGTCCGGCGTATATACAGACCAAGCTGTATGGAGAAACGTATCGCTGTTTTGATAATTCCTTCAATTCTTCCAACACTTTTTGGGCTTGTGCCTTTTTTCCTGCTGCGGCATAAACATAGCCGAGGTATCCCAAACTTGTTGGGTTGACATCCACTCGTCGTGCCTTTTCGAGCGCCTCAATCGCTTCCGGGTATTGCTTCTTTCTTTCGTATGCTAAACCCAAAACTTGATAGGACCACCAGAAATTCGGGTCGAGCTCGAGCGCTATTTGGGTTTGTTTAATTGATTCGTCAACTCTCCCCGTGGACAACAATAAGCTTGCCAGATCCAAATTCACATTGAGGTCAAGCGGCAATCTTTTTTGGACCGCCTCCTGCATTTTGATGGCTTCTTCATATCTGCCGGTGGCCGCAAGATATACAGGATAATTAGCGGGATAAGACGGATCGAGTTGGTTGGCGCGCTTCCATTCTTTTTCTGCCGCCACCCAATCCCATTCATACCAGTATAGAATTTTTCCCAATAAATAGTGCGTTTCGGCAAGCGTTTCGTCTAATTCCAATGCTTTTAGAGCCGCCGCTTTCGCCTTTGGTTCTGACTCCTTGGGAGGTAAATAGAAACCATTTGAAAAGTCATATGCAACGGCAATACCGTGATAAGCCAACGCATAATTGGGGTCTATTTCGATAGCTTTCTGATAGTATTCGATACCTTTTTTATAACCGTCTTCGGTATATTTTGTCGCATAAAAATTGCCCTTGAGATAAAGCTGATAGGCCTCGGGATCGGTGGTGTAGGTTTTCGTCACCTTTGCAATATCTTGGCCTGAGAGCTTTGTTTTAATTTTGCCTAAAACGTCGCGGGCAATTTCGCTTTGAAGTGAAACAATGTCGGATTGTTTGCGGTTGTAGGTTTCGCTCCAAATAACTCTATCCAAAGAAATGTCTGTCAGTTCAACAAAAAGCGAGATGTCCTCTCCACGCTGAACAACTCTTCCGTACAATATAGCCTGGACATTCAACTCCTTTGCGATAGTTTGCGGATCAGTTTCCTTTCCTTTGTAACGAAAGACAGATGAACGCGGTTTGACGTTCAGATTCGGCAAGCTCGAAAGACTGCTTATTAGCGTTTCCGTCATTCCATCTGAAAGATATTCGACATCTCCATTTTCGCTTTCATTGACGAACGGCATCACCGCGATCGAGTCAATTTGTATTGAATTACTTCCCAAATAAAACCAATATCCCAGACCAATCGCTGAAATCAACAGAATTGTGAAGACAGCGATAAATGCTTTATTAACATTGGATTTCTTAATGGTGATGCTGTCATTTCGATTTTCATTGGTCGTCGTTTGATTTGATTCATCAAGGGTTGTTCCATTAAGAATCTGTGTTTTCTGTTCACCTCTATTCGGCGAAGCAGACTTTCCCAGTTTATCCTGAACATCAAATTCCAGTTTTATGTCTTTAAGATCATTAAAAACATCTTTGATCGTTTGATACCGCTCATTTCTATCTTTTCTCAACGCTTTATTAATTATTCTTTCAATTTCCGGCGGAACATCAGAACTATTTAGCGGTTTCGGTTCTTTGTGGATTATTGCCCCGATTATTTCCATCGGAGTTTTGCCTTCAAAAGGCAGATAACCCGCGATCATTTCATACAAGACAACTCCAAAACTGAAAATATCAGTCCTTGCATCAACCTCACTTCCTTTGGCTTGTTCAGGCGACATATAATTTGCCGTGCCGATTATCATTCCCGGCGAAGTCGAAGGTTGTTGAATTGCTGTTGCATCATCTTCGCCGATATTTTTCGGTGATCCAGTTAATTTAGCAATGCCGAAGTCGAGAATCTTCGCTAATCTGTCTGGACGAATCATCACGTTATCGGGCTTGATATCACGGTGGACGATCCCTGCCGAATGAGCTTCATCCAATGCCGAGGCAATTTGAATCGCAATTTCTAAGGCTGATTTGTAATTCAACGGATTTGTCTTTTTGTAATCATTGAGCGTTTTACCGTCAATATATTCAGTTGCAATGTAGTGAGTTCCCTCACTCTCCCCGATCTCGTGAATTGTAATGATATTCGGATGATTTAAGGCAGATGCAGACTTGGCTTCACGCACAAAACGGCTCATCCGGTCTTTATCTTCAGCAAATTCGGCAGGCAAGATCTTTAACGCAACTTGGCGATTTAGTTTTGTGTCTTCAGCAAGAACGACCTCACCCATTCCGCCCCTACCGATCTTGGAAATGATCTTGTAATGCGAGATGATAGTGTTTGGTTCGAGATTCATAAAAAGAATGCCGACGAACGAGCGCTGAGTTCTGAGATCGCTGAAAGGCAAGTCACCATTATAGATGATATTTTCAATTTGTACTCCGCCCTCGAAGATCTGCCAATAACAATTTCTGCTAACATGAAAGGAGCGGCCCCCGGAGTCGTTTGTTGTATCAAGTTATCGTCGTAGTGACCCCGCTTACATCCAGGACATCAATTCATAAGATACTCAAACAAGACCACATCTATTCATCCAGGAAATTTCCCGCAAAGAGCTTTTGCCCGCCGAGTGATGCGTGGAACGCCCAGCCGGTGAGTGCAAGCACCACGGCTAAACCGAATATCGTATATCCGCCGTACCAGGCTGAGAAATCAGTCGTGATCGGTAAGTTCGCGATAAGACCACCGACAAATAAACTTGCCGCAAGTGTCAGTAAGCCAAACCGGAGGCAAATGATCGCCGTTATTCCATTGACTAAGATGTTGAATGTGGCCATGACCAACGGATCACCTTGCCCTAAGATGTTCGGAAGGGAAAATATCGAAACAAATATCAAGGCCGTGAGCCACTGCCGTCGGGTGGCGACGCGCAATAGAAAGATAAAGAAAAACATTAGCAGCGCTACGAAGATCGCACCGTTAAGGTTGCTTAGGAGTCCCGCCGCAACCAGTTGACGGGGTGTGAGCCATGCCGGAATTCTGCTAAACTGGGGAACCGAGCCGGTCGATAACATCGTCAGTTCCTGGAGTTGGCCCAATACCGTAATTATGATCGCGGCGAGAACGGCGATAAGCACATCCCTCCCAACCAGTGGGTCACTGAGGCTGCCGCCGAGTATGCGGCTCCACGAGATGATCGTTTCGGGCCAGCGGCGTCTGACATACGGTTCGAGCGCGACATAAAACAGCCAAACGATCGCCGCCAGCAACAAAGATTGGGGAATGGCCAGGAAGAAGAGACTGCCGATCTCTCCGGAAGAAAATGTGTGATCGGCGCCGAATAACCAGGCAAGTACGGTTATGGCAACAACAAAAAGCGCAACCCGGGCCGCACCGCGCCGGTCACCGCGTCCCTGACGCAGATTTTTTCTGGCGAGCAATAATGCACCGAAAATCAAACCAAAGATCAGAGTAAGAGCGATCACGGTACCAATATTTCGCCCGATGGTTTGCTGAAAACCCTTCGTTACCTCGGGCGTATGCCAGGGCATGATGATATTGAAGTAAACCGGCTTACCGCGGTAGGCCGCCGCCTCGATTCGTATAGGAATATCCGGTTGGTCAGGGTAAACTCCCGTCCAGGCTGCCCGGGTGTCAAATGCAGACGGCGGCGGCCACTTTGATTCAGCCGATTCAAGCGCTGCCTGCTCAAGCCCGGCAGTCGCAAAGATAGGTGCCCAATCAGGCGCCGTCGGCTTTACGCCGGGTTCGTCAACCTGCGGTGGTTTGGCTTTGAAATATAACAACCGTCCGGCGGGATCCAAGTGGATCGATATCATACCAAAGCCATCGCTTGGCGGATCGACCTCACTGACCCATCCAAAGTTGTCTATGAACTTCGACTCGAGATCTTTGGGACTCTGACGATACCAAAAATAGAGCGGGCCCGGACGAGACTTGATGAACTGATTCCAGCGGTCGCCTGATTGCGTTTTTTGCTCAAGGTAGCGCGGGAGCCCGAAGTCGAGACTCAGCCCGGAGGCTTTCCCCACCGGTTTCTCCGTATAGCCAAGCCGCTGGACGATATCCTCGGCCTTGTGCGTCAATTGATCCGGCGAATTTTCATGAAGCAGCTGCACCTTCCAATTTACTTTATTGCCAATAAACAAGCTGATGACGAGGCCGGCAATTATTGCGGCGAGCAACGCGACCGCAATAGCCGGACGCAACCCGCTCTTTTCACCCGATGCCGCGACCATCTCCGGCGACGGCGTCTCACCGGCTGCAAGTGCGGCCGCCAGCGGATCGCCGCCGGGTAGTGCGGCGGCTACCTGAATAGCCGATGTCGGACGTTTGCCCGGTTCTTTCTCAAGACACCGCATGATCACACGCTCAACCACGGGGTCGAGGTGTTCGACGAGGCTCGCGGGAGAGGTCGGCGTCGAACTCTCGTGCAGCTTCATCAGGTCGTGCAGGTTTTCCGAGTTATAGACAGGCTTGCCGGTAAACAATTCGTAGAGGACGAGTCCTAATGAATAGATATCACTTTTTTGAGTGACCTCTTTTCCCCTTAGCTGTTCCGGGGCCATGTAGGCCGGTGTCCCGGAGGCGGCCTCGCGGCCAAGGAGTTCCGTAGCAACCACGGCAATACCAAAGTCAGTCACTCTGGCCTTGCCGCGGCCGTCGATCATTATGTTTGCGGGTTTCAGATCACGGTGCAGTACGCCGTTGTCATGAGCGGCGGCAAGTCCGGCACAGATCTGGCGGGCGATCTCGTTTGCCTTGTCACCCGGCAGGCGTCCGATGCGGCGGAGCAGTAACGACAGGTCTTCGCCGTCGATGTACTCCATTGAAAGGAAATGCATTCCGTCGGCATCGCCGATGTCATAGACGCGGCAGACATTCGGATGCGAGATCTGCCGCGTGATGCGGACCTCATTCTGAAAGCGGGCAAGCGCCGCGCCGTCGAGAGCCACCGCCTCAGGCAAGAACTTGAGAGCGACGATCTGTTTGAGCTTGAGATCCTCCGCCTTATAGACCTCGCCCATCCCGCCGCGGCCCAGGAGACTTATAATCCGGTATCGGTCCGCCAGCATCGTACCCGCTGCGAACCTCGCTCCGTCAGCCGATTCGGTCGAGTGGATCGACGGCGATTCAGCTTTCTCTTTCTCCGGCGGCAGAAACGCTGTCGCACCGGAAGTTTCATCAAACGAAACGCCGCAATTCGGGCACTTGAGGGCGTTGGATGAGACCGAATACTTGCATGCTGGACAGGTTGTCATATTATTTTTCCTTGTCTTCGGCTATTCCAAAATCACCGGCGATCTCGGGGAGGAGAATCTTCAGGGCGACGTCGCGGTCGAGTTCGTCATCGCGGGCGCTAAAAACCTCTCCCATTCCGCCTTTGCCGATTTTGGAACGGATCTTATAATGGGAAATGGTTGTGTCTTTTTCAAGTCATTTTCAGCTAGTTAATAGTGAATCGAAAATTGTAAATAGTTTTTGCCTTATCTGCGTAAAGACGCTGAAAATAGTTTTTCTATTAACCATTTACTATTTACGATTCACAATTTTTATTCAGGCATATTCATTCGTTTCAGCAATTCAGCGAATCTTGAATCATCGTGAAGTGCAGCAAAGGGATACTCCGCACGCAGGTCAACCAACAATGAACTATGGTTATCAACCGCTTTGTTGAGCCAGTTAAACGCTTGATCCTTGTCACCCAAACCAACATAAACGGCGCCAACTTCGGTCGCGTCCGCTTGGTCGTTTTGGTATCTTCCTTCCAGTTCGTTGACTATCGCCAATGCCTGGCTGCGTTGACCTGTAACCGCATTTGTAAAACCGAGACAAACCAGCGAACGGCTTGATCGTTTTGTTACCTCGACAACTTTTGCGGCGGAGACCATAGCTTCCGCGTTCAGACCCTTTTTAAGCTGGGCATAAGTTAAATCTATCCAGCCGAATGAAAATCGCGGATCGAGTTCGACGGTTCGCCTTGCTTGTTCGAGAGCAGAATCCACATCGCCCGCGGCCAAATAAACCTGACTCAGATTGTCGCTTGTTACCAATGACGCAGGTTCGAGTTCCAACGCCCGTTTCATTCGCTTCAAGGCTTCCGCTTTCTGACCGAGAACCCGGATTTCAAATCGGGCATAGCGCAACTGCGCGGTCGAATAATTGGGATTAAGTTCAACTGCCCGCTTGTAATGTTTTTCGGCCTCGCTCCAGTTCCAGCTACCTTCATTCACAAATGCCAGCGAAGTATGCGTTTCTGCCAGTCGGTCGTCAAGTTCGACGGCCCGCTCCGCATATATTTTGGCTTGATCCATATAATCGCCCGACTTCGAGCCGCGATAAAAAGGGATTATCGAATAGGTGTCCGCAAGACCGGCATAAGCAAGTGCATAGTTGTCGTCTTTTTTAATTGCCGCTTTGAATTGCACGATTGCTTTTATGAGGTCATCATAAGTGCGTTTGTTCCAAAGATAGCGACCTTTCAGGTAGAGTTGATAAGCTTCGCTATTGTCGGTGTATTTCTTCGCCAACATCTGCTCACTTTCGCCCGAAAGTTTTAACTGCAGTTTGTTGGTTATTTCGTTGGTAATGTCAGATTGTGTCGCCAGTAATTCGGACACCTTGCGTTCGTATTTTTCGCCCCACAAAGACTTGCCGTTTCTGGTATCCACTAGGTTGACGCTGATGCTCAGGTTATCGCCGCGTTGTGTGATCCGCCCTGTCAGCACCGAATCAACTCCGAGTTCCTGAGCGACGATGTTTGGATCGTTTGCCTTGCCTTTGTATCGAAAGACAGAACTCGTCGGGCTGACTTTCAAATTCGGGAGTTGCGACAGGCGATATATCAAAGATTCCGCCAAACCGTCCGAAAGATAATCCGAATCTGCGTTTCCACTATTATTTTCAAATGGCAAAACCGCGATTGAATTGATTTGCTGACTGCCCGGCGTAAAATAACGATAGCCGAAGAACCCGCCTATAAGAGCGATCAAGCCTAAAAATCCAAGTAGCCACCATTTCGATTTTTGATCCCGGATCTTGGATTTAGGATTAGTCGTTGATTCGGATTTCGATTTCGTTTCTGCATTTTCTATTTCTAAATCTTTCGCTGAATTATCTGATGTTGCTTCGCCCGCCCGAAGCATAGCCGTTTTTGCTTCGAGTGATTCGTCCGTCCGATTGGTTTTGTCTGTCGGTAAACCGAGACGGTGAAGCAACTCCGTCATCCTTGGATCGTTATGAAATTTGGGACATAGGCTTGAAAACTGTTTGAGAAAGGGCAAAGCACCTTCTTGCCGCCCAACGGCTTGCTCAAGCAGCTCAAAAGCACGATCCATTTCGCCCAAACCTGCATAAATGAGTGCTTGTTGATTTGCGGTAAATATCCCTTGTTTATCAAGCTGTATGAATTCAGTTAGCAACTGACTGGCTTTCTCGCGCTCGCCTTCCATTCCATACATCAATCCCAAAAGCATTTTAATATCATTTCCGGCGCCCAGCTTTACGGCGGTTTCAAGTTTGTCGATCGCTTTTTGATATGATCCGTCATCCCACAAACTCATTCCGAGATGCACGTGTCCGCCGGAGAAATTCGGCTCCATCTCATGCAGTTTATGTCCCTGTTCGTTTGCCAGATCGACGCGCCCTGCAGCCCAAAACCCCCAACCGGCAATGTAAATCGTCAAGAGTGTAAGCGGAGCGAGTTCGATAGCAAGTTTCCCTTCGGCGACGGCTTCTTCAGACCGCTCCATAACTGCCAGAAACATACAGTAATGTTCGTGATGGTCCGTATAGTTCAGTTCTATCGCACGTCGAAATGCCTTTTCCGCTCTTGTCCAGTCCCGTTCATAATTAAATTTGATCAATGCTTGAGCATGATGGGCTTCTGCCAACGACTGATCGAGAGCCAAAGCCTTATCTACCGCTGCCTTAGCTTCAGAAAGACACATGGCAGTTTCACCGAAACCGACGTAGCAGGCATAGTTATAACTTTTCGACAACGCGGCAAAAGCGGGTGCGTAGTTTGGCTCGATCGCCAGAGCCTGCTTGTAATACTCGACGGATCTTTTAAATCCCTCCATTGTAAATTTGTCGAAATAAAACCGGCCTTTCAAGTAAAGTTGATAGGCTTCCGGGTTATTTGTCCCTCGTTTCAAAAGTGCCGCTTTTTCATCCCCAAATAATTTCACCTTCAATGCATCAACCACCGCCAGTGCGATCTCATCCTGAACGTCAAAAATATCTTCCATTTCTCGGTCATAGCTTTCCGACCAAATTTGATAACCATCTACAGCATTTACAAGCTGAACCGAAATCCGCAATTTGTTGCCCGATCTTCTCACGCTGCCTTCCAGGACATTTTTGACGCTCAGTTTTTCGCCGATCTCGCTAACGTTTGTATTTTTAGCCTTGAATGAAAACGCTGAAGTCCTTGACGCCACCTTTAGATCTTCGATCTTCGACAAAGCATTGAGCAGCTCTTCCGCCAATCCGTCACAGAAATATTCGTTGTCTTCGTCCGAACTCATGCTCGTAAACGGCATCACAGCTATTGAGTTTACATTTGAAATTGTTTGAGTTGCCGAGGTATTTTCATGCGTTGCGGCTTTT
>JBGSYH010000007.1:0-33685 GCA_041751035.1 Pyrinomonadaceae bacterium | reverse complement strand
GATCCGTGCGACGAATTGTGAAGACTTGTCACATATTCGCAGACCTGAAACCCGTTTCTCTGGTTCTCAAAAAACCTCAAAAAGTCCCATTTTTGTTCACATGTGAACACGCGCGAACTGAACACACCTGAACAAAAATCGGCGTTTTTCGTGATTTTTGCCATTTTCGTCCATTTTTGTCCCAACGCGTGCGCGTGCGACCGGTTCGGTAGACTAAGACCGTTTAACGCAAAGACGCAAGGACGCAGAGACGCAAAGGCCGCAGAGAAGACAAGCTAAAGCTTGAACTCTGAACACCGGTCTGTGTCCATCTGTGGTTCAAACCAGTCTCACGCAAAGCCGCGAAGACCGCAAAGCCAAAAGTCCCAAATTTCAGATCTTAAATTTCAAATTTCAAAGATCCGGCCGGTTTCGAACTGCCGGCCTCGGCGATGATAAAACGAATCTACAAACCATCCAATAGCAATTGGCGCAGTTGATGGCAGGTGTTGAAGTTGGAATGAAAAATAGATGCGAACGTGTTTGTCGCAAAGCCGCAAAACGTAAAGCAAAGGAGCCCAACCTAAAGCAAAGCCGCCAGGCGCTCAAGACAATAGAAAAAGCCCCGGCGGTTTCCCTGCCGAGGCTTTTTCTGATCGAAGACCTATCGGCCTGATCGGTTTATTGGCGTGATCTTAGTATCGGATGACATCTATGATCGCACCGATGACCGCTCCAAGAATGGTGTACTTGCCGTTTGAATACTGTCCGTGTTCGTAACGGCCATAGTAGCCATCTTCATAACCGCGTCGGAATCCTTCACGGAAGTAATAGTTGTATTCCTCAAGGCTGACGTAGTAACTATCGTAGCCATATGAAGCGTCCTGATAACCGTACGACTGTTGATGGTTATAACCCCAGCCGTCATAACGGTCTGCCTGACCGGATCGATAACCTTCCTCGTAACCGCGATTTACCGCGTCCTGCAGCATCTGGGCACCATACTGGCTTGTGTAGTAGTAGTTGCCGTTTCGCTGATAGTAATAGTTATTGATCAGGTTGTTGTAATAGATCTGCCGCTGCAGACGAAGCTGATCCTGCCTTACGCGTTCCCAATACCGGTTCTGATATTGCAGATACCGCATTCGACGCTGCTGCTCTAGCTGACGCTGACGCTGACGCTGCAGATTCTGCCAGTTCTGATACTGCATCCGGCGATTGTATTCGGCAAGACGCTGACGCTGTAGCTGCTGCTGCTGCTGACGAGAGATGTTCTCGTAGTTTCGTCGCGGCGGACCCTGTCGATTTATCTGCTGCTGATTTTGGCGTTGCGGAACCTGTCGAACATTCTGCTGCTGCTGAACCTGACGCTGATTTTGGATCTGCCTTTGCTGTTGTGCCTGGCGGATCTGGTTATCGCGTTGCTGTTGGATAGCACGTTGCTGTTGCTGCTGCTGAACCTGACGCTGATTCTGGATCTGCCTTTGCTGTTGCGCTTGGCGGATCTGATTATCGCGCTGCTGTTGAGCGGCACGCTGCTGCTGCTGTTCCTGAACCTGGCGCTGATTTTGGACCTGCCTTTGCTGTTGGGCTTGGCGGATCTGGTTATCGCGCTGTTGTTGAACGGCACGCTGCTGCTGAGCCTGTCTTGTTTGCTCTGCCTGACGCTGTTGCTGCGCCTGGCGAGCCTGATTCTGGCGTTGCTGCTCGGCCTGACGCTGTTGTTGCGCCTGACGAGCCTGATTCTGGCGTTGCTGCTCGGCCTGACGCTGCTGCTGGGCCTGGCGAGCCTGATTTTGCCGTTGCTGTTCGGCCTGACGCTGCTGCTGTGCCTGACGCTGCTCATTTTGCTTCGTAGTGCGTTCGGCTTGCTCACGTTTTTCTTGTTCCTGATCCTGGGCACGACCGCGATTGCGCTGCGCCGAAGCATCAGTTCCAAGACCTACCATAAGCAGTCCGGCAACCGCACCTCCGACTATAAATTGTCTTAATCTCATTTAGTTTGATTCCCCCTTGTTCATACGTCTCTGGGACGCCGCGAAACCACTTAGCTATTACATTGGCAATCAACATACCAAAGAAAAAAGGCCTATTTGGGCCTATTTTGACACGAAATACTCCCTAAATGAGCATTGTCCGGGTTGAAATCAAACGATTTCGTATATAGCGAATTAGGTTGCCTTCTGAAATTCGTACTGGATCTGTACGACCAGAACGGTGTCCTTTATCTCGTGTTTGACGCCGACGGCACGCATCTGAAGCTTAGAGGAATTTTGGATCGGAAGTGCAAAGCTAACGCTGTCCAATTTCAAAAGCTCGATCGGATTTATTTTCTGATCGATGGAATTCTGGACCATTCGGGCGATCACGTTTCCGCCAATGCCTCCTGTTCCGTTTAGTGAGACATTCAACACCTTTGCGGTCGCCACAAGCCGTTGTTTCGCTTCATCGAATTGAAGAACGATATTCGTCTCCGCCCAACCCGAAAAATCTACACAGCCGATAAACGGAGGATTGTAACTGCCGTTGAATGCAAGCGGCGCATTGATAACACCGCCGCGAAACCGGACCGCGGTCTGAACTCCGCCGGTTTCCGGGATCAACCTGATCGATTCGCGGCAGGAACCGTCGCTGCTTTCGCGGCCGGAAACAGCCGAAAACATTGCCTTCACAAATGAAGAACCTACAGGCTCGATCTCGTTTCGCTCGCTGCTTGCGGAGGCGATCGAAAATTCGGGCGGGCCGCCGGTATCGAACATTGCCCGGATCGCAGTATCAAAAAAATGCTCGCTGAACGCCACGGCGATCTCAGTCCGCTGTGCATTTGCGGTTTGGCAAACCAAGGCGAATAGGGCTGAGATAAATAGGACTCTGGCTGATTTCATCATTGTGCGGCCTCTTATGTTTCGTGCGGCAAGAACTGAGACGAGAATGCCGCCGATTTGGTTGGTTACAATCCCGCTTTCACAATATCGTGCAGGCGAAGCATTCCGATGCAGTTACCCTTATCATCAACGACCGGAAGCACCGAGATCTGAGATGGACGCTCTTCCATCTGTCGCAACGCATCAAACGCAAGCATTTGGCTGGTAACGGTTATCGGCGATCGTGTCATCATCTGCTCAGCGGACAGATCGACCAGCTTCGTCGGATCGGTCTTTTCAATTGTACGGCGAAGATCGCCGTCGGTAACGATACCAATGAGCTTTTTATCGCTAATTACATTTACAGCACCGAGCCCGCCGTCTGAGATAGCTTTGACAACTCCGAGAAGGCCGGTTGACGCATCGACATTCGGGCTTGGATGCATAAGCGTTTCAACCCGCATCGTCAGCCGCTTTCCTAATCTGCCGGCCGGATGGTTCGCCGCGAAGTCTTCGGGGGTCAATCCTTTGGCTTCCATTACGGTCATCGCCAATGCATCGCCGATGGACAATGCGACGGTGGTCGAAGTCGTCGGCGCAAGGTTGAGCGGACATGCTTCGCGGTCAACGCTGGCATCAAGGACGACGGCAGATCCGCGGGCAAGCGTCGAATCAAGATCCCCAATGATCGAAATGATCGGGACTTCGCGGGTGTGCAGGGTTGGAAGCATCGCAACTATTTCATCTGTCTCGCCGGAGTTGCTCAACGCGATAACCACATCGCCGCGGGTCACAACTCCAAGACTTCCATGCATCGCGTCAGACGGATGTACATATATCGCGACCGTTCCGGTTGATGTCATTGTCTGCGCTATCTTTTGCGCGATAACGCCCGATTTCCCGACGCCGAAAACGATGGCCTTTCCGGTGCAGTTGACGATCAGTTCAACAGCTTTTTCAATGTCTTCGGCGACAAGTCGTTCAGCGGCCCGTTCGACCGATGCCGCCTCAAGCCGAAGCAGTTCAATAACTTTGTTGTAATGGTTTGCCACTTTTCGGATTTTGCGGTTTATTTGGCTATTTATCAAGGGATGGCGAGATCGCCGCCGTTTGCCTCAATAGAAACTACCCAAATGGGTGGCTTCCGTATGAAAAAAATGGTTTACATTCGTCAGAGCTTAGGGTAAATTGCGGTTGCTATTATACACATCGCACCTCTAAGCGGCTCTTATAAATTATTTTCTTCGGAGGCAAAAATATGGCTAGTTTCACTGCGTATGTGAAATACAAAGGCGGAAAGAGGGATTCGCTTGAAAAGGCGATAACCCTATTGAACACCTATCTCGGTTCATTAAAGGACAAGCAAAAAACGTTCGACAGCTTTTCGGCGATGTTGGCGGAAGACGACACGACCCCTGCACTCGGCGACACCGATGTGATCGTCTATATGGTCAGAAACATCGAAAAAAGTGTGATCAAAAAGAAAGGCGGAAGCGTTTCGATGGCCGAGGCAAATGACAAGGTGTTGGGAATGACCGACCTTAACAAGAAAATATGTGAGGTCTATGCGGACAGGCTTTTTCAGGACAGCTCAAAGGAACTGGCCGGTGCTATCTATCACGAAATAGCTCACATTAAATCCAACCAAGACAACGCGATGCACACGGGCAAGAACGGCTTTCTGAAAGCGGCACCGGATTACAACGGCTCGCCGACTGACGACAACGCCGATTTCATGGCCAAACATATCGCCAAGAAAGTTTCGATGGACGCCAGTTATTAATTACGATAAGATTTCGGCTTAATGACAAAAAACGCAAAGATATTGCTTGGCTGCGGCTCCGCTCTTTTGATCGGGGCCGTAATTGTTGTTATTGCCCTCGTTGGATTTGTCTACTATATTGGATCAAATCCGAATTATGAAAAGGCCCAAAACGAGGGCAAAGAATGGGGTAAAGGCGTGGACCAGACGGCGTGTATGACGGAAGGTTTCAAGCGTTCGAGATCGATCGGCATTTTAGATATTGGCGATTCGGTCGCGAATGGAGCGTTCGTCGAATCGTGCCTTGATAATGCGACTCCAGTCGCCGATTTCTGCAAAGGGGTTCCCGGAATTTTTGGAAGTGCCTCTGAATGGCATCAGAGCGAATGCAGCAAAGCAGGCCTGGATGCGACCGCATCAGGCTGTATCGGTGTTACAAAAGCAAGACATCGTTTCTGTAACTAAAGTTCGGTAGTTACGGAAAGTGGAAATGCGCATACTGTGGGATCCGCCGCCGGATATCAGACAACATCGACACGACACCTGTTGGGCAGCCGTGCTCGCGGCCTTTTTCGCGGTGACGCCGGGGAGGCCGAAGATGGATCGATCCTCGATATTTGAGGAATTCCAACACCTCTGCAATAGCGAGCATGATAAAAGAATTGAGCTAGGCCGGATGAAGGTCCTATTCGCCGATCATCGGTTCGGCCTCGATGTTGAGGAGGTTTCGGCGAAATATTTTGCGACGGCTTTTGGCTTTATTTTTCAAAAATTAAAAGCCGGGCCGATGATCATCGGCTATTGGGAGCCGGTCATGAACAGTTGGCACGGTGTGCTGGTTTACGGTATGGACGGCGACGTTTTACATTATTTGAACCCGGACTCCGCTTCCGGCGGCCTTTTGACCAATAGTATCGAATATTTCTGCAGCAAAGGGAACGTCCTCGTCGCCTCTCGTAAATGGTAGATATTGTTCCGAATCAGTTCCTTTCCGATCCTAAGCAAATTTGAGAACCGAGCCGGACGAATCGCTGAGCGTCATCCGACCCGGTTCTTCATTGGCTGTTATTCGACGTTCACAAAGTCAGTTCCCGTTCGCCCGAAGGTCTCGGGGTGATACATCTCCTCGGCCTTTGCCGGTGGAACTACGAACTGTCCCGGCGTGGTTGCCCTTGCTACGTAAGTGTAGTTGTAAACGCCTTCCCAGAGGAGCGATGCAAATGCTTCGGCACGTTCGTCGCGGAAGTTCTGGTGCTCGAACCAATATTGCCGCCACCAGTAATAGTTCCTGCCGATCGAGCGGCCGCCGACTTCGACAACGCCGGTATTGCCGCCTGCATCTGCCGGGATCGCTTCGGTCGTTGCGAGTGCCGGATTTAGTATCTCCAAACCGGCCGGCAGATTATCTACCAACGCGACGTGATAACGTCTGGCCTGTGCGACCATTGTTAGCCGCACGCGAACCCGTGCACCGGACTTGAATGTCCAGCTTCCGTCAGCATTCTGTTTAACGTCATCCGGATCGTCAATAGCTTCGTATTTCCTTAGAACCGTGAAGCCGTAATCCGCAGGTTCGAGTTTCAGGTTCTTCGGAGCATACTGCATTCCGATTCGGTAATAGAGCCGTCCCGGGCCTTGTTTGTCGATGATCAAATTCGACGTTCCGCCCTGATCGACAAGGTAGGACATCGGTATCATCAGCTCGTTCGAATCGATCGAACGTCCCTTGAATGACTGCTCGCCGGCATAGGTGTCTCCGAGCCAGATCTTTGCGACGAAGTCAGGCGTGACCTTTTCAAAAGTGTTGAAATATCGGTCCATCGCAAGCAGGATGAATACGTTTTCCTGCGTCGTGCCCCAATGGCCTTTCTTGCGATGTGCAAGCAGCCCGCGAACGAGTTTCGGAATCAGGTCTTCCGATGCAGCCGACGCCGAACTCTTGCCGAGCGTTTTGATCAAGGCATCCAAAAGCACGCCGTCAGCACGCCGGTTCGAATGCATTATCAGCCAGCCGCCGTCAGCATAATTCGTCACGAAATTGGCATGCGCCGCTGTTTCGGTGGTCCGATTCATCAAGAATCGAACGATCTGTTCAACCTCAGAAGCCGAACCCGGATCATCGGCAAGCACCGACAGAACCCAGCCGAGAGCTTCGAAATTGAGCTTCTCGATCGTCGCTTCGGCAAGCAATTTCTTCGCCTTTACGGCATCTCGATCGCCGATCAGATTCCGCACATATAATGCATACGCAGAGATCGTCCAGCGCACCTGCGGCGAATTGATATACCACTGATCTTTCAGCTTGTTCTCGATATCTTTCAGATACGGCTTCGTGCGGTTGAGCATTTCATCCGGCACTTTGTAGCCTTTTGCCTTTGCAAGCCCGAGAGCATGCGCAACGTGGATCGTCAGGAACGGATATTCGTATCGCTCACGATCGCGTTTCCACAAACCGAAGCTTCCGTCGCTTCGCTGGCGTGATTGGAGCACCTGAATGTCGCGTGCGAACTGCGCTTCGATCTCAGCAGGCGTCGGCATATCCTTCGCTTTGAAAGCTGAAAGAACATCCCGCAAAGCCGCGGTTGAGATCATTCGCGACGAGATCTGTTCCGAACATCCGTACGGATATCTGGCCAGATAGATGTAGGCGTCGGTTAGTTCTTGAAGCTGAGTGGAGCTAGTCGTAACTTCCAATCCGCCGAATTCCTTCCAGACATCGCCCGGCGTTTGAACGGGCTGGAAGATCGCTCCGGTCGAGTCGGTCGAGCCATAAGTTGCAAACGCCTCGGTCGTCGCTGGCGTCCATACAGGCAATGAGATCTCTGCCGCATCATTGTGCTTGCCTGAGCTTACCGCGAATTGGAATCTTGCCGTTCCGGCCTTTACGGTCGAGACAGGAAAACGAACTTCTTCGCGACTATTCGCCTTAACCAAAACACGCTTACCGCTGCCGCCCGTCAACTCGGCATTGGATGCACGAATTCCCACATCGACCGCCATGTCCTGATCTGTCTGGTTCTGAACCACGACAGGCAATTCGACCTTGTCGCCGAAGTTCATAAACCGCGGCGCTGACGGGCGAACCATCAGAGGCTTTTTGGCCGTGATATTTGATTCTGTTTTGCCAAACCGTTTTCCTTGATCGACCGAGACCGCAGTGATGCGATAACGAGTAAGATTGTCAGGCAGTTTTACATCGACCGTCGCCCGGCCGTTCGAATCGGTCCGAACGGACGGAGACCACAAAGCGAGAGCATCGAAATTTTGTCGAAGTTCGATCGGTGTTTCGCCGACTGTTGGAGACGTATTGCTGTTATCCATTTCCGCGGCGTCCATAGCAAACCCGTCCGCACGGGCTGAGGGTTTCATTGCCCGTTGTTTAGAAACCTCCGATCTCCCGGCCAAACCACCCGACACGGGTGAGGGCGCTGGCGGTGGTGAAGGCGGATTTTTGACATCGTCCGGATTTCCCAATAGTAGATCTTTCCGCAAACGATAATCCGTCGTTCCGGTTGAGCGCGCGGTATAAAAGATCGCGGCCGGATCGGCGATGGTGTATCGCGAAAGTGCCAGAACACTTTCGTCAACGATAACGATCGCCACTTCGCTGTTAGCGACCGGCTCGCCGCGATGATCCTTGACCTGTACGGCGACCTTTGTCTCGCCGCCCGGAGCAAGAGTCGCGTCCTGCGGATCGGCTGAAACTGTCAGCTTTCGGGATTCGGTCGTCACCGAAAGATTTAGGTTGCCGCTTGCAAAAGCAGGCCTGCCGGCAAGTTTCGGATCGATCTCGCCTTTGTCATTCTGCCTCGGAGCCGAGCCGACCAGATCGACCTGCGCATAAATATTCGGCAGGTATTTTTCGTCGATCGGAACTTTCAACGTAACCGACGAATCCTTCATCGTGAACCGTCCGGTCTTTACAATGCCGTCTCGACGCAGCGTCAGAACGCCTTCGGCTGGTGTGAACGGAGCGATGACGAGAAGTTCGGCGACCTCACCCGGTGCGTATTCTTTTTTGCTCGGGATTATCTGAACATCTTCCTGCTCGATCGTTCGCTTCGGCGGAGTCTTTCCGCCCGGAACCCAGATGGTAAATTCGCTTTCGTTAAACCGCTCGCGGTCGTCCATTACCGTCGCGGTAACCGTGTATCGGCCGCCTTCCTTCGCGACAAAGCTGCACTTTACCGCAGCCGCGGCAGACTTGATCGAACAGCTTTGTTCATCGACAGTGACCTCTTTCCACGCTCCGGCATCGAACCGCCAGTCTTTGAGCAATGCCTTGATCTCGATATCGCGCCCGGCGACTAGATTTCCGTCGAGGTCAGAAACGATCGATTCGATATGAATATTTTCGCCCTTCTGAACAAAGGTTCGCGGCGTTTTTATTCCGACGTAAAGCTCGGATGGATGGACGAGCAGCGATGTCGAACCGGCAAAGGTCTGTCGGTTTACGTCCTGCACCGAAGCCGATGCTGAGATCGTATAGGGACGCGGCGGCTTTACCGATTCGAAGTCGATCTTCAAATTGTGGCGTCCGCTTGCGTCGGTTATACCCTGGAACGACTGAGACGAACTTGGTCCTGAAGGTCCGCGGCCATAATAGTCGTAAACCCTCCACCACGGCGTCCACGTTCCAAATGTGAAATCACCTCGGTTCGGCGGCGTGTAGCTGGTCGGTGTCGCGGTTACGGTCCAATTCGTCGCGGCATTCGCCAGCCCGCCGCCTGCATAGTATTTTGCTTCGACCGAAAGATCAGCCTTTCCGCCGACAAAATGCGGAGCTTCGCTGTCAACTTTCGCCGTTACTTCGAACTCGGGCCGGCGGAATTCCTGTATCTGATATTGATGATTATGCGACGCGCCGCCAAGGGATGAGCTGGTCGTGATCGTCACATTCGCATAGCCGAGATTCACGTTATCCGGCAGTTTGAATTTGAAATCGAACGCACCGAACGCATTTAATTCGCCGCTGCCTTTTGCTATCTCATTGTTTCGCGGATCGCGTGCGGTCCACGTAAAGCCTCTAGCCGCGTCCCCGAGTCCCTGAATGTCACCAAGCTTTCCTGCGGTCTGGACGCGAATATAACCTTTCACCGCGACCTCTTCTTTTGGCTTGTACATTTTGCGGTCGTCAAAGACGAACCAGCGAAGCGTATCGTAGGAAGGCTTTTTGTACCAAGATCCTGAGTCCTGCCAGTAGTAATCGGTGTTCTCAGGCAAAAATGCGACATCGCGGCCGCGTTTTGCGATCAGGAGATTCATTCCTTTTTCGGACGAATTCTCCGAAAGCGACAGGCGCAGAATGCCGTTTGCACCGGTCTGGTTGGTCTGTGCAGGTGCGACCTCTTCGACGCTCAATTCCGAACCGTCCGCGTCGAGAGCCTGATCGCTCGGACCGCTGCTGCCAAAACTCCAGAACCAATCGAAGATCGAACCGAGAACACCGCGGTCTTCCGTTGGCTGATTTTCAGCAACCGAGGCTGCGGGAACGCCGTCGTTCGGATAGATCGAAAGTTCGACACCGGATAGCGGCTTGCCGGTCGCGAGCTCCGTCGCGAAACCAACAAGTTCTGTATTATCAACAAATGCATCTAGTCCGATCTTTGTCGCCTGTATCCAGGTAACGACGCGTGTCCGGTCGTATTTGTCTTTTCGTACAGTCGGTTCAATATCGAGCACGACGTTGCCGAAACCGCCATTCAATGCTGTCGCAAGATCGATCCGGGTTTCGACCACTTCGTCCGCCACGTTCTTGATCGGAACTACCTTGTCTGAGATCAATTGCCCCGGCATTACCGGCCGCTTTCCGTCGTCGTAATTTATGTACCTGACATAATGCTGATAGGCGCTCCAGTCCTGCGGTCTGACACGATACATCTTCACGCGGGCATTCGAGTGGTTCGTCGAATAGATGGAAAACGCAGGTTTCGCGGTCGGGTCAAGCACGGACATAAATCCGCCCTGGGCATACATCATCGATTCGGCAGAGCCGGTCTTGATCGTCGCGGTTGCGGCCTGTCCCATCGTCTGGCCATAGATGTCCTGTAGCTTTCCGTCGATGGTGATCTTGTAAGTCGTCCGGCCTTTCTTTACGCCTTGAACGTAGAGATAATTTCCCGAGGGATAAATGTTCGCACCTTCGATAGCCGGTTCGATCTTCACCATTTCTTTGGTGAATTTTGACGCGTCTATCGAATTAGAAAATTGGATCATCCATTGCTCGAAAGGCGAACAATTCTGGTTCTGCCGCCAACCGCACATCGCGGTGACGAATTTCATCGGGCCGAATGTCTGGAAGGAAAATGCCTGAGCTGCCGTTGTCGTCAGCGGTCCTTCGGCTGACGGAGTTCCCTTGTCGATCGTGACGGTAATACCGCTTGCACCGGGCAGCGCGTTTTCCGTAAGTCCGTCAGAATTCAGCGCACGAAACGCGAGCCAGCGGCCCGGCTGTGATTCTTTTGCGTAATATGCGATCGAGCCGTCGCGGTCGATCTCTTCCTGCGTCGCGAGCCGGATCGGCAGTTTCTTGCCGCCGCCCATAACGTTGATCTTCGCCAGCACCGCTTCGGGGTTGATCGCCTGATCGAACCCGACGAACATCAATGCGTCCCGGCGTGTCGTCTGGCCGCCGCTTGGTATCATTCGGATCGCCTTTGGCGGCGGTGTTGTAAAGGTGAATGTATGATCTTTTTGAAGCGTTGGCCCGACCGCTGACTTGGTTCCGGCAGGTACGCGGACGGTGAACTGTGTTGCCATCGGAAAACGCTTTTCGGTATCGAACATCAAAGTTCGCGTTCCGAGCCACCGCCATCTTCCTTCGACCTGCGGCGAGATCTCTACCGGTGCATATTTTGCCGCTTCTTCCTGAGACGTAACTGCGACCATCGGATGCGAGAACGTAATATTTAGATCGGGAGCAAGCGATACCTCGCCTTCGGGTGAAAAACGGATCACCTCTAGTGCCGTTTTCGCATCGCCGGTTTGCGGCGGGCCTTGTTGATCGGCCGCCGGAAACTTCACAGGTATCTTTTCGCCTGTCTTTGGCGCCGGCAATGTGCCGATCCGCTTTGCGAACTCGGCCTGATCGTCCGGATCGGATTTTATTCCCGGCAGTCTGCCAAGCAATTTGCCCGATTCGCTTTCGGACAAAGGATCGGTCGCCGCAGCGGGCTGCTTCTGCCGATCTTCGGCGCCTTCAACGCCTTCGCTGAGCCGAAATGTAAGTCCGGACGGTACATTCTGCATCGTTGTATTCACCGTTCTTCCAATTATTTGTGCATTCGCCCGCAGTGCGAAAGGTGCAAACATCGACCAAAAAATTGAGGCCGCGATAATTCCCGATAAAAGTGTTCTCATTTGTTGGAAACCTGCCATTAAGTTCGTTTCGTTTTCAGTTAAACGTTCCGTTATTAGTTAAGACGGAAAATCTTTTGTTATTCGTCCGCCCTCTCGCAAAGCTCCTAAATGAAGCCGGAGCGAACTTTATCCATTCTCGGAACGAAACGAAAGCCGGCTTCTTGCACACTATACTCTAATTCGCGGACGAGGTATTAAGGCTCGGTCTTCATTTTTGACCGGATAAAAGACAAGTTTTTGGTTTGCCTGGCATCTATCCGTATGCGAACCTTTAACCGCATTACTAAATTATGATTTCCTGCTATACTTATGGCGGAAATTGCAACTTACGGGCTTTGGCCGTCGTAGAGAAAAATGGCTGAAAAGCGGTGTTTACCTGAGATCTGAGGAGCTGAAGAATAAAGATGGGTTTGTGGGCACGAATAACTAGAGTATTCCGGGCAAGTACCGGAGCGGCATTGGACAAGATCGAAAATCCTGAACTTGTCCTTCAGCAGACGATACGCGACATGCGCGACCGCGTGCCGGAACTGAACAATTCCGTGGCACAGGTAATGGCCACCGAGCGGCTCTTGAAAAAGAATCATGAGAATCTGGAGCGGCAGGTAGTCGAACTCGATTCAAAGATCAAAGCTTCGGTAAAAATGGGCCGCGACGATATCGCGACCGCCTATATCGGCCAGCTACAGCAGGCACAGCTTGACCGCGAACGAACCAACGCACAGCTTGAGCACGCCGAACTCGCTTCGAAACAGGCATTGAAAGCACGCGACAATTACGTGCTGAATATGAAGAAGCGTTCCGCCGAGGCAATGCAGCTCATCTCTGCCGCAAAGCAGGCGAAATTGCAGGAGCAGCTTGCTCAGACGATGGAAGCCTTCAACATCGGCGACGATGCTTCGACCTTCAACGAAATGCGTGAGAAGATCGATCGCCGCGTTGCCGCCGCCGAAGCAAAGCTACAGCTTGGTACGGCATCTGTTGACAATCAGATGGCGGACATCGAGCGCGAAGCGATGGACATTCAACTGCAGGACAAGCTGCTTGAATATAAGTCGCAGATGGGCTTGCTTGGTGCAGGTTCCGGCACGGGCGCAGACCGTCAGATCGGGGCGGGCACCGAAGCCGCTTCGGACGAAGACGTTCTCGAACAGGTGATCGAAACCGAAGTTAACGAAGCGAAACAGTAATTTTTCGAACGCAGCCCGCATTCCCGGCATCTACGTTTATATGGCAGATCTGGCGAAGTACCAGCAGAACCTGGCAAAATTTAATACGAGCTACGCCAAAGAGGCGATCAAGGAACCGGTGAATTTCTGGGGCCTTGCGGGTTTTGCTGCCGCCGCCGCCTATACGGGAAGCGTTATTCCGCTGCTGATCGCGTTGATCGCCGAAATGGCTTATATCCTGATCGTTCCGAATCTGCCGCAATACAGGCGGCTGGTGCAGACCCGCGAAAAGGAACGCCTTTTTCTCGCGAATAAGACTGCCCGTGAAAAGCTGATCAAGACCTTCACGCCGCGTGAACGCGAAGCGGTCGAATATCTCCGCTGGCTAAAGGAAAAGATCCAGGACAATTACAAGAAATTCACGGGCGCCGCACAACTTCCTGCAAATTTGCGGACACTCGACCAGCGTTGGGAAGATTTCGTCGACCTGCTTGATGTTTACCGACGCCGCAAACAGCATCTGAAATCGATAAACCGGCAGGCCGTTCACAACCAGCTTTCGCAGGCCTACCGTGCGGCTGAAAGCGCGACCGACGAAAAGACAAAGCGCATTCAACAGACGAATGTTGAGATATTAAAACGCCGGGTCGCTTCGTTCGATGAGATCGAACAAAGTGTAAAGCTCGTCGAGGGCCAGCTTCAATCGATCGAGAATTTCTTCAGCTATCTGAATGACGAGATCGTTACGATGTCCACGCCCGAAAAATTCTCTCTGCTCGATTTCGAACAGCTTTCTGATTCCATCGCGATGACGAAACAGATGCTCGACGCCACCGCCGACGACATCGGCCTGCTCGATAACTACAACCGCGAAATGGGCAATTACGAACTGCTTCCCGGAACTAACCAAAGCTAAGCGTTTCCAAACTGTAAATTCCAGTCGCGATTCTTGCCTCCCGAGCCCTCATCAACTAAAATCTAGGGTTTCGATCCGGGGCATTTTTATTTTTATATCAACTAGCTATCGCAAAGGAATTTATATGAAACGAGTAGGAATTTTGGTGGGGCGTGAACAGACGTTTCCCGAATCAATAATCAAAAGCATCAATGAAAAAGGCGGCGGAAAGGTCGTCGCGGAAATGGTTACGGTCGGCGGCATCCGGCTCGATGAACCGAAGAAATACGATGTGATCATCGACCGCATTTCGCATGAGATCCCATATTACCGTGCAATGCTCAAGCGAATGGCTCTTGAGGGCACGTTCGTTATCAACAATCCGTTCTGGTGGTCGGCGGACGACAAGTTCTTCAATTTCTCGCTGGCCGCAAAGATCGGCGTCGCTATCCCAAAGACAGTTCTCTTGCCGCAGCACGATTACATCAAGGACGTCACGGCCGAATCGCTTCGTAATCTCGAATTCCCGATCGATTGGGAAGGCATCATCGAACACGTTGGCTTTCCGGCTTTCCTAAAGCCGTTTGACGGCGGCGGCTGGAAGAACGTTTCGAAGATCCATTCGCTCGAAGAGCTGTGGTCGGAATATAACCAATCCGGAACGCTCTGCATGACGCTTCAGGAGGGCATCGAATACGATCAGTTCGTCCGATGCTACTGCGTAGGCCAGGAAAAGGTCCTGATCATGCCTTACGATCCGTCAAAGCCATATCTTAGCGGAATGCAGTATGTAAACGTCGAGAATTACCTGACGCCTGAGCTGCACAAGCGCGTCGAACAGGACGTTATCACCATCTGCAAAGCGCTGGGCTATGACCTGAACACGGTCGAATTCGCGATCAAGGACGGCATCCCGTACGCCATCGATTTTATGAACCCGGCACCCGATGCCGAGATCGCTTCTGTCGGCGAATACAACCATAATTGGATCGTCGAAAACATGACCGAGTTCATCCTGAAAAAGCTGGAAGGCGAGGTCGAGACACCCGAATATCGCTGGACCGCGATGCTGAATCCTCCGGCAAAGACCGCGGCAAAGGTCACCTCAAAGACCGCCAAACCCGCGACAATGAAGGCAAAAACACCCGCAAAACCCAAGGCCGAAAAAGCCCAAACCAAAAAAGCCGGGGAATAGCCGACCTTTGCATTAGGCATTTTAGTGGCCAAATTAACAGAAGGCGTGGTCGATCTCCCGGCCACGCCCTTTCTATCTACAGGTCAGTAAAAATTCTAGACTGCAGGTCGAGACCGACTTGATCAGAAGCCGGACGCTGGCGGTAACGACATCAACCTGCAAATTTCACCAAGATTGCGCCGGGTGTATTCTCCTCTTTCGAAAGCATCCAAAAATTCGCATGACCTGTACGAAGGATCTCGTTAAGGAGTGCCCTGAAGAATTTAGATCTGAAGTGAATCGGTCCGTCTGTAGTAGGCTTTATTCGAACAGGAATTGATATATATCCTGTATTCAACGATTCGTCTGGTGCCTTGGTTGCCGATAGAAGTTTAGACCTGTTTCGCTCAAAACCAGCAATGATCGCAGTATTACTTGTGAGAGACATCGAAAGATCGCTTCCTTGCCTAGCGTCTAATGTAATGTCACCCAGAGCAATATCTGGAATTCGAGCCAAACTGTTTTTCGGCAAGACATTGATTACTTGGTCGTCGAAAAACCAAACATAGTCCGGCATTTTCAGGATAAGTTGATCCATCACGTCCTCAATTCCCATGTTAGAAACGGAGATCGTTATCTTAGTTTCTTCGGATCGCGAGAAGTTTGTCCGTTCAAAACCGATAGGCACACCTGACGTTACTGCAATCGATTCTAGAATTGTTTCGAAAGAAGAATCTTTTGCGCAAACTGTTAGGCCCATTATCGGTTCGGTCGATGTAGATCTTTGACCACCCACCAAGGTCACAGAAGCATGCATGAAAGACAATATGACGACTGTTAATACCATTCGTCTATATGAAAACAAAAGGTTCGAGAATGTTCTCATGCAATTTTTTCGTGATCAGGTTTTCGAATTGAGTTCGAAAAATAGCCCATCTGCGCCGTCTCGCTTATTTGAGTCAAGAACTCCACCACCAATTGCTCACCTGCATTATAGACGAACATCGCTGTTTCCTGCGCAGAAAACTTTTCGACTCTGCTCGTTCACGCGAACGTGCGAATTGCCGCCATGTTGTGCTCCCTTTCCAACTGCGCCATTCATTCCATCTTCAACAACTGCCATCAACTGCGCCAATTGCTATTGGCGACCGGTCGAGGCTGATAGAAAATATTACGGGGCCGGCGTATCTTTCGAGCACGTGTCCGTAGCCCGCACGTTAGTAAGGGCTCGTATCGATCTTGGATCGAGGATCTGTCCACCGAACTGGCCGCCCGCTCACTCAGGCGGTCCTGACTTGATCTTTGACATACTGGCAAGCTAAAGCCTGAACTCTGAACTTCTTTGCGTCTTTGCGTTAAAAGTATCCGTATTTTTGTTTGTCCCAACACTGCGTCTGGGACAGGCGATTTTCGATTTGAGATCTCAGATTTGAAATTTCAGATCTAAGATTGCGAAAGGGCCAATTGCCTCCATTTTTCGGTGTAAATCGGCCAGATGTGCGAAATCCGCGCTCAAAATTCCTCCATGAAGCTTGCCCCATGCAGACGCGCAGGCAAAGCAATTTTCCACGAGAACGTTGCGTGTCGGACCGTGGTACATTGGGACAAATGGGACAAGATCGGGTAGAACTGAGACGAAGATCGAAACTTTTTGGTAAAAGATCGACGAAATTAGGCCGTGCAACGCAGTAACTATATGACTCACAGAGACTTACACGTTCCAGTCTCAAGTGGAACAGGGCCGGAACGCCCCCGGAACACGGCTGGAACGCCCGCGGAACGCAACCGAAAAATTTCGGAAAATATCGATCTTTTATCGGGAAAGGCGGTTGATGGAACAAAGTAAAAAAGACGCCCCGTTTGAGGCGTCTCTTATGGAACAAATTGGCTCCGCAGGTAAGACTCGAACTTACAACCCTTCGGTTAACAGCCGAATGCTCTGCCATTGAGCTACTGCGGAATGATCTTCGCCGCGAGGCGAACTTAAAGATTAGGAATTTACGTGAATGTTGTCAAGTAAACGCGGTCCGCTTTCAAAGTTGCGGCACTTACTCTACAATACCCGCAATTCGCCCGTTCGGAGATGAACTATTGACTGTAATAACCCCATCAATTCTTTATGATTACATTCGCTGTCCGCACAAAGTCTGGCGGGACGCTCACGGACCTCAGGATGAGTTCGTGGGTGAAGACAATCCATTTCTTCAATTGCTTTGGGAACGCGGTATTCAGCACGAAACTGATATTATCTCCAACTTTGGCTTTGAATATGTCGATTGCAGCCAGGGAACCGAAAGAGAGCGGATCGATAAGACAAATACTGCACTTTCGGATCGGGCCGAGTACATTTACCAAGGCGTGTTGGCACACGGCGATCTATTTGGCATTCCTGATCTGCTGTATTGGGACGGGGCGGAATATCTCCCGATCGATATTAAATCAGGTTCGGCCGAGGAAGGTTCCGACGAAGCCGGCAGCGGTGGAAAACCAAAGAAGCATTATGCGGTTCAACTTTCTTTATATTGCGAGATTCTCAGACGCCGCGGCCTGCATAGTTCCTTGAGGGCTATCGTCATTGACACATCAGGCGAGCAGACCGAATATGATCTTGCCTCTTCGCAAGGACCGAGAACTCCTGAAACTTGGTTTGAATTTTATGAGCGGACGCGGGCCGAGGCCGTCGCTTTGATAAAGAATGAGATCCAAAACGATCCGGCATTAAACTCGTCATGCAAAGATTGCGGTTGGTACGGCTCCTGTAAAGAATGGGCGAAGGAAACGGATGACCTGACTCAGCTCTTTTATGTCGGGCGAAGCGTCCGCGATACGCTCCGAAAAGACCTCGAACAGGCTTCAGTGAAGACAATATGTGACCTAAATGTCGAAGAGCTACTTGCACAAAAGAAACAGGACAAAGCCTTTTTGAAGGGTGTCGGTGCCGGATCCTTGGAGAAGATCGTAACGAGAGCGAAACTGATGACACTGAAATGCGAGCCTATCATGCATTCGCCGTTCGCATTTCCGGACGTTGATACCGAGCTTTTCTTCGATATCGAATCGGATCCGACTCAGGACCTTATTTACTTGCACGGGTTTTGGATCCGCGATGAAAACGGTGAGCGGTTTGAACATTTCACCGCCAAAGAGGCGACCGATACGGCAGAATTACAAGCTTGGAGCAATGCACTTGCTTTTATTCGATCACACGATCTCGATCGAACGGCGATCTACTACTATTCGCCGTACGAAAAGACGAGTTACCGTAGATTGAGGAAGAAATTTCCGGATGTGATCTCAGAAGAAGATCTAGATGCGATCTTTGCCCATCGGAACACGATCGATCTTTATTCCGTGGTAACTAAGCACACTGATTGGCCCTTGGGAAGTTATGGAATAAAGGCAATAGCTCAACACTTGAAGTTCAATTGGCGGGATGAGACACCATCAGGAGTTCTGTCGATCCAATGGTTCAACGAATTTTTGAAGACGGGCGACGAAGGACTCTTAAAGAGAGTGCTCGAATACAACGAAGACGATTGTAAAGCGACCTATGTGGTCAAGGACTACTTGAAAGGACGAATGGAAAAACTATAGGAAACGATTATGGCAAAAGCTGAGCTCAAAACACGGCCCACAGAGGCGAGCGTCGAAGACTTCATCAATTCGGTCGAGATCGATGAGCGGCGCGAAGATGCCTTCAAATTGCTAGATATATTCAAGCGGATGACAAAGGAAGAGCCGAAGATGTGGGGGCCGGCGATAATCGGCTTCGGAAGCACAATGCTCAAATATGCGTCCGGCCGCGAACTGGACTGGCCGAATGTTGCCTTTTCTCCAAGAAAAGCGAACTTGAGCCTTTACGTCACGTGCGATATCAAGGAATATGAACCGCTGCTCGAGTCGCTCGGAAAACACAAGACCGGCGTTGCGTGTCTCTATATTAGACGGCTGGCAGATGTTGATCTCAAGGTGCTTGAGAAGTTGATAGAGACAGGTTACAAGGCAAGCGCTTCAAAATAGCGCGTCAGTTAGAGGGATCTACTTGCGCGATTTGAGGACTTCTTTTTCGATCTGCTTGACGAGCCTTTCCGCGTGATTTCGCGCGATCAGCGGCAAGCGTTCGTCGTTACTAAGTTCGTTTAGGAATGGAAGCAATTGCGGCGGGTCGGCTATCTCACTTCGTCGAAGATAACCATCCAGCACGGTCATCAGTTTCGGAGCGTCGAGGGGCCGATTATCGCGGGCCACTCCAATATCGAAGATCCAAATATACTTATTTCCGATCTTTCGATATTCATCTACAAGGGCTTTAGCCAGTTTATTGTTCGTATAATTGAACTCAACGGACCGTGTACGTTCGCCGTCAGAATAACTGAACTTCATAGAGCCAAGATGCGAGAAGTCCTTCTGATGTTGATAATCTTCAGCCGAATCCAAGAAGTTAAGGCCCGTAAGTGAACTCTCTATAAAAGCAAGGGTTTCACGGCTTAGCCCGATCTTTTCAACGATCTCTTCGGAAATATCCTTTCGATCAAATCGTACTTCACCGGTGCCGTCCTCATCGTGAGATATCCTAATATAGCTGTTTATGAAGTTCGGCTGCCTAAATTCGTACACATAACTCTTTCGGCTTTGACCGGAACGAACAGGGTTATCGCCTGCTTCCGCTCGGAGATTTCTTTTCGTAGGCGGAACTGCTGAATTTACTTTTTCCGTTGCGTCTGCTTGGGTCGTAGCCGCGGCTATCGGTTTTGGCTGTATGGTCCTTTTAACCTTCCGCTTTTGTGATACTCCGCTCGCTGCCAAAAGGTGGAACGCGAATACAAGCACTGTAAATGATAAAACGTAACGAAGCATATTTGCGTGATAAAAAAACAAACCCCGAATATAGCACATCGAGGCATATATTAGATGTCGAATTGATTGGAATGGTTGAATCTTCTGAAAGAACCGACAGGAACTAATCAAATCTGACCGAGACAACCTTTGAGACACCGGCTTCCTGCATGGTCACGCCATACAACGCCCTTGCGGCCTCCATCGTTCGCTTATTATGCGTTATCACGATGAATTGCGTCTTTTCAGACATGTCGGCGATCTTGGTAACGAAGCGGCCTACATTAGCATCATCCAACGGCGCATCGACCTCATCCAGCAGACAAAATGGTGATGGGCGATACTTGAATATCGCCAGGACCAAAGCGATCGCGGTCATCGCTTTTTCTCCGCCTGACAAAAGCAGTATATTTTGCAGACGCTTGCCTGGCGGCTGTGCGACAACTTCGATCCCGGCTTCGAGTATGTCATCCGATTCGAGTAAAGACATCTCGCCGTGACCGCCGCCGAATAACTCGCTGAAAAACTCTTTGAAATTCTCATTGATCGCTTCAAACGCATGCCGAAAACGTTCCCGAGACCGCTGTTTTATCTCACGAAGGGCTTCTTCCGCCGACGCAATGCTGTCGATGATGTCTTGCCGTTGTGAGGTAAGAAACAATAGCCGCTCCTCCGCTTCCGTTAATTCCTCCACGGCAAGCATATTTATTGCTCCAAATCCTTCAAGTCGCTGCCTCAATTCGTCAGTTCTTGACCTCGCATCTTCGAGAATAAAATCATCGCCGACAGGTTCGTCAGCGACAAGTTGTTGGAGCGGCGTGTTGAGTTCCTGCAAGCAGTGCTCCGTAATATTCTTTAGTTCCGTCACGGCCTCGGTTTGCCGGACCTCGACCGCGGCCCGCTCGTTCATCGCGTCTGCCGCCTGACGGTTCAATTCGGAAAGCTCGGCCGCTGCTGAATCTGAGCTTTGCCGTGCAACTGCCAAGGTTGAGATCCCAGTTTCAAGTTCAAGATTTTCAGCCTTTACGACTTCTGACACACCGCCGATCTTCTGTTCGATCTCTTCGATCGAGGCCGTCAGTTGTTCGATCCGCCTTTCGTTTTCAGACACCTCTCCGTTTAGCGTTGAGATGCGCAAGGTAAGTTCTTTGATCTCATTATCGATTCGCTGAAGTGCAGATTGCATGGAACGGCGTCGCTCGCCTGAAGTTGCCGCGACGGTACGCTTTTCATTTAAGACCGAATTTTCAGCATCGGCCCGTTCGCGGGCGTCGGTCAAACGCAAGATGATCTGATCGATCGCATCCTGCTCAGCGAGTCGCTGACCGTCCGCTCGAGTCCGGCTTTCTTTTGCTTCGATAGTCCTAGCTTCGATATCCGAGATCTCCGCCCTAACCTGAACAGTTTCTTCGTCAACTATACGACGGTGGCGCTCCGCACGCTCGATCTCTTGGCGGGTATTCTTTTCCTGAATCTCCAAGCTCAAGAGATGCCGCTCGACCTTGATTATCACCGACTGAAGATCGACCATCCGTTCTTCAAACTGCTCAAGTTTTCCGCGTTCGACCACAGCTGCGGAAACAGCAGCTTCAACGTCGTTTTCAAGTTCTACCGCACGCGTCGCTAATCCGGAAAGTTCGCGCTTAAACGCTAGAAGCGATTCATTCTTTCCGGTTGCATAGGCATTGCCGCTTACCATTAAGCTACCGCCCACAAGCATATCGCCTGAAAGATCGACAATAACCGAACCCGAGGCTGCAGCAGAACCATTGAGCGAATCTACGAGCGATGCTGATAGCTCCCTCGGCAGAGCCTCTCGCAAAACGCTCAAAATCTCCGGCGATGCCCCGAGTGCTTCCGCAATATTGGAAGCATTCCGACTGACCGAACCTCTTGAAATTGCAGAGACTCCGTCAATGTCCGGTACGATCAAAATCGGAATTCGGCCGGCGGCGGTTCCTTTTAGCCAGGTTGCTACTTTCTTTGCATCGGAATAGGACCCGACCAAAACCGACTGAAGATAAACACCTAAAAGGTTCTCGACCGCACGCTCTGCTCGTTCTTCTACATTTAAGAAATCCGCCAACACGCCTTTGATCGGGACACCGATCGCATCCTGCTCTGCAAAAAGCTTCTGCACCTGAGGTGCGTAAACAGCACGGGTTTCGTCAAGTTCCTGAAGTGTTTCCAGGCGATTCTTCGTTCGAGAAAGTTCGTTCTGAACGTCCTTAAGGTTGATCTCTGCATCGGAAAGCAGTTTGCGGGCATCAGTGGTCTCGGTCAGGAGTTCAGATTTTTCCTTTAGCAGGCCTTCAAGCTTTTCCTTCTCGGAGCCAAGTTCCGCCGTAACAGCCGCGAGTTCGCCGGTATGCATCTGAAACGCTTCTTCAGCTCGAACCGATTCAGAGGCAAGCCCGCCGGCACGTTCATGAAGCCTGTCGAGATTTAGCGAAAGCTGGCGTGCTATCTCGTCAAAGCGTTCGACGGCTGCCGCGTGGCGCATAAGCTCTTCACGTCGCTCTTCGATCTCACCCTCGATCTTTCGAACATCGGAAACCCGCTCGCTATAGACCTTTTCAGCTTCTGCAAGGATCGCTCGGGTCGCATCGGCTTCGGCACTTTCCTTTTCATCTTCTACCAAGAGACGCTGGCGTTCAGATTCAGCAAGCTGCAAACGTTCCTGTGCCGCCTCTATCTCGTTCTGAACAGACTTTAGCCGTTCATTTAGGCCAAGGATCTGTTCGGTCTGGTAACGGTGCTCCCGTTGGGTCCGGTCTCGTTCAAGAGCATTTTCAGAATGGATCCGTCGCACTTCTGACAACGCTTCTTCAGCAAGCCGAGCCGTTTGGGTAGCCGCGCGAACATCTTCTTCCTTTTCGGAAACTTTGAGGACAAAAGCCTTTTCATTCTCGATCGCCGCAGAAAGCTGACTTTCGAGTTCAAGGATAAGACTGGAAAAATGTTTTCCTTCAGCGGCAAACAGCTGCCGAAGCAAGACACGAAATTCTTCCTGCAAAACGACGAAACGCCTTGTTTTCGCTGCCTGACGACGAAGGGAATTCGCTTGTTTTTCTATTTCGGAAACGATGTCCGAAATTCGCCCAAGATTGGTTTTCGCCGAATCCAGTCGAGACTCTGCCGCCCGCTGGCGCGTTCGAAACTTTGATATCCCGGCGGCCTCTTCGATAAGATTTCGGCGGTCGCCCGGTTTGGCAGAAAGTATCTGTCCGATCCGGCCCTGTTCGACGATCGCGTAATGCGAACCGGAAAGGCCAGTGCCAGCGAACAGGTCTTGAATGTCACGCAGCCTGCAGGTCTTACCGTTAAGCTGATATTCACTTTCCCCCGATAAATAAAGACGCCGCGTTACGGAAACCGCTTCGCCGGGAGCAAAATCCAGAGCGAACGAACGCGGACGCCAATGCCGCTTTGTTTTAATGGTGCGCTCGACGATCTGCGTTGAGCCGACCTGAGCTGCCTGGACCCTTTCAATTTCTTCAGATTCGTTTTCCGGGTGGAAACCGTTGGTTTCGGCGACTGCGTCGATAGACTGAATTTCAGGCTCGACACCTGCTTGCTCGGCTTCCAGAGCATCAACATCGACCGCAAGCTCATCAATGCCGCTGAGCGTTTCGTCAATGTCCTCGAGCTCGGCTTCATCAAGATCCACAAAATCCTCGTCTCGGACAAGATGAAGCACTACTTCCGCCATGCCGGACGGTTTTCGGTTCTTTGAACCCTGAAAGACAACGTCTTTCATTTCGCCGCCGCGAAGCGATTTTGCGCGCTGTTCGCCAAGGACCCATGAAATAGAATCCGAAACATTCGACTTGCCGCAGCCGTTCGGGCCAACAACGGCCGTAATACCGTTTCCGGTAAAAACTATTTCAGTGTAGTCCGCAAAGGATTTGAATCCAGTTATTTCTAGGCGTTGGAGCTTGAACATCGTATATAGTGCTTGCTATCTGAGGTAGCACTATATTTTGGGGTATCGGCGGGTTTTAGTCAACCTTTGGTTTCTGCAATTTCGAGTCGTTTAAGAAGTGCGGAATACCTAATGGGCTCTCAACGCATTTCACTTCCGACGTCGCGGAGGCCTTGCTGTTCGGCACGCTCATTGTCGAGTTCGGTCAGTACGTCAAGGAGGAAATTTGTATTGCTCGAAACGTTGATCACAACAGGAAATTCGTGGTCGGCAGTTGAAAACTCAAACGTTCCGCTCATGAGCTCAATGATCTCGCGAAACGCCATAACGCCGTTTTTCCCATTGCTTTCGGCATCGACGATCTTGCCTTCGTTAAACGCAACACTCGCCAAGCACATATCGGACTTAAGAACGAGAAGCCCGGTCATTTTGCCATTTTCTATCACCTGAACCGCATCGAAGATACTTACATATCCAATGTTTCCGGCGAAAGTAACATCGGTTCGAACTTTTTGAGGTGAACGGTCGCGGTTTACAGCGAAATCAGGCCGACGAGCCCGCCTGATGGCCTCAAGGCCAGGCGCCACGGAAATACGAGGATCTAGCAGCTTCGCTTCCTGCAATCGATCATACGCAAGATCGAAATCCTCGCGTCCGATATAGAGCGTAACCAACGCGAGACATTGCCGAGCGGCTTCGGTGAGATTCTTTTGTTTAATGCACAGATCACGCATCTTCTCGCGAAGCGGTATCGAACGCGGGCTGCGTTCAAGCGAATCGTGCAATAGCTTGTATGCCTTTTCAGGTGAGGCGTATTTTACGAACAGATCGGCGTCGAGCAGGACGCTTTCGACCGACATTTCGGATATCGGCACGGTCGGTTCGGCAAACGATACGTTCATAATGGAGGGCGAACAAATTTGTTCAACTATTATAAATTATCATAAACCGATCGAAAAAGTCACCAATTTTATCTAAATCAATTAGAAAAAGCGGCTGATCACTTGGAGGTATTTTTCATACTAGTATTCCGGAGATCTACCAATCCTCCGACAGGCCGAATCTGTTAAACATTGAACCCAATTCTCTCTTTTTTTGACCAATTGTTATCTAACTTTGGCTTAGAGTAATCTAACTTTGGTTCATTGTTACGTAACTTTGGCTTAAAGTTATCTAACTTTGGTTCATAGTTACCTAACTTTGCCTTAAAGTTATCTAGCTTTGGCTCTCTGTTACGTAACTACGGCCTAAAGTTACGCAACTTTGGTTCATTGTTAGGTAAAATTTAACTGAATTTCGGACATATTTTTCGAGCGATTTCCCGCAAACACAAACTCTCTCAAGCACTTACCGCGTTTTCCACAGATGTGGGAAATTTCAGTCACGCTCTGACAAAGTGTTAAACACTCACATAGTTTCTGGCCCGAGCTCATCACGATCGAACGAGAAAAAGCTGCCCGGAGCACTCTCCAGACAGCCTTAAAAACCAACTTCAGAAAAGGTCGAAGATCAAAAATCGAATCTAAGCCCGAGCCGGATCTGACGTTGCCGATATGCCCTGCTCGGAACCAAAAATCCGATTCGAAGCTCTTCGTCAGTGGCTGTCGAGTCAAAGTTGATGAATTCAGATCCAAAACTATAAACCTTAGCGTTCAAAATATTGTTAAACTCGATCTGAGGCCGTAATCTATATCGCTCCCCAAATCGGAATTCCCTGCTTACATTCAGGTCGAAAATGAACTGCTTTGGACCTATTCCAGCATTGCGGGGCAAATTACCAGCCCGTCCGATCGGGGCAAGGGTGAACGATTCTGCAACACTCCGATCAAACGGCTCCTGAACATCGCGGAAAACCAATTTCGAAAGGTCACCGCTAAAATTTGGCCGGTCGGTATTTACGTCATCCAAATTCCGATCGTCAGCTGTTGCACCACCATTTGAAATATTAAACGGAGCACTTGAACCTATACGAAGGATGGGCGAGAACCTCAAGCCACCGAACCATGTCGGCGTGTCGAATGTTCCTGACAAAGCAAACCGATGGCGCCGATCAAGCAAGCTCCTTGAACGCTCGGATGCAAAGTCGCCAGGAATTTGAGCAGACGACGTGTTCACGATCCCATCGTCTTCCAAATACGAAAGTGTATACACGGCCCTGAATGATCCGCCAAATCCGTAACCCATCTTTCGAAATCGACGTCTAAATTCGAGCACAAGACCTCGATACCAACTTCCTCCCATTGATCCGACCTGTTCGGTCTGACCAGCATTCGGATCGGGCCTTAGTGAAATAGCGATGGCTAGCGCCCGGCCATAAGGTGTCGTGGACGCAGTCGACCTGTTCTGGCTGTCCAGATTATAATAGGTCAATCCATTTTCAGTCCGGGAATCTGCTGCACTTATGCCCGCAAACTCAAATCGCGTTGTGCCAACAGCGTAACCATTTGCCAGATAATCTGCCAGATCGCTGAATCCGTCAGGAATGATCGGAGCGTTGGTATTGGTTTCACGCCAAAGGCGGACTGTACGGTTATAGGTGAAGTTTGCTTCAAAAACATATCCCTTAAAGATTTCCTTCTCAAAACCCAGATTAAACTGATAGGATTCCGGGATCTTTAGGTTTGGATCAAGACTTCGAAAGAAACTGTTATTATTCAAGCCGGCAGCGATATATTGCTGAACGAGCGGGCTGTCGGGCGTAAGGGTACCCGGAAAGATATTACTTAATTCCCGCAAATAGACATCTCGGGCGT
Source organism: Pyrinomonadaceae bacterium (assembly GCA_041751035.1). Taxonomy (GTDB): domain Bacteria; phylum Acidobacteriota; class Blastocatellia; order Pyrinomonadales; family Pyrinomonadaceae; genus OLB17. Next base: position 6,969 of record JBGSYH010000007.1, on the reverse strand, counting down.
TTCCTGTTGTAGAGACCCTGTTCGTATCAAAGACTATCTCGTTTTGACCACGCTGATAGTCATCAACAGTACGAAGAAGGACCCGATTATAGAAAATTCCGGCACCAAACCGAACCACACCTTTTCCGCTTTTGAAAGGCGACCAGGCGATACCGAGCCTTGGTCCGAAATTGTTGTTGTCATCGACAACCTGCTCGCGTTCGTATCGCAATCCCAGATTGAGCGTAAGATTCTGCTTAAGTCTCCAATCATCTTGTACGAAAAAACCTAAATAGGTATTTGTGATCTCAGAGCCCGTAAAGAAATTATGACGATACCGCTGAACACAGCCTCGTGGAAACGAATTCACGCCGCCCCGAATACGACCGTTGGTCCCGCCGCCCGGCAGCGGGGCTCCATTAGGCAACGTTGGATCGATCAAACACTGCGGAACCGTTGTCGAGGCTAAAGGATCGGCAAAATTGAAAGTGCCGCTAGCATCAGAAAGGTCGATAAAATTCGAATCGACCCGCTGAATATCGAAACCGAATCTAAGTGAATGGGCGCCGGTGACGTAACTCAAAGTATCCTGAATTTGGAATCGTTTTTCTTCACGCCCGGAAGTTCCTAAGGTCGACGAACCAGCTACGAGCGAGGTGTTGAACGAGAGACCAGGTTCGCGAAAACTGATAATTACAACAGGATTCGTCTCTTGGCCAGGCGAAACAAAGTCGGGCTTAAGTGTTGAATACTGGAAACGAAACTGGTTGACCACATTGGAGCTTAAAACATAGTTATCAGTAAAATTTATCGCCTGAGTCTTTGTTCTTCGTCCGATCAAGGATTCCGCGAGCCGATTGCTTCCATTGAATTGCCTTAGATCATTCGTTTTACCTAGCTGATAAGACATGGTAATCGAATGATTATTTGTGAAATTATGATCACCGCGAAGCGTAAATCGATGAGCCTTCCGCGGTGTATCGGCCCCATCAACATAACGCCCGAGTTGACTCCCAAAATCGGTGATCACTTCGTTTGACGTTGGAGCCGGAAGCGGGAAGTTTGGATTCCCAGCCAACGGTAACCATGTGTCGGTTATTGTGGAATCGAAGATATGGTCGTATTCGTACGACGTAAAGAAGGAGGTTTTATTCTTGAAATATCCTACCGGGACAGGCCCGCCAAGTGTAAAACCGGGAACATTCTGTTGAAACGGGAAACGTGGGACTCCCCGGCGGTTACCGCTCCAGCTATTTGCGTTCAAACTTTCATCGCTAAAGAAATAGAACACGCGACCACGAAATTTTCTTGTGCCGGCCCGCGTTCTAATATTGACGCGGCCGCCTGACGCTCGGCCATACTCGGCCGAGAACTGATTGTTGATTACCTGAACCTCGGCTATTGATTCTATTGAGGGCTGAAATCTAATGCCGGCCACACGATCATCGTTGTTATCCAAACCGTCGATCGTAATGTTGTTTGAATACGCCGTACCGCCGGATAAAGCGAATACCCCACCTTCGACCAGGCCACTGCTAGGTGCAGTATCATTTCGACCGCCCTTATCGATCGAAAGGTCCCTATTTGAAAGCGGTTCTTCGGTCACCCCACCAAGGGTAAAAACAAGATCGAGAGCGTCGCGTGTAGTATTCGGAAGCTCCTCAACTGACCTTTGTTCAATGGTTCCGCCCACAACTGTCCGAGTCGTATCAATCGCCGGCGCATCAGTTTCGTCAACAGTAACGACCTCGGTTGAAACGCCAGCAACGTCCAATTGAAGATCAAGCCGCAAATTCTGGCCGGAAACGGTTAAAAGGTCGATCCTTTCTTTTCCGGCAAATCCTGTGGCCTCGGCCTTGATCTTATACGTGCCTGGAGGCAGTTCGATGAATCTATACCGACCTTCGTCGTCCGTAGTCACGTTTCGTATAACACCGCTTTCGACCAGGGTAGCGGTAACGGTCGCACCGACGATCACCTGATTGTTTTGATCAAGAATTCGACCGAATATGGTTACGTCGTCAAGGTCTTGTGCCGAAACAAAAGAAACGAGAAAAAGAAACAAGAAACTGGCTGCGATTCGCGCACCGAAAGATGAGGAAATGTTCATTAGAAGGCTCCTGAGTAAATTGCTTGAATGCTTTGAGCATAAGCATTCTACTCGAATCCACGCGGGAACAAAACCGACTCGAATCAAAATTTTAAAGGAAATTAATCTTGCTCAGAATGGGCTTCAATTTCGACGGAGCGTCGGAAGCGCGAGACTGGTATCAGAGCATCCGTAGGGCTTTCGCTTCCACGCCGTGATAGTTCATCGGCATGGTTTCTAAGGTACTCAAAAAAACGTTCGAATTCGCGCTGCATCGCGTCCATTTTCTCACGCATATTGAGAATTATCTCAACGCCTGCGAGATTTACTCCCAGATCGCGAGTAAGGGAAAGGATCACCTCGAGACGTTCGATGTCGCTTTCTTCGTAGAGCCGAGTGTTGCCGTCCGAACGCGAAGGCTTTAGCAAGCCTTCACGCTCATACATGCGAAGCGTCTGCGGATGTATCTCAAACATCTCCGCTATCGCGCTGATCGTATATGTTCGGACACGCTTTTTCATTCCAATCCAATCGCCTTCCGAGGGTTCTCTGAATTCAGTTTCTCAAACTGTCGAAGCAGCTCTTTGGTTTCTTCGGACAATATTCGCGGCAACGTGATCCTTACCTCGATAAATTGATCGCCCCGCAAGCTAGGATTTCTCAAGCTAGGAAACCCACGTTCTCTAAGCCGGAATTTTTGCCCTGATTCGGTGCCCGGCGGTATCTTTAATTGTGCACGTCCCTCGACCGTCGGTACTTCGATCTTTGCACCAAGTGCGGCTTCAGCGATCGTGATCGGAGCCGTCAAATAAACATTTTCGCCTTTTCGGGTTAATAACGGATGCTTGCCCACATTTGTCACGATAAAAAGATCTCCGGGTTCGGCTCCAAGGCGTCCGCCGTGACCTTTTTTTGGTATTCGAACACGAGAGCCTGTATCGACGCCTGCGGGGATTCTTATCTTTACCTGTTCGGTCTTCGGAGTCGTGCCCTTGCCATTGCAAAGCGAACACGGCGTTCGCCGCCGGCCTGTGCCGCTGCAATCCTGACACTTTTGGGCAAACTGCAGCCGGCCGCCGGTTTTCATTACCTGTCCGGTTCCTTTACAGGTGGAACATTGGACAAGCGGGCCACCGGTATCTCCTGCTCCCTGACACCGCGAACACTGTTCGGAACGATTGACCGTTATATTTGTAGTAAGCCCCGTAAACGCTTCTTCAAAACTCATCGCAAGCGGGATCTCGATATCCCGCCCCTTCTTCGGCATTGCTTTCGGCGGTTCGGGCTGTGCTCCGACACCACCGCCGCTGCCGCCAAAAAGGTCTGAAAAGATGTCTCTAAAGCTTGAACCGCCTCCCGATGTCGGCCCGGTCGAAAAATCAAATCCCGAAAAATCAAATCCAGGCGACGAACCGCCGCCACTCGTCGCGCCGGACGAGAATGGCGAATTCACATCCAGATTGTCGTTATAGTAACCAAACCTATCGAAGACCTTGCGTTTCTTTTCATCTGAAAGAACATCATAGGCCTCCTGAACTTCCTTGAATTTTTCCTCGGCGACCTTATCGTTCGGGTTCACGTCCGGATGATGTTTGCGCGCCAAGCGACGATAAGATTTTTTGATCTCATCCGCTTTCGCGTCCTTCTTGACGCTCAATATTTGGTAATAGTCTTTCTTTGCCATTATCTGGTCACAGACACAAACGAAGGGACGGAGCGAGTTTCACAATGTATAATTCTGTTACCCGCAGCCGTCCCAAGTTCAAAGCCTAACGATGTTAGTCCTTTTTCTCTTCCTCAACATCAACATACTCAGCATCGATGACATTGTCATCCTGCGCCGATGAAGATGAATCAGATTCGGCTCCAGCACTCGCCGAAGAAGCCTGTTCTTGGCCCTCATCAGCCGGAGACGTGGTCTGGCTGTAGATCGCTTCTGCCAGTTTATGCGAAGCGGACTGAAGACGTTCGAAGGCACTATTCATCGCGTCTGTATCAGTGCCGGCAAGAGCCGTTTTCGAGTCGGCGATCGCTGATTCGATCTCAGCCGAAGCTGCCGCATCAAGCTTTTCCTTATTTTCGGAGAAACTCTTCTCGACGCTGTAAACCAAACCGTCTAAACGGTTTCGGGCCTCGATCTCGGCCTTCTTCTTTTCATCGTCACCAGCGTGCGATTCAGCATCCTTCATCATCTTGTCGATCTCTTCCTTCGAAAGGCCGGATGACGCGGTTATGGTGATCTTCTGTTCACGGCCAGTACCGACGTCTTTAGCGGAGACGTTGACGATGCCGTTTGCGTCTATATCAAACGTTACTTCGACCTGCGGAACGCCGCGTGGTGCCGGTGGTATGCCAACAAGATGAAACTTGCCGAGCGTCTTGTTGTCCGATGCCATCGGACGTTCGCCCTGAAGTACGTGAACCTCGACCGACGTCTGATTGTCAGATGCCGTCGAGAATATCTCGCTCTTGCGTGTCGGGATGGTCGTATTTCGCGCGATCATCGGCGTCGTGACACCACCAAGGGTTTCGATTCCAAGGCTCAGTGGCGTTACGTCCAGCAGCAGAATATCGGTCTTTTCGCCGCCGAGAACACCAGCCTGAACTGCCGCTCCAAGAGCCACGACCTCATCCGGGTTAACCGATTTGTTCGGCTCTTTGCCAAAAAAGGCCTTGACCATTTCCTGGACCTTTGGGATACGGGTCGAACCGCCGACAAGCACGATCTCCTGAATGTCTTTCGCCTCAAGGCCAGCATCCTTGATCGCCTGCTCGACCGGAGGCATAAGTCGGTTCAAGATCGGCTCGACGAGCTGCTCGAACTTCGAACGCGTGAGCTTCATCACAAGATGCTTCGGTCCCGAAGCGTCCGCCGTAATGAACGGCAGGTTGATCTCGGTTTCCATTGCCGATGAAAGCTCGACCTTCGCTTTTTCAGCCGATTCTTTGAGACGCTGAAGCGCCATTTTATCGGCCGTAAGATCGATGCCCTGATCTTTCTTAAACTCGTCAATGATCCATTTTATAAGGACCTCATCGACGTCGTCGCCCCCGAGATGAGTGTCGCCATTCGTCGATTTTACTTCGACGACGCCTTCGCCAACCTCGAGCACCGAGATATCAAATGTACCACCGCCAAAGTCGAAAACTGCGATCGTTTCGTCTTTTTTCTTGTCCAGGCCGTATGCCAGAGCGGCTGCCGTCGGCTCGTTGACGATACGCAAAACCTCGAGTCCGGCGATCTTCCCGGCGTCTTTGGTCGCCTGCCGCTGTGCGTCGTTAAAGTACGCAGGCACAGTAATTACGGCCTTTTCCACCTTCGAGCCAAGATAATCTTCGGCAGATTGCTTCAGCTTTTGAAGCACCATTGCGGCGATCTCCGGCGGACTGTACTGCTTGCCGTCGGCATTGATGCGAACGTCACCGTTTGACGCTTTTTCTACTTTATATGGAACCTGTTTGATCTCGCCAGAAACTTCTTCGTGGCGGCGGCCCATAAAACGCTTGATCGAATACAGCGTGTTTTCGGGGTTCGTCACGGCCTGACGCTTCGCGACCTGGCCGACGAGACGGTTCCCGTCCTTTGTAAATGCTACGACCGAAGGAGTTGTACGTCCGCCCTCGGAGTTCGTGATAACAACGGGTTCGCCGCCTTCCATGACCGCGACGACCGAGTTCGTCGTTCCCAGATCGATACCAATAATTTTGCTCATTCTCTATGTCTCCGTAACGTAAAATTGCCTTGCCCAATAAAAACTTCTGAATAAATTCACTTGAGCCTTGTAAGAATATAATAGTTGAGTGTGTTGCTGTCAAGTTTAAAACGATGGCGCGAAAATGGGCACAAAGTAGCACTTTGATAACCAGATAACATTGCGTTTATTTCGCTCTTGGAATCGAATTGGACGAGAGTTGGCGGAAAGCGGTAAGACGGCCGACTCGAGCATCCCTTTAAAAGTCGGGTTCAAATTCCTTTGTTACCTGCTCGTAGCTCTTCCTTTTATCCTAGGCCATAATTTCCGCAGTAGCAGCATAGGAATATTCGTCTTCGGGTAGATTGGCGGTGTAGGAGTTGACGATGCGGAAGGTGATCTCGTTCGCCTTCGACAAGGGAAAAGCGTTCGACCCATCTTTATTGTCAGTCACCGTTAGCGACGAAAGAAACGGCGGCGTAGCCGAAATAGCTAAAAACTAATAGCGAACAACGAATAATTGAAAAGCCGAGATCGCAAGAGGTGAAGAGCTCAACTCTTGCGTCCAGCGGAGCCATAAATGAATGGCCAGACACTTTCGCGCGAGCGGTGCGGCGGAGAGACCAGTCAAGAGCGCTACTGTTCCGATCGCGGCTAAAATCCGGGCCGGGCTTTTACGGCGAGATCAGATCTAGCAACCGGGGTGGCCGCAGCCGCATTTGATCTCGGTAATATCCTGATCGACAACGTCTTTGCAGTGGTCGCTGCAATAGTCAGATTCACCGACATGGATACAAGTACAAAGCTCGTGTGCGCATTTTCGTTCGTTTTCCATACGTATTCCTCCTTTTCATGAAGCTAGATGCAATCCGTATTCCGAAAGCGGCGTCGGCAATCACCACGTACGGCATCGAATTATCCCGTGCCTCGACGGACCGCTGTTGGGTTTTGGCTCGGAATCCGCGAACGAAAAAAACCACCTGCTTGGGCAGGTGGTTCCAACTAGCTTGCTGACATGCAAAGAAGATCTAACGGACGAACGCGTTCGGAACGGGGACGTCGCCGGTTGAGCCGAATTGTTGGATCTGCGTTCCTGATGTCGAGCCCTGTATGAACCAGGTCGCGCTCGATGGTCTGAAGACTGCGGCATCGATCCGTCCGTCGCCGTCATAATCGCCTGGTGAAGGTACGTCGCCGGTTGCACCGAAC
>JBGSYH010000006.1:0-1955 GCA_041751035.1 Pyrinomonadaceae bacterium | reverse complement strand
CTGGAACGCGACGCGGTTCTGCCTGATGAATTCGGATGGGGCGAGCGTTGGCGAATTTCAGCCGCGGATAAACGCGGATAAAGCAGGCGGTAACACGAGCGGTAGCGAGTGTGCCTCCTTGCCCGACCGCTGGATAATATCGCGCTTGAACAAGACGGCAATTGACGTCAACGCATCATTGACCAAGTACGAATTCCACACAGCCGTTTCGCGGCTTTATCATTTCTTCTGGGACGATTTCTGCGATTGGTACATCGAGCTGAAAAAGGATGACATCAACGCCGGCGACATTCCGGCCAGTTCACTTATTTTATCGATCCTCGAACAGGCTCTCCGGCTGCTGCATCCGTTCATGCCGTACCTGACCGAAGAACTTTGGCTTAAACTCCCCGGAACTTCATCGTCATTGCTTCACGAAGCGTATAAGAACGCCGACGCGACGATAATGCTGACCGACTTCCCGCAGAGTGACGCGGCGCTGATCGAAGAACGGGCCGAAGCCGAGATGCAGCTCGTCATCGACACCATCAAACGTGTACGCAACATCCGTTCGGAAATGAACATCAAACCAAGCGACAGAGTCGATGTCCACGTGGCGGCGTCAGGCGAAATGCGGTCCACGCTCTCCGCCAATGAAGCCCAGATCAAAAAGCTTGCACGTGCTGATAAGCTTGTATTGGGAGATTCGCTTGAGGTGCCAAAGGCCTCCGCAAAGGCGGTCCTGACTGGCGGGGCCGAGATAGCCGTTCCCCTCGAAGGCCTGATCGATTTCGACAAGGAACGGGAGCGTCTGCAAAACCAGATCGATAAGCTCGACACAGAACTTCAGCGGCTGAACGGGCAGCTTTCGAACGCGAATTTTGTCGAGAGGGCACCGGAGGAGAAGGTGCGGGAACTTCGCGAACGAAAAAATGAGATCGAACATCAAACTACAACTCTAAATGCGAATATTTCTTCGTTAGTCTAGTTGGCGAGTTGTTTGAGAGTTGGATGAATATGCGTAGAGGACTGATTTCAGCAATTCTGTTCGTACTCACAGTTAGTTTCTCAGCTGTCCACTTTCGAGCGCAAACGAAAACACCTACGGCCGAATCGATGAGGCTGCGTGAGCAGAAAGCACTCGAGGTCCTGCGCACCACGCCCCATCGAATTAGGCTGACGATCGAAACTCGCAATACCGAAACGGAAGAATGGAGGCCATACAGTTGTTTCATACTGGAGTATTCATCAAATCGTTCATATGAGCGAAGATGTGCCGAACCCTTGCGTGAGAAGATCAGGATCGGGAAAAACTGGTACTCCAAGATGGCTGACGGAACGTGGCATCTTGATAAAAAAGTGGTGACTCGGGGAACGGTTAAATATTTGCCAGGGACCGAGCTTAACATCGAAAAACTCGAACGTAACAATGCACCTGATGGAGGTTCGGTTGGTTTCGGCATTGAATCACATTCAAGGACATTGAACCTGGTGGACGGGTTGGCGTATGAGCATAATGGGACCGGAAGCGTTTGGTTTGACGATCAAGGCCGATTTGTAATGCGCGAGGCTATTACTTTCATACATAATCCCAGTCCGGGAAGGTTTTCGCGCAGGGTGGAAGTTTACGAATACGACGAAAGTATTCGGATCGAAATGTCCGTAGTCAACGGACAATAGCAGTTCCGTTTCAAGCCTGAATTCATTGCTGGTTGATGACCAGATTTCGATCGATAATGGAGGAGTTATGAAATTGACTTTAATTGCTCTTGTATTTGTCCTAATGGCTTCTGCTTCTTTCGTTTCGGCTCAGCAGGAACAATTAAGCGAACGCAGCTATGAGATAGCGCTGGCAAAGGCTCTCGATGCGGCATCATCCCGCGACCGGCGTATTCTAACGGAAGAGACCTTTTATTCAGGTACGCAGGTTACAGGCACGCGAAAGATCGTGTCGGATTTCGTTGGGAACGATGCTA
>JBGSYH010000005.1:0-392149 GCA_041751035.1 Pyrinomonadaceae bacterium | reverse complement strand
GTTCAATGCCTACACCGGCTGTAAGTATTGTAAGTGAACGGTATAAAGGTTTGGTGCGGACGAGAAGAATCGAACTTCCACTGCCTTGCGGCAACAGGCTTCTGAGACCTGCGCGTCTACCAGTTCCGCCACGTCCGCATTGGGCGAACCAAGAGGATACTAATTCGGAGCGTCAAATTCAAGATTCACCAGTGTATTTGATATAGTCAGGGCAATGCCGGTAGATATTAAGAATAACTTAAAGCAGGTGCGGCGGCGAATAACTCAGGCCGCAAAGCGGGCCGGCCGTGATCCTTCGGAGATCGAGTTGATCGCGGTCACAAAAACTCATCCGCCAAAGGCGATCAGAGAACTGCTGGCATGCGGAGTCGCGGCACTCGGCGAAAACAAGGTTCAGGAGGCCGAAGGCAAGATCGAAGCCGTCGGGCGAAATGCAGCCGCCTGGCACCTGATCGGCCATCTGCAAAAGAACAAGGCCCGAAAGGCGGTTCAGCTTTTCGATGTGATCCATTCGATCGATTCGCCCGAACTGGCACACAGGCTTGAGCGGATATGCATCGAGGAAGGCCGCCGGATCTTGCCCGTGTTGGTCCAGATCGATCTGGCGGGCGAAACGACAAAATCAGGCGTTACTCAGATCGAACTGCAGCTTCTTGTTGAAGTGCTGAAGCGCTGCGAGCGGCTAAAGTTTGTCGGTTTGATGGTGCTGCCGCCTTACTTTGACGATCCGAACGAGGCGCGTTCGTTCTTTCAACAATTGCGGGCATTACGCGACAGGCTCGCCGCCGAAGGTTCGTTTGCGAATGGCATGGGGCACCTGTCTATGGGAATGTCGAATGATTTTGAGGTAGCGATCGAAGAAGGTGCGACGATGGTCCGGGTCGGGACGGCGATATTTGGAGAAAGAGGTTGAACAACGGATTAACACAGATTTTCACGGATTTTTGTATATTTTTGGAGCCTGAAATGATTGGCTTAAAATGTCTTAAATCATGTAATTGTGTTTCAATCTGCGCCAATCGGCGTTAATCCGTTGTTAAGAATATAAGATGCTTTCGTTAACTGTTTATCCTTACATTTGGCTTGCCGGTTGGGTCGTGTTTCTGGTCTTTCTTGCGTTCATGATCCTTCGGCTCGTGTTCAATTATGCCGATCCGAATCCCTTCGGAAAGGTCGGCAGGTTCGGTTTCAAGATACGCAAGATGACCGAGAAATTCGTTTATCCGGCCGCCCGATTTCTTGCGAGTTTTAAGGTGGACATTCGGCTCGCTCCGCTGGTGGTCATTTTTATCGGTTTGGTGATCACATATTTTTCGCTGTCGATCTTGGGAAATGCGTTCTTTATTATCGACGGGCTTTCATTGGCGATATCGTCCGGGAATGTAAAGGCAACGATCGGATTCATCCTTTACGGACTGCTCGCTTTGTTCATCCTGTTTATATTGATCCGATTCGTTTCGCAATGGTTCGTGTTTGCCAGCAATTCGTTCCTTGCATTTGTACGAAAGATCACAGACCCGGTGATGATCCCCGCTCAGCGATTGATACCAACGGTCGGTATGTTCGATCTTTCGGCAATGGTCGTGCTGATCGTCATTTTTATTCTCCAGGCGATCGTTATGGCCACGCTGATCAAGGGGTAATGTGAGCGATGTCGCTTCGTATGATCGAAACCACTGACGGTGTGGAATTTACCATCAGGGTGGTTCCTCGGGCCTCAAAAACAGAGATCGTGTGTGAAATGGACGGGGTTTTGAAGGTGAGGATTTCGGCACCGCCGGTTGATGGAGCGGCAAATGATGAACTGGTCAGGTTTTTGTCAAGATGGCTCAAGGTTCCGCGGTCGGCCGTCGAGATAGTCTCGGGGAACGCTGCAAGGACAAAGCGGATACGAATTAGAGGCGTTTCGGGTGATGCGGTCAAAAATAAGATAGTTGCTGAACTATAGCGTTTGCTCACGCAAAAATCAGCGTGGTATATTTTTTGTTTCGAAAGAACAACTATGTCAGGACATTCCAAGTGGCACACTATCAAGCACAAGAAAGGTGCTCTAGACGCAAAACGCGGCAAGATCTTCACTAAGCTGATCAAAGAGATCACTGTTGCGGCCCGTACAGGCGGCAGCGGTGACGTTGACGCAAACGCCAGGCTGCGGAAGGCTGTGACCGACGCCAAGGCTCAGAACATGCCGAACGACACGATCGACCGTGCCATTAAACGCGGAACGGGCGAGCTCGAAGGTGTGAATTACGACGAGATCACCTACGAGGGCTATGGCCCGAACGGCGTTGCAGTTATGGTCGAAACGATGACCGACAACCGAAATCGTACAGTGGCAGAGCTGCGGCATATTTTCTCAAAGAACGGCGGCAATCTCGGTGAGGCCGGTTCGGTCGCGTGGATGTTCGACAAAAAGGGCTACATCGTCGTGGATAAAGCCGCGAAAAGTGAAGACGAGCTGTTCGAGATAGCGATCGAGGCCGGTGCCGACGATATGCAGGACGAAGGCGAGGTGTTTGAGATATACACAGCACCCGAGAATTTCGAGGCCGTTAACGACGCGATCAAGTCCACAGGGATCGAACCGCAAGCTGCGGAAGTTTCGATGATCCCGCAGAACTACATCAAGCTGGAAGGCGGCGACGCCAAAACGATGATGAAGCTCTATGACGCACTGGACGACAACGATGACGTGCAAAAGGTCTATGCAAATTTTGATATCGACGAAAGCGAAATGGAATAAAAATGCTTGACTTTAACGGTCGGGTTTGTGAGATACTGTCTGCACTGGGGGTGATATTATGATAAATAATAAAACTGGAGACAGTTACATCTAACCGGATCTTAATTGATTCAAATGACAGCGTTCTTACATAAGGACGCTGTTTTTTATTATTCTAACAGTTGGCCGTATGTGAGGCGATGCCCGTCCGGGGTTGTGACACTGAATTCCCGCAATCCCCAAGGCTTATTGCCGATACTCGATGTGATCTTCGCACCTCTTTCCCTTAGCTCGCTGTATACGATATCTACATCTTTTAGAAGCACATGGGCGAAATAAGAATGATCGCCCGTCTCGTGAGCCCAAAGAGCGTCCGTGCATTCGCCGAGCATTACCTTGAACTCCCCAAACGAGAGAAATTCCCAACCGGGCGCGGTGAAATCCAAGTCAAAGCCTAGCTGATCCTTAAAATATGCTGCTGAAACGGCCAGATCTTTTACTGCTAAAACATGGCGTGTATGAACTACATCTCTGATATTTTCTGTTCCCATTAGTTTTAATCCAGGCTTTTAAGAATTTTGGCCGCAAGCTGCCGGTTCGTACGGGAATTGGTTTCAGAAAAACTGGCTGTGAGTTCAAGGAACTCGTTCAATGCAAGCCTTGCGTCATCGCGCCTTCCTCGTTCTGAATAAAGCATCCCGAGACGAAGAAATACATCTTTTGATTCGGGCAGCAATTCGCGGCGAGCCTGTTCGCGAGCCTGTTCTAGCTCGGCGAGAGCTCGATCTTTGTCGCCTTTTTGATAGAGCACGATCGCGAGCTTTTCGGTTAGGGCCGCTGAATACGGCGGAAGTTCGCGGCGGGCCTCTTCGAAAACGTTCGCCGCCTCATCGATCTTGTTTCTCGCAGACAATGCAATGCCGAGCGCTTCGTACGTCTGGTATAAGGCATAGGCCTCAACGCGTGCATCCGGCATTTCCAGAACGTGTCGCAGATCAGCCTCGGCCTCATCAAATCGCTTTTCAGCAATTAGCGCTCGTCCTCGACCGAGGAAGCCTCGAGCAAGCGGTTTCTTATCTATTGCGTGCGTATAAGAATCGATCGCTTCTTTGGACCGGCCTGTCGATTCGAGTGCCGATCCCAACTGCATTGCGGTAAATGCCGAATCGTCCACTTTCCGTGTCCATGTCCAAAGTCGGAGCGGACTTGTCCATGTCCAACTATATGAAATGCTTTGCAGTCCTAAAACTAAAGCTATCGCTGAAGCAACGATGAGCATCTTCTTTTCGCCTATCCGCTCGGCGGCCTGCCAGATAACGATCATCAGCACGCCGAGGATCGGCAGGTATAAATATCGGTCATGAACCAACTGGTCGGAAATGAACGCCGTTGCGTTCATCGCCGGGATCAGAGGCAACAGAAAGATCGCGGCGGCGATCGTTCCCCGATGGCTCCGTCTAGCGCTAATGAAAAGTGCTGCAAGTGCCGCGATCGAAACAAAGAGCGGCACGATGAACGACGTGGATAGAACCGATGTAACTGGTGCGAGTGGATAATTTGCCGCGATCCACCATGGGAAGAAGATCTGCCGCAAATAGAATGTGAACATCGCCGGGACGCTTAATATTGCCTCTGACAGGCCGACAGGATCATCCGGAGGAAATGAAAGAGCTCCGATAACGTACAAGCGAGCCAAGAAGTATGCTCCGGCGACCAGACCAAAGGAGACCAGCGGGAGCACACGACCGCGTTGTTCCTCGGTCTTACTCCTCTTAGCCGAAATGACCAAATAAAAAATCGGAAGGCACAGGATCCCTATCTCCTTCGCGCCAAGTGAGATCGCATAAAAGAGCAAAGCCGCGGCAAGATCATAAACCGAATCGGAGACAGCATACTTATCTATAAAATAGAGAGCCCCCAGAAAAAAGATCGTAAACAATAGATCCGGCGAACCTGAGATCCATGAAACGGATTCAACATGAACCGGATGTACGGCGAAAATAAGAGCGATCGCAAACGCGGTTTTGATCTCAAACTGCCAGCGCCGCAACAACAGAAAGATCAATGCGCAGACACCGAAATGGAGCAGAATATTTAGGAGATGCCAGCCATAGACCGAATTGCCAAAAAGCCGAAAATTCAAGATATGCCAAGCCGTGAAGGTTGGCCGCCAATAGTTGCTGGCAACAACAGTTCCGTCGCCTTTGAATGCCCAAACGTCCGACGTCAGCGCATCAAATATTTTGTCGTTGTTTTGTATAAGCGGATTTCGGAGTATCTGGCGAGTATCGTCGTAAACGAATTCACCGCCGATCGCGTTTCCGTACACCAGAGCGCAGGCTATCGCCAAGATCAGTATCCATTTTATTTCATCGCGATTTGGCATGATCCCGAATATACCTATTTTTCGGTCCAAATGCATTGATCGAAAAAGTTCGCTTCCGTGTCAGATGTCTTTTGGCGAAGGCGTGGATTCCGGCAGGTAATCGCCAAGTAGATTCCGCTCCATTCCGTTTCCCCAGCCGCAGCCGTGATCGCTTTTTAGACGCTCAACATGAGCTTCGCTAATATTGTGCGGCGGGAATGCGAGCAATTTCAGGATCGAACCCGGACGGAGATGCTCGCTGGCCCAACTAAGCGGCGAATCGCCGTTTGCGTCACGCGCCTCGCGATCCGCTCCGTTCTCGATAAGGTATGAAATGATCGGTTCGCCGCCATATGCAGCCGCTCGGTGCAGAGGCGTTTCGCCTTTTGTGCGAACATCGCGCATAAAGCCTCCGGTCTCTTTGCCGGGAATTGTTCGAGCATTAATGTTTGCGCCGTTCTCTACAAGAAGCCTGATGACATAAAGAAAATGCGGGCGGCCCGCTTTGCAAAGAGCGCTGTGCAGCGGCGTCTCGCCTGTTTCGGGCACGCACCAATTAACGTCCGCGCCATTTGCGATCAGAAAGTCCGCCACCTTCCAATGTCCAAAAAAAGCTGCATTGCCGAGCTCTTCGCTAACGTCGATACTGCTTAGGTGTTCACCGGCATCCTGAACAGCTTTTAGCGCCGTGGTGTCGTCGTAGTAAACGAACCATTGCAGCGGCTTGATCGGCCCTTCGTTCAAGACGGCCTGCCGATCGGGCAGTTTCAATAAGTCAAACACCAAGTCCGTTCGACCGCGTCCAATACGATCCAGAATTTCGGCTCTGTTCATTATTCTTCCTTGGGAAGACCGCTGAAAGCGTCAAGTTGGAACTTCCAATCGCCATTTTTTTGCTTCAGGGCGATCACGACGAACTTACCACGGGTCCTGGTCGTCTCTCCGCTAGGGTTGGTCGAGGCCAATGTGTATATGCCCACATCATAGCCCATGTCGCCGGAGATCCTTCGTTCGACGATCTGAAACGAGATCGCCAGTCCGCCTTTTCGCTCTTTCACCGAGCGAAAAAAGCTGCCAAAGTTATTTCCGATCAGCTCACGCCCGCGATCCATTCCGCTTTCCGGCGTCAGATAAAAAGCCGTCTCGGTGTAAAGATCAGTGACGATCTTCGCATCCAGCAACTTGTAAGCTTCGCTGAATCTCGCATAGTTCTGGTCGATGCCATTGTGCGGTTTGACACCAGGATCAAGCGTCAGCTCTTTCGCAACCACCCTATCCTGTCCAATAACCGTTGAGCTGATTACGAATAGAGACAGCAGAATTAGTACGATCGACTTCTTCATTTCAAACTCTCCCAAATCTGACCGAGGCGTGTTCCCTGGCACGTGCGGCTTCGACATTTCGATCTCGAGGCTCGGCGGATGTGACCAACGAATTGAGCATTTCCTGGGTCGCAGCTGCGACCCGTTCGACGGCAAGATAAAATACCTCTTCATTTGCTTTCGAGGGTTTATTCATACCGGATAGCTTGCGGACGAACTGAAGCGACGATGCCTGCACCTCATCTGAGGTCGCAGGCGGATCAAAGTTAAAAAGTGTCTTGATATTTCTACACATGGTACCTATTTCGATGCTGCTGCTTTTAGTCCTTCGTTCGAGAGCCGCCGATTCGGATATCGCTTGAGAGAGTTTCGAAATGCGTTTGCGGCATCCTCCTTTCGGCCGAGAGCCAACAGCATCTCGCCGGTCGCTTCCCATGCCGGCTTAACGATCGCAGGCGGCCCATATTCGAAGATCAGGCGATCCTCAGCTTCGGCTGCGGCCATCATATTGTTCGAGCCCTTGTCACGTTCGCCGGCCGCATACTCGATCGCAGCGGCGAGCATTTTCTCGATCACCGAGATCGTATCGATATCAGCCTGCGAAACGTGGGAATAGCGGCTCGCGGCGGTCGTGCTAGACCGCGCGGCTCGCATCAACTCCGCTTTTTGCCTGATCGCTTCCAACACTTGGCGTGCGGCCGGTACGTCGTTACGCCGAATGTGTTCGAGCGCGACCGCAAGGTCGTGGTTGGCGAATACAACTTTAGAAGCGACCCCTGAGTTATCGACCGGCTGCATCGTTGAGGCAGGAGCGCCGGATCCGGCCTCGACTAGAAGGGTAGCCCGGGCCATCGCCAAATGTGTTCTGGCGTAGGCCGACGGCGTCTTCTCCATGTCCTCTTCAACGACCGATACCAGCTTAGCCGCATCGGCCACGCGCCCGATCTGTAGATAGGCATGCTGGAGCCAGTGCAGCGGATGATATCCGCCTTGTCCGGCGTCGCGTGCGGTCTTCATCGAGGCTGTGTTCGCCTCGATCGAATCTTCCCACATTCCCAAGGCAAAAAAGATATGCGACGGCATATGCTGGGCGTGCGAAGCGCTACGAGCGACCGTTCCGTAAACTCGCGCGGCTCGCAGGCCAAGCGGCGCGTGAACGGGGTCGTCATACGCATGGATCAGATAGTGGAGTGCACCTGGATGACGCGGGTTCTTCTGGTAGATCTCCTCAGCAACGGCTGCTGCCCGCATATAGTTTTCGGTGTTGCGTGTCGTTCCAGTTAGTCCTAGCAGAGATAGCGAATAGAACGCTCTGGCCTCAAGATCATCCGGAAACTGCTTTGTCAGGGCTTCCATGGCTTTCGAATATGCAGCAGCGATAATCTCGGGATCATCGGAATCACCATACAGAGCCTCGACAGCATCGAGATACAACTTTTCACGTTGGGTAGGCGCTTTTGTTCGGCGTTCGGCGGGCGTCGGGGCCAATTTGGCTAGCGCGGCAAGCCCGGCCTTTTGGTCCTGTTCACCCCAGATGCGATGGTCGTGCGTCATCGCCTCACCCCAATATGCCATTGCAAAATCGGGGGCGAGCCTCGATGCCTCCTGAAAAGAACGGCGGGCGCGACCGAATTCGAAACTGTGAAGCAGGAGCACACCTTCGATAAATCGTTTCTGAGCTTCAGCCGGGCCGGAAGTTGGGAAACTGATCTCGCCAAGATCGATCTTACCTGTCTCTGATCCGCCGCCATGCGTTCCGTGCCCTTGTCCAAGGCAGGCCGAAGCGAATAAGACCAATAAACCTAGAGTTCGGAAATATAGTTTCATATCGAAGCTGACCTCTGAAATAAAATTGAACGGTGAAGATTGTAGCGCATTATTACAAACTCGATGACATAGGCCGGAGATCGGCAAGGTGTTTAACACGTAAAAAATTGGCGATCCCGAAGCTAATGAAAATGGGGAAGAGTCTGTAAATTATTGAAAAGCCATTGTTTGCCGCGACGTTTTGAGAATTTTAAGTAAGAATTCGGCCCAAATTCATTACAAACGAAGCCAAAACCATTACAAAGTACGGCGATTTCATTACGAACCGGCCAAAAAACACTACAAGTTAAGCCAAAAACACTACAAGTTAAGCCAAAAACATTACAAATTAAGCCAAAAACATTACAAAATAGAGCAAAATGTAATGAAATTAGACCGAAGTCATTAAAAATTAACCCAAAAGTTAGTAAAAGCAGACCAAAGTTGCGGAACCTTAGTCCAAAGTTGGGTAAAAATGAGGGAAATTGAGAGGATCTTACCGTGTACTTAACACTCGAGACAGACCTATGCCACTCGCCTTTCTCAGGCGTTGCAGCGAATATGAGTTATTGAATCTCTAGCGGCCGCTATGAACGTAACGTCGCGCTGAGGCTGATCTCCGCACCGGCGAGCACACGCGAGACCGGACATTTTTCTTTCGCGCTCTTTGCCACTTCCTGAAACTCTTCGTCGGTTATATCCGGCACGACCGCTTCAGTGATAAGGTCGATGCGCGGGATCGAGAATCCAGCCTCTTCCTTTTCAACGTGAACGACCGCCTTCGTCTCGATGCTCGTCGCTTCGAAACCGGCACGTCCGAGAAAACCCGAAAACGCCATCGTGAAACATCCGGCGTGTGCCGCCGCGATCAATTCTTCGGGGTTTGTCATCGTCGTATCGTCGCCAAACCGCGCGTTGAACGAATACGGCCCCTCAAACGCACCGCTCTCAAGCTTCACGCTGCCCTTGCCTTCGGTAATACTACCGCTCCATTTTGCTTCTGCTGATCTTTTGATTGACATAATTTAGTATTCCTTTTTATTCTTTGAAATTCTTCTTCAGCCGCTGCCAGACCTCGAAGTATTCAGCCTGCAGCTGTGAGGTCTCCATTGCGAACTTCGTCGGGCGGATGATGTAACGTGATTCGAACATGAACGCCATTGTGCCCTCAAGCTTCTGCGGTGCGAGCTCGGCATTCGACGCTTTCTCGAATGCATCGAGGTCAGGGCCGTGGGCGGACATTTGGTTGTGCAGCGAGCCGCCGCCGGGGACAAAGCCTTCTTCCTTTGCGTCGTATTGGCCGTAGATCAGGCCCATATATTCGCTCATCGTGTTGCGGTGATACCACGGCGGACGGAAAGTATCTTCCATAACGAGCCAGCGGTCCGGGAAGATCACGAAGTCGCAATTTGCAACGCCATTATCTCCACTCGGACTTGTCAGAACTGTAAATATAGACGGATCGGGATGATCAAAAGAAATGCTGCCGATCGTGTTGAACCGCCTCAAATCGTATTTATATGGCGCGTAATTGCCGTGCCAGGCGACCACGTCGAGCGGTGAATGATCGGTCTTTGCCGTCCAAAGATTTCCGCCAAACTTTGCGACTATCTTCGATTCTTCATCTTTGTCTTCGAACCACGCGACCGGCGTTTCGAAGTCCCGCGGATTTGCTAACCCATTCGCACCTATTGGCCCGAGATCGGGCAAGCGGAACTGTGCTCCGTAATTTTCACAAATGTATCCACGAAGCTGCTTATCGTCGGGATGCGGCTCGACCTTGAATTTCAGTCCACGAGGTATGCAAACTACTTCTCCCGCACCCGCCTGTAGGGCTCCGAGCTCGGTTAAAATGCCAAGCCTTCCCATCTCCGGCACGATAAGCATTTCGCCGTCAGCGTTGTAAAAATAGCGGTCGCCCATGCCCTTGTTGCAGACATAAATGTGAATAGCGATGCCGGTCTGTGAAAAAAGATCGCCGTTCCCCGCGATCGTCGTGATGCCATCAATGAAATCGGTCGGTTCGGTTGGAACTGTTAGCGGATCCCATCGAAGTTGGTTCGGTGTCGTCGGGACTTCGTCAAACAGCGAGGATCTGAATGCGCGATTGTAGATCTGCTCAAAGGGCTTGTGCATCACCGACGGGCGAATGCGGTATGTCCACGTCCGCTTGTTATGAACACGCGGAACGGTGAAAGCCGTGCCCGAAAACTGTTCGGCATATAGACCGAGCGGAGCCTTCTGCGGCGAATTACGTCCGACCGGCAACGCACCCGCGACCGCCTCGGTTGCAAACTCATTTCCAAACCCTGTTTGATACTTCAGATCCATACTTCGGAATTTTGCCACGAGTTACACATATTATACGAATCCGGTGGCGACCAGTGTCCGATCTAGCTTTGCCGTTAAACATCCGTCCGCATCTTGCAGATGTCTATTCCAGGACCGAAGCCATCCGGAATGCGCTCGGACGTTTTGAAACCGAGTTTGTTGTAAAAGCCCTCGGTATGCTGGGAAGTGCTGGTAAAAAAGGGCAGATCTCCCCATTTTTCGCGGGCCTTTTCCATTCGGAAAAGCGTCAATTGCTTGCCAAGCCCGGTGCCGATCAGGTCGTTGCGGACCATTCCCCAGCAAAGTGAAATTGTTTGATCGTCGTTCAACGCAATTCCGCCCGCCCCAACGATCTCGCCGCCAGACTCAAGGACATAATAGTCCTCAGGGTGCTCAGCAAGATATTCGCAGAGTTCCTGCTCCTCGCCCGGTACAAAATACTTAGGAATGTTAGAACGAAAGACCGAGACCACACTATTAAGATCTTCGAACGTATATGGCCTGAAACTGACTTCGTTGACGCTCATAGGATCTCACTCGCCCGCTCCCTGGCGATCTTATGCATCGTTCTTTCGCGACATTCGCGGCACATCATCAAGACCGTTCGTTCCCCTTTAGCCTTCCAGCGAATTCCGCCCATGTCCCATATCGAAACACTAAATCCGCAAGGGCAGGAAACCATCCACTCGCGCGATTCTGCTTCGAGAGATTCTGACCACTTTCGCGGAAATATCAGTTTTGCAAATCGCTGGATGACGCTCATATGCGGCAGATCGCTTTAGGGTTCGATATCGAAATGCAGAACGTCTTCGCGCGTCCCAAGCGATTCGTAAAGCTTGATCGCCGGGTCGTCGCCGTGATCAGCCTGAACAAAGATGACGTAAGCCCCGATCTCGCGGGCTATCACGCGCAGCTTGTTTATCAGCCCGGTCGCGATACCCTGACGTCGATTTTCTTCCAAGACGGCTAGATCGTAGATATAAATCTCCGCCCGCTCCTGCTCGAACTTCTGCAGCACATAAGCAGCGAGCCCGCCAACAACTTTTCCATCAACGACTGCCACCAACGGAATGAAATCCTCACGAGCAAGAAGCTTGTTCAAATACTCGTCCGAAGGAACGGCAGACTGATAAGATTCGTGGTCCTCGAACGCTTCGGCGAAGACTTGAAGTAGCTGCTTTAGTGAGTCTTGGTCAGCCCGTTGAAACTCCATTACAAATTTCCGCGTCTTCTTTGCTCTTCCTCGATCGAAACGAACAACGCCTTAAAGTTGCCTTTGCCGAAGCCTTTGCAGCCCTTGCGTTGCAGGATCTCGTAAAAGACGGTCGGTCGATCTTCGACTGGTTTGGTGAAGATCTGGAGCAGGTAGCCTTCGTCATCGCGGTCAACAAGAATTCCGAGTTCTTTAAGCTCAGCGATGTCTTCGTCGATCGGCCCGACCCGGTCGAGCAGTTCTTCGTAATAAGTGTCCGGCACGCGGAGAAATTCCACGCCGTTAGCCTGCAGTTTTGCCACAGTTGTCCTAACGTCCTTACAAAGCAACGCAACGTGCTGTGCACCCGCGGAACGATAAAAATCGATGTACTCCTGTATCTGCGATTTGCCGCCTTTGCCCTCGGCGGGTTCGTTAATCGGGAACTTGATGTTGTGTCCGCCGTCGCTCATTACGATCGACATTAGCGCCGAATATTCCGTCGAGATGTCCTTGTCGTCAAACGTAATGTAACGCTCAAACCCCATAACATCGCGATAAAAATCGCACCAGTAATTCATCTTGCCGAGTTCGACATTTCCGACGATGTGATCTACGAGCTGAATGCCGACCTCGTCACCCGCGACTTCCTGTGCCGTAAACCCGGGCAGGAACGGGCCCGAATAATTGTGTCCGTTATTGTTGTTATAAGAGATCAGCGAATGGATCGTGTCGCCGTATGTGGCGATCGCGGCGTGGCGAACGGAACCATTTTCGTCGCTCCAATCGCGCGGTTCGATGATCGCGACCGCTCCGCGTTTCACGGCCTCGTTAAAAGCCTGATCCGCGTCCTCGACCATAAAAGCGATATCGCGAACGCCGTCACCATGTTGCTTAATGTGTTCCGCCGAAGGATGCTCGGGCGTTAGGGGCGTCGTCAAAACAAAGTTGACGCGGTTCTGTCTTAGCACGTAGCTCGTTACCTCACGGTCGCCCGTCTCAAGCCCGCGATACGCCGCCCGCGAAAACCCGAACGCCTTGCGGTAATAAAACTCCGCCTGCTTCGCATTGCCAACGTAAAACTCAATGTGATGTATTTTCTTTAGTCCTAAGGGATTTTTTTCCATTGTACTGGTATCGATCGCTTTGTCAGTTTGTGTGATCATGATTTCAATTTCTCTTTTCTGATGTATCCAATTTGTTCCGATTTGCTTTCGGACTTCATCATCGCCCTGATGGCGGCGAAAACCTGCTTGAAGTGCCCGTCATGTTCGCCCAGCTTCTTTTCTATAGCAAGCAGTTTCTTGTTGAACTCGTCATTTGTCGAAACGAGCTTCCGCATATTGACGAACGCTCGCATAATGGCAATATTCACCTGAACCGCCCGGTTGCTGTTCAATACGCTCGACAACATCGCAACGCCTTGCTCGGTGAAAGCATACGGCATATACCGCCGCCCGCCACGCCCTTTCTTTGAGGTCACAAATTGTGACCTCAAAGATTCATATTCTTCTTCTGTCAGTTGAAATCTAAAATCATCGGGAAATCTGTCTGACTTGCGCCCGACTGCTTGATTGAAAGCCTTTGTAGTCACACCGTAAAGCGATGCAAGATCGCTATCAAGCATCACCTTATCACCGCGGATAATATATATCCGCTTTTCAACCTGATCGAGCGTAACAATTGCAGTTTCAATCGCCTTTACCTCTGCTTTCGACATATTCTAGTTAACGATGTTGTAATTTAGGCTTCTCAAAACTTGATATCACAATTTGTGACCTCCGAAATTTCTCCGCCTGCTTCGCAATGCTAATGCAAAACTCAACGTGATGTTTGTTTTTAGTCCTAACGGATCGTGTGTAGTCATACAAATATCTTCTTAAATTCTCCGCCAGATTATGAATGCATTGTCGAGCCGTTCCATGCCGATCTTTGGATAGTATTCCATCGCGGTCGGGACAGAGAGAAGCAGCACCATTGATTCGTCACCGACTGCTTCTTTTGTGAGTTCGACCAGCCGTTTGCCGATACCTGTTTTTTGAGCGTTCGGATCGACCGCTAGATCCGCGAGATAAGTGCTCCAGGCACCGTCGGTTATCGAGCGAGCGATGCCGACAAGCTTGCCGTCCTCTCTCGCCGTAACTATCAGGTTTGAGCCGGCAAGCATCCTTGCCATGCGCTCGGTTTCAGTTGGGCGTTTGAGCCCGGCAGTAACGTAAAGCTCGATGACCTCGTCGGCCGTTGCCTCACCGTTGATCTTATAGTCGATCGCCATAACGACTCATACTGCGACGGCTTTACCCATCTCGTCCAGTGCCTCTGCGCAACGTTCGCAAACGGTCGGATATTTTTCAAACTCGCCAACGCGGATCGAATAGTTCCAGCACCGTTCGCATTTTCCGCCATCGGCCTTTTCAATGCGGACAGCGAAACCATCTGCTTGGTGTACTTCAACCTGCGAAACGATGAACAGATACCGCAGCTGAGTAAAATAATCCGAAAGGAAAAGCGTTGTTTCCTTGTCCGCCGAAAGTATCAGTTTCGCGTCGAGCGAAGAGCCGATCACCTTTTCGCCGCGGGCGGTTTCGAGTGACTTCAAAACGTCATCGCGGATCTCAAAGAGCCTTTCCCAATTCGCCGCAAGCTTTTCGTCGATCGCTGCGGCAGCCTTTGGGAACTCCGACATGTGAACCGATTCAAGCGTCTGGCCGGGCAAATTCTCCCAAGCCTCGTCTGACGTGAATGCGAGTATCGGGGCAAGCAGCCGACAAAGCGTGTCGGTTATCCGATAGAGCGCGGTCTGGGTTGAACGCCGCTCAAGCGAACGCGGTGCAAGGATGTAAAGCCGGTCCTTGATAATGTCGAAATACCGTGCCGATAGCGTTACCGTGCAAAAGTTGTAAAGTGCCGCATACGACGCCTGGAAATCATAGTTCTTGTAGCCTTCCAAAACCTTCGCCGTAACTTCATCGAGCCCCGCGAGCGCCCAGCGGTCGATCTCGAGCAGGTCCGCGTCGGCCACTGAATCGGTCGCCGGATCGAACCCATCAAGATTCCCAAGAGCATAACGCAGCGTGTTTCGGAATTTACGATAGGCATCGACAACACGCTGCAGTATCTCGTCAGAGCAGCGAACGTCTTCGGTATAATCGACCGCGGCGGCCCAGAGCCGCAATATCTCCGCACCGGATTTGTCGATTATCTCCTGTGGAGCCGTGACATTGCCGACCGATTTAGATTGCTTTTTACCTTCTCCATCGACGACCCAACCGTGCGTGATGATCTGCTTATATGGCGAGCGGTCATGTGCTGCAAGTCCGCACATCAAAGACGAATTGAACCAGCCGCGATACTGATCGCCGCCTTCAAAATAGACGTCGGCCGGAAACTGCAGCGTGTCTCCGCGTGTTTCCAAAACCGCCACGCAGCTCGAACCCGAATCGAACCAAACATCGAGGATATCTGTCTCTTTCCGGAAATCGGCACTGTTGCATTTCGGGCAAACAAAGCCTTCCGGCAACAACTCGCTTTCGGGCCGGGCGTACCATGCATCGGCGGTTTCCTTCGCAAAAATGTCTGCCACATGATCGATGATCTTCGGATCGGCGACTGCCTCGTCGCAATCCTGACAATAGAAAACAGGTATCGGAACGCCCCACGAACGCTGCCGCGAAACGCACCAATCCGGCCGGCCCTTAAACATGTTCGCCATCCGCCCTTCGCCCCATGAAGGATGCCATTTCACTTGTCCGATCTCAGCCAATGCCTTTGCACGAAGTCCATCTTTCGACACTTCGCCGGCGATCTCGTCCATCGAAATGAACCACTGCGGCGTTGCGCGAAACACGACCGGATTCTTGCATCGCCAGCAATGCGGATAGCGATGTTCGTAGCGTTCGGCACGGACAAGCATTCCCTGCTCGCGAAGGAACATCACGATTCTTGGGTTCGCTTCAAATATATTCTCTCCGGCCCAATGTTCAACTTCGTCGGTGAACCGGCCCGCGTTATCGACCGGGCAATAGATATCAAGCCCGTATTTTTTGCCTATATGAAAGTCGTCCGCACCGTGGCCGGGAGCAGTGTGCACAACGCCGGTTCCTGCTTTTGCCGAGGTCTTGCTCTCATACTTTACGTCCAGTTCGGTCTCAGCATCGGCTTCGCCAAGCGTTACGTGATCGCCGTTCATTATCAGCGACGTGCGGTCGAGCCAGGCATGTTTTGCCTCAAGCCGGTCGAGCTTCGATCCTTTGAACCGCGCGATCTCGACCGCTCCTTCGAGCCCGCAGGTCTCGGCAAATGTCTTTGCGAGTTCGGAAGCAACGATGTAAACCTCGCGGCCGACATCCATCGCCGAATAATCAAAGTCCGGATGAACGGCGATACCGAGGTTTGCCGGAAGCGTCCACGGCGTTGTCGTCCAGATAACGAGGAATACGTTTCGGCCTTCCAACTCGTCCGCAATCGTCTTCGGATCAGACTTGAGCGGAAATTTTACATAGATAGAAGGTGACGTGTGTTCCCGGTATTCAACCTCTGCTTCGGCCAATGCGGTCTGATCGTGGATGCACCAATAGACCGGACGCAGGCCTTTATAGACGAAGCCGCGTTCAAGAAACCTGCCGAAAAGCCGGGCCGTTGACGATTCATATTCCGGCGACATCGTCAGATAAGGCGTTTCCCATTCGCCTAAAATGCCGAGCCGCTGGAAATCGCGTGTCTGGTTGTTCATCGCGGTAGATGCATGTTCGCGGCAGATGCGGCGAAAGGAAGCCACCGGAATGTCAGCCTTGTTCTTGCCTTTTTCGGTCAGCTTTTTCTCAACATGCGTTTCGATCGGAAGGCCGTGGCAATCGTACCCGGGAACATACGGCGCGTCGTGGCCCATCATCGAACGCGTTTTCACGACGAAGTCTTTCAGGATCTTGTTCAGCGCCGTACCGATGTGGATATCAGCATTCGCGTACGGCGGACCGTCGTGCAAAATGAATTTTTCGCGGTATTTACGCGCCTCGGCGATCTTTTGGTAGAGGCCGATCTCTTTCCACTTCTTGAGTCGTGCAGGTTCGCTTTGTCCCAAATTCGCTTTTTGAGCGAAGTTGGTCTTCGGCAAATTTACGGTTTTCTTCAAATCCAATGATTCGGTCATATAAACGCTACTGTCGATCGATTATAGAAACTTAAATTTTAACATCTGGAGCGGGAAATGAAGAAAACCGTCGATAAGGTCACTCTTCTTCCAAGGTGACAAGAAGAGGGTATTCACGGGCTTTCGAGAGGTTCATCGCCTTTTGCTGCTTCATATAAGCAATGTCATAGGGATAAATGCCCGCAACACCGACCCCTTCATTATGTACTTTTAACATTATTGTCACCGCTTCTGCGTCGGAGCGTTGGAATACGTGATTCAAGATGAAAACGACGAATTCCATCGTCGTAAAATCGTCATTATGCAGTAAAACCTTAAATAATTTAGGCTTTTCGAGCCGGGTTTTCGTCTCGGTCAGTACGTCGGTGGCGTTGTTGGAAAGTTCGGGCATGGCTAGACAGGAAGATTATCGCATTAAGAGATCCGTTCGGAAACCCCTTCGGCGACCGAATTATTTATGTCAAAAACTATGGACGTTCCAGTTTTTTTTTGTTAATGTTCCTTTGCGCTGTTTACTTAGTATTCAATTCTTGTCTGGTGAAGGAGTTCTGTGGAAGAGCTCCCTTGTTGGCATTATTAACCGACTATCGAGCGAAAAAGGAAAGCACACGTGGCGATCAGAGCACAAACAAGAATGCGGTCCGCTTCAAGCACCGACGCTGTATCGGACGATCGCGATCGAAACCGCCAAATTTCGGGTTCGGAACTCGATCAGATCTTTGCAGGTATCGGCCAGAGACTTCGTGAAGGACGCTCTGGCGAGGCCGAACGGATCTTGCTGGATGCCATCGGGAATTATTCTCATACGGACAATGATCTGGCAAATCTGAAACGGCTTTTGGCATTTACGCTCGAAACCGTAGGCCGTTACAAAGAATCGCTTGAATCGATACGACATTACGAACATGACGAGATCTTGCAGCGTCTTTCTCAAGAGACACAGATCCGTTTGATCACACAACTTGCTATTTCTTACAACAATCTAGGTGACCATCCGAAGGCTGTCACCCTTTTAAAGGAAAACTATGAAAGGGCAAAGGAAGGCAATCTTCAACGCCTTGTCGGCGGTATAGAGATCGGCCTTGCGAGAGTTTATCGAAAACTCAATGAATGCCCCATTTGCCGCGATCATGCCGAACGGGCTTTGATAGCGCTTCGTGAACAGGGCGATTGGCTTGGGATGGCCGAGGCCTACCGCGAAATGGCCTTGAGCTTCCATCAGGAAGGCGACAGCGAACGATCTCTGAAATATTTTGATCTTGGGATTCAGATCATCGGTGACCGCTCTGCTCCATTCATGCTCGGGAAGCTCTATACGGACATGTCAGGAGCATATTCTTTCCTCCGTCGTCCAAAGCAAGGGATCGAATGCCTGGAAAAATCGATCGTATTCTTCGAGCAGACCGAACATGTTCTAAATTCGGTCATCGCGTACAACAATCTCGGAATGCACCTTCTGCATATCGGAAGTTGGAAGAGAGCCGAAGAAATGATCATTCGCGCCCTTGATCTGGCTAAAAAGGCGAACCACGCACACATAGCCGGGATAATGGACAGCCTGAGTGAGTTGAAGATGCTTAGAGGCGAATATGCAGAAGCAAGGCATTTGCTGGAGCAGGCTATTCAACTCGCAAGAGAAAAGAAACGTGAATGGTATGAGGCCCAGGCAATGCGAAATCTTGCGAGATGCCTGTTGCTCGAAGGGCACTTCGCCAAGGCACGCCGTTATGCCCGAGAGACCGTCAAGCTAAGCGCCCAGATAGGCGACAAGCACTATGCAAACATGGCCGGGCTTGTGATCGCAGAGAGCAGTTTGCGCCTAGGTGAGCTTGCTCAGGCGATAAATTCCCTGGAGGTCATAGAAGATAACGACCCATCGGCAGATTTTTATGTGCTCGGCAGCATTCAGCGGATACGCGGCCTTATTGCCATCGAACAAGGTGACCGGGAACTGGGCGTTCATCATTTTAATCGCTGCCTGACGATATTCGAAGCAGCCGAAGACATATTTCACACGGGCTTGGCGAATCTCCTGTTGGGCGAATATTTACCTAGTCGGCGGAACGGGCGTGCCGCAAAACATCTCACATCGGCTGCTGAAACCTTTCGGCATCTTGGTATTAGTTTCCTTGAGCAAAAGGCAATACAGCTCCTGGAAGGGCGTTCGGAGCAACGATCTCTCATAAAGGCCGCATCGCCGGCGGCAGACACAGGTTCGGTTGTTTCCCAATTACTAATGGTTCGTTTGGCGGAAGCGACCGCCTCACGCGAGCTGCTAATGAGGGAATTGGTCGCGGTCCTTCAACAGGAAAGTCAAGCGAAGCGGATCCTGATAGCTGAGGTGCGTGGCGACCAGACACTGGTACCATTTATCTCGCACGGCTTATCTACCGCCGAAAGCAACGACCTTGTCGTCAGGTATCAAAAGGCTCTCGACAAAAAGGAAGAGCAGTTGTTTGCTAAAACTAAAAACTTTGCGGTTTACAATGTTAAGCCGGCAAATGCAACGCGTGCGATCTTGATGATCGGGCCGGCAAGCGGTGCTCGGTTGAACGACGACAGTTCGTTGCAGCCGCTGCTTCGTGTGGTTGAACTCGGCTTAGACGTCATCGCCCTTCGTGAAAGAGAGAGATCCAAGCCGCTTGACCAGGAATTCAGTACGTCTTCCTCGAGCGGTATGATGCCGGGCTTTGTCCACTCATCACCTGCGATGACGGCACTGGTCGAAGAGATATATAAGATCCGCTCGTCAGACGTTACGGTGCTGGTCACAGGCGAATCCGGAACGGGCAAAGAACTTGTTTCACGAGCGATCCACACACTTTCCAATCGGAAAGACAAGATATTTATACCGTTCAATTGCACGGCCGTTCCCAAGGAACTTGCCGAGGGACATTTGTTTGGATACCGGAAAGGAGCGTTTACGGGTGCGGTTACAGATTCTCCGGGTATGATCCGGGCCGCGGACGGCGGAACTTTATTTTTGGATGAGGTCGGGGACTTGCCCATAGATGTTCAGCCAAAACTGCTTCGGTTTCTGCAGGAAGGCGAGATCCAGCCTATTGGCGAAAAGCGTCCGATCAAAGTCGATGTGCGTGTAATTGCAGCCACAAATATGCCACTCGAAGCAAAGGTTGCAGACGGATCATTCCGAGAGGATCTCTTTTACCGCCTGAATGTTATTAGGCTGCGCGTTCCTCCGTTACGAGAGCGTCGATCGGAGATCCCACCGATAGTTAGCTATTATGTGAATCATTATTCTTCACGTTTTAATAAACGGGACATTACGTTTACGCCGCAGACTGTCGATCTATTGATGGTTTGTGAATGGGAAGGAAATGTTCGTCAACTTTGCAATGAAGTGCAGAGAATCGTTGCTAGGGCGGTCGACGGCGAAGTTGTTACACCGGAGCACCTCTCACCGGAGTTGAAGCGATCGGCAAAGCCACTGAGTCCGCTTCAGAAGACCGGCAATTCTAGCGTGATCGCCTCGTTCGATCAGCCTATTATGCCGTTCGCCAACCTGAGAGAAGGCGGAACGCTTGAAGACGCGGTCTCGGATCTGGAGATGCAGATGATCAGGGCCTCACTTTCCAGGAATAATTGGAATATTTCGCGTGTGGCCGGAGAACTCGGGCTTACCAGACGCGGACTTTACTTAAAGATCGCGCGATATGGTATTGAAAGAGCAGCCTGATCGTCATATTTCTACTGCGTTTAACTCATCATCATTAGGAATTTTTCGTGGCTTTTATTTTGGGATCAATGATTTTGCGGCACCGGTTTTTCCAAAGAGCGGCGGCCGTTCTACAATGCAATTGTTGTGACAGCTAAACTGCAAATAACTGACCCGAACGGGCGCTCTTGGACGGTTGACCTTTCACCGTCTGCTACATATTCAATTGGTCGTGCGAAAGAAAACGACATCGTTTTGAACGACCGCCGTGTCTCGAGGAAACATGCACTCATAGAAACTACGGGCGATGTTTGCAGGCTTATCGACGGTTATTATGAGGACGGCATTCTGAAGCGAAGCGTAAATCACGTTTTCATCAACGGTTCTCCAATGCTCGAAAAGGCTTTGTCGGACGGCGATATGATCGTGATCGGCGAGACCAAATTCCGATTTGAGGCTGTAGCATGGACCGGCCGGGAGCGATCACATGACTCAGGCATCGCCATTCCGCCGCCAAAGTCGATGATGCCCGCCGGTGCCTACGCCCCGTCAGTGGTTCGAAATGCACCGACCGTGGCCGAATCCCCGACCGGGCTGAATTTTGACGATAAGCCTCTCGGCCATACTCAGCTGCAGATCTCCGCGAATGAAATTATAGGTCGTCAGTCGCATCTCTCGCTCGAATCGGGAATTGCAACGCCTGAAGAGATCAAGGACCTTCGGCGAAAGGCCAAGATGCTTGACCTCCTCTATGAAATGAGCAAATCGCTGGGGACGGTTTTTGACCTTGCGGAAATATTTGAAAAGGCCACCGATCTCATCTTCCGCGGTTCGCCCGCTGATCGCGTGGTTGCTCTTCTCGCGGATGAAACTATCGACGGACGGATTCTTGATTACAGTCTGGTCCCGGTTGGGGTCAAGACCCGGGATGCAAACATCGAGGCTATAACCGAGAAATTAACGATAAGTCGGACGATCACACAAAAAGTGATGCGTGAAAAGGTCGCGGTCCTGTCTCAGGACGCTAGAACTGATGAACAATTTCTTGGTGCAGAGTCGATCGTTGCCCAAGGCGTTCGTTCGACCATTTGCGCTCCATTAATAACGGAGTCCAATGTCCACGGTGTTCTTTATGCTGATCGGCTTGATCCCTTCGCGACCTTTTCATCCGACCATCTGGAATTGATCAGCGCGGTCGCTGCTCAAACGGCCGTAACGGTCGAAACTGTAAAGGCCCACAAAAGGTTAGCTCGGGAAGAGGTCGCACGGGCAAATTACAGCCGATTCATGCCCGAATATGTCGTCAAACAATTACTCGACAATCCCGGGTCGTTTAAGCTTGGCGGGGTGAATCAGACGATCACTGTGCTCTTCGCCGACATCCGCGGCTTTACCGCATTCTCAGAAAAGGAGAACCCTGAGAAGGTAGTTACCCTATTGAATCGCTATTTTTCGTTGATGACGGAGATCATTTTCGAGAATGGCGGAACCTTGGATAAATTCATTGGTGACGGGCTGATGGCATTGTTCGGTGCCCCAAACGCGTCTCCGGAAGATGCTTTGAACGCCGTAAAAGCTGCGGTCACCATGCAGAAAAGATTGATAAAACTGAACGAGGAGCTGCGTGCGGAGGGATTTGGGCAGATCTCGATGGGGATCGGCCTACACACGGGTGAGGCAACGATCGGATATATCGGCTCGGAAAAGCGATCAGAATACACTGCGATCGGAGATACCGTAAATTTGGCATCGCGACTCGAATCAAATGCGGGGGGAGGTCAGATCTTGATGAGTGAGGCCACTGCGGCCGCAAGCGGAAATCGTATCCCGGTAACTGAGCGCGAACCGCTAACCGTGAGAAATAGAACTCAGCCGGTAAATGTATTCGAGGTGCGTTGGGGTTAATGTGTCCTCCCTTAATGTGGTTTTTGAGCGTCGAAATATCTTGGCAGCAGGCCTCGGTTGAGAATATAATCGAACATACATCGACCAACTCTTTTTATGTTAAAGATCTCATCGTTGAAAAAGCTTGTAACTGATTCGATGGCTATCGATCTTGGTACGGCCAGCACGATCATCGCCGTAAAGGATCGGGGGATCGTTTTGGACGAACCGTCTTTAGTTGCGATCAATGAATTGACGGAGGAGGTCGTGGCATTTGGCCAGGAAGCCGCGGAAATGGCCGGCCGGGAAGGACGTGATGTAGTCGTAAAAGCACCGCTGATCGGCGGCGTCGTTGCGGATTTTGAGCGGACGAAAAAGATGCTTGCCCATTTTGTCCGTAAGGCCCGCTCGGGCGGATCAAATATTTCGATACAGGCCGTGATGAGCATGGTCTCGGACGTGACCCATGTCGAGCAGCGGGCACTCCACAATGCTTCGGGCGAAGCCGGGATCGGGAAGGTATTCATGATGGAAGAGGGGCTTGCCGCAGCCTTTGGCGTCGGTGTTCTTCCTTCGGACAAGCGTTCTTCGGCGATAGTGGATATCGGGGCAGGCACCACGAATGTAGCGATCATCGCCAAAGGAGCTATCGTCCACTCAACCTCTGAGCGGCATGGGAGTAATGAGATAAATGAGGTGATCGCTACGCATCTGAGGCGTCATCGCGGTCTTCAGGTCGGCGAGGAGACTACCGAGTTCTTGAAAACATCCTTCGCATCTACATATCTTCCAAGTGATATTGCCAAATCGATAGAAGTGCGTGGCCGCGACGTACAAACCGGAAGCCCCGCGGCCGTTGAACTTACGACTGGCGAGATCTATCCGATCATTGAAGTGATAGTTCGCCGAATTGCCCAGATCGTTAAAGACACTCTTACAGAATTGCGGCCCGAGGTTGCGGCCGACATCTATGACCGCGGCGTGATCTTGACCGGCGGCGGTTCGCTTTTAGACGGGATCGATCAATATATGCGTTCGTACATCAATTTGGCAGTTACGGTCGCCGATGAACCGCGCTATGCCACCGTGAATGGCCTGGTAAAGATGTTCGAAGACCCTAAGCTTCTCGAGCGTGTTTCTCGAAATGAACTTTCCGTCCTTCAGAATGCTGAGATCCCTTTCGAAGCCTGACTGAGATCATCTGCACTTAAGACACTTTCCTACAAAAACCAGATCTAAAGCATTACAGATACGGTAGGTTGAACCTCACGCGAGCGGTCTAGATCCCCGTTTATCGGCACATTTTTCATTCTCAAGTTTTTCTCAAACTCTCTTAGATACAATTCTCATCAGTTTCCCGCACTTCTGATCTTTTATGTTTGTGATCTCGGGACAACGACTGAGAAAGGACTGATCTCGCTCCTAGCGGGGGCAAGGAGCGTGAAGGCGCTGAGCCGCGAACCACAAGTTCGTGGCTCATGCTTTTTTTGGAGGTTTAATGTTGAAAGAGGACCATATGAAGATCTTTCGGCTCCACCAGCGATCGTTCAAGATCTCGAAGAAGGCCCAATTTGAACCTTTCAGGCTGCTAACATTAATGTTATC
Source organism: Pyrinomonadaceae bacterium (assembly GCA_041751035.1). Taxonomy (GTDB): domain Bacteria; phylum Acidobacteriota; class Blastocatellia; order Pyrinomonadales; family Pyrinomonadaceae; genus OLB17. The sequence continues at coordinate 368,097 of JBGSYH010000005.1, read as the reverse complement.
AGCGATTTATAGGCCCACTAAGACGATTCGTCCGGTTTATATGCAACAGTTCAAGAAATTCTCAAGTCTGGTTTTGTAGTCTTTACGTGTAGCAAGCAAGGGGGATTGAAAATTTTCGCTCGGTGCCGATTCAGTCGAATCGCTTTTTCCGCCGAAACAAGAGAAGGTTTGGCGGACAGAGCGTATCCTAAAGAATCGAAGAGTTCCTCACCCCTCAGGTTTCGGCACCGGCGAAATTACCCATCGGCCTTCCACGTTTTCGCCGATGGCTTTATTGGGGGGCAATGAACTCTCACCATTGCCCCCTTTTTCTTTTGCGATTTGCCTGTCTATTTGATTTGTAACCGGGGAGAAAAGGCGTTTGGATCTCACCATCCAAACGCCTTATCAATTTCTCTACTGGTTTAGAATGAAGATCTCTTCAGAATTCCACATTGAGTACGGAAGGATCGTGCTCGGGAAATGATTCCCGACGCGTGAGTTTACCGCCGAGACGATGTGTCTCGAAACGACCGGTATTATTGGAGATTCATCTGCGATTATGCGTTGGATCTCGTTAAGCAATTGTTTGCGTTTCGATTCTTCGGTTTCTACCGCTTGTTCACTAAAAAGCTTATCGATACGAGCTTCCCATTCCGTCGCAGGCTTCTTCTGCTTCGGATACCATTGGTGAACTGCAGCACTGCTAAGCAGGAAATTTGCGAATCCTGATGGTTCGATACCGGTAACAGCGAGCCCAAGCGATATCGCGTCATATTCAAGGGTTTGAGACCACCGTTCGGTAACACGTGGAGTTTCCAGCGTAGCGATCTGCATCTTGATACCAAGCTTTGCCAGGTCTTGCTGAAGAATTGCTGCCGAAAGCTTTCGCGGCTCGTTCTCTGCCTGAACAATTAGCGTAAATTCGACCGGGTTTCCCGCTTTATCGAAGAGTTCGGGAGCTTCGTTTGTACCCTTGAGGACGAAACCCGCTTCTTCTAACAGTTGTTTTGACCTTCCCAGATCGTATTCCGTCTTAGGCAGATCAGGGTCAAGCCACACCTTATTTCCTGCCGGAACGAATCCGTAAAGCGGAGTCGCGAGTCCCTGCATCGCAGAGCGGGCGATCGATTCACGATCTACTGCATGTGACACTGCCTTTCGAAATCGTTTGTCAGAAAACCAGCTATGCTTCGGCTTGTCGTCCAAACGCTCGCCGGTAGAGGTGGCAGGATTCAGGTTGAACCAAATATGGTCATTGGAAAGGCCCGGGCCAAGATCGATCGCCTTTACGGCACCTGCGGATTCCCGAAGTGCCGCATAGTCCGATCCTCTGATCCTGTCAACGATATCCAATTCACCTTGGCCCAAGCGGGCAAAGGCGTTGTTTGCATCAGGGACGATCTCAAGGTGGATCTGGTCTAGGTACGGCAGTTGAACACCCGCCGAATCTGTCCGCCAGTAGTGGGGATTGCGCTTAAGAACGATCCTTTCTCCGGGCACAATGCTTTCAACCGCAAAGGGGCCGCTTGTTATGATCGAAGAAGGGGCTGCCGTTGTACCAAAGGCCTCACCCAATTTTCCGGCTTCGCGATCTTTGGAAAGAATATGCTTTGGCAGAACAACGATATTATCAAAATAGTTCTTCACGCCCGCGACCTTCTCAGGGAATCCGAACTCCAGTTCTGTCTCAGACAGCCGTTTGGTTGTGATCTCCTTGCCGTTCACCAGCATTGCATCCCTAAATGCGGGCGAACCAGTACGCTTATCGTAGATGGATTCCAAAGTAAAGATCACGTCATCAGAAGTCAACGGTTGCCCATCCGAGAATTTAAGCCCACTTCGAAGCTTCATATTCACGGTCAGACCGTCCGGCGAAATGGTCCATGATTCAGCCAAAGCCGGGGCGATCTCTTTCGTTGAATGATCAAACGCTGCCAACCGGCTGCCAAGCAGGTAAACGGTTACGATAACCGAAGCCTCGTCGTCCGCCATAAGATAATTGAGCGACTTTGGCTGAGACGAGATGCGGTAATTGATCTTTCCGCCCCGTACCCCATTTGTGCGTTCTGAGATCTTGGGCTGATTTACCGTATTTTCATTTGTTATTGGTTGTCCGCACGAGATTGCGAATATGGTCAGTGCGATTAGCGCGGTTGTCAGCTTATATGAACGCATAAATGTTTTGCTCCTATTTTTGAAGAGAAAGGGAGACGCGTATCGCCCAAGTGTAAGTGCTTTTCCTTTGCAAATCAATCGACAATATTTCAGAATAACGCAGGCTCTGCCGCTCGCTTTTGTGTTTCGACTGATATCCCGAAAACTTATTCAGGGCATCGTGATGATCTTCATTGTCTCGTTGATTACATTTGCGCTTCTGGCTTCGGCAGGCGGCGATGCCCTTACAGCGTTGCGTGAAAATCCACAGGTCTCAGAGGAGACTATCGACGCCCTAAGAAGAACGTATGGCTTAGACCGGCCGCTTTACGAACGCTATGCCGGTTGGCTTCTAAATGCAGCAAGCGGTGATATGGGCGAATCGCTTTCGTTTCGTGCACCGGTCCTCGGATTGGTTTTGGGACGATTTCTGAATTCGCTTTACTTGGCGTCTGCGGCGTTGTTCTTTGCATTGGGGTTGGCAGTTTCACTTAGTTTGCTGTCGGCACTAACACGATCCGCATCGTTGCGGATCTTCATTGAGGTAATAGTTCTTACGACAGTATCAATGCCTCGCATTCTTCTTTCTCTTTTGGTTTTGGTCTTATTGGCCATTACCGCCGGAACCTCGCTTCAGATAGGCAGAGGTTCGTTGACAATGTTTCTATTGACTGCCGCAGCGTTGGGAATTCCACTTTCCGGGATATTCCTGGCGCAGATACAAAGCTCACTTGAAGCGACGATGCGCGAGGATTTTGTCCAACTTGCTCGCGCCAAAGGCCTCGCTGAATGGGCGGTTATCTTTAGACACGCTTTGCGGCCATCACTAAACCCGCTAATTACGCTGTTTGGACTTTCGATCGGTGCTCTGCTCGGAGGTTCGGTTATCGTCGAATCAGTTCTTGGTTGGCCGGGGATCGGCTCCCTGATGGTTGGTGCCGTTCGTTCGCGTGATGTACCGCTCGTTATGGGGATCGTTCTCGTTTCCAGTTTGGCGGTCTGGTCTGGTAATTTTCTTGCCGAATTGCTACAGGCAATAAATGATGTGCGGATCCGTGCAGGTAATTCGGTCTGAGGCTTAAGCTTGCTTCAAATTGATCCAAAAAAATTGCGTTTAGGTGCTGGTGCCAAGATCGGCCTCGGCATCATTCTTGTGTTCGTTTTCACAGCGGTCTTTGCCGACACGATCGCTCCTTACGATTATGCCGACCAAACGCGCAGTGAACCATCGGCTCCGCGTTCGGCAATACGAATGTTCGACCAGAATGGCAGCTTCCATTTTCGGCCGTTTATTTATCGAACGGAGGTCGCTGATCCGATCTCCGGCCGCTACCGCGAAATAACAGATCAGGCCTATCCGATCGGCTTTTTCGTGAATGGCCACCGTTACCGACTGTTGTGTTTTATCGAGACAGATCTTCACTTGTTCGGAACGGTGTCTGCAGATATAGATGCTCCTCGCGTTCGGCTGCTTGGGACGGACGTTCTTGGCAGAGATATTTTTTCCCGGATGGTTCAGGCGATCCGTTTCTCGCTTAGCGTATGTATTCTCGGCGGCATTGCCGCATGTTTCCTCGGGATATTGATCGGGGTGATCAGCGGTTATTCCGGCAAGATCATTGATACAGGCCTGATGGGTTTGACTGATGGAATGCTTTCGCTCCCGACGCTGATCGTGATCCTCGCCGCACGGGCTGCTTTTCCATTAGAGCTTCCGCCGCTTTCAGCCGCCCTTTTGCTCGTATCGATCTTTGCATTAGTGGGCTGGGCGGAAATGGCCAGGTTGACGCGGGGGCTTGTAATAGCGACTCGAGACAAAGAATTTGTTATCGCCGCAAAGGCTACGGGCGTCTCCGGCCCCCGGATATTGCAGCGTCATATTCTACCGAATATCTCGCGTCCACTGATCATTCAGGCTGTGATCTTGCTTCCGGCCTTTCTGATCGCTGAGACCGCTCTTTCATTTCTTGGAGTGGGTTTGCAGGAGCCCGAACCGAGTCTCGGCAATATGCTGTCGTCCGCAACGGACATTACTTTGCTCAGATCTCGCCCGATCGAACTTCTCGCCCCGGCATTCGCCATCTTCTTTTTCATCTTGGGCGTACGCCTTATTGCAAATGAGAATGAACGGTCGCTATAGATGATTGGGGCCCTTGCTTCATGTGATTCAGATCGAAGGCAGCCAATACGAACGCCCGCCGTCGTTTACTTTTTTGAGGCCAAGTGCCGGCAATTCGCTTTCCGGAACACCTAGGTATGTGAAATGAGGAAGATCGGAAACAACGGTTTGGTGCCAGCCGTTTCTCGCCATTATTTCGCGTACTTTCGCATCGTCGTGCTCCGTTATGTCTAGGGCGAGCATTGAAAGATGCTGCGAAGTTCCCGGCGGAGCGACAGAGTAAATGATCGATTTTGAAAGGTCTTTCGCGAAGAACATCCCTTGCTCTTCCAAACGGAGTATTTCCGTCACCTGTTCAAACGGAGTCAGCCCTTTGATCCGTGAAGCCTCGGCCGCCGCCAACTTTCCTTTTCCGGTCCAATGGGCAAGGCCCGGATCGACCCTGCTCTTCCAAAGTTCAACTGTGCCGAAATAATTGCGCCGTGCCGCATCCGCTCCGCGGGGCGTGACCTTCTTTCCGGCTTGGTTTGCTTCGGATATCGCTTTGCGAAGACCGTCCATCGCTGCCCTCTGAAGCTCGATCGATATGCCGCCGACGGTTTCGGTCGTCCGATCGAGCGAATTCTGAAACGAAGAGACCGCCGCTTCGTCAAGGAAGATAACAACAGCTGGCGGCTTTGCACCGCCGCGAGCAACAAAGACCGCGCCGTATTCCTTCAGAAGCCGATTGCCAACTCCGTCGGTCGGGCGTTCGAAATTCGACGGTACGTTGGCGAAAAAGCCGGAACCTTTGTCTGATTGAGAATTTGAATTCGCCATATTCGAAGGTGCAGAAGTGGCCGTTGGCGTTGAGCTCCCTGTTCGTTCAACCGGAGTCGGGTCATCTTTGGCCACGTTCGGTTTCGAACGCTGCCAACAGCCCGAAGAGCCAATTAACATTAGCGCAATGAAAAGGATCAACGATATCTGCTGTGTGAAGATCTTCATCTGTCCGTATCCGTAAGCTTCCCACAAATCTGTTCGGGTGAAAAGTGCGCTTCCCTACATCTCAAGTTACAAATACTTGCTTAATTGAGTAAAGCGATGTTCGGGCTGCCTCACCGCTCCGCACCTCTTCTACACATTATTAAACCCATAAGTTGCAGAAGCCCGCACGAAGTAAGGGCATTCTCAAACTTCAGGAACCTAACGAACGAACGAGCTAGGTACAGGCACATCGCCGGTCGAACCGAATTGCTGGATCGTCGTGCCGGACGTTGAGCCCTGGATGAACCAGGTCGCACTCGATGGTCTGAAGACTGCTGCATCTATGCGGCCATCGCCGTCATAATCGCCTGGTGAAGGTACGTCGCCGGTTGCACCAAATGGGAACGAGAAGAAGCTAAGATCTTCTGATCTAAGCACGAACCATGTTCCATTCGACGGACGGAAGAACGCTATGTCTGCCTTGCCGTCGCCTGTGTAATCACCGGGAACCGTCAGGTCGGTCGATGTGCCAAAGATCAGAGCGATCAGGCCTGCGGTCGAACGGTTGATCCACCACTCGCCGCCGTTCGCTCCGTTGCGGCGATAGATGCCGATGTCGTCCTTCCCGTCGCCGTCGTAGTCGGCAGTAACCGGAACGTCGCCCGGAATGCCGAACTGCACGATCTGGACCTGGTTGTCACTCGAACGCTGAATGAACCATTGTCCGACCGATTCACGGAACACCGCTGGGTCAGCCTTGCCGTCGCCGTCATAATCTCCTGTCGCAGGCGTATCGCCCGGGGAACCGAACGGGAACGAGAAGAAGCTAAAGTCATCACTTCTCAAAACAAACCAAGTTCCGGTCGAAGGCCGAAAGATCGTGATGTCCATCTTCCCATCACCGGTAAAATCTCCCGGTGCGATCACGTCCGTAGCAGTCCCGAACTGCAACGCAGAATTACTGCTGTTCGCAGAATTCACCCACCACCACTCGCTCGAACCACCGCCGCCCACCGGCCGAAAGATCGCCACATCAGTCTTCCCATCGCCATCGAAATCAAATGGGGCAATGTTGGCTGTCAAAGGTGATCCAACCAAGCGGCCGATCGCGGTACGTTCAAGATCGTTAAGGAGATCAAAATCGCCGCCGAGAAGTATTCCCCCATCGTTCTGGATCTCGGTCTCGAAAACAGTGCTATCCGAATCCACATTGAAAGCAGAATCAACTGCTCCGTCAGGTGAAAGCAGTGCAATATTGCCGTGTGCAACTCCACCAAAACTGTTAAATAATCCACCAACGATGAGATTGCCGTTCTCCAGCAAACTCATGTCTTCTACTCTGGGAGTCTGGTACCCGCTGTTGATAGCGTTCTGCTGATACGCTCCATCAACGGTTCCATTAGAATTTAGCCGAACGACAGCTACTGGTGTAGTCAAGGCGCCGGTATAAAGCGACCCTCCGACCAGCAATTTCCCGTCGTCCTGGATCAAAATCTTCTTCACACTAGAAAATCTGCCAATTTCTGCAACAAGCCCACTTAGGAAAGTTCTGTCATGACTTCCATCTGCATTGAGCCTGACAACTCCACGATGGAACTCTGTTGGTGCGGGCGGACTCACATACCCGAAACTGAATTCGCCTCCGGCAATAATCTGACCATTTCCAAGTACGACAATCGTATCGTACGGACGATTAAGAGCAGCCTGGAACGTAGGGTCAAGCGCCCCATCCGCATTGTAGCGACGTAGGCCCCCAGTTTCTTGCCCGTTTTGCGTGCCGGTCTGATAAGACATCAAAATTTTCCCGTCACTCTGAACGGTGATCGTCTTTGCTGAGCCCGACTCCACCGGTGTGAATGTTGAATCAAGGGTACCATCAGAATTGAGCCGCAACATTGTCTTGCCCGGCCCCGACCCTGTACTCAAACTCGACCCACCAACCAGAATCTTGCCGTCAGGTTGGATCGCAATCACGGAAATTCGTGTCGCGAAAAGAAAATCTGCTGAAAAGTCATCGTCGATAGTTCCGTTAGTATTGAGCCGTCTGAGTGGTCTGCTTGTGAATCCGTTCACACGGTTGAAAAGTCCGCCAATGAGGATTTTCCCGTCCTTCTGTACCGCAATTGCACGAACCCGGCCCTTTGATCGGAAATTTGCCTCGAAAGATTCATCCTGCGTACCATCTGCATTGAATATAAGTACGGTGTTAGGCACTCCACCGGAAACTGCCGATATCGAGCCTGCGGCTAGAATCTTTCCGCTGGTTAAGGGGGTGATCGCGTAAGTAACTCCCGGAATGAGATCATTTGTTGTGAATGCCACATCGAGCGACCCATTTGCATTCAATTGTTTCATTACCGCTCCCGTAGGAGTTATGATGCTTCCAAACAAGACCTTCCCGTCATTTCTAAGATAGAGAGAATAGACAGGTGCAACTGCCTGACCCGTTGCGTCAAACGAAGCGTCGAGTGAACCGGACGAATTTAACCGTGCCAAGTATCTGCGCTCAACACCATTAATGTTGGTAAAGAATCCACTTATGAGTACATTTCCGTCTGGCTGCAAAGCAAGCTTTGTAACTTCGCTGTTCATTTGAGGTGGGTTGAAGGTTGTTTCGTAACTTCCGTTCGGACTTAATCGGGCAATAGAGTAAATAATCTGTGCATCGTAGTTTATGACCAAAAATCCGCCAACTAAAATATTTCCATCAGGTTGTATTGCAAATGAGTAAATATTGCTCGGAACACTAAATTGAGATGTCGGCCCGGGCGGCGGCACGGGTGGAAACGGTGAAGTAAAGGAGGTGTCTATCGACCCGTCAGCATTTAGCCGGGCAATACAGTTTCGAAAAACTGAATTTATACCCGTAAAGTTTCCGCCGATCAATATTTTGCCGTCCGACTGGACGACTATATCAGACACGATGCCGTTCACCACTTCTCCACTGGCGAAAGTTTCATCAACCGAGCCATCGGAATTCAAGCGGGTGATCTGGTTAACTCCTGCGCCGCCAACAGCACTAAATGCTACTCCGACAAGGATCTTGCCATCCGATTGCTGAGCAAGAGAATAGACCAATCCATCGATATTTGCATCGAATCCAAGATCGAGCGATTGATCCGGATTCAGACGGATAATCCCGTTTCTGCGAATGCCATTAAACGATTTGAAATTACCCGCTATAAGCACTTTCCCATCTGACTGAAGCAACACGGCTCTCGAAAGACCGAAAGCAGTTTCAACCACTGGGTTAAAAAGAGGATCGATCTTCAGTCCAGTTTTGTTTAGATTTCCCGATTCCGTTAACTGGCTAAAATTCAACAAACCTTTCGTGTCCGTTAGCGGTACAGCAAGTATGACGTTGCACAGTAAACTTAAAAGCAAGATGCCGACAGGTAGGTTTTGCACACGCTTTTTTAGGATGGAGATCGGAAAACGTAAAAATGGATACTGCATGGGTGAAATTACTCCTAAGGAAGTCCCGTATTTCGGTGATGCTTATTTAGAGATAGAACGAACTGTGATCGTCAGTATAGAAAACCCGCACAAAAATTACAAGATTTTTTAGTCAGTGTTGCATAGATAATATTCTTTACAATACACGCAACATATGATACGATTCGGCGTGCGGCTAATGGCAGCGGCCGCGTGGTCTTTGATAGTTTATACGCGGCGACGGCACAGTCTTGTCGGAACCGCCGATTGTAATCGGCGGGTTAGCGGTTTGCCCGTCGCATACCTGCGACGGTTCTGACCTTGTCCCGTCTCAAAACTGGGACGGCTCTGACTTGATCTTTGACATCGGCAAGCTAAAGCTTGAACTCTGAACTTCTTTGCGTCTTTGCGTGAGTCAGTTTTTGACCACAGATGAACACGGATCGACACAGATCGATGAATTTCCGATCTGAGTTCATCAGTGTCTATCTGTGGTTGGAACTGCCTTTGTTCAACGCACGGGCGTAGGCATAGATCGAACTGGCCGCCCGCTCACGCAGTTGGTTCTGACAAAGTGTTTCATTTTGAAATGCGTTTAAATGAAACAAAAAATCCCGCTAACTGTCTGAAAAGAAGAATGTTAGCCAGTTTGATTTTGCGCATTTTTGAAACAAAAAATGAAACAAAAGTGAAACAGAAAGTGAAACAAGTATGTTTTTCGGAAATGAGACAAAATATCGAGCTAAGTGCCTGAATAATGACGGCTTAACCTGTCTCACTTTGGTCATTTTGTGAGACAAAACTGAGACAGCGACACATTGTCTTGTCCGGAAATAGGTTTACACACCAAGGATCAAACCAGGGCCTTTATTTTAGTCGGAATAGAAGATCAGATACTAGATAGGGACGGGGATGGTTTGGAGGATGTCGGTTAGGATCTTTTCGGCTTCGCGGGTGTGGTTTTTTAGGCCGGAGGCTCGGGTGTTTACGATGACGCGGTGGGCGAAGCATGGGATGACGAGGCGTTTGATGTCGTCGGCGATGCAATACTCGCGGCCTTCGATATGCGCGAGCGCCTGAGCGGATCGGAAAAGTGCTAAAGATCCGCGCGGGCTGATGCCTAATTCCAGTGCATCGTGGGTGCGTGTCATTTTGACTACTTCCAGCAGATAATCGACAAGTTTCTCATCGACATGTGTCAAATTGACACGCCGCTGAATATCTTTTACGTCATTTTCGGACAGAATTGGCTCGATTCGGTCGATCGGGTCAGAAAGGGCTCGGTCAAGCAGAATTTGACGCTCATCGTCTGCCCCCGGATAGCCCATGTGGACGCGAAGCATAAAGCGGTCAAGCTGCGATTCGGGGAGCGGATATGTGCCGTGGTGCTCAGAAGGATTTTGCGTGGCGAGCACCATAAACGGGTCAGGCAGCCGCCGGGAAACGCCTTCGACCGTAACCTGTTCTTCGGCCATTGCTTCCAGTAATGCTGATTGTGTTTTCGGCGTCGCACGATTTATTTCGTCGGCAACAACGATATTTGCGAAGATCGGACCCGGTCGCCATTCGAACGCAGAGCTACGCTGGTCAAAGATCGAAAGCCCGATAACGTCCGAGGGCATCAGGTCGGATGTGAACTGGATCCGCTGGATCGAAAGGTCAAGTGCTTTAGCCAAAGCATTTGCAAGCGTGGTCTTACCGATGCCCGGCACGTCCTCAATAAGCAGATGGCCGCGTGCGAAAAGCGCCACCAGTGCGTATCTGACCGTTTCACTTTTGCCGCGGATGACTTTTTCGATAGACGCTTGCAGCTCGGCGATCTTCTGATGCAGATCGGCGGGCGGCGGTGCGGGCTTGGTCGTTGTAGTTTCGGCAGTGATCCAATCTCTCATTATGATCCGGTGGCTTTTGCGTCAGCCAAATACACAGTTTACAGGAAAATTATGATGCAGAATAGTGAAAAATCGAACGACGGCTTTTTGCCGGGATCAGCTTTCGGCGAGCGTGCGGTGCGGCGTAAGCATCGAATAGTTTGAATTTAAGGGCAAAAGCCATTAAACTTTTGAAACACTTTGTTATTGCTAGCGTGTTGAAAAGAGGGAATACCCTAACCAAAAGTTATGAGAAGTTTTCGCAATAAGGTCCGCGACGAACGCGGTTTTAACCTGATCGAATTGATGATCGTTATCGCGATCATCGGCATATTGATAGGCGTCGGTGCTATCGCCTGGGGCGCAATGATCCGCTCCGGCAACGAAACATCAGCCGCCCAGTTAATGGATAGAATGCGGACCTATCAAGGTCAATTTGCATCGCGAAACAGAGGCCGCTTTGCCACGTTTCAACAGCTTGTGGCGGCGGGAAGCCTTGATGGTGAACAGTTTAGCGGCGACACACCGGTGGTTAACGGTTACCGCTTTACAATGACAGTCGAAGAACCGTCCGACGCTCAACCGGCGAAATATACGCTTACGGCCGAACCTCAGGTCCCGACAGGCGTTTCAGCGACAGGGACTCGTTATTTTTATACGGATTCTACACTGGGCTCGATAAAGGCGAACGATACCGGACCGGCGAATGCCGAATCGCCGTCGATATAGCAATTGCCGTCTTAGCTCAGTGGTAGAGCACTCGCTTCACACGCGATAGGTCGGAAGTTCAAATCTTCTAGACGGCACCATTTGGTTGTTTGGCATCGCCGTGTGCGGTGCCTTTTCAGTTTTATTTATGGCGGTTTATGTTGACAGATTAGCGGATTGGGGCTGGCATCGCGGGCGTTCGTGTCATCTGATCGCGGACAGCGTTGCAGAATTAATGGAATTTGCGGTCACGATAGGGTTGCGGCCCGAATGGTATCAGCCCAAAAGCTCGCCGCATTTCGATCTGGATGAAGTTTCGCGGAGAAGCGCGATACAGCACGGGGCGATCGAACTTGATCGGCGTGCATTTGTTAAAAAACTCAGAGAACTTCGTGCAAGCCGAGAAACGAACGTGTTTCGGGTCGCTGTTTAGAAAAAATGAAAGGCCGCCCGAGAGCAGCCTTTTCTGTTAGAAAATTAAGATCCTATTCCGCAGACACCGATTCGATCCGACCGACAACTATAGAATAGGCCTCAGGCCGTTTTGGCTTATCCGGCTTAGGCTGCGGTTTACCCGGTTCAACCTTCGGCGGCGGCTTTTTCGGAGGCCTGTCCTGTTTTGGCTTGTCGTTCTGGGCAGACACTGCGAGAGTGAGCCCAGCGGCCAAAAACAACATTAAGAAAAACTGCTTTAATACTTTCATTCTAATATCTTCCTCTTCCTTCAAATTAACGCTTCCGGGGAAGAAGGAGTGGGCGTCACCCAAATAATAGGCAATGTCAGTGCCAGAGTCAGGTTTAAGACGCTTACCACTGTGTTTTGGTTGGAATCCTTTACCCGATTCCGAAAATCACCTTTACAAAACTTTACGTTTTAAGTAATTGTTATACGAAAACGTCAATAACGCAGGATTTTTTTGGACGATTCCTGCTAAACTCGACGCAAGATGACCGATCAAACACATGGAACAGAAAGGTTGCGGGCAATATTGGTCGTGATCGCAACTATCGGAACCATTGGGTTCAACTGGCTAGCGGCTGCTGGATATGTCGGCGGTGTTACACCTGCCGAGATCTCTGAGAAATACCAGACCCTCATAACCCCAGCGGGTTATGCATTCGCCATCTGGAGCCTGATATATTTGGGCCTAATAGTGTTTAGCATATATCAAATGCTGCCCGGAAATCTTGCAAAGTTTGCCGGCATTAGAACGATCTACATCGTTTCGGCAGCATTGAACTGTGTATGGATATATTTCTGGCACAACGATCAAATTGCGGCTTGTCTTGGAATCATCACATTACTGTTGCTTTCGCTCTTTCTGATCAACCAACGGCTGAATGGAGTCTCCGATCTTGCCGGATATTGGGCGGCAAGGGCACCGTTCAGCATTTATTTTGGTTGGGTGACCGCAGCGACGCTCGTCAATTTCGCTATCTCGCTGAAATACTTCAACGTAGAGCTTTCCGATACGGCCTGGACCTGGATCGCGGTCGGTCTGATCTCTTTGGCGGCAGCAATGGGCGTGCTCGTCAGGTTCAAAATGACGAACTATGTGTATCCGCTGGCGATCGCCTGGGCACTCACAGCTATCGGCGTTAAGCAAAGCGGACAAACATTAGTCGTTGTCGCAGCCGCTCTTGGAACCATCACCTGCCTGATCGCGACGCTCAGCTTTGTTGTCAACTTACCCTCGACCGACACACCCCGAACGTGAACTTTTGTTAGCAATGAGCAACGCCAAATTGTGCATTTCTATCTGTTCCCAAACTGCGGAGGATCTTTTCGAAAAAATTCGGATCGCTGAAGATGCTGCCGATATTGTCGAAGTTCGGTTTGATTGTCTTTCGCCCGGCGAGGTGCCGCAGGTGTTGGCGAACCTTCCCGAGATCAGAGCCAATTATCTATTCACCTACCGTCCGAGCGAGCAGGGCGGCAAACGTGTTCTTACATTGGCTGACCGTGTGAAATTCTGGGTCGCGGCTTCAAAGAATCTTGCTAATACAGATTATTTGGTTGATCACGAATTTGATATCAATTCCGGCTATAGCGTACCTGATGAACGAACCATTAGGTCTGTCCATTACTTCAACGGCCTCCCGAGAGAAGTTCTTATTAATCACGACATGATCGAGTCGTTGAGCGGCTCCATCTTGAAGATCGCTGCAACCACAACTGACGCCGTCGATGCGATCCCTCTATGGGATTTGTTAGCCGAGCAAGTTCGGAACAGTGAAAGATACGTCCCGATCGCGATGGGCGAGGCCGGAAAATGGACTCGGATCCTTGGGCCTGCTCACGGTGCGTTTATGACCTATGCCTCGCTCGATTATGGAGCTGAAACTGCGGATGGACAGATAAGTGCCGACGAATTGATCGAAGTATTTCGTATTCGGCAAATAACCCGAGAAACGAAGGTTTACGGAATTATCGCGGGCAACACAACGTTTTCGATGTCGCCGTACATTCACAACGCGTCATTCCGGGAAGCCGGAATGGATAGAGTCTTCATACCCTTTCAGGTGCAGGATCTGGCAGGATTCGTTCGCCGGATGGTACGCGCAGAAACTCGCGAATTAGATCTAAACTTTAGGGGATTTTCCGTTACAAATCCTCATAAGCGAACGATAATTGACCAACTTGATGACATCGACGCAACCGCAGAAAGGATCGGTGCGGTCAATACGGTTGTGATCGAAAATGACAGGCTGATCGGGTTCAATACCGACGTAGACGGTTTTATTCAACCGTTGATCGAGCAGTATGGAGATCTAAAGGGTGCAAGGGTAATCGTTTTTGGTGCGGGCGGCGCGGCGCGGGCATGTATATACGGTCTGGTTGCTGCGGGTGCGGATGTGACCGTGGTTGCGCGAAACGAAGGATCGGCCCATGCTCTCGTCGACGAATTCGGCATTCGGCATAAATTGCCGGATGAAATCGGAACAAGAGTCATTGCCGACATTGCTATAAATGCTACGCCGCTCGGAACAAAAGGCGAGAACGAAAATGCTACGATAGCGACAGCAGAGCAGCTAGCTGACGTTAAACTGGTTTACGACCTGACCTATAATCCCGAAGAAACGCGCTTGCTAAGCGAGGCACGGAGCGCGGGGTGTAACAATATCGGTGGGATGGAAATGTTGATAGGACAGGCCGTGCGTCAATTTGAATTATGGACCGGCGAAACTCCCTCGCGTGAGATAATGAGATCTGCGGCAATGGCCCGTTTATCAAGATGACAAAAACGATCACACCAGAGGCTCTAAATTGTCCGAATTGCGGCGGTGCTGTGATGAGCGACAAAACGCAATGTGAATTTTGCGGTTCTAGATTGAAGACCGTCGGCTGTGCGAAATGTCTCGGACTTATGTTTCTCGGAGCAAAGTTCTGCACGCATTGCGGAGCAAAAGCGGCAGCGGCTTCGCAGATCGATCTTGAAAGGCCCGGAAAGTGTCCACGGTGCAAGCTCGGATTGATAGGTTTAGAGATAGACGATATCACGATCCGAGAATGTGAACGTTGCGGAGGATTCTGGTCCTCGGCGGCAACTTTCGAGAGTATTTGCGCACATCAGGAACAGCAGGCATCCGTACTTAATTTCATCGGCAGCGAAGCACACCCGAATGCACATCCGCCGGCTATCTCTTATGTTCCATGTCCTGACTGCAGTCATCTGATGAACCGCAGTAATTTTGCACGTTCATCAGGGGTGATCATCGATATGTGCAAAGAACACGGAGTGTGGTTTGATGCTGACGAGCTTCCGAAAATTATCGATTTCATAAATCGCGGCGGGTTGGACCGGCAGAGGGAAAAGGAAAAGATGTCGATCGAAAACGAACGCCAACGGCTTCGCGATGAACATCGCCGAATGACAGTTCTGGATCGTAGATCGGGCGGCGGTAGATTTAACGAAGACGATGAGGAAGGAGTTTTCTTGAATGTTTTAGGTAGACTTTTTCATTGGCTCTGAAATAAGGCCACAAGAAATTTGATACCTAAGCTATCTAACCTGTTTCAGAAGTTGCTTTTCGGCTACAATTCACCGCATGGACACCTTCTCGGCCGCATTGCTACTTTTCCTTGTAATGGATCCGCTGGGGAATATTCCGCTTTTCATGACGACGCTAAAAAAGGTCGAGGAAAAGCGGCAGCGGTTCGTTGTTGTTCGTGAGTTGCTGATCGCACTCGGCGTTCTTATAGGATTCCTTTTCCTCGGCCAGTATTTACTCCGACTTCTGCAGCTTTCCGAAACGGCATTAACGACCGCAGGCGGCATTATTTTGATGATCATCGCGCTGAAAATGATCTTTCCTCGCCGCGATGCTTCACTGCAGGAGGACGTCGATGGTGAGCCATTTATTGTGCCGCTGGCAATTCCGTATGTTGCCGGACCATCGGCAATGGCGACCGCCTTACTTCTTATGAGCCGCGAACCTGCACGCTGGCCTGAATGGCTGTTGGCTGTTCTTATTGCCTGGTTCGTGTCTGCGGTAATAATCTATTTCTCTGGATATTTCGCCGGTTTTCTCGGAGAAAAGGGCCTGGTTGCGATCGAGCGGTTGATGGGAATGCTGCTGATCACTGTCGCGGTCCAAATGCTCCTGAACGGAATTCGGGAATTTATTTCAAACTGAGATCGTGTTGCATAAATGATAGACGCACTGTAGTTCGCGCACTATCTATCAAACGTCAGAATCCGCAATAGCTCCGCGACGCTCCAAGCTTGAGCCGGGCAGCCGCGTGGTGTGTGAGGCGGGTCGCCGTCAAAGATCTCAGAGATCTGGCCTATACCGACTTGTGCCAGATGGCGTTCATAACCGGTAATCATTCCTGAAATGGCATTTTTGTCGTCGGGATAAACCCTTTGGAAGGCTCTAATAAACGGTCCGATCAGCCAAGCCCAGACCGTGCCTTGATGATATGCAGAATCGCGGTCAAATGGCGATCCGGTATAAACCGGGACATAAGCAGGGTCTTTCGGCGATAACGAGCGTAGCCCGACCGGCGTCAATAGTTCCTTTTGCACCTTTTCAACGACCGCACCCCAACGTACCTTATTCAAGACCGGATGAGCGAGCGAGATCGAGAAGATCTGGTTTGGCCGAACCGAACCATCACGGTGTCCGTTTTCGACAACGTCAAAGAGGCATTGGTCAGCTTCATTCCAAAACAATCCATTGAAACTATGCTTTGCGAGATCTGCCATCGCGTCGAATCGCTGACGGTCTTCGTTGTGACCGAACCGATCCGCAAACTCCGCCATGATCCGCAGAGAGTTGTACCAGAGGGCCTGGATCTCCACCGGCTTGCCTGTCCGCGGCGTGATGACAAGATCGCCGATCTTTGCGTCCATCCATGTCAATTGCACGTCCGCCGAGCCGGCATAAAGCAATCCATCCGTGTCAACGTGAATGTTGTATCGGGTTCCTCGGAGATGCCAAGCAATGATATCGGCAAGCTTTTCATAAAGCTCTTCTGCAACAAACTCGAGATCACCCGTGCTTGCTGCGTATGCCCGAATCGCTTCAAAGTACCAGAGAGTTGCATCGACTGTGTTGTAATCTGGTGTCTCGCTGGCGTCTGGAAAGCGGTTCGGGATCATCCCTTGGGAGATGTGCTTGGTAAATTCGAGAATGATATTCTTTGCGATCTCAGGACGGCCGGTTGCGAGAGTCAGGCCCGGCAATGCGATCATCGTATCGCGCCCCCAATCGGAGAACCACGGATAACCTGCAATGATAGAATACCCTTCGCCGCGGGCGACAACGAACTGATCGGCAGCAAGAACAAGCCGTTTGTGAAAATGGCTCTTCGCGTCGGCCCGCTTTACCAGCGAGTTTCGCCGCTTGATCTCAGATCTCTCCAACTGGTCTGCCCGCTTTTTTATTGGGCCATCTGTAGTCGCGATCACATTTGCAGTTTCGGAAAGGTCAAAGGTAAAAACGAAAGGCTGAAATAAATCTTCATAATGATCAAAACCGCGTTCCGCCTCGATCCCCAGATCGAAATTTCGATACCAGTAGCCGGTTTCGTCCAGTGCGATCGCGTTATGCGAAAAATGAAGAGCCGGGAGGGTGTCGTACGGCCGGATGAGAATACTTCCCTCTTCTACATTAAGAGAACCATTGAAGCGGAGATCTTCATGTTGAAGCTGATGATAGTCAGTGAAAGAAAGTAGAGGCCGAAGCAAAAGAGTTGCGCTATTCGATGGTGAACTATCCTTCAATAAGGTCCACCGACATACGACCGCATTCTCGCCATGCGGCATAAAAACGACCCTTTCAAGCCGAACACCACCCGCCTCATAAACCCAGACCGGAAACGGATCAAGCCGAAAGTCCTTCAGGTATTCAAAACCAGTAGGTTCGACCACTCCGGGAAATTTGTTTGACGACAGATCGAACTGCTTGCCGCCAACGACAAGCGTTTCGTCAAATTTTGAAAGCAAGGTAATACGGCCTAGCGGCGGGCGTGTAGCGGCGGTCAATAAGCCGTGATACCGCCGTGACAATGCCCCCGAAACCGTACCCGAAGCGAACCCTCCAATTCCATTGGTCTCAAGCCACTCCAGCGACCCATTGGCCGTGAACGAGGAGTGGTAACTTTCATCGAAATCCTTCATAAGCTTGGTCGCGCGACCGCAAATCCTTATGCCTCTATCACCTTTTGGTAAACGGCCTCGGTCTCGGAAACCATTCGAGACAGAGAGAAGTTCTCACCGGCGGCGATCGCCGCAGCGCGACCGAGACGTTCGATCTCAGCAGGGTTTTCCAAAAGACCGACGACCGCCTCAGCCATTTTTACGGCATCATTTATGGGCACAAGCTTTCCGCAGCCCTTTAAAAGATGCTTAGCACCGTCGGTTTCGGTCGCAACTATCGCTTTTCCGTGGGCCATCGCTTCAAGGTTCGCAAGGCCAAAACTCTCCGAACGCGACGGAGATACAAACAGGTCGATGGCCGAGAAAAAGGGAGCAGTATCTTCTAACCAATCGAGCCAAAGAATGTTGTCGGCTATCCCCAGAACACCGGCAAGACGCTTCAGGTCCCGGCGGAACCGTTTGTCGATCGTGTTATCAACGCCCACGAGAGCGAACTTGCAATCGGGTACCTTCTTAATGATCTCGGCTGCGGCTAATACAAATTCATTCTGGCCTTTTAGTTCCTTTAGTTCGCCTAGCGTTCCCACCAACTTTGCGTCGGCCGGAATACCGTGCAACGAGCGAAACTCGCGACGCAAGTGGACAGGATCTGCGATATTACAACTCTCGATATCGATTCCGTTCGACACTACAGCTACCCGTTCAGGCCGGAAAAGGCGAGCAAGTTGGACGCCCACAGCATCGGACACGCCGATCGCCATCGAAAGATTTTTTAGAGCGAAACGGTTGAACGGTTTGAGCGGAAACATAACATGCCGGGTCAATACAAATTTCGCATCACGTGCTGCCATGCATGCAATGCTCGCCGGAATGTAGTCGCGAGCTACATGAGCGTGCACTATCTCTATTTTTTTGTCCCGAATGAAATCTGCCATTCGAATGGCGCTGAAAACACCGATAGAGTTTCTGATCGACACCTCAAAAAGATGTTCCGGAGAAAGGAAGCTTAAGCGGTCTTTCCACTCACTTGTCGGGCGAAGAGCAGCGAAAACCTCATGGCCGCGCTCGTGCAAACCGCGGCAAAGATCCACCACGTGCCGCTCACCGCCGCCAAAGGTTCTTGCCGAAGATATCTGCAAAATTCGCATTGGAAATGAGTTGATGATACTAAATCCAAGGCTCTCTTGCAGTAAAGGCTTGCGATACAAAAAGAGGCTGCCTTTGCAGGCAGCCTCTATACGAAAGGAATTCCGACAAATTAAAAGATGTAACGTAGACCGAGCGAAACTCGGTAAACATCTCCCAAGCCGGTACTGTCTCGATACGGAGTATTGAAAAGATTGCCGCCAGAGCTTACTGCATTCATCCTGTACCTAAGCGCTCCATTAGCATCAGCTCCCTGTGGATTAAGTGGCGTAACTGTGGTTGTAGCAACGCCCTGGCCCCAGTTCTTATTCAACAGGTTTCCAAAGTTCAGTACGTTAGCATTGAACTGAAATTGGTGCTTTCTGCCAAATGCATTTACGAAAACTTCCTGAATAAAACCAAAGTCAACCCTTGTTTCAAGAGGAAGGAAGGCTGCGTTTCGCTCCGCATATTGACCGCGGTTGGATGAGAGATATTTGCTGCCATTGATAAAACTTTCAAAAGCAGCTTGCTGTTCAGCGACTGTGTATGTACGGCCACCTGAAGTGTACTGCTGAAAGTTCATTTCGGATGCATCTCTCGGAATATAGATCAAGTCATTACCGTTTGCACCGTCACCGTTAGCGTCAAAACTAAAGCCATAGCTTACGACACCCGCCGTGCGTGTTTCCCAGAACGTTGAAAACGTCGTCGCACCAAACCCGAAATACTCGAGCCGATACGAGGCCGCTCCAAAGAATCGATGACCGGGGGAGAAAGCACTGAAGGTCAACCCAGGGTTGTTCGGATCGGCGAACTGGCGGTTGTTCTGCCAGCTACCGCTCGCGATAGATCCCGGATCGATCGTATTCTTGTTTTCACCGTAGCTGTAGCTAAACTTGCCATAAAATCCCTTTGAGTATGGCCTCTCAAGCGTGTAAGCCATGTGCCATCCTCTGCCGACGTTTTGATTCTTGAGGACATAAGCTCCCGAAATATTTGAGTGGATCCTATTCGAGGTCCAGCGTGGGCGGTTGTCAATTCCGGTATAAGCACTTTGCGATGCAGGCAAGTTTTCATTGGTATAGTATATCCCGTTAACATCTCTCGAATAAACGAATTCGGCTCCCGCGACAAGTCCGAAAGGGATTCTGACGTCAGCGCCGATATTTGAACGCCAAAGCTGAGGGAAGCGGAAATCGGGTTGAGTAAAGTTAAGTTCATACGTTGGCGCGGGAGCCCCTGTCGCCGCCGGCTTATAAAAGTCCGGATTAGGGTTGAACGGAAATGCGGTAGTATTATCCGCTTGCGTGAAGCCCGTTAGCAACCCGTTTTGTCCGATCTGATTGGAGATCCATACGTAAGCCGGTTTGCCAGAAAATACGCCTGATCCGCCGCGAATTTGAAGCCGGTCACTCTTTAGGGGACTCCAGTTGAAGCCTACACGGGGCGACCACAAAATGTTTGCATCGGGCAACTTCTGCGTCTGGTATTGAGCGCTGGCCCCGGTCTCATCCCTGAATGAGAGAGCATTTGCAGCTGGATTGGTAAATCCAGTTTCAGCGAAGAAGGGAACATCGGCACGCAGCCCGAATGTTAGTGTGAAATTGTCAGCCATTCGCCAGATATCCTGACCATAGAATCCCCAAAGATTCACCTTCAATGGCTGAATGGGTTTGTCAAGGCCAGGTATGTTCGAGTAACGCACCTGGAACCTGCTAACTGTTACCGGTGAGGGCGTGCCGTTCAAAAATGCATTCGCATCGTCATAGAAATCTTGGAGCGAATTGTACGCATAGGCACTTTGCGAACCTGGGAAAAACACGTTCGTTGAGTTATATTTTTCAAAACTAACTCCGGCAGTAATGGTATGCTTGCCGCGATAAAATGTCAGATTGTCCTGAATTTGGAACGTGTCGTAATAAAGCTCATTATTCGGGGTAAACGGCTCAAAACCGAACGAGGTGTATGTGATGCCGTTTTCACGAATGTCAACAAAGGGGAAAAACGTGCCTTTCGGTCCACGGCTTTCATCTTGTTCGGTGTAGCCTACTATTAGGCTGTTCGAGATCGTCGGCGTGATCATCGAAGACCACTCACTGACGAACGAGCGGATATTTTCGAGGATCTTGTAAGTTGAGGTCTCAAAGCTTAGAAAATTCTGTGAACCATTTGGGCGGCCGACACCTAGTGAGGAAGAGCCGGAAAGCGGATTGTCCGTGCTCGAGTCAAGATGCAGGTACCGGAAATTGATCTTATTCTTATCGTTGATGTTGTAATCGACCCTAGCAAGGTACTTACGTCCCGGAGTCGTGAAGGTGTAGCCTTCGTATGGGCCGGTCTCGTAGCCAAAATTGGTTCTCAGGAAATTGCTGAGTCCATCAAGGTCAGAAGCGAGCACTCGGGTCGTGTTGCCAATAACAGGTTCGCCTCCTCTATTCGCCTTCCAGGTAGTGCCCGGCCCGGATCGCTCTTCATCTTCAAAACTGAAGAAGAAAAATAGCTTATCTTTGCCCGAAATGAAGGCTGGGCCATCATTCTCACCAAAATTAAAAAAGGGCAGCGGACCGCCTAATCGGAAACCCCAAAGCCTATATTCGAAATCGCCGGGATCAACTCTCGACGCGCCTGCTTCTTTGCCCACAAGTCCCGGAGTTTGCCAGTTATAGTAGACCGAACCCCTGTAGTCATTATTTCCACTACGTGTGACGGTGTTGACGCCTGCTCCTACGAAGTTGCCGTAGCGAACATCAAAAGGAGCAACGTTGACCTGAACTTCCTCGATCGCGTCAAGCGAAATCGGCGACACGCCGGAGGTTGCTCCGGGTATCGTACGAAGCCCGAATGAATTGTTGAAGTATGAGCCGTCAACGGTAATATTGTTAGCGCGATTGTCCTGTCCCGCAAACGATCCGCCACGGCCTGCTTGCGGTGAAAGTCGGGTAAAATCAGTGATCGAGCGGCTAAGGGTAGGAAGCGATTGGATCTCCGTTATTTTGATACTGGTCGATGCGCCGGTACGGGCTTCGTTAAAGATATCGTCGCTAGTTACTGTGACTTCTGCTCCGATGGTTTCTACACCCATCGTGAAATCCACAGTGGCTGATCCGCCCAGACCGGCCTGAATGCCGTCGCGCGTCTGCGAAGCGAATCCGGTCTGGTTTACGGTGACAGTATAAGGACCGCCGATGCGAACAGCGGGCAATGTGAAGCGCCCAGCACTATTGGTCGTAGTTGTGTATCGAGTCCCGGAGGGCTCGTGAACTGCGGTGACAGTGGCTCCTACCACAGCCGCTCCGGCTTGGTCAGAAACGTTTCCGGTGATTTCGGAGGTGGTGATTTGCGCAACCCCGATTACCGCAAAAACGGCAAGGATCAGGATGCCGGTTGTCAAGAATTTGATTGAAAAGTTTTTAGTCATTTTTTTATTCGACCTCATAAACTCAAGGATTTTTATTGCAAGAACTTGGTGTCTAATTGGCCCGATGTTTCATGAATTTACCCATAGGAACGCCGGGGCATTTGAAATTTGGATTTTTCTATTGCTTTTTGGATATTATTTGCCAAGTTTCCGATAGATAAACATTAAATGATTTAGAGTCCCAGAAGATGTCTTTTCTTCTAAATGTTTTCCCTACATACCTTTACCGATAATCGTCCATAATACGAACGAAAACGAAGATACTACAAGATATGGTGGTCATATTTCCAACAGGCAATTCAAGTTCCCAAGAAGCGAATCTGCGCCAAAATTTTAGCGATGGAGCTAGTCTAGATCAATCAGATTAACAATACGTTAAATTTTGGATCAAAACCTTGCTTGTCTTGCGTTCCTGATCATAGTGCTTGAAAATGGAGCCAGCCAGAAAATTATGAGTATTAAGCGATAAACTTTACAAAAGTTTGCAAATAGATTGTGAAAAAATACACAAATTGATCCGTTTTTCAGACGATCGCTGGCCGTAAAGCCATAAACTCTAGCTATTGCAACAGTTACAGTGACTCAAATAAAACTTGACTTTTTTGTAAGATTAAATTAAATTTGTCGCGTTATCGGGTAACGACTTTATATAACGATACATTTTTGGTCGTAGGCCTCGAGAACAAGGGGGAAATTTATATGGCACAAATTGAATACGCAACTGCATCGTATAAAACACCGATGCATCACAGAATATTGGCGAATATGCCGATTTTAGCGAGCTGGGTCGATGCAGATAGCGGAAAAACTATAAAGGTACAAGGGACGACCGAAAATATCGGCGAATCGAGTGCCTTGGTTAATCTCGAGACGCTTCCGCCGGTTGGCAGCGAGGTAAAGCTTCGCATTCTACAAGACGAGAAAACTTTGATCGAGGTACAAACTCAAGTTATTCGAGTTGAGCGCGACCCGAGCAAGCCGCTTGCGGCTCTGACAGTTCTTCAAAATCTGAAGAAATGGAAAACAACCGCAATGGAAGCAGCCCAGGAATGGGTTACCCGCCATTGGCAGCTGAATTATGAAGAAGAGTGGGTAAACTAGTTTTGCTCTTCTACATATATTAATTTAGACATAAATGAGGCGGTCTGGAAAATGAACCAGGCTGCCTCTTTTTCTCGCTAGACCTAGAAGAGGAGATCTTACGGAAACTCTGTTAGTGTTAAACACTTAGGATGATCCCGCTGAAATTCTCATTATCCGTGAAAAACGCGGTAAGTTGTTGAAAGAGTTTTGCGTTAGTGGTAAATCGCTCGAATAATATTCCCGAATTATTGCCGATTTCTATCTAACAATGGACCAAAGTTAGGTAACAATGAGCCAAAGTTAGATAACTTTAGGCCAAAATTACGTAACAAAGAGGCAAAGTTAGGTAACTTTAAGCCAAAGTTACGTAGCATTGAACCAAAGTTAGATAACTTTAAGCTAAAGTTAGGTAACATTGAATCAAATTTAGATAGAAATGGTTCAAAAAATGGCAAGACCTGGCGAAGGGTTTAACACTTTGGTGCGTATCATTTTGATCACCGACCTGACAATGATCTGAAAAAGCCTTTTTTAGCTGACTTCTTTTTTGAGTCTGAATAGTGGAAAGCCAACAAAAACGTCAGTGCTACCATCCTAAATCTTTATGAGATCAATTCTTTCGTTATTCATGGTTACCGCCATAGCGGCCGGAACCTTTGCACAGGTGAAACCGCTCACCCAAGCAGAGTATGTAAAGCTTTTGTATGCGGCAGAAAGCGATGCCTCAGCTAAAGGAGAATTGATCGAAGCCGTTCGTCAACGAGGTATTGGATTTGTCGTCACCGATGGGCTTCGAGGCCTAACCCGAACGAAAAGCGGAAATGATGCCGAACTTCGAAGATTGTTGGACGAAGCCGATCGACGTCGGAAAGATCCGCAAGCATATCAGCGACCCTCGAACGAAGAAGCTGCGGCAGCAATTGAAAAAGCTCGCACACTCACGCTGGCCGCCGTTGAAGAAATGCCTGATTTCGTTGTCAAACAACAAATACAACGAGCGATCGCGTACGCCGGAACCGGTACGTTTACAAATCGAGATCGGCTCGTAGTTGGCGTTAGCTACAGAGCTTCCGGTCAGGAAGAATATCGCGTTCTTTCTGTCAACGGGGCGATACAAAACAATCCTGAATCAAAACGCAGTTACGAAGAAGTGGGCGGAACCAGTTCAACGGGTGAATTCGTCACAGTTCTTGCAACTATGTTCAAGCCGGAAAGCGAGACGAAGTTCGAAGTTTTCGATTCCGATGTGATACGTGAACGAAGAGCGATCACGTATGATTTTTTTATAGAGAAAGATAAGGCAAAACAGGGCATTACGTGTACCGGCATCACGGCTGAATCGATCACCACCGGAATGAAGGGACGTGTTTGGGTCGACCGCGAGAATTTTCGTGTGCTTCGGATCGAAAGCGAAGCAACCGACATTCCGGCAACATTTCCCTGCCCTTCAGCACGCCGGAATATTGACTACGACTGGACAACGATCAGCGAGGAACGTTACCTACTACCTTTGCTTTCGGACGTTCGTTTGACGTATCGAGACAGAGGCCGAACCTATGAAACCCGCAACGTGATCCGCTTTCGCGACTATCAGAAATATGGTACCGAGGTTAAGGTTCTGGAAGAAGACGATGTCCCGATCGAGGAAGAAAAGCCTTCAGAGAATTAGATAAGAAATGACGCCCATGCTATTCGTCAATTTACGGGTAAGAACGCTCGAAGTTTCGCTTTGATCCTAAAAACTAACGTGAGGTCCGCTTGATAGAACTCATCACCCTGGATCCGACGATCAAACTCGATATCCGCTATGCAACCGAGAATAACTTTATTGGGCTGCAGGTCTATCCGCAGGCGCGTGCCTTTTTGCAAAAACCTGCGGCGGAAGGTCTTGTCACTGTACACGGAAAGCTGAAAGAAAAAGGTTTGGGAATTGTGGTCTTCGACGGGTATCGTCCGTGGTCGATCACGAAGTTGTTTTGGGAAACCGTAGCTCCGGAAAATCAGATCTTCGTTGCAGATCCGGCGATCGGCTCAAAGCACAATCGCGGTTGTGCCATCGACCTAAGCATTTTCGATCTGAGTTCGGGCAAGCTTTTGCCGATGCCTTCTGACTTTGACGAATTTACAGAAAGGGCTTCTCCCGACTATGAAAGCGGAACGGTTGAAGAAAGGCAGAATCGAGACCTTCTCCGCGACCTAATGGAAGCTGAAAGCTTTACCGTCAATGCCAACGAATGGTGGCATTTTGATCATAAGGATTGGGCGGAATATCCACTTCTGGATATTTCGTTCGACGAGGCGGCCAGAATATAGACTTTTTATTTAATAATCCGAATGAATCCCGTTCCGCAATGAACACTCTATCGGATGCTCCACAGGTAGCTTTTCAAATATCGGTTGAATCTCAGTTGGTACCGTGACACCATGTTTCTCATAGTATCGTCGAGCATGCCAAAGAATTGATTGTGCGTTTGGCGAATTATTAAACGCCTCGTCTCCGGCAATCATTTTAACCATACCAGGTATTTGAGCTTCAACACTTTCAGCCAACTGGGTTCCGTTTCCAGAACGGATTTGTCCCGCAATGTAAATCTGCTCGCTCGCACTCGAAAGATAAGTTTCGCGGAACTCTCCCCAAGTCGTCGGTCGGGGGCCGAATACCCCAATTATCCAACCAGACATCATCCCACCGAGCAGAATTCCCACGCAAATCAGAGTTTTTCTCATAATCTGAAAAGGATAGGTGAATCAACGCAGTACCCTTTTCGATACTCTAAAATAGAAGAAAGTCATTCAGCTTTTGTAGCAGAATCTGCGGCCGGTTTTTGCTTGAGAGCCTCGATCCTAATATCTATTTGAACCTTGTTGGCGACTCCAGGCCTTCCGGCTGGGGCGTTCTTTCCGTAATCAACACCAAAATCAAATCGGTTAACTGCGGTATCGGCCTTCAATCCCATCCTCATTCCCTGTCGTTCGTTACCGGGCAGAAATCCTTTGATATCGAATTCGAGTCTCACCTCTTTGGTAAGGTCGCGGATCGTAAGGTCACCGATAAGAAAATGATCATCACCCCGCTTTTCGACTCTTTTGCTGACGAACTTCATCTCCGGGAATTTTTCAGCATCAAAGAAATCAGCACGCTTCAAGTGAGCGTCTCTGCCGGCAACTCCTGTATCAACGCTGTCGATCTTTGCGGAAAAGTTAACCGACGATTTTGTTATGTCCTCAGCGTTATAGTTGATCGTGCCAGTGAAATCGCGGAAGTGTCCGGGCACATCGATCAGCCCTAAATGATTCACTTCGAAGCCAATAAACGTATGGGCTTTGTCGAATTCGTAAACACCGCTTTCGCCTTTGGTTTGACCAACCGCGAATTTTTCTTCAAATAGCTGAGCACCGGCGTTCGTGCTGTCGTCAGTAAAGAACAAGAAAGAAGCCGTAACGATACCGAAAATAAATACAAGTCGTTTCATTTGATCCCTCCGATCGTCTAAAAAGATTCTGAACGTGTGTTCTGATAATATACCGCATTATGAGACGACCTGAGAATTACGAATACGGAGAATGGTACGCTGGCTATGTTTCGTCGATACCCGAAATTGATATTCTTGCCGTAATGGCTGAGCAGATCGACGAGATCGCGGAACTTTACGGTTCGATCGACGAAGCAAAAGGAACATTCAAATACGCCGAAGATAAATGGACCATCAAAGAATTACTCGGCCATATCATTGACGCCGAGCGAGTTTTCGGTTATCGCCTGCATCGCTTCTCTCACGGCGACGCTACGCCGCTTTCGTCTTTCGATCAAGACATCTACGTTGCTTACGGTAGAAGCAATGTTAGAACGTTCGCCGACTTGATCGAGGAGTTTGTTGCGCAGCGTCGATCGACGGTCGCCCTAGTTCGATCACTTCGTGAAGAAGATTGGAACCTGACCGGGATCGCCAGCGATAATCCTGTTACCGTCCGGGCGTTGGCGTTCATTATGGCCGGACATGTTCGGCATCACTCAAACATTCTAAAAGACCGGTACCTTGCCTAAGTGAAATTTGACGTCATCATCATCGGCGGCGGTGCGGCCGGGCTTTTTTGCGCGATCGAAGCGGGGAAACGCGGCCGGCGCGTACTTGTTATTGAGCACAACGCCGCTGTTGGGAGAAAGATAGTGATCTCGGGCGGTGGCCGATGCAACTTTACGAACATCAACACATCACCTGAGAACTTCATTTCGAAGAATCCGCATTTCTCGCATTCTGCACTTGCCCGATACACACCACAGGATTTTGTTGAACTGGTAAAGAGCCACCGGATCGAATTCTACGAAAAGAAGCTAGGCCAGCTCTTTTGCAGGGAGCGATCTAACTTAATCGTCGAAATGCTTCTTTCCGAATGCAGAAAGGCGCGAGTAAAGATCGAGACTAATTGCTCGGTCGAATTGGTCGAGAAGGAGAATAGGTTTCTCGTTCGAACGACCAAAGGCGAATTCAGTTCCGCTTCGCTCGTGATCGCAACCGGCGGGCTTTCGTTCCCGAAGATCGGTGCGACGAACTTTGGCTATCGGATCGCAAAACAGTTTGGCCTTCGCATTGAACCGACGCGTCCCTCGCTAGTGCCGATGGTGTTCGAACGAAGTCTTTCGCTTGCTCGCTTGCCGGGGATCTCGCTCGAAGCCGATGTTGCCGCCGGGCATCATACATTCCGCGAGAACATTTTGTTCACTCACAAAGGGATTTCTGGTCCGGCAATACTGCAGGCATCAAATTACTGGTCCCCACAAGAAAATATTGAGATCGACCTGCTCCCCGACAACAGCATTTCCGATCTGATCAACAACGATAGAAACAGTCGAAAAATGACGTCTACATTTCTGAAACAATATTTACCGGAGCGGTTCGCAGATTCATTTGCCGTTGAGATGCTGCCGAACAAGCCGATCAATGAACTCAGCAATCGTGATATTGAATCGATCTCCGAAGCGCTCCATCACTGGCATGTGAGATTTCGTGATACCGAAGGTTGGGACAAAGCTGAGGTTACATTGGGCGGAGTTTCGACGGACGAAATCTCATCCAAAACGATGGAATCTAAAAAGATGCCGGGGCTTTATTTCATCGGCGAGGTCGTAGATGTAACCGGATGGCTGGGGGGATACAACTTTCAGTGGGCTTGGTCGTCCGGCTTCGCAGCTGGGACCTCCGTCTAATTAGATCCGTTGCCGAAGCGTTTCTTGAAGGCTGCCATCTGCTCGGAGGTTCCTAGAAGATCCAATCTTGCTCCATATGAGAGCTTCGTGTCCGGCGAGGGGTTTTCGATCGTCTCGCTGCCATGTTCGATCGCAAGTACGATCAGGCCGGTCTCTTTGCCAATACCGCTTTGGTCAAGGGTCTTTCCGGCGATCGAAGACGGAACTGATGCCGTGAAAAAATCGACTCCTTCGCCCATTATTATCGGATCTCGATTCTCGACCACGGCCATTACCGATTCTCCGCCGAGCGGAGCATAGCTTAACACGAAGTCCGCTCCGGCCCGATGCACCGCTTCTATATTTCGAGAGTAGGTAACGCGGCTAATGATCCTTGCATCCGGATTCAATCGGCGACAATAGATCGAAAGATAAATATTTACTGCATCGTCATTCGTCGTCAAAAGAACCAATGAAGCTTCCATCAACCCGCCGCGTATCAGATTTTCTCGATCATTTGCGTCACCGACAGTCAGTCGGTCGATAGATCCAGATACCTCATCGCAGCGTCCGGCATGGCGCTCGATCATATAAACGGACAACCCTTTCTTCTTAAGCGATTCGGCCGCGGCCCGACCGACCTTTCCACCACCAAGAATTAGGACAACATCTGAATCCGGTTCGACCGTTCCGGCATCAAGATAATTTTCAAGCTGATCTACCTGCGTTTGGGTTCCGACGGCGAGCAGCACATCGAACTCTAAAAGCAATTCGTTCGCATCGGCGGGAGCAAGACGGCCGCGTCGCCAAATCCCTATAACGTTAACTCCGGTCGTCTGCCTTAGATCGGTATCGCGAAGCCTTACACCTTCAAGCGTTGTGTTGTGAACCGTAAATTCCACGACTCGCCATTTACCGAATTCACCGACCGGATGAACACGGTCCTCACCGATGCTTATCCTGTTCGCAAGGTATTCGCCGAGCCGCTGCTTCAACGGCAAAACATGTGTTGCTCCACTAAATTCGAGGATGTCGACCGAATCTGGATCTGCTGCAATAGCCGCGATCGGTACATTCGGCGCAACTTCCCTTACGGTTAAGGTTATATTCGTGTTCGTAGTGTCTTCAAGATTCGCAAAGACCAAAAGTGCATGTTCGGCCCGCATTCGGTCATAGGTTTTGCGCCCGTCAACCTCGCCCTGGACAACTGAAACGCCGTCCTCGTGAAGCTGAGCGGCCTTCGTTGGGTCGGGTTCAATTACGAAACACGGTATCTCACTTTGCTTCAGTCGTTTGATCAGGTTCGGGGCGATCGAATCATAACCACAAATAATGACGTGGCCGGTGATGTCCGGCGGCACTTCGCGTGGTGCACGGAAATGTATCTGAGCTTCGAGCCACGGCGCGTAAAAATAACGAATGAACGCGAACGGAAGCATTATCAGCAGCAGAACAACGCCCGACATCAAAACCAGAATACTGAATACACGGCCGATATCGCTTTCAAACGTTATGTCTCCAAATCCAAGCGTGGTCATCACGGTAAGCGTCCAGTAAAATCCCGTGAGCCAACTGTAATATCGCCCTTCAGCAACGACCATCAGCACATGAAACACGATGGAATAAAGAACAATAAAGCTGCCAAGAAACAAGAGGTACTTGATGAGCGCAGAGATATTCTGCCGGCTTTGCGTCTGGCTTAGGAAATAACTGACCTGACTGGCGAGAAATTTCATCGACGGGTTCTTAGGTTATCATAGCCTTTGGGTTGCACCATAAGGACAAGCCTATTTTCGGAAATCTTCGATATCCAAACCGTAGGTTTCCTTCACGTGCTCTTCCTGTGCGGCAGTCACGCTTCGAAGATTGATCAAGCGGCGTTCGGTCTTCTTGATGTGCGTTTTGGCTCGCTCGGCCATGTGTTTTAGCAAGTCGCGGCCTTCGGCAGATTCGGCTTCGCATTTCTGAAAAAGTTTAAACAGTTCCGATTCGGTAGCCTTCGCCTGTTCGCGGTCGATCTCGGCAAATCTGTGTTTCACCTGATAAAGCTGTCGGATCGCGCGGACCAGATCGTCGCCGATCGAATTGCCTGTGATCGCGTCGGGGCTGATGCGAATATTGGCGGCGAGCTTGTTCATCTTTGACTGATCGCCGGACGTGTAGGCCTGATTGAGTTCCGCCATCAATCCATGCCGACGTTCTTTCTCGCCCGCATCTAACGCCAGATCGGGATGGATAATGCGAGCGAGATCGTGGTATGCCTTCCGCGCCTCGGCCGTCGGTTCCCACTTCTCCTGCTCGTGGTCTGCGGCCGCCCTAAGCCTTGCGGCAAATTCCTCTGCGATCCGCCGAAGCTCTTCTACGCGTTTCTTTATCTCCTCATCGTCGGGAACAAGCTTCAATTCCTCTTCGGCGATCTCGGCGTCGATCTCGTCCTGTTCGGCATAAAGCCGCCCGACCTCCATCGTGTACCGAGCCTCGAAGCGATCAAGCTGTTCGGTAAGGTCGGCAAGATCTTCCTCGCGGTCGGCAAGCCTATCCTTCAGCCGCTCAAGCACGCGAAGCTTTTTCTCAAGCTCAAGTTGTTCAGGGATTACCTCGGTCATTTACGAATACAAGTTCATCGAACGCGAAAGCAGCTCGATCGGGTCTGCGATGTTCAACGCTTCGCGGACGTAGAACGGTTCGCCGGCTTCGACGCCGATCAGCGAGCCAAAATACCGCGAGCGGTTCTCAAGTTCATCGAGAAACCGTTTGTCGGTCAAACGCGTTTCGGGCTCGTTTGAGTTCGGATCGTAGAACTGCGAAGAGTGGGCACGGATCGCGGCCATTTTTTCTTCGAGGAATTCCGAAATATCAACGACGAACGAAACTTGAGCGTGACGCGAAAAGATATTGTGCGCGACCCGCGGCACCGGAATCCTCTCATCGCCCGATTCGGGATCGTAGTTCTTCATGCTCGAGAGCCGAGCCGATTCGCGTACCAAATGAGCGATGTGATCGTGGTCAGGGTGCGGATCGTCGAGCTGGTGCGTCAGGATCAGTTTCGGCTTCAACTGCCGCAGAACTCGAACCATTTTCGCCCGCGAAGCATCATCAACAAAAACATGCCCGTCCGCCAGTTCGAGATTCTCACGCACGTCGAGCTTTAATATCTTAGCTGCGTCTTCGGCTTCTTTCGCGCGGCCTTCGACCGTTCCGCGCGTGCCCATTTCGCCTTTTGTAACGTCGAGCGCACCAGTTGCGTAACCGAGCTTTTTCAGCTTGAGCATCGTGCCGCCGACGGTCAGTTCGAGATCGTCGGGGTGCGCGAAAACAGCGAGAACATCAACTTGGCTCATCGGTTAAATCTACCATACTCACAGCTTTTCGGTCTTGACAGAGAGTCTGATGAACTTCGCGGTTCCTCATCTTTGCAGGCTTCGCGTCTTGGCGTGAAACATCTTTCTTTCTCACGCAAAGCGGCTAAGAACGCAAAGAATGGAAACGAATACTCGGGATGCTAAAATAGCAGCATGAAACTGATCGTTTTAGGTTCAGGCACTTCAGTTCCGCATCCGCTGCGTTCGAGTTCGGCTTATTGGCTCGAAACTTCCGGCGGCTCGTTGTTGATGGATTGTTCGGCTTCTTCGATCCACCGAATGGCGGAGGAGAATTGCGATTGGGCGAATTTGGACGCGATCTGGATCTCGCATTTTCATCTCGATCATTGCGGCGGGCTGCCGGCATTTCTGTTTGCGACGAAATACGCGGCGGAAACTCACGAACGCCGAAAACCGCTGAAGATCTTTGGAGCCGAAGGTTTGCAAAAGCTGATCGAGAATTTCGACGCGGTGAATAACTATCGTCTGCTCGAACAGCCGTTTCCTGTCGAGATCGTCGAAATTACTGCCCTTGAACCGTTCGAGATCTTACCCGGCGTGCGTGCCGCCGCTTTGAAAACGCCGCACACGCCCGAAAGCCACGCAATTCACATTACTGATTCGGACGGCAAAACGCTCGTCTTTACTGCCGACACAGGTTTTCACGAGCCAATGGCCGCGTTTGCACGCCATGTCGATCTGTTCGTTACGGAATGCTCGTTCGTCCACAGCAAACCGGTCGAAATTCACGTAAATCTGCCCGAAGTGATGTTTCTTGCCCGCAAGGCCGAGCCGAAACGCTTGCTTTTGACGCATCTTTACTCAGAATGGGACGAAGTTGATGCAACGCAGGAAATTTCTGCCTTTCAGCCGCAATTCGAGGTAATAATTGCCTCGGACGGGCTTAGAATCGAGGTGTAGCCGAACCGCCGACACTTGTCGCCGACCTCACGACACTTGTCGCCGACCTCACGACACTTGCCGTCGACCTCGCGACACTTGTCGCCGACCTCACGACACTTGCCGTCGACCTTGCGACACTTGCCGTCGACCTCGCGACACTTGCCGCCGAAGAAAAAAGACGAGAATTCAACTAGAATTCCCGTCTCGGCTAACTAATTTCGGTTGAAACTCGCCCGGATAGGGTTATTTTTTGGCGTAATTGCGTTGATTTATCGCCATCAGGTCGTCGGGCATCCATTTGTCGAGCACTTTTTGCTCCTCTTCGGTGATGCGCGAGCCGCGATTTCGCCAATCCTTGGTCGGATCGTCCTCACGGCCAGACTGTTTGGGGTAGTTTTCGACCTGTTCGAGGCTGATTATGATGCCATGGATGACGTCATCCCAATCATCGTTCTGAATTCCGCGAAGCGTGACCGGCAGACCCGCTGTCCAGTCCTCCTGAGGCACGATGTTGTCGTATTCGGGGATCGTCAAATACGCAGTGTCAGGAAGCAAGCCGCCGCTGAACTCGCTCTTTAGCTGCGAAGCGACGTCCTTAAATGAACCGGATGGGCTTTTTTCACGTATTTCAAGCGCACGCTTGAAAATTTCTGTAACGGTCGGAGTAGAACTCATAATTGACCACAGATTAACACAGATGAACTCAGATATTAATTCGATAACGATGGAAAGGTTGGGGAGATTTTCCGTGTTAATCTGTGTCAATCCGTTGTTAGACCTTTATGCGTAATTTTGTTTACAAAGCTCATCTTTTACTAGGCCTTGTCGTTTCGATCCCGGTGCTCGCATGGGCCGTGAGCGGTTTTCTTTATTCGCTGCCGAATACGGTCGAAGGCGGCGTGATCGAAAACATTGCGGCTGATCGCGTGAAAGTTTCGCCTGCGGAAGCGATGTTGAAAGCGAACGAGCTCGCCGGACGCACGCTCCCGACCACTGCTTTGACGCTCTTGATGAAAGACGGTCGACCGCAATATCAGGCGATCGGCGGGCTTGGTGCGGAATCGATATTTATCGACGCGGAAACCGGCATCGCGGCGAATTCGAAACCTCCGTCGGCAAAAACACGCTTCTTTCGCGAGGCCCATTTCTACTTTTTCGCCGGAAAATGGCAGGTAACGCTGCTGCTTATTTTCTCCGGGCTCGCTGCACTTTCGGCACTCACGGGAATTTATCTGAATTTTGCTTACTGGTCCGGACGTCTCTTTCGGAAGAAGGGCGAAGTGCTAAACACGGTAGATTAACGAACAAGTCCGTACCCGGGCCGCACTCAATTACTCTCGGCCTCCTCTTGGTCGAGTGTTCGGGCGATCTTGTCGAGGTTCAGGCTGCGGGCGGAGGCGTTGAAGATCTCGAAGTAAGTGCCGGCTTTCTCGTAAAGTTCTTCGTGAGTGCCGATCTCGACCACGCGGCCTTCTTTGAGGACGTAGATCAGGTCCGAATCGATTATCTGCGAGATACTGTGCGAGATCACGACCGTGGTCCGATTCTCTTTTATCGCGTCGAGACTGTTCTTGATCTGCTCGGTCGCGACGGCGTCGAGACTTGCTGTTGGTTCATCAAGGAAAATGATCGGCGGATCTTTCAGGAAAAGCCGGGCGATCGCGATACGCTGCTGTTGTCCGCCGGATAGAAGCGGTGCTTCGTGGGCATAGCCGTCCGGCAGGTTCTCAACCTGGTCATGAAGATATGCCTTCCACGCCGCCGCCTTTACATTGTCGAAACTTGCCCGCATATCGCCATAGCGAATATTTTCTTCGATCGAGCCACGGAAGATATGATTTTTTTGCAGCACCAAGCCGATCTTTCGCCGCAGAATCCGCGTGTCGTAATCCAAGATATCTTCGCCATCCAAACAGATCTGCCCTTTCGTAGGTGCGTAGAACTTACATAGCAAATTCAGCAGCGTGGATTTTCCGGCACCCGACAGCCCGACGAAGGCGACCGTCGCTCCGGCCGGGATCTTCATGTTTACATCGAAAAGTGCCTGAGTGCCGTTAGGGTATGTGAAGCTGACGTTCTTTAGCTCGAACTCGCCCTTGAGATCGTCGGCAGTCAGTTTGCCGCTTTCCTCGATCGCGTCGTCGGCGTCGAGTATCTCAAAAAATCCTTCCGCATACGTCAGTGCCTCGTTGATCTCGTCGTAGATGCGATGGAGTTGGCGGATCGGTGCCGAGACGTTATTGAAAAGCAGAATATGGAACATTATCGCCCCGATCGACATCTGCTGATCGAGCACAAGGTAAGCGGTAAGAATAATGATCAACGTAACGCCGACCTGTTCGGAAAAGGTCTTTAGGGCGTCGAACAGATAATTCGTCTTGCGCTGTTTTAGCTGGGCATCGATCAGGTCTTGCTGAAGCCCTGCCTGCTTTTCGCGTTCATATTCTTCGCGGACAAAGGATTTGATAACGATGATCGATTCGATTATGTTGAAAAGCCCATTGGTTCGCGTTTCGCGCAGATTCCGCAGCCCGCGGCGAACGCCTCTCAGCAAGGACGCCTGCCGCCAGCTAAGCAGAAAATAGAGCGGCAGAATTGCGGACGCGACCAGGCCGACATAGACGTTCGCATTGAACATCACGATCAGTGCCAACCCGGCGTTTGCGAAGAGCGGCAACAGATCGATGAATATCCGCTGAACAAACCGCGTCAGGCTTTCGGCGCCGCGGTCCATACGTGTTTGGAGCTTGCCGGTGGCGTTCTCGTCATCAGTAAAATAGGCGTATTTATAAGTCAGAACGCGCTCGACCGCATATTGCGAAAGTTTGCTCGAAAGGTTTATCCGCAGCCGCTCGCCTAGCATGCTCTGGATGTATTTGACGAATATATTGACCAACTCTTTACCAAAGAGCACGGCAGTGATAAAGAGCAAAAGCTGGCCGGAGCCCTCAACCGCCCGGCCCTGATCGACAAGCATCTGGATCGAATCGACCGTGTATCGAAGCACGATCGGGTTGACCTGTGCGGCGACCGCCCCGATCAGCGTAAGGATCAACGATGCAAACACCAGCCATTTATATGGCCGGACGAACGGCACGAGCCTTCCGATGATCTGCCAGACGTTCATAAGGATCGCAATAGTATAACCGAAGAAGCGTTCGGGCCTTGCTAAAACGAAGAAGGGCCGGCATATGCCGAACCCTTTCCCCTAATACGCGATCTAACGGTCTTTACTTAAACACAAGGCCGATACCGAAACGCACGTTATGTGTCGTTGCGTTATCGAACCGGATCGGGTTGTAGTCAACCTGGATCAGTCGTAGATCAACTCGATTACCAAGCTTCACATCCACACCGCCGCCGAACGCGCCGGCCAGACCGGTCTCGGAGGTTGTGCCCGAAAAGCCGGAACAATCAACACCGGGGCCGCACGCGAGATTGCTGACCTTCACGCGTCCGTGCCCTGCACCCGCTAGTATATGAGCAAAGGGCTTTACGCGTGATTCGGAAGAATTATCCTTGATCTGGATACCGCCGAGAAAATTGTAAAGCGAACTATTCGCGTCAAACCCCACCGAACCAGCCGGAACGTTGAAATCATAGCGCTTCTTGTTATAACCACCGGAAATGTCACCCTTGATACCGAGATACCGGCTGAAATTGTAAACACCGGAAACGTTGAAACCGTTGAACGACTCGCGGTCGTCAACGAAGCTGCTGAAATCATCGTTGGCTGAAACACCAGTATCGACCTGGTTGTTGGAATACCCGACGAAGAATTCGCCTTTCTTATATTCGCTCGACTGTGGGAGCGCACCTAGGCTCGAAAGAGCCGCGACACAAAATGCAATAAAAAACTTCTGCATAAAATTACACACTCCTATGAATAGATATGCGCCCCGATGGGCGCAAGTAAGGCCCGCTGAATTCGATAATGCTAAATTCTTTGGGCCGTTACACTTACAAAAATGTAACACTCTATTCAAGATGCCGCGGTTCAGCCTTCGGTTGCCAGAAGTATCTGCGCCGCGGATATGAATTTGGCCAATGCTTCAGCCCGTCTTTCGCCATAGGTCGGCTTTGGCCTGTCGTCTTCACCGGCGTCTGTTTCGGGGATCTCGTTTTCATCGACCGTGCCCTCGCTCTTGTCTTCTATGACCTCGTTATCCTCCATATACAAGTGGTTTCCGTAATCCTCGACTATCGATTCAAGATCTTTGTCTGACAGTGATTTCGCAACGATCTCCATCATCTGATATCGATAATAAGTGGTTCCGGCACCCATGGTCAGTTGGTCAAGCAGAGCGGACGCAAGCCTTCGGTCGCCCCAACGCTTTACGAGTTCGAGCAGCGTATTGTCGCCTTCGGACATTGACTTGGTTATCTCTTCGCCAGTTTCAGCCGCGGCAGGCATCCGGTTCAGCATCAGGTTCAGCAAACCTTGTTTTTGTGTATCGGTAACAAGTTTTGCATAGCGTTGGCGGTCGGAATAGATCTCTTGTTCGGCTCGTTCCCATTCCTCCATTTCATATTCTTCAGCGACAACTTCCGATTCGCCTTCATCTTCTTTCGTACCCTCGTTTTCTTTGGCAAGCTCATTTGCCCATTCGAGAGTCGAGAAGCCCATCAGCAATTCGAAGGCTCCATCCCAGCGGGTCACAGGGTCTTCGATCGCACTGATCAACCAACTAACGATCGCCGCATCGCGGTCACCTGCAGAATTGAAGATCACATTTAGTTCGTTGAGCCGAGTTTCATATGAAAATCGATCTTCGCTCTTGATCCGGCGAATGCCGTCGCGGTAATCGACCGATTCGAACTTACCTTCCGAACCTTCTTCTTTCGAAGTTCGCAGGAAAAGCAGTACGGTGTCGCCTTCTTTCAGTTTCGGCCGCCCGTACTCGTATTCTTCCTCATCGGCCGCTTCAGTTTCCGTATGACCATCTACAGTTTCCGGCTCATCCGAAACCTCTTCTGTATCACCTTTGTATTCGTAGTTGTCTTCTTCAAGAACGACCGACTTTTGAACCTCGCCCTTGAAGGCGGTCGTCACGGAAAAGTGCAGCAGTTCGCGCGTGATCAGATAATTTTCGTTGTCCTCTTTTACGCCGCCGTTCTCGGTTCGGTCGTAGGTCGCCAGATAGATCGCTCCGCTTCGTTTATAAAGCGTCAGAAGTGTTTCAGGGTCTTTTTCGCCGCATCTCCGTGCGTGCGTCTCGGCAGGTGAAATAAGGGTTGCGGCCAAAACGGCAATGGCCAGTAAAAATGTGGTAACGGACCTGAACATAACCTTAAACTCCAGTGAAATTCTAAAATTCGAACCCGCGCCTAATCAGAGTCTGATTAACAGAGATTAGTTGCATGACCGGTAGCCCGTTCGCACGAATTTTGTTCGGATCCGTCGGCGTCCGTTCGGGCTAATCCTGCAGGAGCTTTCGATAAGCTTCCGAGCGGGACAGACCAAATTCTTTGGCCGCTGTTTTCAGGGCACTTCTTCGGTCAGAACCTTCGCTCTCCAATTCGGCGACGCGTTCTGCCAAGCTGCCTTTCGTCTTGTCAATTTTCGCTGGTTCGCTTTCGCGTTCCCGGTCAATGATAAGAACGTATTCACCGCGAGGTTTTGCAGTAGAAAACGATGAGATCACAAAAGAAATTTTGCCACTAATGAACTCTTCGTGGACCTTGGTCAGTTCCCTTGCGAGTACGATTCTTCGGTCGCCCAAGATTTCCAGGCAATCGGCCAAGCTCTTTTCGATGCGGTGCGGCGATTCGTAAAAGATAAGTGTTGCAGGAATTCCTCTTAGCTCGTTGAACCGTTTCCGGCGATCGGTTTTCTTTGATGGCAAGAATCCGCCAAAGAAGATCGAATCCGTCGGCAGTCCGCCAGCCGATGCCGCAACGACAAACGCAGCAGGTCCTGGAATCGGTACAACATCGATCCCAGCCTCTATCGCGGCGTTCACTATATGCTCGCCCGGATCGTTGATCGCTGGTGTTCCTGCATCAGAAACGACGGCGATCGAATCACCCGCTTCGAGCCTTTTTACGAGTTCGGCCGAGCGTTCACGCTCATTATGCTCGTGATAGCTGACGGTCTTCGCTTTGATGCCAAAATGGTTCAGCAATTTCCGCGTATGCCGCGTGTCTTCACAGGCGATAAGGTCGACTGACGAAAGAACTTCCACCGCCCGCGGCGACAGATCGCCGAGGTTGCCGATCGGCGTCGCCACAATATACAACTTGCCATTTCCGTTAGGCTTCATATTTTATCCCGCTAAATCATAGCAAAGCATCGTTTGATGTCCGATCTTGTCCCATTTGTCCCTTTGTCCCAGGGCCCGACACGCATGTCCCGGGGGCGTTCTGGGGTTGTTCCACCCTTGTTCCGGGCCTGTTCCGCTGTTGTGTGGAACGTGTAAGTAGCTGTGTATGCTTCACTTACTGTCGTCTCAGGGTCGAATATAGCCAGTTTTTAAAAAATTTCCAACGGTTCGTTCGTCTCAGTTGCTTCGTAAGTACTAGTTTTCGCACCCGTTGCTTGTTTCATTTTTGTTTCACTTTTTGTTTCATTTTGTGGACAAAGTGAGATAGGTTAAGTGCCTCAGTTTCAGCGGCTTGCGGGGATTTTTTGTTTCATTTTAAATCATTTCAAAATGAAACACTTTTGATACATGCGCGTCAGGTCAGAACCGCCGGCGTGAGCGGGCGGCTAGGCCGGTGGATTGAGACTTTTTAACGCGAAGACGCGAAGACGCAAAGAAGCAAGCTGAAGCTTGAACTCTGAACTTCTTCCTGCAAAGAAGGCAAGCTTAAGCTTGAACTCTGAACTCTTATCTGTGTCCATCTGTGGATAAAAAAGAATTCACGCAAAGCCGCCAAGGACGCAAAGTCAGCAAACAAGCAAGCTAAAGCTTGAACTCTGAACCGAATCTCAAATTTCAAAGATCCGGCCGGACTCGAACTAATGCCTCAAACAGCCGGCCTCGGCGATGATAACTGAACGGGCGAATCGAGCCAATAGCAATTGGCGCAGCTGATGGCAGATGGTGCAAATGGAATAAAAGGCGCAGTTGATGGCAGTTGTTGAAGTTGGAAAGGAAGCTTTGGATTCCGCTCGCAACTTTGTCGAAGAGACGCAGTCGTTCGGAGGCACAGCCTCCAAACTTATAACCGCCCTGGTGAAGCAGGACTTCTCTGCAAATAGAGCCGCGGTGCCGCCCATTTCTTCGGCGCATCTGCATTAGCCGGAACCGTAGTAAGTATGCGGCGAGTATGCAGGCGCCGTATCAGAATGCAATTGAATAGCGGCGTTGGATCGCAGGATTCTGTAAAATTGCAGTATGAGTTTTACGGCATGGATGGCACTGATCGGCGTCTTGTTGTTGTTAATAGCGCTCTCGTCCGCCTATCTGCGCAGCCTGCCAATAACGACTTCGGCGATATATTTAGGCATTGGGGTCGTTATAGGTCCGCTGGTACTCGGCCTGATTGAGATCAATTTTGTTGAGTGGCGGGTCTGGTTTGAACACGTGACGGAGCTCGCAGTTATCGTCTCTCTTTTTGTCGGCGGGCTGAAGCTGCGTTTACCGCTTCATGACCCCGCCTGGTCGGCCGCTTACCGCCTTGCCGGCCCTGTGATGATCGCATCCATTTGCGGCGTCGCCATGTTTTCTCACTACGTGCTAGGGTTTACATGGCCGGTTTCCTTTCTCTTAGGCGCTTTGCTTGCGCCGACCGATCCGGTGCTTGCAAGTACGGTTTCAGTAAATGATGCCGCCGACAAGGACCGAATGCGGTACGGCCTTTCCGGCGAAGCAGGGTTCAATGACGGTGCGGCGTTCCCCTTTGTCGTCTTTGGCCTAGCATGGATAGAGTATGACAGATTGGGTGACTGGGTCGGCGGTTGGGCCCTTCACAGGCTTGTTTGGGCCGTTCCTGCCGGTCTCCTGATCGGATATCTGCTTGGTAAAGGGATCGGACGGGTCGCAATTTGGTTAAGAAGCCGACATCAGGATTCGGCGGCCCCCAACGACTTTCTGGCATTAGCACTTATCGCATTGTCCTATGTCGGAGCCGAATCAGTAGGTGCCTGGGGGTTTCTTGCTGCATTTGCCGCAGGCCTCGGCTTTAGGCATGTCGAAGTTGGGACCTCGCGTGAGAACCCGATCGACGCGACGTCCGTATCGCCAAAGGAGCGTCAAGAAACGACTTCAGGAGAACCGCCTGCCGAGCATGTCGTTACAGGCAATTTTGATGAAAAGGATCTAAGTCACCCAACCACTGCCGGAGGATTAGTTGTTTCGGAGATCATCTCTTTCGGCGATACGGCCGAGCGGCTGCTTGAGGTTCTATTAGTCATACTCGTCGGCATATGTATGGCGATCTATTGGGACTGGCGGGCGGTACCGCTCGCCTTAGCACTTTTTTTCGTGATCCGTCCGCTGGCAGTGTTGTTCTTTCTGCAGAAAACACCTACCGTTGCGCGTCAACGTTTGATGATGGCCTGGTTCGGGATTCGCGGGATAGGAAGTATTTATTATCTTAGCTATTCGCTGACGCATGGCCTTAGCGAGAATATCGATGAGGTCGTCGGTTTAACTCTTTCGGTCGTCGTGATCAGCATTTTTCTCCACGGGATAAGCAGTAAGCCGCTCCTTGACCTATACGAAAAGGCAGTTGCGGGGCGGAAGAATTGACCTGAGCCGAGGATAATAGTGATCTCTACGTTTTGATTGCAGGGCGATCTTGATCAAGAATCTCTTAAATGAAACAGACCGAATTAACAACCGCAATAGCGGCAAACCAAGCAGCCTTTGGCCTTTTTCTGGATGACGAACAGATCGCCCGGCTTGACGAATTTTACATGCTGATAATGGAGCAAAACGCGTTGCTTCATTTGGTCGGGCCGTGTTCCGCCGAAGAGTTTGCTATCCGGCACATTTTGGAATCTTTATTGCTCCTCAACTATTTGCCGGAGACTGCAACATTCGCCGATGTCGGTACAGGTGCCGGCTTGCCGTCCATTCCCTGTTTGGTCGTTCGGCCCGGGCTGAAGGCGATACTGATCGAATCCAAGGAAAAAAAGACCGCATTCCTGACCTCAGCTATTAACAAACTCGGACTTGAAGAGAGAGTGTCGGTAATTAATAAACAGTTTGCCGAGCTTCCCTGGCCAGATGTTTCGCACGTCACCAGCCGGGCCCTTGACCGATTCTCACAACACCTTCC
Source organism: Pyrinomonadaceae bacterium (assembly GCA_041751035.1). Classification (GTDB taxonomy): domain Bacteria; phylum Acidobacteriota; class Blastocatellia; order Pyrinomonadales; family Pyrinomonadaceae; genus OLB17. The sequence goes on along the minus strand of JBGSYH010000005.1, from coordinate 325,950 downwards.
TCGTTTGTTCAAATGGTCTGGCCGGGCGACAAGGATACTTTTTGGCGGCCCCAATTTGGGCGATGCGTTGAACGGGCAAAAGATTTCATTCGAACGCGACCTTATCCCGATGTCGCAACAGCGATTCATCTACCACATTAAATAAGTCCTCCGGGGTCTCGTTTCGATCACTTCAGAAAATTTTGCTGCCAAAGTTGGAACACGAGCAGCGTCCATAGCTCCTTGTGGTGCGAGGCCTTTCCGGTTTCGTGTTCGGAGATCAGCTTTTGCACATAGTCTGCATTGAACAGGCCTTGTTCGCGGATGCGCGTCGGGGCGAGCATGTCATGGAGCAGCGGATTGAGCCGGCCCTTTAGCCATTCGGCGATCGGGATTCCGAAACCTTTCTTTGGGCGATGCAAGATGTCGTGCGGCAGCAGGCCTTTCATTGCTTCCTTCAAGATAACCTTGCCAGCCTTTCCCTTGAGTTTGTAATTGACCGGGATCGAGGCGGCGAATTGCCCGACACGCGGATCAAGAAAAGGAGCACGCGTCTCAAGCGAAACTGCCATTGCCGCCCGATCGACCTTTGTCAAAATATCTTCGGCAAGATAGAAATTGATGTCGGCATATTGCATCTGCTCGATAACGTTCTTCGCGTCCGATGCACCGACCAGCTCGCGGACGCCTTTGTAGATATCCGAATCGGTTTGCTCGAGAACGTCTTTAGTGAACAGTTCCTCATGCTGATCAAGCGAAAACGAACCGAACCACGAATGATGACGCGTGACGTCGTCATGTTTCGACGCACGAACGAACCGCTTCGCCTTGTAATCGAACGACATGTTCTTCGTCGAAACCGGCAGAGCGTTGACGACCGGCTCGATCAATCCGCTGCGGACGAACGCCGGTATCGCTAGATACTTAGCCGCGACCGTGTGTGCGTAATACATCGGATAACCGGCGAAAAGTTCGTCGCCTCCATCGCCGCCGAGAGCGACCGTCACGTGTTTGCGGACGAACTGCGCAAGCAAGAACGTAGGTATCAGCGAGCCGTCCGACATCGGTTCATCAAGCCAGGTGCCGATCTCCGCGATCAGGTCGCCGGCCGTCGTTGCCGAAAGCTTTTCTTCGTAATGCTCTGTGTCTAAATGCTTTGCAACGCGGCGGGCATACTTCGATTCATCGAACGAATCTTCTTCAAAGCCGATCGAAAAGGTCTTTACGCGTTCCTCGGCATGCTGGACCGCAAACGCCGCAATCGTCGAAGAATCGATTCCGCCGGAAAGCAAAATGCCGAGCGGAACGTCTGAGACTAGACGCATCCGAACGGCATCAGACAAGAGTTCCTTCAGCTCTTCGGCTTTTCCGCTTAGCGTACTTTGCGGCTTTGCGTGAGATCTTCCGTTACTTTGAACATTGGGGAACCCAGTCGCTATCGCTCCCGGTTCTGACCATGTCACATCCCAATATCGTCGCGCTTTCACCTCGCCGTTTTCGACCGTCAAAACATGCGCGGCGGGCAGCTTGTGAATGCCTTTGAAGATAGACATCGGTGCCGGAACGTAGTCGAACGAAACGTAATGACGAAGCGCGTTTAGGTCGAGTTCCGGCGTAACCGCGGGGTGCGCGATGATCGCCTTAAGCTCCGATGCCCATATCAGCTTGTCGTCAAAGACTCCGAAATAAAGCGGCTTTTCGCCGAAGCGGTCGCGAGCGATGATCAGCTTTTTACGCTTCGCGTCCCACAGCGAAAATGCGTACATTCCGTTTACGTGTTCGAGCAACGCGGCACCGTACTCATCGTAAAGATGCGGCAGAATTTCGGTGTCGGATCTGGTCGTAAACTTGTAGCCCTTTGCTTCGAGCTCGGCACGCACCTCGCGGTAATTGTAAAGCTCGCCGTTCATCATCACGATGACCGAACGGTCAGAATTAAATACCGGCTGGTCGCCCGTTTCCAGATCGATCACCGAAAGCCGCCGCATCCCAAGCGCGACCGTGTCATCAACCCACAGACCCTCCGAATTCGGCCCGCGATGTACGATCGTTTCACACATCGAGTGCAGCACCGGCTCGGCACCCGCATTCGAATCAGATTGTTTCAGGTTTATCCAACCCGCAATTCCGCACATAAACTTTTAACAACGGATTCGCACGGATTATCGCGGATCAAGAAAGCAAAACAATCTGCGTAAATCTGCGCTAATCCGTTGTTTCAAAACCTATTTTCTCCCGCACCGCATATATCGCCTTGTCCTGCGATTCGTGGTACGTCCTAACTAACAATTCGGCAAGCAGGCCCATCAGGAAGAACTGCACCGAGATCGCGAGCATTACGACGGCGATTATCGGCAGCGGGGTTAGGATAAACGACGTTCCGTAGAACAGCTTGAGCACGATGGCCCAGACGCCTGTGATCATTGAAATAAAGAACGCGAGCATGCCGAACGTGCCGAAAACATAGATCGGTTTTGTGTGGTATTCGGCCATGAACTTGATGGTTATCAGGTCAAAGACCACCTTGATGGTTCGTGAGATGCCGTATTTCGATTTGCCCATTGTGCGGGCGTGGTGATCGACCGGGATCTCGGTCACGCGGGCACCAGCCCAGGCGGCGTAGATCGGGATAAATCGGTGCATTTCGCCGTAGAGCTTTACGTCTTGAATCACGTCGCGGCGATATGCCTTGAGCGAGCAGCCGTAATCGTGAAGCTTGACGCCGCCGATCCAGGAGATAATTCGATTCGCGATCTGCGACGGTATTTTCCGCGAGATCAGCTTGTCCTGGCGGTTCTTACGCCAGCCGGAAACCACGTCGTAACCTTCATCGAGCTTATCGAGCAGACGTTTGATATCGGCCGGATCATTCTGCAGATCGGCGTCCATCGGTATCAGGATATTGCCCTTAGCTGCATCGATTCCCGCGGACATCGCGGCGGTCTGACCGTAATTTCGGCGGAGCGAGATGACGCGAACACGTTCGTCGCTCGCGGCTATCGCACGCAAAACCGCCAGCGACCTATCGGTCGAGCCGTCGTCCACGTAGATCACCTCGGCCGCTTTGCCCAGCTCGTCGAGCGCAGCCCGTATCTTGTCATGCATCGGCCGCAGATTGTCTTCCTCGTTCAAAACGGGAAGAAACAGCGAAAGCTCCGGGCCCGGCGGGTTCTGAATGTTGTCTAAAGAGTCCATTTTACTTTATCGGCAAACTACATAATTTAGAACTTTCGCACGCTAAATTACAACGACAGCCGGGATCTTTCGCGGCGTCTGTCTCACTTTTTGTTCAAACTGTGATCTTTCGGTGACGATGTGTAGGACGAATCTAAAAAATAAGGACGCTTCAAAAACCGCCCAAATACCCCGAGCCCCAATTTTGGCACGAACGACCTACCTCGCTCGCGAAACCGGGAACGTCTTGCCGTCCGCTCTAACGAATGTTCCCGAATTGTAGTTCTCATCATCAAAGATGAACTTGTTGGCCTCTGATTCGACAGTTGACGAAGCAAAGGTCGTACCGCCCATGAATGAGAAATATTCTTCGCCGCTGCCTTTTGCCCAACGTACTGCAAAGCCTTTATTTTTGAATTGGACGGTGCAGGTCGTGTCGCCGACGCGATACGTTCCCTCAAATTCGCCGGGAACATTCTTTTTCGGCGGCGCGTTCGTTTTGCCGTCGCCGTATGTTTCGCGGAGCATCGCGAGGAGAGCACCGCCGTGTGAGTATTTGATATCGGAAATGCGCCATGAGCCGGAAACGTCGGCAAGCGAAAATACGACCGTGTTCTTTTCGCCAAAATTTGTGAACGTAACGTTTACGGTCGCTTTTCCGTCAGTCACAACACCTTTCCCGACAGTGAAATTCTTTATCTCAAAATCCTGTCCGCCATAGAGCGGATCGGCACCGAGCGCACCGACGCCATCCTCGGGAGCAGTCGCATCCCGGTAAACGAGATCGCCCAATTGCTTCGTGAAGAACTGGTCAATACGGGCGCGGTTCTTTTGAAAGAAAGGGCCTTTCTTTGCATCGTGCGCTTTGTACAATTCCGTCACCAATTTCTCGGGTGGATCGCCGACAACTTCGCCGCCGCCGGAGGACGGTGCCGAATCCTCTACCGCGACCGGGATTGAGTTAGCTGTGCCGTTTGTTGTCTCGTTCGAAGCCGGCTTCGTACACGAGGCGGCAAGGATCGCTAGAACAATGAGGAAAAAGATCGGTGTTTGCTTTGCCATTATAAAAGAGATGATATTGAAAACGGTCGGCGATCACAATTCAGCGGCTTCGCGGAGCTCGCCAAATAGCTGAACGAAATCCGGTAATTGGTAGTTTGCATTCAGCCCGCTTGTGTTCGGCAGCAGCCAGATCCGCGTTGCGCCTATGGTTTCCGCTTGTAATCCAAGCGTGGCCTTTGGCTTTTTGAACGCCATTCGATATGCCGTCATCGCAAGCACGGCGAGTATCTTGGGTTGATATTTCTCCACGCGTTTTACAAGCTGCGCACCGCCTTCGATCAACTCCTGTTTTGTTAGTTCAGAAGCCGAGGCGGTCGCACGACGGCAGAAACCTGTAATGCCGTAGCCGAGCCCCAGAAGCTCGTGTTCTTCCGATGGATCAAGCTGCCGATCAGTAAATCCGGCAAGATGCAAGGCTTTCCAAAATCTGTTTCCAGGCCGCGCAAAATGGTAACCGGTCGCCGCCGAATACAGACCGGAATTGATACCACAAAATAGTATCTTAAGGTCGTGATCGATCAGATCGGAATTGGTCCGCGAACGGGCTGCAAGCAATTCCTGTTTCGTTGGTCGAGATCCCGGCATCGCTAAATGATAAAGAATCCGGGTTATAGATGCTAGAATCGATGGCGAAATGGCGGAACAGGTAGAAACCATCATCGAACTCCGCAGAGCAAGCGTCTCGTTTGGCGCGACCGAAGTGCTCGCGGGCGTCGACCTCTCGGTGACTCGCGGCGAGGTGCTTGTTCTGCTTGGCGAATCGGGCAGCGGGAAGACGACGCTCTTGAAACTGATAAATCGCTTGATCGAACCGACAAGCGGAACTGTACTTGTAGAAGGCCGAGAAACCGCGGATTGGGATGTGATCGAACTGCGGCGGCGGATCGGGTATGTGCTGCAGGAAGGCGGCCTTTTTCCGCATATGACCGTTGCCGAAAACGTCGGACTTCCGATCAAGATCGCCGGCGCAAATGGTGTTGATGATGGAAAAATTTCGGAAATGCTTTCGCTTGTCGGGCTTGATCCTTTGAAGTTTGCCGACCGGTTTCCGCACGAACTCTCTGGTGGACAACGGCAACGCGTCGGAGTGGCCCGAGCTTTGGTAACTGACCCCGATATTATTCTACTCGATGAGCCCTTCGGTGCGCTCGATGTAATTACACGAACCGCATTACAAAAGGAATTTGCGCGTCTTGTTCGTGATCTGGGCAAGACCGCCGTATTTGTGACCCACGACCTGCATGAAGCAATGCTTCTGGCAACGCGAATTGTATTGATAGAGCAAGGAAAGATCGTGTTCTTTGGCACACCAGAAGAATTTTCGAGCAGCAATGCTTCTCTCGCGAGAGCTTATCTGGAAACAACTCAAGTCTAACGTGTTTAGTAGGGAAGTCCATCGATCTGTCGACGCGTAATTTTTGTGGTTACTGATGATGAGCTTGTGTCGATCAAGGGCTCCTCAGCAATTATGCCTACTACTACCGTAATATCAGCAAGCTCTAGCTGGAAATTCAGAGTTAAGCTTGAGCCGTCAATAATTTTAATATTATTAAAGACTTTTTTCTTGAAGTTCCTGAATTTAGCCTCCAATCGATATCTGCCGGCCGAAAGTGAGGAAAAGCTGTAACGACCGTCATCGTCGGATTTAGTTTTCTTAAGCGATTTTTTCTCACCATCCTTAAAAATTTTGATCGTTGCTCCCGGGATTGATGCTCCGGCAGAGTCAACAACCATCCCGGCTAGTTCGTTTGCCGAGAGCTTCTGCACTTTTCGCTCGGGATTCATTTCGTCTTTTGTTTTACTCGTTCCTTGAGCCGTACCCAAGCCAACGAAAGCGAGCAGTACACTCAGCGTAGTTCCGGCAAACTTCGCGACGCGCTTTTGATATGCACGAAGTCCAACCGGGCAGTCTTTTGTAATTACAGTTCCATCCGGACGACGAAACAGGCGAATGCACAGGCGGCTTTCGCGGTTCGCGACGAGATGCTGGACCTCGGCGTTTGTCATTCCGGCGATGTTGTAGACGTGAAGTTTGCAGCTTGCACAATGGCGAGCACGCTCATCACCCGACATATTGTCCCAGCCGACCGAACACGGCGATGCAACACGGAGTTTATTTATATCGATCATTAAACGCGTCGGATGCATCTAGATTCTGCTTTGGTTGTATTTCGCCTCGAAAGAACGATGGTAATATATCCAAACGATGAAAAGCGGTTTGGCAATTTTTGAAGGTTACGAGATACGGCGTGTTTATGATGAAGCGACCGAGACCTGGTATTTCTCGGTCGTGGATATCGTTCAGGTTTTGACCCAGCAACCTGACTTTCAGACTTCCCGTAAATACTGGAACAAGCTGAAAGAGCGGTTAAACAAAGAAGGCAGTCAACTGGTGACAAATTGTCACCGGTTGAAAATGCTTGCTGAGGATGGAAAGATGCGCGAAACGGATGCTGCCGATCCCGAAACATTATTGCGGCTAATTCAATCAGTTCCAAGCCCGAAGGCTGAGCCGATAAAACTTTGGCTGGCGAAGGTCGGGTACGAGCGGATGCAGGAGATGGCCGACCCGGAGCGTTCGGTCGCGCGTGCCCGGGAGAATTGGCAAAAGCACGGCCGAAGCGAAAAGTGGATACAGCAGCGGATGATGGGTCAGGAAACCCGAAACAAGCTGACTGACTATTGGAAGGATCATGAAATAAAAGAAGGCGAAGAGTTTGCGATATTGACCAACATCATTCATCAGGAATGGGCCGATGTTTCTGTTAAAGACCATAAAAAGCTGAAAGGGTTAAAGACTCAGAATCTTCGCGATCACATGAGCGAGGCCGAGTTGATCTTTACAGCGCTTGCAGAGATTTCGACGCGACAGATCGCGGAAACCGTAAATGCGACTGGAATGGAAGAAAATAAAGAAGCGTCAAAGAAAGGCGGACGGATCGCAAAACAAGCACGGCGTGAACTTGAGAGCAAGACCGGAAAAAGCGTTGTTACAGGCGAGAATTTCTTGCCGCCTGAACGGCGAACGAAAAAGTTGAAAAAATAGGCTTTAGATGAACTTTGTCGAATTCTTGAGTTCCAGTTGGCAAGAGCTGCTGGCTCTGACTCAGGAGCACGTTGTTATCGTGCTGCTGGCGACGGGGCTTGCGGTGGCGATCGGGTTACCGCTTGGGATCTTGTTGACGCGAGTTAAAAGCCTGCAGACGCCGGTGCTTGGCTTTGCGAATGTTATGCAGACGGTGCCAAGTTTGGCGTTGTTTGGCTTGCTGATACCGATACCGTTTATCGGCGGGATCGGTGCGCGAACCGCCGTGATCGCACTTGCTTTGTACGCTTTGCTGCCTGTGATCCGGAACACGGTGACAGGCATTTTGGGAATTGATCGGCGGCTTGTCGAATCGGCAGACGCAATGGGAATGACCGGTTGGCAGCGACTGCGCCTTGTTGAATTGCCTTTGGCGATGCCTGTAATTATTACCGGGATTCGCGTTGCGGTGGTCATCTCGGTCGGCGTCGCGACGGTGGCGGCAGCGATCGGTGCGGGCGGTCTTGGAACATACATTTTTCGAGGGCTTAGGCAGAATGATAATAATCTTTTGATCGCCGGAGCCCTCGCCTCTGCTCTATTGGCATTACTTTGTGATTACGCATTGGGTCAGATCGAGCGGTCTTATGCTGTCGGCGAGCGGGAAAAGCGTTTCCGACGGCGAATCGTCGGGTTTGGCATCGCCGGATCGCTAATTGCGGTTATCGGTTTTGGCTTTATCTCGAATTTCAGATCTGATATCACGAATGGTAATGAATTAGCGTTTGGCAGGACAGGCGGACTTCCCGGTGCGGGCCAACGAATAGTTGTCGGGTCAAAGGATTTTACAGAATCGGTCATACTCGCCGAGATACTTTCGCAAATGCTTGAAAAAGATGGGTTTGAGGTTGTCAGGCAGTTCGAGCTTGGCGGGAATCTGGCACATGACGGACTTCTTGCTAAGCAGATCGACATTTATCCCGAATATACAGGCACGGCATACACGGCCATTTTGAAGAAAGCTCCGAAAACTGACCCACAAAGTGTTTATGATGAGACAAAGGCAGAATATGAGGCCCGTTTCGGACTTACATTGAGCGCACCGCTTGGGTTTGCGAACGATTTTGCGATACTCGTGCGGGGCGACGTTGCCCGTTCGCAAGGTCTGAAAACGATATCTGATGTAGTTCCGATCTCCGCCAATTGGCAAGCCGGTTTTGGGCAGGATTTTATGTCGCGGGCCGACGGCTATGCCGGCTTCGCAGAAGCTTACGGCTTTAATTTTGGCAAACAGCCGCGGGAAATGGACCTCGCATTAACCTATAGAGCGCTCCATTCGGGCGAGCTGGATATCATCGCCGGCAACTCGACCGATGGATTGATAGCGGTTCTCGATCTATTTCAACTCGAGGACGACCGCCGGTACTTCCCGCCATATCAAGCTGTGTTTATTGCCCGTCGCGAGATCGCCGCCGCTCTCAAACCGACCTTGGACCGACTTGCAAACGCTATCTCGACAGACCAGATGCGAAAGATGAACTATGCGGTCGATGGCGAGAAGCGAACTGTCAAGGATGTTGCCGCCGAATGGCTGCGCGATCGTGTAATTCACTAATGTTCAAAAATGTTGAAACCCTCGTTGGGGTTTGATACAATCTAAATATCTCCCGCCCCCGCAAGACTACATCCAACCTAATTCGACAGGACCAATAGATAAATGAAACTGTGTAAACTTGCCCTGCCTGACATTAGAAGTGCGGCCTCGAACACCATTGGCACTCTAATAATCATCGCCTTTTTGGCTCATATCTCGTTCATTCCTGCCCAACGAGCGATACAAAACCCGAGCGTTCAGAATCCCGCGATCGCAAATAATTCGAATGAACGAATAGCCGAAAATACATTGATCGGATGGCTTACCACACACCCGATAGCGACCTGCGGTGTCGGGCCGGCGTCTTGCCGTCCGATCGAGCGTTGGTCGAGCGGATTTCTCGGAGTAAATGCTTCAACCGATGCGGGAGCCGGAAACGCGTGGGTAGAGCTGAACGCGGATGTAAATTCGATGATATACCAACCGGTATGTATGACTAACGGTGAATCGTTTACCTATTCATTTTTGCACCGCGGACGAAGCAGCTCGACAGTCGGCGACCAAGCGCAATTTCGAATGGGAATCCCGACCGGACTGCCGACGGGGTCGCGTCCTGCTGACAGTTATTCCTTTCCTATTGCAACCGCAACCACGGCAAATGACGGAAACCCGCGAAACGTTACCAACAACGACACAACGAACGGAACTACAAATACCCCGGTACTTGCCGGAAATGGCTGGGCTCGTTACGGAGGAACCTATACCTACACGGGCCCGACCCAGGTGGTTAACCTTGGATTCAGAGCAGTCTCTACGGCTGGAGGCGATCTTTCGGTCGGCAACTTTATAGATAACTGGTCGATAAATCTTGCACCGTATATCGAGGCTTCGGCAGTTTCAACCAGCGCTCCGGAGGGTGAAGGCGGTGGAAGCCACACGCCAGCCTTGCCGAACGCACCCGCGCTCAGAATAAGCGGAACTGTTACGACGGCGGCAACGATCCAGGTTTCGGTCACCGGTGGAACCGCAACGATCGGATCCGATTATAGCCTTACGGTTCCCTTTCAGCTTAATAACACGAACAATTCCGTTGTGATCAACGTCCCATCCGGCTCGTATGATGGAGTTTCGACAGGCATTTTTCCGCTGCCGTTTTCGACAATAGATGACCATGCACCCGAACCAGACGAAACGGTTATTTTCACCATAGGGACAGTAACTGGCGCACAGCTTGCGAGCCTTTCGGCCTGCGGAACGGCTCCGATCATTTCGTTTACGCATACGATTGTGAACGACGATATAGTGACTTCCGCTCCAGTAGAGATAACCGGCCGTGTTGTTGATCTCGCGGGAAGAGGTATCCCGCGGGCACACATCCGCGGCTTTGCAGGAAGATCCGGCGAACTTTACGCGACCACCAACCCCTTTGGATATTTCAGGATAAATGGAGTTCATGCCGGAGACACGATAACTCTTGTTGTAAACGCAAAGAACCGAACATTTTTAAATCCGGCACAGACTTTTATAGCATTCGACAGTATCTACGGTATTGAATTCAACGCGACAAACTGATCGCCTGAGTTCGTCATGAAGAGATCATCGAAAAAGAGCTTGCAACTATCGTTAAGTTGTTGTAATCTCATAGTTTGATAATTCCATCGCTCTTTGCGTAGACGGTAAGCATGCTTTTATTGTGAAAGCATATTGGATAGAGAGATGGACACGTTAATAACTGTCAGAAGCGGCACGAGCTTTCATGCTCTCGCCTTTCTCACGTTGGTCCTTCTCGCTGCTACCGTTCACCGAAAGTTACAAACCCACCGTTAGAACTTCTTAAATAATCACTGAAGAATCGTCCAGGCTCGGAGTGTTTCGAGTTGTGCGATATGCCCTTACTATACGTGCGGGCTTCTGCATAAGATCACGCGAAGGCGATGATCCTGAACGTTTTCGGTTGAAAGAGTAAATAGAAAAATACAAATGAGTTTTAGAGAATTAGGCTTGCAGCCGTTTTTGACGGATAAGTGCGAGCAAATGGGATTTACAGTGCCTACACCCATCCAAAAGCAGGCAATTCCGATAATTTTAGAAGGCGGCGACGTGATCGGGACCGCTGAGACCGGAACAGGTAAGACGGCCGCTTTTTTGCTGCCGATCTTGCAGAAATTACACGAAGGTACGCGGAAACGCGGAACTACCGTGCTCATACTTTCGCCGACGCGTGAGCTGGCGAACCAGACCGATGCGGAATGCAGAAAGTTTGCCCCGAAAGGCATTCGTTGTGCGGCGATAATCGGCGGTGCCGGTTATGCAAAGCAGATCCAGAACATCAAGCAAGGTGTCGATATTCTTATCGCAACGCCCGGCCGTTTGATGGATTTCATTGAGCAAGGAATGATCAGGCTCAACTTTGTCGACACATTGGTGCTTGACGAAGCGGACAGAATGCTCGATATGGGCTTTTTGCCGACGATCAAGAAGATCGCCAAATTGGTCCCGGAAAAACGTCAAACGCTGTTCTTTTCGGCGACGATGGCGCAGGAAATTGACCGTATTGCACGGGCAATGGTGACCGATCCGACCTATATTCAGGTCAATCAGGTTGGCAAGGCCGCGGTTTTGATCGAACAGCTTGCTTATCCCGTCGCACAGCAGCACAAAATGCCGCTTTTGCTGGATATCTTGTCGAAAGAGGATATGGACCGCGTGCTTGTGTTTACACGGACGAAGCGCGGTGCTGACCGTTTGGCTAGCGTCCTTGAAAAATGGGATCACAAACCGAACCGCATTCATGGCGATCGTTCGCAGTCGCAGCGTGAATCTGCTCTTAAGGCGTTCAAAAGCGGACGGGCGAAGATCCTTGTTGCAACGGACGTTGCGGCCCGCGGTATAGATATAGATTCTGTCTCACATGTGATAAACTATGATGTTCCGGCTGTGCCCGAGGACTACGTTCACCGCATTGGGCGAACGGGCCGGGCCGGAAACAAAGGCCGTGCGATCACTTTTTGTACCGTAACCGATGAAGCATCGATGCGGGCGATCGAAAAGTTGACCGGGCAAAAGCTCGAACGTGTCGTATTGCCTAATTTTGGCGGTGCCGATGCATCCCCGATAGCTACGACCGCGAAATTCGTCCCCAAAAGACAATTTCGGTCAGCGGGTCGCAGACGGCGATAATAAATTATGGTTAAAAATATGAAAGCAGAAAAATATGCAGTTGGCGATAAAATTTCACTGATGTGTTCGGGTTGCGATGATGAACGCGAACACAACATTGAAACAGTTACCAAATTGGGAAAGATATCAAAAGCGATCTGTAGCGAATGCGAAGGCGTAAGCACCTTTAACCGCGGCGTGAAAACCTCGGTATCGGTCGGCAAGTCGAAAACGGCTTCGCCATATGACCGCACGCGAAAGTATCGAAAAGGACAAGCGATGATGCATACCAAGTTTGGCCACGGCGAAGTAACTGCCGTGCTCGAACCGCAAAAGATCGATGTTCTATTCGGCGACCAAACTCGCCGCTTAATACACGCTCAAGATCACGCTTAACAAACAACCAATTCAACTACAAATACACTAGGCGGGCCGGAAAATGGCTCGCCTTTTTTGTTTTTATTGGAGTTAACGTCGGTTGGTGCGGCCTTTTCTTATATCCGATCAGGAGGCTGATGCGGGCCCGGATCAAGAGAATCGTTTGTCAATTTCGGCTTTGGAAACGCAAGCGTTAGAATAGCGGTCTATCGCCGTTATGGAATTATTCTTTCAGGTCGTTCGCGATGCGGACGGCGTAAAAAAAGCATTTGAAGAGCTGTCGAGGGCACCGATATTGGGCCTTGACACTGAGACCACCGAGCTTGACCCGCGTCGCGGCGACCTGCGGCTGGTGCAGTTGAGCACCGGATCGAACACCTTCGTCTTCGACCTGATGCCGTTCCGCGTTGATGGGACCGCTCTGAACAACGAGGATCTCGCACCGCTCCGCGACCTGATCGCGAACAGCCGGCAGACAAAGGTCCTGCACAACGCAAAGTTTGACGCAAAGTGGATATCGCATCATCTGGGCTGCGGGATCGGAAAGTTATTCGACACATATCTTGCCAGTTTGCTGATCGCCGCCGGCGAAAGCGAACGCCGACATTCGCTTGCCGATGTGGCGCAGTTCTTCACCGGAACCGAACTTGATAAGACACAGCAGATCAGCGATTGGTCACAAGCCGAGCTCTCGCAATTGCAGGTCGAGTACGCCGCACGCGATGCTCAAGTTTTGGTAAAACTTTATGAGCAGATGGCCGAAAGGCTCAAGAATGACGGGCTTGAGCGCGTTGCCGAAATAGAATTTGAATGTGTTGTCCCGATCGCCGAAATGGAGCTCACGGGTTTCTATCTGGATAGAGACCGCTGGCTAACACTGCTTGAAGAAAAACGGGCGCAACGGGCGATCGTTTCCAGCGAACTGCAGGAAATGCTCTCTGCCGGCGTTGCCCAGGCTTCCCTGTTCGGCAGGACCGAGATAAATCTCGATTCGCAGGCGCAGGTCGTTTCCGCACTCGCAAATATTGGTGTTCCGCTGCCGCAAACTACGCGTGCGTGGCAGCTTCAGCCGCTTGCTGAAAAATATCCGGTCGTTCAAAAATTGCTTGATTACCGGGCTGCCCAGAAATCGATAACAAGTTTTGGCGAAAATATCCTTGAGGCGATCGAGCCTTCGACTGGACGGATCCACGCCGATTTTCGCCAGATCGGGGCGCCGACCGGACGTTTTTCATGTTCGAATCCCAATCTGCAGCAGATCCCGCACGATACAGTTTATCGAAGTTGTTTCAATGCGCCTGAGGGGCGCAAGCTTGTCGTTGCCGATTATTCGCAGATCGAACTAAGGATACTGGCAGAATTTTCGGGCGACGAGAATTTCATCGAGGCGTTCGTTTCAGGTGCCGATCTGCACGCCGCTACGGCCGCACAGGTTTTTGGTGTAGACGCAAAGGACGTTACCGCCGACCAGAGGTCGTTCGCAAAACGATTGAATTTCGGTATTGTTTACGGCGTTGGGGCTTCGCGTTTCGGGCTTATGACCGGACTTTCGACATCTGAGGCGGAAAACACTATGCGGCGATATTTCGGTGCATTCAGGAAGCTTGATGCCTATTTGCGCGAATCCGGCACTCAGGTCATCGAACAGCGAACTGCCCGAACCGCGACCGGCCGAATGCTTCGTCTAAGATATGAAGACGGCAACCGGGAATCCATCGGGGCGGCACGCCGTTACGGGATAAACATGCCGATCCAGGGCACTTCAGCGGACATACTAAAACGTGCCCTGCGGCTGCTTTACGATTCGCTGGACGGCACATCGGGCCGTTTGGTGAACATCGTCCACGATGAGATCGTTGTGGAGTGCAATGCCGCTGAGGCTGAGGATATCGAGGCCAGGATAAAAAACACGATGACAGCGGCAGCGAAAGAGGTCATCACAAAGGTCCCGATAGTTGTGGACTCCACGATCGCAGACGAATGGTCTAAATAGACCGCTTAGGCATCGCTTGAGGCGGCCCTTGAATCCTCAGTGACCACATAAAGAATACGCGTACAACTCTCGCACGTGACGATGCTGTTCATTCGTTTTACTTCCAGAAGCATTTGCGGCCGAAGCGACATAAAACATGCAGAGCATGAGCTGTTGATGACCTCCGCGACCGCAATTCCGTCGCGGCTGCGTTGGGCAAGGCGGTTATAAACGGACGCAAGCTGCGGCGAGACGGTCTGAAAGACGCTTGCCCGCGCTGCCGTTTTCGTTTCAAACTCGGTCTTTGCATTCGCGACTGAAGTGTCAAATTCGGCGAGCACTGCGTCACGCTTCGATTCGTGCGAATTTATCTCTTCGGCACGGTCGGCGAGTTCTTTCTCAACCTCTTCTAGTTCGGTCATCTTTTCGACGACCTGAGTTTCCAAAGCGGTTATCTGTTTTTGAAGCGTATCTATCTCACGCATCGACGCTTCGTATTCTTTTTGATTCTGAGCATGCTTCAGGTTCCGCTCGGCTCGTTCCTTGTAAACTTTGTTGTCCGAGATCTGCCGTTCCAGCGCAACACGCTCGCTGTTGAGCGTTTCGGACCTAGCCTGTACCGCCCGAATCGAAGAAGCGTGCTGTTCAAACTCATGTTCGACCTCAGCACGCTTCGATTCCGCAGTTTCGATGATATTCTTTAACAACCGAAGTTCGGTATCGGTTATTTGTAATTCTATTAGTTTCTCAAGATCTGATCGCACTTTAAACTTGCTCCCCGTTATTTTAACGCAATTTATTATAATAATACGCTCGGACGGGAATCCAAAACGAAGTTAACCGATGAGAAGCCGAAAATGATCGGCGATTTCCAAAAAACTAAATAGTTCCTGCCGCCGGCCTTCGTGAAATTCCCGCCAATTCAGCTTTTCATTCTCCAATACCAGGCCTAGCTCAACATCGGCCTTAGGCATTCCGGTGTGGCGAAGACGGGCCGCGGCCAGGGCCCCGCCACGCATAAAGCCGTCCGAAGGTGTTCGCGTCCAACCCGCTTCGGCGGTCAAACATCTTACACCCTGTTGAAATTTCAGCATTACGCCGACCATCGTCGCGTTGTTGAGCGAGAAACGGTGCGGCTCTTCGCGGATGACCTCGATCGTGTCGCGTCCAACTTCATCCGAGGCCGCGACGAGCGTATCGAGCAGCCATTGAATGCCGGTCTGGCGGATAATGTCGTTGCGGGCACGGAGTTCAAGATAGTCAGCGACGTCCCGGCGCCCGCTTTGGTGGGCATTCCGGATCATGTTCGAAAGTTCATTCGCCCAGAATTCGTCTAGTTCGAGCATCCGCTATGAGGATAGAACGGCGAACGCCATTGATGCAATTTCGTGATATCATTCGAGCAAGCCGTCCATTGCAGCTCGCATTTTGTACGCATAGTTTTTTTATGAGATTCCTGGTCTTTTTTGGAATATTGGTTGGACTTACAACGGTTGCTTTAGCTCAGCGTCCTGGCACGATCAGCAGCAACAAAGTGGGAACTGCAACGACTGCCGCAGCTAAACCGAGCCCCACGCCAACCGACAAGGCAAGTTTTGAGAGCTCCAAGGCGATCGAAGACCCCGCTGAGCGTGCCGCAGCCCTGGCGGAATTTGTTAAAGCTTATCCGGAGTCACCTCTCCAAGATCAGGCAAGAGAGATCCTGACCGCCGCCCGCGGAGACGTTGCGAGATCGTTGTTGGAAAACAACAGTGCTTCCGAGGCGATCGAGCTTTTAACTCTCAGCGTCCGGGAGTCTCCGTCGGTCATAAGCGATCGGCTTTTCAATGAGGTCATTTTAAGATTTCCAAGTTTATTGTTCGTTTCAGGACAGCGTCAGGCTGCGGTAGAGCTTGCTGATCTGATCGAGAAGCGAATTGAAGATAATGCAGGCCGGTTGGTCTCGCTCGCCGGTTTTCATCTTTCGGTTGAGAACGCCGATTCGGCCCTTCGATTGGCACAAAAAGCGACCGAACTCCAGCCCGATTCATCAAGCGCCTTTCAGGCGGTCGGATTTGCTCAACGGTTGAATTTCGATCTTTCGGCAGCTGAAGCGTCGCTCACAAAGGCCGTCGAACTCGACGGGGCCAACACGAATGCGGCGTTGCTGCTTGCGGAAGTGAAGCGGGCAAACGGGAATCATGTCGAAGCCGGAGCGATCTATAACAAGATCCTTGAAAGTAACCCTAACGAACCAACGGCTCAGGCCGGGCAAGTGCTTATTTTGTTTTCGGGCGGCAAAAAAGCCGAAGCCGAGGCTGCATTCGATTCTGCATTGAAGGCCAATCCCGGAAATGTCGCCTTGATAGGAATGGTGGCCTATTGGTATGCGGCGAACGGCGAGGCGGACAACGCGGTATTACATGGCGAGGAAGCGATCGACCTCGATCCCAGGTATGTCTGGGGCCACATTGCACTGGGCCGCGGATTGATGCTCAAAAAGAAATTCGCGGAGGCTGAACAGGTTTTGGTAAAGGCCAGGGCATACGGCCGGTTTCCATCGCTGGAATATGAGATCGCGATCGCAAGGATCAATGCGGGATTGTACCGGGATGCAGCAGAAGATCTTAAACAGGTCTTTAGTTGGTCTGATGGCAAGATCGGAACGAGGCTCGGCGGACGGGTCGAGCGCAAAGACAGGTCCTTCGATCGGCTGCTGGACGATGAACGCCGAGCGAGTATTTCGATGCACAAAGGGCCTGTTCTCGGAGACGAAGAGCAAAAACTTGCGGCACTCTTGCGTTTTGCATCGTCAATGGAAGAACCTCAGCCGTCAGATGCCGTTGCGGCAGCAAAAGCGTTTGCTGATCCGGGTGGGCCGATGCAGGTCTATCGCACGTTGTTTGCTGCCCGGATGTTGTTGGAAAAACAGGTCGATCCGGGTGCAGTGTTGGAATTGACGCAGTCCGCCAGTTCACGGCTTGACGAAGGCCTGGCAGTTCCGGCGGCGTCCACAGCTACGCTGGCGTGGGAGTTGTATGAACGCAGGCGGGCGGCCTTTGCAGCACAACAATTTATCGTTGTCCCCGAACTTCCACGACAAACGCTGTCGGCGGTTCTCAGAGGACGAATCGAGGACGCTGCGGGATGGGCATTATATCAGCAGAAGAACCTGGATGAGGCCATAGTGCGGTTGAGGCGGGCGATAACTGTCTTGCCGAAAGACAGTGCCTGGTGGCGTTCGAGTATGTGGCGGCTGGGCACCGTTCTGGAGGCCGCACAAAATGATAAAGATGCCCTCGCTTCGTATGCGGCAAGTTACAAGTCCGAACCCGGTTCCGGCGCGAAATACCTTACCATTCGCGCCATCTATCAGCGTTTGAACGGAGACACCGCCGGGTTGGAGGCGTTGATCGGCCCAAACCCCGTCGCTCTCGGCGACTCGAATATCGAATCGACCGAAACACCAAAGGAAACGCCGGCCGTAAGTTCCGCTGAACCGGACAGATCAAAAGAGACACAAGTAGAGGAAGCGGCCGATCAGAAAGACGAAGTCGCTCCGCCGCCTCCCGCTAAGTTAGAAGAAAAGGAAGCAGCTCGGCCGGAACCGCAAATTCCGACTGTAAATAAGGATCCGATAAAAGAAGTAACTGATGACCCGACTAAGGCCACGCTCCCGGAAAAGGAAGTTGGGAAGAACAGCGATGCCGCTTCTCCCAAGAGCGACCAAGTTGCCGAGAAGGTAAAACCAGCTGAGACGGCCCTGGTGACCGATAAACGGGATCTGTTCGAACCAGTTGTCATTTCTGTCCCGAGATCCGGTGACCGAAAAAAGCCCGGGGAATCGGAAAAGACTGAAACCGAGAAAATTGAGACGAAAACAGATGAACCGGCTGGGGTGTTGCCTGATGCCGAACAGACGGATGGCGATCCGGTCGTTGAAAAGGCAGCGTCTTCAAACGATTCGGACGGAACGACCCGAAAGAGGTTAGTTGAGACCGCGAACTCAGGTAGCACGAGCGAACAATGCTCGATCAACGTCAGTCAAAACTCGATCTCATTGGTAAATCAGGTCGGAAGCGTGATCTTGCTGGTCGGCACCGGCGTCGAAACAGACGATGCGGTTCTCTCGGCCCAGTCCAGCAGCCCGGAGGATATCGAGGTCAGGGCGGAACCTTCGATCGAAGGCTTGTCGGGCCGAAGTCTTTTTTTGATCCGATCCAAGAGTGCAAAAACGGGATTGTTTCAGGTGGTCTTCAAACTTCCTTGCGGTGAGAAAACTGTCAATGTCACCGTGAATTAGCCGGGCGTTTACCGGTCTTCGCTTGGCTTACGTTCGCCAATGCAATAACGGCCAAAAGCAAGAATATGTAAGTGTTCGCATGCGTTCGCAGCGGAAAATCGAATAGGCTGTGCACCATTACGCCAATGCATCCGGCCAGAGCACCAGTCCTTATAGCCAACGTTAAATTGTCCTTGGAATTCGAGATCGCCGTCAGGCCCTTTCGCACAAGGAACACAATGAAGGACGCAATACAGACGAACCCGATGATCCCGCCATCAGCGAGCATTTGCAGATATTCGTTGTGCGCATGCTCAACGCGAAACATACCGGACCTCGAATCATAAGCTGTAAATGCTACACCGAAAGCATCAAGTCCGGCACCAAATACCGGATTTGCCGCAAAGATCTGTAAAGCAACAGACCAAAAATGAAGACGGCCGCTGGAAATATCGTCAGCGGCAACTGTTAATCCGATCCCTCTGAGCAAATTGTGGCCCGCACCGAGCAGGAAGACGAGGCCGGCAATTGTGATAACAAACAGTCCGATGCTCACAAAACCGGCTAACCTGGATATCCAACTGTTCGCTGCTATGCCGTCAGAGTCTTTCTTGGATCGTCCGAGAAATAGCATCACGAATCCAAGCATTGCTGCCAGACTGATCACGCCTCCGCGTGAACCTGAGAAAAAGACCGCGATCGCCATCATCGACGCGGCTATCAAAAGCAGCGGAAGCAGATCGCGCCGAACCCGCCCGAGAATAAGCAGGCCGGCAACTGGCCCCAACAGCATAACCATCAGCGACGCAAAGTGATGTTGGTTTACATACGGCCCAAAGGAGATCGCCTGCGGCGTCGGCCGAATACCGTATATCGCGGTCGGATCGGCAAGCTTTTGAAGTATCGCATAAAACCCGATCAGCGTGCCGAACGTGATCAAGGTGATAAAGAGGCTCCGTATTCGCACTGACGTATTAAAGTAAGTGAATGCGCCGGCCAGAAAAACAAGGTACAAAATCGCCCGGATCACAAACAAACGGGTCGCATAAGGATCGGATGAAATTGTACTGCCGGCACCGCCCGGGAGAATTTCGTCAGTTCCGCCGATCGAACCAAACGGAATTATCTGAACAATGCCTAGTCCGATCAGAGCCGCGACGGGGATCATTAGATGATCCGTTCGAATTCTGAGAGACCCTTCCTTCAACGCATCGACACCCCAAAGAACAATGATCAATATTGTCAATAGCGTCAGGCCGCTGATCGCGATCGGGTCAACTGCTCCAAAAACAAGAACGGCAAGCAGAGCGGTCAAGCACAGTAGAATGGTGATCGCGAGCGAAATTCGCGTCGATTCTTCAGCGGCCGATGTTGTTGGGAACTCCTTCATCTGTCTATTTGTTTGACCGATACATCATCGATCCAAAGATTCCCGGACAACGCACATTCCCCCAAGGGGCAGATCTTGACCAGGCGAAATTCGAAGCCATCGACATCGTCCGGCGCGGTGATCAAACCTGACACCTTTTGCCATTCGTCGGAACGAACGAAGGGTTCGCTCAAGAACAGCCGCTTTCCTGTTGAAGCATCGACGGCTTCCCAATGGATCGTCCCGGTGCCGTCAATGGCAGACCGGTACCATGCTTCGAATTCGTATTGCGAGCCGGGTTCTACTGCTACCACTTGTTTGACGGTTCGAAACCCCGCCGCTTTGTTTCCGAAACCAATGAGCAGTGAATAGCTTCCGCTGCGCTTCTGTCCATCCGTAACGCCGACGCGGGGTTCGCTGCCGTCTGCAATGTTCCATTCAAAAACGGTGCGGATCGGCGCGGCAGAACGCTCTTCAAAACCACCGTTCGTAATCGCACCTGCGGCAAGGCCTGCAGTGGCGCGAAAGCTGGTGCCAACGCTCAAGGCGTCTCTGAAACGCTTCGCATCAACAAGCTGTTGGTAGAGGGCGGTTGCGACGCTGTCCGAGGTCGTTTCAAACTGGCGCATTCGCCATAAGTTCAATGCGAGATCGAAGCGCTTTTCACGCGCAAGTGCTGAAATTAAAGCGTCGTTGAGGTTTGACGAGCTTGATGCAAATCGTTCAATGGCCGCCGACTCATAGTTGGAGACCTGGAGCAGCAATACGGCCGCCGGTTCGGCAAATCGTGAGTCTGCGCCTGCGGCAAAAAGAAAGAGCTCGGTGGCTTCGTCCGTATTTCCGGTACGAAGCAGCGTGTTGCCAAGGGCCCATTTTGGTTCAGCATAGTTCGGTGCGAGAACGGCCGCCCTTCGCAAAGCGATTAACGCCTTCTCCGGTTGCCCTGACCGCTCGTAAGCCCTTCCTAATTCCAGCCAGATCAGGTAGTTGTACGGCGAATTGAAGGCAGCGGATTCGAATTCTCTAAGTCCGGCAACGGCGTCGGCCGGCTCCAGTGTTGCGTCGAGCAGAACAGCGTGTGCAAAGCGGGTCTGCGGGTCGCCGGGCGCAAGTTCAGCCGCAAAGGCTGCAACCTCAGGCAATTCGGCTCGCGAAGAAACGGCGTTGGCAAAGCCCCATTTTATGGGAAACCAAGAACCCACTGCGACGATCAACAAGAAAAAGCCCAACAGGGCTTTGCGTTTCGGCGACGCCATTGAAAGATTTAGCTCAGTTCTGATCTCCAATTTATCCGGCCTATTCAAATTCCAGCGATTCGATCACCAAATGTGCGCGCCGCAGAGCTATATTCTCTTGGCGGCAGAGATCTCTCAATTTTGAGATCTGCTCTTGTTCGACCTTGTTGGTGGAAATGATTATTTCGTGAATGTCCTTAGATCTGCATAGTTCGTTAAGCGAACCGTTCGCGTCATATACCTGAAGCCCAAAGATCATCTTACCTTTCTTCAACGGGTCGTCATCTATAAATGCAACGGGCAAGTATGAAAGCGTCTGGTTGTTTCTTAGTTCACGCAAAAGCATCTCGCCGCCGTCGCCTGCGCCGTAGATGATGACACGCCGTCCTTCAGGGTCATGCGGTATCGGCAAGATTTCGCGGATCAGGCGAAACGC
This sequence comes from Pyrinomonadaceae bacterium, assembly GCA_041751035.1. GTDB lineage: Bacteria > Acidobacteriota > Blastocatellia > Pyrinomonadales > Pyrinomonadaceae > OLB17. Next base: position 304,306 of record JBGSYH010000005.1, on the reverse strand, counting down.
AAGCCGGCTTCCGACGAGCGCCGTGAAAAGCAGAAGAGCATCAACTACAAACACAGTTCTCGAATAATTTTCGAATCTGAACAGCAACAGGATCGCCAGTACGCTCAGGCCCGTGCCAGCGAGCACCGCTTTCATGAACGTAACCAGATCGCTAATGCTGGTATATCGCCAAAGCCCGCGATAGACGCCGAATAATAGAAAGGCGCTTAGCTTCAACACGATAAGGATCGGCAGGGACTGTGTGAACAGCGTCCAGTTCCCGGTCGATTCGAACGACCTGAAAAGGAGTGCATAGGCACCATAATATGCCAGCGTGATCAGCACGACATCAAGCAAGACCTCGAAGATCCGGCGCTTATATGAGATATCGAGGATGAACCCGAAAACCGCATTGTTCTTTGCCGCAAGTTCCGCTTCAGCCTCGTCATAGACCTTTACCTTCGACAGATAAACGCCGAGGATGGTCAAAATGGTTGTAAACAACGCTATGAGCGCGATGCTCTGCGTGGTGCGAAGCTGGCTGACAAATATCGCCAAGATCCCTGCTGCGATGGCAAATCCGTAGATCATCAGCACAGCATTTCGCTCGGAAAGGCCGAGTGCGACGAGGCGATGCGATGTGTGGTCGCGTCCACCCTGCGAGGCTTTTCGACCCCACATTTTGCGAATTATTGTTACAAGCGTCGTGTCAAATATCGGGACAAAAAGTATCAGTACGGGTACGGCAAGAATAGAGAAAATACTGCGCGAACGGCCGCCGGTCTCAGACATCAGAACCGAGCTCGCCAGCAAAAACCCAACGAACATCGAACCACTGTCGCCCATAAAGATCGATGCGGGATTAAAGTTGAATACCAGAAATCCCAGGAGCGAACCAACGAAAATGGACGCCAGAGCGGCTTCGGCAAATTGGCCGTTCGTATAAAATCCGAATGCGAGCGAAGCTCCCGCGATGGCCGCAATGCCAGTCGCGAGGCCATCCATATTGTCGAGCAGATTTACCGCGTTCGTTATACCGATAAGCCAGAACAGCGTTATGAAAACATCAATTAGCTCGTACCCGGTTAGCGGAACCCGAAGGCCCATTCCGATCACAAAAACGGCGCCGATCAGCTGCCCGATCAGCTTTTGATACGGTTTGATATTTAGAATGTCATCGACCAGGCCGACCAGGAATAGAAGCGAACTTGCACCAATGATGATCAGCGATTCATTGGTAAAGGGAACCAAAGCAAGATAGGCACCAACAGTAGCCAAATAGATCGCCACGCCGCCCATCATCGCGGTCGGCTTTTTATGCCAACGGTCTGCCTTTGGAGCGGCGACAAAGCCGAAGCTAGGTGCGATGCGGCGCACCAAAAGAGTCAGCAACACCGCGGCGGCGAATGCGATCGCACCTGCGACGAACGGGTGTGCAAGAGAGAGATCCATCAGATAGATTGCTTAGTTTTGCTTCGAACCGGCGTATAGCTGCCGATACAGTTCCTTTATATCATTCACAAGCCGTTCTTTCGAATACTTTTTGCTTACAAAATCATACCCGGCGGCGGCAATGCGGGAATGCAGCTCTTCGTTCCGTGCAAATTCGCGGATACCAAGCGCCAAGGCTTCGGTATCATTTGACGCAACAGAGATCCCGCGTTGGCAGATAGCGAGTCCATTCGATCGCTCTTCGACCGGGCCTAGCAGATCCACAACGCCGCCCACCGCAGTCGAGATAACCGGCTTGCCGGCTGCCATTGCCTCGATCAGGCTTAGCGGCGTTCCTTCATTCAGCGAGGTTAGCGCAACGAGGTCCAACGCGGAATAAACAGCCGGAATATCATTGCGATTACCGGCGAAAATAACCCTTTCCGCAATGCCCAGATCCTGCGTTTCTTTTTCAAGCGCTTCGCGAAGATGCCCATCCCCGACGATGACAAAGCGAAAACGTTCATACGCTCCCGCATTATCCAGGCAATTTTTCGCGGCCTGCAAGAACATCGAAATGTTCTTTATTTCAGTAAGACGGCCGACAAAGCCGATTAGAAATTCATCATCTTTGATACCGAATTCGGCTCGAATTGTTGAGCGAGTATCCTGACCCGGACCGAGTGCCGAAAGATCAATGCCAAGCGGGATCACAGAAGATCTTTCGGCCCGCCCGACGCCAAAATCGTCGTTGATCTCTTTCAACTGCTGATCAGTGATCGTGATTATCCGATCCGTTGCGAAGCGTGCGAGCAGTTTTTCGATAAACAAAAAAATAGAGGTCTTGGCCTTTCCGTAATAGCTGTGAAAAACGTGTCCGTGGAAGGTATGAATTACTCGTAACTTTCTTGGACGTAAAATGACACTGCCCGGCGTGAGCCATTTGTATGCAAAGGCTGCAAGTCGGCCGACGGTTCCGGCTTTTGCCGTGTGGGTGTGAACAATATCGGGCCCGAAGCGGTGCATTTCGCGAAAGACCTTCCATATCGAGAACAGATCCTTCGGGCTAAGTTCACGGCTCATTTCCTTGATATAAATTGGTTCAACACCGTGTGCCGCGGCGAACCACGACATATCTTCTTCGCCGGGTGGAACGGTACCGGCGACAAGCCGCGTTTCAAATTCACCGTCGTTCAACGCATCCGTCAACCAGACAACGTGGCGCGCAGGCCCGCCTACGTTAAGCCTTGCAATGATCCGAAGGATCTTCATAGAAAAAGGGAGCGGGCCGGATCAGTCCATTCGATAAGGCGTGTCGGGCTCATCCTCGTGGCGGATCTCGTCGATCGGCTTCTGTTTTCCCTTGCCCATATAGAGCTGGTTTGGGCAATTGATGACCATTCCATCCGTTTCGCCGATATTCTTATATCCATGAACGACGCCTTTTGGAACGACAACCGCCATCGGTTTATCAATACCTGCATCGAACGACATCATATAACGATATGTTGGCGAATCCGGCCGGTTGTCCCACATCCGCATATTAAATGTTGATGGGCCAAGAAAACAGAAAAGATCGGCCTGATCGACATGTTCGTGCGGCCCGCGTGCGATGCCCGGTTTGGTGAAGGAAATATACGACATCACCGGATGGAACTCATCCGCGAGTTCGTCATGCCGAAAAAGTTCGGCAAGCCAGCCGCGGTCGTCGTAAAACCTCTTGAGCGGATAAACAACGACATCTTTAATCTTCCCTTGGGTAAATTCCGGCGCTTCTGACGATGTTCCCTGTGTAGTCATATTTGAACAGTTGAATGCGGTTCAAGTTTACGACGTCCGTTCGCAGGCGACAAAGGCGAGCCTCGGATTTAAGTAGCTTTGGTAAGATCTATGGTCAAAAAACGCCGGAGAAAGTAGAATCAAGACTATGCAGGATAGGACAGAGGTTTTTGAACAAATGTTGGCGGCCGACCCGGGCAATACGATGGTGATGTTCGGACTGGCAAAGGAATATGAAAAACGCGGCGACCACCAAAAGGTGATCGATATGCTGGAAAATTACCTGTCGGCGGCCGACGACGAAGGAAATGCTTACGGCACGCTTGCCCAGGCATATCTCGCCGCCGGCGAACGCGAAAAGGCTGTTGAAACGTACAATAGAGGCATCGAGGTTTCAATGGCTCACGGACACCCTTCAATGGCAAACGAATATAAGATGACATTGGATCTGGATTATTCTGATTAATTTTGTGGTGAAAGCGAACCTTCAAAACGTGGCAAATGGACTGCTTGGAACTTTTGTTAGCCGATATAATGATATCGGAGGATATTGGGCCTTAGGAGTCTTGCGATCCCTTGTCGAACGTGGTGGCGTTGATCGAATCGAAATAGACCTGTTGAAGACGACTAACGGAGACCCCTCGATCCAGCTCATCGCCCGAAAATACAAAGAATGGTTGGAGAAAAGGCTTCGAGAGGTTCACATTCTTCTCGAAGATATGTCGATAGCCCGGATTGAGATCGAATTTTTATCGACCTTTGATGGCCACCGAGATCTTGTGAAAGATACTCGTGGGTTTCCCTATAAATGCACCGTCGAGATTAGGCGAGGAGACCAGAAGCTGTATATGGCAGAAAAGCTCGGCGTTTGTGCAACCCACGATCCGACAAAAGAGTTAAGAAACGCGATAGTCTAAAGTCTAGTTCGCCGGGCTTTCGCAAGAAGTAACTTTCGCTGTTTTTATACGGACCGGCTTCTCAGGTTTTTCATCCGTCACCGGTGCCTTGTTTATAGCATCTGCGACCTCGATTCCTTTGGTAACTTTTCCGAATGCCGCAAACTTTCCGTCGAGGTGCGAACCGTTTCCGACCAGAATAAAAAAGCTTGTTGTCGCAGTATTTGCTTCCTCGCCGCGTGCCATTGAAAGAATGCCGCGTTCGTGGAGTATCTTGTTCGGCTCGTCGGGCAACACCTTCCGTGCACGCATTCCGATCTCGTAAGAAACTTTGCCTTCGCGTGAATAAAGATCGCCGCCCTGTATCACAAAATCTGGAACAACGCGTGTAAAAGCGGTCGTGTCCAAATATCCCAAAGAAACGATATTTAGAAAGCTGCGAACAGATTCGGGAGCGTGCTCAGGAAACAGCTCGATCTCGATCAGACCCGCTTCCGTATCCAACGAAACGCATTTTGTCGCCATCGTTTTTATGTCCGCACCATCGAATGGCTCGGCTTTCGCCTGTTTGTCAGCCGGTCGTGTGTTTGTCTTGGCAGGTTCATTGACAACGGGAGTCGGTGTCGATTGCTGTGAAAAAGAGTTACCCGCGAAACACATTACAACAGCGAAAATAAGAATTGATCGTGCCCTCATTGTTCTATGATTTTCTGCTAAACGGATTCGGGTGTAAAGTGTAAATAAATCCATTCCGGTTACAAATTCATCTATGAAGATCAAGATCCTGTTCCTCGTCCTGTTCATTGCAACTTCGATCGTTTCTGCCCAACGCGAGCTCGGCGTTCGGCCGACCGAGACCGGCGGACCGCTGATGTTCGAACAAGCGGCTTTTGACGTCCATGCTTATGATGTATCGGTCAAGGTAGATCCCGCAAACAAGTCGATCTCCGGCACGACGGCAATGACGGCCAAGGTAGTTATCCCGACCAATGTGATCGTTCTACATCTGGACGATGCCTTCAAGATCGAGAAGGTTTATGGAGACGTCGGCGGCAAACAAGGCGAACTTCGGTATTCGCACAAGGACGGCAAGATCTGGATATATTTTCTGCTTACAAAGCAGGCCGGCGAAAATTTTGAAACTATCATCACATATTCCGGCAAGCCGCGAACTGCTCCCAGGCCGCCGTGGGTCGGCGGATTTATGTGGGAGAAAACTCCGAGCGGCGCCGATTGGATATCGGTCGCGTTGCAGAACGACGGAGCCGATCTTTATTTTCCGGTAAAGGATCATCCATCTGACAAAGCCGAGCGTGTTGCTATGCACATCACCGTGCCCGATCCGTTGGTAGTTGCGGCTCCCGGTCTTCTACAGGATGTAAAAAAGAATACGGACGGCACATCGACCCATAACTGGCTGATGACAAACCCGATCCCGAATTATTCGATCGTTTTTAATGCGGCTCCGTATCGGATCATCAAAGATTCGATGAAAAGCACGACCGGCGATACGATCCCGATCGAGTTTTATATTCTGCCGGAAAGCTATGAGAACGGTGCGAAGCTGATCGCCGAAACAAAGAAGTATGTTGAGTTTTATGAGAAATACAACGGGCCGTATCCGTTTCGGGCGATAAAGCTTGGTATCGCCGAGACGCCGCATCTGGGAATGGAACATTCGACTATGCTCGCCTACGGAAACAAATTTCAATACAACGCTGACGGCTTTGACTGGCTCCAGCTACACGAACTCGGCCACGAATGGTGGGCAAACCTTGTGACCGCCAGCGACTGGCGCGATTTCTGGATACACGAAGGCATACAGTCGTTTATGGACACGCTTTATCTTGAGCATCTGGGCAAGAAGGATGCTTACTTTGCCGCAATGAAGCAGCGTGCTTCCCGCACACGAAATATGCAGCCTGTCGCGCCGCGAGATGCAAAGTTTGCCTATCAGGTCTATCTCGCCGCACCTGATTATGTTCAGAGCGATGGCGATATTTACGGCAAAGGAGCGGTCATACTACATACGCTGCGATATTTGATCGGGGACGATGCGTTCTTCCGCACGCTGCGGCGAATGGCATATCCAACAAAAGAAATGGAATCATTCACCGACGGCCGGCAAACAAGACTCGTCAATACCGATGACCTGCTTGCGATCGCCGAAGAGGAATCAAAGATGGAACTCGATTGGTTTTTTGAGGTCTACTTGCGGCAGCCGAAACTTCCGAAACTTGTGGTTCGATTTGACGCTCACGGACCCGGACCGAGTCATTTGCTGATGCACTGGGAGACCCCGAATGAGCTGCCTTTTTCAATGCCGATCGACGTCGAAATAGATGGGAAGATCCAGCGGATCGAATTCAAAGACGGAATGGCACGAGTCCCGTTCGAAGGCTCGGCGCCATCAATCGATCCGAACGGTTGGGTGCTTCATACGAAATAAGAAATTTGGAAGACTTTGCTTTCATAGTATCGACCCAAAGGAGATCGCGTTTACTTATTTAGAAGACGGAACTTTTTCGTTAGTCGCCCGGATCGGGGTCGTCCGTGTCGTCGTCCAAGTCACCTTCGGTCTTTTTGAAAAGGAAATTGAACTTTCCGGCTGCCTCAGAAGTTATCGAAACACCCAGAAGTCCGGCCGCATAGGCAAGCACAGGATCGTTTTTTTCACGAATTGCAGTCGGGCTCGGCCCAACGGGACGATCAGGGATCACACCGATCTGCTCAAGCCGGTTTCCGTCGCTCATTATCACATCTGCGACCGTGACGTTCATTCCGAACGGAGTGATCCTCTGAAACCCACTCGGCCCGCAGTCTATTTGAAGTGACATATTATAACTCGTCATCACTGCACCGGCGCTAACGTCGCCAACAACTAGGCCGCGTTTTTCGATCTGGATCACTCGCGAAAAAACCTCTGATGCCGAAGCAGAATTGCTATCGATCAAGACAACAAGCTCGCCCTGGAAATTTCGCTTCTTGACCGGCTTTGCGACCCTATTTTCCGTCTTCTTCCGTGTCACCATGTCCGCGATCTTTACCTCGCGGTCAAAGAAATGCCCGGTCAAATATTCGCTGATACTTACATACCCACCTCGGTTTCCGCGCAGGTCGAGTATCAAATTGCTACCCTTGGCCGCTTCGTCCATCATCTTCTCGATATGCTTCCGCTCTACGCTGAAGGTTTTTAGCTGGCATGCAGTAAGTTCCGTCGAGACCTTCACACATTTATACGGGTCTTCTCGGGTAGCTTGCCTTCGTGCACGGCTCTCCTTCCTGCGTTCTTCAAAAGTCTTGAAGCTCGACGTAACAAAAACTGTCCGTTCATTATTGTCATCATCGGCGAGAGTGACCGGCAAACGCGGCAGCGGTTCGAGTTGATAAATAAAGTAATTCAATACCCATAGCGTGTCTCGAGTGACGTCATATTGGCCGATCTTCAGGATACGGTCACCATTCTTCAAACCCTGTTTCTCGGCATCGCTATCTTTCTTTACATCGGTGACAAAGGCTTGGTTGCCGACCATCTGCATCGTAAATCCGTACTCGACCCTATCCGAACGTCCAGGCGGGTAAAAGCGAGTGTGCGAGTCTTCAAACTCAAGCAATACGCCCGCGATCACCCGGAAAATATCGGCGTTCCATTCCAGGTTCTTGATCTTTTCTGAGGCATCTTTGAACCTAGCTTCGATGTCGATGCCCTTGAAATTCTTGTCGTAATAATGGGTCTTTAATGTTTCCTTGATGATCTTCAACATCCGCTGACCACGATCACGGTTGAGCGAGGGCGAAGATTTGCTTCGCACTTCGTCGACCCTTACCACTTGCGCGAATCCTGGATAAATAAAAAGAACTAGAGCAAATACTAATGCGACTATTCTGCGTGGACACATAGTTCGATCACCTCAATTCAAATCAACTTTTGAGGATTTTAGCTCAAGATCTTTTCAAATGGAAGACTTTTCGAAAGGCTGCCTCTCGCTTCCTTTGCAAGATCCCTAGCAATCGGGCCTGTTTCCGAGGTCGTAGTTATATGCCCCATCTTTCGTCCGGGGCGGGGTACGGATTTGCCGTAGAGATGCAGTTGGACGTTGGGGAGAGCGAGAGCTGCGGCCCAGTTCGGTTCACCGTTCGCCCATAGATCTCCGAGGAGATTTGCCATTGCAGCCGGTTGATAGAATTCGGTTGAACCAAGCGGAAGCCCGCAGACGGCACGAACTTGCTGTTCAAATTGCGACGTTACACACGGGCCAAATGTCAGGTGGCCGGAATTGTGCGGCCGCGGAGCTATCTCATTTACGATCAGCTTTTCGTCTTTCGTCAAAAAGAATTCGACGCACATCGTACCAACATAATCGAAATTTTCCGCGATCCCTTTCGTGATCTTGATCGCTTCATCGTGAACTCTCTCCGATACATTGCCGGGGGCAAATGAAACATCCAGAATATGGTTGCGATGTTCATTTTCGATCACGCCGAAGTGAACGAACTCTCCATCCTGCCCGCGAGCGCAGACAACTGAGACCTCCTTCTCGAAATCGATAAATCCTTCGAGAACTGCTTCGTTTCCGTTCATCGCGGCAAATGCGGCTTCGATGTCACCGGTCGCCCGGAGTTTCGTCTGTCCTTTTCCGTCATAACCAAAGCCGGCTGTTTTTAGAACGCACGGAAAACCAAGTGATACCGTAGCACGATAGAGGTCATCGACCAGTTTGATGTGCTGAAATGGGGCAACGGGAAAGCCGTTTGCCGAGAGAAATTTCTTTTCCCGCAAACGGTTTTGGTTCGTGTGCAGAATCTCTCCGCGCGGATGGGTTTCGACAAGTTCGGCCGCGGCTTCGACCGTTGACGACGGAACGTTCTCAAATTCAAATGTGATCACATCGACGGACCTTGCGAATTCGCGAACTGCGTCGAGGTCGTTGTATGCAGCGGTGGCCTCAATGTCTGAAATATGTCCGGTCGGCGTGTCGGATTCGGGCGAGAAAGTATGAACGCGATATCCCATTTTGCGCGCTTCGATAGCGAACATACGGCCGAGCTGGCCGCTGCCGAATACGCCAATTGTTGAACCGGGAAGAATGATCTTTCGAGCCATCACTTGATCGGGAACAATTCCAAGAAAGCGATAGGTTAACCCGAATTCTTCGATTTGGCGAATGTTGGGTTCGTAGGTACTATTTTTTCGGTGCGGTGTTAGATACCGAGTTCATCAGGCGATCGGTTTCTTTTGTGCGGGTTTCGTGTGCGTTTAATCCCGGAGCGGCACCAACCGCGGTCGCAATTCGCTTCGTTCGCTCTTTTTCCATTTCTGACCGCGTTTGCTGTGAAGGCTGAATGTCTGACATCTTTGTCGCATTCTCGGCCTTAGGTTTTGGCTTTGCAGGAGTCGAAAGATAGTTGGAATAGACGTAGTATCCGCCGAATGCCAGGATCAGCAACAATATCGGCTTGCCAAGAGCGATCCGCCGTGGCACCGGGGAGCTTTCTCGAGCGGACGACCATTCCGGCGCGTTGCCAAAACCCAATGCACCGCCGCAGCGTTTGCATTGTTCCTCGGTGGCAAAATTAGTTAATCCGCAGTTTGTACATTTTATAGAGTTCATTTGGAACGGAAGGCAGATAGATAGCGGGTGGAAGTCAACTGCCTATGTAAATTAGATAACGTTTTGAGGAGTGGTGTCAACAAGTTTTAACACATTCCGATCAGGTGAGTTTCGTTTTCAGAACGACTTTCGTTTGCTTTGACCGAAATGTGTGCAGCTTCTTTCTGAGTTCAGGACGGGAGTTTGCGAGAATAGAAATGGCGAGCAATGCGGCGTTCTTTGCACCGGGCTGGCCGATGGCGAGCGTGCCAACGGGCACTCCAGCTGGCATTTGAGCGATCGAAAGGAGCGAATCAAGGCCCTTCAGAGCTTTGCTTTCGACCGGCACGCCGAGAACCGGCAACACCGTTTGCGAAGCACACATTCCGGGCAGATGTGCCGCACCGCCTGCTCCGGCGATGATGACCTCGATCCCGCGTTCTTCGGCTGATCTCGCGAATTCGAATAGCAGGTCGGGCGTGCGATGCGCGGAAACGATCTTTGTTTCGTGAGCCACACCAAATTCGTCCAGCACCAGCGAAGCCTGTTCAATCGTTGGCCAATCGCTTTTGCTGCCCATTATGATCGAGATCAATGGTACTTTCTTCGCCATTTTTAGTTGATCAGATCTGAGTTCGAATTCTATACTATTCCGTCTTTTTCGCTTTCACGCTGAGATGTTAGCATTTGATATTTTTTCTGCTTCGCGTTCCACCGGTCCAGCGCGTACTTCTGCATATCGGCGATCTTGTCCTTTTCATCAAGTATCTCAAAGCCAAGAAGAGTCTCGATAATATCTTCAAGCGTCGCAATGCCGTCCATTCCGCCATATTCATCTGCGATCAGCGCGATATGTTCTTTCCGTGATAGAAGGATCTCCCATGCATCAAAGAGCGTTGTGTACTCCGAGATCGACACTATCTCTCGCATGATGTCTTTTAGCTTGAGATGAAACTGATCTTCGGCAAGTTTCTCAAAAACGGTCTCGCGAAAGACATAGCCGGTGATGTTGTCGCGGTGTTCCTGATAAACAGGAATTCGGGAAAAGTGCAGGAAATCCTTTATCTTAAGAAACTCCTCGAGCGTCATCTCCTCGTTCGCAACGACAACGACGACCCGCGGCGTCATTACTTCAGTTACCTTGATGCTCTTCAAACGGATCAAATTCTGGATGATCTTATTCTCTTTATCGACAAAGATCCCTTCTTCGGTACCGATGTGAGCAAGGGCCGAGATCTCATCACGACTGGTCGTCGGTTCGCCTTGTTTCGCTGAAAGCAGACGCGTTATATAGGCAGATCCGATCACAAGCGGATAGGTGATAAAGATCGTCACCCCAATTGCCGGAGCGGCAAAGCTCGCCAGCTGCTTGCTGTAATTTGCGCCTAATGTTTTTGGAATGATCTCGGTTAGGACCAGAATTAGGATCGTCAAAACCGCAGAAACGATCCCGAAATATGCATCGCCGAAAACGACCGATGCCTGAGCGCCGACTCCGGCAGCACCAACCGTGTGCGCAACCGTATTCAATGAAAGTATTGCCGAAAGCGGCCGATCGATATCGTCCTTAAATTTGAGAAGAGTCTTGGCCGAACGAACACCGTTCGCGGATTCAGCGATCAGATACGATTTCGGCAGAGAAAGAAGCACCGATTCCAGGATGGAGCACAAGAATGAAATGATAAGTGCCGTGAAAAGATAAATGAGAAGCAGTGTCATTTAGTTTGTTTTGCGTCGATCTCGGCCCTTATCACCGTTTCGAATTTTTCCCAAGCTTTGATCGTACTTCGCCAATATACGACCTCGCCAGTGCGTGAAACGACGATGTTCTTTGGATAGCCTGTGAAGCCGAACTTGTCCATCGCGGTCTTCGCGTTTGCCGCCTGAAGGTAATCAAACTGTTCTTTCCCGACGAATTTCTTTACGTCCGACGCCTTATCGGCCGTCATTGCGAGGAATACCACATCGCCGTTTCCTGCGAATTTAGCTCGAAGTTCGTTTAATTGCGGTTTATGTGCAAGGCACACCGGACAGCCGATGAACCAAAAATTCAGGACAACGACCTTCCCTTTCAGTTCGGCGGTCGAAAGCGTCTGTCCATCAATCGTCGTCACCGTGAATTCCGGCAGCTGCATTCCTTCCTGCGGAACCTTTTGAAGCCGAAATTCGACCGTGCCGTCATCCAGCGTCTTCATCAATGTCCGGTCAGGCAAGTGAAAATTTGCCATCCGTATATCGACAAACTCGTTATTCGTGATCTCCCGCCCATCGGAATCCAAGAACCTTGTGTGTGGCGGTGGAGTGTTTCCGTTTGATTGAGCGAAAGGAGTGCCTACGAAGATCGTTGCTGCAAAAATGGCAACATATCCAACCTTCGCAAAATTTTGTAAAACTCTTCGCATCAATCTAAAAATAAAGAAGATGAGCAATGAAAGCAAACTTCTTTCGGACCTAAGCGCTAAAACGCCCAATGTTTCCACTCCGGATCGCCGATCCAGCAATTACGTCAATATATGATGCCACTTCTTGGCTCTTTTTCTCGTTTATATAAGATAGGACAGAAATTTTAGATTCGCATCGGTTCGCAGAACTGGCCCAAAGCATCGCTTGACGACTGCTGGGAGCTATACTAGGATTGGCTCATCCAGACTCGAACTATACACCGGAGGTTAATCTGCTCGACAGACTTGTCTCGCATTATCACATTAAGTCCCAGCTCGGCGAGGGCGGGATGGGCGTTGTTTACGAAGCCGAGGATACGAATCTTGGCCGGCACGTCGCCTTAAAGTTCCTTACACCGGCTTTGGCTGGTGACGAGAATCTGCTACAACGGTTTCAACGCGAGGCCCGGGCTGCTTCTTCTCTTAATCATCCCAACATCTGCACCATTCACGGTATCGAACAATTCGAATCTGAGCATTTCATAGTAATGGAGCTGCTTGACGGCGAATCGCTCGGAGATCGCATTCGTAAAGGACGGCTCGATATTGAATTGATCCTTAACCTTGGGATACAGATGGCAGACGCGCTGGAATCGGCACATTCGAAGGGCATAGTTCATCGAGACCTGAAACCTGCAAACATCTTTGTAACATCGCGCGGCCAGGCAAAGATACTTGATTTTGGCCTTGCCAAGATCGATCAGAAAAAGCCCGATGCCGCTTCAAACCTTCCAACAGCGATTGCCGACGACCTAACATCTGCCGGAGCGGCTATGGGAACGGTCGCGTATATGTCGCCTGAGCAGGCCCGCGGCGAGGTGACGGATTCACGGACCGATCTGTTTTCGGTCGGAACGGTTCTTTATCAAATGAGTACGGGTTCATTGCCTTTTCAGGGCGACACTTCGGCAGTGGTATTTGATGCGATCCTAAACCGCGATCCGATACCGCTTGAACATTCAAATCCTTCTTTGCCAGCTGAATTGGGAAGGGTCATAAGCCAAGCTCTTGAGAAAGACCGCGAGATGCGATTTCAGAGTGCAACCGATCTAAAGACAGCCCTGAAGCGTCTAAAGCGAGATTTTCAATCGGGCCGGCATTCTGGCGAGAACAGCGCGATCCATTCGACGCGAGCGCCGCAGTCAGTTCACGAACACTCGATCGCAGTTCTCTATTTCGAAAATCTGAGCGGTATGAAAGAGGACGAGTATCTTAGGGACGGCATTACGGAAGATATAACGACGGAGCTTTCGAAGATCGCCAAGGTAAAAACATTCTCCCGGGCGATGGTGCTCTCATATCGCGACAAGGTTGTCACCGCCGGACAGGTCGGTAAAGAACTCGGCGCCTCCTATGTACTTACGGGAAGCCTTCGCCGATCGGGTAACCGGCTTCGCATCAACGCACAGCTCATCGATTCATCCACAGATTTTCCATTATGGTCGGAGCGATACGACCGCGAGATGGAAGACGTTTTCGCCGTACAAGACGAGATCGCGTCAAAGATAGCTGCCGCTTTAAGGATCACTCTAACGCCTCAAGAACAAAAAGCTCTGGCGGCCAAGCCAACAGAAAATCTTCACGCGTACGATCTTTACTTGCGGGGTAGGAACTTTGCACGCCGTGTCGGCCGGCAGGATATGCAGTTTGCTTTGCAAATGTATGAGAACGCGGTCACCCTTGACCCGGATTTTGCGGTTGCCCATGCTGCTATAGCCAATGTATGTGCACAGTTTTACTATTACTTCGAACGAAAGCAGGAATGGATCGACAGAGTGAATCTGGCGACTCAGCGAGCAATTGCTGCCGGCCGCGACGAACCTGAGATCAGGTGCGCTGAGGCTTGGCTTGATTTTGCACAAGGCCGTTACGAATCTGCAGTCGATAAGATCCGCTCAGCTCTAAATCGCGATCCGGATATTGACGGCGGATACCACTTGCTCGGGCGGGCACTTTTTGAGTCCGGCCGCTATCAGGAGGTCGTGGACATAATGGAGGACGCACTTGCCCACGCGGGTGAAAATTATAATACGACCGTTCCGATACACAACGCGCTTGGCGCACTGGGCAAGAAAGAGGCATTAAACAATTACACATACCGTGAAATAGCGATCTTCGAAGGGCAGCTAAAGAAAACTCCGGAAGATGCTCGCGTACGTGTGCTGCTTGCTGGTAACTATGCCGAACAGGGCCGATTTGATGACGCAAAGCGTGAAATTGACCTTGCAATGGCACTCAGGCCGGACGACACGATGATACTTTACAATATTGCGTGTACCCTTTGTTCGATGGACAAACCTAAAGACGCAATGGTGGCGCTTAAGAAGGCGTGGGAAGCCGGATACCGAAATCCGGTCTGGACACGACAGGATCCGGATCTTGCAATCCTGCTGGGCGACCCTGAATTTGAACGGCTATACCCGGAGGGGACTCAGCTACGACCAGAACAGGCCTCGCTGCACGCAACCGAGGACATTTGATGTCATTATCGACATGATCCAAGACCACAAAAAGAAGATGGGCGATGATAGCAAATCGCACCGCCCATCCGCCTAAATTCTAAAAATAAACTACTGTCCCTGGCCGAGTGAATAGCCCGGTTTGCCGTCGAAGTTGTAAAGATGTTCGGTCTTTATGAAATCGAGTCCGGTGCCGGCGACGCGCCCAAGCAGGTCGATCACCTGTTGGTGTGTGATGGTGTCGCCCTGGTTTTCAGCCATGAAGCGGCACCGCCAATGATCGACACAGAACGTGTCCGGCTGGCCGCCGGGATAGACCTTGGTTCCGCGATTCGAGATCATCACAAGCTTTAGGCCTTCGCCATTCGCCTTTTCAACCAACGGGCCGAGTTCGCCCGCCGCACCGTAAAATTCACCGTTCCACCAATTGAGGAACACATCGACGCCGACCAGGTCCTTCTTCTGTGGTTCGCGGATAGAATAGATCGGTTTCTTGTCCGCATCGGCGATCTCTTCGATCTTCTTATATTCGACGGTTTTCAGCGTTTCCGGTTTCTGGCCAAGCCGCTTTACGACCGCTTCGCCAAATTCTTTTGTGCCGACCTTCTCCTTGGTCACGCCTTCGCGGGCGACGTCATATGTGTGCACGCCGTCCTCGATTGTCCTTAGCCACGCGTTGTGGGCAAGCTCCGCAATATCCGGTTGGTTGATGTGGACAAGCATCATAACCGCACCAAGGAACAGGCCCGACGGGTTCGCCGAATTCTGTCCCGCACGCCGCGGAGCGCTTCCGTGGATCGCTTCGAACATCGATATCTTTTCGCCGATGTTCGCCGAACCGGCAAGACCTACCGAACCGGTCATCTGTGCGGTGACGTCTGAAAGGATATCGCCATAAAGATTCGGCATAACGATAACATCGAAATCTTGCGGCGACGTTGCGAGCTTTGCCGCACCGATATCGACGATCCAATCGCCTTTTTCGATGTCAGGATATTCTGCACCGATCTCGTCGAAAACCTTATGAAACAAGCCGTCGGTCTGCTTCATAATGTTGTCCTTAACAAAGACGGTCACATTTTTGCGGTTGTTCTTCTGCGCGTATTCAAACGCATATCGGACAATCTTTTCGCAACCCGGACGCGAGATCAGCTTCAAGCATTGCTCGACCATGTCGGTTTGGCGATATTCGATCCCGGCGTAGGTGTCCTCTTCGTTCTCGCGGACGATAACGACATCCATAATGGGATGCTTTGTCTCGATAAACGGATTATATGAAACGCACGGGCGGATGTTTGCATACATTCCGAGCGTCTTTCGGACGGTGACGTTCAAGGACTTGAATCCGCCGCCCTGGGGTGTAGTTATCGGCGACTTTAGAAAAACCTTGGTCCGGCGAAGCGAATCCCATGATTCGGGTGCGATGCCGGCTGTGTTACCGCTCAAATAGACCTTTTCGCCGATCTCTATCTCTTCGATATCGATCCGCGCTCCGGCTTCTTTCAAAATATGCAGTGTCGCCGCCATGATCTCCGGGCCGATGCCATCACCATGCGCAACCGTAATAGGAACATTAGACATAATATTCGTTTTCCTTATTTAGATGTAAGTAAATGGTCAAACCCTAAAGTTTAGCCGAATATGCAGGTTCAATCAATTCGGTTGGGTGCCGATCGAATTGATCTTTCCGGCTAGCGCCAGGTCGTGGTCCGTTACGCCATCGCGGTCGTGTGTTGTCGTTGCGACCTCGGCATAGCCCCAGCCAAACTTGATATCAGGGTGATGATCGGCTTCCTCGGCTATATCGCCGATCTTGTTGACGAAGGCAAGGCTTTCGGCAAAGTTCGAAAACTCAAACCGCTTTACAAGCTTTTCGTCCTCAAAAGACCACCCGGCGATCTCCGAAAGGCGATCGGTCAATTCTTCACGGCTCAGCTTTCTTCGTTCCATAAGTTTTTTTGCTCCGGTCGTTGGGTTATAATTACGGTTTTTAACAGTTTACTTTATTTTTTGGCTTTTTAAGATGCGATCATTTTCATTAATAATTCTCTTTACAATGCTCAGTCTTGTTGGCGGCTGCGGCGGCGAAAAAAAACCGTCAACACCACTCGAGACCTATCGGACTTACACCAAAGCGGTCAAACAGAAAGATACGACCACGATGAAACTGCTGCTTTCGAGCGAATCTTTGAAGATGCACGAGCAGGAAGCAAAGATCCAGAACACCACTGTTGACGAGATCGTAAAGCGTGAGACGCTATTCAACGAAGCTCAATCGACTGTGGAATACCGCAACGAAAAGATCGAAGGCGACCGGGCGACGATCGAGATCCGAAACGCAAGCAAAAATTGGGAAGTTGTTCCTTTTGTTTTCGAGAATGATCAGTGGAAGATCGATAAAAAGGGATACGCGGATCGGATCTTTCTTGAAATGGAAGAAAAGAACCGGCAGATGGACGAGCAGATTAATCGAGAAAGGACAAACCCGACCGATCCGGCAGCGTCTCCGGCGGCTGAGCCTGCCCCGCAGTCCGACCAGAATGCGCTTACAGATCCGGCTATCCCTGATTAATAGTCTTTTCCAAATGGAGAGAATGTGTCTCTAATAAAACCGTTTCGGGCTCTTCGGCCCGTTCCCGAAAAAGCAAAACAGGTTTCAAGCGTTCCCTATGACGTAGTGCACGAATCGGAGGCGCGCGGTTCGGTGCTCGAAAACCGTCTGAGCTTTCTGCGAATAACGCGGCCTGAATCCGAAGATGCAGATTGCGAAAGCCTGGAAAAGGCTCGGCAGAATCTGGAAGAATTCTTGACATCGGGAATTCTTGTTCAGGACGACGAGCCGTCGTATTTCGTTTACCGCCTCGAAGTTGGCGATCACCGGCAAACGGGAATCGTCGCGTGCTGCTCGCTGGACGAATACGAACAGGGCCTGATCAAAAAGCACGAAAAGACACGGCCGGACAAGGTAGATGACCGAACGCGGCATATGCTTGCGTTAAGAGCACAGACCGGACTTATCTTTTTAACTTTTCGTGGAACGGACGCGATACATAAGCTGACCGAAAGTGTAACCGCTGACACTCCGCTTTATGATTTTGTTTGTCCGAAGAGTGTGAAACACACGGTTTGGCGTGTAAGCGAAACTGCCGGATTGACCGATGCTTTCGCAGAGGTACCGGCACTTTATATTGCGGATGGCCATCACCGGCTGGAAAGCGCTTCGAAGGCACGGAACACGCTCAACGCCGAATCGGAAACTGCCGATCCGAATGCGGACAGAAATTTTGTTATGGCAGGCCTGTTTCCGGCCGAAGAACTCCAGATACTTGCTTACAACAGAACCATCAGCGGCCTGAACGGAATGACCACGGAGCAGATCTTTGAAGGCATATCACAAAATTTTGTCGTGCTGGACGAACCACACAAAACTCCGGAAGACCACGGCCTGATCTGTATGTACTTCCAAGGCAAATGGCACACTCTGAAATTTGCGGTAAATTATTTTGCCGAACCCGACCCGATCGAACGGCTCGATGTAACGATCCTGCATAAGTATCTGCTCGAACCTGTTTTTGGCATCGAAGATCCGCGGACCGATGAACGCATCGGTTTTGTCGGCGGGGGCAGAGGTGTCAACGAACTCGAACGGCTTGTCGATAGCGGCGAGGCGGCCCTCGCTTTCTCGCTTTATCCCACTCGGATGGAGGACCTGCTCGCAGTCTCGGACGCAGGCGAAATAATGCCCCCCAAATCAACCTGGTTCGAACCAAAACTAAACGACGGCCTTTTTGTTCATCTGATATAGATCGCCTGCTCAGAACCTGGGCGACCAAGGTTTCTCAGTTAAGGGAGTCTGATCGCATTGTTCTAGGGCAAAATATTTGTTTATGTAAGATAAATAGGAACCAGTGTCGATCATGAATATTCTCCAAACTCCTTTCTCTCTGTGGAGCAGAAAAAATGCATCATGCAAACGCATGTCTTCTTGATCCGGGTTCTCTCTGCCAAAAAGGACTCGCACACCTGCATGATCACCCGATACGATCCCATCTCCGTAATAAATAGGACGATAGTTCCCCTTCTGCCACTTCTCCGAATAGCCTTTGATGTCAGCGGAAAACCAATCACGGTCGGCACTAGTCACGAAGCGTTGTGAGTTGTCTTGTCCAAGGTGCTCTAAAGACTCGGCCGGAACGTCATCCTCTGTCTGACACCTATTTAACATCTCAAAGAAATCAACGGGGAGCTCAGTAGTTAGCGTTCCTAATTTCACATCGTCGCCATTGATGGACGCCGCCCAAAATTCAGCAACGACGAGCTTTATTTCACTCGCATCCTGCGATTCTTTTGGAACTTTAGGCTGAGATAAGAAGAAAAGGGCATACGACACAATGAGAACCGAGATTAAAAATAAAACTAAGTAGCCACCTTGCCGCAACCGCGAATTTCCATTACTTCGTCCAAAAGCCGATCGTTGCATTTCCCACCTCCTATCTAGCGTTCACGCCCGGGATCAATTCAGCAAAGTCGAGAAAATCAGGTTCTTCTGAGCGCGGTTCAGTCTGATCATTTTACGGTGCACTTCGGCGATTTTAGCATGGCGGGCTGGCTGGCGGAAGGATTTTCTGACCGACCAGATCAATGGGTTTCGGATAAAAGGGACACACTAGATACGAACCCTTCAGAGCGGTACTTTTATCTCACAGCCGTATAAACAAAACTATCGGTTCCGACGGTTATGCGGTCGTCGTAACCGCCTACGATCAAAACCCTTCCGTCTTTCAGCAGACTGGCCGTCGAGAATGATGAGTAACCGGGCAGCGTGCCTTCGATAAGTTCGAATTTGTTCGTTTCGGCGTCGTAGATCTCGGCTCGGGCGGCTCCGCCCGCGATCAACACCTTGCCATTCGGCAAAAGAACGGATGTGCCGATGTGTTTGAATCTGGGCATCAGCATATCTCCGACGGCCGCGAATTTCCCGGTCTTTGGATCGAACGCTTCGACTGCACGATATTTGCCGTTGCCGTCGCGCTCATCAGAACCGCCGATCACCAGCACTCGGCCATCGTTGATCAAAACCGCATCGTGCTTGTGGCGCCTGATCGCCATGTCGCCAACGGCTGAGAAACGGGCGGTCTCCGGATCGAAGATCTCTGCACTTGCATAAATGGTCATCGCCTGTCGGCGGTCGCGGTGCCCTCCGGTTATCAGCACGCGTCCATCGGCAAGCCGCGTTGCGGTGTGTGATTCACGTGCGGCGGTCATGCTGCCGGACTTCGAAAACGTGTTCGTCTTTGGATCGAAGATCTCGGCTTCGGACAAAAAGCTCCATCCGGTCCCGGTGCCGCCGGCGAGCAGGACCGTGCCATCGGTTAAGAGCACGGCAATATGTCCGTTTCGTGCCAGCGTCATTTTCGAGATGGCTGTGAATGTGCCCGTTTCGTCGTCGTATATTTCGGCGGAATCAAGATAACTCCCGTTGAAGCCGCCCGCGATCAGAACCCGGCCGTCGTTCAAAAGCGTTGCCGTGTGGCCAGAGCGAGCAACGGTCATCTTTCCGGTTGGCGAAAACTTTTTCGTGGCCGCATCGAATATTTCGGCACTGTCCAGATTCGCTTGTCCCTGCGTAAAGCCGCCGGCGATCAGAACTTTACCGTTCTTAAGCCGAACAGCCGTATGCACGGCTCGCGCCGTCGCCATTTCGCTGGCCGCGGCCAGAGAGTTCGAACCCTGTGTTTCTGCATCTTTTGCATGATTGACCGAACATCCGGTCGCAAGCAGAACCACGAGGTGCGCTATCAGTATCGAGATCATCATAACTTTGTCCAACGGAATTGAATGTTCGGGCGTCGCTCTGCAATAATCGTCGCAACCGACCCGCTGCCGCTCATTTGCCTACACGTGCTTTCTATCCGTTTGATCTAAACCGCATTAAGTTTTATGTCACGGCGGCCAAAGTAAAGGCCTTCGGCGTTCTTTTCGAGTCCAATGATCGGTTGAAAGCCGCCTTTTTGGCCAGCTCGCCGACGTTCTGAATCGGAAATGAATCGGTCTCCTTCGAATAATATCGAATCGATCCAGTCCTCCTTTTGCTCCACGGTCGTAACGGTCATATGAATATGTGAGGCGATCGTAGAATCGGGATATGAAGCCGGACGGATCGTTTCAAAACTGTACGACCCGGTTCTATCGGTCAAAAGCCAGGTTCTGTAGCGGCCATGGCGCGGTTCGCCGCTTCGACCGTATATTCCATGTACATCGGTGTGATAGAGATAGATGAGCGTGTCCGGTGCCGGAGTCTTTCCGTCAGATGCATAGACGGTGCCGGAGATCTTTAGAAGATCCACACCAGACGCGCCGTTATGCAGCTTCGCCGTGGACGCAACATTATCCGGAACTTCACGGGCACCGCACCAGACAATACCCGGATCACTCACAGCGTTTTTTCGGAGGAGATCGATAACATTTTCGGATATTTTCTGCGCGATGGTCTCGTCCTGACATCCGGTTAGCAGTAACGCGGCCGTAAACGAACCGGCTGCCGCAACAAATTCTCTTCGGTCGATGTGTTTCGCTATCATAATACTGTTCACCTTCCTCGACTTGTGCGTTAAACTTTACACGAAGCTAATTGCGTTTTTGTTTCCAATTTAAATACACCGCCAGGACCTTGAATGTGACACTACAAGTAAACGATGCGAACCCAGATGTTTGGTTGCTCGAATCCGAAAGGCTTGTCTTTAGGAAGTTTGAGTTGGACGATCTGCCGCTGCTTATCGAGCAAAGATCCGATCCGGATATGAACCGTTATCTCGGCGGCGTTAAGATGCAGAACTCTGAGGCATTGGCGAAACGCATTCAGTTCTATATGTCGTGCGTCGAGAAGTTCGGTTTTGGAATGTGCGCGATGTTTCTTAAAGAGACAGGCGAGATGATCGGGGCCGCGGGCCTTCAGCCGCTTGAGGATACGGGCGAGATCGAGGTCGGGTACAGTTTGATCAAGGAATATTGGGGCCGCGGCCTGGGCACAGAAGCCGCGATCCGCTGGATGAATTTTGGTTTTGAAACGAAAGGTTTGGAACGTATTGTCGCGGTTGCGAATGTCGACAACATTGCCTCGCGGCGAATAATGGAAAAGATCGGGATGAAGTACGAAAAGACCGAACCGCATTACGATATAGACTGTGCATTCTATGCCATTTCGAAAACTGATTTTCGAGCCAATAATCCGCTTTAGTTGAATACACGAAACGCGATGCAGCCAAATTATTTCAGATTGATATTCGCGATCATCTTGACGATCTATTTTCTTTGGATCGCATATGCCCCAATGCAGGGGAGCTTTCTCGATATGGTCGATCTGCCGATCCACGAAACCGGGCATTTGCTTTTCCGGCCGTTCGGCGAATTTATGATGATCGCCGGAGCGTCGATCTTTCAGGTGGCAATGCCTGCCGTGTTTGTCGGTTATTTTGTTTGGAAGGCTAAGTTCTATTCGGCGGCCATCGTTTTGTTCTGGGTCGGCCAAAGTATTCTGAATGTTTATGTTTACGCGGCCGACGCACAGGTGATGCAGCTTGTGCTGATCAGCGGTTTTACGGGCAGTGAGGGCAGCTTTCACGATTGGAACTATATGCTTACGCGGCTCGGGCTTTTGGAATCCACAAAGACCGTCGCAGGCCTGATCCGCCTTGTCGGCACGCTGACAATTGTCGCCGCGGCGGCGGCTTCGATCTATTACTCCTTTGCGCCGACAGCCGAAGACAACTACGATGAGATATGACCACTGCGCTGATCACAGGTGCTTCGGGCGGTATCGGTGAAGCATTCGCCCGTCGGCTTGCCGCCGAACGAACCGACGTTTTTTTGGTAGCACGTTCGGAAGATAAGCTGAAACAGATCTGCGATGAACTTTCCGAGAAATTTGGTGTAAACGCCAACTATTTCGCGGCAGACCTTTCGCGGCCGGGTTCTGAGGCTGAGGTTTTCGCCGAAACCGAACGCCGCGGCATCGAGGTCGATATTTTGATAAACAACGCCGGGTTTGGTTCGATGGGCGATTTTGCCGATCTGCCGCTTGAACGCGAACTCGAAATGATCGATCTGAACATACGAGCGTTGGTGGGTATGACGCATTTCTATCTTCCCGCAATGCGTGCCAAAAGATCGGGAAAGGTCATAAATGTTTCGTCCACGGCCAGTTTTCAGCCGGTTCCGTTTATGGCGACATATGCTGCGACGAAAGCCTTTGTGACATCGTTTTCGGAGGCGATCGCCGAAGAGAACAGGCCTTTCGGAATTCAGGTATTGGCTCTGTGTCCGGGTTCGACAAAGACAAACTTTTTCGAAGCCTCGAACATCGAGCGAATGATGGCAGTCAAAGGCCAGCAGACCGTTGACGAAGTGATCGAAACAGCAATGGCGGCGATGAACGGCAAACGCACAAAGATAGTGTCGGGCTGGACGAATTGGCTGGTCGCTTCGGCTACGAATTTTGTACCGAATTTTCTCATAACGCGGGCGGTAGCCGGCGGCGTTCGAAAACGGAACCAAGAATAATTGATGCGATTTACAGTTTTAGGCAGCGGCTCGACCGGTAATGCGGTGCTCATATCGAGCGAACGTACGAATGTTCTCGTCGATGCTGGTCTCAGCGCGAAGGAGATATTGCGTCGGCTCGCGATAGTCGGGGTTGACCCTTCCGAGCTCGATGCTGTACTCATCACACACGAGCACAGCGACCATGCCGGCGGGTTGCGCGTCCTGATGCGTTCGATCCGGTGTCCGGTGTATATTTCCGGCGAAACGGAGAACGCTTTTTATTCAACGCGGAGAGGAGTACAAAACGGCGAAAGCGAAGGTATAAAGCGGAGGAATGCGCTTGCGGACAGAACTGTTGCGATCGAATCAAGCCGCGAGTTCACGATCGGCGATATCGATTTCGAACCGTTCTCGGTGCCGCATGATGCGGCCGATAATTTTGGTTTCGTTGCGCGGAAAGACGGGGTGCGGGTCGCAACGCTAATGGATTTTGGACACATCACTCCTCTTATCGATCAAAAATTGAAAGCATGTGATGCGATCGTTATCGAATCAAACCACAGCCGCGATATGCTGCGGGCGTGTCCGGTATATTCCTGGGATCTAAAGCAAAGGATCGCATCGCGGACAGGTCATCTTTCGAACGAAGATCTTGCCGATTGGCTCCAGAACAGCTTTGACGGCGCGGCAAGGCATATCGTTCTCGCACATCTTTCACAGCGAGCGAATGATACTGCTCTCGCGCTCATCACTGCGGAAACAGCACTGAAAATGCGTGCTCCGCTTTATGCGGCGAGCTCGCGCATAACGCTCTCAAGCCACAAGGAACCGACAGATTGGTTCAGTTTTTGACTTCGATCGCCGAGATCAATTCCACCATCTTCTTAGAAACAGGGCCTGAGCCTCGACTGTAGTTGGACATCACGATCGCGGTCCAACCGCTACCCAGAAACATATCCAGGTTTGAGCTGATGCCCGGAAAGCCGCCGCTATGACCCGCAACGTTGCGTTCCGGTACAACGCCGAATCCGTAGCCGTAACCGGGCGAATTCAACTCGGGCTTAGGTGATGTAAGCAGCTTAAAGGTCGCCGCACTTACCAGCTTTCCCGACCTCAGCGCCTGATCGAACTTCAGCAGGTCTTCGACCGTTGAGTATCCGCCGCCTTGCGGGCCGCCACGCATCACATGGGCGAAGATATTGTTGCTCCACGCGGCGCCGTCATCGGTGAACTGTTTGTCATATCCGACCGCAAGATTCGTGTTGATCTTGTCTAGTTCGTAGCAGTCGGTGTTCGTCATCCCCGCGGGTTTGTATATGTTCTCGCGGACGTAATCGAAATAGCTTTGCCCCGACGCGATCTCGATGACCTTGCCGAGCACCATCATGCCGGTATTGCTATATCGCCACTGACTGCCGGGCTCGAACGCTATACTTTTTTCGTCTTCGCGGGCAAGCTTCATCATGTCGTCAACGGTACGGACCTGGTCACGTGATTGGTTCCAGAATCGCGGTGAGAAGTACCCGCCCAGGCCGGCGGTGTGCGTCAGAAGATGCTTGATCTGGATCTTTTTGGCTGCCTCAGCATTAGGAAAATCGGGAATATATTTCGACAGCGGATCGTCATAAGAGATCTTTCCTTTCTCGACGAGCTGAGCGATCGCGACGCCGGTGAACATCTTGTTCATCGAGCCGAGGTTGAATTTTGTATCGACCTTGTTCGGGGCATTGAAATCCTTGTTCGCCATCCCGACCGCGCCTTTGAATATCACCTTGCCGTCTTTAGCGAGCAACACCGCGCCCGAAAACACATCGGCCTCAGCGAGCCTTTTCACAGATGTCTCGAGTTCCCTCGCAGCCTGTTCTGCCGACAACTTGTTCGCCGAAGTATTCAGATCGGCTTTTGGGGGACGCAACCCGATACCGATGATCTTATACGGTTGAACGGCTTCGACACGTACCATAAGCGCATCGGCGGCTCCCGTCAGCTTACTTTTGACGAGCACGACTACTTCATTCGCGTTCCAATCCTGAACCTTCACGTACTCCCATCCGCGAGTCTGGTCGTGCATGGATGAAATGAACCCGAGGTGCTGCTGCATCGGTATTTTTAGGAAATCGCCGTCAAAATTAGCCTCGACGAACTTTCGATAGGCGACCCGATCACCGGTGTTCGAGAAATTGATTATCTCGCGGGCATACTTCTCGGCGGCCGCCTGCGACGTGCTTGGTTGGGCGTTCCCGACAATGGCGAAAACGGATATGATCAAGGAAAAAAGAAACGATCTCATAATGTATGTACTCTCCGACAACGTTACTACTGACCGATATACGATTCTGGTCAGTCGTTTGTTTCGATTAAATTGTGTTGGGATCTTTAGATCACGCCGCGAAAGCTTTTTCGATGTAGCGGACACGGACCGTGTTGGCGAAGGGCTGAAAGGTGTGTCGCCGCACCGTAGCCTTTGTGGCCTGCGAAACCATAGAGCGGGAATTCCTCGTGATATTTTTTCATAAGATCATCACGATAAGTTTTCGCCAGGACGGACGCAGCGGCAATCGAATAAGAGATCGAGTCACCCTTGATGATCGCTTTTTGGGGAAGGTTGAGATGCTTTAGTTGAAGTGCGTCGATCAGAAGAAAATCGGCGGCCGGAGCGAGAGAACCGATGGCGAGCATCATCGCTTTCTTGGTAGCTTCAAGAATATTGATCCGGTCGATCTCTTCAGCCTCGATCTCGCCGATGGCGAAAGCCAGAGCGTTTTCGCGGAGCTCGATCGCGATCTCGTCTCGCCGTTTTTCAGTGAGTTTTTTCGAATCTGTAAGGCCGGCAGGAACAGGTTTTTCCGGATCCAAAATGCAAGCGGCGGCGACCACCGGCCCGGCCAGACAGCCGCGACCGACCTCGTCAACTCCGGCGATAAAACGATAACCTTCGCTCCGTGCCTGATCCTCAAAATCAAAGCCGATCGTCCATTTGAAACGATCGGCTTGAAGCTGAAAATCATTCACGGGTCGAATTATATACGCTCGCGCTCAGAAACGCGACCTATAAGAGGCGCGAAATACGCGCTTGCTTCGACTTAAACTATTTACTTAGCTGACTGTGCCTTGTTGCGTGTATCGCGTTCCTTAATGCGAGCCGCTTTACCGCGAAGATCACGCAGATAATAGAGCTTTGCTCGTCGGACCTTACCGCGGCGGACGACGTCGATGTGGTCAACGACCGTCGCATGGAGCGGGAATATACGCTCTACGCCAACGCCAAAGCTAACCTTGCGGACGGTGATCGTTTCGCGGACACCGCCGTGTTTGCGTGCGATGCAGACGCCTTCAAATACCTGGAGGCGTTCCTTATTTCCTTCTTTGATGCGGACGTGAACTTTTAAAGTATCGCCCGGTTGAAATGCAGGAACGTTGTCCCGCATCTGTGTTGCTTCTACTGAATCTAAACGGTTCATATTGTTGTCGGCCAGAGGTCAATAAAGTTATTAGTTTGCCTAGTTAAAAGTTTGTCGAGTAAAACTCGGCGAACCCGATGAACTCGGTCCACCTTATAACTTTATTCACATTCACCATCTTCTCCATTAAAAGTTTCGCTTCGCTCATGCGGACAAGAGTGTCCGCTCTCCAATAGATCTGGTCTATTCGTTCTTGTTTTTTCGAGCGCCATTTCATAACGCCATTTTTCTATTTCGGCATGGTTGCCGTTCAAAAGCACATCGGGAACTTTCATTCCCCTAAATTCAGCCGGCCGCGTATAATGCGGGCAATCAAGCAGCCCGTTTGAGAACGAATCGTTCTCGGCCGAGGTGTCGCTGCCCAATGCCTCCGGTAATAATCTTATGATCGCGTCGGTCAGAACTATCGCCGCCGGTTCGCCGCCTGACAGAACATAATCACCGATCGATATTTCGTCTGTAACGAGCGTCTCGTTCACCCGTTCGTCAATGCCTTCATATCGCCCGCAGATCATTACGATATGTTCTGCATCGTCCGAGAGCTCCTTTGCGACTGCTTGCTTCATCGGCTTGCCTTGCGGTGAAAGCAGCACGACGCGTGACCCTTTTGGATACTTTGATCGGTCGGCCGTTCCTAGCAAATTTTCAATCGCATTAAAGATCGGCTCGGCTTTCATCACCATACCGTCGCCGCCGCCAAACGGCCTGTCGTCGGTCATCTTGTGCTTGTCGGCGGCAAATTCGCGAATATCGACAATATTTATCTCGACGATATTGGCAAGCTTGGCCCGCCGAATTATTCCAAAATCAAAGACCTGTCCGAAAAATTCAGGGAAAATTGTAAGTACGTCAATCTTCACCTAAAACTCCAATAAACCGTCCGGCGGATCGATCACGATCTTCTTATTTTCAACATCGACCTCTGTGCAGATCGCTTCGGCAAACGGGATCAGATATTCTTTCTCGCCTCGCACCACCAAAACCTCGGTCCCGCCGGTCCGCATTATCTCAATGACCTCGCCGATCGCGTTTCCCTGCTGATCGCGAACCTCGCAGCCTTGAAGCTGCCAGTCAAAGAACTCGTCTGCATCCAGCACGACCACGTCAGTTTCGGGAATGCAGATCTCGGCGTTTCGTAGCTCTTCCGCCTCTTCGATTCGGTCAATGCCTTCGAACTTTAATAATATCCGCTCATTCCGCGGACGATGCGATTCGATCTTCAGATGCCGACGCACATCTCCCGGCAAGACCGCCGTCACACCTTCAAGTCCCTCGAACCGCTCCGGAAAATCCGTCAGAACGTCGGCGAGCAATTCACCCTTTAGGCCGTGCGGCTTGGCGATCCTGGCGATGGCGACGAGATCATCCATCAGTTCTGAGCACTTCAATCTTCGACAAGGTCGAGATGAAAACGCTTGCCCTGTTTCTGCCCGGCGAAGAACAAGATGCTGCGGATCGCCTTTATGGTGCGCCCCTCGCGGCCGATAAGACGGCCGTAATCGTCCGGGGCAACGCGAACATAAAACTTTACGTTCTTGCCGTCGCCGGCCTCGGTGATCTCGACCATATCGGGCGTGCCGACAAGGGCTTTAATTATAGTTTCAAGAGCGCTTTGCATTTTTATCAATCTTATCCGCCGATCAGATCCTGAACAACGAATCCTTATTCGGCAGCGACCGGATTGTTCTTGATCAGACTTGCAACGGTTTCCGTGGGCTTTGCTCCAACGCCGATCCAATATTGGATACGGTCGTGCTTGAGCAGAACCTCAGCCGGATCGGTCATCGGATTGTAAGTTCCTACATTCTCAATATACTTGCCGTCGCGCTTTGATCGCTTTTCCTTCACAACGAGGCGGTAGAAAGGTTTCCCTTTTGCGCCCATTCTCATCAAACTGATTGCTAACATAATTTCCTCGTCAATCGATGATCGAGAATCGTAAATCGAATTACCATTTACGATTCACGATTTACGAATCACCTTTTTTTCTTGTGCCTTTTCTTTTTCTTTATCGTACGTTTTGCCGATCCGTTGGGATCTTCGTCGCCCGAACCTGATCCGAGCATTCCCGCCAGGCCGCCGCCCATTCCGGGCAAACCGCCGCCGCCGAGCATTCCACCCAGTCCGCCGGCAAGGCCACCCATCATCTTTCTACCGAGTCCACCGAAAAGCCCGCCCTTATTGAGCTGCGCCATCATCTTACGCATTTGCTCATATTGCCGAAGCAACTGGTTAACCTCCGCGATGGTGGTGCCTGATCCGCCCGCGATGCGTGTTTTCCGGCTTGCATCGATGATCTTGTGATTATTGCGTTCGGTCTTGGTCATCGAATCGATGATCGCTTCCGTTCGTTTCATTTGATGATCGACCTCGGCAGACTGCTCATCGCTGATCGCCAAACCGCCGGTAAGCTGTTCGGGCAGCATCTTCATTACCTTTGACATCGAACCGAGCTTTTTGAACTGGCCGAGCTGCGACCGAAAATCTTCAAGCGTAAACTGGTTACGCGTCATTTTCAGGAGCTGTGCCTGTGCTTCATCCTCATCGATCTTGCCCTGAACTTCTTCGATGAGCGTTAAAACATCGCCCATTCCCAAAATACGCTGGGCTATCCTGTCCGGATAAAATGGCTCGATCGCGTCGTAATTTTCTCCGACACCTACGAACTTAACCGGTTGGCCGATCACCTGGCGGATCGAAAGTGCTGCACCGCCGCGGGCATCGCCGTCCATTTTCGTGAGGACAACACCTGTAATGCCAATGCGTTCGTGGAAAGTTTCCGCCGACCGAACGGCGTCCTGGCCGGTCATTGCGTCGGCGACAAAGAGCACTTCAAGCGGTTTTGTCTCGGCCTTGATCTGCTCAAGTTCGGACATCAGCTCGTCATCTATATGAAGACGACCTGCCGTGTCGACCATCAACGTGTCAAAACCCATTTCCTGTGCGTGCTTCATTGCACCACGCACAAGCGTCATCGGATCGTTGGTTTCTTTATCCTGAAAAACGGGGATGCCGACGGCTCCACCGACAACGCGAAGCTGTTCGCGTGCCGCGGGCCTATAAACGTCAACCGAAACAAGCAGCGGCTTGCGTTCCTGATTTGTGGCCAGCCATTTCGAGATCTTTCCGGTCGATGTCGTCTTACCGGAACCCTGCAGCCCAACTATCATTACGACATTCGGGATCTGCTTGGTAAACACGAGCCGCGAAGAGGTTCCGCCCATCAACTCGACAAGTTCGTCATAGACGATCTTTACGACCTGTTCCTGCGGATTTAGTCCCTGCCAAACTTCCTGTCCTTCTGCTTTAGCACGAACCGATTCAACAAAATCCTTTGCGACCTTATAATTCACGTCCGCTTCGAGCAGCGCCATTCGGATATCGCGCAAAGCCGCGTCCACGTGCTCAGGCGTCAACTTGCCCTGGCCGCGCAGATTTTTCAGCGTTTTCTTTAACTTATCCGATAACGATTCGAACATATAGGCACACTTCGGCTACAAGAGTCGAAACTCTAAATACTAGTGTTTTAGCCTATA
This sequence comes from Pyrinomonadaceae bacterium, assembly GCA_041751035.1. Taxonomy (GTDB): domain Bacteria; phylum Acidobacteriota; class Blastocatellia; order Pyrinomonadales; family Pyrinomonadaceae; genus OLB17. Next base: position 274,192 of record JBGSYH010000005.1, on the reverse strand, counting down.
AGTGTCAAACTTTGCGGGCCGAAGATCCTATGGAATATTGATTGCAATCCCATATATTAGCGTGCCCAGAGTGTATTTATTCCATACGGAATGCCATTTGAAAGGCATAAGGGGACAAAATTATGAGAAACACGATAATCTTGAGTTTAACCGCACTAATAGCTGCGGGTGTAACAGGCTGCAACACACGCGATCTAAACGCGAACACAGCCAGTAGGTCGAATTCGAACGTGATCGTTACAACGCCTACGGCCACGCGGACACCACGGCCTCTGAACGCGAACATTTCCAAAGAAGACTACGACCGCGATCGCGAAGAATATGAACGGGATCGGGGCTCGAGCACGATCGGTCAGGGCATAAACGACAGTTGGCTTTGGTTCAAAACAAGAGCGGCTCTGGCGACAACGGACGATCTTCGTGAATCAACCATCAACGTAGATGTTGTGAACGACGTTATAACACTAAAGGGAACGGTCGCTTCGCAAGCCCAAAAGACAAGGGCCGAACAGGTCGCGAAAGAGATCGAAGGTCAAAAAGGCGTGAAGAACGAGCTTTTGGTGCGGTCTGCTGATTCTATGACCAATCAAATGGTCAACGGCAATACGGCATCGTCAAATCGACCGTGATCAAATCACGATAAGCTGCTAAATAAGTGACACGAGAGCCTGTAGGCATTTATTGCTGTCAGGCTCTTAAATCGACCTAGAGCACCAAGGTAGCAACGCTGAAATAGAATACGAGTGTCAGCACATCCGTTGCAGCGAGAGTTATCGGCCCGGACGCGATCTTTGAATCTTCGTGAACCGCGTGCAGCAATGTCGGGATGCTCATCCCGATCACCCCCGCGGCAAACACTGATAACAGAACACTTAGACCGATAACGATAGCTGCAGGCCCATCACCACGCCATATAAAGGCGATCGTGCCGACCGCTGTTCCGCACGCTAGGCCGAGCAGTCCGGTCGCTGAGGCCTCGCGACGAAGCCAGCGGAAATAATCTCTCAGTGATGGAGTGCCAAAATGAAGATTTTGTAGGGCTACGGTCATTGACTGAATGCTGACGCTTTCGCCAAGAGCAAGAACAAGTGTCATAAAGAACGCGAGCACGATCGCCTCGGCAAGCGTTGCTTCGAAAAATCCTGTGAGCAATGCGCAAATGGTTCCGCTTGCCATGGTTGCCAATAGCCAAGGAAATCGAAAGCGAAAAATGCCAAACGGGGATTTCCCCTTGATCTGCGAAATGCCAAACCCGATCATCTGAAAGACGTCGTCAACATGGTGGCGTTCGGCGATACTCAGCGTCTCTTTCGTAAACAACCCCGCATCAACAACACCTAGCATTCGGCCGTCTTCATCGACAACAGGAAAAGCGAGGAACTTATGTTCAAGAAACATCTCGCAGGCCTCAAGCAGGTTGGAATTATGAGGGATCGAAACAATGTTCGTTGACATTATTTCCGACAACCGGACTGAGGGCATTGATATCAAGAGAGCTCTGGTTGAAAGAATTCCTTTAAGCCGCTGATCCGGATCGACAACATAGAAATAAACAATTCGCTCGCCCAGTCCTTTGGAACGGATAAGACGCAAAGCCCCTTCGACTGTAAGCGATTCGTCGAGGCCGGGAAAATCAGTTCTTGCGTACTTCAGGACCGATTCGTGCAGGTGATCGGGATCGTTGGGGTTTATGGTCGAGTGAATGTCCATCGCGTTTTTGGTTTGAAACGAAGTGCGTGCGGTTTTTCTTGTCAGAACGACCGAGATAAATGTGTCCGTTGCCAAATAATATTACCGGCAAAAGCGACCGGTCGTATTGGTTTCGAAGTTATGCGGGCTGGGGAGGCGAACGATCAGAACCTGAGGCGAGTATGCCTTTTTCGGGCTTAAAGAAAACAATATCTTGATCTAAACGATCATCAAAAAGAGGAGAAGCAACGTTGACCGCATATTCCGAAGTGGCTCGCCTGCCGTCTGAATCGCGACCTTCCTTTCCGATCTTTTGCAGCGGCTTTGAATGAAAGCCTTCCTGATGGCTTATCGATCTGTCGAGGCGGTCTGCCGATGCTTTCTCTGCCGACGCTGGTTCTGAGCCTTGTGCAAAGGGCATAAGGTGGATCCCTTCGCCGCGCGAAACGCAGAGCGATAGTAACAGGAACAGAGCTATTGTGAGTCGGACAGCCATCACGATATTTGTCGAATGAGCTTCCATCTTATCAATTTCTATAGACGTGTGCTAACTTCCTGTAAACCGCATTTCACGTGCAAAACGCTAGGCAAATTGATCTATGGAATTTGAGGACGATCTTAAAGGTCTGGTTAGTCCGGGCGAAGCTAAATTTGATGCGATCAGGAACAAGGCAGGTTATTTCCTGGCACCTCTGGTGTTTTTGGCGATCTACTTTGCTCCATTCGAACTTGATCCAAACGCACATACATTAGCTGCGATCATTGCGATGGTGATCACGCTCTGGATGTGTGAAACGGTATCAATGCCTGTTTCCGCACTGCTAGGCGCATCGCTTTGCGTCGTCTTTCAGGTCGCTCCGGCTAAGGCGGTCTTCGCTCCGTTCGCTGACCCGCTGATCTTCCTATTCATCGGTTCCTTTATGCTCGCAAGGGCGATCTTTATCCACGACCTGGACAAACGATTTGCATATAGCGTGCTCTCGATCAAATGGATCGATGCCAGCCCGAGCCGAATTCTTTTTGCTTTTGGTGCGGTCACGGCGTTTATGTCCGCGTGGATATCGAACACGGCCACGACCGCGATGATGTTTGCGATCGGCCTGTCGATCATCGCGTTTTTCCTGAAACACGAACAGGAGACCGGCCAGAAATTCGATCGGCGTTATGCGACCGGAATGATGCTGATAACGTCGTTTTCGGCATCGATCGGCGGCCTTGCGACACCGATCGGTACACCGCCGAATGTGATCGGCCTGGGATTTCTGCGAACGCTGGTTGGTGCAGAGATCTCGTTCTTCAAATGGATGCTCATCGGCGTACCGGTCGTCGTTATTCTCTACCTTTTCCTGTTCCTCTATATGAATTATCTCTGTCCTTCAGGGATCAAGAGAATAGAGGGCAGCTCGGAAATGATCGCCCGCGAGCGCGAAAAGCTCGGTAAATGGACGCGGGCACAGAGGTCGACGGTTATAGCATTTTCGGTCGCAGTATCTATTTGGATCTTTTCCGGTATTGTCGCCCTGATCGCTGGCGAGAACAGCGAGATCTATAAAACGATCAGCACGCGATTTCCGGAGGCGGTCGGCGCACTCCTGGGTGCTGTCCTTCTTTTCCTGCTTCCGGGAAATGAAAAAGGTTCGAAAGCGATCACGTGGCCTGACGCGGTAAAGATCGACTGGGGCGTCGTGCTTCTGTACGGCGGCGGTTTTGCTCTCGGCGTACTTTCATTTCAAACAGGCCTGGCCGAGTCGGTCGGCCGCGGCCTTACGGGAATGCTGCCGTTCAGCGGCGAATTTGGATTGCTTGTCGCGTCGGTTTTTGTTGCGATCGTAATTTCCGAAACAACGTCTAATACGGCCTCGGCGAATATGGTGGTTCCGGTCGTCATCGCAATTTCAAATACACAGGGTATCGATCCGCTGGTGCCTGCGGTCGGAGCAACTTTGGCGGCAAGCCTCGGCTTTATGCTGCCGGTCTCAACGCCGTGTAACGCGATCGTTTATGGTTCCGGCTATGTTCCGCTGATGAAGATGATCCGCTACGGCCTGTTGCTTGATATTATTGGAGGCATAGTTGTCATCGGGGTGGTTTGGCTCCTTGCCGGAGTTCTACGCTAACGGAAATTACCATTGCGTGATCGTCATTGTGCGATAAAGCTAGGTAAAAGTTTTTAGCCTCGGGTGAAAATGCGATAACTTTAACGTTATGTTGGAAGAACTATGGCGTTACCTGACATGGGCCGTTGGGACCGGGGTCGAATTCGAAAAAATGGCCACATGGCAAGTAGTAATTCGCACGACCGTAATATTCCTTATCGCTCTCGTCCTCCTTCGCTTTGCCAAGCGTCGATTTATGGGCGACTACACGGCTTTTGACATTTTGCTAGGTTTCATCATTGGCTCTGTGATGGCAAGGGCTTTAACGGGGGCGGCCGGACTTTTAAATATGGTCGTGATCGTTGCGGTCCTAATGGGGCTTCACTGGCTGGTTGCTACGATCTCATTTCACTGGCCGGCCTTTGAGAACTTGGTCGAAAACGACCCGAGAAGGCTGATCAAAGACGGAAAGATCAATGAAAAAGCGATGAAGAAAAGTAAGATCTCCGAAGACGATCTGGATCAGGCCTTGCGGGCCGAAGGTAATGTAGAGAACCCCGATGAGGTCAGATCCGCTTATCTTGAACGCGACGGAAGCATTACAGTTGTCCCAAAGGAAGAGGATTAAATGCCCATTTCAGTGCCCCGTAAAATAGAACGCGCGGGCCGGAATCGCACGCTTGAGCTTTCAGATGAAGACAGACAGCGCCTTCCCCCGAGCGTTGTGACCATTGTTAAGGATCGTTCTGTGGTTCCGCACGACCAGATCATTTGCGGCGATGCCTTTGAAGTTTTGCCAGAGCTAGAGAATGAAAGTTTTGATCTCCTATTCGCTGACCCGCCTTATAATTTGACCAAGCGATTCGGAAAGGAAGGTTTTAGTGCACGGTCGTTAGATGAATATGAAGAGTGGCTCGATTCGTGGCTGCGGCTATGCGTCCCGCTCCTGAAGCCGACGGCGAGTGTTTACATTTGCGGCGACTGGCGTTCGACCGCAGCGATACAGCGTGTGGGATCGAGATATTTCAAACTGCGGAACCGCATTACCTGGGAACGCGAAAAAGGACGCGGTGCAAAGGCGAACTGGAAGAATGCCGCCGAAGATATTTGGTTCTTTACGGTGTCAGACGAATTCACGTTCAACCTCGATGCGGTAAAACAGCGGCGACGTGTGATCGCTCCTTATAAAGTGAACGGGAAACCGAAGGATTGGAATGAGACCGCAGACGGGAATTTTCGCGACACACATCCATCCAATATTTGGACAGACATCTCAGTTCCATTCTGGTCGATGCCCGAAAACACTGACCATCCGACGCAAAAGCCGGAAAAGCTTCTTGCAAAGATCATTCTTGCAAGCACGAATCCCGGTGATCTTATACTTGACCCGTTTGCCGGAAGCGGGACCACCGCCGTCGTGGCAAAAAAACTCGGCCGGAATTTTACAGTCATCGAATCAGACGAAGATTATTGCCTGCTGGCTGCAAAGCGGCTAGAGATGGCTGATAGTGACAAGGTAATTCAAGGTTTTTCGGACGGCGTTTTCTGGGAACGTAATTCTGGATCGGAGCGACGTCATTCGGCATCATAAGGACAATGAAACTTTTAACGAAAGCGCTCCTGGTATTTTGCGGTATTTGCATTCTGTCGGCCTTGGTGGAGGCACAACGTACTGAGAAGGAACCGAAACCGGGGCGTGATGCAGTTTTTGGGCGCGCGTTTAACGTCCCTTCGGTCCGCGTCCATTTGACTGACGGAGAGACGGGGCTTCCATTTGCAGATCGAGAGATCGGTTTCAAATATTGTTGGGGTTGGGAAGTTTTGAACAGGACGCCTGAGACCGACCGCATGCCAAGCCTTTTGTGCACAGAGCATAGAGGCAGAACTGATAGAGCCGGAACTGTGTTGTTACCGACGTGGCTCTTTACGCCTTGGCGACCTGCGGCTCCCGATGGCGCCGAGTTCTCAGAACCGAGGTTCAGGTTCGCTGGAATTACAGTACATGATGAAAACCACAACACCTATTTGTCTGTGTTTGACGCGGAAGTTGATCTTCTCGACCGGAACGGAGAAGTACATCGAGTAGTTCGGCCGTACCAACGTCCCAGCAAACCCAAAGAATAGCGTGCGGTATCCGATCTGTGATAAAAATACCTGATGAAAATAGCTACCTGGAACGTAAATTCTATAAATGTCAGAATGCCGCATCTGCTGGATTGGGTTCAGCGTGCCGAGCCCGATGTGATCTGCCTACAGGAAACGAAATGCGTAGACGAGAATTTCCCCTTTCAGCCGATACACGATGCCGGTTTTGAAACTGCCTTTTTCGGCCAGAAATCATATAACGGCGTTGCTATTCTCTCGAAATTTCCCATCGAAGATGTTCAAAAGGGATTTTCCGACGACGATGACGAATCGCCGAAACGCCTTATCGCCGCGACGATAAGGGGCCTTCGAATCGTAAACACTTACATACCGAACGGCACCGAACTCGGTACGGATAAATTCACGTTCAAGCTGGATTGGTTGATGCGGCTCCGGCGGTTTTTCGACGATACCTGCAAAACGAACGACCACGTTTTGCTATGCGGCGATTTCAACGTGGCAATGGACGAAATAGACGTTTGGAGCGTTCCGCATTGGGAAGGCAAGCTTCACTTTACAAAGACCGAACGGGCGGCGATGTACCACGTTAAGCAATGGGGATTTGAAGACCTTTTCAGAAAATTGCACCCGGACACACAGGAATTTTCGTGGTGGAATTATCGCGAAGGAGCTTGGCAACGAAACCGAGGCCTTCGAATCGACTATGTATGGACGTCGACGACGCTTGCCGAAAAATGTATTGACTGCGTTATCGACCGCTCAACCCGCGACCTGGAGAAACCAAGCGACCATGCTCCAGTTGTCGCACAATTCATATTATGATCCAAATATTTTCTTGACAGAATATTACATCAACGTAATACTATGAGGTGTGAGGTTGAGTTTACTGAGGAGTTTGAAGAGTGGTGGGATGGTCTTAACGAGAACGAGCAGGAAACCATTGCGGCTTATGTGCAGATGTTGGAAGAGTTTGGGCTGACTCTAGGGCATCCTTACTCATCGGACATTCGCGGCTCGAAAATTTCTCATTTGCGCGAATTAAGGCCGCAGCACCAAGGACGGCCATATCGGGTTCTTTATGCTTTCGACCCGCGAAGAATGGCAATATTATTGATCGGCGGAGATAAGACAGGCAACAAACGTTGGTACGATGTATTTGTACCGATCGCCGAAAGAATATATGAGGAACACTTAATTGAGTTGAGAGAGGAAGGATTGACCGATGGCTAGATCATTTACAGAACTACGAAAAAAAATGACGCCGGAATCCCGACGAAGATCTGAAGCCCTTGCCGCCGAATTGCGTTCGGATATCCGTCTAACCGAGTTGCGACATGCTCTGGGTGTTAGCCAGGAGGAACTTGCCGATCTGCTTGATAAAAAGCAGGCCGCGATCTCGCGCTTCGAACGACGCTCAGATATGCATATTTCTACCCTTCGCGAATTCATAAACGCACTTGGCGGCCGTCTTGAGATCATAGCGACCTTTCCAAGCGGTTCATATCATATAAGCCAATTTGAGAAGGACGTTTAGATCTATCCACTGGTTGTTCCTGCTATGGATGAGCGGGCATTTACAACACTCATTGACTACCTGAACCACGTTCCTGCCATTCAGTCCCCGATCAGCACAGGGTCATCAGACGACGGAAATTGGTGGGTTAAGTTTACCATTGATATCGATCACGAACTCGGATGGAATGTGGTCCAGGAACTCGGGTGCGTATTGAATTATCTGTCGGTCAACGAGAGATTGCCAACGGTATTTAAGCCGGTCTCACCGCCGCCTTATCTAAATGGCGGACCGAAAGAGTTTCTCTCTTGGGTTATCGAATCCACTGATCCAAAGTTCAAACCCGGGACATGCCAAAAATGGCTCGAAGAGCGACTACCTAAACCCGATGACGAAATATCCGAATGGATCGCGTTGACCGATCAGTGAGTATTGCAAAAAACAGACGGCCGGAGCGTCAGAGCTTTGACAAAAAAATTAAGGAGATGACCTATGGGCTTTAGTATCTTTGCATCAGGTAACAAGAACTTTAATTATTCTAGGGATAATTGTCTGGACGACAGTTCATTTAAACCGATCGAATTGCTTGGCAAGCTTCAGTCGATGGAACCTTCAAAGGTCGGGGTTGTGACGACCGGGATAGACGTGGCGCTGCCCTCGGCAGGTATCATCGATGGCATGAAGGCGATCGCTACGATGCAATTTCTTCATCTTCTCAACAATGTTGTAAGTTTTCTTGCTATGCACCCGAAATCGCGCGAAGGCTGGATATTTGTTTCGGCCCGAGAAACGCACCTATTGTGGCCTGATACAGGCGGCAACGGTGATTATAGATTCAAACCGGGAAATAACCCTGGATACGAATTCGTGAAGAAGATCTCACCTGCGTTAAAAGAGGCGGATATGGCAAATTGGGGCGTGCTGCGTGAATTGGTTCTTTGCCTATCGAAGTATGAGCGCCATGTCGGAAATTCTATCCCGGCAATAAATATCCAGCTTTCACATTAAATAGTCTTCTCACGATTTTACTGCAACCTTACCTTAATAGGGCCGATCCTGCCCGCTTCGCCGGGCTGCAGACTGAGCAGCTCGGTGGAGCAGTTTTCTCTTTACAATTCTTGACACAATTCCCTTTTGAGTCGGGTGTTGTGTAATGTTATAACTAGCGCTCTGAATCCTATTCCGAATTTGAAACCTAAAGATTGCCGTCTGCGTATCTGAGGTACCCGGAATATTTAGATAAGAATCTATAACAACAGGAGCACATACCGATGAGAAAGGCCATTTTTGGTTTTCTGCTGATGCCACTATTATTAGTCGGCGGAGCAGCAACCCTAACCGCACAGGATGCACCACCGCCGACCCCTACGGAAACCCCGAGCGGGCCTCAGCGGCCCGGCATGCCTGGTGCAGGTTCGCAAGACCCGCAGCCTTATGACCGCGTAATTACGAAGGATGCCAAGACAAAGAAAGGCATCTTTACCGTGCACCAGGTCAAGGACAAACATTTTTACGAGATCCCTAAAGATCAGTTCGGCGAGCAGTTTTTGTGGGTAACCCAGATCGCAAGGACAACGCTTGGCGTCGGATATGGCGGACAGGCCCTTGGCCGGCGCGTAGTTCGCTGGGAACTTCAAGACAATCGAGTTTTCCTGCGAAACGTTAACTTCAGTGTTGTGGCGGATCCGACGAATCCTATTGCAGAAGCAGTTCAGAATGCGAATAACGACACGATCCTGATGTCATTCCCGGTAGCAGCCTGGGGTCCGGACAACGCTACGGCAGTCATTGATATTGGAAGGCTATTCACAACAGATCTTTTCGAGCTCAGTGCACGACAACGCTTGAACGCAACGATGATGGACGCCACACGATCATATATCGAACGCATATCAACGTTTCCTGAGAATATCGAAGCGAGAGCGACCCATACCTACGTTCGAAATCCTTCTCCGGCTGGTGCGCCGGGCGGCGGCGGCGGCGGGGGATTCGGTGGCAGCGGAATGCCCCCCGGAAGCGCTACGGTCGTGCTTCATCACAGTATGGTAAAACTCCCGGAAAACCCGATGATGCCTCGTCTATTCGACGACCGAGTCGGTTATTTTTCTGTCGCTCAGATGGATTACAGCCGCACGGAACACAGAGCCCAGCAAAGACGATTTATCACACGATGGCGGCTCGAGAAAAAAGATCCGAATGCAGAACTTTCCGAGCCGGTAAAACCGATCGTTTATTACATTGACCGCGCGACTCCGACGTGGCTGGTGCCGTTCACAAAACGCGGCGTTGAAAAATGGCAGAAAGCATTTGAAGCAGCAGGTTTCAAAAATGCGATCATCGCAAAAATGGCGCCTTCGGCAAAAGAAGATCCGGAATTTGATCCGGAAGACGCACGTTATTCGGTTATACGCTGGCTGCCCTCGACCATCGAGAACGCGTCGGGACCGCACGTCAACGATCCGCGAACCGGCGAGATCCTCGAATCGGATATTCAGATGTATCACAACATCATGAATCTCCAACGTTCGTGGTATTTCCTTCAGGCTGGTGCTGTTGATCCTCGCGTTCACAAACTGCCGATGCCCGATGACCTTATGGGAACTCTTGTTGAGTATGTTGTAGCTCACGAGGTCGGACACACACTCGGCTTTCAACACAATATGAAAGCAAGTTCGATGTATCCCGCGGAAAAAGTTCGGGATCGTGAATGGGTGAAGCAAAATGGCCACGTTGCGACGCTGATGGACTATTCGCGCTTCAACTATGTCGCTCAGCCTGAGGACAACATTGACGTTGACGATCTCGTACCCGGAATCGGTCCGTATGACGTTTGGGCAACGATGTGGGGTTACAAGCCGATCCCGACCGCGCGTACGTCCGATCAGGAAAAGCCGACCTTGGACCAATGGGCACGCCAGCAAGACGAAACCCCTTGGTTCCGATTTTCGACGCAGGGTTCGGCCGGAAGCGATCCGGGAGAACTTACTGAAGCGGTCGGCGATGCCGATGCGATCTATTCTACAGAATTGGGTGTCAGAAACCTGAAGCGCATCGCAAAGCTTTTGGTGCCTGCGACAACCCAACAACGCGGTGAAACGTATGGCGATCTAAACGAGCTTTACGGGCGAATGATGGGCCAATGGACGCTGGAAATGAATCATGTCGCCGCGATCGTCGGCGGTTATAATTCACAGCAAAAGCACGTCGGCCAGGCGGGCGTGAGATTCGATCTTATCCCGAAAGCTCGTCAAGCTGCGGCCGTTAAGTTCCTTAGCGAAAACGCTTTCACGACGCCGGAATGGGCGATCGATAAAGAGATCTTGCGAAGGATCGAACCTATCGGAGCTCTCAACCGTGTCCGCAATGCACAGAACAGCGTGCTTAACAATCTGCTGTCGAGTTCACGTTTTGCGAGGCTCGTTGAACAACAGGCGATAGACGGTGCGATGGCATATCACCCGTCCGATTTCCTGACCGATGTACGCGGCGGAGTCTTTAGCGAACTTTCGGCTCCGAGGCCGGTTGTCGATGCTTATCGTCGAAACTTGCATCGCGCTTTTCTTGATATAGCGAATGCAAAGTTGAACTCGACGCAAACTGTGCCGGCGAACCTGCCTCCCGGATTTGCCGCAATGTTCATGAGCAGCGGAGACGAGCGGGCTTTCTATCGTGCCGAGCTTCGTGCGATAAGCAATTCCGCCGGAACCGCACTTGCACGAACGACGGATAAGGCGACGCGTGCACATCTTGAGGGAATGCGCGATCAGATCGCAAAGATCCTGAACCCGCAGTTTGCCGGTGTTGCTGCAGCATCTGCAAACGTGAATCGGCAGGCTCTTGAGTTTCTCGAACTCTATCACAACCCGACCTCTTGCTGGCCGGATTACAAGATCGAACCTTAAGTGGTTTGGTTTTCTTTAGCTTGTTGCGGGCGGAACATTTCGCCCGCAATTTTTTTGTGCGAAAATCGGTATTGAAATGAATGACACATTGTTCAAATTGCACCTTACGGAGACTGAGATCGAATCTCGGGTCGAGCATGTGCTTGACTCACCAAAGGATCTCGGGATATTGGAAATGATCGTCCGTCGGCCGGAGATCGAAGCACGCGAGGTTATCGCAGAAGGTATGCTCGACGCTGCGGCCGGCTTGGTCGGCGACAATTGGCTCACGCGCGGAAGCCGGCGGACAAACAACGGACTCGGCCATCCGGAGATGCAGTTGAACATAATGAATTACCGTTTTGCCGAACTCATAGCCGGCAGCCGCGAACGCGTTCCGCTGGCCGGTGATCAACTTTACGTCGATCTCGATCTGAGCCGTGAAAATCTGCCTATCGGCTCACGGCTTTCGATCGGCACTGCGGTTATCGAACTGACAGCTATTCCGCACCTCGGCTGCAAGAAGTTCGTAGAGCGTTTCGGGCTCGAAGCAATGAAGTTTGCCAATTCAGACTTCGGCAGAAAACATAACCTCCGAGGGGTGAACGCAAAGGTGATCGAACCAGGCAAGGTCGCGTGTGGTGACGCGGTGGGCGTATTGTCCCGATCAGACAAATAACTACGTTTGCTTGTCTCACTCTATCCATCCAGCGACTTCTTTTATCGGTCTTGGTTCTGAACCTGCGGCCATCAGGTTCCGCAAATTGTTGAGATCAGCGATCGAGAATTCCTGAACTTGTTTTCGATCGGTCCAGGCCTACCTGTAATTTCGCTTTTTCCGGCGTTCATCGACCCGCCACCGTTGCATGCGTGGTTCGCGATAAAGCCGACCTGCTTAGACAAACACGATCATCGTGATATCCTCATCGACACAACAAACGACCCCATTTTAGAGAGGAGAAGCATGAATATAAGTAATGTTACGCGTACGCTTTCTACGACTATCGTTTGCATTGCGACCTTTGCGATCCCGGGATTAGGACAGGACGCTGCTCGATGTACACCGGAAGCAGAGGATGCGAATAAAATCATAGCGCGGAGGTTTTACGAACAAGTCTGGTTTACGAACAACCCGGAGTTTGTCGACGAAGTGTTCGCACCGTCGTATATTGCACACGACATTGGTGACGTAAAAGGCGTAAAGGAACCGGCCTCAATGCAAAAGGAGATTGCCGGTTTTCTATGGGACAACGGAAATATGTCCGGGAGTATCGACTTTCAGATCGCCGATTGTGATCTGGTCGCGACCCGCTGGCAATGGAGATTCCAAGCGACATCTCTTATGTTCAAGATACTGGGTGGACGTGAGCAAGTCCCGATCATAAACGTCTTTCGTTTTGAGAACGGAAAGGTGGTCGAAGTCTGGAATCATCGACATGATATCGACACGCCAATGGGCAACGTAAAGTTCGTCAAAGGCCTGGGGGTCGGACTCATTCCGGCGATCATTTTCTTCGGACTATCCTTACTGCTCTGGCGAAAACTGCGGAAACTTAAGAATGCGGATGCTTGATAGGGATTCTCGGACGATTTACACCACCATAGTCAGATATTGTAAAGAGAATGTGTAGCGTAGATTTGCACAGAACTGGGCTGAGCGATCGGTCTTTATCTTTTCTTCGAACTTTTTCTTAACCCTTTGGAGTGTAATTCTCGTTTGTGTTTATAAAGGGAGTTAGGTGAAGTATATCTGCCATCGACCTTTCGGAGAAAAAATATGAGTAACGCAACGGCACAATCTAGCGACCGCGAGGCGATCGCAAAGGTAATTCACACGTACGTAAGCGGCGGCATTTCGGGCAAAAGCAAAGATATGCGGCCTGCTTTTCACGAAGGTGCGACCATCTACGGCTACATCGGCCCAGACCTTTTCGGCGGCCCGATCCAAGGGTTATTCGATTGGAATGACGGCAATGGCCCCGCCGCCGAATTGAAGTCGAACATCGCCAACATCGATATCGAAGGCACGATCGCCACCGTCCGCCTCGAGCTAGACAACTGGACCGGCCACCGGTTCACCGATATGTTCACGCTGCTCAAAACCGACGGCGAGTGGAAGATCATCGGCAAGGTCTTTTACCTTCATCCGGAAGACTAGATTCTTTGATCTCAGAAACGAGTCTGGATCAAGGCTACGATCTATTCAACGATTTCAGAGTGCACGCGGGATTGTTACGACCACACGCTGTTATGTTTTCTTGGTAATGGCAATTCATCTCTCGATGGTCCGCGATTTTGGGACTTGCTGAAGCGGATGGGCTTGCCGAATTAAAAACCCGAGTATCGAGATTTGATTGCATAGAACTGAGAGGTAACTCTGGAATTCCGGAACAATACTCCATACTCAGAACTGAGTACCAATTATTTGAATCTAGAACCTAACCCTCTGAACTCTCTCTACGCCATACTTTCGAAGATCGACGAGGGCAGGATGCTAGAGATCCGTCCGACGAAAGATACGGTTGTGGACCGCATGACCGCAATCAAATTCGTGTGTGAAAAATTGAGCGGGGATCGGATTGGCTGATGCATTTCGAACTGCGACCTAATGATCGAAAGAGATTACTGATGAAGTAAAAGGAGACCTATTTAATGTTGATTCAAAACAAGACGAATTTTGTTCTCGGGGTTTTTTTGATTTTGCTAATCACTATCGCCTGTAGTTTGGATGGGGAATCCGGTACAGAGATGACTAACAAAGAGGAGGTTTCCAAAACCGACGCGAGAACCGAAATCATCCCGGACGAAGAGGTTCTGCCTGAAGATGATTCTGGTGAAAACACTGCAAATGGCCCAACAACAGTCAGTTTCGGTAGAGGGGCGACCTCCAGGACCTACAAAAAGTCCATCACGAGCGGAGAATCCCATATCTACTACTTGACGGCTTCTTCTGGTCAGACGATGGATATCGAAATAGATTCTCCGCAGGAGAATGCCGGGTTTACGGTTTACGATCCGGCCGGAAATGAACTTTCGGCTGCGGAGGAAACCACTGAAGTAAGGAACTTCAGCGAGGAATTAGCTGACTCCGGAAGACACAAGATCGTAGTATCATCCGGCCGAAATGTCGCTTACAGTATTACTTTTAGCGTCTCCGCCAAGTCCAAAGATCTAACAGCGGCCGAAGCCGACGGCGGTGCAAATAAAACGGTCAGATTCGGTAGAGGGGCGACTTCAGCATCGTACAGTAATTCAGTGATTCGAGGCGACCGAGACACGTATAATCTTAGTGCAGGTGCCGGCCAATTTATGACTGTATCGATAACTTCAGTGGAGAATAATGCAAGCTTTCAGATCGTTGGCCCGAATGGAGAGGATCTGGTTTCGGATGATACTAACTGGACGGAGGAGTTACCCCGCACCGGTAATTACAGAATAATCGTTGGGTCAGGCCGTGGAAACGCTACTTATACGATCAGGTTCAAAGTGGTTCAATCACCGATCGATCATTGATACTGACATCGGCTAAAAAATGTGATAGAAGCGAGACAGAAAAGTAGGTTATAAACAGCGGATTGGGCCATAGATATTTGACGACCGATCGCTTCGACCCAGGAGGCTGTTTTGATATCTGGGTCGCATTCTATTTCTTCTCCCTTTCTTAGTGGTTCTGGTCAGTACTAAAAATGAAAGGATTACCTGAATGTTGACGCGATTATTACGACGACACGCTGCTGTGTTGTCTCGACGGCGGTGCCATGTTGGTTCATAGCAGTGCTATCGCCTAAATGAATGCGAACTTCGACGGCCGGCAGGACTTTGAGGAGATATTATGACAATGAACAATAAAGTTGCGTTGATCACAGGGGCGAGTAGCGGGATCGGGAGGGCGACGGCCCTGGCGTTTGCTGCAAAGGGAGCGAACGTTGTGCTTGCCGCTAGAAGACAAGACGAGCTCGATTCGTTGGTTGCCGAGATCGAGGCCGCTGGCGGGAAAGCAACCGCCATCAAGACCGATGTGTCCAAGGCAAAGGACGTCGAGCAGATGGTGGCTCATGCGATCGACACGTTCGGCCGCCTCGATTACGCCGTGAATAATGCGGGCATCGAAGGCCAGATCGCGAACATTGTCGATCTTGAAGAAGATGATTGGGACAAGGTCCTCGACATTAATCTGAAAGGTAATTATCTGTGTTTGCGATATGAGGCACGAGCGATGCTCGATGGCGGGCATGGCGGAGCGATCGTCAATATCGGCTCCGTTAACTCCTTTCTCGGTTTCGGATCAGGAGCTGCGTATGTTGCGTCAAAGCACGGACAGGTCGGCTTGACGACAAGCGCGTCCGCGGAACTTGCGCCGCACGGCATCAGGGTCAACATCGTGTGCCCGGGCTTCGTCGATACGCCAATGCACCAGCGGATCCGCGGCATTATCGGCGACGAGATCTTTGACAATGCCATGGTGCCGCAGGTCCACGTACGACGTGTTGGCAAGCCGGAGGAGATAGCATCCGCGATCTTGTTCCTTTGTTCAGACGAAGCAGGTTACATAACCGGCACGACGCTTACACCTGACGGCGGATTTACGATGACAGTGTGAATAGCACGTTCGGGAGAACACTTGTCTTTAATGTTCATTATTTAGGTTGCATTATTTATTCCCGTCACGTTTTGAGAATGCATAAACGATAACCCCGTTAACATCGCCGACCTTTCGTTTGCGAAATTTGAATTGATCATTCTCAAGCTTTTCGGTTATGACATAATCCGAATGGCATTTCAGACAGGATTCATTCGCTGCACGGACAGGCTTTGCGATAAAAGCCCACTTCCCTTTTTCAAATTTATAATTCACTTCCGAGCCAGGTTCCTTTTCCTGAAAAAAGATGAATGCATCTCTTATCTCTTTCAACATTTTCTTTCTGTCCGGCAACTTTTTCGTGTTCAATCCGTGACTAATTCCAACGGGTTCGTTTGCTCTAAACCTTATTTTGAACCGCTCGGGTTTCTTTTCATCCGGCAAAGCTGTTCTCCCGAATAAATACAGCCCGACATCCCAGTCTTCAGTTTCGAAAAACTTAACTGCATCTATTTCTTCCTTGTTTCGCGGAGAAAAGCTGTTAAGGTGTGCACTTCGTAACGGTGTTGGGCCCAATGGAACAACGACGATCCTGGCCATTCCAAAGCTCGGCTCTGTTAAGAAGCGATTCTGGATCGAAGCATCAAGTTTTTCGATAATCGCATCGTTCGGCGTCTGCATTTCGCGTTCGACCGTCTTGTGCTTTGCAGCATTCTGACTTTTCGTTTCAGTTGAACTGCGAAAAAGAACGACCCAGCCAAGAGAGATACACCATATCAAACAGATGGCGAGCTTTATTTTGTTCATATGCGGTTGATCTTGTTCCTTATGACGCCTACGATGCACGAACTATGATAATGGTTTCCAAGCACGCGGTGTAGGGGCTGGAACGATTCGGGCTGTTGCCGGATTTCTATAATACAATGGCTACAATGGACCCAATGGTGATTGATAGACTTCGCGACGTCACACTTTCGCTTCTTGACATGACCCGTCTGGCGTTCTCGTTGAGAAACGAAGTCCTTGAAATGAAGTCGATCTTCGAGAACGCAGGCGGACTGTGCACCCAGCCGGACGAGAACATCGCAAGTGGTGAGACCATCACGTCCGGCGGTGTCGCGATCTCGCCGACCATGGCGATGATGTGCCTCGACGATTTCGCGCGTACCGTGCAGTTCATTAGGGGATCCCACGCCGCCATCGCCGATCATCGGGAGAAAAACGGTGACCGTCCGGTCCGCGTCCTTTATGCGGGCTGCGGTCCGTGGGCACCTCTTGCCATACCGCTTATGACGGTGTTCGGCACAGACGATGTGCAATTCGGACTTCTCGATATTCACGAGCCGTCTGTTCGATCTGTTGAACGAATTATCAACGCTCTCGGCCTGACCAATTATGTCGAAGATCTTGCGACCGGTGATGCCTGCAGCTATCGGATCGACCCGAGCCGTCAGCCTGACGTCATCGTGATCGAAATGCTTCGGGCAGCGCTCGAATCGGAGCCTCAGGTCGCGGTTGCGATGAATCTGCTTGGGCAGGCTCCGGAATCCGTGATGATCCCGGAAGAGGTCCGTATCGATCTTGCACTAGTCGACGGCTCTCGTGAGTTCTCATTTGAGAACGAGATTCCGAATCGCGAACGCATCCACCTTGGTACGGTCATCAAACTCGATCAAGAAACGATCAAGTCAGATACGTTGTTCTCGCCGGTTGTCATACAGCTCCCGGAATTTGACGAGCTGCGATATCGGCCGATGCTGCTGTCAACAGTGAAGGTTTATGGCGAGATCCAGCTCATGGACTACGACTCCGGTATCACGTGCCCAAAGTACATAACCGTTGACCGTGAGTTGCGATCCGGTGACAGACTCGAGTTCGTTTACGAGGGCGGCAGCCATCCGCGTATTGTCGCAAGAGTTTCGTGAGCTAAAGGATCTCCATTATTTCATCCAGACTCTTCCGCCCGATGTCCGGGACCTTTGCACCTTCTGCCGGATATCCTACCGGGATCAGCACGAACGGTACTTCGTTCTTTGGCCTACCTAATATTTCCTGCAGGAACTTCATCGGTGAAGGCGTGTGCGTGAGCGTTGCCAGGCCCATATTGTGTAGCGCGGCGAGCAGCATACCGACCGCAATGCCGACCGATTCCTGCGAATAATATGTCGGCTCGTTTTCACCATTTTCTTCGACGGATGTGATCCGAAATACGACTATCAGATAGGGAGAGATCTCCAAGAACGGTTTGTTTTCATCGGTCCCGAGCGGTGCCAGCCGCCGCAGCCACTTTTCGCTCATCCGCTTCTGATAGCTTTCACGTTCTTCTTTCTCAGCGGCTTCGCGTATCTTGCGCTTTACTTCCGGATCGCGGACAACAACGAACCGCCACGGCTGCATATTCGCGCCTGATGGAGCCGTACCGGCTGTTGCGATCGCCTTTTCGATCAATTCGATCGCCACATTGCGATCCGAATAATCGCGGACGGTCCGCCGTCGGCTCATTAATTCATAGAACGACGAACCTCTATCTTCCATCTCTTCGCCGCTCAATTCGACAGGCACGAAGGGAATAAAATTTGGTTTTAACTCATCCTGCTGCATATTTCGATTTAATTTTACACGTAAATGACTGGTATAATCCGACTAAAGCGGCTATGGATATCAGAAAAGCGATATTGATCTTCCTAGGCACGGTCTTCGTCGGACTAGGCGTGCTGGGCATTTTTCTGCCGCTGATGCCGACGACCGTATTCTTGCTGATGGCGGCGTATTGTTATTCACGAAGTTCGGAACGCTTTCACACCTGGCTGCTCAACAACCGCTGGCTCGGCCGCTACATTAAGAATTATAAGTCCGGCCATGGCATTTCTGTACGCCAAAAAACGACAACGCTTTTATTTCTTTGGGCTTCGATCGGATTTAGTATCTGGATGGTCGACGCGAAATTGTGGGTCAGCCTGTTGCTTGCCGCAATTGCAATAGCTGTTTCGGTTCATATTCTTTGGATCAAAACGCACAGGCCCGAAACGGAAAGCGAGGCCATCGAATCCGACCTCGCTCCTGTAAACGATGTTCCTTGATCGCCACTCGCCTGGCTAAAGAACGTACTATTTCAGTTTGTTCGTCCATTCGACCAAAGCGGCAAGCTGCTTTGAGATAAAGGTCTTCGTTTCCTCGTCGGTCAGATTCCCATTTTCGTCGAACTTTTTCCCGCTGTTGCCTATCATCACTTCAGGCCTGTTCAGAGGAAACATGTTCAGAAAGACCATCACTTTTCTGAGGTCATACTGCATTCGCGCAGTTCCTATCGCACCGCCCGACACACCCATTATCGCCGCCGGTTTTCCTTCCCAGGCACTGTCGCCATAAGGCCGCGACGCCCAATCGATCGCATTTTTCAGTACGCCCGGGATCGAATAATTATATTCGGGTGAAACAAAAAGTATTGCGTCTGCCTCCCGGATCTTCGTTTTGAATTCCGTAACTACACTCGGCGGATCTGCTTCTTTATCCTGATCAAATGGCGGGAACTCCCCGACCTTATCAAATATCTCCAATTCGGCGCCGTCGGGTACAAGCTCAGCAGCCGCACGTAGCGCAGAGCGGTTCAGCGAACCATTTCTAATACTTCCTGCAATTCCAAGAATTTTTACTTTATCCATAAATTTATCTCCCTTGTTCGGTACAACTAGTATACTACGTCGAACCGGTGTCCGCTTTTGGATGTGAATAGCGTCTTATTAACCTCGGGAAGCGAATACGAATTAGATCCGATAACGGAGAAAAGAACATGAACGCAAATAAAGCACTTTGGGAAAAGGGCGATTTCACACGGATAGCCGCAAGCATGCGCGAGAGCGGCGAGGCTCTTGTCGATAGCTTGAACATCGGCTCCGGAATGAAGGTCTTAGATATCGGCTGCGGAGATGGAACCACCGCGATACCGTCGGCGAAGCGCGGAGCCGAAGTACTTGGCGTTGATATTTCCGCCCCGTTGGTCGCGGCCGGAGATCGGCGTGCAGAAGAGCTCGGTCTTTCGAATGTTCAATTTCACGAAGGCGATGCGTCCGATCTTGGCGATGTTGCCGATGGCAGTTTTGATGTCGTAATGAGCGTTTTTGGAGCAATGTTCGCTCCGCGGCCGTTCGATGTTGCGAAGGAAATGGTGCGTGCCGCAAAGCCGGGTGGGCGTATCTTCATGGGCAATTGGATCCCGAACGACCCCACGCTTGTTGCCCAGATCCTGCGGATCAGCTCTGCATATTCACCACCGCCGCCCGAGGGCTTTATATCGCCAATGACCTGGGGCGTCGAAGCGAATGTCATCGAACGATTTTCGGCGGCCGGCATGCCCGCGGAAAATATCTCGTTCGAACGCGGAACCTATACGTTCGACTTTAACGGAACGCCGGGCGAATTTGTAGATACGTTCCGCAATTATTATGGCCCGACGATGAACGCCTTCGATGCAGCCACAGCCAACGGCAAGGAAGAACAACTCGCCGCCGAGCTTGTTGAGCTTTTCGACAAAGAGAACCGCAGCGATGAGGCCGGAAGGACGGTAATTCCTGCAACATTCCTTCGCGTTACCGTCGTAGCGTAACGGCTGGATCAACCGAACCGGATCGAAAATAAGTGGTCCAGAGCAGGCATGCGCATTTTCGTTTACTCCTTCCGACGGTCAAAGAACTGCATCTAGAAATTGCCCGATCGTGACCGCTTCCGGTACAGCCGCCTCCATTACGAACCCTCCAACCAAACACAGCAACACAATGAAAACTGCAGCAAGGCCGGTCTTTTTAAGCGCGGTCAAGAGCCAATGGCGGCGCTCGATATTTTTGACTGGCCGATAAAGTGTGCCGACCACCGCAGCATCAACCACCAATTCGGCAAGCAGCACCGGTGCGATCCAGACGACATAGATAAGGGCGCTAAAAACCAGTAGAACCACGACGATCACGATCAATAGTGCGGCTCCATCGTCGAGGTCGAGATCCAGATCGATCCCGCCGGAGCCGGAGGATGCGGAACTCGATGCGGAGGTAGATGGGCTGGCGACGAAAGCTGCATGGGTTGGGACCGGCCCGTCCGATTCGGACCATGCCCCGCCGGCCCCGCCGCCCGCAAAATCACCGCCTCCGCCGAACACCATATCCGGCCCCGTGCCGGAAGCTGACGAACTGCCGCCTAGATCCAAGCTTGGCACCACCAGGTCACCCGGTAGGTCGATAATAATATCAGAGTCCGGCTCGTCATTTTGAAGCCAGATCCAGACGCGAAGCAGGAACAGAAAGAAAATATAACCGGCGATCACCGCAAGCGGATACCGTATTCCCATCTCCGTCAACCCGACACGAAGCAATACGGCTGAGGTCGTAAATGCGGCAAGAGCAGTTAACGCGAGAATTATCGAGATCTGGATCCTCGGGCCGGAAATTCGACCGGTGATCTCTGCAACAATACGCTCCCGAGAATTTGCTTTCATAAGCTGGAAAGTAGGAAGGCCCGCTTGCCGTCAGCTTTAGCGAGCATTAACGGAGAAACCTTCCGAATGAAAAGAAGATACGGCCCTTGCCGGATTCGTTGACACCGCCGCCCAGCAAGATCGGTCCAAGCGGAGTTTCAACTATAACCCCGCCGGAGAGGCTCTGCCTGTAATTAGCCTCGCGAAAACTTTCGAACGCGCTCCCGCCTTCGTACCAAGCTCCGACATAGGCCTTGCCGCCAAACAAGGAGGGCAAGATCTGGCGGCTATGCAAAATTCCAACGCCGCCGTATGCATAGTTGCTGCTGCGAAATTCATCGGCGCCGTAACCGCCAAGTCGGAACGGCCCGCCAAGAGCAAACTGACGCAGCACCGGTGCGGTTCCGCCAAAACTTGTCCCCATTCCGCCGAAGCTAAATACTGTATTCCGCTCGCTCACAGGCACGAAGAAGGTCGCCCGCGTTTCCGCCTGACTTAGTCCGCCCTCTCGCCCCGGAGTGTCGAAATAATAGCTGAGCGAATTGCGGGATAGCAAACCCTTTCGCGGGACCTGTGCCTGGTCTAGCCCGTCGTATGTCCAGCGGAGAGAAGCGACCGAAAACTTGCCTTTTGATTCCGGCAGCAGTGGATCACCAATGCGCCTTGATGCTTTTTCGTAACCGATCGCATATCCGGCGCGCAGTTCGCTTCGTACATTGAAGGTATATCCCAGATCTACGCCGGCCTGGGCCGACCAGATCGAATATTCGGCGACGCGGTCACCGTCTTCAAAAAAGGAAGCCTTTCGACGATCGAAAGAGACCTTCGGAGCGACAAAAATGCCCGTCGTTCCGATCGGGCGAAAATACTCGCTGGCAAGCAGCGTGCTCGAACCAAGCCGCAGATCGTTTCGCCATTCCGCCCCGTAACGGCCGACATCGAATACGGTCATTCTGGCAACGATGCTAATGCTCGCATCGTCCGTCTCAATGCTGTTCACGTCAAAGCCGACATCAAGCCGGGTCGGATCGCGTGGCTTGTCCTGGACCTGATTTGTCCGGATGAGCAGGCCGGTTTGTCCATCCCGCTCCATCAGTTCGTAGTTCAAAGCATCAAAACGGCCGGTGCCGGTGAGCTGCGAAAGGTCTTTCTCCAGTTCGATCCGCTGTGTCTCGTCCAGCGGAGAGCCAATATATTTCGTGACGAGCTTTTCTTCGATCGTTTTAATACCATCAGGATCATCTACGTCGATCGCCAGAAATGTTGGGACCGGAGCACCCTCGCCTTTCTGGCGCGATCGGCGTGCGTTCATGTGACTCTGCCAATCGGCCTCTGAAAGAGAAAGTCCGCGAAGGAGAACTTCCTTGTCCTTTGCTCCGTCATAGCCAAGTTTTATTATTTCAGCGCTCGACGCAAAGCTTGTCGAGCCAAAATCTTTCATGTCCGGAGCGATTATCAGATCGGCCTGCTGCAGGCTTCGGCGGGAGTTTTCGGCGGTCGCGATGTTGATAGTTTGAGCAAGAACACCGATCAGGTTTTCGAGCGATTCGCGACTGGCGAGCTGGGTTTCAATGTTGACCACGATCAGAATATCGGCGCCCATCGCTTTCACCACGTTGGTCGGAATATTATTAACAAGGCCGCCATCGGAAAGTATCTTTCCATCGATCTCGATCGGGGCGAAGACGCCTGGGATCGACATCGTTGCTCGCAAACTGCGCGAAAGCGATCCGCTTTTCAATTCTTCGGACGCGCCATTCACCATATTCGTTCCAACGGTCCGAAAAGGTATCGGAAGTTCGTCGAAATCGTTGACGAGCGCGTAAGGCAGTGTGACCCGGTCGAAAAGCAGGCCGATCTCGTGGCCGGAATTGAACGCGGTCGGCAGCTTCAGGTCGTTTAATTTTCCGCGGAGCGGGATCGGGCCGGGAATGTTCCGCCGGTCTTCCTTGCGTCGGAACGAGAGATTTTCGAATGATGTTGACGATGCGAAAAGCTTGTCCCAATCGAGCGTGCCAATAAGCTCTTCGATCTCGGCGGGTGTCTTGCCCATCGCGTAAAGAGCGCCGATCAGGCCGCCGATGCTCGCACCGCCGACATAATCGACCGGAACGCGGTTTTCCTCCAGGACCTTCAAAACTCCTACGTGGGCAAATCCGCGGGCGCCGCCGCCGCTGAGGACCAGGCCGATAGTTGGCCGTCCTTTGACCGGTTCATCCTGAGCAGTTGCCGGAAAAAGTCCCGTCAGATTGATCGCCGTGAAAACGATCAGAGCGAGACATGTTCGTATTGAATGGCCCATAAAATCACATTTGATGCCTTTCAGCTCAGTTTCGCTCCGAGTTTTTCTTCCTTAGCTCTTTTATCCGGCTCAATAGCCTCGGCAAAAGCGTTAAAGTTTTGAGCAGCGAGCCCGATGCGAATTTTGTCGCAAAGCCGCGGAACGTTTCGACGGCAAGAGGCGAATATGGCATCCACCAGGCATTCGGAAGCAACGCGATCCGGTTCGTGTGAATGTGCTGCGGTTGAACGAGTTCCAACAGCCCTTCGCGGCCATGCGTCCGTCCTCGGCCGGAATTCTTAAAGCCGCCCCACGGGGTTTGTCCGATCCCGTGCGTATAAAGAACCTCGTTGATGCAGACCGTTCCCGCATCGATCTGTTCGGCAACACGACGAGCCTTGGCGTAGTCCTTGGTCCAAACGCTTGCCGTTAGGCCGAATTCCGAATCATTAGCGAGCCGGACAGCTTCTTCCTCGGTCTTGAATGTACAGATCGGAAGCGTCGGGCCAAATGTCTCGTCCTGCATCGGCCGCATATCGTTGGTCGCTCCGGTGATGACCGTCGGCTTGTAAAAAAGTTTGCCAAGTTCTTCATCACGTTCGCCGCCGAGCTCGATCTTTGCACCTGCCTCGCGAAAATCATCTACGTGTCGCTCGACGATCTTTATCTGACGTTCAGACGACATCGGGCCGATCGAAACGTCTTCGCGATCGCCCGGCCCTTGCTTCATTTTCTTCGTTTGTTCAACGATCAGACCGGTTAATTTTTCCGCCACGCCTTCCTGAACATAAAGCCTTTCGACCGAAGAACACGATTGCCCCGCGTTGCAGAATGCACCCCAAACGGCGGCGCCGGCGGCAAGCTCAAGGTCCGCATCTTCGAAAACTATCATCGGGTCTTTGCCGCCAAGTTCGAGCACGACCGACGTCATATGTTCGGAGGAAGCGGCAAGTATCTTTTTGCCTGTAGCGACCGAACCGGTGAACATTATCTTGTCCGGCGCGGAGTTGACCAAAGCGGCTCCGGTCTCGCCCTCGCCGTAAATTATCTGCACCGCATCTTCGGGGAGTCCGGCGCGTTCAAATATCTCGCCGATCTTTTGACCGACATGCGGCGTCAATTCTGATGGCTTCATCACGACCGTGTTTCCTGCCATGAGTGCCATCACAGCTTCGCCGAGCGGGATCGAAAATGGATAGTTCCACGCCGGAATAATTCCGACCACGCCGAGCGGTTTATATATGATCTTCGACGAACGGCCCAAAAGCCCGTAAAGCCCAATGCCGACGCGCCGCGGCCGCAGCATCTTTTCGGCACCGCGGGCGATCCACTGCATCAGGTCAAGCACCGGAGCTATCTCCATTGAGATCGCCTCGCCGCACGGCTTGCCCGATTCGGCAGAAATAAGTTTCGCAATGCCGTCAATATCAGAAAGGATCACCTCTCTTGCCCGCATTACTAGACGTCTGCGCTCGGCAAATGTTGTCGTGCGCCACGACAGGAAAACCTCGCGCGAACGCTCGACCGCCGCCCGCACCTCGTCCGGTGAAGTGATACGAATGCGGCCGACCTCTTCGCCCGTTGCAGGATCGAACGAAACTAATTCGCTATTTGCTTTCTCGGTGCTTGCAGGTGTTGCCATCGTTCTTCAGCAAGGATAGCCGAATTAACGGAACGATGACAGAAGAAAATCGATGAAGTTTATCCGTCTGAGCGGCGAAGCCTCGTGGCGGATCGTCACCGCACGTGCGTTTTCGGCCTGAGGTGCTGTGTCGCGGAGCATTATCAGGTCGTTGTTGGTCGTGCCGCGTGAGATCAAAAGCTGGCGGCCATCGGTTCTCCATGCAAAGTTAAAAATACGTCCGGATTTGAAATCGGTGATCGGCGCGGCCGGTGAACCATCTATCGGCTGCCGCCAGAGGTTCTGATTTCCGCCGCGATTGGTCAAAAGAGTCAACGACCTGCTGTCCGGCGACCAGCCGAAATTATTCACAAGATTGTATTCGACCTCGCGTTCGATCTTATCGATACGGCCCTTCTCCAGCGTTGCGATATGCAGCTTTTTCTCAAACGTCGTCAGGTTATAGGTTCCGAACGCGATCCGTTTCCCATCCGGCGAGAACTTTGGATTGAACAATCCGTGGTTCTCCTTTTCGAAGAACAACTCCGGCGTGCCGCCTTCTATCCCGACACGCATCAGCATAAACCGGTCTTGGCCTGTCAACTGCCGTTGAAATATCACGGCCGAGCCGTCCGCCAGGATCTGCGGGTTCAGGTCGAGCACGTCTGGCAATTCTTCCGAGAGCTGAACAGGTGCTTCGCCGGTCGAATTCATCCGCCAGATACGCGACGCCCGATCTTTCTGTCGATTGAAGACAATATATTTGCCGTCGGGCGAAACGGTTGGATTTACGGCAAAACCTGTGTCGGCAAATAGCGCGCGGCCGGCCTTGCCATCTTTATCGGCGACCCAAATATCGGCCTCTTTTGCCTGGCTTCGCGTGTATAAGATCGAACCGTCTTTTTGCTGTGCCAGCCCGTACATTCCCTCAACACTGCGGCTGTCGGTCGTAAGCTGGACCGACGATCCATTCTCAGGCGAATAGCTCCAGATGCCGCCGGTCGTGTCGCCCTTTATCGTTATAAGGCTCCGTCCATCTGCCGCTATGCCGACATCGCCGTAGTCGTTAACGTCATTCGTAACCTGAACGATATCGATATTTGGATAAGACGATCGCCATACTTGCGACGGGCTGTTCATTTGCTCGCGGCCCGTGAAGACAAAACCGGAACCGTCCGAAAACCAGGCAAAGCTGTTGGCGAAATGAAAATCGCGGTCGCCCAAGCGGCGAACGTCCTTCGTATCGACATCTATCGAAACAATGTCCGTTCGGGTAACGAACCCACCCTGTCGAATTCCGGCGCCTGCGAGTATCTTTTTCCCATCCGGCGACCAGGCAAAACGGTTCGTAAAGAAGTTGTAATCCGTCGCTTTCGTCGTCAGGAACTCCGTCTGTTCCAAAGTGACAGCATCGGCGATAACTATCAGGTCTTCCTTCGTCTTCCCGACGTGCCGCATAAAAGCGAAGCGGCTTCCGTCCGGCGAAAATGCGGCCGGGCCGTCCACGTCTTCGATCAGCTTCTTTGGCGTACCGCCGAGTGCCGGAACCTGATAGAGCGAATTAACCGCAAAATCACTTCGCGTTTCCGTGTAATAGACCCAATTGCTATCAGGTGAAAACGACAAGAATTGCAGATTAAGATTTGTCGGCTGAACTGCGGTGATCAGGCTGTCAGTCGCAAGCTGGCGAACTACCAGGCTGCGGCTGCCGGACTCGCCGCTGACATACGCGATATATTTTCCGTCCGGCGACATCGCCGGCTGCAACACGCGGCCATCGGTGGTTATTCTCGAGACCTGCGGTCGAGCAAAGGCATCTGTTGCCATCGGGGGCTCGGCCGAATACCAATTCATTAGCCCGAAACCTACGGCAGCCGTCAGAGCTATCAAGAGCAGGGCAGCTATCGCTACCGTTCCGCGGCCTATCCGCGTTCGTTCGACGACAGGCTCGCTGTGCAGACGTGTCATCACGCGGTTCATCTCGGTCGGATGATCACGGCTGATCGTCCGATGCAGGATGGTCGGATTTTCTGTAAAATTCGGATCCGAAATTATGTGCGCCGCACGGTCGCCGCTGTTGGCGTGGTCTAGCGCGTAAAGAAGATCTTTAATATCCAGCGCAAAGTCCTTAACGCTTTGATATCGTTCCTCGCGGTCTTTCTGCAACGCCTTTCTAACGATCCGTTGAAGTTCAAATGGAACATTCGGCAGCAGATGCGTAAGCGGAACAGGTTCCTTGTAAACGACCGAAGCGATCGTGTCGGCAGTCGTCTCGCCATCGAACGGCGGATGCCCGGTCAACAATTCATAAAGCACCACGCCAAGGCTCCAAATGTCGGTCCGCTCATCGACCTCATGTCCGCGGGCCTGTTCGGGCGACATATATCGCGAGCTGCCCATCACGGTGCCGGGGATCGTCTTATTGCTTGATGTCTGATCGACGCTGCCAAGTTCGATGATCGGCTTCGCAAGGCCGAAATCGAGCACCTTAACGATCGCGTCGCTCCGAACCATTATGTTTTCCGGCTTTATGTCGCGATGAACGATCTTCGCGGCGTGTGCGGCGACCAAGGCATTTGCAGCCTGTTCGGTGATCTTCAGGATCCGCGCAAGCGTAACCGACTCCGTTTTCATTACCGCACGGAGCGTTTTGCCCTCGACGAATTCGGTGGCAAGAAAGCTGCCGTGTTCGTTTTCGCCGATCTCGTAAATTGTGAGTATATTCGGATGGTTTATCGCGGAAACCACGCGGGCTTCTTGTTTGAAGCGGCCGCGTCGGTCTTCATCCAACAGGAATTCATTGGGCAGCAGCTTTATAGCAACGTCGCGGTCGAGCTCGTTATCGTGTGCCGAATAGACCTCGCCCATTCCGCCTTCGCCGATCTTATTACGTATCTCGTAACGCCCAAATTGTGTGCCCGCATACATCGCTTTATCTCCGACACCTGTCCGTAAAAAGGAAACACCGTCTTGCACGCTTTTATGACAACTTTTGTTGCGTGCCCTACGGTGTTCAAAGATCTTTTGATCGACTATTTAAACGAGTTAGGGGCTAAGAAAAGTTTCAATTACTTTATACCCCGCTTCGATCGCCTCGTTCAGCTTGTCTCCGTCCGGCCCGCCGCCTTCCGCCATATCAGGCCTTCCGCCGCCTTTTCCGCCGATTATCGGAACTATCTCTTTGATCACGTTCCCGGCTCGTACACGATCTTTAAGATCATCCGAAACGCGAACGATAATGCTTGCCTTGCCCTCTTCCTTGCGTCCGAGTACGACAACGCCGGACTTTAGCCTTGCCAGCAGCGTATCGGAAAGCTGCCTTTGTCCATTCGCGTCGAGCCCGTCAACGATCTTTGCGACGACCTTTACACCTGCAACCTCACGTGCCTCGTCTCCATTAGAAGACGCTCCGCCGATCGTTCCGGTTGCTATTTTCAGCTTCAGCTCCTCGATCTCTCGGCGGGTCCGCTTTACCTCTTCCTGCAGGCGTTCGATCGCATTCGGCAGATTATCACGCTGTGTTTTCAATGCTTCGAGCGAACGGTCGATCAATATCTCGTCTTCGCGAAACCGCTCAAAAGCGTCAAACCCCGTAATCGCTCTGATGCGTCGAACTCCGGATGCGATTGCCTCGTCCGAAGTAATTTTAAAGCTGCCGATATCGCCGGTCGCGCGAACGTGTGTTCCGCCGCAAAGCTCCATCGAGAACTTTCCGTCGCCGACACTAAGAACACGAACTTCCGATCCGTATTTCTCGCCGAACATCGCGACCGCTCCCGAACGCATCGCCTCTTCGATCGCCATCATATTCGTCGTAACCGGCTGATTCTGAAGGATATAGCGATTTACGAGATCTTCGACCTCTTGAATCTCCGCGTCGGACATCGGCTGATAATGCGAAAAATCAAAACGCAGATAATTTGGCGCAACGACCGAACCTGCCTGCTTCACATGCGTCCCCAAAACCTCTTTCAGCGCCGCATGAACCAGATGAGTCGCCGTATGATTCCGCCGCGTCGCATCGCGTGTAGCTTCGTGAACTTCAGCGGTAACAACATCACCAACAACAAATTCGCCCACTCGGACTCTTACCTTATGGACAATAAGTCCCGGGAGAGGCGAATAAGTATCGGTCACCAGAGCACTCTTATTTAGACCGTTTAGAGTTCCTGTATCACCAACCTGCCCGCCCGACTCGGCATAAAAAGGCGTTCTATCCAGCACGATACTACCTTGGTCGCCAAGTTTTAGAGAATTCGAATTCCCATCGCTATCAAGAACCGCAACGACCTTAGCGTCGTCTATTCTTACGGCCTCATACCCAAGAAACTGGCTTGAGCCTACGGCCTTCGCGATCTCCGCATACATCGGATTAATCTCCGATTTTCGCTCGGTTTTCCCGATCCCGGAGTTTTTCTGAAGTTCTTGCAAAGCCGTGTCGAACTGCTCGTTATATTCTTCCTCATCCAACTCAATGCCTTTTTCGTCCAAATAGACACGAATAAGGTCCTTCGGTGTGCCAAAAGTATCATAAAGTTGAGCAAATGGAGTTAGAGCCGCAACATTCTCGTAATAGTCGCTAACCTCACCAACAACAGGTGTAAAATCATTCAGGTCAAAAAACTTCTCGCCGATTCGTTTCTCTGTCGCATCGCCTTTCGAACGAAGCAATTCCCCAAAATATATTGAGAACTTCGTAGTGTCTACATCTTCATCAGGGTGTTTCAGCTTCATCAACTGTAGAAAAGTCGATGGCGATATTTTGTTCTCAAAAACTATGTGAGAATACAAATTCTCAAAGTCTCCATATTGGCCTTTTAGATTGTTTCTTAATTCCTCGAGCAACTTAATCTCGACTTCCATCGCGTCCGTGTTTGTTAAACCGTCGGATGCTAGTTCGTACTTCTTCCAGTAAAGGGATAGCAGACGACCAAAAGAATGTTCAGAAATTTCATCGAGTTTTTTCAAGCCAACCGTCATCGTGTTGCCAAACCGTTCTTCTTCAAGCCGGACCATCTTGCCGATGAAATCCCGCTGGACGGCGAGTTCCGGAAACGCGCCGGAGAAATTATTAACGACCTCGTCGCAGACCTTATAAAAAAATGGTTCGGTAAACCCGAGATGCTCGCGGCCATGGTAGATCGCACGCCGCATTATCTTGCGGAGCACATAGTTGCGGCCTTCGTTTCCCGGCAAAATGCCGTCGGCGATAGAGAACGCGGTCGAACGCGCATGATCGGCGATCACACGGCAGGCAAATTTCTGACTTTCTGACGATCCTTCGTAAACACTCATTCAGGCTTAATAATATCAGGCATTCGGCCGGAAG
Source organism: Pyrinomonadaceae bacterium (assembly GCA_041751035.1). GTDB lineage: Bacteria > Acidobacteriota > Blastocatellia > Pyrinomonadales > Pyrinomonadaceae > OLB17. The sequence continues at coordinate 243,633 of JBGSYH010000005.1, read as the reverse complement.
CGCGACCATCAATTGACCTTTCCAACTGCGCCATTTATTCCAACTGCCATCAACTGCGCCAAGTGCTATTGGCGGCTTTGTTTGCTTGTTGGAAAATGAACAGGGCACGAAATATTCTCGGGCATGTGTCCGTAGCCCGCGTGTCCGTAGCCCGCACGTAAGTAAGGGCTCAGGTGGATCTTGGATTTGAGATTTCAGATCTCAAACTCGGAAAAGCAAGCATTCTTTAAGGATCCGCGTAGATCCTTCATATCTGCTCGATCCGCGTTTGAGAGTACCTAACCACCGAACTTGACGCCTACTAACACAGGCGGTTCTGACTCGATCATTGAAAATCCGGCAAGCTAAAGCTTGAACTCTGAACTTCTCTTAGCGAGCTTTGCGTCTTTGCGATAGATCCGTTTTTTTGTTTGTCCCTGCGTGTCGGGCCCTGGGACAACGGGACAAATGGGACAAGATCGGACATCAAAAGGCGACCCGATCACTGACACAGTCGTTGACGGTAACCCGCGACAGCATAAACAGCCGCAAATGATTGTCGATACACGGTTTAGCGGATTTATTGCAAATTTGTCCCATTTTGACGTGTCTATTTTCAAAGTGGGACACTTTTTCCTCGCAAGTGGTTGAAAGGGATGCACTTAACCTGTCCCAACTGGGACAAAAATGGGACAAAAATGGGACAAAAATGGGACAGATGGATGAGAGAATTTGGAAGAAATGAACCGATCTGGTCATTTTTGAGACGGCGGCCCCGTCTCACCGTCGCGAAAACTGAGACCGCCCGCCAGATGAAAGATAACGCCGGCAAGCGATGCATATATCCCATAACGGCTGATCCCGGAAAACTCAGCATAGATGTAGGTTTCCGAAACGAACGCCCAAACAAGCAGCACGCTTGCCAGCAGCAAAAGGCCGGAGCCCAGATATTGAAGAGACCTTGGAACCGTGCCGGGACGCATTTCAAGATATATTCCCAGCATGATATGTATGAAAGCCGAGAAAAGTATGTAAATATGACGCGACCGCATGAGCACACGGAGCATTTGGTCGATCGAATCTTTATCCGGAAAATCGGCACGCATAAATTGCCCCGTGATAAGGAAAACGACGAAAAGCAAAATGCCGAAAATAAGATGTACACGTTTCATAAACGCTGGGTTATTCACGCAAGATAGTAAGCTAAACTCAGCTGCAGAAAAAGCAACGGCTGGAAGCTGGAAGCTCAAAACTGGAAGCTGGTCTGAAACCTGATTGATAAATTTATGAAATGCCTAAGGCTTGTTTTTGTGACGCTCGCCATTGTAACAATGATAAGTGCTCAGCCCGAAAAGTTAACCGGAATCAAAGAGACGTTCAAGAAAGAACTATCTGAAGCCGGCATCGGCGGCGGAAGTTTCGTTTTTATCAAGGATGGCCGCGTTTTGGCCGAAGAGCATTATGGCCTGGCAAATATTGAGAAGAACCAAAGAACCAACGCCGAGACGATCTATCACTGGGCTTCGAACACCAAGCCCTTTACCGGCATTGCGATAATGCAGCTTCGCGATCGCGGGTTTCTAAAACTGGACGACCCGATCACAAAATATCTGCCGGAGTTGCGAAAGATCCACAATTCGCACGGTTCGATGGACGATATTACGATCCGCCATCTGCTGACACACTCGGGCGGATTTCGCGGCGGCACGTGGCCTTGGCGAAACAACAAACCCTGGGAACCGTTCGAGCCGACCGAATGGTCGCAGCTCGTGGCGATGTTCCCGTTTACAGAGGTTCTGTTCAAACCGGGCTCGAAATTCAGCTATTCGAATCCCGGCATCGTTTATCTAGGCAGAACGATCGAGGTGATCACCGGCGAATCCTACGAAAGCTATATCGAAAAGAACATCTTCCGGCCGCTCGGGATGACGAGCAGCTATTTTGACACGACCCCGCCGCACCTGCTAAAGCATCGTTCGCATTCGTATTACATACGCGAGAGCCTTCGCACCGAAGGGCGCTTTGATGCCGATACAGGGATTACCGTTTCGAATAGCGGGCTGAACTCGCCGATGGCGGACATGGTGAAATATTTGAATTTTCTGACAGGTGATTCGCGACGACAGCCCGAATACGATGTTGTTTTAATGCGCGGTTCCCTCGAAGAAATGTGGCAGCCCGCATTGAAAGCCGAAACGGACGCAAACGGCAATGCCGGCTTTACAACCGACATCGGCCTGATCTATTTCATCGACTCACGCAACGGCCGAAAGCTGATCGGCCACGGCGGCGACCAGAACGGATTTATCAGTTATATTGACGTCGAACCCGCAACACGTACGGCTTCGATCATTGTTGTTAACACTAATGTTGTGTATCCGGCGAATACTCCCGCCGAACGCGATGTTTACGCGAGGCTTCGACGCGCCGTACGAGGAGCATATTGAGAGCTAAAAACTATCTGTCCGCCGGAATTCTCTTGTAACCGGAAACGTGCGATGCGATCGCCTTCCATTGCCCGTTTCGCTTTATCAGAATGTTGCTCGATTGGTATTCGAATGTGTATCGGCCTTCCCTGTCCTTGCCCGAACCGTGTCCTGTTCCGGCGATGATCGCGGTCCCGTTATCGTACACTTCGAGTCGTTTGATCTCGAACCTGAATTTGTCGTAACTCGGTCGCGTCGCTCTTACGCGTTCAAGCTCTTTGACCTTATCAGACCAGGCACCATCGTTGCTGATGACCTGAAAATCGTCGGCGAGGATCTCATCAAGCAATGTCGGGTTCTGTTCGCGATAGGCCTTTGGCCATTCGGTTTCCTTCAACCTGCGAAGGAAAGCGGCATCAGGTTCGTTTTCCTTTTGCAGCCCTTGAGCAATGCCGGTTATGGCGCCGATGAAAAGTAAGAAAAAGATACCGAAGATCGCGCGATGCCAATTGTTCATTTCACTACTCCTTTTGATCTTTGATAAACCCAGAATATTCAGATGCACGGAAGCCCAAAAGGTTCACCAACCCCGGTTGATCTCCCAGCGATCAACGATCTTGCCGTTCTCAATTACGTTGTAATGTGTGTGCTGGGCGGCGGTCATACATGAATGATTTGCAAGAATACGAATGCGTTCGCCGACCTTCAGCTTTTCGAACATCGGGGAATCGTCTGCCATGATCTCGCCGTGCTCCTGCGAAACGCCGGTAACGCGCATTCCGGTGTCGATGCCTTCGAGATCAAGCACACGGCCGTATCCGCACAGTGGATCATGCCCGACCGGGCCGCGGTCTTTGGAAAGAGCGATTCCGCCGGCATCGACGACCAATTTTCGACGCGTGTTGTCTTTATGAACAACGGCCGCGAGCACGGTCAAAGCCGTGTCTTCGAACGAGCAACTCCCGAGCGTCGCCTGGAAATTGTCGTAGAAAATGTAGTTGCCGGGCCGGATCTCGTCAATCCCGGTCAGATCGTCGATAAGCGACATGGTCGGCGTCGAGCCAATACTGACAGTGGGAACTTCAATGCTTTGGCCTCGAAGCCGTTCGGCGAGTTCGACCATTACATCACGCTCGTGCCGCGCGACTTCAAGAATTTCTTCTTTGGTTCTTACGTCGTAAGAATGTCCGGCATGTGTAAGAATTCCGGCGAAGTTGAGATTCTTGGAATCAGAGATCAGCCGAGGTATCTCGATCGCCTCCGGCGTGTGCGGCTCGACCCCGACGCGGTGCGTACCACAATCGATCTTTACAAAAACGTCGAACATGACGCTGTGTTTTCCGCAAGCTTCATCAAGCAACTTCACCGTCGCAGCATCGTCGGTGAGAAGATTGAGCTTTACGCCGCTTTGCAGGATCTCGATGGCATCGGCGAATTTACCGCGTTCGATCGGCACCGCATAGGTAATGTCACTGAACGCGCGTTTCGCAAACGCCCTCGCCTCAGCCAGCGTCGAAACCGTTATCGCTCCATCATGACCGACAGTCTGGATCCGCGCAACCTCGGCGCATTTGTGCGTCTTAATGTGCGGTCTAAGCCTGACATTATTGCGAAGCGCAACACCAGACATTCGCTCGGCATTCTGTTGAACGCGTTCAACGTCCAGAATAAGTCCAGGTGTTTTGATTCCGTCAAACGTCACTTGAGCAGTGCCTTGGCTTTCTTGATAACGTTTTCAACCGTAAAGCCGTATTCCTTGAATACATCTTCCGCGGGAGCTGAGGCGCCAAATTTATCGACGGTTAGCGTGTCGCCGGCGTCACCGACATACTTTGACCAGCCCATGGAAACACCGGCCTCGATCGCGAGTCGAGCTTTCACCTTTGCGGGCAAAACGGATTCTTTATACTTCGCTGACTGTTCATCGAAAAATTCCCAACACGGCATTGAAACGACTCGGGTCGGGGTGCCGGAAGTATTGAGCTTTTCGCGAGCCTCAACTGCAAGACCAACCTCGGAACCGGTCGCGATAAGGATAAGTTTTGGCTCGATCTTCTTGCCGGTTTTGTCCTCGGCCTCGGCTAGAACATACGCACCTTTGTGCAGACCGTCCGCTTTGGCGAACTTCTTTCGGTCGATCAATGCGACTTTTTGTCGTGAGAAGGCGAAAGCGGTCGGTGCGTTGTCACGTTTCAGAGCGGCTCGCCAAGCCTCGCGTGTTTCGTGTGCGTCGCACGGACGAATCACTGCTAGATTTGGGATAGCACGCAGTGCTGCGATGTGTTCGACGGATTGGTGCGTTGGGCCATCTTCGCCAAGCCCGATCGAATCGTGGGTGAACACATAAATCACCTGGACCCGCGAAAGTGCCGCGAGCCGTATCGCCGGCCGCATATAATCCGAAAACGTCTGAAACGTACCGCCAAACGGGATCACGCTCCCGAACAGTGCCATGCCGTTCATCGTCGAGCCCATCGCGTGTTCTCTAACGCCGAAATGTATGTTTCGATTTCCGTATTGCCCGGCCTGAAAATCGGCGGAAGATTTGATGACGGTGTTGTTTGACGGAGAAAGATCTGCCGAACCGCCGATCATTGCAGGGATCGTTCCCGCGATCGCATTTATCACATCGCCGCTGTAAGCACGGGTCGCTTTAGCCTCAACGCCGTCAAATTTCGGCAGTGCATCTTCCCATCCCGCCGGCAATCTGTCTTTGCGGATATCGGCAAACTGCTTGCCAAGTTCCGGAAATGCTTTCTCGTATTTCTTGACAGCTGCGGCCCAGTCCTTTTCAAGCTTGGCCCCGTTCTTAACTGCAGATCGATAATGGGTCAAAGCTTCTTTTGGAATATAAAAGCTTTTGTTCTCGGGCCAGCCAAGATTGCGTTTGGTTTCCTCTACGGCGTCGGCGCCCGGAGCATCCGAGTGAGCTTTCGAAGTGCCCTGTTTGGGCATTCCAAATCCAATGATAGTCTTTACGCGGATTAGCTTCGGCTTGTCCTTGATCTTCTGTGCGGCCTTGATCGCAGCCTCGATCGCTTTGATGTCATTGCCGTCCTCAACAGTCGAGACCGCCCAACCGCATGATTCGAAACGTTTTGTGACGTCTTCGGAAAAGGCGAGATCGGTCGAACCGTCGATCGTTATCCGGTTATCGTCATAGAGATAGATCAGGCTGCCGAGCTTCAGATGCCCCGCCATCGATGCGGCTTCGTAGCTTACGCCTTCCATCAGATCGCCGTCTGAAACGATGCCGTAGATGTAACCATCAACGATCTTGTGTCCAGGCTTATTAAATCGTGCGGCAAGATGCGCTTGTGCCATCGCCATCCCGACGCCGTTGGCAAACCCTTGCCCAAGCGGGCCGGTCGTTATTTCAACGCCGGGTGTCATGAAATTTTCGGGATGCCCCGGCGTTTTCGAATGAAGCTGGCGGAAATTCTTGATCTCATCTAATGAGAGATCATAGCCCGTCAGATGCAGCAGCGAATAGATAAGCATCGAACCATGACCCGCCGAAAGCAAAAATCGGTCGCGGCCGTACCACTTTGGATTCTTCGGATTGTGCCGCAGGAATTTTGTCCATAGCACGTATGCAGCGGGAGCCATCCCGAGCGGCAGGCCCGGATGCCCCGAGTTCGCCTTCTGAACGGCGTCCAGCGATAGCGTGCGAATGGTGTTGATGCAAAGTGTGTCGATGTCGGTTTTCTTGGTCGGTTTGGTCGCAGTTGTCATTGAGTTTGGTTATAGCTCTCGTAATATTTCTGGTGCCTTTTTTTCGCTGCTTTGTATATCGAATGGCACTCAGGATGAAACGAAATTTGCTTTTGTTTTGCTGCTGAGATCTTGTCGGTAAGGACTATTTTGCCAGTAGATTCGAGAGCAAGCAAAACCGCACCGTGCAAAGATGCTTCCGTGGCGGCTGAAAGTTCAATGTCACGACCGATAATGTCAGCGATTATCTGTTTCCAAACTGGCGACGCGTCCAAAGCTCCGCCCGACGCAACGATCGTGAGATCCGGGAATATCGACGTAAGCTGGCCGAAAATGTCTGCAAAACGAAAGGCCACCGATTCCATCCCAGCCTGCAAGATGTCGATAGCGTCATGGACCGTCGTCAGGCCATGTATCGAACCCGTCGCGAATTCGTTGTATCCGGTACTGCGCTCGCCCGCGAGAAACGGTAAGAATGTAAGGCCGTGCGCGTCCGCACCGCGTCGCCCCATCTCTTTGCCGATCGCCGCATCCGAGATCTCGATCCGCAGATTTCGTTTCAGCCAATCGTAGAGCCCGCCGCCATCGGAAAGTGCACCGCCAACGATCACGCGGTCGTGATCGACGCGGTAACACCAAAGGCCGCTTGGTATCTTCTTCGGCGGATCGCCTTTGTAAACAACCCGCATCGCGCCGGAGGTTCCGATCATCAACGCGGCATTGGTTTCATCGACGCATCCGGAACCGATGTTGTTCGCAACGCCGTCTGCGATCGAAAGTGTCCAACCAACGGCAGCCAGACGCGGCCAACGCTTTCTCCATTTTCCTGTGAGCCCTGTTTCGAAATTATCGTTCGGTGAAATTTCCGGCAATTGCTTCAGACCGATCTTTAGATCCTTTATACGTTCCGCGTCCCATTCACATTTTCGAATATCGAAGATTCCCGTGCCCGAAGCGATCGAAACGCTTGTCATCAGCCGCCCAAAAAGCTTATGCGAAACGTAGTCACCGAACGATATCCACTTATCTGTTCTCGCCCAGATCTCGGGCTCAGTTTTTCTTAGCCATAGCAACTTTGCGGGCCAAAAGCTGGAATGGAAACGGGCGCCGGTGCGATTGTGTATTTCCGTTTCGTCGAACCGGTTTCGAAGACCATCGACAAAAGTCCGGCTTCGGTTATCGGCCCAGCCGTAAACCGGCGTGGTTGGTTTCCCTTCCTTATCTATGCCCATCAGGCTGTGCCAGAACGTGCACGAAGCACCTCCGACGATCTCGCCATTGATCTTGGCCGAATTTTCCAAAACTGCGTCGATCGTTGACACCACCTGATGAAACGCTTTTTCGGCATCGATCTCAGCACCGCCATCACGAATCGCAGTAAGACTACGCTCGTTGCGCACCAATGTCTTTGGCTGCATCCGTACTGACGCATCAAACAACGCCCCGCGAACGCTCGACGAGCCGATATCTAATCCCAAGATCAGTTCATTTTTCACAATATAACAAAAATAGCTGTCAGCTATCAGCCAACAGCTAGCAGAACCTATCACGTATTCCGAAGATCATTTTACGCCCACGACCTTCTTAAACCACCAACGCAGCCCGACGAACAGAAAGCGGTAGTCCTTGAAGAACTCCGGGGGCTTCCCTTCGAAATAATGACCGATGAACTGGAGTATCCAGCCGACGATGAATAAACTCACGGCCACTATCCAAAGACGTCCGATAAAGAAACAGAACGGCACCATCAATATCGCCACCGCGATCATCGGAATGCCGAAACTATGCGTCCATCGATTGATCGGATGCTGATGCCCTTCGGCATATTCTTCGATCCATTCGTCCCATGATCTTCCACCCATCATTTGCGTATCACCTCGTTGCTATGTAGTACGCTGTCGCACCTGCAAGTACAAACGCGAAAAAGAATAAAATGCCCGGTAAAAAGTACGAGAGAATCAGAAAAACAACTATGCCCGCAGCCACTCCTTTAATTATCTGTTTAGCATTGCTTTCCATATAACCTCCTTTGTCGCGAATCATACAACGAATTCAGTTTTTAACAAAGGTTTTCACGGTAAGCTCATCGGTGAGGCTATGCGTAGCCGAAAAACCGAAGCTATCGAGAAAATCCCTATGCATAAAAACATCCGCATCCTCGACCGTTTCCGGAACTTCTGTCACTAACCATTTTTCGATCACGTTGGCGAAATTCTCATAAGTCTTTGCGCCGCCGATGATAAAAACATCGCATTTCAAATAAGCGGTTAGCGCAAGGAGTTCGTCCTTGCTTCGGAGCACCAAGACGTTCGGCTGCGGCTCGATATCGCTTTTTCGGCTCAGGACAATGTTCAGACGATTAAGTAGCGGTTTGCCAATCGATGCCCAAGTGTTCATTCCCATAACGACCGCGTGCCCGGTGGTGGTCTGCTTGAAGAACTTCAGGTCAGCGGGATGGTGCCATGGCAGCTTTCCGTCCTTGCCTATGGCGTAATTCTTTGCGATGGCAACGATGCCGACTATCATACGATCTTTTCGCCCGTATAAACTGCTATCTCGGATCCTTTTGCCAACACGACCGAGTACGGTTTCTGCTCGTTCAAGAACTCAAACTCCTTTCCGTAGGTGCAACCAAAATCTAAGTCAATTCGTGGATTGCCGGCTTCAAAAAGTTCCCATTTCGGATGCTCTACTTTGTATTCGTCGGTCCGCTTCTTTCCGCGTTTTGTATAGCCCCAATAGTGTTCGATGATAAATTCTTCATGCGAGCCCTCGGCCGGAACGCCCAGATTTGCACCGCTTTCGACACTAACGGAATTGCGGCATTCTCCCTTTTCCCAAGTGTAACCGACATTCAAAGCGTCACGAAAATGCGACATCTTCCAGCGTTCGTAGGGTTCGCCATAAAGCCTTCGTGCGATCATCGCGATGGCTGCCCGCGGCACGATCTCCTTTACAAAAACAACGCCGCGCCGAACTTCGTCGTCAGTCTCGCGGCGAACGTAGAACCGCAAATTGACCTCTTCGAAATTGACGTGAAACGGAACGAGAAAATCGAACACACGCGTGTCGAGAAACATAAAGCCTACGAGGCTGACGAAGCATCGCCCTTCGTGCAGATCGATCTCGGTACCCATCGGAAGAAGCGGTGCAAGCAAAGCCGGATCGACCTCGTAATTGGCCATGATCAGGTCGCGCCATTCGGCTGTCAGAAATCGCCTCATTTTAAGATCATCCTTCTATCACCGGCTCGCACCGTTACGCGTTCGCGGTCAAAATATTCCAACAATGGTATAGCATACTTTCGCGAAACACCGGCGATCTCCTTAAACCTTGCAACGTCGATCAAGCGATCCGAACTTGTATCGGCGTATTTTCGGATCGCGGAAGTCAGTTCAATTATCGGATCCGCCGCGAAATATAGATCGTCCGTAACCTTGATCAACTCGCCGCCCTTGAGTTTCAATTGGATAAGCTTTTTGGCTACTTCCGAATCTATTTTCGATGACGAAGCGTTAATGGCTTCGTCGATCTTTGGCGGTTGATACCTTGCGGCTTTGAGCGACAACATCAACTTCTCAATAAACTCGCCTTCTTCCGGTGAAAGCTCGTTCTTGTGGCCTGCCAAGCGGATCACATCATTATCAGCAACGATCTGGCCCTCGCCGATAAGTTGCCTAACTACCGCCGCCATAGCAGCGGTTGGGATCAGCCTGAACACACGGTCTCGTAAAAGTTCGCGGGTCATTCCCGGGGCAAGCGGTTCCTTCTTATGAAACGATTCAAGTTCGACGATCGCGGCATCTTTCAACTCAGCGAAACGGAGGGCATCGATCAATAGCTCATCAAAATTCACTATCCACCCCGAATCCGTCGCGGCCGTTATTGCCAAAGCTGCCGCCGAACTCGTCCAGCCTGTTTGCGAACGAAGTCTGGCGATCGTGCACCCGGAGCGGCCGCTCCCGATCGCTAGCGATCTGACCATCGACGCGTTCTCGCTCTTGGTTCCTTCTAGTTCCGCAAGCAATTTCGTAACATTATCGATGTCCTTACGGCGATGTTTTTCAACGGAGTGCATGATGACCCGGCCGCCGCCGATCGTTTGCTGCGGCGAATAACTGCGAATAATAAATCGGTCACCGGACATACAGGCGACCACACTTTCCAATCGCAACTGTACGTAGCCGCTTTCGCCTGGCTCGATCGAGCCATTCTTATTCAGAACGAATACTCGAGCCAGAATCTCAGCAGTGCCAAGATGAACTCGCACCCTTTGCCGAGAACGCAGCGGCCGTGGCGAATCTTTGAGCATCTCAACCGACACATCCAGCACTTGGGACGCCGGAAGTACGTCCGGTTCGGCCAAAGCCATTCCGCGAACGATCGACGAATGGTCGATACCTGCAAGATTTACGGCCGTTCTCTGGCCGGAGGTGGCGATCTTCACTGCCCGGCCATGAGTTTGAACATTGCGAACGCGAAGCCTTCTCCCTTCCGGAAGCAAGTCGAGTTCGTCGCCTTCGGCGATCGACCCGCTTGCCAGGGTGCCCGTAACCACTGCACCAAACCCTTTTAGCGTAAAGCTCCGGTCGATCGGAAGGAACGCGATCCTCTCATTGCTTCGTTTCGCAACGCGTGCGGAAATGGCGACAAGGGAGCTCTTAAGTTCCTCGATCCCCCGGCCTGTCGAGGAACTTACAGGAATTACGTCGGCGTCTTTCAGGAAAGAGCCGCTGACGAGTTCGTCAATTTCCATTCGCGCGAGTTCTAGTGTTTCTTCATCCACAAGGTCTGTCTTTGTCAAAACAATGATGCCTTGCTTTATTCCGAGCAGACGACAAATCTCGAAATGTTCGCGAGTCTGCGGCATAACGCCTTCGTCCGCAGCAATGACCAACACGACGATGTCGATCCCGCTCGCACCGGCGAGCATATTTTTTACAAAGCGCTCGTGCCCCGGAACATCGACAAATCCAAAATGCACGTCGCCGATCGTCAGTTCGGCAAAGCCGATATCGATCGTTATTCCGCGCTGTTTCTCTTCAGGCAGGCGGTCGGCATCAGTTCCGGTCAGTGCTCTGACAAGTGCCGTTTTCCCGTGATCGATATGTCCTGCGGTGCCGACTATTATTTCCATCAGAACAAAAGGTAAAAATTGCGACGAAACTGACAGTTCCTATTTCAGGTTCTTGTGTAAGAAACGGATTATCTTGTAACCATCAAGGTAAACCCAGGGCTTTTCACCAAGCGTGTAATGTCCACACGGTATCGCCGCCTTGCTGTGTCTGATCTTGTGGCGACGCAATGCGTTTATCACATCGCGGGAAAGATTCACCGGAAAGCTCAGGTCGTAGATCGTGTAAATATATCGCTGCGGGCGGGAGGGCTGTTTAGCAAGTTTCTCCAAATAAGCCATTGGCGAAACGGGCAGCCAATAATTTCTTAGCTCGTCCAGAGTAATTCCTTGTTCCAATCCAGACCGCACGTGATAAGTCGAAAGCCCGTGCCAAACCACGTCCGACATATATCCGGAAACGTGATTAAAGACCGAGGCGTTGATCCTTGGATCGTGAACAAATGCCAGAAATGAAACGCACGACCCGATACTGGTCCCGACAATGCCGATCTTTTCATATCCCTGCTGCTTTAACCACGAAACGGCCGCCCGCGTGTCTAAAACAGCCTGCCGAATCGACTGTAACGACCGGCCGATGTTCGAAGAAACCAAATGATCGGCACGTTCAAGTTCGGGGGGCATTCGCTCTTCGTGATAAGGCAGCGTTAGCCGTAGTGATGACAGGCCGACCTTATTAAAGAATCGGCACAGGTCGAAATACGTTCCCGCCTTGGCGTTCCAATGCGGCAAAACGATGACCGCCGCTTTTTTATTCTTGTGCGGAAAATATGTCGCGTAAGCAGTGTTGTTCTCCGTGGATGGCGTCTTTATGCCGCTTTGCCACGTGAGCACAGGCATTTCCGTCTGTTCGATCGGCGGTTCGTTCCCGGCGGGATTTATCGAGGCAGTGGCCGGATACAAACGATTCTCAAGGATAAATTCGGGGTCATCGCCGACACCAAAATGGGAATCGGTATCCGCGAGCACTGTTTCGCTGTATCTGGAAAGAGCCTCTGCCGGCGATTCGCCGTCTCGCCTTTCGATAACGAATTCGTCACCCCATTCGAACGGCCGTACAGTGCGGTTGTCATTTAGCATCGCGAAGTGGCGTTCGCGATTGTGCATATAGCGTTTCAGCATTTCAGGCGGCGGCGGATCTGGCCTTGCTCAGGACCCGTTCATAAAAGGCGATGTATTGCGGAATTATCTTTTCGGTGCTGTATCGCTCGACGGCCAGTTCGCGGCCGCGTCTTCCGAACGCAAGCCGCATTTCCTTATCCTTGACAAGCTTGAGCGTGTCCTCTGCCATTTTTGCAACGTCGCCTATATCGCTAAGAAACCCGCTTTCGCCTTCATTGACGACTTCCGGAAGTCCGCCAATGCGTGTGGCAATGACCGGCAATTCGCAGGCCTGTGCCTCAAGAGCCGCAAGACCGAACGATTCGAGCTCTGACGGTAATAAGAAGATATCCGAGACGCCAAGATAGTCCGCGATATTCGCCTGCTTGCCGACGAACAGCGTATTTTCTTTCACGCCGATCTGTTCTGCGCGATAGTAAACTGCCGAGCGCTCAGGCCCGTCGCCGACCATAACCAGCCGCACATTTTTATCGGTTTCAAGAACTTTTGCAAGGATCTCCACACAATCAGCGGGGCGTTTTACGGAGCGGAAATTCGAAACGTGAACGAGAAGGGTTTCACCATTCGGTGCGAGCTCAGATCGCAGCGGTGCATCAGGCGTTCGCAGATAATGCTGCGGACAAATAAAATTCGGAATTACCTCGACCTCGTCGAAATCAAATGTTTCAATGGTCGCCTTCTTAAGGAATTTTGATACCGCCGTCACTCCATCAGATTGCTGCAGGGCGTAACGCGTGATCGGCAAATAACTGCGGTCAGCGCCTACCAACGTAATATCAGTTCCGTGAAGCGTGGTTATCACCGGAACATAACGTTTTTCCTTGATCGACTCACGTGCCAAGATCGCTGATATCGAATGCGGTATTGCATAGTGAACGTGCAGCAGATCAAGCTTTTCTGCTCGTGCAACTGTCGCCATTTTCGTCGCCAACGCAAGGTCGTATGGCTGATGCTCGAACAAGGCATAAGACATCATCTCGACCTCGTGAAAATGTACCCGCTCGCTGAGTTCTGTAAGCCTCGTCGGCAGTACTGACGAGATAAAATGCACATTGTGTCCTCGCGACGCTAGGTCGCGACCAAGCTCCGAACCCACAATGCCCGAGCCGCCGTATGTTGGGTAAACCGTGATCCCGATATTCATTAAATAAATGGTAGTTTTTGCCCGCTGAATAGTAAAGGCGATATTTGCAATTGATTCTGTTACAAATTGTTTTAAGACGATCAAGCCTTCGAACTATGCTAACCTGTCCACTACATTTATGGATACTTCGCGATTTCTGATCAACGAGGGCACGAAGCTTCGCCTAAAAGAGCACTCAACCGAGTTCACCGCTGAATTCACCGACAAAAGGGACGCGCAGAAAGACCTTGCAGAAAACATCGAAAAGATGCGTGCTTTGCAGGATGTGTTGTACGCGCAGGATGTATATTCGCTGCTGATAATTTTTCAAGCGATGGACGCGGCCGGGAAGGACGGAGCGATCGAACACGTCATGAGCGGGATAAATCCGCAGGGCTGCCACGTGGTTTCGTTCAAACAGCCCTCGTCCGAAGAACGCGATCACGACTATCTTTGGCGTCATCAGAAAGCATTGCCCGAACGCGGCAAGATCGGCATTTTCAATCGCTCGCACTATGAGGAGGTTTTGGTCGTGCGAGTACATCCGGCAATAGTTCAGGGTTCGCAATTGCCGCAGTCGGTGAAGAACGATCCGGATATCTGGCAGAAGCGATTCAAGCACATCCGCGATTGGGAAACGCATCTTGTCGAGAACGGAACTCACATTCTGAAATTCTTTCTCAATGTTTCCAAAGAAGAACAAAAGAGGCGTTTTCTTTCGCGAATCGACGAACCTGAAAAGAACTGGAAATTTTCAATGGCTGACGTAAAAGAACGCGGCCATTGGGATGAATATATGAATGCCTACGAAGAAGCGATCTCCGCGACCTCGACCGAGACCGCTCCCTGGCATGTCATCCCGGCCGATAAGAAATGGTTCACGCGATTGGCCATTTCGGAGATAATCGTTAACAAACTCGAATCAATGGATCTGCATTATCCGATCGTCAGCGATGAGCAGCGTGCGGCATTGGCCGGAGCGAAAGAGTCGCTTGAAGCGGAAACTTGAAACACTATTTGTCAAAATTGCGTTTGTAAAAATAATGTACTGTCCCGGATGCGGAATTGAAGATACTCAGGCGAACCAGTTTTGCCGGTCGTGCGGTGCCGATCTGCGGCCGGTCCGGAATGCGCTTGCTCGGCCGGATCAATTGACAGAATCAGGTGCGATCGCCCGACACGAAATAAGCCGAGCCGTTGCCGATAAGATACGCGATGTGCGGTCGGCGGCCGAACTTTCGACGGTTGCCGAAGAGGTTCTTCCGCAGATCGAAAAATTCCTCGAATCGCCCGCTGAAAAGCGGCTTCGCCGCATGCGTGTTGGAATGCTTCTTTCCACGATCGGCGCCGGTGCTGCGGTTGGGATCTCGATAGCCAGCATGTTCATGGGCGACAAGGATGTGTTCTTCCTTGCCGGACTCGGCGTCGTATGTTTTTTCCTCGGCCTTGGATTTATTTTGAATGGAATGTTTCTTACTGTGCCGCGGACCGCAATGCCTGATGGTTCAAAAGATGCCGACCGCCAACGCGAACTCGACGCCGAATATTCATCGCCTACGGAACTAAATCCCGCCGAAGCCAAAAGCCTTTTTCCATCCGTCACGGAACAAACGACTCGCAACCTCGAAAAGGATAGATCGTCTTGACCTCCTCCTCCGGAGTTTCTCGGCTATCACGGCTGGATGTCGAGAAATAAAGAAAACCATCCGGCCCTTCGGCGATCTCGCGGACGCGCCCAACGTTTCCTTCAAGCAAATTCTCCTGCCGAACCACATTTCTTCCATCGAGAACAACGCGAATTATTCGCGCGCTTCGCGGACATCCGAAAAGGAAACTTTCCATGAAAGCCGGAAACTTATCGCCGTTATGAAAAGCCCCGCTTTCCAGCCACAGCGCGGGAAACTTCGCACCTATTCTCCACGATGAGGGATAACTCTCATACAAGATCGATTGACCCGAGCCCGAGCGTACGCTGATTTCGTTCTGTTCGAGTCACATAGAGAAGAGCAATTTGACGGCACGACCCTTGCGTTTACAAGCTGGAGCGGCATCAGCCCTGTCTTTTTCTTTTGATTAATGACACTGTTGAGAATAGTGACATTTGCGGGATGCTCGGCCAATTTGGCGTATCGATCTGAGGTATTTCGCAGACGCCGTCTAGCGAGGAGAGCAATATGAAATATATCGCAAGGCATTTGTGCCCTTTGATCGATTGGGAAAAGAACGTTGGAGTGAAAACAAACTGCTTGAAGCTCAAGTCGCGGACCATGTTACTGACGCTGGCTGCCGGCGTCGTTGCTTTCGGCCTGACTGCCAGCCTCGCCCTGTCCGCCGGAGCACAGGTCAAACTGCCCTTCGACGCGCCCTGGATCGGCTACAACGCCGGATCCAGCGCATACGCGGGCAACCCGGCGGCTTTCGAGCGCGATCCCACCGGCCTTGTTACGGCTGACTTCAACGGCGACGGAGCCCCCGACGTGGCCGTCTCCAACTACGAATTCGCCTCACCGGGCGGAGGCACCGATGGGACGTCCGGTTTCGCCGTCATCCTCAACGACGGCACCGGTTCTTACACATCCCCCACGCACTACACGGTCTCGAACAAGGGGTGCTGGGACATCGCAGTAGGCGATTTCGATGGCGACGGGGACATCGACATCGTCGTGCCCGTGGCCGACACGTTCTGGGAGACCGGCAACACCTTCGTGCTCTTCATTAACGATGGCACCGGTGCCTTCCCGATCTCGCGCACGTTCCTCGTAGGTGGCGCGGCCCCGACAGGCATCACCGTGGCCGATTTCGACGGCGACGGCCACCTCGATGTGGCGACCTCGAACTTCCAGAACTTTCAGACGGGCGGGAGTGTGTCCGTGCTGAGAGGGGACGGGACCGGGCATTTCGCGCCGCACGTGACATACCCCGTGGAGGACCGTCCTTTTAAGCTGGCCGCGGGCGACCTCAACGGCGACGGCCGCCCCGACCTCACCGTGGCGCACAACTGGCAGCAGGTCTCGGTCCTCCTCAACAATGGCACGGGCAGCTTCGGTGCGCCGCTCGTCTACGACCAACTCTTCCCTTGGCACGACGCCATGTACTATGGCGCCATCGCCCTCGGCGACAGCGACAATGACGGCGACCTCGACATCTTCTATTCGAACACGGACAGCGATCCAGTCGGCTCCGAGGTGCCGCGCATCGTCCACCTCCGCAACGACGGAGGTACCTTCTCGCGTGCGCCCGACCTGATCCTAAACATCTACTCCTCCGGTCCGACCGACCTCGTAACGGCCGACTTCGACGGCGACGGGTGGCTGGACGTGGCCGGGCTCAACTTCGACGGACGTGCCACCGACGGGCTGCGAGTGGTCTACAACAATGGCGCGGGTGGGTTCGGCCCCTCCACGATGATTCCCGCCGGACAGGGCACGTTCGCCCTCGCCGCGAGCGACGTCGACGGCGACGGCTCCCCTGATCTCCTCTCGGCCGATCGCTACTCGATGGCGGTGACGGTTCATAAGAACCCCGGGGACGGAGCCTTTCCCGTCCTCGCGACGCGATACCCGAGCGGCACGTCCACCACGCTCCACCTCGTAGCTGGCGATGTGGATGGGGACGGCGACCTCGATCTCTTTGCCTCTGGTGAGAGCTTCGGTACAGCCGGCGCGATGATCCGGAGCAACGGCGACGGTACTTTCGCGGCTCCTGTCATTTACACCCACTCCACGACCTATGGCCGCGGCGTCTCCAACGCCAAGCTCCGCGATCTCAACGGAGACGGGCACGTCGACCTGCTCTACAACGACGCCCACACCGACTTCTTCACCGGGTACGACTTTTGGGTCGGCCTCAACGATGGCACCGGCACGTTCGGGCCGCTCACGGAGTGGGACCTCAACACGTGCGGCAACGGCGACATCGATGCGATCGACCTCGACAATGACGGCGACCTCGACGAAGTTAACCTCGAACAGCTCGGCTGCGCCGGGAGCAACGATCCGCAGCGCATCTTCATCCGCCTCAACAACGGCGACGCCACGTTCCAGCCCGCGTACACCATCGACATCGGCCGAATTCCGCGCGACCTCGGCCACGGAGACTTTAACAACGACGGGAACGTGGATCTCGTCACGGCGCACTGGGGCATCCACGGAGCCAACGACTTCATCAATGTCCACCTCGGCAACGGCGACGGGACATTTCAGGAGGAGATCGTCTACAACGTGGGCCGCGGGCCCCGCTATGTCGTGGTCGCGGACCTCAACGGCGACGGGCATGAGGACTTCGCCACCGCCAACTCCTCAAGCGACAACAGCGGGCGAGAGACGATGACGGTGATCTTCGGTGTGGGTGACGGCACGTTCGCCGGGCGCACCGACTACTACGCTCCGTACTCGCCCGATCTCCAGGGCGTTCAAGGAATCGAAATCGGCGACGTCGACGGCGACGGCGATCTCGACATCATGGTGGCGACGGTCGCGGGCGGCCTCGCGATGTATTACAACGACGGGTCGGGTAACTTCACCTTTCCCCATCGCCTAGGCGTGTATTGGGGACCGTGGAGCCCCGTCTACGCCGACTTCACTGGTGACGGTGTGCCGGACCTCGCGATGCTAGTGAGCATGCCGCCGAGCGGGCTCGGCCGCGAACTCGCGATCCTCCCCGGGGGTGGGGGCATATCGCAACCTGTCACCGGACGAAAGGCTTTTGACTATGACGGTGACGGAAAGACCGATATTTCAATATTTCGACCGAACGCTGGAAGCGCGGAATGGTGGATCCTCCGGAGCAGCGACGGTGGCAATAACGCCGCTCAGTTCGGTGCGGCCGACGATCTGATGACGCCGGCGGACTTTACCGGCGATGGTAAGACGGACATCGGGTTCTTCAGGCCTTCGAACGGAACTTGGTTCGTGCTGCGGAGCGAGGATTCGACCTATTACGCATTTCCATTTGGCTCGACCGGAGATGTTCCGGCACCGGGCGATTACGACGGTGATAATAAGGACGATGCGGCCGTTTTTAGACCGTCAAACTCGACATGGTACATAAACAAGTCGACCGGCGGGACGACGATCCAGGCATTTGGCAGTTCCGGAGACGTACCGGTAAACGCCGATTTTGATGGTGACGGCAAGCATGATATCGCCATCTATCGGCCATCGCTCTCGGAGTGGTGGATCCAGCAAAGCACTGATGGCATCATCGCGTTTCAGTTCGGCTCCCCTGGTGACAAAACGGTCGTAGGTGATTATACCGGCGACGGCAAAGCCGACGTCGCATTCTGGCGGCCAACGACCGGCTTTTGGTATGTGCTGAGGAGCGAAGACTCATCGTTCTACGCGTTCCCGTTCGGAGCAAGTGGTGACAGCCCAACGCCGGGCGACTATGACGGCGACGGCAAAACCGATGCTGCGGTCTTCAGGCCGTCGAATTCGACATGGTACATCAACAAGTCGAGCGGCGGCACCACGATCCAGGCATTTGGACAGGCCGGTGACGTGCCTACGCCAGGAGCTTTCGTCAGATAGCCCAGACCGCATTGTTGGAAAATGAGAACATCGGCCGGCGGAGCCACATCAGATCTCCGGGGCCCCGACGAAAAGGCAAAGCCTCTCCGCTCATCGGGGGGCGGTGCCCTTTAGCATGCTTATCATTTTGCCGGTACGATCCTCATGATCCGATCATCATTCTCCGCCGGCGTTCCTCGGCCATCGCGGTTGGATGTTGAGAAGTAAAGAAAGCCGTCCGGCCCTTCGGCGATCTCGCGGACGCGCCCAACGTTTCCTTCAAGCAAATTCTCCTGCCGAACCACATTTCTTCCATCGAGAACAACGCGAATTATTCGCGCGCTTCGCAGACATCCGAAAAAGTAATTGCCCTTGAACGCCGGAAACTTGTCTCCGTTGTAAAAGGCACCGCTCGCAGGAGCGCAGGCCGGAGTGTATTCGAGCAGCGGTGGTTCCAGTCCAGCCTGCGTTCGTGTTCCCCAGATGGTCGGCCAGCCGTAATTCTTACCGGCTTCAACGATATTTACCTCGTCTGCACCGCCGCCGCGGCCTTCGAATTGGCTCGGGCCGTGCTCGGTTTGAAACATCAAACCCGTTCCCGGCTGCCACGCAAGCCCTTGCGCATTACGATGCCCGAGCGACCAGATCTCCGACCTTGTTCCTTTTTGGCTTACAAACGGATTGTCATCCGGAACCGAGCCGTCGTCATTCAGCCGCAAAGTTTTACCGGCAAGCGAGGTCATGTCCTGCGCGAGGTCCCATTTTGTTGCGTCGCCCGTCGTAATGTATAGCTTTGCGTCCGGCCCAAAACGGGCACGCGTTCCGGCATGGTTCGGTGCAGCGGGAACGTTTTCGATGACTATCTTCGGCTCAGTAAATTTATTGTCGGTGTACTTGTATCGAACGATCTTTACCTGTTTGCCATCGCCGCGATATGCATAGGCTATATACAAAAAGCCGTTTTTCGCGAAGTTCGGATGAACGGAGATATCCATCAGCCCACTTTCGCCCGATGGCTCAACGTCCAGAACGATATAGACCGGCTCTACCTTGAGTTGTCCGCCTTCGATGATCCGGACTCGCCCCGGCCGTTCGGTCAAAAGCATATCGCCATTTGGCAGCCAGGCGAACGCCCACGGCACCTCAAGACCTGTCGCGACGTTTTCGACCCGAAACTTAGTATTCTGGTTCTCGCCCGCGGTGAAAGTAATATCAATATCGCCAGTCGGAGCTGGGTTTGAACAACCGGTCCAAACCACAGCCAGAAAAACAACTACCGATCTCACTACAACATTCATCACTTCATTCTGATAGTCTCTAGTTTCCCGGAGCTGTTTTCTTATCGTCCGGCTTTTTTTCCGGTATTCGCCAGAAATAAACTCTGGCCCCATCCACCTCAATGGTTTTCTCGGGCGTCCAGTCCCCCATCGAGAATGAATGCGAAACAACGCGTGTTCCCGGTTTTAATTGTTTCCACAATATAGGCCGCAGCTTTAGATTAATCTCCGGCAGAAGATAAAGCGTTACAACCGTCGCTTTACTGAAATCGAAATCGAAGAGGTCGCCCTGAATAAAAGTGACTTTGTCTGAAACTTTTTCCTTCTCGGCATTTTCTCTAGCCTGTTTTACCAGGTCTGGATTTATATCTATACCGACGCCGCGTGAGCCGAAATTCTTTGCGGCGGTAATAACGATACGCCCGTCACCGCTTCCGAGGTCGTATACAACGTCCGATTTTTTGACTCCGGCAACTTCGAGCATTGCATCAACGACAGCTTGTCTGGTTGGAACGTAAGGCACATCCGGCCGCTTTGTCGGAGTTGGTTCGGGGGTTTGAGCCATTACCGATGTCGAAAACAAAAGGAAAAGGGCAAAATATACAACTGCGTTTTTCATTTTATTACTCCTTGATCGTACGTTTTATTTGTCGGCCTTCTTTTCCGGCACACGCCAGAAATAGACGTAGTGGTCGCTGCCATTTACCGTTATCTTTTTTGAGTTCTCCGCCACCCAGTCGCCCATGTCATAATTGTGCGAAACTATCCGAGTTCCGGGTTTCATCTCAAGCAGTTTAGGCCTTAGCTTTAGGTTGATGGAAGGAAGAAGATATAAGGCAACCACAGTCGCTTCGCTGAAATCCTCTTCGAATATATCGCCTTCTATAAACCTAACTTTATCTGTAACGCCTTCAGTCTTTGCGTTTTCATTCGCTTCTTTTACGCGGACAGGATCGAGATCGATTCCGACGCCCTTCGTGCCAAACTGTTTTGCGGCAGTTATCGGGATCCGGCCATCGCCGGAGCCAAGATCGTAGAGAATATCGTTGCCGGTAACGTTAGCCATTTTGAGCATTTCGCTGACGACCTCATTTGGGGTTGGAACGTAAGGAACGTCAAGGTCAGGTTCGCTGAGCATTATCGGTGACGATTCCGTTGCGACCGGCGGAACGTTTGCCGTTGTATTTGCAAATCTAGGGTGTTCGCCGCTGCAAGAAATGCAGAAAACTGCGCTCGCTGCGATCAGAATGTACTTAAGCCGTAGTGATCTCATCTTTTTCTCCTCCAAATTCAGTAGTTTCAGTTTTTTCTAAAGTAACCCGGAAACGCGAAATCAAAACCAACGCGATCCAACCAATTATCAGCACGCCCACACCGACCAACGCTCCAGTGCCCGTGTAATTCAGGCTGGAATAAAGCAGATATAAGCATGTGATACAAAAAATCAAAGGGGTGATCGGATAAAAAGGGACACGGAACGGACGCACCACGTCCTTTTCTTTTCGGCGAAGCACAAAGAGTGAGGCCCCGACCATAAACAAGAAGAACCAGAAGACCGGAGCCGTATAATCGACTATGGCCCTGATCCCATCACGTGTCCAAAAACTCAATCCAACAAGGGCCAGAGCAACGAGTGCCTGAACAATGAATGCGTTAATTGGTGCGTCGGCACGGTCGTTCCATTTTCCCAGCACGCCTAGTACCGGAAAATCTCTCCCAAGTGCATAGTTCGTTCTGGCACCGGTAAAAATGGTCGCATTGGCAGATGTCACAGCGGCGATAGCAACCATTAGTCCGATCATCCACGCCGCTCCGTCACCAAGCGTCAGCCTCATAACATCACCGGCGACTGTCTGAGAACCGGCAATTCCTCCAAGTCCTAGTACGTTCAAATAAGCGGCATTTACCAACACGTATAAAGTGGTGATGATTATAATGCCCAATATCAGGGCCAAAGCGATGTGTCGTTTGCCCTTACGCATTTCCGCTGATACATATGCCGCTTCGTTCCAACCCCCAAATGTCAACAATACAAAAACCATTGCCAGCCCAAGCGTGGATGCCTGAGCAACTGCTCCTTGCTTTACCACAGCAGTCGTTTCAGTTGGGGCGAAAAACAGACCGGCGATGATTATTACCAAAAGCCCAAGCACTTCAAGCGCGGTCAATATCTTTTGAGTCCCAGTTCCGAATTGCAGGCCGATGATATTAACAATGGTCAGGATGGCTATTATAGCGGCGGCGTATAGGATCGAGGAATTCGGTCCAATATCATAAAACTGCGAAAAGTAGTCGCCAAAAACAAAGGCCAGTATAGCGATGGAGCCGGTCTGGATCACACTTATTCTGGCCCACGCAAACAGAAACGAGAATTTTTCGCCAAATGCCCGCCTTAGAAAATGGTAATCGCCGCCGGTATTTGGGAATGTCGAGGCAAGTTCGGCATAACACAACGCACCTATCAGTGAGACCAGGCCACCAACCAGCCATACTAGGATAAATGCGGTCTGACTCGCGGTATTGGCTGCGACTAGCGACGGGAAACTAAAAATTCCCGCACCGATAACAATGCCTACGATCAACGCAACGGCATCAGTTGTTCCTAGCACCGGTCGCGGACCCGACCGATCTACGTCAATCGACGACTCTTCCATTTCAAACCCCTAGGTATCAGACGCCATTACGACTAAATGAAATAGTTCTACCGACGTCAAACTATGCGTTTCGCAAAAAATTGTTCGGTTCCGATGCAATTTGGCATTCCAGAGTTGGAAAGCAATCCAAATGCCAGGTTTCAGTTGGTTTTAGTGTACGCTTTTCATTATGTTACGCTTAGTACTTCAATAAAGTTTTCAGGGGAGCCATTGGGGCTGAGAGTTGTGCATCGACTTGCACATTACCCTAGAAACCTGATGCGGATAATACCGACGAAGGGAGAAAAACGATGAGTAAGCAGTCAGTAGTCAGCAGTCAGCAGTCAACAGAGAAAAGCAGCGATCAGGCAACGTTGCCATCGTCGCGAAAAATTTACGTTGAGACCAACGGTTCGACGGTCAACGAAAAGAAGCACAATTTACGGGTACCGTTTCGCGAGATTTCGCTTTCGCCCTCGCGAGAGATGGACGGGACACTAACCGAAAACTTGCCGGTTCGAGTTTATGACACAAGCGGCCCGTGGACTGACCCGCAGTTTCCCGGCGATGTGCGGGAAGGCCTGCCGCCACACCGTCGAGAATGGATCATCGAGCGCGGCGACGTAGAGGAATACGAAGGCCGCGAGATACTTCCGCAGGATAATGGCTATGTCAGTAGCCCGCACGTTAGTAAGGGCTCAAGTGAGGTAATCGAGTTTCCCGGCCTGAGGCGAGCGCCGCTTCGTGCAAAGGCCGGAGCGTGCGTTACGCAAATACACTATGCTCGTAAAGGCATTATCACGCCGGAGATGGAGTACGTCGCAATACGAGAAAACCTCGGAAGACAAGCCGCGTTTGACCACCTTACACAAAGCGAGCGCAGCGACCGGTCGTCGCTCAATCATCAACACAAAGGCGAATCTTTCGGCGCCGCGATCCCGGAATACGTCACACCGGAATTCGTCCGCGATGAGGTCGCCCGCGGGCGCGCGATCATCCCGAACAACATCAATCATCCCGAGTCGGAGCCGATGATTATCGGGCGCAATTTTCTGGTAAAGATAAACGCAAATATCGGAAACTCGGCAGTTGCGTCATCCATCGAGGAAGAGGTCGAGAAGATGCGTTGGTCGACGCTGTGGGGAGCGGACACGGTGATGGACCTTTCGACGGGCAAGAATATTCACGCAACGCGCGAATGGATACTGCGGAATTCGCCGGTGCCGATCGGGACAGTGCCGATCTATCAGGCTCTCGAAAAAGTGAATGGTAAGGCAGAAGATCTTACGTGGGAAATTTATCGCGACACGCTGATCGAGCAGGCCGAGCAAGGCGTTGATTACTTTACGATCCACTCCGGAGTTCGTCTGCCGTACATTCCAATGACCGCAAAACGCACGACCGGCATCGTCAGCCGCGGCGGTTCGATCATGGCAAAGTGGTGCCTCGCTCATCACGAAGAAAGTTTTCTCTACACGCGCTTCCGCGAGATCTGCGAGATCATGCGGACTTACGACGTGGCGTTCTCGCTGGGCGACGGCCTGCGGCCCGGATCGATCGCGGATGCCAATGACGAAGCGCAGTTTGCCGAGCTCGAAACGCTTGGCGAACTGACGAAGATCGCGTGGGAAATGGATTGCCAGACGAGGATCGAAGGTCCGGGTCACGTGCCGATGCACCTGATCAAAGAGAACATGGACAAGCAGCTAGAGGTCTGCGGCGAAGCTCCGTTCTACACGCTCGGGCCGCTGACGACGGATATCGCTCCTGGATACGATCACATCACAAGCGGAATTGGCGCCGCGATGATCGGCTGGTTCGGCACGGCGATGCTCTGCTACGTCACACCGAAAGAACACCTTGGCCTGCCAAACAAGCAGGACGTAAAAGAAGGCGTGATCACCTACAAACTAGCCGCCCACGCCGCGGACCTTGCGAAAGGCCATCCCGGAGCTCAGTATCGCGATAACGCTCTATCAAAAGCGCGCTTCGAGTTCCGCTGGGAAGATCAATTCAACCTCGGCCTCGATCCTGAAAAGGCTAAAGATTTCCACGACGAAACTCTACCCGCCGAAGGTGCAAAACTCGCCCATTTCTGCTCAATGTGCGGCCCGCATTTTTGCTCGATGAAGATCACGCAAGACGTCCGCGAATACGCCGCCGAACAAAACATCGAAGCCGAAAAAGCCCTAGCCGTCGGGATGTCCGAGAAAGCCGCCGAGTTCAAAGCCACGGGCTCAGAGATCTACCAAGGCAACAAACCAAAAGGTGAGAATGGGCATCACTAGGGAGAAGGAGCTATGAAATGTTTCAATTCGTTTTCGCCGTTGGCCTCGCTATCTGTTTCTTTGGTCAGGAAGTTGTCGCACAGGCATGTGGGTATTCTCACGCGAAGTTTTTCGTGACCGATTCTAAAGGCAATGCAATTCGAAACGCTACCTTCGAGTTTCTCGAAGCCGACTCGAAGAAATCCGCGATTCATTCTAATCTAGTCAGGTGGTCTTCGGAAGATGCGAGTTATTTGCTCACCGAAGGAATGTGCGGAGGGCATCACGACATTAGAGTCAAAATAGCATCAGATGGTTTTGAATCAGTAGAGCGCATAATTGACCTTCCTCTCAACCGCCCGGAAAACCTTCTGGTTTACAGGATTCGTCTTGGTAAAATTGGCGCAAACGAGGTTTCGTCCTTTGAATACGTCTCCAAACTGAAAGGAACCATATTTGACGCGAACGGCGCAGTTGTGCCGGGAACAAGAGTCTCGGCCAAAAATGTTGCGGGTCGTATCTTCACTGCAGTTTCCAATGAGAGGGGAGAATATTCAGTTGAGCTACCATATAATCGCTACGATCGAGCTCGCGGTTTTCGTGAAGCCAAATACACTATAACTTTCGAGCAGGCCGGTTTTGCCATGAACATCGTGGAGTATGTTTTCATCCCTTCTCAATTCGGATCAATGAATCTGGAAATAGGACTTGTTTTATTGGCTCCTTCGCCGTCACCGTGAGCCAAGAAGCGGCCGAATTCAAAGCCACGGGCTCTGAGATCTATCACGGCAACGTGCCGGTCGGTGGGAAGGAGGGCATTTAGAACTTCCTTCAAATGACACGTTGTCATAAAACCAGATGTGGTGGTGTTTAGAAAGAAACACCATATGAAGTTATCCTTGCGCTTTTTGATCACCTTCCTCCTTTGTTCGACGACGTTTGCACAAAGTGCGGAGATAGATGCCTTAATTGCCCCATATGTCCAGACAAATAATTTTAGCGGACAGGTTTTGGTGGCACATGACGGGAAGATCATTCACTCCAAAGCCTATGGTCTGATGAACAGGTCGTATGACCTGGCTAATACCCGCCAGACGAAATTTTATCTGGCGTCGGTTTCGTTGGTTTTCACTTCGGCGGCGATCATGAAGCTTGTCGAGGAGAAAAAGCTTGCACTTGACGACCGGTTATCTAAATACCTTCCGAAATACAAACACGGCAGCATTTTGACCCTGCACGATCTTCTCAGCCAGCGATCGGGAATTCCGGCGATCGGGAACAGCAAAAAGGTGGATTATGATGCCATTACAAAATTTTCGCACACCTGTGAAAAACTGATCTCCTACGTTGAAGATGACGACCTCCTTTTTCTTCCGAACAGTAAGTACAATCACGGCCGGTCGGATTATATCGTTCTGGCCTGCGTGATCGAAAAAATTACGGGAAAACCATTTGGTACGTATCTGAAGGAGGCCATCTTTGACCCATTGAAAATGACGAGCACGGGGCATTCAACGGGTGATACTGCTATCGTGCCGAATTTGGCAGCGGGTTACGCGGCAGTTGGGCATTACGACGTGGAGAACGCGTATCAGATCGACTGGACCTCAAAAACCGGTCACGGATCGATCTATTCAACCGCTGAGGATCTTAGCAAGTTCGCCGAGGCGATCCTGAACGATCGCCTTTTGACAAGAGATTCGTGGCAAAAGATTTTTACCGACCACGGCGAACAAGTTGGTTATGGATGGTTCATCCGGGACCACTTGGGAAAAAAACGCGTACAGATGAACGGCAGGTCGCCAGGCTTCTCATCCTACTTCGGTATATATCCTGATGATAAGTTAACCGTAGTTGTGCTTTCCAACAATTACATTTCCCTACCGCCTGACCTGGGCAGATTTATAGCCGCTCTTCACTTTGGGAAACCTTACGTCAATAACAAACTTGCAAACGTCCGCTTTACTCCTAAACAAGCGAACCGCCTTGTTGGAAACTACAAGTTCGATGAGAAGTTTTATGTTCCAAACTTTGTGATGGAAGTTAGCATAAAGGACGGAGATCTTTCGACTTCCTGGGGGGCTTTGATCCCGGTCAACGAAGGTAAAAACCAGGTCACAAGATTTATTCTTAGGACCTACTGGTCAAACATAGAATTCGTCGAAAATGACAACGGCGAAGTAGTTGAAATGAAATATGACGACCACAGGGGCGTAAAAGTGAAGAATTAGACCGCTATTGGATTCATCGATTCTTGTTAGAGTCGCTGCGACCGGTGAAATGTATCACGAAATTGCAAAAAAGATCATTGAAATGCAAGACGCAGATCTTGTTCTGCGCGACAAGCTAATACACGAAGGTCGGCTTTCAGCCGGCTATGATCCGGAAATGGAGGCCATGCATATAAAGAATGCCGAATCTTTGGAGCAGATCATTGACGAGATCGGATATCCGACCATTGAGAAGGTCGGCACAGAGGCGAACGAGTCCTCGTGGCTTGTGATCCAACACGCTATCAGCCGTCCGGAGTTTATGCGGAAATGTGCGGCACTTATGGAAATAGCGGTAGCAGAAGATCAGGCAGATGCGAAACAGCTTGCTTATTTGACCGACAGGATAGCGGTCTTCGAAGGCCGTCCGCAGCTTTACGGCACCCAATTTGATTGGGATGAGCATTGTGAGCTGAGCCCGAGTTTGGTCGACGATCCGGAAAAGGTCGATCAGCGGCGAAAGTCTATCGGCCTGAATTCATTTGCCGATCAAACAGCTATCATCAGAAAACAGGCTATGGCCGAAAACCAACACCCGCCTTCGAATCTTGCCGCACGAAACAAAGAGGCCGAAGAATGGAAGCGCAAGGTCGGCTGGGTCAAATAGAATTTCGTCTATGCAGTTCGAAGTATCTTTTCCATCTTCCGACCTTTCGCGAGTTCGTCGACAAGCTTATCAAGATAGCGTGCCTTTTGGGTCAAGGAATTTGTAATCTCTTCGACGCGGTAGCCGCAAATAGTTCCGGTAATTAAATTTGCGTTCGGATTTAGCTTAGCCCCGGCGAAAAACTGTTCAAACGTAGCTTTGTCGTCGATCAGTTTCTTTAGTTTCTTTTCATCATATCCGGTCAGCCATTTGATCACCTCATGCAGTTCTGCTTTCGTGCGGCCCTTCTTTTCTACCTTTGTAACGTAATGGGGATACACACCCCCAAAGATCATCTTCGCGATCCGTTCGTCATGATGTGAAGTGTCAGTCATATCGGATAAATTAACTTAGCTAGTTACTGCTTTTCAATTTTGTATGTCAACCCTTCTGATCCGGCCGCTGTGATAGAGATCTTTTCATAAATATTCGCTCTTCCCCGCCGGTGCATTGACACTACGTGTATGCTTTAACCTGTACTAACAATTCTTTGACCGCACGGTCATTTTTATTCGATCTTACGCTTAGAGGAGGAACCAAATGCGAAAAATGATCATTGCAGGCCTTTGTCTGCTAATTGCCGCCGTTGCCGGATCCGTGACAAATGTTCACGGACAGGATGCCATTGTGCCAGCCGAGCCGTCGAATGTGATGTCTGCAAAACAGAGCAAGGACGAAACTCGAACCGATTCGTTATTGGCTCTTATCGTTGTAAACAACGATGGCGACGCTACGGACGCCACACCGGGTGACGGAGTTTGCGAAACCGCTGCCGGCAATGGTGTTTGTACACTCCGGGCGGCGGTGGCCGAAGCGAACGCCCTTGCTGGTGATGACACGATAGTTTTCGATCCATCGATAATTTCGATCGATGTAAACGGTCAGATCGCGATCACCTCGAATATCTCAATGATCGGCAACGGGCCAAATTCCTTGACTATTCGAAACATTGCTCCGCTTAGCACAACAAGCCGGATCTTTAATATCACCAACTTTGTCGTCAGCCTGAGCGGAATGACACTCGCCGACGGGAACGTGACCGGTAACGGCGGTGCGATACAGAACACGGGAAATCTTACGGTCTCTAACTGTGTCGTTCGTCAGAATAGTTCGAGCTCAGTTGGCGGCGGAATCCGAAGCACAAACAATTTAACACTATATCGTTCATCCGTACTGCAAAATCAATCTACCGCCAGCACAAGCGGCGGCATCAGTTTCGCGGGTGTTAATCTGACCATCGCTTATTCTTCGATCACAAATAACACATCTTTCGGAAACGGCGGCGGGATAAATTCGTCCGCCTCGGGTTCGATGACCATTCGCAACTCCACCATCAGCGGCAACACGGCCGGGGCTTCGTCCGGCGGCATGTTAGCCAACCGCGGAACTTTCATAAATTCGACCATAAGCGGCAACACGGCAAATGGCGCACTCGCGACCGACGGCGGCGGCGGGCTTCGTTTTCAGGCAGGCGCTAATACCATTTCGATAGTTTCTTCGACCATTACCAATAACACCGCACCGAACAGCGCCGCCGGAGCCCGCAGCGGTATTTGGCATGAAACGGGAACTTTGACGCTGACCAACTCGATCGTTGCCGGCAACGTCGCGCAGGACATTCAGCGAGACGGAACCGGTGTGATAACCAGCGGCGGCTTCAACCTGATCGGCGAAAACACAAGCGTGACGACCGAGTTTCCCGCCGGCAGCCCGAGCGGAACCGATTATGTCGGGACCGAAAAGGCTCCTATCAACGCTCTGCTCGACCCGCTTGCCGACAACGGCGGCCCAACGCAAACGCATCTGCCGATGGAAGGAAGCGTTGCGATCGATAATGGTTCGGCGTCGGGCTCCGCTATCGACCAGCGGGGGTTTGTTCGTCCGTTCGATGTGCCTTCCGTTCCGAACTCACCGTCGGGCGACGGCAGCGATATCGGCGCGGTGGAAGTGGGCAGCGCATTATCGACCGAAGGAGTTACGGTGGCGGGAAGGCTGCTTGATAGCGGCGGGAATTTTGTCCCTCATACGCGGATAGTAATGACCGATCCTTCCGGGAATAGTTATCCGGCTATCTCCAGCTCATTCGGGTACTTTTCGTTCCTAAATATACCGATAGGAACGAGCTATGTTATTACGGTTTCAAGCAAGCGATTCACATTCAGCCCGATATCAATAAATGTTGATGACAACGTCTCGGGTTTGGAAATAGTAGCCTTGCCATAGTGCTCTGACAGACAGAAAAAGATCGGAAACAGTCTTGTTTTCTGTTTCCGATCTTATTTCATTTCATCTATTCATTTCAGAACTTTCGCGGTACGAACAGTTTGTCGTCAATATTTACGTTGTGCTTCACGCTCCGGATCGTTGATACTACATCGCCGTTTCCGGTCGTATTGTTTACGCTTTTGAATGCGATCTTAATACCGTCAACTTCGCGATAATCTTCAAATCGAGTTGAAAAGGGCACCTGCTGTGAGCTCGTGCTCGAAGGTATAGAGCCTTCGCGCCGCATCAACAGAAACGTCTTGGTTGAGTAATAGTCAGTGAAATTCGATCCTGCATTTGGCTCAAAATCGACTACGTAACATTCTTCATCACCGCATTTTGCGATACGCGAAACCTCGGCCTTTTTGAATTTCGACTTCCAGTCAAGCACGGTCGAAAAGTCAGATGCCAACCGGATGTCGTCCAGCCGCTTTCCTGTGTATTTAGACACAGGTGAAAAGCTTGTCGCCTGTTCGCCGTTCTCCCCGTCAAAATATTCCCAAATGCTCGCGATCTCGATACCGAGCGCGGTTATCTTTGTTTCGGTAGCGTTCTTGTTCGGGGCTTTTGTCCATGAGGTCGCAATGCCCTTTACGCCTTGCTGCTCCAGGACGACATCGGCAACGGTTTCGCGGCTGGTTATCTTGCGCAGGGCTTCAGCGCCGCCGAGAGCATCTATTGCTTTTTTCATTAGCTCATCGGCGGTCATCTCTATCTTTGCCCCAGACGCTTTTTTGAATTCAACGATCGCCTGGGGCTGGTGCGACGTAAAACCTGTTATCTTGCCGTCTTCGCCGCGCTTTACCTTTAACCAAAAAGCTTCC
The DNA here is from genome assembly GCA_041751035.1 of Pyrinomonadaceae bacterium. Taxonomy (GTDB): domain Bacteria; phylum Acidobacteriota; class Blastocatellia; order Pyrinomonadales; family Pyrinomonadaceae; genus OLB17. Next base: position 212,446 of record JBGSYH010000005.1, on the reverse strand, counting down.
GGCAGCGGTGCCATATTAAAGGAGTCCTTTTCACGCGCGGTCAGCGTATAAGGCGGCTGGCCTTCTATGTTTAAGGTCACGTTCCCGTCGGTCTCTTTTATCTCAAGCGTTCGTCCGCTTCCTTCGGCGGTCCATTTGCCGATCAATTCTTTTGCTTCGGGTGCGGACTTGGGGCCGGATGCATCGGCGTCTTTTTTCGGCAAAGTGAAATTTCCCTGCGGCTGTTCAAGCAAAAGCTCTTTGTCTTTGAACGTAATGAAAAACCCTTCGGGTGCACCGGCCAGCTTATATTTTCTACCGCTTACTTTCTCAAGCGTATAGGTCGGCTGCCCCGGAACATTCGCCAACAGCTTGCCGTCTTTCAATTCGATCTCCATGTCGAAACCTGCGGCCTCGAATCTATATTTGCCTACCTCATTCTGCGGCGGAACGTCATCACCTGTTGCTGTAACGGTCGCACCGCTCTTTCCGAGAAACGCTTCCCAGACCATCGGCATCAGCTCACCGCCAAGCGATGAACCGGTAACGTTCGTCAGCATTACAAAACCAAGCTTCTTTTCCGGGATCATTGCGACCATCGCATTGAAACCATCAATGTTGCCGCCGTGCTGGACGACCGTAAGCCCATTCAATTTTTGAACGAACCAGCCCAGCGCGTAATTGGAGTTGCCGGCCGGATCTACCTTCATCTGCGGTTTCATCCATTCATTAAAGCTGGATTCGGAAACCAGCCGCTTGCCGTCAAAAACCCCACCGGCGAGAACGAACCGCAGCCATCTCGCCATATCGTTGGACGATGAATTGATCGAACCGGCCGGGCCGACATGGTCAATGTTCCGATAGGGCAGCTTCTCGGTCTCTTTCGAATCGAAATTGTAACTGTAGCCAAATGAACGGTCCTTCGCCTTTTCCATCTCGGTAATGGACATATTGCTGTTCGTCATCCCGAGCGGTTTGAAAATGCGTTCCGGCACGAACTTCTCCCACGGTTGGCCTTGTGCGACGGCGACCACCTCGCCGGCGGTCGCGTACATCAGGTTTTGATAACCAAAACGTTCGCGAAGTTTTCCGATCGGTTCTGCCTCACCCGCAACACGAATAAGCTGCTGGCGGTTAAGCTTTCCGGTGATCATTGCGATGTCGGTCCGGTTCAGCCCGGAAGAATGTGTAAGCAGGTCGCGGATCGTGATGTTCTTATCGGTGTCGGGATCCGCCATCTTGAAATAAGGAAGCACTTTCTTCGGGGAATCGTCCAATGAGAACTTACCCTCTTCGGCGGACATCAAAACAGTCAGCCCGGTAAAAGCCTTTGTCGAAGAGCCGATCGCGAACTGTGTGTCAGCGGTTGCCGGAACCTTGTTCTCAAAGTCCTTGAACCCAAGCCCTTTTGAATAGATAACTTTGTCGTCCTTTACGATCGCCAGCGACATGCCCGGAATACCAAGCGCTTTTCGCCGTGCCTCGACCTTGCTTTCGATGGAAGCGAGTTGTTCGGAATATGCGCCGTCAACGACCGCAGCCGCCGGAGTCTGTGCAAGGCCCTGCATCGGCAAAGCGCCGGCAAAGATCGAAATGATAAGAAGGAAGTTTAGAAATGCACCGATAGAACGTAATTTTCTCATAAGCTTAGTTAATCGAGTTTAGGGTTATCTAAACAAACTATACGGAAAAAGATTGTTAAAAGTTTGTAAAATCGAATTTCCTCATTCTGCGGCATGCTTCCGCCGGCAAATGACCATCGACAATGCCATTATCAGATAAAAGGCCATTACAACTTCCTGATCGCCAAAATTGAAATGCACAATGCCGCTGACAAGAAAACCGGCAAGTCCGCCGAGAGCTCCAAGCAAAATGCCCCTTTCCTGCCAATTTAGATCAGGTATCTTTCCAATGCCTTCGAGCAGCTTTCGCGAGTAGGCAAACATAATTAACAGCCAGATTATCAAGGCGGGCAGGCCGCGTTCTACAACAAGTTGAAGCGGCGTTGAATGAAGATGGCTTATCGGCAGCTTGCCGCCCTCGAACATTCCCCATTCCTGCCAATGTGTCCTTATCGAATCCATTCCCACGCCAAAGATAAAATTCCGCGGGCTTTCCGTCCATATCCGAATTCCATCCTTCACCATCACGGTTCGATATCGAGTGGATTCATCTGCACTGTCCAGAAATCCAACGTGGCGCGATTGCTGAAGAAATATCAACCCGCCAATTGCGACCGGCACCATTATCAATGCCGCGGCGAGCAGCCATTTTCGCCCAAGCCCGAATAGTGTTATCACGGCACCCGAGACAAAAAGCCCGAGTTGCGGCGCGCGCGTAACGGTCAAAAGAAGAGCGAACGCGATCAATCCGAACGAACCGGCCATCGCGAGCAGCAATTTCAGAGAGACGGCTTTTGTACCATCATCGCCCGTGTCTTTTCGCCATATCAGAAACCCGGCAACCAACAGGCCTAGCAAAAGAGAGCCGATAAGCTGCAGCACCTCGGCATACGTGGCGTAATGGCCATAAAATCCGGCCGAACGCCAATTGCGGCTTTTCTTCCAGGTCCCGATCCCCAACCGCTGCTGAGCACTGTCGCCCGGAAGCAGGTCGGCAGTAATGACCTTTCCCGTCATTTCAAAGTCCGGCCGGTAATACCTAACATCGGCGGTTCCGTCTTTTTCGACGATCGCCAGAAGGTCTTCAGGCGTTCTTACTTGAACCTTGTTGGCGGTCAGAACTGTGTCGCCGTTCGATAAATGTGCTCGTGCCAACGGCCCGTTCGGTTCGATCTGATGGATCTCGACTCCGCGGCCGATCAGCCGTTCTATCGGTACCCAGACGACGTTGACTATGCACGAAACTATCAGGATCGTTGCGATCGCGATCACCGAACGGATCGTCCGCAGATTGAAAACGGCAAAATAGAAGATGACGAAAATGCCGGCTGAACGAAGCTTGCCCAAAGAGATCGGTGGATCATAGGAGACAAAAGCCGTAACGACCGTCCAGAGAAACAGGCCGATGATCGCCGCATCAAGCAAGCCCAACTTCCAATCAACACGTCGCCTTATCACGATCCAAATAGCCGTAAGAAGAGTACCCGCGAGCCACGCCGTCTGCGTCGCGGCGATAGAATGCGGGGCCGAAACAGCCATCAAGATCAAAAACACAAAGGAAAGACGCTCAAGTTTGTTCACAACGGCAGAGCCCGGCTCGATACCGGCGATCGCGTCGATCCGATCAGAAATTGCATTGAACATAATTGATTTTGACTTAGCTGCGTTGGCTAACGTATTCTGGCAAACACCAAAACATTATGCAAAGCCCTCAACATTCGTTGCCTGAGGGATTCGCGGCCGCGGCCGAACGGATCGTAATTGAGGTCGAAGATATCGAGGGATTTCTCTCGCCCATCGAAACTCGTTTTCTGGTCCTTCTCGGTGCAGTGCCGACTGCGACAGGTGAGATACTGGAGATCGGATCATTCAAGGGCCGCTCAACGGTCGTTCTTGCAAGATCGTCGATGCTCGCAGGTGATGAACTGGTTAACGCCGTCGATCCGATGAACGCACCGTCGTCCACCGATCCCGACCTTGGCGGCGACGAAAGTTCATTTGACGATTTTTCCCGAAATACCGAAAGCCACGGGGTCGCTTCGCGTATTCGGCTTCATCGAATGCTCTCGACCGAACTAGCCAAAGCTTGGACGAAGCCTATTCGGCTTCTCTGGATCGATGGTGATCATACCTATGAAGGAACGAGGCTTGATCTCGAATCCTTTGAGCCCTACTTAGCAGACGGCGCGATAGTGGCGATGCACGATGTTTTGCACGAGTTCGACGGCGGTATTAAAGTGTTCATGGAGCATGTCCTACGGTCACCCCATTATGGAGTTGCTGGTTTTTGCGGGTCGATAGGTTGGGCACAATTTCATTCGGATCCCGACCAGTGCACCCAATATCGTGACGCTAAGGCCCATTTATATAAAAGACTGAGTAAATTATTGCCCTACGTCGTAACGGACAGGCCGTTGAAGGGTTTTCGAAAAAAGATCTATAAACTTCACCGTTATAGAGTTCCCCATGGGGCAGTCGATCCTGCTAAATGGTGCTCACAAATTCACTGATAAATGCTCGAATCTGATAAAACCTTTACGGCTGAGATCAGCCTTTACTACGATCTTTTTGTGCCGGACGCCCATAGCGGACCGGCTCCTTTATTGATCGCAGTTCACGGCTATGGTGCCCACAAGCGATATATGATGCGCGAGGCACAGGCCGTTGCCCCGAAAGATTGGGTGGTCGCTTCGATCCAGGCGCCGCATCAGCATTTTCGCCAAACGGACGATGGCTACCGCATTGGTTTCGGCTGGCTGACCGACCACAAGCCCGAAGAATATGTCCGCCTTCACCACGACTTTGTTAATCGCCTTATCGACAAACTAGCCGCCGAAAATATCATTGACCGCGAACAGGTCTATCTGTACGGATTCTCGCAAGCCTGCGCTCTGAACCTGCGTTATGCGTTCACTTTTCCTGAAAGCCTTGCAGGTGTCGTAGGCGTTTGCGGCGGCATTCCCGGCGACCTTGATTCGAATCCGAATTACCAGCCTTTCAATGCCCGAACTCTCTATCTATATGGCGACGACGATGAATTTTACACACAGGAAAAGTTCGCCGAATTCGAAGAACGCCTGCGAAAAACCTTGCCAAATTTCGAATCGAAGCAATATAATGCCAAACACGAAATAACCGACGAGATGCGGACAGACATCCGTCGATTTCTTGATGTTTAGTCAGTATTCTCGACAACCCAGCATTATGATTCGTTTTATTGTTACCTCTTTTCTATCGCTTCTTCTTTCCTTTTCAGTCTATTCACAGGAAAAACATCCTGGTGTAGTTCTTTTCGAACAGGGAGAACATGACGAAGCTTCGAAGGTGCTTAGGTCGGCGGTAAAGTCTGCACCCGGGAAAGATGATCCTTCGATGTGGAATTATCTTGGCCTTTCCTTAAATCATATAGGGAATAGCAAAGACGCGGCAAAAGCTTTCGAAACTGCCGTTCGGTTAGAACCAACATCATCTACCTTTCACGCAAATGCCGCGTACGCATCATCACTCTCACGCGAACCCAAGAAGGCTAGGAAGTATGCTGACAAGGCGCACCGCTTGGATCCAACTAATTCCGTAGCAACTTATCTCCGGGCATCTTTCGCCTATCAAGATTCGCAATTTGATCTTGCCGAACAAGGTGGGCGTGAGGCACTAGCCATCAACCCGCAAATGGCAGCCGCCTATCGGCTTTTGTCTGACGTCCACATGGCGCGGCTGGGTGAAAAGCTTCGCGGCGGTTCAACACTTCGCGAAAACCAGAACTACATCGACGATGCGATCCGTGAGCTAGAGAATGGCATTAAAAACTCAACCGATCCCCATTCTGTCCAACAATTAACCGATGTTCTGGAACCTATCAAGGCGTTCCGGCTCCAGTCCCCGAAGGCTGATGATGCCAACGTCGGACAATTGGACGATCCGGCTAAGAATGTTACTAGTTTTCGCATTGTATCGAAGCCGAAAGCTTTCTTTACTGACATGGCGCGAAACGCTGGCACTTCAGGAACGGTCCGGCTAATGGTGATCTTAGGCAAGGACCGAAAAGTCGGTCCGATCCTAATTGTAAAGTCTCTGCCCAATGGATTGACGGAATCAGCGGTCGCGGCTGCAAGACAGATCCGATTTGAACCTAAAACCGTAAACGGTGAACCCGCATCGGTAATTGTTACGCTTGAATACAGCTTCCGTTTCTTTTAGGGCCGGAGGCGGGCCTGGCGGATCTCGATCGAGTTCTGCACATCGGCGGGAAGCGAAACGGTGGCGATGTCTTCGCCGTTCGTATCTTTACCAGCGGTTGTTTTTACCTGGTCCGGTTTCAGGCTGTTTAATATCGATCGCGGACCGAATAGAACAACGGTCGCTTTGCGGTCAAAAAGGCCCTCGACTGGTACCAGAAAGACCCGTTCGGACCTTATTTCGCGGATCGGAAATCTGACATCGACCACAGCTTCCATCAATGAGATACGCGTATTGCTTCCGGCCGTTAACGAAACGCCGCGTTCCGAGAACTCTGCTTTCTTATCCGCGATATCTACGATCTCGGTCGATATTTCCGTTAGTTCTTCGATCACGCTGGCCGGGCCGCGGACGCGTATCCTTGCCGGGGCAGCGATGGGTTCGGTTGCCATCTCAAAACCGTCCGCAAGTTCGCCGCGTGTCCGCACCTTCACCGGCACTTCCTTCGTCGCAACTGCTTCAAGCTTTACGTTTATACGGTTGGGCTGAATGTCCTCAAGCCTTACGCCTGTCGGCAGGTCATAAGCCGTTACATTCGAAGGCGAAAGATTGACGATATGGTCGCCAGGCGGCAGATCGGTAAGGTCAATCGAAAATCGCAGGTCGCGTTCTCTTATCTGTCCAAGCCTGCGCTTGTCGCCGCTTACGCGGACCTCAACCTGCGGACTTGGGTCACTGGTGATCTCAGAAGTCTCCGCGACCCTGATCGAAAGCGGAACGGTATAACGATCGCTGCCCGTTTCACTCAGTCCCGTAACACCGACCCAAAGCCCTAAAGAGATCCCCAAAGCAACGAGCTTCATAAGCCAATCCTCAAGAAATATCTTCTTGAGAACATGGAGAATAAAGACACGGTTTGAACCTGCGGTCTCCAAATTTTGAACCGGGCTATCCATTAGGCAGTCGTTTCCGTCTCGGCCTCCTTTATCGCTTTGGCAGCTTCTCGCCGCTTTTCCATCAGCGGAACGTTCATCGCTTCGAGCAGCCGCTTTCTGAGCTGTGTCGTGTCCAGATTTCGCTTTACCGCGCCGCCTTCGACCCAAGTCACCAGTCCGGTTTCCTCCGAAACGACTATCGAGATCGCATCCGACCCTTCGGTTATCCCGATCGCTGCCCGGTGGCGCGTCCCGAGGTCTCTTGAGATGCTCGGATTTTTCGTCAGCGGAAGAAACACTGAAGCCGCAGCGATACGTTCATTCTGGATTATCACAGCACCGTCATGCAGCGGCGTCGCCGGATTGAACATCGTCACCAGCAGGTCATAACTGATCGCTGCGTCTATCTGAACGCCCGAATCGACAAAATTTCGCAGCCCGATGTTGCGTTCGATCACGATCAATGCACCCGTCTTTTCGGTCGAAAGCGTAGTAACGGCAAGCACTATCTCGTCATAAACAGTTCCGCCGAATTGCCCGCGTTGACGCCGAATTATCGGAAACCTCAAACGATTCGCAAAATATATGAGTGCTTGCCGGATCTCAGATTGAAACAGAACGATGATCGCAAAACCGATGTAAAGGACCGCCGACCGAAGCACGAATTCCAGCGTCGCCAGTTCCTGTGCCACCGCAAGCCAATATAGAAGAGCAAGCAAAACGATGCCGATCATCGTTGGAACCGCCCGGGTTCCGCGCAGAAGACGCAGGATCACATACACAATTATGAAAACGATCGTAATGTCGAGCACATTGCGAAACGTATTCCAAGTTGGTAGGTTTTCGAACAGATCCATCTTACTTTTTCTTCACTTGGGAGAGCGGACACAGCAATTGCCGGATCCAAAACGAACACAACAACGCCGGGCATCACCTTAGAATATCATAGAAAACCTTATCGGCTGCGTCCTTTTTGGTGGACGCCACCGTGTGCGAGACCAATCCGATTAAATTCTTGACAGATTAAACTTTTTTTTTAGTATGGGAAAAAAATTTTTAGGTATTACGTATTCATTTATGCGCAAGATAATTTTAATCGTAGGCCTTTGTATTTCTCTTTCCGCAGCATTCTTGTGCAGTAGGTGGAATAATGTAAGTGAAGCATCTCTTTGTCCGCCTGACTGGTGTTGCGTACTAAGTTCGTTCTCAGTTGAAACTCCGTCAGGTGTAACAACCTTCCTTTTTGCAACCTGCGGTTTCATCTCGATCACAGTTTGGAACGACGGCACGGTTTCCGGTGGCGGTTGTAATGCAAGCGGCTGTATCATAATTTGAGTTTCGGGAAACGGATGAGATTTGGAGTTGATGTTATGAGACATTTTGGAAGTCAGCGTATTGGGATTTTTATTGGATTTGGGGTATTAGTTGCGATTTCAAGCGTTATATATGCACAGACCTCTGGCGGTGGAACCTCTTATCAATCTGTTAAGATCGCGAAGAGTGTGGAACTTGGTTCGTTATGGCAAGGAAGTGTCAATATATCAGTTTCCGGCATGCAGGAAACTGACGTGATCAATATTGTTCCATCGGAAAACCAACAGTTTTCGGCGAAAGTCTTGACTTCAGAAGATCGAACTATTCAACTTGATAATAAGAACATCAATGTTCCCGGTGAGGGAGCGGCTTTATCCGACACATCATTAGTCGTCTCTACAACGAACATTTCTTTTGCTAGACCGGTAATGAACGGGAAGGTTCTTTTATTCCTCGAACTTCCGCAAGGGACAAATTTCAGCATTTCTTACAATGGCAGCACCATAGGAACCAACGGTCAATTGTACTCATCGCTGGCTGTGCGTGCTGGTGCACTTTCGAAGGGGGCGGAGACAATGGCGATGGCTTACACTCATACCATATTCCCTCAGTTGCTCGATCGAGATCCGAATGAGGATGTTTTAATCGGCCAGCAAAGATATTTGGTTGCTTACTCCAAACTTCAGCTAAAAAAATCAAGTCAGCTTCCTAACGTTCCATTCATAAAGTTGTCAATGGATGTCGACGAACAGGGAATAGTTGAGAATGTTTCGGTTGTTTCTCCGATAAATTCTACGGAAATTCATCAAATCGTAAGTGCATGGGAATTCGTGCCATATGTTGTAAATGGTACGCCTGTTAAATTTTCAACTGTGTTTGTAAGGGATTAGACCCTATCAAAAGGTTGTGGGCTTGCTTCCGAAGTTGAATTTTAGCTATCGAGTCATCTTAGCGGCTTGCCCGATTATACCAACTAGCATTCCGGATCTGTCAACAACCCCGACAATGCCAACGCCATTCGCTCGGGCAAGCTCTCTTGCTATGTGAAGCGGTGTGCCGAGCGGGACGAAATGCTCCTCGCCGACCGGCTGCATTATCTCGGCGACCGCCACCGTGTGCCAGCGTTCTCGGCCGATCTCGCGCATTTCTTCCAGCACCAGCAATCCGTGCAGGCGTCGCGCCTTGGCAACCGGGAAGACCGTGGTCGGGTGTGACGACAGAATAGTGTCAACGAAATGCTGGATCGTCGAATCCGGTGAGACCGAGATCGGCAGCATCATCACGTCATCGACCAAGACACGCCGCATCGAACCGACCTCGGCGATTATTCGCTTCGCCGAATCGTATAGGAATAAACCTGTCAGGACCGCCCAAAACCCTGTTAGGAATTCTTGGCGAAAGATCGCGATTATCAACCCAAAAAAGATGAGCACGGCCGCGATGACCTGTCCGAACCGTCCGGTGAGAACCGTTGCTTCATTCAGGTCGCGTCCCGAACGCCATAGATATGCCCGCAAAACGCGCCCGCCATCTAGCGGATATCCGGGCAGCATATTGAACACGGCGATCAGAAAATTTAGGAGCGCGAGGGCATATCCCAAAATAACAAGCACCGGAGCTTCTGCCGCAGAGCCGGCCGTCGCCAAGCCCACAAACAAGATCGAAAGCACAAAGCTCGTCGCCGGCCCGGCGATCGCGATCCGAAATTCCGCCTTTGGAGTGTCGGGTTCGCTGCGAAAACGCGTAAGCCCGCCGAATGGATGCAGAACGATCTCGACAACCTCTAGATCTTCCATCCGGGCGACCGCCGCATGGGCGAATTCGTGCAAAAAGATCGAGATGAAAAAAATGATCGTGACTGCAAGCCCGATCGCGATCCCGCCAAGAAAACCGATACTGCCGCCAAGCTGGGCAACACTGGCCGCGATAAGCAGCGTCATCACGCCAAAGACAAAGAACCAGCGGTAATCCGCCCGCACCGGTATTCCCGATACACGAGCCAAGACAACCTGTTCCCTTAATCCGGAAAGAAAACTCATTCCATTAAGTAGATGCTGAAAGCTTAGCAAATGCGCCAGCCAGATGAAAAAAACTTGACGAAAACGGGTGTCGGCCGGATCTCGGTGCCCATGCTCTGATCTAAGATCTCAGATCCCAAATTTCCGATCTCAGATCTCATACGGCCGATTCCCGCTTTCCAACTTCAACATTTATTCCATTTGCCCCAACTGCCATCAACTGCGCCAAGTGCTATTGGTTGTGGCGAAGTCTCGTAAGAAAATGTATCGGGCACAGCACGATTTCGGATTGCGGATTGCGGATTGGTAAACATGAGCATTTATGAAAAATATCCGCGTAGATCCGCCCGATCTGCTGGATCCGCGTTTAAAAGCTCTGTCCGTCGAACCGCCCGCTCGCTCACTCAGGGGGTTCTGACTTGATCTTTGAAATACCGGCAAGCTAAAGCTTGAACTCTGAACTTCTTTGCGTCAAAAATTCTTCGGATCTGTTTCACGAGCGTTTCAGGTGTTTCAACTGTTACAACTGTTACAACTGTTACAAGTGTTTCATCTGTTTCAAGTGTTTCATCTGTTTCAAGTGTTTCACTGAAACGCGCGGCACGCTCTCAGAAACGAAACACTATTGGAAAAACGCCGATTTTTGTTCAGGTGTGTTCAGTTCGCGCGTGTTCACATGTGAACAAAAATGGGACTTTTCGAAGTTTTTTAAAATAATGGTTAAATTCGGCCCTGAGACGACAGTAACTGAAGCAATCGCAGCCACTTACACGTTCCACACTCCAGTGGAACAGGCCCGGAACGCCCCCGGAACGGCCGCGGAACAAGACCGGCACAGCTTTTGGTGCCAAAGGCGCCAACGAGCAAAATTGCCCGAAAATTCCCTATTTGGTATTCTGTTTAGTTAGCATACAAAATGAAATCGCTATTATAAGGACCAATTATTGATGTCGAATTCTGCAAAAAAGAGCAATTCAAAAGTCGAGAAGAAAGATGTGAATGGAAAGGCCGCAGTTATGGCTCGTGCCGAAGGTGAAGAGAAATACCACGGCCTATCACCGGAGACGCTTGTCGCGATGTACCGGACAATGTATATGTCGCGCCGGGTTGATGACAAAGAGATACAATTAAAGGGCCAGAACAAGATATTCTTCCAGATCTCAGGTGCCGGACACGAAGCTTTGCTCGTGGGTGCGGCCCAGGCGATGAAGCCGGCTTATGACTGGTTCTTTCCGTATTATCGCGACCGAGCGTTGATGCTTGGGCTTGGGATGACCGCACAGGAGATGCTCTGGTCAGCGGTCGGTGCTGAGAAAGATCCGAATTCGCATGGCCGGCAGATGCCTTCGCACTGGGGCCATAAGGATCTGAACGTTCCTTCGCAATCTTCGTGTACCGGAACACAGGCGCTTCATTCGGTCGGCGCCGCCGAGGCAGCGTATCGTGCAGCTCTTTTGCCTGAACTTCAGGAGAAGATAACGGGCTTCAAAGGCGACGAGGTCGTCTATATGTCGGTCGGCGACGGCACGACCAGCGAAGGCGAATGGTGGGAAGCTCTGAACACGGCGAGCAACCTGAAATTGCCCGTGATCTTCGTCGTTGAAGACAATGGTTACGCGATATCTACTCCGGTCGAGGTGGGCACGGCGGGCGGCGATATTTCAAAACTGGTCGCCGGTTTTCCGGACCTGTATATCCAAAAATGCGACGGCACCGATGTGCTTGAATCGTATGCGACGTTCAAACGTGCGGTCGAATATTGCCGCGAACGAAAAGGCCCGGCATTCGTTCACGGTAAGGTGATCAGGCCATATTCGCATTCGCTTTCGGATGATGAGAAGCTCTATCGCCCGGATGAAGAACGCCAGGCAGATGCCGAGATCGACCCGATCAAGACATTTGCAGAATTCTTGATGACCGAAGGGATCATCACCTCAGAAAAGCTCGAAGCTCTGCGGACAGAGGTCGATGACGAGGTGAATAAGGCGGCCGACATTGCGATCGAAACGCCGCAGCCCGCACCGGAAACGGCATTGAGAAATGTGTTCTCTCCGGCTGTGGACCCGACCGACCGGCAGCTATTTGATACAGAGGAAGGTGCCGAGCTTTCGGGCAATCCGGGTACGATGGTCGATCTGATAAACCGATGTATGCACGAAGAAATGGAACGCGACCCGCGAATCGTTGTTTTCGGCCAGGACGTGGCCGATTGTTCGCGTGAAGAATATCTCGAACGCGTTAAGGGTAAAGGCGGCGTGTTTAAGGTAACGGCAAATCTTCAGCGAAAATTCGGCGGCGTCCGTGTATTCAACTCGCCGCTTGCAGAAGCGAACATCGTCGGACGCGCGGTCGGAATGGCGGTCCGCGGATTGAAACCCGTGGTCGAGATCCAGTTCTTTGATTACATCTTCCCGGCGATGATGCAGATCCGGAATGAGGTCGCCGTGACGCGATGGAGGTCAGACGGTGACACAAAATGCCCGATGGTGCTTCGCGTTCCGGTCGGCGGTTATCTGAAAGGCGGAGCGGTTTATCACTCGCAGTCTGGCACGACGATCTTTTCACATACGCCCGGACTGCGGATCGTTTACCCCGCGACCGCTCTTGATGCGAACGGATTGCTCCGAACATCGATCCGATGCGACGACCCGGTGCTTTTCCTTGAGCATAAGCATCTTTACCGGCAGGTGTATAACAAATCGGAATATCCGAGCAAGGATTTTCTGATCCCGTTCGGCAAGGCGAGAAAGGTTCGTGAGGGAAGCGACGTCACGATCGTAACTTTCGGGGCGTTGGTCGAGCGTTCGAATCAAGCAGCAAAGCGGCTCGAGCAGCAAGGCATCACTGTCGATCTGATCGACCTGCGAACGCTAGTTCCTTATGACTGGGAAGCGATCGCCGAATCCGTGAAGAAGACCTCGCGTGTTCTGGTCGCCCACGAAGACCCGATCTCGTACGGCTACGGTGCCGAGATCGCCGCACGGATATCGAACGAGCTCTTTGAATACCTTGACGCTCCCGTCCGTCGCGTCGGAGCGACCGACACCTTCGTCGCCTACGCCCCGCAGGTCGAAGATTTCATCCTGCCGCAAAGCGAAGACGTCGAAAAGGCAGTTCAGGAATTGATGAAGTATTGATCTGTTCTATGCGGCTTTTAGCTGTTTGACCATTGTTATTGAAGTGCCGTCGTCAGTGTCGTTTATGGTTACTTCGTCCATCAGTTTTTCCATCAGTTTCAGGCCCCAGCCTCGGCGTGCCGAATCTGCTTGCGGACGCGGTGCATCGGCAAGACGAAGGCCGCGATTCGTTATATCGATGGTTATCTTGTCACGCCCGACGGTGAATTTTTGACGGATGCGACGGTCAGGACTGTGGCTGTGTTCGACAGCGTTGATGCAGGCTTCGACAAGAGCCGTCTTTATTTGATTGATATCGTGTGCCAAAAAGCCGTGACGTTTTGCGATCTCTTCAAGCGTGTGTGCCGCTATTAATTCCGATTCGCCGCTCATTGGTATTACGATCTCATATTCAGCCATTTCTTCTTCTCCCGAGTCAGCCTCTGTCGGCGCCACATTCTTCAATAATTCCGATATCAATTCCGCCTGCTTTCGGCTTGATCCCACCGCCCCGCGTTTGACTAGTACATCGCAGGCATAGTCCTCGAAGCCGTCCGGGGTGATCAGCCACAGCTTGAAATTCTCCATGCCTGCCGAGAGGGCTGCTGCCTCCAGGCGGTCGCACCAGAATTCGGTCAGTTCGGCAGTTGCCGGAAGTTTCGAATCTATCTCGGCGGCGAGCCAGAACACTCGATCTTCGCTTCCAAACCTGTGTTTCGGAAATCCGACGGCAAAGGCTCCGCGTTCCTGGTCGAGCTGCGCGGCGATCTGCGGATATATCGATTCGATCGAAGCAGAAAATACGATATTCGGAAGTTCGATATTCTCTGTTTCGGCATTCAAGCCCAGTCCGATCGCATCAAGGTCGCTGCCTTTGTATTTTTCTGCGAACTTTTTCGGATCGAACAAAATCGCGGGCACGTTCCGGCCGTCAAATGAGGCGAGGACGTCTTTTACCCCAAGGGCTGTGTCCCGGCGATATCTTCCGGCCATCACCGTGGTTGAGCGGCTGACCATCGAAGCGACCAGCGACGAGAAAACAAGTGCTCTCGGTTCGCCGTGTAATTCCGTCCGCGTTCGGGATTCCAACAGGTCGCTTATCGTCGGATCATTCGATCGATCGATGCTATATGCAGACCGGTCAACGATCTCAGCGGCGTTCAGCAATGCGGCGGCACGCCATGCACGCGCTTCATCGAAACCCATTCGATCCTGGAAAAGCGCTAAAGGAACTGGTCCGCCATTTGACCTTGGATCACCAAACATCTCAAACGCCCTTATACGGTTTCGCACCTCAAGAGCATCGTCGATCGTACTGTCAAACCACTTGCCGTATGAGCCGCCGAACACCTCTTCGCAATATGCTCGTTGTATGGACGCAAATCCGTCAAAAGGCTTTTCATCGGTGGTTAGTCTTCTTAAAATGTCCGTGATCAGGCCGGGGCGTCCACCGGTTTGCGTTGTTAAAAGGTCGATCGAAGCTTCGTCCAGACCGAGCGAAAGATCACCCGCGGCCTCAGTGCTAAACTCGAGTCCTGCGTCTCCCAAAAGTCTTTCAAAGGCTATAGTTCGCTGTGCCGTAATTTCAGAGAATGATCGGCGGCGACCTGCAAGTACGAGCGGAAACCCCAAATTCTCTGAGAGCTGCCTAAGCAATATCAGCGATCGCAGCCCATCCGGCTCGGCGGCTGCGTGGTGAATTTCGTCCGTAATGACGGCGATCTTTCGTCCGGCACGAATCGCCAGTTCTATTATCGAAAGACATTGCTCAATGCTCTTCTCGCCCGGTCCGGCGATGCGCTCAACGGCCCGCTCGATCCATTGAAGATCGCCGATGCCCGCCATTTTTACGATCTCGGACGATGGCCATCCGCCGATCGATGGAGCTGTCTCGCGGCGTGAATTCGCGACATAGCTCGAAAGAAACTCGGAGGCCGTTCGTCTCGCAGCTTCCTTGGTCGTTTCACCCGAGGCAAAAGAAAAACGAAAAACGAAGCCTGCGTCAGCGCGGCCAGGCCCGGAGAAAGCAGTTGCTTGAAGGAACGTTGTCAGGCCGGAAAGCGGCGCAGCGGAGAGAATCAACGAGCCGCGTTCGGCGGACAGATGCTCGGCAACTATCTCCGCAGTCCTGCGATGAGCATCTGCGAAGCTTTTTGCTCCGGGTTTGTTGTTCGCGAACGTCGGCCCCATCTAGTTGATCCTTTCCTTAAATGAGCGGCCCATCTTGTCGTAGATCTGCACATTGTTTCGCCCGAGGTGTTTTGCCTCGTAAAGTGCCAGATCGGCTGCGGTTATCCAGTCTTTGCTGGTTTCGAATTCACTGTTATAGCCCGCGATGCCGATGCTGATGGTGATCCGCCGATGCTGAAACCCGGTGTGTTCGACCCTTGACCGAATTCGCTCTGCGATGGCTGCCGCTTCCTCCACATTGGTTCTCGGCAACAGGATCGCAAATTCCTCGCCGCCGAATCGCGCCGCAACATCATCGGCACGCAGGGTTTCCTTCATTGCCGCGGCGACCATCTTCAGAGCAAGATCGCCTGCTGGATGGCCAAAGCTGTCGTTGTAAGATTTGAAATTGTCGACGTCGATCATCATCAAAGCGATCTCGCTTCGGTGGCGACGCGCTCGGTTGATCTCTTCGATCAAACGCTCGTCGAGATATCGTCGATTTAGCAGGCCGGTCAAT
The DNA here is from genome assembly GCA_041751035.1 of Pyrinomonadaceae bacterium. Classification (GTDB taxonomy): domain Bacteria; phylum Acidobacteriota; class Blastocatellia; order Pyrinomonadales; family Pyrinomonadaceae; genus OLB17. The sequence goes on along the minus strand of JBGSYH010000005.1, from coordinate 196,597 downwards.
GAATCTGTAACAGAGAGCTGCTGAAACTCACCTGCGCGGTCCTTTAGCGTCGTCCGGTCGATCGCGACAGCGATCTGCGGAGCGATAGTCTGCAGCAATTCGACGTCTCGTTCGCTGAAAAAATCGCCACCGGCTCGATCCGTAAAATTCATCACAGCGATTCTGCGGTCGCCGATTAGGATCGGGAAGCTGATGAACGAAGACGTCTTATAACGCCAGTCTTTAGGTGCAAGTGAAATTCCCGCAGTGCCCATATCTCGAACGACGACCGGATCGCCCTGCTCGAGTGCATGCCGTGCGATCCGGTTTCCAAGTCCCGATGCCTGCTTTAGGTCGGTTGCCGAACCGATCGCCGCCTTTGCATAAAGCCCTTCGGCCTTATCATTTTTTACGAGCAAAGAAGCTCGCTCCGCTTGCAGAAGTTCTGCCGAGATCTGCGTTACGCGTGTCCAGAAATCATCGGCATCAATTCTTCGAAGGCTGTCGGAAAATCTCTTCACTCCCTGCGAGACCCAATCACGTCTTGAAACTTCGTCGCGAAGCCTTAAAATCTCGATCTGCGGCCCAACAAGTCGCGCAAACCGGAAAAGCTCGGTCTCGACCTCACGAACAACTTTGCCTTTGACCGCAAATGCGCTTCGGACGTCGTTTCCGACCATTACCGGAATCAATGTCATATGGGTGCGCTCGCTTTCAACTCCCGATGCTTTTCGCTCGCGCAGTACCAATGCCTTTTCTTCCTTTATAGAAGCCAAAAGCCGATCGCTTGCGGCAGGAACCCTAATTCGCGCCGCCCGCTTGCCCATATCGGCTTCGAGTTCGGTCTCGATCAGAACGTCACCGCGCCTATCAAGCCAAATTATCCGTTCAAACCCGAACTGTACCGTTAGATAACCGATCAGGGTTCGGCAAGCCGACGGATAATCCATCTTCATTATCGAGCCGAAGATGGACCGCCATCTCGAAACGTCCGGCAGGCTTTCTGCAGCAGCCGGAGCCGAAGGTTCAGGATCTGGGTGAACTTGAACCGACGTAGTCTTGTTGAACTCGCTGATCTTTTGATCTATCTCGTTCTCAGGCGCTTGAAATGACTTTTCGGGGCGATCGACATCAAGGATCGAGTTATCGTGACGCACGACGAATTTCTCAAGACGATCTATCGCGGAATCGATCCGCGATTCCGACCCCGTCATTAAAATATTCTCGAAAAATTCAGTTGGCCGAAAAGTACTCCATTCGCCAGAGATCGCCTTCTCAGTTGTTTCGCGATAGTTTTCTCCACGGACAAACGTGCGGCCGATGATAGCAACGAATTCCTTGCCTTTTTCCGAAACAAGCACGGCCTTGCATTTAAGTCCGGCATGGCAGACGTATTCGGCCGGTAGAGGTGATCCGGTAGCTTTTTCAAAGGCTGTTCCGCAGTCCTTCGCGCATTTATGCTTATGGGTTACCGAATTCCAAAGTGAGTTGCAGATCGAGTTGTTGTTTGAGACCGAAACCTCCCGGCCATTCTTATCCAAAACAGCGACCGCTACGCCAAATTCTTCGGCGACGCTGTTTAGAAACTTAGTTTTTGTGGGCTTCTCGCTACTCATCAATTCGAAATATTGGACTGGGCCGGGCGGGGTTCCGGTCCGAGTTGCTGGTCTCAAATATTTCGTTCTACGGCTCTAAACGTTGAATCGGGCACTGTTTTCAACAAATACTCAAGAATTTTCTATATTAAAACTTTCAATTATCGCACAATATTGACCAACCTCTAATTAAGTCCTTGGTCGGCACGCAGCCTATGAATTTTAGATGCCACGGCCTTGAGAATAATACGAACCGGATTCTTTGAAAGGTTGTGGTTTGTTGCGAATCAATGCGCTGAGTGTTCGATTCGCATCCGGTCGCATCAACTCAAACCACCGCATCTACTGGGTTTTGGCAATGGCACGGTGATTGATGGTAATGGTCATAAGTCACTCTGACTGACTAGAGATCTAGGAGGTAAATAATTTTATGATCAACGAATACAATCAACCAGTTTCACCGGTAACCGAACCGACACATTCATCAACCACCACAGCGACGAATGACGAGGTCATTTCGACGCTTAATGGCCTTATCGAAACCTGCCGCGACGGCCAGGAAGGTTTTAAGCAGGCGGCCGAAGGCGTTGAACGATCCGATATGAAATCGCTGTTCTTTGAATTTTCTCAGCAAAGAGCAAAGTTTTCAGGCGAGTTGCAGGATCTTGTCCGTACGCTCGGCGGCGACCCTGAAAAAACGGGCTCAATTGCGGGTGCAATTCATCGTGGCTGGATCAACATAAAAAGCGTTGTAACAGGAAAAGACGAAAAGGCTATCTTGAACGAATGCGAACGCGGTGAAGATTCGGCAAAGAACGCCTATCAGGAAGCTTTGGAGAATGCGTTGCCGGCTTATGTTCAGCAGACCGTGCAGGATCAATATGCGTCGGTTCTGCAGGCTCACGACCGTATAAAGGCCTTGAGAGATTCATTTAACAACGAGGAACGTACAGTCTCGGCTAGGACCGGCAAATAGATGCTCCTTCTTTTATTCCGCCAGTCTGGCCAGAAAAGGGCCGCGCAATACGCGCAGCCCTTTTTCAATTTGAGATGGATTCTCCACAATTGATCGTTTTAGTTAGTTGCGAAGCTAAACTCTGAATCGTCCATGTCAGAGTTAAACGAGTATTCCTGCAAATTTACTTCCCAACTGTACGAGGCTGTGCCGTTTCCGGTGAGTATCTCAAGATCGAGGTTATACTTGTATGGTAAAGTAAGATTTCCCGCCTTTCTGAAATCCGAAAAATCTTCGACCATCTTGTATCTTGTTTCGCTCTGTCTTGAGGAGGAATCAATAGTTGCACCCTGTGCGGCTGAAATTACTCGAGTATATTCAGTTCGAACATGCCTGAACGTTGCTGAATCAAAGTAAAGAGTGATATTAAGATCAGACCCGCCTTTTGGACTGTAACTGATCTTGTAAGTGTCGACTCCATTTATCTTCGAAGTGCCGCGAGCCCTGAGTTTTCCTCCGCCAAGATCCGATTTATGAAGCTCCCAAGAATTGGACATCGTACCGCCCATGATGCCGATACGAAACGATTTTGCGTTAACCCGCATGAATTGACCCAAGACGGTATAGTCACCAGGTCGGACGAACCCTGCGCTAAAATCTTTGCCGTTGTAACCGAAACGCTCGAACGGATAGTCTGAATTATTGAACTTCATCCCGATCATATTCATTTGGCCTTTTGATGCCACTACCGCGATCCCTTCGGCTCGCCCCTCGCCCCGGCCACGAAATGTGGCAGTTGCAGTTCCGACCGCCGTGATCGACGTTACGGAACTCCGATCCTCGGGAGAACCGATCGATTCCAAATGCTTTTCAACGATCTGCTCGGGTTTCAATTTGTCATCGGTGGAATTGGCAATTGTCGAGCTGCCGCTCGATATAAAGAGTGCAAGGAAAACGATGACGCAGAATTCCCAGCGTCGAGTTTTGGAATTTCGTTTAAACATAAGGTATCTCCGTTTGAACCACTAAATCGTTTAGGAAGGAACCCTTATTCTAACGCAATGTTTAGGGCGTTTAAAGTAAAGTTTTGTCAGAAAGAAAAAGTGCTGCCCGTTAGAGACAGGCAGCACCGAATATCGAGTTAAAGAAAACCTCTAGAACTCAAGTCTAAATGCAAACTGCATAATGCGGGGACCATAGGTGCTTCCCGGCGAAATGATACCAAAGGTCGTCGAAGCAACGTTAAAGATATTGCTGCTTTCGCCGACGAACAGGTTAGTGTTGTTCAACAGGTTGAACGCTTCGGCACGTATCTGGAAGTTCAGTCTTTCACCAAACCTGACGTTCTTGATAAGACCGGCATCGATATTGAAATACGATGGGCCCTGCAAGAAGTTACGCGGCAGGTTACCGGTTTGACCCGGTTGAGCTATGAAGAACTGTTGTCCAGGGAACGATGCGATCGGCGATCCTTCCACGTTACCGTTGGTTGCCGAACCGTTCGGACCGAGAATCGAAGGATCGATAAAGTAAATCGTTCCGTTCGGCTGAATGAACACGCCCGTCAACGCCCTGATCTGATCAAGGGTCAACGAAGAGGTTCCGGTCTGAAGGCCTGAGCGTCCCGCGCGGTTCAGCGTTCCACGAGGATCGCGGATCGAGATCGGCACACCAGAACTCCAAGTTGCGATGGTCGTCAACTGCCAACCGCCGAGGATCTTGTCAACGACGCCACCCTGATTAAGGAAGCGCTTGCCGTTGCCAAAAGGAAGCTCGTAGTTCGCATTGATGTTGACCGTATGGGTTCGATCGTGGTCTGCTCGTCCATACTCCAAGTTTGGCTGAGCGTTATCCAGAACCGGGTCAAAACGTGTCTGACCATCGCCTTGGATATCCGTAAGCGTTTTTGCAAAAGTATAGTTTGCCTGGAAGGCGAAACCATTCGTGAAACGTCTGCGGATCTCCGTTTGAAGCGAATCGTAGCGATACTTGCCAAAATTGGAAAGCAGGTCAACAACACCGGCATTTCTGTTCGGAACGAACTGAACAGTTCCGGAGAGGCCGTTCGTAAGATAGATCAATGCCAATTCGGCTGCGGTACCCTGCTGGATCTGGCCACGAACAGTTGCGTTATTTAGCAACCCTCCGGCGCCCAGCATAGCAAAGACCGGCAGGTTGACCTGGCCCGGAAGTCCGGTATTACCAGCATTTGTACAACCTTGAGCAAGTGTATTGCCGATCGAAGCAGCTTGGATCCTACAGTTATTTCGAGCATTAATGAAATCCTGAAGGAAGCCATTCGAGGTTATGTCCATCTGGTTGAAATCGATGCCGCGAACCATATTATCGCTTCGGCCGCCAACATAACGAATCTCGATTGCCGTATCAAACCCGATCTCTCGCGAAAACCCAAAATTGTATTGGTAATTTCGCTGCATTTGCAGATCCGGATCGACTGCAAATACGGTGTTAAAGAAGTTACCGGCATTGGCGTTACCAGTTGCAAAGGAGATCGGCGGAGCAGTGAACGGTGGAAGTGTAAAGGCCGGAAGATTATCAAACCTTGCATTCAGCGACGGTGAACCGTTCTGGAATGCTCGGCCTGTCAGATCGAGACCTGCGTTACCACCTGCCGCATTATCCGGACCGCGTACATATTCGTCGTTGATATAACCAACTCGGAATCCGGCACGAAGAACGCCATTGCGGCCGAACAGTGAGCCCCAGAATCCGCCTCGGTCTTTCGGAGCATAAGCAACACCAAGGATCGGGCCGAAGTTGTTTAGATCAGACTTCGCAAAGTGACCCGGTTTGCCGGCATTTTCTCCCAAAAGAACATATCGTCCGTTCGGGTTAAGAAGTGCTGCCCTGAGAGCATCAATTCCGGAAGCGCCACCTAGGTCCGGCTCAAGATAGTTAACGTCCGGTGTCCTGAGCGGTGAGAAATAATCCCAACGCAGACCAAGATTCAAGGTGAGTTCCGGAGTTGCACGCCATGAATCGTTGAAATAAAGACCCACGGTCTCATAGTTCAACTGCCTGACACGTGTTGCTCCAAGTACCGGTCCTAGCTCCGGATTTACAAATGGTGCGGCAATAGTTCCACTGCCCACGATACCGCCGAGTAGGTAACGCAGGGAGTTTGCTATACCGATCGTCGTCGCACTTGCCCCACCCGGGAACAAAGGGTCTCCAGCGGCACCAGCGGCAAGGCCCGGTGTATTCGGATTTGCCGTTGAGCTGATATTATAGATCCCGACTTGGTTAAAATTGGTCACCGCACGGATTCGCTGGGCATTGAAATCGAGCCCAAAGCGCATCGTGTGGTTGCCCGCCGAATAGGAAGAATTGTTCTGGAAAGTGTACTGGTCAGTGTTACGCCCCTGGGCCTGAAAAGCCGACTGCGGATTCGTTTGAAGCGGCACTCCGCCGATCACATAGTCCGTTGGGAAATTCGGGTCCTGATTGAAGAACGGATTGCTCATTGAATAACCAACACGGGCTTCGTTCGTAAACCTGCTTCCAACAAGAGCGGTATAGCTCAGCAAGTAGGTTGCCGTCGGGCCGCCTTGATCATTGACCGGAGCCTGGTTAAACGTTCCGTCAATATCGGTTCGGTCATCAGCGTTGTCATTGTATTTGTATACGAAGTAAACGCTGTTCGTTGGGTTAAGATCAACGTCAAAACGCGATGTAAATGCATTTCTCGTATCGTTATCCCTCTGGTTGAACAGAAATTGCTGAGTAATACCCTGATTTGTGATCAGTCCATTACCGGCAGTTGGGGTCCGGGAAATGATCCTGTTCTGAATGACCGGATCAAGCGGGATCGCACCACCAGCATTGGCAAAAATTGTCTGGTTAGTTGCATTCGCAAGATTTAGTCCGGCACCCGTAAGAACATTGACCGTGTAGGAATTTCCATCAGTACCTGTATAGGTATAGGTTCCATCGCGGAACTGCGGTCTGATAATGGTCGTTGTTTTCAGCGTCTGCTGCCTGAGAATGAACCGTTCATAATTGACAAAGAAAAAGCCCTTGTCCTTGTGAAAGAACGGAGTGCCGCTTCCAAATCCCGGAACGGGCATCGGGCCCCCGATCTTACCACCGACTTGGTTTCTGTTAAGGAACGGCCGTTCGCCTCCGGTCGCATTAGCTCCGAACTCGTTGGCCGCGAAGTAGGAATTCCTGTTGTAAATGTAACCAGCACCACGGAAAGAACTTCCACCGCGGGGTGTAACAAGTTGGATCTGTGCAGAACCTCCACCGCCGAGTTCGGCGCCAGCATTCTGTGTCACGACCGTGAATTCACCGGTATCGTCGACGTTCGGCCTATCCTGGACGAATCCACCGGTACGAATGAAGTTGTCCTGAATGTTGATACCGTCACGCGTAAAGTTCGTTGAAGATGTTCTTTGTCCGTTAACGTGGTTACCAGCCGTCGCATTAACACCTGCTTGCAGGTTCAGCAAAGACAGAGGGTTACGTCCGTTGATCGGAAGGTCAAGGATCTGTTTCGGGCTAACCGTCGTGCTAAGTTCTGCATTACTGGCGTTGACGAGGTCAGCACCAGCTGTAACAGAGACGACTGCTGTAACATCACCTATCTCCAAGGTCGGATTAAGTGTATAGTCTCGGTTCGCATCGACCTTAACTTCAGTGGCTTCGTAAGTCTTGAAGCCAGCCGAAGTGACGCGAACTGTATAGGTTCCAAATGGCACTCTTTCGAAAATAAATGCACCACTTTGGTTTGCCGTAACGGTCTGTTCACGCCCAGTTTGGACGTCTCTGATCGTTACGGTGGCCCCGGGCAAAAGTCCGTCGGGGCCGGAGATGTTTCCAAGTAAGCGGCCAGTTGTTGACTGGGCGAACACGGCACCTGCCATGATACAACCCGTCAAAATGGCCAACAAAACTCTTTTCATATTTGTACTCCTTGATTTTGTATAATTGACAAAAGTTAGCAAATCTAACTCCAACGAGAGTTAGTCTCCGTGATTCGACGGCAGACTTTTGAGGACTCATTTCATCTAGCCTAATTATTTCGAGAACGAAATAAGAGCCAATCCTGTTCAATTCGCTCAAAGCTAAACAAACTAAGACGATCGCCTGTAGAGATAACTGATTAAATACAACCGCGTTAACAATTCAAGGTTTCTCCATGTCGAAGAAAAGCACTTTGAAACTGCTATCTGTGATCCAATCCAAAATTTGATGGCATCTCAGAGGCGAACGAACACTGCTAAGATTAGGCAAATCGTATACCATTGTCCTGCAGTATCGACTCGACTACCTTTATCTCTAAGATTTTGCATAGCTTACGTCTTTGTTCAGAAATGAGGAGGAACCGAGGAAATATCCTGGATTTCGTAATAATTCCATCAAATTGAATGGAAAGTGCAGTCTGAACAGAGATCCTCGACAGATTGGCCGTTGTTGATAAGCTTCAAATTAACTGTAGCTTTCGAGTTTCTTGAATGGTCGTTTCGTTTCGATCTCCGCCTATAGATGCAAATGCTTCTTGTTTCAATGGATGGATTCTGGCCTTAATTCGTTCTAAGATGTAAAGGTTTTCAAGAGCTGCACAAAAGTACTTATACGACCAAACGAAAGTAAGTTGCAATTGCGCCAGGAAAAAGTAAATAGTTCACAAGTATTATCGGCGTTGGGGCCGGGGGATCTAATTGATCGGGCGGTGCGGTTCTATCGGGCAAACTTTCTGACGCTCATATTTATTGCGGCACCACCGGTATTGACGGCGACGCTGGCAATGGTCGGTTGGACTTTCCTATCACGATTGATATTTCCGGCAGGCAGCAATATTGACAGTCCGGATGTCGTTCTATATTACGTTTTCAATTGGATCGGCACGACTGCGATCTGGTTGATCGAAACGGTTATAACCCTTTCGGTTATGGGCGGAGCTTCGCGAAATTTTGTCCGGCATATTCTACATAGCGAACCGATCTCGTTTAACGAAACGTATCGAAACACGTGGGGCCGTATCGGCGGGCTTGTCGGTGCCTCGATTATACTAACCCTGCTGTTAACGACAATCGGTTTGGCGGTGTTCTATTTTGGCCTATTCGTAGCGTTGATACTTGCGGCAATTGTTGTAGCGGTGTTCAGCTTCCTTCCTACCGTCGGTGCGGTGGTCGCGATCGTTTTGAGCATTGCGGTGATTGCCGCATCGCTGCTTGTATTTTTCCTTATCGCTTCGCGGTTTGCCTACGTACCGCAGGTGATGCTGGTCGAAGGAAGAGGCGTATTTGCATCGATAGGCCGGAGCTTTTCGCTCGCGAGTGGGAACTTGCGGCGATTTGCCGCATTGTTCATATTCACCATCGTAGCAACCTATTCAGCACTCGCAGTGCTTTATGTTCCGCTCGGATGGTATGCATGGTACGAGGGTGTCGATATACTCGGTTTTTCCGGCGAAATGGCACCTGCCTGGCTTGAAATTTCGCAGCAATTGGTATCACAGCTAAGTATTATCTTGTTGTCGCCAATATGGATGATCGGCCTTTGTTTGCTTTATGTCGACGAACGCGTCAGGCACGAAGGCTACGATATCGAGTTGATGGCTGCCCGCCGGCTAGGGGATATTCCTGACGTGCCCGATGCGTACCTGAATCCTCTAAAACCGGCCATCGCCGAGCGATAATTTTCGTCCAAGTAGGCGGATCCAGCCATCCGCTCTATCGCATCTACCCGGTTTGAGATTTTCGATCTTTGCTGATAAATTCCTTCCTACACAGATCCAAGAGAGGTACGGGTCAAAGGTGGTTGAGGTGCTCATGGAAACCAACCTGGAACGACGCCATTTTCTAAAGCAGCTTCCCGGAGCTCTAAGTCTAGCTGCGATCCCTTTTGTAAGAGTAGACGGCAGCGCTGGAGACGGGACCCGGGCGAACGAACCTGTCTGCTGGCTGAACGTTTGTGCTCCGTTCATTCTGGAAGACGAAAATCTGGGGATTCGATCTGAGATCATTCTCACATCCGACACTTTTGTCGGAAAGAATGGCTTTAAGGACGGACGCGATAGAACGGAATACGAGTTGCTACTCTATTCGGCTGACGGAGAGCGGGTCGGGAAGGATGGTGTTGCGAAACGTATAACGGTGCCGGCAATGAATACCACAGTAGTTCCGGTGAAGGAACTGATCGGCAACAGAAAATCGTTCTTTGGCGGATTAACCATAAAACTCCGACCAGCAACGCGCACACCGATGCATGCGAGCGACCTATTCAGCTCTGCCTTCGTTAGATGGACATCGAGTGGTTCGTTCGATAATGTTCACGCAAACCCGGATCCGCTACAATGGCAGGATCCGAAGAGTTTCTTCTATTCGATGCCGTTTCCGCCAATTGATGAATATGATAGCGTCTATGCGATCTTTAATCCGTACCCAAAAACCAGTTTTGGAGAGTTGACTCTGTACGACCCATTCGGAAGACGAACAAAACGCGAAAAGTTTGAAATTGCGCCTTACGAATCTCAGATCTTTGATGTTCGGCGCGCCGGATTCTCAAAGTCGATATTTGAATCATCCTTCGCGGATAACAACGTTGAGATCGATCATGGAGCAAAAGGCCTGATCGGCGGAGGAACCATTGCGATACTGAACGATGAAAAATCGGTAAAGAACTTCGGATATTTGATGATGCGGCGACGGGGCACCCAGCGTATTAGTGTTGAGCATCCCATTCATCAAGATCCTCCGAACCCGTTGCCCTCGAAGGCACCGTTCGACCAAAATGGGAACTTCAGGGCAAAGAATGTCCTTTATACACCGCTCCTGTTCAACGCTAAGAAATTCGGTGATATTACGCTTAGTTCGAGGTTTCACTTAAGTTCTGGCGCTCCCATCGAAGAACATCTTTGGATGAGCCCGTTCATCGTTGATGGAGGCGGGAAGGTGCCATGGCAAATCGCTGGAGCTACTGGATTGCCTAAGAGCGTTGCGAGTCGTCAACATCGGTCAGCGATCAGGCTCGGCGGCCAGCAGGCCTGTATAATCGATGCAGAAGAGTTAGACCTATCCCGCAATTTTTCCGGGGGCCTTGCTTTACCGATCTCGCCACTGGCGAACCACACCTTGATGAAAGCTGAGGTCAGGGTGGCGGAATGGAACGCTTATGCGTTTACGCACTTCAGGCCCGGTCTAAGGGCTGCAAGGGCATACCGGAAACCGGCCCAGCGCGAAGCCCTTGCGACCGACTACATTACATCTGGAGCCCGAGTCGAGCGAAAGGGTTCTGATGTTTTGCGTGATGAGATCGTATGTATTCTCAACATTGACGACACAGGAATAGCAGGATTGCCGAGCCTGGAGATCTTTGGTAATAATGGATTATTGGCGAAAGTTGAGCTGGGTGAGATCCCGGGTTTCGCCTGCCGACATTTTCTCCTTTCTCAATTGGTTGGCGATAAAATAGATGGGAAAGAACTCTCGTTGCGCCTGGTTGATGATGAAGCCGTTATGCTAATGTCGGTGGTCCACGTAGATCACATTCGTAAGGATATTGCACTTGATCATGGGTCTGATCGATTTTCCACGTTTGCAGATTTTGATTGTTCTATGGAAGGCAAGCGCAAATAAAACGAAAAATTTATCCTTAGCTTTGCATAAAGAAAGAGTTTCATCGACCGGACCTGGTCCAAGCGATCAATGACATCCGTCAAGGCAGCAAAGATGCTTGTGTAATATAATGTAAACCGCGTCCTTTAATGAGAACCCTTGATCGAAGTGTCCTTATCGTGGCTCTGTGCTTGCTTGGCACAGGTGCCCACGTTGTTCGAGCAGAAACTTTAAGCATCGACCAATTCAAAAATTCTGTAAACAGTAGCCGCCTGCTTATCGCCGAAATATTGCAGGAACTTGCCGAAGCCGAGGCCGGTATATCTGAATTCGACCACGGCTCGGATGATTCGGCCGAGCTTCGCAGCTTGCTGCCCGAAACCCTTTCTGTCAGAACAGAATATGGAACGATCGAGGTATCAAATGTCTGGATCCACAAGCGCCTTGCTGATTTCGATGCTACGCAAGAGATAGCAATACAGGCAGTCATTCTGAACGAGATCGATGATCGCCTGACGGCGATGTCATGGGATCTGGAACAAATCGTTGCGGCCACTGAACGCTATAGATCAAAGGACGAACAAAAGCGAAAGATAGCGGAAATACTTGCCCGCGAAGAATTTCAGAAGCCGACCGTAGCGGAAGAAAGCACTCTTGAGAAATGGATCAAGAAAATCGGAGAATGGATTCAAAGCCTCTTTCCTAAGCAGTCACCGATGTCCGGTGTACAGGGAATGGGCTCGGCGGCGGCGGTCTTACGCGTCGTGTTAATAATTGTCGTGATCTTGCTGGTTGGTTTTGGGCTCTATAAATTGCTGCCGCAATTTGTGCCGTCGCTCAGGCGGCGCATTAAGCACGAACAAAAGGAACGGGTAGTGCTCGGGGAGTTGGTCGGGGTTGGTGAGACTTCCGAGACATTATTTGATCAGGCGGAGCAGATGGCGCGGACCGGAGATATCCGCGGTGCAATCCGCAAAGGATATATTGCGCTCATTTGCGAATTGGGCGACCGCCGTTTGATCGGGTTGGCACGCCACAGGACAAACCGCGATTATCTTCGCGAGCTTTCTGGCACTCAGCCGATATATCCCGAAGTGAAAGAAATGACCGGGATCTTTGAACGTCATTGGTACGGCAGTACGAAAGGCGACAGTGAAGTCTGGTCCGATTTCCGCGATCGCTATCTAAATACGCTAAAGAGCGTCTAGCAATTGATGAAGCAGAAACTGCTAATCTTTGGTGCATTATTCTTGATCATAGCCGCGATGATCTTGCTGAATGCTGCAACCTATGTTCAAAAGCCGACGATGCCGGACACTGAGGAATCTGCGAATCGTTCTTCATTTAATGCGGGTTCGACCGGCACAAAAGCTCTATATCAACTATTGGCAGAAAGCGGCTCAGACGTTTCACGGTGGCAGGAAGACGCATCTAAACTTGGTACATTTGGCGAAGGCGGCAGACCAGCAGTTTTCGTTATGGCAGGTCCGTTTCGGCGGACGGTCACTGAACCCGAATCGATCGCGATCCTTGATTGGGTCGCCTCCGGCGGCCGTTTGGTATTGATCGATCGCCAGCCGGTACAATCGCTGTTGGCGACCACTTCGAGCTGGAGTATTTCGATCGATCGGCGAAACGAGTATCAGGAGATCGGCGTCGATCCCGCAGATGTTCGGCAAATGACGAAGGATTCAGCGGCCGTTCGGCCGAATTCGGTGACATCCGCAAACCTGGGCGTCAATGCGGTTCAGCTATCGCGGTTCGGCTCATTGATCGTTTTGAGACGCCGTCCCGAGCATGAACTGCCTGAGGTCTATACCGGTGATGCGACGGACAATGATATTCCAGGCGACGAAGATTATGTTTCAGTGCCGCCAAAGCCGGAAGGCTCGCCTGCTGTCGAGCAAGAACCGCCGCCCCTCGTGAAAGAACCGATTCCGGCCGCGTGGTTGAAGGGCCCGATCGTTCATCTTTCGGACACCGAAGGTGTAGTTGCCGCTGAATTGCCGTACGGTGCGGGCCGTATCTTTCTGATCGCCGACCCATACATTGTCGCCAATGGCGGAATTTCAAACGCTGACAATGTCCGATTTGCTCTCAACGTTATCGATTCCGGCGGCCTGATCGCTTTCGACGAATATCACCATGGATTTGGAAGCGGCCAGAACAAAATGGTCGAATACTTTAGCGGTACACCGATTGTCGCAATTTTTCTTCAGATCGGTATGATCGTTGCCCTTGTCTTTTTCTCACAAAGCCGTCGATTTGGACGGCCCGTCCCGGAACCTGAACCCGATCGACTGTCCAAGCTCGAATATGTCTCAGCAATAGCCGAGCTTCAACGCCGAACACGCGCATACGACCTGGCGCTTGAAAATATTTACGGCGATCTTCGTCGCAGGGCGGCGAGACTTTTCGGGGTTGACGCGACAACGACATCACGACGCGAACTAGCAGAACGCATTGCCGAACGCATCGGAAGCGATATTGATGAGATCGATGGCTTTTTGGCCGAATGTGAGGCCGCAATACACGGCGGGCGGATAAACGAGAAACGGGCGATAATGCTGGTGGCCCGGATAAGAGAGATCGAATCCCGCCTCAGCCTGATGCGTCCGAGCGGAGGCATCGGCCGATAGATGTCCACAGCGGCCCTTATCGTTCTTGCCGTTCTGTACTTTGTCACAAGCATCGTCGGAGTTGTGACCGGTAGCAATTCGTTGATAACCGTCCCGGTGATGTTCAAGTTCGGAGTTGATGAACGGGTCGCTGTTGCAACGAATATGTTCGGACTTACGTTTATGGCGATCGGGGCGACGATACCGTTCGTCCGCTCGGGTAGCATCGAACCGCGACGGCTATCACCCTTGATCGTATTAACGATCATTGGTTCTGCGATCGGCGCGGTATTGGTCGGGGTGATTTCGGGTGGTGCAATGAAATTGATAGTTTCGGTCGCAATGCTCGCAATAGTCGTGTTCACTCTTGCCGTACCGAATCGAAAGAGCGAGGACAGCGCCAGTTCGGCTTGGTCCATTACTCTCGCCGGTCTGGCGGCCACGTTCCTACTTGCGATATATGGCGGACTTTACAGCGGCGGTTATGTGACCGTTCTGACAGCTGCTTTCGTCGGATTATTCGGAATGACTTACAGCGGTGCGATCGCAGCTACGAAACTGATAAATGTTTTCTCCTCCGGAATTGCTACGCTTGTTTTTATTTGGCAAGGTTTGGTGGATTATAAACTTGGGGCGATACTTGCGGTAACGATGTTCGCCGGTGCTTTCGCGGGAGCTTTTTTTGTAACGAAAATGAATGAATCGTGGCTTCGCACCATCTTCATTTCGACCGTCGCCCTGTTGGCGGGTAAGCTTTTTTTCGACATAATATTTGGAAACTAAATGCTTGAAAACACACCCAGAACAGTCGCTCATATTTTTAACGAACTAAGAAAGACCATCGTCGGCCAGGACGAGGCGATCGAACAGATGCTTGTCGCATTGCTTGCCGAGGGCCACGCTTTGCTCGAAGGCGTTCCGGGCACGGCAAAAACCCTAATGGTGAAGACCCTTGCGGCTATAACAGGTTCGCGTTTTTCACGAATTCAATTCACACCGGACTTAATGCCTTCGGACATTACGGGCACGAATGTGTTCAATATGCAGACTTCGGAATTTTCCCTCAGGCAGGGACCGATCTTTACGGATATTTTGCTCGCCGACGAAATAAACCGAACGCCGCCGAAGACACAGGCAGCCTTGCTTGAAGCAATGGAGGAACGTCAGACCACGATCGATGGGTCCCGGTATAAACTATCACAGATGTTTACGGTGCTTGCGACCGAAAACCCGATCGAATACGAAGGAACTTATCCGCTTCCCGAAGCGCAGCTCGATCGATTTCTGCTAAAGATCTTGATCGATCACCCGGCGGAAAACGAAGAACAAGAGATCGTCGCCCGTTGGGACGCCGGATTCAATTCACATCGTCTCGATCAGATCCAGATACTTAGGCTCGAGGATCCATCCGCGATCGCACATTGCCGGCAGGAGGTTCGCAATATGCGAATGGAGCCCGGCGTGCAGAAATATATAGTAGATATAGTTCGTAAAACGCGGAGCCATACCTCAATTCTATACGGCGCCAGCCCGCGTGCTTCGATCGCGATGTTGATCTGTTCGAAGGCGCTTGCGGCCATTCGCGGTCGCGATTTCCCGACGCCGGATGATGTCAGAGACGTCGCTCTGCCGGTTCTGCGGCATCGTTTGTCTCTACGGGCCGAAGCCGAACTTGATGGAGCAACTACCAATGCGGCGGTTGCGGACATAATTAAGACGGTCGAAGTTCCAAGATGAGCGGTTGACCCGGACACTTTTTCGTTTCACGGCTAGTTCACCAATGCTCAGATTTTGCTCACTCAGATATTCTTTCGTTTTCCTTCTGCTAGCGCTCATCTTGAACGCACGGGCGGAGGTGCCTGCCTCGGCGTTCTTTACTTACGAAGAGTTAACAAGGCTATACAATGAAGAAGAACTGGATGAAGATCTTTCCGCAAAGCTCGCTCAACTTCTAAGAACTCCCTATATTGTAAATCGACGAACTGCTCCGCGTGGGTTTCCGTCGACTCAAAAGTTAGGGGAATACATTCGCGTCGCGCATTGGAATATACAAGGCGGGATCGAATTTGAAGCGATCAAGGCATTACTTTCCGATGAGAAAGCATTTTTTTCATTATTGAACGCCGAGCGTTTCGAGCCTGAGAGCGCCCAACGCGAGGAACTTCTCGAACAGGCACGAATGCTCCGGGAGGCAGACATCATCGTCCTCAATGAGGTGGATGTCGGAATGAAGCGGAGCGGCTATCGTGATGTTGCCTTTGAACTTGCAGAGGCGATGGGAATGAACTGTGCTTTCGGGGTTCAGTTCATCGAACTCAGCCCGATGCATATCTCTGCGAAGAGCAACCCGGCCAACGATGCGGAGCGCGAACTGTTGGAACTAATTCAGGTAGATCAGAGTCGATACAAGGGATTACACGGCCTTGCGATCCTTAGCCGTTTTCCCCTGGAAAATGTCCGTGTCGTGCCGTTCAAACATCAGCCTTATGATTGGTTCAAGGGTGAAAAGAAAGGCCCCGGATTGGTCGAAAAAGGCAAACGCGGCATCGCGCGGACCGTCTTTCTTGAAGAAACGCTTCGCGAGGTCCGACGCGGCGGACGCACAACGCTTCTAGCTGATATCGTTGACGAACGGTTTCCACGAGGCCGCTTAACGATCGCAGCAACACATCTTGAGAATCGAACAAAACCGGCAAGGCGGCTCGATCAATTGAACGAATTGCTTGGCGTGATCAAGGACATCGAAAATCCGGTGGTCCTTTCCGGCGATATGAACACAAGTTCGACAGATCTAACGCCGACCTCGATAAGACGAGAGATAGTAAAACGCTTTGGCGATCCAAAATATTGGGTAAAGCAGGCCGCAACTTATGCGCTCGGGTTCGGCATGCTCGAGGAGATCGTAATGAGCGGAATAACGTTCGGTCGAAATCAATCTGACCCGACCGTAAAGCACATCCCGATAATCGCCCCAAACGAAGAAAGGCGATTCTTCCGCCGGATTCGATCGTTTCGATTTACTGACGGCGGTGCATTCGATCTGCGGGGAGACAAGGATCGCTCGATCGGAGCGAAATCGAAACCTTTTTCAAATTCCAACCAACGGGGAAAAAAGGGTTTCGTTACGACCTATCAGGTCAACAGGCCGATAATGTTCATCGGAAAATACAAGCTTGACTGGATATTTATAAAACCCGAAAGCTTGACCGATCCATTAGACAGAGATGCTTCGTATCGCTTTGCTCCACACTTTGGCAGAACGCTGACAATGGTCAACGAGGCCATAGACGGGCGAATCTCGGACCATCGGCCGATGATCGTTGATCTGCCTGTTGGCGAACCGAGATAAAACGGGTAAAAGAAGCGGATTACTTCCGGAATTTTAACAAGCTGCCCTGAGCGGAAACTCGCTGGCCCGCAGCTAATTTCTCGTTCGCCTCCATTGCACGTAAAAAGTTTAGCCCGAGCACTTTGCGGATCTCCGCTTCGGTGTAGCCGCGACGTAGCATTTCATAAGTAACCAGCGGCAGGTCATCAGCTCCGTTCATTGGCGGGTTTAGAAATGGAACGCCGTCGTAATCCGATCCAAGGCCGACGTGATCGATTCCAGCGACCTTCTTGATATGGTCGATGTGATCGACGATACGCTTATAGTCAGCGATGTAGATCGGATTCTCGGCGTAAAGCTTGTTGCGTGCGGCAAAGAATCCGGGGTTGTCGTCCTTATACTGTTCGCGAAGTGCAGCCAATTGGTCACGAAGCTTTGTTGATCGTTCGCTTTGCTCTTTCGCGGTCCTTTCGTCAAGAAACACCGGATAGAAAACGACCATTATCACACCACCATTCTGAGGGAGGCGTTTCAGTACATCGTCCGGAACATTGCGTGTATGATTGGAAACCCCGCGGGCTCCGGAATGCGATGCAATGATCGGTGCTTTTGTGATGTCAAGCGAATCGTGCATCACCTTATCGGAAACATGAGAGATGTCGATCATTATGCCGAGCCGGTTCATCTCGCGGACGACCTCTTTTCCAAAATCACTTAACCCATTGTTCCTTTTCTCATCGCCATGCGCGTCGGCCCAATCATGCGTCACGTTATGCGTCAGAGTCATGTAGCGGATACCGAGCCGATAAAAGTTTCTCAGCGCATAAAGCGAATTCTCGATAGCATAGCCGCCTTCGATGCCCATCAGCATACAGATCTTGTTCTGCTTCTTTGCCTGGCGTATTTGTGCAGCGGTCGTGCAAATCGAAAGGTCCTTTGGATGCCGCTCCGCTTCCCTGTTCGTTACGTCTATGAGCTCCATTGCGCGGCGCATCGCACCACCCGTGCGAAGCGTATTCCCGGATACATAGATCGACATAAATTGGCCGGTCATGCCACCTTTTCTCCAGCGGGCAATATCAGTATGCATCGGGTCGCCGCCCGATTGTAGCCTGCCCGTCGAATCATCGGCTAGGTTAAAATTCATATCCATCATCGGGCCCGTGATGTCATTATGGCCGTCGACCACGATGGCTTTTTTGTGGATCTTCAAGGCCTCAGCCCAGATCTTAGGATCGGCATCCGGCGGCATCTTCTGTGCAAATGTGCAAACAGCAAAGGAGAGGAGCAGGAAAAGAGCGGTTACTTTTTTCATAGTTGTCACTTATGGAGAATGAGTATTCGATAATTCTAACCTACGTTCCGGAAAGACGAAAACTATGAAACAAGCGGGAAGAACTGACCATTCAATGGTTCGCCTTTCGGGATGACCGGTATCCCGGCAAGCAAAGGTTCGTTGGAATCGGACGATACGCCGTCAGCGACATAGTTAAGAACAATGGCTCGGCGAGGGCGCAATGAACGATTTTCATATGAACCGTGGAGCATCAATGGATGATGAATTGATGCTTCACCTGCTGCGGTGATCGACGGCACCGGACGGAATTGCTTTCGTTGATCTTCAGAGAGCACAGAAAGAACGGCTTCCATGTCGTTGGCAAGTTCGGTCCTCGGCAGCAGGTCCCACTTGTGTGAACCTCGAACATAATTAACACATCCGTTTTCTTCATTTGAATCATCAAGCCCGATCCAGAATGTTATATGCCGCATTGGCTTTGTTCGTGTCCAATAAGAATAGTCCTGATGCCATGCGACCACAGCACCATCGCCTGCAGGCTTAACAAAAAGCTGGTCGTGCCAGAATCGGACCTTGGTTCCTAAAAGCTGTTCCGCGATGCGAACTATTTTTGGATGAAAGATCAGATCATGGAATGATTCAGACACTCGCCAGGCGCCGAGCGCGTGAAAGAGCACTGAATCGTGATCAGACGACTCGTTTCGATTATATTCGTAGAACAAGGGGTTATGTTCCTGGCCGCCCATCATAAGGGCAGAAAGCGAACTTCTGAGAATTTCAAGCTGACGACCATTTAGTATTGGAACACCGGAAAGAAAACCATTCTCAAAATAATAGTCAACATCTTCTGCTGTGAGGTACGGCCCGTATTCATATCCTGTTTCCAAAAAGTCCCCGATCGTTTCGGAGAAGGATGAAAGGTCGCGAAGCATAGATCTGAATTTAGTCTATATTGGAAGATTCCTGCGATCCCGCATAAGGTGCACACTTAGGTATAAAGCTTGCAGAAAAAAGTGTTGCCCACTTGCTGTTCCCACCGGCAATGTTTAGCTAAACGTTGCATTCGCCTACATTTAGCCGGAACCACGCTCGTTCGTGCCTACACGAAGTGTCAATCTGTGTCACCAGCCGCGTGCCAAATTGCGTCAAAACTTCCGCCCTAAGATACTATGAGCCGATCAAAAACCTCATCCGAATCAGATAAAAAGCGACGTCCGATCTTCAAGGATCTTGATTCGAAAATGCTTAGGTCAGCCAAGGTCGAGCTGGACGACCTACATTTTCGCGGATTTATTGAGAACCTTCCCGTCTTGTTTTACGTCGTCGATCCGACCCCGCCTTATTCTCCTTTGTATGTGAGCCCTGCGTTTAAGCGCTTTGGATACCCGATCGAAATGTGGACGTCCGACCCGGACGTTTGGCTTCATGTGATGCACCCGGAGGATCGGGAATGGGTATTCAATCAGACGAACGCTTCGACGCGGAGCGGTGAAGAGGTGGATTACGAATGGCGGATAGTTGATGCTTCAGGCCTTGTGCATTGGGTTCGCGACCGCGGTTGCCTGATACGAAATGAGGCAGGAGAGGTGATATGCCGCGAAGGCGTGATGCTAGATATCACACAGCGAAAAAATGCCGTCGATGCTCTGGAACGCAGCGAAACCAGCTTTCGCCAATTGGGTGAAGGAATATTTCATCAGGTTTGGACGGCTGAGCCGTCTGGAAAGCTCGATTACGTTAACCGCCGAACGCTCGATTATTTCATGCGGTCGATGGATGACATGATCGGCGATAATTGGCAGGGCGTGATACATCCGGACGATCTGGACGAATGCCTCCGTCGCTGGGCATATTCAATCAGAACCGGCGAATTCTACGAAACCGAATTCCGGCTACGTCGGCACGATGGAGTTTACCGATGGTTTCGTGCCTGTGCAAACGCGGGGCACGATTCGAAAGGCAACATTATAAAATGGTATGGAACAAACACGGATATAGACGATCAGCGGGAGAGCGAGGCGAGACTTAATTATTACGCAAAGCATGATTCACTGACTGACCTACCAAACCGTATAGAGTTTATGAGCCATCTCCGGGCTGCCATCGACAGGGCGGCAAATCATCCTTCGATGCGATTTGCGGTTCTTTTTCTCGATCTCGACAGGTTCAAAGTGATCAACGACAGTCTCGGACATGTCGTCGGTGACAAGCTCCTTAAATCTATAGCCGAAAGACTGAAGAATCAGGTACGGCCCGGAGATGTTGTCGCCCGGTTGGGCGGCGATGAATTTACGATACTACTGAATCGAACCGGGGCGGTGGAGGATGTAGAGCATGTCGCTGACAGGCTACAGGAAGCCCTTTCTTCGCCATTCGAGATCGAAGGAAACGATGTAGTTACGTCGGCAAGCATCGGAATTATCGTCTCAGACGATATAATGCGCCAGCCTGAGGATTTCCTTCGCGATGCAGACGCTGCAATGTATCGTGCAAAGGAATCAGGAAAGGCCCGGTATGAGATCTTCAGCGATGAAATGCATGTTCGCAATGTTGGTATCCTAAAACTGGAGAACGACCTCCGGCGTGCCGTCGAAGCAAAGGAGTTCGAGGCATATTACCAGCCGATAGTCCGGTTTGACACGACTGAAATAACTGAGTTTGAGGCATTGATCCGTTGGCACCACCCGGAAAGAGGTTTGGTGACACCAAAGGATTTTATCGGAATGGCCGAGGAAACCGGCCTGATAATTCCGATCGGAAATTGGGTCATCGAAGAAGCGTGCAAGCAGCTTGCGGCATGGCAAATGCGGTGTGAAGCCATACTCTCGATAAGCGTGAATCTTTCGGCAAAGCAATTACTACATCCGTCGCTACCGAGAACGATCGAAAAAGTGACAAATGAGAACCGGCTACGGCCAGGGCAGCTGAGGCTCGAGGTCACCGAAAGCACGGTCATGGAGAATAGAGAGCGTTCGCTCAGCGTGTTTAATGAACTTATTTCGCAGGGTGTTCTGTTTTCATCGGATGATTTTGGTACCGGCTATTCCAGCCTTAGCTATCTGCAAACATTTCCTTTTGAGCGACTTAAGATCGACCGTTCCTTTGTTGAGAATATTGAAGACAATGACAGGAGCAAAGCGATCGTCAGATCGATAATCGCATTCGGCGAAAATCTGAAGATCGGGATCGTTGCCGAAGGTATCGAGACCGAGGGCCAACTTGAGATTCTTAGATCGTTTGGCTGCAACTACGGTCAGGGATACTATTTTTCCCGTCCGGCCAAAGCCACCGAAATCGAAACGTATCTGCCCGAGGGGCCGCTGTTGGATGGGAACACCGTCGCGTCTATCGATTCATTGATGCCGACGATTGAACTTCCGCTGGTTCAATAGCGGTTGAGCAAAAAAGCCCGGCGATGAACCGGGCTTTTTGATCGATAGGACAACAGGCTAGTTGCCGGCAGAACGGTTGCCGCTACGGGGTTTTGCGTTCTTCACGTGGCGGTCGAACCATTCGATCATCTCAAACAATGTGTGTTCGATCGATTCCTTTGCCGCATAGCCATGTGATTCGAGCGGCAACATCACCAATCGAGCCGTGCCTCCGTTTCCGCTTAACGCAGCATAGAGCCTTTCAGACTGCATCGGAAACGTTCCCTGATTGTTGTCGATCTCTCCATGGATCAAGAGTACGGGTTCGTTTATTTTGTGTGCAAAGAAGAAGGGTGACACCTTTGAATACAGCTCTGGGGCTTCCCAGAATGTTCGGCGTTCGGATTGAAAGCCAAAAGGCGTAAGCGTTCTATTGTATGCTCCGCTTCGCGCGATACCGGCACGAAACAGGTCTGAGTGCGCCAACAGATTTGCTGTCATAAATGCACCGTAGCTGTGCCCGCCGACACCGACACGTTCCGAATCGACCACACCCATCTCGACACCTTTATCGATAGCAGCCTTTGCAGCATCAACGATCTGCGAAACGAATGTGTCGTTCACAGTTTCCGGATTGCCGACGATCGGCATTGTCGCATTGTCAAGAACGGCATAGCCCTGCAGCAAAAAGAACAGGTGTGAGCTTCCGCCCATTTGCGTAAACCGATTTTCAGAACCTGACACTTGTCCGGCGACACCAGCATCGTTGAACTCAAGCGGATATGCCCAAACAACGGTTGGCAGACGCGTTCCTTCTTTATAACCCGGCGGCAAATAGAGCGTGAAAGAAAGATCGACGCCATCGGCCCGCTTGTATCGGACGATCTGGCGTTTGATCTCACGAAGCTGCGGAACCGGATCCTTGAATTCAGTGATCTGCCGAAACGCCAACGCGGTGCAGACCTTCCCTGGAGGGCACACCTGTCGCAGATATAGGTTTGGCGGTTCGGTGGGCGATTCCTTGCGGGTAAGGAAGTTCATTCCTTCGTCGTCCATCATTGCAACAAAGGTCTCGTATTCCTCAGTGCCGGCCCGATAAATTTCACGGGTCTGCATGGTCCGGATGTTCATTGCTCTAAAGAACGGACGATCCCCCTCAGGCGATGCCCCGTTGCCCGTCAGGAAGATCTCGTCGCCATTCTGGCGAATGACGTTTCCTCCAGTTGGCAGTGTGCGCATTACGGGCGTGCCGATGTCGTTATAACGATCGCTTATGTTTCGATCATCGATTACTTTGGAGGTCACCGGATTTCGGTAGTCGGTCATAAAGATACGTCGCTTCCGCGTATCCCTGTCGAAATCGAAATACCACATCATCCCATCACGTTCGCCAAATGCCCTGCCCTGATAGCGATGTTGGGTTCGAACAAGTTCCTCGCCGCCAGATTCGAACGGAGCCGCAAGTTTTACGATACGATCGCGATGCTCGGCTGGCTTACGCGGATCGCCGCCATCGAGAGCTTCAACCCAAATAAGTGCGGCAGGTTCGGTCGGTATCCAACCGTGGCTTCGCGGAAATGCCGAAACGCCTTGAACCGGCAGGTTGTCCTGCAGAGGCGTGCTTGATAGCCCCTTGACCAATTTGCCAGAGGAATCCCAGATCTCGACCTTTCGCGGAAATCGAAATGCAGGAAACTGATAAGAGAACGGACGTTCGACCCGCGAAACTAGAATATATTTACCATCCGGTGACCAGTCTGCCATGTCATAGATGGCCGGCTGTCCTATACGGTTTACACGGCCAGAGAAGGTGATAGTGGCGAGCTGTGAAATCGCATAGTATTCGAAAAGCCGCTCGTCATTTGGGGTCTTTAGCAGATCCTGAAACGTTGCGACAGCACCGCGGCGGCCCGAGGTTTCTTGAATATTCGGTTCGGTCGGAACGACGTTCATGTATTGCGGGGCAGGTCCACGATTCGCTGGAACGAGCGTTGCCGAAATAGTAGTTGAGCTTTCCCAATCTACCCCGCCATATGCTGTATTGATAAGAACATTGTTCACCTTTGTCGCTCTTGCGGCGGCAGTATCAATGATCCAGAGTTCGACGCCCGAATCCGTCAGATTCCCGGCTGCGATATATTTTCCATCCGGAGACCATTGGGGCGAAACGATCTTTGCTCCCGCAGGCAGAGCAACTTTCCTTTCGGAACCATCCGCTATCGATTTGATCGTTATCCCAACAGAGTATGGCTGACGATGCTGCGAGTTCCGGGTTGGGTCGATCCGCAGACCGGCGAGACGAAGCATAGGCCGGGCGAGTTCTGTGATCGGGGGATAGCGAAGCGGTTCGAATAACGCTATTCGATCACGTGCCGGCGAGATCGAAGTTGTCGGTGTGACAGGAGCGTTGAGAACATCAAGAACTGCTTTCGGCGGCTGTTTATATGATCCTTGCGCCAGCGCCCCAGCCGCAGCGATGCACACGAAAACTACAAGAAAGATCGGTCGTTTCATAATTTTATTTTCCCAGTTTTTCGAGACCATCCATAATGCGAGCGGCTAATGCAGGGATGATCTCCTTTTCGTTCGAATGTTTTTCAGTAAAGATCGCTATCGCGAATTTACTTCCGGTCGATGTTTCGACATATGCCGCATCGTGTCGAGAGCGGCTCGTCCATCCGGCCTTCGAATACAATTTTGCTCCCCGTAAGTCGTGGTCTTTCAACGCCTTCCCGACAAAATCAATTGCCTGACTATTGGGCTTATCAGCGAATGGATCGCGTTTAAGCAGTTCCATCATCATCTTGCTGCGTTCGGCGCTGACCGATCGGCCCAGTGCGATCTCAGCGATCAGGCGTGCGGTTGCATCGGTCGTCAGCATATTACGGTTCTCGCCCTTATAACTTCGAAACTGCTGCTCGACACCGTAAGCATCTTCACAATGCGTTTTCTGATTAACATTTATATTTGAGTAACCTTGTGATACGAAAAAGCGGTTCATTCGGTTTCGCCGCTTCGACCATATTTCGAAATCTTTTTGAGGCAGTTCGCCGCCGCTGGATGTATCGGTCAGAACATCGACAATGTATTGGGTCGCTTCGTTCGAAGAATCGACGATCATGTCTTTCAGGCCGCGTTCGAGCTCATTTGTAAGCGTGATCTTTCCATCTTGTATCTGTTGATGAAGCGCGGCCATATAAAACATCTTTACAACACTTGCCGGGTAAATTCGCTCGTTGCCGCGAAATGAAGCCGAGATGGCATTAGATGGATCGCGGAGATCGATCACCGTAACTGCAAGTTCATCCTCGGAAAGCTTATTCCCTTTGTGCGACGTGATCATCTCTCTTACGATCACGGCGAGCATTTCCTGCAGCTCCGGGGACGTTTTAATTTCAAGCCCGCGATAACCCCGCGACGGGACTATCTCTTTTTCAGTTCCGGTTAGCTGTGCGTTCGCTTCGCCTGCATTTGAAATAGCAAAAAGAGCCGCAAGCAAGAAAACAGACCATGCTTTTTTCATATTCGTTAGGGACTTTCTTTACGCGATGTGATTTTCAGAGTATAAACGAAAAGCATCTCCCGAAAAAAGCTTCGTAGATCGAAACCAAATGGCAGAAGAAAAATTAGTTCGCGGGATTGGCCGCTGGGACCTAACGGCAATAGCGATAAACACTATTATCGGCACCGGCATATTTATTCTTCCGGCGCGAGCGACCGGCCTGATCGGCGATTTCAGTCTCATCGCGATCTTGGTCTGCGCTCTGATAATCGGTGCCGTGGTCCTTTGTTTTGCTGAGGTTTCAAGCCGATTCGACGAAACAGGCGGAATGTATTTATACGCCCGCGAAGCCTTCGGCCCGGTCGTGGGTTTCGAGGTCGGTTGGCTTTATTGGGTGGTTCGAGTTGCGACCTATGCCGCAAACTGTAATGCCTTTCTGATCTATCTTGGGTTTTTCTATCCGGAGGCAAATGAGGGCTGGCTGCGGATCATCATCATCCTTTTAGTTCTGATCCCGATGACCTTGATAAATCTTTTCGGCGTTCGCGAGACGACGATCCTTACCAACATCTTTACCGTCGGAAAGCTGTTGCCACTTTTTGTTTTCGTCGGTGTCGGTGTCTTTTTTATTGAACCGGCAAATTTTACGTTCGACACGGCCCCAGAATATTCAAATTTTGCCGCCGCCGTTCTGCTTCTGATCTATGCTTTTGTCGGTTTCGAAGCGGCAGTTATTCCAGCGGGCGAGTCGAAAGATCCGAAGAAGGATCTGCCGTTTGCGCTATTCGTTGCGCTCGGCCTGTGCACATTTCTTTACATAATGATCCAGATCGTTGCGACTGGAACTCTGCCCGGATTGGCGGGTTCTAAAACACCACTTGCGGATGCCGCCGCCGGATTTCTCGGCACGGCCGGCGCGGCGTTCATAGCGATCGGAGCACTTGTTTCGATACTCGGAAATTTGAACGGAGGTTTTCTAGCCGCATCGCGATTGCCATTTGCAATGGCCGAACAAAAAGAATTGCCGCAGGCAATTGCGAAGACTCACCCGCGTTTCAAAACCCCGTACGTTTCGATCATTCTCACCTCGGCCGTGATCCTTGCCTTAACCATTTACAGCAGCTTCTTTACGGCCGTAGCGATCGCGACGGTAACACGTCTGTTGGTGTATGCGACCACCTGTCTTTCGCTGCCGGTATTCAGAAGGCGCCCCGATGCACCTGAAGCGAAGTATCGCAGCCCGCTTGGGATACCGGCAACTGTTCTATCGCTGGTACTTATCGGATGGCTGCTTACGGACGAACGTGTCTTGAACGAAAGTCTCCCGATCCTGATAGCTATCGTAATTGGACTCGTTATCTTTTATGCTTACAAATATCTAGGCAACCCGAAACAGGAAAATGACTTATAAGTGTGTGGAGCCCATACGATGAAAAGATCAATTTCTACACTCAGTCTCATACTCTTTATCGCAGCCTGTGTTTCTGCACAAAGGATCGAAAGTGCAAGCCGGACGACCATCGGATACATTTCGTCGTGCCTAACGGTTGAAAATGCGTCGAGGACAACGCTTGGTTATATTTCTTCCGATGGCAAGATCGAGAACTCGTCACGAACGACGCTCGGTTATCTCTCTGATAACGGAAGAGTGGAAAACGCCTCGCGGACAACGCTTGGTTACATCAGCTCTAACGGGACGGTGGAGAACGCGAGCCGATCAACGCTTGGCTATGTGAGTTCGAACGGAAAGGTCGAAAATAGTTCCAGGACAACGATAGGTTATGCTGAAGGCGTGAAGCCGGAACACGCTGCGTTGTTCTTTTTCTTTTTCTTCCAGCCGAAAGAATAGAGGCAAAAGGACTATTTGAAGATCTCTTCACCGAGAATATGTTGGCGGAGGTACTTGATCGTATCGTAAAGCGTTTCGCGTTCATCACGAGGGGAGAAGCCTAGTTCTTCCATCGCTTTTGTTGATTCGAAGTACCAGAAATGCTCCGCTTGCTCAACCTCTTTCGACGCTACCGGCGAAGTCTTGCCCCAGTTGGTAAAGAACGATTCAACAACTGACGCACCTGCAACCGCAAAATTCTTCGGAACTTTCAGCATCGGAGCTGAAACGCCGGAAAGCCGCTCGAGCCTGCCGAAGAATTCTTTGAATGTCATATTCGCTGAACCAAGCAGATATTTTTCCTGATGTCTGCCTTTATCAGCGGCCGTGATGAATGCCGCTGCCGCATCTCTCGTGTCAACAAAACTCAAGCCTCCGCTCGGACAATATGGGATCTTGCGGCCCAGGAAATCAAGGACGATCTTCGTCGAGCTTAAACGCTCATCGTCCGGACCGAGCAGCAGTGTCGGATTAATTATTACGAGCCGCCGACCATCGCCATCAAAATTTTCTAGGGCGGTTCGCTCCTGATAATACTTCGAGGCATAGTATGCCCAACGCGATATAACGTCGACCGGTTGTGGAAACGTCTCGTCGAAGATCTGTTCCTCTTCGCTGACAGCGATCGTCCCGCTGGATGATGCAAGGATCATTGTTTCGACGCCGGCTTTGGTCGCCTCCTCACACAATATGCGAGTGCCTTCGACGTGTACCTTGTTCATCAAAGCAGCGTCGTTATTGTCGCGGGAAACTTTGCCCGCGAGATGATAGATAACCGAAACATTTTTTACCGCCTCACTAACACGATCGCGATCCGTTACTGATCCGGCAAAAGGCTCGACTCCGGCATCTGTCATCCACGTCGGAACGCCTGATGCCATCACACGAAGATTCGTCGCCCCTCCGGCCAATAACTGACGAACGATCTCGGCGCCAAGAAAGCCGGTCCCGCCAGTGATCAAGATCTTTTTTTCAATTTTTGCCAGCGCCTTTTTCTTAGCCATTAGTTCTTCCAGGTCTTTCTTATCGGATGGGCCTCAGTGTTAAATGTTACGTTCTGAAAATCAAGTGTCTTGTCCGGTGCAAAAAGCAGAAAGAAGTACTTGAAAGTTTCAGCCAACACAAAACTCTGCATCCCGTCGCTCTTTTCTTTTGTGATGACACTTTTCAAATGTGCATAGCCAGCTTCCGTGCGGCAATGTCGCTTGAAGTCTTCCCATATCTTTTTACCCATTTCGAGATATTTCGGGGCTTTCGTGAGTTGGTAAAGAATGTAGGTTGATTCGATGATCTCAGGCCTAAGAGGATATCCCGGGTGGACAACTTCCATTTTGACATAGTCCAGCACTTCGGGTTCTATTCCATGAAGGTCCCACATTTTGACTGAAGAATCCTGCAAACGCTTTGCCCGTACGAGATCTCCGGAGATAGCAAGCAGCCCGGGAAAAAATGCATCAAGCGCACCATAGGTCGTACGGGTGCGCTTGCCCGTATGCATATCGGCATGGCCATACCATAGCTCGCCGCGCACCTCATGGGCCAGATATTTATTGATAACGGGAATGCTCGTATCCCACATCTCTTTGCAATCCGCGTCTTCGAAGAGGCGCCAACATTTATAAAGATATTCGTAATACGAATCGATCTCAGCAGAAACGTGACTACCGGTGTTCGTCCATTCGCCAGTATCAACGTTGATGCGAGTGCCAACCAGTCCAATCGGCGAACGACGCTTGTATGTTTCAACCAATGCCCGCTTTGCCTTTTCGTAGTAGATCGGCTTTCCTGTCAGTCTGCTGAGCGTTCCGAATTCGATCAATAAGGTCCCGGTTTCGGCCGGATTTGAGATCGGTGTGGAGACCTTTCCGGTTCGTAGGTTGACGTGTTTATAGGGCAAGCCGGTAGGCGATTCGAAAGCCGGTAAAAGACGTGTGCCGAGGTCTTCGGCAAGCCTCAACAGTTCCTTGTCACCGGTCATCTGATGCGCTGATAGTAGGCCACCGAGCAAGCGGATAACTATCTCAAACTTTTGAACATCGAGGTCCTTGTCGAAGTTCAGAGTTTTGGTGACGTATTTCCGGGTACTATCAGCTTCTTTTTTTAGGCCCATCAAATACATCGTGTCGAGCGCATCGACCGGCGTCATCAACAAAGGCTGTGTATACCAGTTGTGATAAGACTTGCTCAGTGGCTTAAGATCGTCGTTACCCCACGCATATTTCTTATATCCATTCCATGCGTGTAGAAATTCCGTCTTAACCTCATTTGCAAGCCGCTTTCGATCAACTTGCGGATCTTGGCCAAGCGCGGCATTGGCGGGGCCGAAAAGCCCCGCCATAATAACCGCAGTATAAATAACTGCGTTTAGTTTTAGGCCATTTATCATTTGTTCAACATTATCGGATCGCCAAACCCAAGTTCCTTCAACCGCGGAAGTTGTGTTTCGGCGTCACCGACCACGACCCAAAACATTCTTCCTGCATTGAAATATTTGGCAGAGAGCTCACGAATGCGTTCGATCGTCATTGCCCGAACGATGGCCTCGCGTTCCTTTATATAGTCGGGCTTCCAACCGTATTTACTGATGTTGTCGAGCAGATTGAGTTTCGCCCCCGCGGTTTCAAAAGCCCGAGCATTGCTCTTGATCAAAGAACTCTTGGTCGTTTCGAGATCGGAGGCTGTATAGTTCTTCCCGTAATTTTCAAGGATGCTCTTGATCAGCTGAGTCGATTCAAGTGTGACGTTGCTCCGAACACCACTTGATATGACGAACGGGCCTGGTGTTCTGGTGCCGCCAAATCCGGAACCGATACCATATGTATAACCCTTACCTTCACGCAATTCCTGAGTAAGTTGCGAAGCAAACCCCCCTCCACCGAGAATATAATTTGCTACAACCGCCGGATAATAGTCTTTATCGGTAACTGCCAATGCGGGATAGCCAATACGCAGAACCGATTGTGATGCGTTTGGTACATTGTAAAAATATACCTGCGATTTTTCCGGTGCCGCTGGTGTTTTGTAAACAGGAATATCGACCTTTTTAGCCTTCCATTGACTGTTCAAGTTTTTGAGTGGGGCGTTTACGGCCTGACGATTCAAAGCTCCGACGACGTGCATCCGTGCGACTGACGGCGAAAGGCACTTTGCATAAAATGCCTTGAGATCATCAATTGTGATCGAATTCACGGAGTCGATCGTTCCGAGTGGGCTTCGCGAATATATATTGTCCTGGCCGTAGATCAGCTTGTTGAATTGATTCTGGGCGACCGCGTTCGGATTTGCTTCCTGTTGTCGGATCTGGCTGATCGTACTTTGCTTTATCAGGTCGAACTCCTTTGCGTCCCAGCGTGGTTGAAGGATCATTTCTTCAACGAGTGCCATGGTCGCCGCATAATTTCGGGCAAGGGTGTTTCCGCTAACGAAAATGCCTTCCTTACCGGCACCGATGGATATATTTGCGCCAAGCTGTTTGATCGCGTCCTCCAACTCCTGCGGCGTTTTTTTCGCCGTTCCCTGGTTCATTAACCGGGCCATAAGATTGGCGACCCCAACTTTATTGAGATCTTCAAGAAGCTGGCCGCCTTCGATCTGAAGATCGAAATTCACAAGCGGAACCTCGTTATTTTCAATCCCGTAAACACGCAATCCGTTCCCTAGCTTTTGCTCCCAAATTACCGGGATCTTTACCTGAGGTTCCGGGCCGTACGGCGGTTCTTTTGAGCGGTCGAACGAAGAAGGCGTCCTTTCATATTCGGCCTGTGCCGAAGCGTCGATCTCGTCTTCAGCTCCCTGAACGATCGGCTCTTCGACGACCGCAGCCTTCGCCGACCCATTCAGGCCAAGTTCAACTTTGCCCTTCGGAACAAAACTCGTGGCAACATAGTTTTTGCCCTTAATGTATTTTTCGTAAACACGCTTAACGTCAGCAGGCGTTACGGCAAGAATGCTCTTGATGTTGTCAGCAATGCAGCCTGGATCGTTCGCAAAAATACTGCACTGCGTCAGTTGAACACCTTTGCCAAGGACACTAGAAAGCGAATTGTAGAACCCCGTTTCCTGGCCCGCTTTTATGCGATCAAGGTCTTTTTGGGAGATACCGTCTTTTTCAAATCGTGCGAACGCCTCGTTGATCCCTGTCAATACTTCATCCAGATCCTTGTCGGCAAATGCTCGCACCTCAAGATGCATCTGGCCCGCAAGTTCCGAATTGTACGGATACATCCCGACATCACCTGACAGCTTCTTCTCCTCAACCAAAACCTGATAAAGCGGTGCACGTTTTCCGTCCGAAAGATACTGTGAAAGCACCGCAAGTGGGTAGGAGTCCGGGTGATATTGTTCTACCGTAGGCCAGGCCAACGTCAATTCGGGCACTCGTGCAAAATTGTCTTCGTGATAAAACTTGACGGTCTCTTTAACAACGCCGGACCGTTTTGGCAGTGGTGTTATTTCGTCGCCACGTTTGATCTCGCCGAAATACTTTCCAACCCATTTCTTTGCCTGAACCGGATCGAAATCTCCAACAACCGTTAGCGTTACGTTGTTCGGTACATACCATTGACGGAAAAACTCTTTGACGTCTTCAAGCGTCGCCGCCTGTAGGTCGTCGAGCGAACCGATTACTTGCCAATTGTATGGGTGTTCTTCGGGATACAGTGCCTTGTCGATCACATATTGCGTGTGTCCATATGGCTGATTGTCTACGCCTTGCCGCTTTTCGTTTTTAACAACCTGTTTCTCTTTCTCGAGAACCGGCTCGGTAACAGTATTGATAAACCAGCCAAGCTTGTCCGCTTCGGCCCAGAGCATTTTCTCGAGTGCGTCATTAGGAACTGTTTGAAGGTAGTTCGTCCGGTCACGATTCGTAGAACCGTTCGCTCCCGAACCGCCGATCCGCGCACTTAACTTATCAAGCCCGCCTTTTCCAAGGTTCTCAGATTCGAGAAACAATAAATGTTCGAACATATGGGCAAACCCTGTCCGTCCCGGCTTTTCGCGGGCAGAGCCGACATGAGCTGTCAGCGACACGGCGACTACCGGATCAGACCGATCAATGTGAAATATCACATCAAGGCCGTTCGGCAATGTAAACCGCTCAAACGGAACTGAGAACGAGGGTGTGCGCTGGCCAAACGTAAATGATGTGACCATTAGTGCGGCAATAAAGGTGGTAAATATTCTTTTAAGCATAAATTCGGATCCCTTAGATTAATCAACTCGCAGCGTGTATTTTTACGCTAAGAACATGGTATCGGGTTTCAATTCAAAAAACTTGGCTGCCGATGATAGTTTTTGCAATAGGTCTTCGCATTCTCTAGTGGATGACAAAATGACATCCATATTTTTAGAAAAGGAGTAATTATTATGAAGAACACTGTAAATAAAATTAAGAACGCAATGGGTTTCACCCTTATCGAACTGCTCGTAGTTTCGGCAAGCGTTCCGGTTCTCATCGGCCTGCTTTTGCCTGCGATCCAGAACGCTCGCTAAGCTCACGAGGGAGGTCTTTGGGCCTCCCATTATTTATTCATCAATCACCGGTTCCTGTTTTCTAGCTTTTCGGCGTTCGGCTTTCCACTGTTTTCTTATTGCAGAAACGTCGAATTTATCTCGATTGCCATCACGCATATTCTTGACCTCGTGCTCGACGCGGGCCGCTATCAGGCGATAGGCTTCGGTATTCGGCACCCCTTCGGTCATTGCCTTCAGTTCATCGTATTCAAGGAATTGTCCGACCTTGGCACCTATCTTAGCTCCGATGCTGCTGCCTTTCGGCATGATCGACCCTTTTGGAAACGCTTCGTAAGTTCCCCAAATAAAGATCGGCAATATTCCTATCTTTTGATTCAGTGCCAAGTAACCGATGATCGGCTTGAACTCAGCGATCTGTCCAGATTCCTGGCGCCCGCCCTCTGGAAAAATGAGCGCGTTGTAGCCCTCGTTTAAGATGCGAGTAACATGTCGAAGCGATTGCCGCAGACTGCCGGTCCGTTCGATCGGAACAAGCGTCGTGAAATTGTTCATATACGCACGCTTATACTTCGTATCAAACCAGTAATCGGCCGCCGCGACGGCAACCGTCTGCTCAGCTGCATCTTTTCCCAACGCTCGTTTCACCAAGCCAGTATCGATATGCGACGCATGGTTTGGGGCAACAATGAAATTTACGTGCATCGGAACATTGCTTTGACCTTCGATCTTCGTCTTTAGTACGTTCGAATAAAGTGTATCCTGAGCAAGATCGACCGCTGCGTTCCCGATCCGGCGAACAAGCGAAGGAATGTGGATATCTTCCTGGTCTTTCCGGTCCTCGACTTTCGGCTCGTCTGCCAGACGCTTGGTTTTATCAACGCGCTGAACTGCGGTCAGTAATTCGCGGACGGACTGCACCTCATTAAGTGTATCAGGCGAAAGCACGCGTCCACCTGCGTCTTCGATCGCAGCTTGCAATTCGACGAACATGAGCGAATCAAAACCAAGATCGTTAAGCCGGTCTTCGACGGCAATGTCGGAAAATGGCCTGCTTGAAACCGTGGCGACTATCTTTCTGATCCAAAGCAGATTGTCGTCACCTTTCGAATCCGCCACCGCCTTGGTTTTATTCTTGTTTCGCTCCTCTATGGCTTGAAGCATTTCGACCACTTCAGGCCGCTTTACCTTTCGAGTTGCCGTCCGCGGGAGTTCGAAAGGCGTAATATGCATCACCTTTACACGCTTAAAGAAAGGCACTCCCGCGGAAACCTCGCGGAAATAATCTTCAATTTTCTTGTTTGTTTCTGACCGCGTCAGAGCAATGTCGTGTTCGTAATCCGGCACCACCAGCGAAGCGATCTTTTCACCGCCATCATCATCGGGAAGGCCAACGATACTCATTTCCTTGATGAATCCCGACTTGCTATATAGGTCTTCGATCTCGTCGGGATAAATGTTCTTGCCGTTCGAATCAATGATCACATCCTTTGATCGGCCGACTATGAATAGGTTTCCGTCTTCGTCGATCCGGCCTAGATCTCCGGTCTTTAACCAACGATCCTGCAAGACGGCTTCAGTTGCTTCTTCGTTATTGTAATACCCGAGCATCACGTTTTGGCCGCGGGCAAGAACTTCGCCAACGCCTTTCGCGTCCGGTTCAGCGATCTTGACCTCGACCCCCGGAAGCGGCCTACCGACGCTGCCTCTGAGCAATTTGTTTCCTGGACGAGCGACCGTTAAAACTGGAGACGATTCCGTCAAGCCGTATCCTTCAAGGACAGTAAAACCAAGCCCATGAAGATCCTTCTGAACCTTTTCACTCAGTGCTGAGCCACCTGAGATCAAATATCGCATCTTTCCGCCCATTCCTTGATGGATCGGGAAGAAAACGATCGGGCCTAGATTGAACGGGGTGTTGTCGCGGATCCATGCGTTAAAGTCGATCACGTTGTCGGCCATATCGGCGATCCAATCACCGCGTTCACGAAGCCGTGTCTTTATGCGGCGGTGCAGCATTTCCCACAAAGCAGGAACGCCGACCATGCCGGTAACGTGCCCGCTCTCGATGGTTCGCGAAAGATCCTCGGCCGTTAGTTCGTTTAGATATGTGATCTGCGTTCCATTTGAAAACGGCGTCAGGAATCCGGCCGAAAATTCAAATGTATGGTGCATCGGCAAAACGGATAGAACGCCGTCCGTCAGATCCATGTCGAGCACGCTCGAAAGCATCGAGATCATGTTCGTAAAGTTCTTATGCGAAAGCATCACCGCCTTTGGCTTGCCGGTTGTGCCCGATGTAAAGATCAGCGACGCGACCGCATTTCCAAGCACCTTTGGCGGGAGCAATGCGAGACGCTTGGCTTCTTCGACCTCATCAGGCATTTCGAAAACCTGATCGAACGTCCAAATCTGCACCTCAAGTTTTTTGTCTTTCAGCTTATCGACTAGATCAGGATTCTCCGACGCTAATTTTGGCGAAACAACAATTGCCGAAGCATCGCCGGCCTTTGCGAAGTTGATGATCTCTTCAACCGAACTTGCTGGGTCGATCGGTATCGCGGTCGCACCAGCCTTCAAAATCCCGAAATAGGTCATTCCCCATTCGGGCATATTGTTCGAAAACAGGATCACGCGATCGCCCTGCTTGATGCCATTGTGTGCGAGAAACCCTGCGGCTCGAAGCGTGAGTTCACGAACATCTTCGAAGGTGTATTGCTCCTTGCGGCCGTTTCTTTCGATGCGCATCGCAACACGTGTCGGGAAACGTTTCACGGAAGTATCGAAAAGATCGAGCAGATCCTTGTACGTATATGACCGTTTCTCGACCGCCTTAAGCTCTTCTTCGAGAGTCGGCAAAACCCATTTACGCATTCCCGGAAAATGAACATTGAGCCAATAGTCGTACCAATCAAGCTTTTCTGGATACCACGGAAGCAAATGCCTCTCCTTTTCCTTTATCACCGACATCAGACTCCGAACGTTATCCGACCGATAGAGATACTCGTTATCGATCATGAACGGCTTGAACATCGCGAACGCGTCCATGGTCGCCTGCGTATTCGACTTGAAATCTTCGGTCGATTTTTTTAGATCGGAAATAATGTTACCGATCCGGCCACCGCCCCAGCGTGGTGTTGCCCGGTCCATCAGATCGTCGGCGCGCTTTGCGATCTTGTTCAGCATCGGCGCCGACGTAAGCTCGTAGGTGCGCTGCCTTACCGGAGCTGCTTCGATCATTCCGGCGAGCTTGTTGACGATCTTGCTGCCGGTCTCTTTTTCTTCGAAATGCTGACGCTTATACAGACCAACCAACCCCACGATCCGCTTCATATCGTTCGGGTTCGAATCGCCCGACGAAGCTTGAAAAACGAGCGGCGGATTCTCATCAACCAACACATTCATCGCCGCACCGAGTATTGCTCCAGCGACCATGTCAACCGGAATGACGTCAAGTATCAGCTTCTCGTTTACCGGAATGATCGGCTGACCGCGAAGCGCGATCAGTATTAACGGAGCGGTCGTTGTAAAGCCTTCGTTCCAGCCCGGGAACGGATATTGGTTCGATGATTCGACGATGCTCGGTCGAACAAGCGTTTTCACGATGTCGTCCTGCTGAGCGATGATCTGTTCGGCGAGCGATTTCGAATACGTGTAAATATTTGTCCAACCCCAATACTCAGCGCGTTCTGCACCAAGCTCGGTCGTTCGCTCGCGGATCCACATCTTGCGTTCGCGGAAGATCGCAGATTTCAATTCGCCTTCGTCATCGGGATCGCGGCCTTCTTCGATAAATCGGTTGCGCGCTTGTTCGCGAAACTTCGCCGCCTGAACCGCATCATCAGCTTCCTGACGTGCCTGTTCGCTCAAACGCGCACAGTCCTCGACCTCGCGATTTACGTCGAAGACCGTTCCTTTTAATTCTTCTTTTCGTGGAAAATACCCAACGACCGGTTCGTTTTCCCAGATCGCTCCCGAACGTTTTCCTGCGACAAAGCACGTCGACACATGAACGAGCCGCGGCTTTTTCATCATCCGGGCAAGCTTGATGATGTTGTTCGAACCGACGACGTTCGTTCTAAGTGCAGACTCAAGCGGCGGATTAAACGTTACGTTACCGGCACCATTGATAATGATGTCCGTGTCTTTCATTATCTTGGCCGCTTCTTTTTCGTCGAGCCCGAGGTGCTCGTTCCCAACATCGCCGTTTACCGGCACGACCTTGGACCGGATGAAATCATCAAACCCGTCGCCGTACTTTTCGCGAAGCGGGTCGAACGTCGGCGACGTAACAATGCTTGTCCAAAACCGCGTCTTCGATTCGTTCTCGTCCCGCGCCCGCACCGTCGCGTACACCTTCCCAATATCCGGAAAATTATGCAGCAGCATCGACAACGTAACCTTCCCCACAAAACCGGTCCCGCCGATAAAGAAGATCGTCTTGCCCTTAAATATTTCTGTTGGTGATAGTTTCATTGCGAACTAGTCCGTCACATTACACAGTCCAATTATCGGCTGGTGGAGCACCGTGATCTCCGCGTTGCGGCCCATGTATGAACGGCCCATGGCAATCGCTTCGGTCAGATTGTCAGCGCGTTCCCAGCCGAGCATTTCTGGGACGTGTGCGTTCTCGGCTCCCGCGACGATGACTTTGCCGACGTGCTGGCGGCCGTTTTCGCCCCAGTACCACATAAAGAACGGATGCGCTCCGTGATAGGCGTTGCCGCGGCGGTACATTTCGACGTACGCCGGATTCGACGCAAACTCGCGTTCGTATTTTTCGCGAAGATAGAAAGCGTCTCTAGATTCCGGAAGCAGCCGATGAAAAAATTCGATATATGAAGGATGAAAATTGTGGTCGAACTCATCAAAACACGGATGCGTTATAACCATCACGCCGCCTTTTCTCAAGAGCGGCTTGTTCCTGTACATATTGAAGTGATACCCGAGCGCCATCACTTGTACGAGCAGCGGATTCAGCGCCGAATAGACGTTGTACGGCGAAATGTCCGGGATGCCCGAGATCAGAATGTCGCACTGGCCTTTCACCGGAATCTCGTACTGCCGATAATTGAGTTCGAGTATCTTGTCGTGAACAGGTTCGGTTCTGCCTGCATAACAGCCGATGAGTTCATACTGTGCGGGTATCGCGTGGAGCATCTTCCGACGAGCCGCTCGCGGCATTTTCGAAAATGTCCGTGCCATTGCTTCCCACTTCATCCTGTCCATGAACGAAAAATCGTCCTCGTTTCGCGTGAGAATGTCGTAGCCGTCCGAGAACATTTTGTTGTTCAGAGCGGTCTCAATGTGAAAGACCTTGCACTGCTCATCGACAAGCTTGCCGAGCCGGATCACCTTGTGATTTAGCTCCGACGCCGGCGGATCCATATACGAATGCGAATCGCGGA
The DNA here is from genome assembly GCA_041751035.1 of Pyrinomonadaceae bacterium. Lineage (GTDB taxonomy): Bacteria > Acidobacteriota > Blastocatellia > Pyrinomonadales > Pyrinomonadaceae > OLB17. The sequence continues at coordinate 158,602 of JBGSYH010000005.1, read as the reverse complement.
TCGTCTGCGGTTCATGATGTGCTCGCAGGGATTCGTAATCGCAAAGCCCGACCGCGACAGACTTATGCCCGCCGTCCATCGGGACAAGATTGATGTTCAGATAGATGAGCAGATCGCTCTCGATCGCCCGTTTGTTCACACGAAGCGGTTCGTTATGACGGGTATGCCCGAGCGTTACGAGATTGTCGTCGTCCTCGGCATCGTGGTTGTAATAACGATCCGGATAATATTTGTTGTAAATATCGGCACCGACCATCCGCTTCATTTCCCACGCGGTCATTTTTCGGTGGAGCGAGTTTGCGATGATCAAGTGAATATCATCAACGCCGTTCGCCCCGCACATATCCAGCACGACCTCGAGCATCGTTTGCCGCATGTCCGGAATCGCCATTGGCGGCAACGGCAAAGAGATGTCGTCCATCGCGATCGTCACCTGCATTCCCGGTTCTAGCAGCGCATAGAGCGGTTCCATCTCGATCGGGTGATTCACCGCGTAACGGATCGCCGCCTCGCGGTTCGGCAAACCCTTGATCGGCGGATTCGGATAAATTACACGCGTTCCCACCGGAATGTCCTCAAGGATAAAATCCTCGCCAAACGGCATGATCCGCGGTGCGGAATCTTTGTCGATATACACGATCGATTCGTGCGTTTTTCTACGTAGTGCTAGTGCCATTTCTTAGTCACCAAAATACTTATCTAGAAGTACGGCAATGTTTGCCTCAGTTAGAAATACTCGTTCGCAAATCTCCCGAAATCTGTCTTCGTCATAGTCCTTGATCGCTTTGTCGAACTCGTTCATTAAACCCAAACCCCACAACCGCTCATTCAAAGTCATGCCGGCAGCTTCTTTCTCGGAGACCTCATTCATTTAACAATCGGTCGGATTACAGCCTTGTCCAGTTCCTTCACCGCCTCAACGACTGTCTCCACCGCCTTCACATAAAATTCAGGCTGAATGTTCGCGAAATCATCCGTCGGTCGGTGATAGTCTTTGTGATCCTCGACGCCGAAATAAAGGAACGGGATCTTCTCGCGGTGAAAGGCGGCGTGGTCTGATTGATTCGTCCAGTCATCGCGGCCCAATTTGGGGTCGTCGTGGCCGAGAAGCAGTGTCACCTTCGCGTTTTTCTGTACCTTTTCAAATGCGGGTCTGAACTGCGGATAATGGTACGTGCCGGCGGCGTGTAGCTCGCCTTTGTCATTTCGCGAGAGCATGTCCATATTCACATTCAGCAAAATCTTCTCTTTGGCGACAGGGAGATTTGCGACAAAGTGCGTCGCCCCTTGTAAGCCTTTTTCTTCCGCATCGAACGCAACAAATATCAGGGAATGATCCGGCCGCTTCTTCTTAAAATACGACGCGATCGCAAACAATGCTGCGGTTCCGGAAGCGTTATCATCCGCACCGTTGTAGATCTCGCCGTCCGAAATTCCGACGTGATCGTAGTGAGCGGTCACAACAAAATACTTGTCCGCGTGCTTCTTGCCCTTGATCATCCCAACGAAATTTATTCCGTTCAGCGGAGCCGCATTTCGCCGTGTGATCGGAAACGCTTGTTTGTAGTTTCCAGCTATCGGCTCGATTCCGGATTCTCGAAACCGCCGCTCGACGTGGTCGCGTGCCAGTTGCATCGACGGCCGATCGGCAGAACGTCCTTCTAATTCGTCGGAAGAAAGGTACTTAACGTCACCCAATAATTTGACCGCGTCGAAATACTTAGATTTCGGCGTCGAAGCCTTTTCGCTACGTTTCCCGATCGCCAATTGTGCCGGTGCGACGACCACCGCGACCAGAATCAGCAAAAACACCCAACCCTTTGTATGTAAACTACTTTTCAAATTTCCTCTGTGCTCTCTATGGCAAATATTATTTCAGATCCAATACTGCCCAATCATGCTGTCGCGCCGTCTGTTTAAGTCGAAAGTCGGGACAAACCGCGACCGGATGCCCGACTATCGACAGCATCGGCAGGTCCGAGATCGAATCGCTGTAAGCGTATGATTCGCTTAAATTCACATTTTCGCGTTCAGCATATTCCCGTATCCATTTCGCTTTCGTCGCCGATGCCATAACAGGCGGCAGCACGCGGCCCGTAGCATAGCCATTAACAAACTCGAGCCTATTTGCGACGTAGTCATCAATGCCGAGATGATCCATCAGGCGGTCGATCGTGAAATCCAATGCGCCAGTCAGGACAACCTGACGCTGACCGATCTTTTTGCCTTGTAGGATCAATTCCGCGGTACCAGGGAAGATCGCCGGTTTCAAAACCTCATCAAAGAGTTCTTCTGAAAAGTAGCGAAGCCGATCTTGTGAAAAACCGGAATAACTCCGGAAAAAGACCTCGTTGAAAACATTGCGAGAGTAAAGGTCGGTTACACCAAAGAAAGGTAGCTTGGCTAATGTTCCGACGCTTTTTTTCGCTGTTTGCCAAAGTCCTTGCTGCCTTTGGGCATAGAAAGCCAGAGTATGCACCAAATTGGTACTTACCAATGTGCCTTCAAGATCATAGAATGCCGCAGCGATGCCGTTGTTTTTCATCCCTTGTGTATGTTACTTTTGTGGCGAATTCGTCATCTCAATTGAATAGTAAAATGAATATTAGCATGTCGATCAATAATCGTCGCACTTTTCCGAAACGGTTTTACATTTTAATTACAATTGTAATTACTTCGTACACACTGACTTCTTGCTCACTTCGTGCGGAAGGCGAAATCCCGGCCCGTTCGGTTGATAAAACAACCATCGGTCCTGCTATCGATGAAGCTAAACGGCTTTTTGCCGGACGAGACGACCTTGAGAATTTGAAAAAGGCCGTGGACGTACTTAACAAGGCTCGTGATCCGAATGAGCGAAGCTTTGAGGTCGAATGGAAGTTCGCAAAATATAGCTATTTTCTTGGTAAACGATTAGATAAAGAGGATGAAGCGATCAAGATTTTCGAATCTGGAAAGTCTGCGGGGCAGATCGCTTCACGTGTAAGACCCGATGCCGCGGACGGCTATTTTTGGTATGCCGCGAACCTAGGCGAATTGTCACGGATCAGCCCGGTCACAGTTGGTATTAGATCTGTCGACGAGATCCGTGACGCTATGTTAAAGGTCATCGAGCTCGATCCGTCGTACCAAGGTGCCAGCGCGTATGACGCTCTCGGCCAGCTTGAGCTTGAAACGCGAAACGTCAAAGGAGGCAAGGCCGAGAAAGCGGTCGAGTTTTTGGAAAAGGGCCTCGCTTTGAATAAGGAAAACGCCAACATTCGCGTTCATCTTGCTGAAGCATATATTGCCGTTAAACGCGATACCGATGCTCGAAGAATCATAAACGAGTTACTCGAATCGAAGGCGGATCCTGAGTACAAGCTTGAGCATGAACAGGCCGTGGAAAAGGCACGAAAACTCCTTCGAAACCTTCTTTAGATCGAATGGTCCTATCTGACCAGAGCCATATCGCTATACGGCAACAGACTCCCTTTTCGGTTTTGTCACGTTCTTCTCAATGAATGATGAGACATCCGCGGCGACCCTTTCCGGGTATTCCCAGTTCGGAGAATGACCGACACCTGTATAGGTCTTCAGTTGGGCGTCCTTAATTCCATTCAGAAGGCGTCGCTGTTCCGTATAATCGAAATAGGCATCCTGGTCACCCCAGATCAATAATGTTCGAGTTGTAATCCGTGAAAGTTCGTCGGTATGATCGATCGCTATCATACTCTCGCAGGCGGACTTCCAAACATATGATGGCACTTTTAGACTTTCGCGAATCGCGGTTTCAAAGTGCTCTCCATCGACATTGCCCGAAACCGTGCTGGTCTGAAATTCTCTTACGAATTCTTCTGAGATCGGATCTGTCAGATTCGAAATCTCCTTCGCCGTGAATTCGATCACGCCTTGATTGTCCATACATGTTGCGAACGATCCGATAAGCGTGAGCGAATCGATCCTATCAGGATTGTCGATCGCGAATCGCTGAGCGACGAAGCTTCCCATTGAATGCCCGACGATCGAAGCAGTTTCGAGCCCGACCGCATCCATAAACTCGCGAAGATCTTCAGCAAGTTCGATTGCATCGTAGGCAGAACGTGGCTTGGACGCATCGCCGTGACCCCGTTGCGAAATCGCAAAAGCACGAATATCGGCTGGCAAGTATCGCCTAACAAGATCCCATGATCGATGTGAATCTGCGACTCCGTGAAGAAGAATGACAGGGACGCCGGTCGACAGTCCCTGTTCTATATAGGGCAGTTTGACACCGCCATCAAGCTCTACTGACTTAATTAATGATTGCATATGACGTCTCCTAAGCAGTTTTTTCGATATGGCTGTTCTTCACCCATATTTGGTCTGTAGTTATATAAACGTAGAAAAGCGGCGAAATGGGACGAGTGCAGATTATCGCTTTTTCGACATTCAGGATCACTTGTAGCTAAGAAGTTGTCCGATGGTACTCAGAAGAAATTTCGTGTGCCGCTTGGAAGTTCTTTTCCAACAACTTACAATGCGGAGTAACTATGCGACGAGCCGTTTTTCCCGGATCATTTGACCCATTAACAAATGGCCACCTCGATATCATCAAGCGAAGCCTTCCGCTCTTTGACGAGATCGTCATCGCCGTTCTGAATAACCCGGACAAAGATCCAATGTTCACGGTCGAAGAGCGGGTCGATATCATCAAGGCAATTGTGCCGACACTTGGCGGGAACGGCTGCACTTTGATCGTCGATAGCTTTTCGGGCCTGACCGCGGATTTTGCGAAGAAGCGGGGTGCGACAGCGATCGTCCGCGGAATTCGTGCCGTGAGCGATTACGAGTACGAGCTGAGAATGGCTCTGATGAATCGAAAACTAGAGCCAACGATCGAAACTGTATTCCTAATGGCTGATGAAGAATTTTCATATGTCTCGTCAACGTTGATGAAGCAGGTCTTTCTGCTCGGCGGCCGCGTGGATGGGCTGATACCTGATCTGGTCGAAGAGCGAATGACCGCCAAATTAAAGCGCAAATAGCATCTAGTTCCCCGGTGGTCTCCGCCTATATTTATGTGTAACAGGCCGCCGACGGCCAATGCCTATGGCATTCTTTGAAATTATCAGAGTAGGTGGCAATTGACGGCGTTTGAATTCATTCGCGGGGTGCTCGACCTTATTCAGGATCGAATATACGAGTTCTTCATCATTTCCGGCGGAGATAATTTCGGCTGGTGAAGCTTTCTGCTCAAAATACATTTGGAGGATCGGGTCCATCTTCTCGTAAGGCGGAAGCGAATCCTGGTCAAACTGGTTCGGAGCCAATTCAGCCGACGGCTTTTTGTCGATGATCGCGTTCGGAATAATTTCGCGGCCCGCTGAAGCATTCATCTGTTTTGCGATCTGCCAGACCTCGGTCTTTAAGACATCGCCTAGGACCGCGAGTCCGCCGTTCGTATCGCCGTAAAGCGTGCAGTATCCAACCGCCAATTCAGATTTATTTCCTGTGGACAGAACTAATCGGCCTTCGGCATTGGAAATGGCCATCAAAATGACACCGCGGATTCGCGATTGCATATTTTCTGCTGCCAAGGATTCGCCTCCGCGCGTCGGATTGTCGAGGCCCATTTGTTTCAGTAGGACCTCGAACGTATCGGAGATCGGTTCAATTCGGCTTTTGCAGCCAAGGTTTCTTACAAGTTCTTCTGAATCTTTTATCGAACCTTCAGAGGAAAACGGCGATGGCATCATTACACAAAGCACATTTTCAGGCCCTACAGCTTCACAGGCTAATGCCGCGACCAGGGCTGAATCGATACCGCCGGAAAGCCCGAGCACGGACTGTTTGAAACCATTCTTTGATGCATAATCTCGAATACCGAGGACAAGAGCCCGCCGTATCGATTCGATCTCATCGCCAATGATCCCCCGTGCGTCCGGCTTTCTCACGTCAAGTTCGACAGTCTCAACGAATTCTTCGAAAGCTGCGGCTTGTAAAATGATGTCGCCTTCTTCATCCGCTACAAGGCTTGCTCCATCAAAGATGATCCCGTCATTTCCTCCAACCAGGTTAACGAAAACTATCGGAACCTTATTGGCCTTCGCGCGGTGGGCGACCATTTCGCACCTGAGACCGATCTTGCCTTTGTTGTAAGGCGAGGCATTTATTGAAACAACGAGCTCGGCGCCCATCTCGATCACTTCGTCCGCTGGGTCCTTGTCATAGAGACGATCTTTCCAAAACGTCTTATCATTCCAAAAATCTTCGCATACAACGACACCGACCTTCTTGCCGGCTATATCGAAAAGATGGCGTCTAACGCCGCTGTAAGGTTCAAAATATCTTGGATCGTCGAAAACATCGTATTCGGGCAACAACGTTTTGTCGGCGAACCCGACGATCTCGCAGTCGGAAAGGATCGCAGCCGAGTTGTAAAGCCTGCGTCCATCGTTGTCGAAATTCCGCCTGATCACGCCAATGACAGCCGCGATGCCTTTCGTAGTTGGCAAGAGAAGCTCCAATGGATCAAGAGCACGTTCAATGATATCGGGATCTTGAAACCAATCCTGCGATGTGTACCCATGAGTAACGACTTCCGGAAATACGATAAGGTCCGAGCCATCGGCCTTTGCCGTTTCGATCGCAGCAATTATCTTTGCGACGTTTCCTTCGATATCGCCGTTGGTTGAATTGACCTGACCTATAGTTACCCGCATATTAGTGATTATATTTGATCATGTTCTCTTTCCAGATGTCCGCACTCGACATGGAATAATTTCGATCGGATAGGTCATCTTACTTCTTAGAACACAGAATCTGATCACAAGGAGATCCATATGAAGTTTGTTGAAGTCATCGCATTTCTCTTGCTCGCCACCGGCAGTTTTTTCGATACGTTTGCCCAGGGCATTTCCGACGATCGCACACGGACGCAACCAGTCAAGGTCGGGCAAGTCGCTCCTGAAATTTCTTTGGTTAATGATGCAGGTAACCTAATCAAACTGTCCTCACTGAATGAGCCGGTAGTTTTGGTATTCTATCGAGCATATTGGTGTCCTTTCTGTATTCGGCAACTCGCCGAATTTCGAACTCTGAAGCAGGATGGTTTTCGCATTTTTGCCATAAGCCCGGATCCGATCGATCGGCTAAAAGAAACGAAAACGAAGATCGCAAAAGACGGGAAAGGTGAAATTTCATTCTCACTGTTATCTGATCCAGGAAGCAAAACCGTGAACGATTTTGGTGTCTATGACCCGACCTATGCCGGTCAGGAGGTTGATGGGATCCCGCGAGCTGCTATTTTCGTCCTTGACAAGGATCGCAAAGTGGTCTGGGCGAACGTCTCGATGGATTACAAAAAGCGTCCGACGCTTGAAGAGATCAAAGAAGGCATTGCTCTCGCAATGAAATAAGTTAAGTCTCTGTGATCGTTCCACTCTCACTTTTCTTTACCATCGTCAGGCGGTTGCCGCGTTCATTGTACGCTACCTCATCCATGATGTTGTAGATAAACAGAACGCCGCGGCCGCTTGTCTTGAAAAGATTTTCCGGATCCAGCGGATCCGGTATTTTGTTCACATCAAATCCTTCGCCTTCGTCCTCAATAGTGAATCGAGCCTCCTTATTTGTTACCTCTGCCGATATACGGACGAGTTTTTCAACGTCAAATTTGTTTCCATGTTTGACCGCATTCACAAACGCTTCATCAAGAGCAATAAAAAGATTTGAATGCTCAGGCGTCACCACCCCGAGCCGCTCAACCCGCTTCATTAGGTAATCCAACACGACGTGCATTAATGACAAGGCACTCGGCAATTCGAATTCAATGAATTCATGAAGCCCTTGAACCGCCTTTTCCGTGTCCACATAACGGATCTTGTAATCGAGAATAGTGGCAACAATGTCGCGAATCTCATCTTCATCAAATTCGTCTCGTCGGAAATTTGCCGCACAAATCTTGAATGCCTTTACATGCTCTGACTCGATCTCGGCGCTGATCGATGGCAAGCACGAAGCGCCATTGCCCTCCACCGCCGGAACCGGTTTGATATGGTTTACGTCAAGATCCGTCACGACAAGATCGAAGCTCTCAATGTCGTTGTGTTTTACGGCGTCTTCCCGATTCTCGATCACCTCAACGGAATGTCCTACGGCCGTGAAAACCTCTTCAAGCGAGGTTGCCAGGTCGTCATGATCATCAATTATCAAGATCCTACGTTTCATCGGGTTCGGGAGGTACTCAGCTTTACGAAAAGAACTTTATGCTTGTTGCAAATATTACCCCATATTGTTACTTCTTTTCTAACTGTGGCCGATAGATTTAAAGAAGCATTCAGGTTCCAACCGCTTGATAGGTTCTCCTTCAAAGAGCGTTTTATTATCCGCGCCGCCGGGTTTCTATTTTCTCTGTCAATTCGCATAGTTGGCCTCACACTTAGGTTTGAGACCGAGGGTGCCGAACACTTGGAATCAAATATTCCCGGAAAAAAGCCAATTCTCGTTTTTTGGCATGACCGAATTGTCAGCGGCACCTATTTTTTCCGGGCCCGCAGCATACTTGTCCTTTCCTCGACCAGCTTCGATAGTGAATATACCGCGCGTTGTATTCAACGTTTTGGTTTTGGCGTTATCAAGGGATCCTCGACGAGAGGCGGCGTTCAGGGTCTGGTAAATATGATCCGAGCGGTTCGTTCCGGCTATTCCGTCGCGTTCACGCTTGATGGCCCAAAAGGCCCCAGGTATGTTGCCAAGTCTGGTCCCGTGCTTCTGGCCAAGAAGACCGGTGCGCCGATGGTTCCATTCATTTTGGAGTCGCGGCACTCTTGGACTCTCAAAAGTTGGGATATGCTCCAGATACCGAAACCGTTCAGCAGTGTGAAGTTGATCGTCGGCGAGCCTATCTTCGTGGCTCCCGAATCTGATGATGACGAACTTGAACGAAAACGTCAGGAACTTCAGGGCTCGCTCGACGCCCTTGTAGAACGCGGCATCAAAGTGTTTAGGAACGAATGAGCGTATGATCAAAGACTTTGCCTCCCATTCTGATCAAAATAGTTTGCCGCCAGGAGCACGAACGATATCCAGATCGCATCGGCAAGCAGCAGATGTCCGAGTTGCATAACTATCGGCCCGAGCATAAGAAGCGTTGCAGCACCAAAAGCGATCTGGACAAGAACGAGTATCGATACCATGTTCGACCATTTGCCGACCGAACCTGAACCGCCGGCCTGTTTCCTTAGCCAACCAGCAATAAAAACCAAATAGACTGCAGTAAATATCGAAAGTAATGGATGGCTTAACCTAAGACGCACGATAATGTTCGAGGTACTCGAAAGGTCTTTCGCTATGCCTTCAGCAATGCTCTCAGACGGAAACAGCATATTACTCAGGGCCGCAAGTGCACCGCTCGATCCTACCAATATCAGGGCAATGAAACCGATCGCTACAAATAGAATTGCTTTACTTTCTCCGCGAAGGAATATTCGGCGTTCGCCTGCGGCAAACCAAACGGTAAGCGTCAGAAATGTGAGCAATATAAAAGTGTTTACAAGATGGCCAATTGACCAATAGGCTCGCGTATCGGTTATTGCGTCGGCAGTATTTCCCGTAAGAACTAATCCGGCTCCGACCGCTGCTTCGGTCAGGACAAAAAAGACCGAGCCGATCACTGCGATCAGTATCTGCCGGCTCTGCCTATCGCGTAACCGCAGAAAGATCCTGATTGCCCAGATCAGCAATACAAGCATTATCAGTCCATCGATAGCGGTGGACACGCGATGTGTGAACTCAATTACGGTCTTGAATTCCGGTGCCGATGGAATAACTTCGCCGTGACACGTTAGCCAGTATTGTCCGCAGCCGTCACCCGATTTCGAAGCACGAAGAAAAACGCCCCACAAGATCACCACCAGATTGAACCCTAGTGCGAAAAGGGCATATTGCCGAAATCTTTTTAGTTTTCCTTCGTCTGCCATTTAGCCTAGAATATCATTTCCGGGAGGGTTCCAAAATGAGGATGTCCGCCGCATTTTTGCTTGTGTTTTTGTGTCTGTTCGGCTCGGCCGATGCCGCTCGTCCCTATATCGCAGTGCTCGGAATTGCCCAGGATGCCGGTATCCCTCAGATGGGCTGTGAAACACCGTTCTGTAAGCGTGCCAGCGAGAATAGCTCGCTTCGGCAAATGGTCGCGTCGCTTGCTCTCGTCGATCCGGATTCGGGCGAGCGTTGGATCTTTGACGCTACTCCTGACCTGCCGGAACAATTCGACCTTCTCAAGACAATTACCAATGATCGAACTAATCGGCTTGACGGCATCTTTCTTACGCATGCACATATCGGCCACTACACCGGATTGATGTATCTCGGCCGGGAATCGATGAATGCCAAAGAAATGCCTGTTTTTGCGATGCCAAAGATGCGCGAGTTTCTTTCTTCGAACGGTCCGTGGTCGCAGCTCGTTAGCATCAAGAATATTTCTTTTGTTGCGATCGACGATGGGAAGAGTGTTCAACTTAATGATCGGATCTCTGTCACGCCATTTCTTGTTCCGCACCGTGACGAATTTTCCGAGACGGTCGGATATCGGATCAAGAGTAAGGATAGGACGGCGGTTTTTATCCCGGATATAGATAAGTGGGAGAAGTTTTCGACTCCGCTCGAATCGCTCGTCCGGGAAGCCGAAGTTCTTTTCATTGATGGCACCTTTTATGCCGACGGCGAAATTTCGCGGCCCATAAGCGAGGTACCGCATCCTTTTGTCTCGGAGACCGTCGATAGGCTCAAGAGTTTGCCCGCGGCCCAAAGAGCTAAGGTTATTTTTATTCATTTCAATCATAGCAACCCTCTTGTTCAAAGCGAACCGAATGCTGTCTCAGCGGTTGAGCGTCGTGGCTTTCGGGTCGCCAGGACCGGAATGAAGATCGAACTTTGATGGCTGAACGTATCCGCATAGATAAGCTATTGGTTGATCTTGGCCTTGCGGATTCGCGAACTCGAGCGCAGGCGATGGTGATGGCCGGTGTTGTGCTTGTAAATGAAATGCGGGTAGAAAAGCCGTCTGAAATGTTCACTTCGGATGCCCAGATACGAATCAAAGGCGATACGCCTGAGGCTCGATATGTAAGCCGCGGCGGCTTGAAACTTGAGGCGGCTTTGCGGGAGTTTCGTATTGATCCCACCGGTTTGGTGTGCCTCGACATAGGTGCTTCCACCGGTGGATTTACAGATTGTCTTTTGCAGCACGGGGCAGCCAGGGTTGTCGCGATCGATGCCGGAACTAACCAGCTTGCGTGGCGCCTGCGAAATGACCCACGTGTCGAGGTACATGAACAGACCAATGCGAGAACGCTCATACCGGGCGACCCGCCCTCACCTTTTGATCTGATCGTTATCGATGTTTCGTTCATCTCGGTCACGAAGATAGTTCCAGCTCTACCCGCCCTGATCAAGCCAATGGGTAGGCTCATCGTTCTGATCAAGCCACAATTTGAAGTTGGCAAAGGCGAGGTAGGTAAAGGGGGCATTGTCCGGGAGCCTGAAAAACATGAAAGAGTGGTCAGAGAGATAAATGAATTTGCCGCAACCGTTGGGTTTCGTCTTTTAGAAATGACCGATTCGCCGATACTTGGAGCCGAAGGCAATAAAGAATTTCTTGCAGTGTATGAGTTCATCGGAAGCCAAAAGTGAGGATCGGCCTGAGTTCGTCGAAGGCGTTCATTATTATTTCGACGGGGGCCTGATGGTTCTGACCGAGCGGTTTCTTCGCGAACGCGGTTACTGCTGCGGCAATGGTTGTCGCCATTGCCCGTATCCGAGATCCGATCAAAGCAAAAATTCCTCGAGTTCGTTGTGCGAGGGCGATTGAACTTCAGATCTCCTTTGGGCAGGTGAACCATATTGCTCGGATTCTCTTCGGCTAACTGGAGAAGGCACAGCGACGTTACTGACGGCAACGCTCGGTGCGGCATCAAGAAAATCGATCGGCGTTCGTGCGATCTGAACAAGAAGTTCGGGTGTGCAGCAAACGGTCTCATATCTTTCCAGTTCGAGCTGCAGCTCTTCGCGCTCGCCCAACCAATCCAAAGCCGCTTCTAAAGTCTGGCGTTCGCCTTCGTCGTCGGGCCAGACTATGCTGTAGTGCATCCATTTCCCGTCGCGACGCGCCTCGACCAAACCCGCGTTCCTCAGGTAGGCAAGATGGCGCGAGATCTTGGGTTGGCTTTCGCCGAGCACTTCGGTGAAAAAGCACACACATACTTCGTTTCGCCGCATCAGGTTCAGCAAACGAAGTCGTGTCTTGTCCGCCAGCGCCATAAAGAACTGTTCCATTTGGTCCAGATAATCCGCGTTGTTCATATTCGTATTCTAGCATATATTTCTATTCCCACTAATTTTCTTCTTGACATGTCCGGATATCGCGCATATATTCGTTTATACATATATGTTGATGCATATATGAAAACACAAAAGGAGCAATTATTATGAACACCACAAAAATCACATATCTTAAGCCGCATATATCGTTGAACGTCAAAAGCGTTTCGAAAAGCGTTGATTTCTATTCAAAACTCTTCGGCACAGAGCCTATAAAGTTCATCCCGGCCACAGACGGTCGTATGGGCTATGCCAAGTTCGACATTTCGGAACCGCCGATCAACTTCGTTCTAAACGAAGCGGCCGTTGCCGAGGGCGGTTCGCTTTCACACCTAGGCCTTCAGGTAGCGTCGACCGATGACGTTCTGAAGATCCGCGAACGATGGACCGAGGCCGGCTTGATGACCGTCGACGAGATGCAGGTCGATTGCTGCTATGCATTGCAGGACAAGACCTGGGCCCGTGACCCCGACGGCAATGAATGGGAAGCCTTCGTCGTTCTTGAGAACACCGAGCCGGTTGCCGAAGCGTGCGACTGCGGTTCAAAGGTTAGCCATCCCGAACTGGCCGATGACGCCACTTCCCAAGAAGCCGCATCGCCGTGTTGCACGCCGGGCCAGAAAGCATCTACCATTGCAGCGACCAATTCACCTTGCTGCTGATGGAGAACTGAACTATGACCAAAGAGTCGTTTGAAACACTTTCGGTGCATGCGGGCGAAGACCGCGACGCGAATTTCGGTGCTGTTTCGGTGCCGATATATCCGGCTTCGGTCTTCGCCTTTTCCGATGTCGACGAAGGCATCGCCATTCACAATTACGAAAAGCCCGGCTATTTTTACGGCCGGCTTGGTAACCCGACTGTCGAAGCACTCGAGCGTGCAATGGCGGAACTTGAAAATGGCGAAGCCGCTCTCGCTTTTGCATCGGGAATGGCCGCGATCTCGGCTGCGGCATTCACGCTTGCCGCGAGCGGTGATCACATCGTTGCACCCGAATCGATGTATTCGACCACGACGAACTTCCTGAAGCATGTCGGGGAAACGTTCGGCATCGAGACCACATTTGTTGATGCCGCGAATGCCGAAGCATATGCCGCCGCCATCCGGCCCAATACAAAAATGCTGTGGATCGAATCGCCATCGAATCCGCTGGTAAAGATCACTGATATCGAGGAAGTCGCCGCGATCGGAAAAAGTGCAGGCATCGCGAGCGTCGTCGACAACACATTTGCCACGCCGTACAACCAGCGGCCTCTGGAGCTCGGTGCTGACCTGGTCATTCACAGTGCGACCAAATATCTTGGCGGACACAGCGACCTGACAGCCGGCGTGCTTGTCGGCAGAAAGGACCTTGTCGAAAAGGCACGGCATGGTGCAGCCAAATTTTATGGCGGCAACATTGCACCGCAGGTCGCCTGGCTTGTGCTTCGCGGTATCAAGACGCTCGCGCTCAGAATGGAGCGGCATAACGCAAATGGATATGCTTTGGCGAATATGTTGGCTGAACATTCGAAGGTCGAACATGTCTTTTATCCGGGACTTGCAAACCACCAGAATTTCGAGATCGCAAAGCGCCAAATGCGAGGCTTTGGCGGGATGCTTGGCGTAGATGTCGGAACGGCCAACAAAGCTAAACAGGTTGTCAAAGAGCTAAAGGTGTGCACATTCGCTACGTCGCTTGGCGGCGTGGAAACGCTGGTCCAACCGGTCGCGCTGATGACGCATGCAACGCTTTCTGATGACGAACGCGAACTAGCAGGCGTTTCGCCCGGCCTGTTGAGGATCTCGGTCGGCATAGAAAAAATTGATGATATACGCACAGACATATATAACGCTATAAATTAAAAGGAGTCATTCAAAACAATGGAACATTTGGTAATTCTCGCATTCGTTTTCCTGAATTTGTTCATGGTCGTCGGAGCGGTCGATCTGTTCTACTATCACATCTGGAAGTACAAGCTTCACACCCGGCCCGCATCTCGCTATGAGCACAAGCTGCATATGACATTCGCGTTTCTGATGGTGCCCATCGGGTTTTTGCTTTACTACCGTGACGTCGGCGGCATCGCGCTTTGGGCCGCAGTATTTTTTGTCGCGGCTGCACTTGCAACGGAGATGCTCGACGTCTTTTCCGAAGGCGACAGCCGGGAAGATCTCGGCGGGCTCACGACTGGCGAATATTCGCTCCACGTTGCTGCCACGATCTTTAAGGTAGCGTCTTTCGCATTCATTTTCGCCGCAAAACCGCTCGAAGCCTGGAGCCTTTCTTCGCCCGCTATGCTTGGAAGCTATGGTGAAATGGGCGAAATGATCGCGATGCAGGTCATGGTCGGAAGCCTGTTGATCGGCATCGTTCATGCGGCACTGCTGAACAAACGATTCGCCGCGTTTGCATCCTGTCAGACGGTCTGCGATATAGCGGGCTGTAAAAGATTTTCGTGTTGCTCCGCCAAAGCGTCCTGACGTTGAAGCCAAGAATTCACAATGATTTAATATGGCTAGGCTTGAATATATCTGTCTAGCCATATATGCTTTAGCCATCTTATGACTGCCCAAGAACATGGATCCATCGATCCGGTAAGAAAGCTTTCGTTTCTTGATCGATTTCTTACGCTCTGGATATTTGCCGCGATGGCCTTGGGCGTCGGGATCGGGTATTTCGTTTCCGGCGCATCTGATCTCATCAATCGGTTCAATATCGGCACCACCAACATACCTATCGCGATCGGATTGATACTGATGATGTATCCGCCGCTTGCCAAGGTGAAATATGAAGAGATGCCGGCGGTCTTTAAGAACACCAAGATCCTCGGCCTTTCGCTTGTGCAAAACTGGCTGATCGGCCCTTTCCTGATGTTCTTCCTGGCGATCGCTTTTCTTTTCGACAAACCGGAGTACATGATCGGGCTGATCATGATCGGTATCGCACGCTGTATCGCGATGGTGATCGTCTGGAACGATCTCGCGAAGGGTGATAACGAATATGTCGCGGGGCTTGTCGCATTCAACAGCATCTTTCAGGTCCTCTTTTACAGTGTGTATGCATACATCTTCGTGACCGTCCTGCCGCCGCTGTTCGGAGTTGCCGGTGCGGCGGTCGATATCAGCATCGGGCAGATCGCCGAAAGTGTGTTGATATATCTCGGCATACCGTTCTTTGCCGGAATGATCACACGCTTCGTGCTGATCCGGGCGAAGGGCCGCGAGTGGTACGACACCGTCTTTATTCCAAAGATAAGTCCGGTCACGCTCATCGCCTTGCTCTTTACGATCGTAGTGATGTTCAGCTATAAAGGTCAGCTTATAGTTGAGATACCTTTCGATGTTGTGCGGATCGCGATCCCGTTGGTGCTCTATTTCGTGATCATGTTCTTCTCGGCGTTCTATCTTGCAAAGAAGGCCGGGGCCGATTATCCGAAGAGCACGTCGCTTGCATTTACCGCCGCCGGCAACAATTTCGAACTTGGCATCGCCGTGGCGATCGCTGTATTCGGCATCAATTCCGGCGTGGCGTTCGCCGCTGTGATCGGCCCGCTGATCGAGGTTCCCGTACTCATATTGCTGGTACGTGTCGCACTCAGGCTGCGGGGCGGATTTTCCGAAACGGCCACCATCAAAAATTGAAATGGAAGATAAGAAACCAAGCATCTTAGTTCTTTGTACCGGAAACTCCGCCCGTTCGCAGATGGCCGAAGGCATCATCCGCCACGAATTAGGTTCGTCGTTTACGGTTTTTAGCGCGGGCACCAAACCGAGTCTTGTACGGCCTGAAGCCATTGCCGTTATGGCGGAAATTGGGATAGATATCAGTGGCCATACTTCCAAGTCCGTCGATATATTCGTCGGGAAAGACATAGAACATGTCCTTACCGTTTGTGACAATGCAAAGGATAGCTGCCCTTACTTTCCGGCCCGTACCCGGCTCCTTCATCATGAATTCCCCGATCCAGCCTTGGCCGAGGGAACGGAAGAGGAACGGACCGTCGTCTTTCGTAGGGTTCGCGATCAGATCCTTGAGTTTGTTCGCGGGGAATATAAGAGTTTGATGTCCGGGTAATTGTGTGTTTTTCATATTAGTAACCTCCTAGATCGAGATTAACTAATATGAGCTTCTGCGCCGATAGCAATTGTTGAAGTTGGAATGAAATATAGCACTTGGCGCAATTTATAGCACTTGGCGCACTTGGAATGATTGGAAAGGTCCGGTCAATTAATAAGGGCGGCATTTTCGGCCGCCCTCTTCGTTGCTAAGTTTCATCGCTTTCGCCTTTCGACTTGCTCATTTGCGGAGCGGCCGAGGCTTGCGGCAGCGGCATACCGGCCGCGTCGGATTTTACAAGCGGTGCGTCATCTTCAAGCTCCGGCTCTGCATCGGAAACAATCATTTTACCGGCGTGTTTGGTAAACGTAAGCTTTTCGCTGCCCTCATCAAACCCAACATGGACGAAATCGCCATTATCGATCTGTTGGGTCGCGACCAGGTTTGAAAGCGGATACACCAAGAACCGTTCGATGGCTCGTTTCAGGTGGCGTGCACCATATTTCAGATCGATGCCTTCGCCAAGCAAATATTCCTTTGCTTCGGTCGAACATTCGAAGATAAATTTCGTGCCTGCGGATTCGGTGATGCGGTCCTGCACGCCGCGAAGTTCGATCTCAAGTATCTTTCGCAGATGGTGTTCCTTTAGGCTGCGGAAAACCACCACCTTATCTATGCGGTTCATAAATTCCGGCGAGAATTTACGCTTTGCCGCTTCTAATGCCGTTCGATAGATCTTTGTATCTATCTCCGTATCTTCGGGCGGTTTGCCCTGTTTGGTCGGCGCGAACCCGATGCCGCCGGAGATCATATCCGACATTTCGCGGGCACCGAGGTTCGATGTCATTATGACGATCGACTTTGAAAAATCTACACGGCGGTTGTCGCCGAGCGTCAAGGTCGCCTTGTCCAATATCCCGAGCAACAGCTGCCACAGCGAATCCGAAGCTTTTTCGATCTCGTCAAAAAGCACGAAGGTCAGCTTGGTCTCGTCGGTGTGTGCCTTGTCCAGATTCTCCTGGGTAAGCATCGGCGAGGTCTCGCGGTGGCCGAGATATCCCGGAGGCGAACCGATAAGTTTCGCGATCTCGTGCGAATGTTGAAATTCGGCACAATCGATCTTTACCACTGCGTACTGATCTTCAAACAAGACCTCGGTCGCGGCTTCGACCACGCGCGTTTTGCCGGAGCCGGTCGGCCCGAGAAAAAGCATTGTTCCGATCGGCCGCGTCGGGTTGTTCATTCCGGCGAGATAGATCTGGAACAGGCCGCTCATACGGCGGACGGCGCGTTCCTGGCCGACTATGCGATCGGTCAGGCGATCTTCAAAATCCGCGGCCCGCGGGCTCTTTCTGTCCGGATCGAGCAAAATGCCATTGCCTAGCGTATCTTTCTTTTTTGCCGTTTCGTTTTTCATCCTTGATCTTCTCCTACCCGAAAAGCCGCTGCGAAACTCGGCCCCTTGAACACTTGACGGGAACTTCGGCCCGGATCTGCATCGGGTGCCAACGCCGATCCTTCGTAACTAAAGATGTTTCGAAATATATAAGCGTTGGCTTGATTAGTTTCGAGCAAAGCACCGCTGGTGGATTCGGCGGTGCTTCTTCTTCGATACTTTTTCTCATAGAACACCGAAATTTTCAAGACGATACGGAAACCGAGATCTATCGATAGGTTATCGTCATCCAGCCGCTCAACGTTCCGGCGGCACCCATCGGAGAATATTTTGGCAGGTCTTTTCGGTCAACTTCTACGACGTCGTACCATGGATCCAAAAACAACATTCGATGCGTACTGCGGTCGATCTCCTTCAGCAGCGTGAAATGCCCGCCGCCGCCGGACCACGCGATATGTGCGATTATGGGTGTCCGTTCGCTGCAATAATGCCAAAAATATTCAAAGATCTTCGGGCCGCCGACGCCTTCTGATTTGTAAGCCTGAACGCCGATATGGTTTAGAACGTATGCCAGATTGGACGCCTTCGTGCCGTTATCTTCGTCAAAACTTCCCGGATATTGCTGTGAAATATCTCGTGCGCGTTTCTCCGGATCGACCATACATTGGAGCTTATACATTCCCTCGGCCATTGCTATGCACGCCGGCCCGCACGACATTTTCTTTTCCTGATGCAGCAAGTAATGCATTTTGCCCTTGCTGTCTGCCGCCCATCTTGCACTCATATTTTATGCCTCCCGAACCTGATATGTCTGCGAGCTATTCATGTTGCCCGCAGCCAATACGCTGACGGAAATATTGGCCTGGATTTGCGAACCGGATCAGTCGTAATATTCCAGCCCGAGATGCGTTATCAGTTCTTCGCCCTTCATGTGGCGGAGCGTGTTCTTCAGCTTCATCAGCTGGATGAACAGATCGTGTTCCGGATAAAGTCCCGGAGCGGTCTGCGGTGCCTTGAAATAGAACGAGAGCCATTCCTGTATGCCGCGCATACCGGCACGCTGTGCAAGATCCATGAACAGCGCGAGGTCAAGGGCGAGCGGCGCCGCCAGGATCGAATCGCGGCACATAAAATCGATCTTTATCTGCATCTTATAGCCAAGCCAGCCGACGATGTCGATCGCGTCCCAGCCCTCTTTGTTGTCGCCACGCGGCGGATAATAATTGATGCGGACTACGTGCGAAAACCCTTCGTAAAGATCGGGGTAAACGTCCGGCTGCAGGATGTGTTCGAGCACCGAAAGCTTTGATTCCTCTTTCGTTTTGAAATTCTCCGGATCGTCCAAAACCTCGCCGTCGCGGTTGCCGAGAATGTTCGTCGAATACCAGCCTTCGAGGCCCAACATTCTTGATTTCAGCCCAGGTGCCAGAATGGTCTTCATCAGCGTTTGGCCGGTCTTGAAATCCTTGCCGCAGATCGGTACGTTCAGGTCTTCGGCAAGCTTTGTCAGCGCCGGAATATCGACCGAAAGATTTGGTGCGCCGTTCGCAAACGGCACGCCGGATTTGATCGCCGCATAGCCATAGATCATCGAAGGTGCTATCGCCGGATCGCTGTCGTACAGACCTTTTTCAAAAGCTTCGATCGTACGGTGAACTTCCGATTCCTCTAAAAATATCTCGGTCGAAGCTGCCCAGACCATCACCAGGCGTTCACAGCCGTTGTCCTTTTTGAAATTCGCGATGTCTTCGATAAGCTGCTCGGCAAGGTCCATTTTGGATTTGCCGGTCTTGATGTTGTTGCCGTTCAGCCGCTTTACGTAATTCTGTTCGAAAACTGCTGCCATCGGCTTTAAGCTCGAAAGCGGTTCGGCAAGCTGGTTGAGCAGGTCTTTTTCGAGCACGCCGGCGTTCGTCGCCGCATCAAACGCGTTCTCGGAGAAAATGTCCCACGCACCAAAAACGATGTCCTCAAGCTGTGCAAGCGGGACAAAATCGTTGATCTTCGGGCTGCGGTTATCCGTGCGTTTGCCGAGCCGGATAGTGCCCATCTGTGTAAGCGAACCGATCGGCTTCGAGATGCCGAGTTTTATCGATTCGACACCGGCAACGAACGTCGTGCTGACCGCGCCCAAACCAACCAGCAAAATGCCAAGTTTTCCATCTGCGGGAGCTAAGTCCACGCCTTTATTTATCATCTTTCTTCTCCGAAAGCAGTTTTTGCTTTCAACATTTAAGTTATCGGCCTTGCCCGGTCATCGTTCTAATTCCGTCGAATTCCACGGGATTAAACGCCATCCGCGTCGTGTTTGATGAATGGTCAAATGCGGTCGATACTGCAAAATCATAGCTTTACCAAAATGTTAAGGCAAACGAACGGTTTAGAAGCCTTGGCTTTTGTGTTTCAGCCCGAACATTCCGAAGGCGACCGAGACGGCGTCGATCTGGTCGTCGTGCGTCCCGTGGGGAAACGCGGCGAGTTCCTCGACAAAATCGCCGATCCAGCCGCCGCGGACGAGCGCAAGCTTACCGGCCTCGGCATGAGCCGCCCACGCAAGCGCCCTTGTAACCTTATCGCGATCGACCCTTACGGGCCGCAGCGGAAACTTCGCGAGACCGCCCTCGCGGCGGACGTCCTGAACAAGCGCCGAGCCGTGTAGCGCCGTTTCGACGCCGTGGGTCGTGCTCCGTTCGCTCCGCATTCGTTCGATAAGAAAGCGGCGCTGTTCGGGATATTCGATCCGCTTTCGGAAACCATCGGCGATGTAATAGATGCCGGTCTTTTCGTCGAGCGCCACGCGGAAGCTGGCAGTATAGTCGGCATCGGTCTTGGTCGAGACCGCAAGGTCATAGCCGCGAAACCAGCGAAGTCCTTCCGGCGGCGAATCGACGATGAACTTCAGCCACTCGCGTTTGAAATGGTGGCCCTGGGCAGGCGACGGCCGCTGCTGGTAAAGCGCCGAAAATGCATAGCTCCCGATCTCAAGCTTTCGCCTGCGAAGGACCTCGGCCGGAAAACGCTCGGGCCAGAGAGCCTCGCCCGGTTTTCGCCATTCAACAGAATGGATAGTGGACGGAGTTGAATGGATAGTGGACGGGGAAGAATGGATAGTGGACAACGGATAATGGATAATTTCTTTGTTGTTTGCTTCCACGGTGCCCGTTATCTGTTCGAAATTGTCCACTGTCAATTGTCCGTTGTCCGTTGTTTTCTGTTCTCCATTATCCATTGCAACGGGTTCGTAGATCGCGGGGAGCGTTATCACTTCCCATTTTTCGCCGTTGGCCGCACCGTCGCGGAGAATACGGCCGCCGAGGTCGTCCTCGTGCCAGCGTGTTCCGATAAAGATCATCTTGGCACCAGGTTCGGCACGCGTCCGTATGTCGTTTCGAAACCAATCGTCGTTCTTGTCGCGGATCAGCTTGCTCTCTGCCTGTGCCCGCGATTTTACAGGGTCGTCGATAATGATCAGGTTGCCGCCGAAACCCGTGATGCCGCCGCCCACGCCGACCGCCTTTACGCCGCCGCCAAACGAAGTTTCCCATTCGCCCATCGTGTTGATGTTTCGCGAGGTAGGGAAGATGCGCTCGGCCCGTGCATTCGAAGACGGTGAGGAACCGTTAGATGATAAATGAGAATTGATAGATGAATCGCTTTCAGCGGAATGTCCGTTACGGCGAAGGCTGGTGCTTATCATTTCACATTTATCATTTATCATCTGCCCTTTATCATTTGTCGTGTCTTCGCTGTCGCGGAGCCGCATCCGGTCTTCTTCTTCGGAAAGTATCTTGCGGATCGAGCGCGAGAATTTGTTCGCAAGATATTGGTTATAGCAGCTGATGATGATCTTGTCCTTCGGATCGCGCCACAGCCTGTAAGCGGTATAGCGGATGGTGAGAAGCTCACTTTTGCCGTGCCGCGGCGGCATATTTAGCATCAGGTTTTGGATGTCGTCGCATTCGAACCGTTCGAGCCCGGCAAAGATGGCATTGTGCATCGGCGTGTCCCACTCCATATGCGGCGCCGTCGCCTGAAGCCATTGCTTGAACGAAAGCTGGCAATCGCCGGGCCGGCCGATGGACGGAGAAGAATGGACAGCGGATAGTGGATAATGGACAATGTCTTTCTTCTTCGCTCCGGCATTATCCATTCTCAATTGTCCACTATCCATTGTCTTTCTTGGTTTTGGGAACGTGTTCTTTTTGCGCGTTTCCCTGAGGCGGCGGAGATCGGGCGGAAGGTGCGAATCGAAATCGAACCGCTTAATCCAGCCCGGATAGTATCGTCCTTTGATATTACGCCCGTAGAGCACGCGGCGATTAAAGCTGGTGTAGCCCGCAGCACGCATCTGAAATTCGATCACCGCGTGGTTGCGGCCGCCGTTGCGAATATACATATCAAGGCAGATGCCGGCCTTTTTGGCGAGGGCTTTTTGTTTGTCGGAGGTTGTGCGGGGTTTCTTCATATATCGTTTCGGCGGGAGAATGTCCCGGCCGTTGATCACGATAATTCAGATCGCCCAAAGCGAGGTATAGCAATTGTTGAGAAAATGGGTAGATGTTGAAAATGGAATGAAAAAGGGCAATTGTTGAAGATGGAATAAATGGAAAGGTCGGAAAGGTCTTAGAGAAGCATTATTTTTGATTCGCCGGTGACGAGCGTTTCGCCGTTTTGGTTGGTGGCGGTGGTGTCGAGCGTGACGATGCCGCGTTCTTCGCGGATGTGTTTCACGGTGGAGGTTACGGTGACGCTGTCGCCAATAAAAACAGGCGCGGTGAACCGCATTGTCTGCGAGAGATAGACGATCTTCTTTGCCGAAAATTCATCGCCGAGCACGGCAGAGATGAACGCTCCGGTCAGCATTCCGTGCGCGATCCGCCGGCCAAAACGCGTGGTTTTCGCGAACTCTTCATCAAGATGTATCGGGTTAAAATCTCCCGAAACCTCAGCAAAAGCCCGAACAAGCTCATCCGTAACCTCGCGCGTGCGTGAAAATGAATCTCCAAGTTTTAGGTCCATAAAAGCATCCTAATGCGGCTTGCCGCCACGTTGTGCGGGAAAGTTTACTTTTCCGTGAACTCCCAAAATATCACCGGGCTTGCCCGCGATCAGCTATCGGCGGCAAGCCGCTGTAGATGTGCCCGCGGCCGGCGAAGCAAGCTTCGCCGCACAACATGGCAGCAAGCTGCTAATACCCACAGACTAGCAGCAAGGTACTATTTCTAAGAAAACACCGCGAACAGGATCAGCAAGATAAACAATATCACGGCGACGAGCAGGCCGATCTTTAGCCAGCTATATGGGCGGCCGCCTTGGACCTCGGCGGTGCGGCCGTTTACGACGATCTGATAGACCTTCCCATTGAAGCGATATGCGCCGGCATAGATCGGCAGCAGCAGGTGTTTGAACGTGATCTCGGAATAACGCGTGTTTACGTCGTGGACGCGCTGGTGGTCGCCGCCGATGTCGCGGCGGCAATCGGATTCGATAACGCGTGCCGCGATCTGTTTAAAGCCTTCGAAACCGTCGGGTAAAATTATCTGATATGCCTGTGCCTTGTGGCCGGAAAGATATGCCGGTTCGTAGGGCACGACGTTGCCGAGATCCCAGGGCTCAAGCCGGTTCAAATAGTTTACCGGCAGCGAACGTGTCGCCGGAATGCAGATATCGTCAAAATGCCGCGAGACATTTCCCGACGCGGAATACCAACGCGTTTTTCTGACCGAACGCCGTTTCTGCTGGCCATTCTCGGTGTAAGTTTCCCAGACGGTGTAGTTTTCGCCGCGTTCGCCTTCGTAATAGCTGTCGGTCTGTGCGTCGTAGGTCCAATAGGGGATGTAGATGCTGTCGAGCTTATCCGCCTTCGCAAGCTTGCTGAGCTTCGACGGCGCGAACCACAGCGAACCGAGCCATTTATTGAAAGCACGCATCGCCGCATCATTCGGCACGGCAAAGGGCAGCACGCCATTTGGTGCAAGCCGCGGATCGGCGGCCTTTGGCTGGGCGACTATCTTTGCCCCGCAGAACGCACACAGCGTCGCGGTTTCGGGCGGCGTGAATTCGACCACCGCCCCGCACGAATCGCAGCGGGATTCCATCGCGTTAACCGCGATCGGCTGCAGCTCATGAACGCCGGTGCTTATCGCCTCGGCATAGGATATCTCTTCGACCGCGCCGCTTATTTCGACAGCCTTGTTGTGTCCGCAATACCCGCACAACAAACCGCCCGTCGCCGCGTCAAAACCCATATTCGCCCCGCAGTTCTCACACATGAACCGCGAGATATGTTCTCGTTCGATCGAAGGAAGCTCTTGCATTGTTCAGATACTAATGGATGATACTATTCAAAATACGCTTTCAGAAATTCGTCTCGCGAAACACCTGCCTGGCTGCAGATCGTTCTCAAGGTTGAGCCTTTGATGAGCAAATGATTCGGCATGGTCAGCGGCGTTTTTGAGCCATCGTCATTTTCGCGAAGCATGGCGATATGTTCGCGTTCACGTACAATGGCAAACCCAAGACGCTCAAGCGCTTTGACGACTTTTCTCTTTGGTGCATCAACAGGAAATTTAGACATTAGGCGGCAAGCAGCGTTTCCGCGATAAATGCCTCAAGAACAGGTGATTCGCTCACGAATGCATCCGGGCCGAAGGTCTCGATATGAAACTCGATCGCGGAACGAACATCGGCGAGAGCTTCGTCATAAGTGTCGCCCTGACCTACAACGACTCCCTTGAGCCCGAGAGGGTAAGAAACATAGCAATCAGCGTGTCGTTCGATGACTATCTTGAGTGCGTCCATACGAAAATACTAGCACAGTTTTAGGAACAATATATGCGGTAGTCGATCTCCGGAAAGATGTCGTTCCGGAGGGGTCTAGGAGATCGGCTTGTCATACTCGGCGTGGCTTCGATCTCTTCGTCAACATCGGCGAGCAAGCCATTTAGACGGCCGGAAGCGAGGTCGCCTTCGATCTGCCGGTCCCAAAGCTGTGCGTGATAATCAGAAAACCACGCCATTAACTCATCAACCTTTTCGAATGGCAGTTTTTTTATCTCGTTTTCTATTTCAGCAATGCTCATAGCCTTGATGTTATTGAACAAATACTCATCGGTCAATGGTTTTCACCAGCGACTCTAATAGTTGCAGTAGTCTTCTACTTCCGTTCTTCCAACTGTTTCAATAGCTCCTTTGCATATTCGTGCTGCGGATCCAAGGCTAACGCCTTTTTGCAGTTGATCAAAGAATCGGAGAACTTACCTAGTCCAAATTGCGCCGCCGCAATACCATAGACGATATTGGCATCACTAGGAGAAAGCCGAGCGGCAACCTGATAGTGTTCGATCGTCTTCTCGAAACTAGCTAGTTCGTAATAGGTTGCGGCCAAATTGAATCGCATCTTTAGATGTTTGGGGAATTTCTTTACTGCCTCTTCAAGCAACGAAATCGCCTCATCTGTCTTGTTCTGTTCCAAAAGAGCAAAAGAAAGGTTATGCGTTGAATCTTGTTCCTTGATCCGTTGATCAATGCAATTGCGAAAAACCTGCTCCGCTCGATCGTAAATCTCGAGATCGAGAAGCCTTTCGCCAAGCGCAAAACGCTCCTCTCCCGACTTCGCATTCATAAATGCGCGAAATGATTCGTTGGTGACTAACGGCTTTGAGGGATCAACATTGCCCACATCCCAGCCGTCGTAGACATCTATCGAGTATTTCGAAGCGATCTTTGTAAGAACGAGGCCGCGTTCGTAAAGCGATTTAGGTGTGTGCGTTTCGACCTTCTCAATGTGAAGCCTGAATCTGCTTTCTTCAATCTGTTGGAGGTTAACCAACGTGTAGCCATCCTTTAGAACTTCTTCGCTCAAACGTTCGAGGCCGCGTCTTTCATTATCGAAGAAGAAATAACCGTAGAGATGTGGCTTCGTTAGATCGACACCTTGAGCCTCCATCTTTTCGAATAAATGGCGAATTCGTTCGATATCAATCGAGTTCTCAGTCATTGTTTCATTCGCTTTGCAAGAAGCTGAAACGACAAACAGGAGCATCGTCAGGCAAATTAGATGTTTTCCGAAAAGTTTCATTTGACGCACTATTCTACCTTCTTTGCCACTCAATTAGTGAACGAATTTGTTGATTGGTAAACGCGGTAATCGATCTCCGGGAAGATGTTGTCGCGGGATTCTAGTTCGGTTAGGAGTTCGAGTTGGTCGGGGGAGAGAACCACCCTGTCAGCCTCGGCAGAAGACGCCGATGCGGCCACCCCTCCTTCGTAAGGAGGGGAGCTGTTCTCGAGCATTTTTGCGAGCAGGTCGAAGCGGTGGATGTGCGATTGGAAGCGGCGCGAAGAATATTCGACGGTCGTGCCCTGATAGATCTGGAACGCCCAGTCGGATGATTGTGCGAGCAGGAGTTCGCGGGCCGCTTGGTTCAGAATACGTGTTACGAGTCCAATGTCCGATGTCCAATGTCCCGGATCTTCAGGGCTTTGGACTTGGGACTCGGGACGTTGGACAGCGAAGCGGTCCGCCAGCTCCGTCATCCGCCGTTCGGCGTCGTGCTGGTAAGGGTACATCCATGAGTTGCCTTCGTTGATCCAGACCTTGTAATAACCGGCCTCGCCCCAGGAAGATGCGGTCGGCTGTTGGCGTTGGATGTTGATGCCGCTGTCGAGAAAATCGCCGGGCGTTACGGCCTTGATCTCGCTTTGGTCCCAGTGTAGTTTCTTGAAAAAGAAATCGATGAATTGCGGGCCTTCGAACCACCAGTGGCCGAAAAGTTCTGCGTCGTAGGGCGAGACCACGAGCGGCGGATGGCCTTCGAAAGTTTCGCGAAGAAGATACGCTTGCTTGATGCGTTCGCCGATGAAATGCATCGCGTTCTCGGCGGCCTTTTCGCGTGCGAGCGAAGGAATATACGCGCCCTTTTTGTTTTGCGGCACGGTCTTGCCGGTGATGCGATGATATTTCAGGCCGAGGTGGCGGCGGTTTCCGTCGGCGTGCAGATGCGGTTCGAGATATTCGAACGGCGCGTCAAAACCGATATCGCGGTAAAACTCCCGGTAAAGATCGTTGCCCGGATAGCCGATCTCCGCCGACCACACCTGCTGGCTTGTTTCGACGTCGCGTGCAAATGTCGCAACGCCGTTCGGACAAATGACCGGTGCGTGAACGCCGTATCGCGGACGCGGATCACCGTAAAGAATTGCGTGCGTGTCCGAGATAAAATATTCGATGCCGTATTCCTTGAGCAGGTCTTCGATGCCCGGCTCATAGGCACATTCCGCAAGCCAAATGCCGCGAGGTTGCCGCCCGAAATGTTTCTTGTAATTCGTGACCGCGATCGCGACCTGCGCCCGGCGAGCTTCCGGCGTCGAGATCAAAGGCATAAAGCCGTGCGTCGCACAGCAGGTGATTATTTCGATTACGCCTTCGTCCTGCAGTTCGCGAAAAGCGTTGATCAAATTTCGTTTGTAGCGGTCGTTCCAAAGCCCGAGCGAAGCCGATAGATTATCGACATACATCTGTGCGGCGTCCGTAAAATCCGGATCTTCCTGTCGAACGCGGTGAAGCTCTTTTTTTGCCAACTCGAGCAGATTTTCGATGTGCCGCGTATAGCGTTCCTGCAAAAGCGGATCGGCAAGCATCTCGCACAGCGGTGGCGAAACGTTCATCGCAAGCCGAGGCTTCGCGCCCGCTTCATGCAGCGTTTGAAATATAAAAATAAGCGGAAGATAGACCTCGGTTATCGCTTCGTAAAGCCAATCTTCCTCCAAAAATTCAGGATATTCAGGATGCCTGACAAAAGGCAGGTGTGCGTGCAGGATCAAGCTGAAGTATCCGATCGGCATATCTCTATCCTGATAATTATTAATTAATAATTAGGTAATTACTAATTATCGGAGCGAGGATAACGGATTTATCTTGTTTAGATCCCTAGATCGTTTCACCATTCGTTTTGGAAAATTGACCAGGCTTGAGCCGAAAACTGCCGGGCCGATCTCTTCGTATTCCTCGATGAGGTGTTCGTCGTTGATCTCGAACTCGCTTTTCAATGCGGCGATGGCGTTTTCGCGGGTGATGCGGTCGATCGCGGATTGAAGCACGGCGAAGAGTCGTTCGCTTACGTGGAAACGAAGGTCTTCGAGCGTGGCTCCGCCGGCGAGCAGCGTCAAGGCGTAACGGATGTCATCGGCGTCAAAGCCTTCGAATTCGGCGGCGGGCCGATCGACGAGACGTGCGAACGCGGCATATGAAGCCGTGCGTGCGCCGTCGGCATCGTCACCGGCGATGGCAACATCAAATGCATCCTGTTTGAAACCTGCTACGTCGAGCACGGCGGCGAATTTCTCGGCCGGAATGCTCCAGTCGGCCTCGGTGGCGACGCGCGGGCTCGGGCTCTTTCGCGGCGTTGTTATCTCGTTCGAATAGAGCGCCCGGAAATAAGGCCGGTTCGGTGCATAGAAACCGATCTCGGCTCGATAGGTCGAATCCGGTTCGACCGAAAACCACCAGTTTCCTTCGGCATCGATCACGTGCAGCTCTTCGCGGTCGCGGGTCGTGTTTATCAGCTTTAGGATCAGCGTATAGCTGCCCGTATTCTCGCCGAAAACGCGGTGCAATATCTGATACGGATTGTTCTTCAGCGACCAATAAAAATAAAGCCGGTTCGGTGTCTGCATCTGCAGGCGTGCGCGGTTCTCGCGTTTGAGCACCGGCAATTTCGGCAACGCCAGCTCACGAAAAACGGGCGACATCGCCGCCATCGGATCTGCCTCCGCCTCGTCTTCGTTCAATGCGGCCGTAATGCGTTCGGTTATCTCATCAAAATCGGCTTCCGTACGAATCCCCTCGCCGGAGGAGACCGTTACTATCTCCGCGTCCAATACATCGTTATCAATATTCGCTGCCATAATAAAACTCTAAATCAAGAAATTTAAATAAAGATTAATTATGCGGGGTTTGCAGGGAAGAAACAAGCTACGGCACCTCGGATAGAAAAGTACGCAGTGGGTCTATTCCGTTGGCGAGACCTTAAGCCTTTCCAGGGCTCGTACAACTTGGTCTGTTTTGATAATTCGGAATAAGTTATATCTGATAGGTGAGAAGTGATAGTTAAAGACAGCTCGAACGTATCACTTATTACATTTCACTTATCACTTATTCCGAAGTCGAAAATTGAGCTATTTCTTCGCGACTTGGCCGTTGTTGCCGATCGATTGGATCTTTATTTCGATCTTGGCGAACGATGTTTTCACTTGTGAGCGGACGGGAATGCGGCGGGCGTCGTCGGTTATCCAGATGATCATTGAGCCTTCGCGTTCGATCATGCGGCCTTCGCCGAAAACCTCTGGTTCGACCTTATAACACCAGACACGGCCGATCTCTGTTTTCATACGTTCGCGGCCGGTGACGCGGACGGGCACATCATATATCAGGCCCGAATCGCTGATCTTTATATTAAATGTCTTGCCCTGTGCGAGCGGCAGCGTCCTGAGGTGATAAATGCCGGAGATAAGGTCGTAGGTCTTCTCGCCGTTCAGGTCGGAGGCTATCAGGCGCGGCGGACGCATCGGCTCGTTCGGGTCGGTCTCCGAATAGATCACACGGCCGCCGTCGTAATCAAATACGGCCTCGCTGTTGCGGATGCGTTTTTTCTGAACGTCTTGCTTAACCGTTTTAAGCGCGGTCAGGTCGCTTCGCATCGTCGAATCCAGCGTTTGCAGGAAGCTGAACCCGAAGAGTTTGACCAGCGTGCCTTTTGAGCGGGCCTCGGCATTTACCCGATAATTACCATCGTCGCTGCGTTCTTTAATGTTGAACGTCAATTCGGCGATAGAGATGCCCTGTATTATCTTGCTGATCTTACCTTCGTAGGTAAGCGTTTCGCCGACGGCGAACGGGACACCATTTGCCGGAGCGGTTGTTGGCTGTGCAGTGGCTGTAATAGCCGCAAGCGCGATCGCGGCGATCAACGCAAATATTAAATTTCGGGAAGTCATAACATCAAAAGCCAAAGTAAATTTTTGCTGAAAGTATCGCGGCAATAACCAAAAGCCCGATGGCCGCATTATATTCGCGATGTTTTAAGTATAACCGAAAATCAAAGCTTCGGTCAGAATTTTTCCACGGCGTTAAACGCGGGAAAAAAAGCGGTACCGCATCAGCATATTTGCGGTATTCCTCACCAAGCCATGATCCAAGCTCTTCTGCTTCGACGTACATAACCGGCAAATAGATGCTCAAGTAAAAGATAAACGCCAGCAAAACAAGCCACCAAACGCCTGAAGCAACGCTGAACCCGGCGGCGATGATCATCGTGCCGAAATAGAGCGGATTTCGCGTATAGGCATACGGGCCGCTGGTGTCGAGTTCGCGGATCTTTTGAATATGCCCGCAAGCCCAAGCGCGTATCGCCAAACCGACAAGTGCGATGCCGACGCCGATGGCGAGCGTCGTCCACGTAGGCTGTGCGAACCAGACATAGAGGAACGCAAAAGCAAACCCCGCGAAAACGCGATAACGCTGTAAAAATTTCTTACCCTTTGAAGCCATTTAACTACGACGAAAGCCGGTTTGTGACAGCCGCGGCGAGCCGTTCCGGCGTGATATCCATACATATCCAATTTGAACACGTCCGGCGATGGCAATCCACACGGCATCCGATATCTGTTCTTTCGACGACCGCGTCGGCCGGATTCGGACTGCCGTTTCGCCACCATTCGGTCGGGCCGAAAATGCCGACTATCGGCGTTCCGGCGGCCACTGCGATGTGCGTCGGGCCGGTGTCTCCTCCGATATAAATGCGTGCGAGTTTTGCCAGTTCGAAAAAACCTTTGAGCGTCGGTTCGGCGGCGACGGCCTTTCCCGAACGGCTGGCGGCGAGGACGCGCGTCGCTATCTCTTTTTCCTTTGGGCCGGTGACTATAACCGGACGCAGGCCGTGTTCTTCCCAAATACGGTCCGCCAATTCGCCGTATTTTTCGGCATGCCAGAGCTTTGTTACCCAACCGCCTGCGGGGTTTAGTAGGGCGAAGCCGCCGAAACTATCAACCAGCTTTGCCGCTTCTTCTTTGTGTTCGATGTCGGTGGATATCGGAAATTCGAAAGGTTCGTCCGCCGGGAACGGCCCGAACGCCGCCGACGCCAATGCCAGATTCTTTTGAATAACGTGTGTTAGTTTATCGATCTTTACAGTACGGTTCAGGAAGATGCGGCTGGCCGGTTCGCGTAAGGCCGCCCGCGAAAATCCCCAACGCTCTTTTGCACCGGAAAGCTTTGCGACGAGGCCCGATTTCAGCAGGCCTTGCAGATCGATCGCGATATCAAAATCAAGCTTGCGGAGCGGGGTTAGCTGTCGCCTGATCTCGGGTAGCATATCATCGACCACGCCGCCTTCGCGCATCGCACGCGTGTCGAGCTCAAGTATTTCGTCGATCATCGGATTGCCGCGAATTATCTCAGCCGAGCGCCGCTCGACCGCCCATGTTATATGAACATCGGGCCGATGACGCTTGATCGCGGCAAACGCCGGCAGCGAATGAACGATATCGCCGATCGCACCCAGCTTAATGAAGAGAACTCGCACCTTTTGAATATTATGTTGCCGAGCCCCGGCTTCCCAAATCGACATTTCGTTCTATTGCGAATTTCTTGTAGAAATTTCAACCGCCGTTAAGGTATTCTATACGTTGGGCTTTGTCGCAGACCCACCTTAGCCGTTCCCTATGCAGATGGCCGAAACACGTTCACGGGACCTTCGCCCCGCACTCGTATTTTTGAGTGGGGAACTGATCGCCGTGCCGATACCGCTCGACCGCGAAGAGGTAATACTCGGACGCGTGCTTGAGGCGGATGTGCGCGTTAACGATTCAAAGGTCTCGCGGCGGCACGCAAAGATCGTGACCGTAAATAAAGACGGCGTTGAGCGATATCAGCTGTCCGATCTTGGTTCGCGTAACGGAACGCTGGTGAACGGGGTCCGCATCAAAGACCACGATCTTCAGAACGGCGACAAGATAACCATCGGCGAGCATATTCTCCGCTTTGACCTGCTTGATGAGATAGACCGCGAATATCAGCAGCAGATACACCGCCTGATCTCACACGACGACCTGACCGGTTTGCTGTCGAGCCGCTCGTTCTTTTCTGAACTGCGGCGTGAAACGGCACGTGCACGCTCCGAAGGCCGTTCGATATGCGTTCTGATGATGGACGTTGATCATTTCAAGCGCGTTAACGATACCTACGGCCATCTGACGGGCAGCAAGACCCTTGAACAGATCGGCCAGTGCATTATAGAAATAATGCGGAGCGGCGACGCGGCGGCGCGGTTTGGCGGCGAAGAATTTGCGGCGTTCCTGCTTGATGCAAAGATGGCCCAGGCACTGGTCGCCGCCGAGCGCATTCGAAGTTCCATCGAAACGACCGAGTTCAGCGTAATTCGCCAGGGCAAGCCCGCCGATACGCACCGCATTACGATAAGCATCGGTATCTCTTCGTTCCCCGAAGATTCTGATGACCCTATCGAACTTGTGGAAATGGCCGATTCGGCTTTATACAGGGCAAAGCGCGACGGGCGAAACCGCGTCCGCGCCTATCACGATATTTCGACCGACGAACGTTCGAAGCAGCTACCGCCGCGGCACGACTGATCTTCTGCAACAAATACGCGCCCATTTCGTGTGAGCATAAGCCGGTTTTTCGTGCTAAACTTCACTTTTTAGCGAGAATCGGTGTATTTTGCTGCATCAAAGGGTCAACGTGATAACGAGATTAAATCTTTCAACCCATCCGTTCCGTAACCGGACGACGCCTTATCTTCTGTCGGCAATGCTGCTTTTTCTGGCGGCGGTCGGCGGTATTTTGTGCTTTGCCGCGTTAAGGAACAATGCGAACAACCTGGAACTTGTGCAGAAACAGCGTGCCGAATTTGAGACCGATGTTGCGCGTTTCCGCGGCGAAGGCGAAAAGGTGCAGCAGGAACTGACACCCGAACAGCGGAGCCTGTTGACCGCCGCTCATAAGCTTGTCGCAAACAAGAATTTTGGCTGGTCGCGGCTCTTTGCCGACCTTGAAGGCGTAATGCCCGGCAGCGTCAGCGCTTCGCGGATCGCGGTTCAGAACGTATTCCGCGACGGCGACCGCGTAAAGGCAGAGCTCGATTTCGCCGTACTCAGCCGCGATTATCAGGCAGTGATGGCGATGATCGGGACGATGAATAATTCCGGGCTTTTCCAGGCCGAACTTCGCGGGCAGAATCTACGCGAAACAGACCGGATGACCTATTCCGAATATACGATGCGGCTGATATATTCGCCGCCGTACAGTGTTTCGGCAAGTTCAAACGAGGTCGCACAAATGACACAGGAGGGCAGCGGACAATGAACGAAAAAGATCCGAATGAAGTGCCCGACACTGTGCCGCAGATAACGGTGAACGAACTTGGCCTGACGAAGGATCCGGCCGTTGTGGTCGATGAACCGGACCGGACCGTTTTGCTTACGCCCGATGAAACGGTCGTCGTCGAAAAGCCGACGGCGATAAGTATAATTCCGGCAAACCGGCCGCGAAAGGTCTATAAAGGAATGTGGGGCACGCCCGAGCTTGCCGCCGCGGCGGTTTCGATGCTTGCGATATTCAGCGTGCTGGCATTTTATCTTTTTGTCGTTGTGCCCTCGAACAATGAGCTCGAACTGGCACGCGCCGAACGCGACAAGCTCGAACGCGAACGCAATGAGGCACAGGCGAAATACGGCAATATAACCAGCACCCAGCAGAGGGTTGCGGAACTCGTCAACAGCGTTGATGATTTTGAACGAAATCATTTGCCGCTTGCCGCAAACGGCCGTACGGCGGTATATCAACGCATAAATTCGCTTATCGCGGGCTATGGCCTGACGAATACCAGCGGCCCGACATATGCGCCGCTGGAAATGGACCCGACCCGGCCCGTTTCGACATCGGAAGCTGAAACGACCACCGGCCGCGACCGCTATCTGAGCCTGTTTCCGGGAATCTATGTTTCGATGACTGTCGAAGGGCCGTATGCGAATATCAGAAGGTTTATACGTGAGATCGAAACGGGACGCGATTTCGTTTTGATCAGCTCGGTCGAGATAGAACCGGCAGACGTAAGACAAAGGCGGCAGGCCGCGGAACAGGCCGCATCCGCCGACCCTAATTTTCAGGACCCGACGCGGCAGGTTAACCCGAACATGGGTCCGGCGACCCGTTTTCCGAACAACCCGACCGTTCAAAATCAGCCGTCGGCCGCACGTCCGCCGCAGGGTAGAACAATGGGCGACACTGTCAGCCTCAGGCTTGAGCTTGCGGCATATTTCCGGCGAATGAACGCCGTGGCGGTTCCGGCGATGGAGGTCCCGCAATAGTTGTTATGGCGATAGCACAACCACAGAACGATACGGAAAAGAAAAAGATGATAATCGCCGCGGTGCTCGGCGCTATCGCTTTGCTTTCGTTGATATACGCATTTGGCGGCGGGTTTTTCTCAAGCCGGACAAGCGTTTCCGTTGCGACGACGACACCTTCACCGACCGCGACGCCTACGCGGGCTGCGAATAATAGCAATTTCATCGTACCATCGCCGGGCGAACAGAATTTTACGTACCAATCGACGCCAGTCGTTTACTCGGCGGGCATCTTTTCAGCACCCGATGCGGGCCGCAATATATTTGCGTTCTATGAACCGCCGCCGCCGTGTACACCGGGAATAAATTGCCCGACGCCGACGCCGTATATTCCTACGCCAGCTCCGCCCCCACCGACGCCGGATATATTTATCGCCTATGTAACACCGCAGTCGGTTTACGAGGGTTCGCGCGGTTTCAGGCTGGACATTTACGGCGATAAGTTCGACCCGAACACAAAGGTATATTTCAATAATGCGGAAATGGCGACGAACTTTATCAGTCCGCAGCGAATGTCGATAGAGGTCCCGGCAAACCTGGTGACAAACCCCGGTTCGGCATCGATACTTGTGCGAACGCCAGACGGAAAGCTCTATTCAAATCCGGTTATGCTGTCGGTGCAGGCAAAGCCGCTGCCGCAGTTCAAATACATCGGAATGATCGGCCGCCAACACGCCAATAACGACACAGCGTATCTTCAGGAAACGGGCAAACCCGCGCCAACGACATTTCGGCTGAACGATGTTGTCGGCGGACGTTTCCGATTGGTCAGTATCTCGCCGGAGAACGTGGTTGTTGAAGATACGGGACTCGGGTTTAGGCACTCAATAAGGCTCGAACAGCCGACGCCGGGAGCCCCGGTGGTCGGTGGAGGTTTGCCGACGGGACCGATCCGCGGCGGCGGACGTTTTCCGAATTCAGGAATTATTGAGGCTCCAGTGATGCCGCAAGGAATTCCGGCTGGCTCTATACCCGGCATCCCTGACAGTATCCCTAGGGCTACTCCCTCAAGTGTAAACGCACGTCCGGACACGAAGGACGAAGATGGCGACGAAGATGGAAAGCCGCGTTGAACCACTCCCGGCCGGCTCTGCTAGATCGGGGCAGTCCGGAATGACGCTGATGGCGGTAATGGCGATAATGGCCGTTACGGCGATCTTCGTCATGGCCGCCGCTCCGCTTGTCCAGCAAGAGGTGCAACGCGAACTTGAGCTCGAATCCGTCCGCCGCGGCGAAGAGATCGCTTATGCCATCCAGCAATACGTAATTCACCACAACGGCACGAGACTTCCCGAATCGATCGATGACCTGCTCGAAGGCCTGCCGCAGGGCACGAAAAAGCGGATGATCCTGCGCGCGTCGGCGGCGACCGACCCGCTCAGCGAAGACGGTAAATGGCGATTGATAAAGGCCGATCCGCAGACCATTGCCCGCTTTGCAAAAAGCGTCCAGTCATTTAACAACGGACTGCTGCCATCGAATCCTTCGCCGGTGTTTGATAGGTTTTCCGTCATGATCGTAAACTCAGCCAATATTGAAGACGAGGCCGATCCGCTTGAAGCCGCCGAAGATTTTGACGTTGTCACCGACGGCCAGCCCTTCATCGGCGTCGGCAGCCAAAGCCGCAGCCGCTCCGTTATTACCTATTACGGACTCGAAAACCATTCGCGTTGGGTGTTTACACCGCTCTTCCGCGGCGGCGGTA
Organism: Pyrinomonadaceae bacterium; assembly: GCA_041751035.1. Lineage (GTDB taxonomy): Bacteria > Acidobacteriota > Blastocatellia > Pyrinomonadales > Pyrinomonadaceae > OLB17. Next base: position 122,697 of record JBGSYH010000005.1, on the reverse strand, counting down.
CCGGCCGGCAGCAGATAAACCCCGGCACAAGGCCGACCGTCGGAAATCCGACCCGCCCTCAATAACAGCAGGTTTCCGACGATTGACATTTGAATCTCTTAGATTTAGAATAATTCTAAATAAGGAGAAACTATGGAACTTCATCGATCAAAGATAGATATTGCAAAAGGAAAACGGGAGAAATTGGTCGAAATTTTGAACCAATCGCTGGCGGACGCGATGGACCTGAAATCACAGGCAAAACAGGCGCATTGGAACGTCAAGGGACAAAATTTTATCGCGCTCCACGAGCTGTTCGATCAGGTGGCGACCGAGATAGAAACGCACGTTGACGACCTGGCCGAACGCGTTACAACGCTTGGCGGAACGGCGATGGGAACCGTTCGCATTGCGGCCGAACGCTCGACGTTGGAGCAGTATCCGCTTGAGATATCCGACGGCACGGCACACGTAGATGCCCTTTCGACCGCGCTCGCCGATTTTGGCAAAAAGGCCCGCAAGAACATCGACGAAACGGACGAACTCGGCGATGCCGATACGGCGGATCTTTATACAGGCATTTCGCGCGGTGTCGATAAATTGCTCTGGTTCGTTGAGGCGCACAACCAGTCGTAAGCGGACCGGCAAAATAAGTTGGATTGGTCGAGGCATTTGGGGTAAACTCAATGCCCGGCCTTTTTCATCTAATTTGCCGGATATTTAGTTAGCCAGTATGCCCACCTTCACAATGCTTTTCGCACTTCTGTCCACCGTTTCGATGACGGCGTTTTCATTCGGCTGCGGCGTTCTCGGCGGCTCTACGATAGAACCCACCAAATTTGTAGATGTATCCGTAACTCCGACACCGCCGCCGCAGGAGACGAAAAATATCACCATCGCAGCGGTCGGTGACATAATGCTCGGCTCGCCGTTTCCGAACGAAACGCGAATGCCGCCAAACGACGGTGCCGATCTGCTAAAAGCCGTGACGCCGATACTGTCGGCCGCCGATATCGCGTTCGGCAATCTTGAAGCACCGCTTGCCGATGGCGGCAAGTCGGCCAAATGCCGTGAGCCAAAGCCGGGCGAGCCTGTCCGGTGTTTCGCGTTCCGTATGCCGACGCGCTATGGCAAGCATTTGAAGGCAGCCGGTTTTGACGTGCTGAGCATTGCGAACAACCACGCGCTCGATTTTGGCTTTGCGGGCAGCACGACCACGCGAACGACGCTTGACGCACTTGGCATAAAGCACGCCGGGGCGGACCGCACGCAATTTTCGACCGCTTATCTTGAGGCAAAAGGCGTGAAGATAGCATTCATCGGTTTTGCACATAATGCGGTAGTGCCGAACGTCAACGATCTGGTCACGGCCCGGCGTCTAGTGCAGGAAGCCGACAAGAAAGCGGACATTGTCGTTGTTTCATTTCACGGCGGAGCCGAAGGCACGGGCAACCAAAATGTACCTCGGCGGACCGAGATGTATTTTGGTGAAAAGCGCGGAAATCTGCCGCTGTTCTCGCGAACGGTTATCGATGCCGGTGCCGATCTGGTGCTCGGCCACGGGCCGCACGTTCTGCGCGGAATGGAGATCTATAAAGATCGCCTGATAGCCTATTCACTCGGGAATTTTGCTACCTATGGCTGGTTTCGGCTCGAGGCTGAAACCGCTTTGACCGCAATTCTGGAAGTGGAATTGGACAAGGACGGCAAGTTCGTTTCGGGCAAGATCCACGCCGGACGGCAAGAAGGCCGCGGCATTCCCGTTTTGGACGAAAGCGGCGAGGCGATCAGGAAAGTTCGTTCACTTTCTCAGGCGGATTTTGGTGCGAACGCTCCGAAGATATCGGACGACGGAAAGATCTCGGTTGATTAAACCCAAATAAACTGAAGTTCTTACCTGCTCTTTGCGAGCTTTGCGACTCTGCGTGGGAAAAAGCAGTTTCACGCAAAGCCGCAGAGAACGCAAAGGAAGAAAATAACAGCAACACGTCTATCGCGTGATCTCGCTATTGATTTTCCATTAATTCAATAAACCGGCGAAAAAGATATTCGCTGTCATGCGGGCCGGGCGCGGATTCCGGGTGATACTGCACGGAAAAAACGGGCAGTTCCTTGTGCCGCAGGCCGGCGACGGTCTGGTCGTTGAGGTTGATGTGGGTGACCTCGATGTTATCGGGAAGCGAATCCGCCGCGACCGCAAACCCGTGGTTGTGCGAGGTTATTTCGACGCGTCCGGTGGTCAGATCTTTGATCGGCTGGTTGCCGCCTCGATGGCCGAACTTCATTTTGAACGTACTTCCGCCGAACGCCTGCCCGATCAATTGATGCCCGAGACAGATGCCGAACATCGGCTTTTGCGAAGCGGCGAGAGCTTTTATTTGATCGATCACGTTCTGCATCGTGGCCGGATCGCCGGGGCCGTTCGATAAGAAGATGCCGTCCGGTTTTAGAGCGAGGACCTCGTTTGCCGAAGTGCCCGCCGGAACCACCGTCACGCGGCAGCCAAAACGAGCGAACTCGCGAAGGCTGTTCGTCTTCACGCCAAAATCAAAAGCCACGATGTGAAACCTCTCTTCGCCCGAGGCAGGAAATTCGAACTGTATTTCAGCGGTTACAGCCGAAGCGAGTTCACGATCGTTCATTTCGGGCGAGGCGAGCACGCGTTCGAGCAATGCATCCGCGTTCGGATCGACGGTCGAGATACCGGCACGCATCGCGCCTTTATCGCGGATGTGGCGGACGAGCGCACGCGTGTCAATGCCTTCGATGCCGACGATATCGTTTCGCTTCAAGTAGCTGTCCAGCGTTTCGGTCGAGCGCCAGTTCGAAGCGATCCGCGAAGCTTCCTTGACGACAAAGCCTTCTGCCCACGGCCGCCGCGATTCAACGTCTTCTTCGTTCACGCCGTAATTCCCGATCAGCGGATAGGTCATGCAGACGATCTGCCCGGCATAGCTCGGGTCGGTCAATATCTCCTGATAGCCGGTCATCGAGGTGTTAAAGACCATTTCGCCAAAGGTCTCGCCATCGGCGCCAAAAGAAATGCCCGAAAAGCTCCGGCCGTCTTCGAGGACAATTATCGCTTTGCTCTTTGAACTCATCTGTGGAGTATTTTAACGCAAAGTCGCGGAAGGCGCAGAGACGCAAAGGAGGATTTTATAAAGCGCTAACTAACGTCAGTCTTGCGACTTTGCCGCTTTGCTCATTTGCGTTGAAAAAATTCTTAGTTCTCGATAGCACGCAGGTCGTCCGCCGGAGCGGTGGGTTCCTGTTTGTACTCGCCGTGTTCGACAAAGCCCATATTCTCAGGCCGCCAATACCGGAAGAACGCCTTGCCGTAGATATATTTTTCGGGAACAAGGCCCCAGATGCGGGAATCGGAAGAATTGTCGCGGTTGTCGCCCATTACGAAAAAATGGTGCGGGTCGATGCGGCGTGCCGAAAGCGGTGCGAGGCTCTGGTTGCGGAGCCCGTCGAGATAGTTTTCCTCGAGCTCGACGCCATTTATCCTGACCTTGCCCTGGCTGATCTCGACCGTATCGCCGGGCATTCCGATGATGCGTTTTACATAGCTTTTATCGGGTTCTTTCGGATACCAGAAAACGACGATATCGCCGCGTTCGAGGTGGCCCCAGCGGACGCCGCGGATGTTGTAATAGACCAGCTTGTTGACCAGAAGACGTTCGCCATCGTGCAAATGCGGCAGCATCGACGAGCCTTCGACGACGACCGGTTGAACAGCGAAAACGCCGATAAGGACGAAAACCACGAGAATTAAAAAGACGTCGCGGATCAAGCGCACGCTTTCCGTAAGCCAGAATTTGCCCGGGTCGGGCTGGACCGGCCGAAGGACATCAATATCCTTATCATCCTCATAAGAAAATGTGCCAAACGGAAATCTTTCTTTTTCTTTCTTTCGTGATCCGAGCATATTTGCGGGCCGGAAATACCGACAACCTATATTAAAAGCTATAGTTAAGGGAACGAATTGTCAATGGATTTCTCCGTTACGGCACTTTATCCGGGTTCCGTGTGGCAGTTCGCGCTCGGCCGGGAAACTGCGATAGGATTACCAGAGATGAATGAAAAGATCAGAACGTTGTTTCCGGCGCTTCGGACATATACATATCTGAACAGCGCCGCGGTCTCGCCGATACCGCAAACGGCAATTGACGCTGTCAAATTTCAATTAGACGACGTCGCCGCCTTTGGTTCGGAGCATTTTCCCGATTGGATCGCCACAAAGGGCCGGTGCCGCGAACTGCTCGCCGGAATGATGGCCGTGCGGCCCGAACAGGTCGCATTTATGCGAAACACTTCGGACGGCTTTGCTTCGGTGGCGAACGGTGTCCGCTGGAAACCCGGTTCGAATATAGTCACTTTTCGGCGCGAGTTTCCATCGAATTTTATCCCGTGGCGTATGGTCCGTGATCGTTTTGGCGTCGAGCTGCGCTTTGCCGAAGAACGCGAAGGCCGCATCGACATTGATGAATTGATCGGGCTGATCGACGAGAACACACAGCTTGTCTCCATTAGTTCGGTCCAGTATGATTCGGGCTTTTCGGCGGATCTGGCACGCATCGGCAATGCGGCTCGTGCGGCCGGTGCCTTATTCGCGGCGGATATCATTCAGGGCCTCGGTGCCCGCGGATATGACCTGCCGGCGTGCGATGTCGATATCGCATGCGGTGCCAGCCACAAATGGCTTTGCGCACCCGAAGGCTGCGGTTTTATCTATGTTTCGGACCGTGCGAGAGAGATGATCGAGCCCGCGTTCGTCGGCTGGATCAGCCTGGAAACGCCCTGGGATTTTGAGGATCGCGAGCAGCCGTACAGAAACAACGCGTTGGCTTGGGAATCGGGAACTGGAGCTTCGGCGCTCTTTTACGGATTGGAACAGAGCCTTTTGCTGCTAAACGAAACCGGGCTTGATGCGATCGACCGGCACATTCATGATCTAAGCGATCTGCTGTGCGAAAAGCTTGCCGAGACGAATTACTCGATCGTTTCGTCACGAAGGCCGGGCGAACGCTCGGGCATTGTTTGCCTTACGCACAACGGCGGCATGGCGCCGGCGGAGATCTACGAAAAGCTGCGGGAAAAGAATATTATCGTTTCGCCGCGCGGCGATCGCCTGCGGATAGCAGTGCATTTTTATAACAACGAAGAAGATATTGAAAAGCTGGCCGCGGCATTGCCGGGTTAGTTGGGATCGAGTCGAAGGGGTTCCGAAAGTTCGTCCAGATTAATACGTGTAAGCCCGCCGGCATCTGAGAATGCTGCTTGTCCCGCACGCTGATTTTCCCGAAATCGAAAATAAACGATTCCCGCGATGATCCCGAGTATCAGCGCCAGCCCAACCACGACACCAATAAATAAAACCGTCGAAACAGCCACATCGGCTCCGGTCATCGCGATGTAGCGTTCTATCTTTTGCAGCAGGAACGGGTCTTCGCCGAGCCACTGCACGGTTTTTTCATATTTTATCTGATCGAGCAGCGCATTTGCCGCCGCGGCGTCATTCACATCAAAAACGAACGCCGAATAATTTCCGATGCGGCGATAGATAAATTCTCCACCGGTGGCCAGCACGGCCTGGTCTGCTGCCGAAGCTGCCTGCGGAGATGGATGTTCGATCAGCAAAAGCTTGCCCGCGGGATAATCTGCGGCAGCGGCCTCGCCGCCCGGTAACAGTTCGATCTTGGTCAAGATCGGCTGGGCACCAACGACCGCGACGGTTTTCGCGAGTTCATTGGTCAAAATTGCACGGTCCTTTGCAGTTTCCCACTCGGGTAAATGCATTATCAGGACGGGAATGCCGCTGCCTTCAGATATTTCCTGGCTTTTATATTCCTGACCGGACACTGTGCCAAAGGCCCAAAAACACACAAATAGTGCAGAGATCACAGATCGGATCGTTCTACTATTGGCGTGTGTTTTCGGGAATAACATATAGCGAAAAGTGCATTCAGATGATAGCACGAAATGAACAGACCATTAGAAATGCATCGATATGATACATACACCAAATCGTGCGCGAAAGGCTTTTCGCTGCGCACCGTATGGTTTGAATCTTTTCTTGGATGAATGCCGAAACGAACAATATGCCTGTAAAAATGCAACAAAATCCAGAAATTTGGGTGAAATTACCAACGATCTCAGATTTGGCACGCCGATTGAAACCATTATCCGCGGGGGGAACAAGCAAATGACTACAGAAACACTTAGCTATCCTATACTTAATACCGAAAAGGCGATATCCGGTTCCGCCAAACGCAGCAGCGGAAAGAGCGCGGCGAACTCACCGGCAGTAACCGATTTTGAACTGACGCAGGCAGCAGCAGGCGGCGACATGGTGGCCTTTGAAGAGATATATCAGCGGCATCATCGCAGGGTTTACGCGATCTGTTTGCGAATGCTCCAGAACGCCTATGAGGCTGAAGATCTGACACAGGACGTGTTCATTCAGCTTTATCGCAAGGTCGGCAGTTTCCGTGGTGATTCGGCTTTTACCACATGGCTTCACCGGATGACGGTAAACCAGGTGCTGATGCATTTCCGAAAACGCAACGTGAAATATGAAAAGGTGACCGACGAAGGCGAAACGCCCGACCAGATAGTCACCGGCACCGCCGATCCGGACCGAATGCGGATAGTTGACAAGATCGCTCTGGAGAACGCGATCGAACAATTACCGGACGGCTACAAGAACGTTTTCGTACTGCATGACGTCGAAGGTTTTGAACACGAAGAGGTCGCCAGAATTCTTGGCTGCTCGGTCGGTACTTCGAAGTCGCAGCTTCATAAGGCGAGACTAAAACTTCGCAAGCTTTTGAAGAAGAAAGCGAACCCAAGGCTGGTTGGCCTGACCGCTTAACGTAAAACATATCAATACAATAAAAGAGAGCCGGACGTTTTCACGCACCGGCTCTTTTTTCGTTCCAGTTTTAGAAACCTGATCTCTCTCGGCATTAGCCGATGAACATATCGTCTTCGATATAGACCCGGTTGATCTGTTTTGGTGCCGGTGCAAAAAGAACCTCGAGCCCCTTGCGGACGCCGGCCATAATGGCGGCGATCTCACGTGCCGGTTCGACGATCTTCCGCTGAACAAATTCGGTCGTGTCGGTCACCTGCGTGTGCGTGCGGTCGATGGTATTGCTTACCATTTCCACCTTGTCGCGGGCGACAAGGGCCGTAGAACTGACAAGCGATCTGAGTTCGGCAACTTCGTCCTTGATCAATTCCGTCGATTCGGCAAGGTGTTTGGTTGCGGTCGAAAGATTGGACGAAACCTCCGTAAAATGCACGGACATTTCCCTGCCCTGAACGCTGATGGCGTCTACCTTTTTCATCAGCGGTTCGACACGTTCTTCAAGGCGCTTTACGGTACCGACGATGCGACGAACGACGATCGCTACCGCGATCATTGCAATTGCCATTACGACAAAGCAGACCGCGATAACGATCGACGCTATCATCATCCAAAACTGAGGTTCAGATGCGTTCATTTATTTTTAGTTCTCTTCCTTTACCGGATAGCTCGGACGTCCTTCGGCGATCGATTTTGCTTCGGTCTTCCGCTTTTCGGCAACATAAGCATCCTTGCCTGCTTCCACAGCAGCCGTGAACGGATTTGCCGTACGGGCAGCCGCAGCCTTAGCCTTTTCGCTCAATTCACCTGCCTTTTCCTGAGCCTGACTGTAAAACTCGGCGGCCTTTTCACGGCCAACTTCGTAATATTCGCCGGCCGCTTCCTGCAGATGAGCTGCCTGTTCCTTGCCCTTTTCAATGCCCTTGCGTGTGACATCGGCGATGTCTCCGCGGAGCTCAACGCCCGATTTCGGTGCGAAAAGCAGTGCGATGACGGCGCCGATACCGCCGCCGATAAGCAAATAGGTCAATTTTGTTGATACGTGTGCTTCTTCTCTGTCGTAGTTCTCTCTCATAATTAACTCCTGTACTCTATTGATACATAATAGCTGACAATATAGGTTCGGAGCAACAACTATACCAGTTTTCCGGAAGTGCGGGCAAAGAAAATTTTCGCCTATAATAAAAAAGTGCCGCCCCGCAGCGACACTATAAATAGCTTCGGTCCTCCACCGAAACCTAAAGGCCCGCTAAAGTTTCACGGGCCGAAACTGATTTGAAAAGATCAAACTCCGGATTTATCTCAAGTGCTTTGGTAAGGTGCGTTCTTGCGGCTGTTTTGTTGCCGAGCGCAAGTTCGATCATCCCGGCGTGATAGCGGATGCGTGCATCGCGCGTATTTATTCGCATTGCCAGCACGATCTGTTCGCGCGCTGCGGCGAAATTTCCCTTTTTATAATGGCACCAGGCGAGTATGTCAGAGGCATAGATATCTTTGATCTCTGCGAAATCTGCAAGTGCGACCTCGAGTGCACGGTCAAGGTTCCGGTCCTGATCTGCCCAGAGCAGCGCCATTCGGTGTTCGTCGTAATGCGCTCCGAGTCGTTCTTCACCGGCATCGGCCATCGCGTATTGCGCCGCAGCAGCCTCGTTTTCGCCAAGTTTCTTGTAAACGTCACCAAGCAAAAGCACCGTATCGATCATCGGAACACGGTCCTGCGAGGCTTTAAGTATCGCTTTTGCACCGTTAAGATCACCTGTCGAAGCAAGCGAACGGCCTTTGCCGTATTGAGCGTGATGGTAATCCGGGAAAATTTGCAGAGCTTCGTCGTAAACACGCAGCGAATCGGCGTATTTGCCATTCTTCCAATATTCGTTGCCAAGCTGCGCCAGACACCATGCACGGGCCTCGCGGTCGGCCGGGTCTGCTGTTCTTGCCGCCAGAATATACATTTCGACCGCGCCGTCGTGATCGCCATAAAGCGAGCGAATATGTGCCGCACGCGAATATGATCGTGAATCGGGCCGTGTATCGACCAATTTCTGAGCATATTCTGCCGCGATCTTATAATCGCCCAGTTCAGCATTGGCGTCCGTTAGTATCCCCAGCACAAATGGATCTTTTGGAAGATCTTTTATCAATTTAAGGCCGATCTCGCGGGCCCTTTTGAATTCATGATCGGAAAGAAGCACCGTGGCTTTCAGCTTTAATAAGAGCGGATCGTCGGCCTGTTTGGCCAAGCCTGTCTCAATGGCGGAGAGCGCTTTTTGATTAAAGTTAGGGTCACCTGTCTCGCGGCCAAGCCGAATATATGCTGATGCAAGCGCGCGATATCCGGCGACGGAGTCAGGCATTCGTTCAATGAGACGTTCGGCATTTGCTACGTCTTCATTGATCGGAGACGAAAACGATGGCGATGCTTCGGTTTGCGTTTCGATCGTGTTCGTGCCGCAGCCAGCCGCAAAAATAGAGATAAAGGCAACGAACAGAATAACTTGTGGTCTTTGGTTCATGGTCTTCTCCGAAATAGGCCGCCGGCATTTTTGTACGGGACCGGCGGCCTCTCTAATGATCGTACTAACGATTAAGGAAACCGCGTTCGTTTACTGTCGGAATTCGCTTGGCATCCCATTCCTTCATTGATTCTGCGATCTGCTGATTGCCGGTACGAGGAGTGTTTCCGGCATTCGGCGGCAGAAGATACGGGAACCGTTCAAGCAGCGGGCCTTCGGGGTTCATACTTACGCCATCGCCCAGCTGATTATTCGGTGGATTGTTTGTGGCCGGTGTGAACGGAGTTCCGCCGGCAATCGCTCTGAGCCCAATATCGGTCACATCATCATGCGGACGGCGGCCGTTCGGGAAACCGGCAACATCGCCGCCTAACAGCCCGAGGCGATTAATATTAGCGATCGGCGTGATCGGGATCGCTACGTTCAACCGAAGATATTCATGCGGTTGGCCATCGGATAGAAACGTCGTGTAGTTTGGCCCTGTGATCTCGTTAACCGGAATGCCCGTCGCAAAGATCGCTACAAGGTCGTTTCGCGGAGCCGGCGGAACCGTTATCCCGAACACGGCCGCCATAAGCTGTGCGAGTTCCGGATCAAGAACGAAAGGTGCAGCAACGGCATCGAATTCCGGTGAAAGCGAATTGAATGCATCTTTCAGATTGAGCGGTATGACAACTTCGTTCACCAGCGGATTTCCAAGTCGCGAGATCTGCTGCCAGGCACCTGCCGTATTGCGCGAACCGTCGTTGTTGATAATGCTGACCGTTCGGCGGCTTGCGGTTGACCACACGCCGACAACAGCATCAGGAGCGGTCGGGCCAGCCGGGATCGCACGGCTTCGCGTCAGGTCCTGTATCGGCACCTCGATCGCGATCGTGCTAACGTTGTAGCCTTTTGTTGTGTCGATACCGCCGGACATTCCGACTGAGGTAAGGTTCAACGCATCGAAAACGCCGAGATCGATATAGAAATACTCGTCACGCTGGCCGGCAAAGACCTTGCTGCCGCCCGGCAGGTTATAGACCGCGGGCTGCCCAAGATTCTGCTCATAATTAGGCGTTACACGCGGGCCGATGTTTGCCGGCGGGGTGCGAAATCCGCCGCCCAATAAACGTCCGCGGCGGCCGGTCGTTGAATCCACGCGACGTACCGAATATGTCTGCGGCATATTGTAATCAGCATCTGCCAGGTTGCTGATCACGCCGTCTTCATTCACCGTTGACTGGCCGAGCACGGTATTTCCGTTTACGATCGAGGTCGTGAACTGGAATTGATATGTAATATCTTCGCGGCCATCGCCGGTATTATCGATCTTTATTTCATAAAGCACCGAATCATCGAATCTAAACCATTGCGGGCCGCCCGACGGTTCCTGCAGCGGTATAAAATTCGCGATCAGCGTGACAAAGCCTTCGCGGCCCGGTTCAACTGAACGGAACGCGTAAGTGTCCGTGTTATCGGCGAAGCGGTCCATACTTATAAGCGGTGCTTCGGCATGGCTGGAGGCGAGCGTGGGCACGCCGGAAATAGCAAGCGTCAGGATAAGTCCCAATGTTGCCCTGAGAAAATTTCTAAACTGTTTTTTCATAACGATCTCCCTGTGTGTTCTGGTCAAACGAGAAAATGCCTTGGCCGAACGCAGAACATAGTCCGGCCAAAGGTGAGTGTCAGTCTCCTTAATGGGTCTGGTAGTTTGCGACCGGGAAGTCGCCGTTCATCCCAAACTGGCGTTCGCCGGTGGAGCCGTTAGAACTCCGGTTGAAATAAAAGAACCCGTCTATTGGGTCGTAGGTAGCTATGTCGGTCTTGCCGTCGCCGTCATAGTCGCCCTGAGCCGTGAAATGCGGTTTTGTACCGAACGGAACACCTAGCAATTGTCCGTTTGAACTTTGCAGTACGAACCATGTGTAAGGCGTTCCGGCACGTACGACCGCATAGTCGGCAATGCCGTCGCCGTCATAGTCGCCGGGGACTACGAGGTCGCCGCCGAGTCCCCATTGAACGATCTGGAGCCCGAGCCTGCTTCGGTTTGCAAAGAACGTTGCCTGCTGGCCGGGAACGCCGCGATGAACTGCAAGATCGACGCGTCCATCGCCGTCATAATCAGCGGGAGCGGCTACGTCCGAACCAAGCCCGAATTGTTCGATCCGGACACTGCCGTTCGAGCTGTTACGGATATACCAAACAAGCAGATTGCCCTCACGGCGGGCGATCGCGTAGTCGGAACGGCCATCGCCGTCGTAGTCGCGCGCAAGCGGTTCGTCACCGGGCGAGCCCCATTGGAAAGCTGCCAGCGAATTGGTCGAACTCTGGAGCACATAGAATATGCCCTCGGTCGAACGCCAAACAGCTATGTCGGTCTTTCCATCGCCATCGAAATCTCCGGGTGTCAGAGTATCGATCTGCGAAAGGCCGAAAGGTATGGCAAAGAACGAATTATCCGAACTTCGGTTAACGAACCAGGTGTTGTTCTCAGGCCGGAAGACCGAAGGGTCGGTGCGGCCATCGCCGTCAAAATCGACATGGGCAAATGCCGAGCCCGAGGCTGTGCTTCTTGCGATTGCGATATCCCTGACGACCGCTCCGCCGCCGATCGGCCCGATGATCGCCGCCGATCCGGTCATAAGGTTTACGGCGTAAAGGCCTGAACCCATTGCTCCCGGTGCCTGCAATGACGCGAGAGCTGTATTGTTGCCCGGATGAACATCAAAACCGGCCTCGCCTGTGGTAGCAACACCGAGCGAACCGATCGTATTCAAGGTTCCGACATTGGGCGGGTTCTGATTTGTCAAAATGCCAAGGTTTGAATCAATGTTGAAAAGCGTTGTCGTCGTAGTCCCGCCAAAGCTGTTCGTATAGCCGGAGGCGACAATGTTTGGATTCGCGCCGAAATTCGGATCTCCGATGGCATACGCCAGAACGCCGTCAACCAGATTGCTGCCGTCATTTGGGTTGGCCCGCAGGTTCTGTTCCAGATCGGACGTTATCCGAATGCGGTCCGGCACCGGATTAAAATCGAAACCAAAATTTGTTCCCAGAAGCGGCGTGGTCAGTGTGCCGACGAACGTTGCCGCACCGGTCACGGTATTTAATCGGTAGATGCGGCTCTGGCTGCCGAGTGCGAACATTTCGCCGGTCGCCGGACGGAAATCGATGCCCAGAACGTTCTCGCCGCCTTGCAGTCCCGTGATCGCAACCGACGACAGTATCGTGTTGGGCCGGCTGCTGTTGAATTTGATCAGGTCGTTTGCCGTGGTCACGCCAAACACGCTGAAGTTTGAGGCCATCGCCGTCTCAGCGGCGAACCCGGAATATGCGTTCGTCCCAGAACCTATATTTCCGAGTGCGGTCGCCGCTCCGGTCATCAGGTTTATCGAATAAAGGCCGGTCGTGCCTCCAACGGTCAACGAAGCAAGTGCTGAGTTGTCTATCGATACAATGTCCATTCCGTTAACGGCAGAGACATCAACTCCAAGCGGGCCGACAACGACCAGCGTTCCGTTATTCGGCGGGTTCTGCATATACAGCGTGTCTGTCGCAGATGAAATGTCGTAAAGGGTTGTGGTTGTCGTGCCGCTGAAGCTGTTCGTGTAAGCGGCCGAATCAACGTTGGTCGTCGGGCCGTTTATCGCGCCGTCGACGATGGTAAGGCCGTCATTAACATTCACGCGCAGGTTCTGTCCGGTGTTCGAGATTATCCTTAGGCGATCTGGGACCGGATTGAAATCGACGCCGAAATTCGTTCCGTTGAGCGGTGTCGAAAGCGTTGCCACAAACGTTGCCGCAGCCGTCGTTTTGTTAACGATATAGATACGGCTGTTTGATCCGATCGCGTATAGCTGGCCGGTTGCCGGCCGAAAATCGATACCGACGATGTTTTCGCCGCCCTGTAATCCGGTGATCGGGCCAATGACCGTGACCGAACCGGGCGTTCGGCTATTGAACCGGATAAGCGCGTTGTTTGAGGCGTTTACGGCGTAAATATTGGTTGCGGTGATGGGTGTTCCATCAACCTGTGCGGACACATTTACGGTGAAAAATAAAAAGGTGAAAGCGAAGGCAGCCAAGCTGACGCCTGAAAAGAAAGATCTCATATAGTTTCCCTCCCCGTTTCGGAACGGACGATGATCGGGGCACCAAAGCCCGCAATAGTTAATTAATGACCGCGTGCTGTGAAGCGAACGGCAGAAGAGAAATTTCGATAGCCTGGTGATATTAGGCGGCCTACGTAATTTCTGTGCGTTGACGGGGTTTTCGCGCGTTTCGGGTTTTCGGATTCAACAAGTTCTGCGGCCGCAGGCTTTTGCAATTCGATCTGGAGGCCAAATGTTGAAATGGCCGCGACGGATGGTGAACCGGGAATGCGAAATCCGTGCAGCTTTGGTATTGTAAAAGATTGCTCTCTGCCCGCAGTCAGGGTATTTATATGGATCTAAATTCGATAAGAAATTTTTCGATAATCGCCCACATCGACCATGGGAAATCGACCCTGGCAGATAGGCTGCTGCAGTTGACCGGAGCGGTCGCCGAACGCGATATGGAAGCGCAGCTGCTTGACGATATGGACCTCGAACGCGAGCGCGGCATTACGATCAAAGCACACGCCGTTCGGCTGGATTACAAGGCGAAGGACGGAAAAGATTACGTTCTGAATCTGATCGATACGCCGGGCCACGTTGATTTTAGCTATGAGGTTTCGCGTTCGCTCTCGGCATGTGAAGGCGCGTTGTTGATAGTCGATGCGTCGCAGGGCGTTGAGGCACAAACCCTCGCGAATACCTATCTCGCGCTCGCAAACGACCTGGAACTTGTGCCGGTCCTGAACAAGATCGACCTGCCGTCTGCCGAACCGGACCGTATCAAGGAACAGATCGAAAATATCATCGGGCTTGACGCCAGCGAAGCTGTTTTGACCTCGGCGAAAACAGGCCTTGGCGTTGACGAGGTGCTCGAAGCGATCGTCGCAAAAGTGCCGCCGCCGAAAGGCGACCGAAACGCGCCGCTGAAGGCTCTGATCTTCGACAGCTGGTACGACAGCTATCGCGGGGTGATCGTGCTTTTCAGGATAATCGACGGCACGATTAAGAAAGGCACGAAGATCAAATTCTTTAACACTGGCCGCGAGTATCTGGTTGAAACGATCGGCGTTAACCGTCCGAGGCCGACGCCGATCGGCGAGCTTGGCCCGGGCGAGGTCGGCTTTTTGACAGCTTCGATAAAGACCGTTGCCGATGTTCAGATCGGCGACACGGTGACCGATGCCGCACGGCCTGTCGCCGAACCCTTGCCCGGTTTTCAGGAAGTAAAACCGATGGTCTTCGCCGGGCTTTATCCGACTGATTCGGCACAGTATGAAGACCTCCGCGATGCGATGGAAAAGCTGCGGCTAAACGACGCATCGTTCTTTTTCGAGCCCGAATCATCGACCGCGCTCGGCTTCGGTTTCCGTTGCGGATTTCTTGGCCTGCTGCATATGGAGATCGTTCAGGAACGGCTCGAACGCGAATTCAACCTGGACCTGATCACCACCGCTCCGGGCGTGCGTTATCGTGTGACGACCACGGACGGCGAGGTCGCAGAGATCGACAGCCCTTCGAAGATGCCGGAAACGGGCCGGATCACAAAGATCGAAGAGCCGTTCATCGAAGCGACGATACTGACGAACGACGATTACCTTGGCGGAATTCTGCCGCTGTTAGACGAAAAGCGCGGCATTCAGAAAAAGTTTGAATACATAACCACGAACCGCGTGATGCTGGTCTATGAACTGCCGCTGAACGAGATCGTGCTTGATTTTTACGATCGGCTGAAATCTGTTTCAAAGGGATATGCTTCGCTCGATTATCATCTGTCAGGCTATCAGGCGAGCAAGCTGGTGAAGCTGGACATTCTGGTTTCGGGCGAACCGGTCGATGCTCTTTCGGTAATTCTTCATACCGACACAGCGACGACCAAAGGCCGTCTGTTGACCGCGAAAATGAAAGAACTGATACCGCGGCAGATGTTCGAGGTCGCGATCCAGGCAGCTATCGGCAACAAAGTTATCGCCCGCGAGACCGTAAAAGCGATGGGCAAGAACGTTATCGCAAAATGCTACGGCGGCGACATTTCCCGCAAACGCAAACTGCTCGAAAAACAAAAAGAAGGCAAAAAGCGAATGAAAAAGGTCGGCCGCGTAGAGATCCCGCAGGAAGCATTTCTTGCAGTTCTGAAAGTGAACGAAAGTTGAACAAAGTTACGTAACAACAGTTCTTCACCGATTTCTGGAGGGCACGGTCGAAGTGTGGCCTGAGACAAATCGCCAACGTCCGTTTGTGCGTTCCACAAGCATCGTAAATACGCCCCGGAACTCGAACGGCCCGGTTGGCATTGTGATCCTGGTGGAATATGACGCGCTTCCATAGGCAAGTTCGTCAGTCAGCAGTCGAACGTCTACATTGCTAAGATTCGTGTCGATATGAGTTCCCTCAGGAAACTTGCTCAATCTTTCCACGATCTGGCCAGATGAGCGATAAGTAAGAATTCCGTCTTCAAACCACTGAAAACGAGCGTCGGCGACATACGCAGACCGAATCGCCGTCGCGTCTCCCTTAGCGATCGCCGTATTCCATTTGTCGAGAAAGTTTTCTATCTCTACCTTTAAGTTATCGATCGGTGCGGGTGGGGTCTTCTCCTGCGTCGCTACCGGGCAAAACATCGCCAGAAGTAAAAAGAAAACTTGAGAGATGTGTTTCGTCGTCATTATCCGACTCCTTGCAGATACTGCATAACGCTGGCCCGATTGCCCTCAGTGTCTTCGAATTGCGCAACCGTTCCGACGTGTTCGATCAAGAATGGAGGGAAAACGATCTTGCCGCCTGCTTTTTCTATTGCACTGACTGTGGTGTTGATATTTTCTACACCAATAGTGCATTCGTACCCTTTTATGCCGTTGCCTGAAGCGGGCTCGCGCCTCTTTTGCAATGCACCGTGGATGCCGTCTGGCGAAGTGAAAATGCGCCAAAAATCAGGCGGCCCCCAAGCCTCGAATTTCCATCCGAACACGTCCGTGTAAAACTTCTTCGCCCGTAGGCAGTCATCGGCGTTAATGGCGAAATGCGCGATGTTATTTGGCATCAATCCTATACTCCTCCGTTTTCTGACCAAGAGTAGCGACATTGACGCATGGCGGTCAAGCAATATAACGTCAAACAATGTCGCGTGTCCGCCAAAATGTTCAGATCGATGAGAACGATATTCTGGTTCGCACTCTCAGCCTGAAGCTCTCGAACAATCATCTCATTCACGGGCACGAACATCCTTGGGGTCAGATAGTGTTCGCCTCGCGAGGTGTAATGCAGGTTGACGCCGATAGTAGCCGGTGGGCCGTACCACCGATGCGGTGTCTATGGATGCCGCCTTCCGTCGATCACTCCATAAAATTCATTGGCGAAACCTGGATGCGGACGATCTACATCGGGCCTGAACTGGCTGAGGGCCTATCGAAAGGATGCAAGATCTTGAACGTCCCGCCGTTACTTCGCGAAATGATGCTCGAAACGGTCCGACGGCGGATGCTGTTGCGGTCCGTAAAGACAGATAGGCATCTTGCGGACGTTCTGATCGATCAATTGACCGCCGCCGAGGAAATGTCGCTAAAGATCATAATGCCCGTTGACGATCGGGCCGTGCGTCTTGCAGACATTATCAGCAACGATCCTGCGAACAGATCACCGCTGACCGAACTCGCCAGATCGACCGGCGCCAGCCCAAGAACGCTCGAGCGATTGTTCGTGCAACAAACCGGAATTAGCATTGGCCGTTGGCGACAACAAGCTCGGTTGATGTTGGCCATTCGGCTTCTCGTCGAAGGAAGAAGCGTGAATCAGGCGGGATCCGAAAGTGGATATGAAAGCCCTAGCGCCTTTGTCGCGATGTTTAAACGAGAGTTCGGCACGACCCCGGGACAGTATCTTCGAAACTCTAGTCCATAACGGTCCATTGCGAAAACCTTGTCGTCAAAAACCAACGCGGCGACATTTCCCGCAAACGCAAACTGCTCGAAAAACAAAAAGAAGGCAAAAAGCGAATGAAAAAGGTCGGCCGTGTTGAAATACCGCAGGAAGCTTTCCTTGCTGTGCTAAAAGTTAATGAAAGCTAGGCCTCTGGGTCCCATTCGGTGCCGGGGACGCGGCCCAGAAGCTGCAGCGTGCGGTCTTCGCCTTTATAAAATGCACGGATCATCCAGCCAAGCCCATCGGAAGTTGTCCTTAACCACTGTTCGTCATAGAAGTGATATTCGTCATCGTCCGCACGAACCTCGCCCTTGCCATACGTCTTGTTCACAAAGCTTTTCAGGTCGAAGCCGGGCTTAAATGTGACGTACATCGAATAGACGACACCTTTTGCCGGGATCTTTGCGGTGTCGAGCCGCTGGATCTCAGCCTCATAATCCGGAAGGCCTTCGTCGCCTTTCTTCATAACTTTATCGGGCCGCAGGATCGAGGAAGATTCCTCGGAGCCGAGTCCGTGGATACGAACCAAAAGCATTGTGACGTTGCCCTTTGTTAGCGGTATCTCCAGTTGAAGCGGGCCGTATCGCGCATCGGCCTCTGCCATCTTCAGGTCGATCTTTGATGCAAATTCCTTAAAAGGCATCCCGAGATAGACCTCGCCGAGCTCAGCCGGGATGTACTGTTTTTGTGCCGCATAATTGTAATTGGCGTTTTCCTGTGCGGCTGCATTTGAAAAGACCACTATCGAAAGAACGGCGACGAACACGGCGTGAATGACGTTTTTGGACATATCCATAAATTAGACGATTGCAGATAATTTTGTAAACGCTATGCGAGATACTTTTTCAGTAACTGGTTCAAAAGTCACTAAGCGGCTGATCAAGATCGTTCGGACGAGTTTAAGGTAACCCTCGGATCGATCGTGATTTCGTTTGAATTGACTTGGAAGCTCGGCCTCGTACATACTACGTCGTAAATTTTCCTGGATCTCGGCAGAACACTATGTACTTAAATTGCAAAACACTGCGGACAGTTTTCTTCATCGCTGTTTTGGTTGCCGTTTCGGGTATTAATAATGCGCATTCGCAGACTATGGGCGATGTGCTTGAGCGGGTGCGGGCTGTGAAGTTCTTTGAAATGGACCGCATCGACGTCAAGCAGGTTCTCTATGAAATGACATTTGATGGGGAGTTCGACAACCGCGATGATTTCACATACGGCGACTTCGACATAGAGGCCTATTATTCGACCGGCGAATGCGACGAAGATGAAGACGAGATATTCGAGGCGGCTCATGGCAAAGCGATCCGGATAGTGATCACCTCAAGCGAAGATCTAGAGGTTAAGGATCTCGGCTTCGACATATCAAAACTGAAGAAGGAGCAGAAGTATCTAAACAACGAAAAAAGCTTTATTTATCACGACAAGAAACTTGGGATCGCCGTTGATGTGGATGACGACGAGGTTGAGGAAGTTATTCTTTTCCCGCGGATAAGCTCAGGAACGAAACCGTGCGGGAACGACAAGGCACGCGATTTCGTAAAGATGAAGAGTTGGTTCGGTCGCGAGAACTTAGAAAGCCGTGTTGAATACGCTTGCAGTCAAGCATTAATCGCTGCCGAATTACCACGGATTGCATTTGTTACGAACTTAACGCTCGGCAGGGACTCTTTGGCCGCATCTGATTCGAGACGCATTGATGTTGCAACTATCTCGTCCGATCCTCAGAACGAAATTCTGAAATATCGTTACATTGTTTCTGGTGGACAGGTTATTGGAAGTGGGCCGAATGTGGTTTGGGATCTGACTGGTGTTCCGCCCGGAACCTATACACTAACAGCCGCTGTTGATGATGGATGTGGTTTTTGCGGGGCAACGGTTACCAAGACCGTCGTGATCAAGTAGTAGTGGTCAGTTACAGTTCTATTATCGAAAACATAGCCGGCATTGCCCGGCTTTTTGATTGGCCGGATGGATGTTCGAGCCTTTGTGTCTTATATTAATCGAACGCATTTCCGAGGAGAGATCTAAATGAACGTAAATGACAATGGCGGCAGTTTTCTTGCAAGCGTTGACCATTATTTCAATAAGGCGGCGGCACTCACCGGGCACCCCGAAGGTTTACTTAACCAAATAAAGGTATGCAACAGCGTCTATTCGTTTCAGTTTCCGATAAGAACGGAAAGCGGTTACGAAGTGATCAAGGCCTGGCGTGCGCAGCACAGCCACCATAAGCTGCCGACCAAGGGCGGGATACGCTATTCCGAAGACGCGAACGAGGAAGAGGTGGTCGCGCTCGCAACGTTGATGAGCTATAAATGCGCCGTGGTCGATGTGCCGTTTGGCGGAGCAAAAGGCGCGATAAAGGTTAATGCGAAGGAGTATTCGCCCGAACAGCTTGAGCGGATCACGCGGCGATATACGGCGGAGCTTATCAAGAAGAATTTCATCGGCCCGGCGCTCGATGTTCCCGCACCGGACTATGGTTCGGGTGCGAGAGAGATGGCTTGGATCGCCGATACTTATCAGGCATTTCACCCGGAACAGATCGACGCGCTTGGCTGCGTTACGGGCAAATCGGTTGGCCAGGGCGGCATTCGAGGCCGCACCGAGGCGACCGGGCTCGGTGTGTTTTACGGCACACGAGAGCTTTGCAATAACGCCGAAGATATGGCGGCGATCGGGCTTGATACGGGTATCGAAGGAAAGACGTTCGTCGTACAGGGCCTGGGAAATGTCGGTTTTCATGCGGCAAAGTTTTTTACCCAATCCGGTGCAAAGATGATCGGCGTTTGCGAATACGAAGGTTCGATAGCGGACGCAAGCGGCATCGATCTTGAGAGGCTTGTCGCGTTCAGAAAAGAGAGGGGTTCGATAATGGGCTTTCCGGGTTCCGTAGGTTTGCCGACGCGGGAATCTGGGCTTGAGCTTGAATGCGATATTTTGATCCCGGCGGCGCTCGAAAATCAGATCACGGACGATAATGCGCCGCGTATAAACGCAAAGATAATCGCCGAAGCTGCGAACGGCCCGATCACCGCGGCCGCTGAGGTCGTGCTTCAGCAAAAAGGCATCATCGTTATTCCGGATATTTACATCAATGCCGGCGGCGTTACGGTCTCGTATTTCGAATGGCTAAAGAATCTTTCGCGTGTGCGTTTTGGACGTATTGAAAAACGTTTCGAGCAATCTGCATTTGACCGGATTCTGGACGTAGTCGAAAGAGAGACCGGACGGAAACTGACGCCTGAGGAAAGAGCTCTGGCATCGCGCGGGGCGGATGAAACAGACCTGGTCTATTCGGGTTTGGAAGAAACGATGATCATCGCGTTTCAACAGATACGCGAGATCGGCAAACGCGAAGGCGTTGATAATCTGCGGACGGCTGCGTTCATCAGCGCGATAGACAAGATCGCGGTCAGCTATCTTGAGCTAGGTATTTTCCCGTAGCCGCTTCGTTCGCTGCGGCGATGGTCTCGGCGACCTTTGCTTCGACCTGTTCGCGGATCGCATCAAGCCGTTCCTGCGTATCGGCTTCGAATCGCAGAACAAGAATGGCCTGTGTGTTCGATGCCCGAACAAGTCCCCAACCGCCGTCGAAATTTATTCTGGCGCCGTCGATGGTGTTGACCGTGTGATCACGCGAATAGAATTCGGCGAGCGTGGCAACAACGTCGAATTTCAAGTCGTCCGGACAATCGACGCGAAGTTCCGGGGTCGAAAAAGTTATCGGCAGATCGGCGAATAGCTCGGATAATTTCTTATCGGTCTTCGATAATATCTCAAGCACACGAGCCGCGGCATAGGTCGCGTCATCAAACCCGTAAAAGCGGTCAGCAAAGAAGATATGGCCGCTCATCTCGCCTGCAAGTGCGGCTCCGGTTTCCTTCATCTTTGCCTTTATCAGCGAATGACCGGCCTTCCACATTATCGGCACACCGCCGTGCTTTTCGATGTCGTCGTACAAACGCTGTGAGCATTTCACTTCGGCGATGATCGTCGAGCCCGGCTTTTCCGCAAGCACCGAACGCGATAGCAAGACCATCAGTTCGTCGCCCCAGATTATCCTGCCCGTTTCATCAACGACACCGATGCGGTCGCCGTCGCCATCGAAGGCTATGCCGATATCGGCTGCGTATTCGCGAACCGCGGTGATCGTGTCGGCGAGATTCTCTTCAACGGTAGGATCGGGATGATGATTTGGAAATGCCGGATCTGGCTCGATGAAAAGTTTGACCATCTCAACACCGAGCTGTTCGAGGACCGGAACTGCCGTAACACCGCCCATCCCATTTCCGGCGTCAATAACGGCTATAAGTTTGCGGTGGGGAAAAGGCACACTCCCTGCGGCCCGCGTTTCTGCCTGCGCGAGAGGCACACTCCCTACCGGTCGTGTTTCTGCCTGCGCGATGTCGATCCGGGATACGATGTCGGAGATGTAGTCTTCGAGTACGTCAAGAGTTTCAACTGAACCGAGCGGCTGATCTACGTGGGCTGGCGGTTCTGACAGTGCGATGTCTTTTATCTCCTGGATCTGCGAACCGAAGAGTGCTGCCGTGCCCAGGCATATCTTGAAGCCGTTGTGGTCGGGCGGGTTGTGCGAGCCGGTTATCATCACGCCGCCATCGACCGGGCGTGTGTAAACGGTGTGGTACAGAACGGGCGTTGGCACGCGGCCGATCAACACAACATCGAGCCCGGCGTTCTGGAATGCGTGCGTCATTATCTCGCAGAAACCAGGCGAGCTTTCCCGGGCGTCGTATCCGATTGCGATACGCCGAGCCCCGTTCCGGCCAAAGAACACTCCGAGTGCACCCGCCACCCGCGAGACCGTCTCATCGGTCAACTGTTTTCCAACAATGCCGCGGATGTCGTATTCGCGAAAGATATTCGTGTCCATTGAGTTCTAAATAGCCATATTTAGGCGGGCGGCGCAATGCGGCGGCGGTCTGTTATACTACTTGCTTGCATTTTGGCAACAAAACGAAGGCTTTGGGCATCAAATGGCTCTGGTCTTAACCTATTCAGTTTTCGGAAATTAACCCAGGAATTATGAGATCTCAGTTTGTAATATTAGCCGCATTTCTGTTCACCTCGATATTCGCAACGACGGCGGTTTTCGCACAAACCCCGGAGCCAACGCCGCCTGACGGACAGATCAAAACATTTGAGGTTCGCCTTCCTGTGACCGTTACGGAGCGCAAGGACAAACTTGTCTCGGGGCTCACCCGCAATGATTTTATCGTCTTGGAAGACGGTGTCGAGCAAGAGGTGACCTTCTTTAGCGATGAAAAGACAAATCCGCCTGTTTTTGTCGGCGTGCTGATGGACACTTCGCCCTCGACGGCGGGCAAGCTTGGCTTTTCGAAAGAAGCGGCCGCCAGCTTCCTTTATTCCGTGGTGCAGCTTCGAAAGGACAAGGGAGCCTTTATGACGTTTGATAACGAGGTCAAGCTTCAGCAGGATTTTACCGACAAGCTCGATCTTTTGCAGAAGGCCGTGGACAACGTAAAAAAGACCGGTTCGCAGACCGCGCTCTACGATGCGATATGGGAATTCTCAGATGAAAAGCTAAGGAACGTTCCGGGACGCCGGGTGATCGTCGTTATCACGGACGGCGAAGATACCTTCAGCCGTGCGAGATTGATAGACGCTATCGACATCGCCCAGCGAACGGAAACTACGATCTTCGGCATTTCAACCAAATCCGGCTTTCTCGGCAGCGTCCCGGGTGTTGAGGCAGGCACAATTAAGGACAAAGGCGACAAGCTATTGGAACAACTTTGCGAACAGACCGGCGGACAGGCTTTCTATACAGGCGATATGCTTGCGCTGGAACGCGCGTTCACACGTATCTCACAGGAACTTCGTTCGCAATACATCATCACCTATCGCCCGGCCAATCAGAATTACGATGGGACCACACGCAAGATAGAAGTTCGTTTCCGTGACCGGTCAAAGAACAACCTAAAGATCAGGACCAAATCAAGCTATCGAGCCATAAGCGACAACCTTCGCTAGGGCCGGCGGCATCCCAGAGGTTGCTGATCGAAAGGAGTCTGTAAAATGAGTAGTATAATTCGTGTCTTTCTTGCGGCCTTCCTTGCGGCCGGTCTTGCGGCGATGATGGCCGCTCCGGGCCCGGTCGATGCACAACGCGACGACGCGCAGCCGGTAGCGACGCCGACCCCGCCGATCGAGGAAGAGGAAGAGGTTATCAAGGTCGATACGGAGGCTGTAAATGTCCTGTTTACCGCGCAAGACCGGAATCGCCGGCTCATTCTAAACTTAAGACAGGAAGACATCCAGATTTTTGAGAACGGCCAGCTGCAAGAAGTTACGGCATTTGGCAAACAGATCGATCTGCCGCTGAGCCTGGCGATCCTTATCGATACAAGCATTTCGCAGGAAAGGACACTGCCCGAAGAAAAAGCGGCCGCCAAGGCTTTTCTCGAATCGGTGGTCCGAGCCTCGAAGGATGAGGTAGCGGTGATCTCTTTTACCGGCGAATCAACGCTCGAACAGGGAATGACAAGTAATATCGCTCGGCTTAACCGCGCGATAGACGGCGTTAAGTTTGTCCCGCCATCAGGGTATATAGGCGGGAGTGTGATTGTGGGCGGAGGAAGTGTGCCGGGCACGCCCCCGATCTCAGGCGGAAATCAGATGATCGCCGGTTCGACTGCTATTTGGGATTCGATCTGGGTCACGGCCGAAGATGTTCTCGGGCCGGCACCGGAACGAACGCGTCGAGCGATAATCCTGCTTTCCGATGGCGACGACACATCCAGCCGAAAGAAGCTTAACGACGCCGTTCAGGCCGCCCAGCGTGCCGAGGCAGTGATCTATTCGATCGGCATCGGCGATAATTTTTATTATGGTGTGAACAAGGGCGCTCTTGAAAAGGTTTCCGAAGAGACCGGCGGACGTGCATATTTCCCCCGCGATGAGCGTGAGCTCAGACAAGCATTTCAACAGATACAGGAAGAGATGCGATCGCAATATCTGGTCGCCTATGAACCGACCAACACCGCGCAGGACGGTTCCTACAGAAAGATCGAGATAAGGTTGGCAAATCCCGAAATGCAGCGGCAGAAGGTGAAATTAACTCACCGCCAAGGCTATTTCGCGAAATCTGCCAGATAGAAGATACGAACAATAAACGGTCGCCCGAGGTCTGATCATCACATTGATCTCGGGCGATCTTTTTGTTTGCCGTAAGTTGAGCACTTCAACCCGAATAGGCGGCCGCGCGCTTTTCCATTTCTTCGGGCGATATATCCTCGACGTGCGTTGCAAAACACCACTTATATCCGTATGGGTCTTCGAAATGGCCCGAGCGGTCGCCGTAGAATTGGTCTTCGACCGGTCGAACGGTCTTCAGTCCTTCCTTCACCGCCTTTTCGGCAAACTTATCAACATCGTCAACGTAAACCATCATCGTGAACGGAGTACCGCCGACCGTTTCAGGTGCGAAGCAGCCATAATCCGGATGCTCATCTGAGACCATAAGTATTCCGCTTCCTATCTTCAGCTCTGCGTGGCCGATCTTATCGCCCTCGCCTGCGAGCCTAAATAACTCTTCGGCTCCAAAGGCACGCTTGTAAAACTCGATCGCCTCGGCACAGTTTTTCAGCGTTATATAAGGCGTGATACCTTCGTAGCCTTTGGGAACCGCATTTATTTTTTCAGACATATTTCACCTCGTACTAGTTATTTTCAAGAACAATGCAATACTACACGCCGCGAAAAACATTTGATTGGAAAAAACCGACAATGTTCAGATTGATAGAAATTCTGAGCCCTCGGCCTGTCCGGAGAAATATTTCATCGGGCTATAGCCGGTGAATTCGCGGAAATCGTTGATGAAATGCGATTGATCGTAATAGCCGAATTTATGGGCAATATCCGTAAGGGAATTCAGCTTGTGGTCTTCTTTGATCGCTGCCTGAAAGCGCAAGATCCGCGAAAATAGTTTTGGCCGAAAGCCGGAAAATTCTTTGAATTTGCGTTCAAACGTCCGCTCGGACATGAACTGCTCTTTTGCGAGAGACCTTATATTGACCACGCCGTGCAGATCTATCATCCGGCGGATCGAAGCCGTCACGGGAGAAAGATCGCGTCGGTTATCTTCCAGGCACCGTTCCAGAAAGGCGCTGAGGATCTTGGCACGGACTCGATTGCCCGGAGCGAGCATCATTCGTTCTTCCAATTCGGCCCCGGAAGCACCGAGCATTGCTGAAAGGTTCGGGTCATGATCTGTCAGTTCGATTGCCGGGAAGCCAAAGAGTTTTGGGATCGCGAATGGGTATAAGGTGCAGCCGAAAATGCCGAAGCTTTGATCCACGGCGAAGCGACGAACTTTCCTGGTTTGGGCGTGAATACCTGCGGAATAGGAACTGATCCGCTCGTCACCGACAAGCTCGTCGAACACACCGTTGTAATGAAAAAGCAGTTCCGCAAATCCGTCTGCATAGCTGCGATAAATATATGGCGCGGCTTGGGAGGCCTCGCCTTCCAAGACCCAGAACGATCTTACATACGGCGAAAGCGAATCGGACGGAGTTATCGTGCAATACTTCATTGAGGCTACGGCTTGTCGGTCCAGCCCCATGGAGCCGGCGGGGCTTCGATCTCTTTGGTGATATCGAACTTCACGGAAAACAGACGGCCGCGGCCGAGGCGACGAAGATTATAAGAAAACGTCTTGCCCGGAATATGTTCGAACCACCAGATGTTGGCGGCAGCCGAAGGAGCTTCGCCCTCGGGCATCGCTACGACCTTCGTGGTCTGTTCATCTGCGGGGAAAAATTGGCGTATCGCTTCGCCGGCGTTTGAAGATGTTCCGCCGTACATCGTCACCGCGTCGGGCTTGCCGTCTTCGTGACGATGATCGTGTTTAAGTTCGATGCGGTTTCCTTTTCGAGTCAAGACCCACGTCCGCGAGCGGTCATCACCAACAAAGAACGGAATACGAATGCGGTTCTTTTCACACGAGCGGACGTGCATCACCAGCCGCTTGCCCGCAAAATCGGGACTGCTCGAAGTATCTTCGGCGATCGAACCTTCAAACGTTTTTCCGCAGAGCGTCTGTAGATTTTTCCAAAAAGTATCGGTCGGCGTGGCGGGCTTTGTTTGTGAATAAGCGGAAATTGCGAAAGCCAGCGAAACAGCGGCGACGAACGCAGCTCGTGTTGATCTATAGAATTTCATGAAAGCTATTGTAACCCGATTTTGCAAGATCGATCAGTAATCAAGCAGTTCGACGCTGTGGACCTTGCCGTTCCTGATCCTGATCTTCCAAATGACGGTGTATTCCGAGTCCTGCAGATTTTTGAAAAGGTCCTTTTTTGTGATCACATTTGCCAAGCCGGGAATGGTGTTCGAATGGCCCGCTACAATGTGGCGTTTGATATCACTTTTTAGTATCGCGTCGAAAAGTTCCTGGGCCCGTCGCGGATCGTATATCTGCAGCTGTTTGTCTCGCTTTGCGGCAAGCGGTGCCAGCGTGTCGCGCGTCCGCTTAAAATCGGTCGAATGAAACGCACCCGGGCGATATTTCCCCGCGATCGTTCTAAGCCGTTCCGCCCGCTGCTTTCCGGCCTCGGATAGTTCCGGGTCCTGGCTCATCTCATCAGCCTTTTCAGCATGCCGGACAAGTATGATCAGTTTGTCCTGAGCCGCAACGCCCTGAACTATACAGAGAAGCAAAAACAGGAGAAGAATCGAAAGTTTTTTCATACTGGGATTGTTATACCGTCACGGTCTCATAATTGTTTCAAACAAACATCTTTCCGGGATTTAGGATGCCTTTCGGGTCGAAGACGCGTTTGATGCCTTTCATTATTTCGAGCGTTGCGGGATCGATGGCGTAGTGCATGTATTGCGATTTTACGTAACCGATGCCGTGTTCGCCGGAGATGGTTCCGCCGAGTTCGACCGAAAGATAAAATGTTTCGGAAACGCATTCGCGGGCACGGGCAATGGCGTTTTTATCTTCCCTGTCCACAACAAAATTTACATGAATATTGCCGTCGCCTGCGTGGCCAAAATTGGCGACAAAGGTGTTGTGTTTCTTGCCGATCTGCTCAATGCGAGCAACGAGTTCCGGGACCTTTGAACGCGGCACGACGACGTCCTCATTTATTTTAAGAGTTCCATACTTCATCAGGCTTGGGCTGATCGCACGGCGAACGTCCCAGAGCTTGTCTTCCTCTTCCTTCGACCGTGCCCGGAGAATGTCGAATCCGCCATTCTCAGCAATGATCTGTTCGATGAGCTTTGCCTGGCGTTCGACCTCTTCCGACGAACCATCTACGGCAACGAGCAGGATCGCTTCGGCTTCACGCGACAAACCAAACGCAAAATTCTCCTCAACGGCGGCGACACAGAACTTATCGATAACTTCCATCGCCATCGGAAGAATGCCGTGCGGCGTGAACTTCGTCAGCACTTTGCACGCGGCTTCCATCGAAGTGAAATTTGCACGAACGGTCGAGGTCGCTTCGGGCATCGGGAGAAGCTTGAGCGTCGCTTCCGTAATGATGCCAAGCATTCCTTCGCTGCCGCACATCAATCCGGTCAGGTCGAATCCGACCACGTTCTTGACCGTCTTTCCGCCTGTGCGGATGATCTCGCCGGTCGCGGTCACAACTTCCAAGCCTAGCACGTGATGTTTTGTAACGCCGTATTTCGGCGTCCGCATTCCGCCGGCGTTTTCGGCGATGTTTCCGCCGATAAAGCTGTCTTTGTAACTTGCCGGATCGGGCGCAAACATCAGGCCGTGTTCGCCAACGGCTTGTTGAACTTCGAATGTGGTGAGGCCCGGCTGGCAGGTGATATACAGATCGTCGGCATTGATCTCGATGATTTTTTTCATTCGGTCCGTGCCGATAACTATCCCGCCGTCGACCGGAACCGCGCCGCCCGTATAACCGACACCGCCGCCGCGGGCCGTGACCGGAAAAATGAACTCATTCGCGAGCTTTAAGATCTCGACCATCTCCGCGGTCGATTCCGGAAACACCACGGCCTCTGGCGGGAATTTTTCCTTGACGGCATCGGCTCCGTAGGGCTCGACACGCGTCGGCTCGACGATGACATTGTCCTCGCCAACGATCGCCTGCAGCGCCGCGATCACCTCAGGCTTCGACGCATTGGTCGTCTTGCGGCCTTTTGATTCAAAGTGGATCGATTCAAACACAGTCATTTCCGATCGGCTCACCACCTCTCGACCAAAAGGCCGGGAACTCGATCAAACTCCCTTACATTGTGGGTGACGATACCCAATTGATGATTCAGACAGGTTGCCGCAAGCCAAAGATCATGAATTCCGATCACCTGTCCGCTAACCTCCAATTTCGCCCAAAGAGCCGCATGTGTTCGGGCTATCGCGAGATCTATCGGAATTACGGGTAGTTCAGTTATCCAATATTCTGTCGAGGCCAACCGCCTGTCCTTAATAGCCGGATCGTTGGCCCTGTGGACTCCATGAAGCAACTCACTGACACTGATCACGGATAAAAAAAACTGAGATGAGCCGGACTCAGCAACACGAGTCGTTATGTCGAGCCTGCCGCGTTCAGCCTCGATCAGAATATTCGTGTCTATTAGTTTTCCCATGGGTCAGCCAAATCCGCGATTGTTCCCAATTCTTCGCGAGCTCTGTCGATATCACGTCCGAATGCTTCGGCTTCCTCGAGTGATAAACGTGGGCCTGAATTAAAAATGTTTAGAAGCTCTTCGCCGGTGATGCCTCGCGGCAAGGGTCTGATCTCGGCAAAAGGCTTATCTCGTTTTGTCAGAACAAAAGATTCGCGACGATAGATCACGCGATTCATATACTCCGAAAAGTTCCGCGACATTTCGGTAACGGTCAATGTGGTTTCCTTAGTTTCTCCTAATTTTTTCATCTGTATCCCTCCGGATCTGGTAATCAGATTATCAGATTATCAGATTTTTGTATAGAAATATCGGCGTCGGTTCGTTAGAAGTCACCTTGCAGTCCAAACGTTTCGTAGCGCGGTTCGCCGTTCGTGCTTTGAAGGATAAAGAAGACGCGTTGGCCGTCGATCGCTCGGGTAACGGCGGGGTCGGTTCGGCCGTCGCCGTCGTAATCTCCGAGTTTTACGACGTCGCTCGATAAGCCCCACTGCATCGCCTGGAGTTCGCCATCGGAACTGCGGCGGATAAAGAAATTGCGTTGGCCGCTGATACTACGGATTACCAATAGATCTGCTTTACCGTCGCCGTCAAAATCGCTGCGGCCGGTGAAGAATGCATCGCTGCTCAAGCCCCATTGAATAACGTTCACCTCGCCATTCGAGCTATTGCGTATCCACCAATATCTTAGGCCGCCTTCGCTGCGGGCGATAGCGAGGTCGGCTTTCCCGTCGCCGTCGAAATCGTTCGGGGCGGGAATGTCTCCGCTTTGTCCGAAGTAGTCGTATCGGATCGTGCCGGTCGAACTTTCTATGATGTACCAGGTGCCAGCCCGGAAGACCGCGATGTCAAACTTTCCGTCGCCGTCGTAGTCGCCAGCCGCGAAAAAATCGCCGAGCGATGAACTTCCCCATTGGGTCGTTTCAAGAACGTTTGTTGAACTCGGCAGGATCCGCCAAAAGACCTCCGAAGCGTAGCGGGCGGTCGAGAAATCCGACCTGCCGTCGCCGTCCCAATCCACCGTCAACGAGACCGAATCGCCGGGTTGGCCGAGCGGCTGCTCAATAAATCCGCCGTCTGTGCTTCGCAATGCGAAAAATGTATTTACAGAATTTCGATAGACCTGCAGGTCGGTCCGGCCGTCGCCGTCGTAATCATTATAGGTGCCGTTAGCTAACTTCAGTTGTCCGCGGATCTCGCCGGTTGGAAAGGTCGGTGAAGAGATCTGGAAATACCAGCGATTTGAGCGAACCTCACCGCCTACGTCGCCTGTGCTTGAAACTGCCATCAAGAAACCGCCGCTTGGTTCGGTGATCGGAAACATATTGATAGCCGCGGATGTTTGACCGGCCGGGGTATTTCGATGGATTGAAAACGTGCTTCCGGCGGCGACTCCCGAATAATTACACTCAAGCGAAAAACCTGTCTCTTGCGAATCCAGTACGGCAGTGCAAAAACCGTTCGCGCTCGACGCGCTGACAGGAACGGTCTGCAGTCCTGAAAGCGAAGCAATGTAACGCTGCTGTGAGTTTGTTGAAACAACAAAAAATAGTAGTACGACAGCCGGAAACAGCCCGGTCAGAACCTTCATACGATCTCCCATTACACCTTGAAGCTATTAACTAAATTACTTCGTCCAAACGGTCGTCCCATTTTTGTTCGACCGGTTCGCCTAGCTTGCCGAGCATCTTTGCGATCAGCATTGAAACGGTCGCATCGCCGGTGACGTTGATCGTCGTGCGGCACATATCAAGCGGACGGTCGATTGCGAATATCAGAGCGAGCCCGACCTCGGGAATCCCGGCCTGTGCAAGAACGATAACCAGCATGACCATACCCGCGCCGGGAACGGCGGCACTGCCGATCGAGGCTAGAGTTGCGGTGGCGATAATTCCAAGCTGAACGCCGAAGCTCAGATCCATTCCGAACGTTTGGGCGATAAACACGGCGGCGACGGCCTGATAAAGGCTTGTGCCGTCCATATTTACGGTCGCGCCGATGGGAAGCACAAAACTCGCGACCTCGTCGTCAACGCCGAGATGTTCGGTAACGCGCTCCATGGTTACCGGCAAGGTTGCGGCGCTCGAACTTGTCGAAAATGCCAGCAATTGAGCCGGTGCGATCCCTTTCAAAAAGAACGACGGCGATTTCTTGGTGAACACCCAAACGAGGAAAACGTAAAAGAAATAGAGCGTTGCAAGCCCAAGCAGAACGCTTATCGCGTACCAAAGCAACGCGACAAACAGATCGGCTCCGGGCGCTTCGGCAATGATCGACGCCAACAATGCGAACACGCCAAACGGCGCGGCGAGCATTATCAGATCGATCATCTTTAGAACTACACCGTTGAGTCCCGCAAAAAATCCCTTTACGGGCGCTGCCTTGTCGGGAGGTATCAAGATAAGGCCGATGCCGAAAAAGATCGCGAAAACGATCACCTGAAGCATATTGGCGTTCGAACCTGCGGCGGAGACGATATTCTCGGGGACCAGGTCTTCGAGAGCTTTTAGCGGTCCCGTCGCCTTTTGTTGTTCAGCGGCCGTGATGCGGGCACCGGCGTCTTTCTCATAACTGGCAAGAAGCTGGGTCCGTGTCTCTTCGGTAACTGCGGTCCCGGGTTTGATCACATTTACGATGGCAAGACCCAAACTTACGGCAACGACGGTCGTGCCTATATAGATCAATATCGTCCGCAGGCCCATTTTTGAAAGCTGCGTGATGTTATTCAGATCGGCGATGCCGGTTATAAGCGAACCCAGGATCAGCGGGATCGCTATCAGCTTCAAAGCGTTTATGAATATCGTCCCGAAAGGTTTTATCCAATCGACGATGAAGCCCTTGCCCCAATCGAACTGTGTCAATGCGACAGCAAACAATACGCCCGCTGCCATTCCGAGAAGAATGCGCCAATGCAATGCCAGTTTTCCCATGGACGGAAGTTTCCCTTTTTTTAATTGCTAAATCAAATTGTGCATCTACCCAACGATCGGCTCGCAGATCACTGGGTTTTCAAAGTGAATGATGCGAATTGCAGGATCGCCGTGGATAACCTGCGTATTTGCAATAAGTTGCGGAACGGCCAAAGTCTCGCAAGGAATTATTTTTCAAACTGGTGTCGTTCGGCCATTCTCAGCTTGATGATTCGGAACTATGGGCGGATAATCGCGCTCGATCAAAGACGCAAAACAAATTGCTTAAGGAGAATCTGGACGCTATGAGCGAACAAGAAGAAGGATCCGGAAACGAATACGAGCGTGAACTGACGACCGATCTGGATGACGACACACCGGACAAACCTTCGGGCATGCCGCTCCACAATAAGATATTCATCGGCCTTGCAGTCGGCGTTTTTGGTGGTCTTACCGTTAACTGGACGATGGGCGGGAAAGACCCGAACGTGGTCTGGTTCGTCGAAAACTTCACTCGGCCGATCGGTACGCTTTTCCTTAGCCTGCTTCTGATGATCGTCGTGCCGCTTGTCTTTTCGTCGCTTGTCGTTGGCGTCGCGGGGATTGGTGATATCAGAAAGCTTGGCCGCATTGGGTTAAAGTGTTTTGCCTATACGCTGATAATCTCTGCCATCTCGGTAGTGATCGGACTAGGCCTGGCAAATACCATCAGGCCCGGCGAACGGATCAGCCCCGAAACCGCGGCCGAGCTAAAGGCTGAATTCAGCACAGCAGGAACTGCCGCCGCAGAAGCGCAGAAGAAAGCCATGGAAGCGGTTAAGAGCGATTCAGCTTTGATGCAGGCCGTAAAGACAATAGTCCCAAGCAACCCGTTCAACTCGATCGCCGGCGCCAGCCCGAACATGCTCCACATAATGTTCTTTGCTCTTATCATCGGCATCGCGATCACGCTGATACCGTCGCCGGTTTCGGCTCCATTTGTCAGCGTAATGGAATCGCTCTTTGCGATCACGGCGAAGATCATTGACATAGTGATGAAATTTGCGCCCTATGCGGTGGCGTGTCTTTTGTTCAACAATATCGCTCAATTTGGGCTTGAACTTCTACAGTCATTGGGTTGGTTTGTCGTTACTGTTTTGCTCGGGCTGTCGATCCATTTCTTCGGCGTGTACTCGCTTTCGGTCTATTTTCTATCAAAACTAAACCCGATCGAATTCTTCAGACGAGTTCAGACCGTCATATTAACGGCGTTTTCCACATCGTCGTCGAATGCGACGCTGCCCACCGCTCTTCGTGTCTCGCATGAAAATCTCGGTGTCCCGAGAGAGATCAATAGTTTTGTATTGACGGTTGGCGCAACGGCCAATCAGAACGGCACGGCCCTTTATGAAGGTGTGACGGTACTGTTTCTGGCACAGCTTGCGGGTGTTGATCTGACGCTCTCTCTACAGTTGACAGTTGTGTATTTGGCTATACTTGGCGGCATTGGAACTGCGGGGGTGCCGAGCGGTTCTATCCCTTTCATTATCGGAATTCTGTTCATGATCGGTATAGATCCGGCTCTGATCGCGATCATACTCGGCGTCGATCGAATACTTGATATGTGCCGCACTACATTAAACGTGGTCGGAGATATAACGGCTGCCACTTTCGTCGCCCGCAGCGAAGGCTACGAATTGCTCGGCGACCGCAAGAATGTTGGTGTCAGCTAGGATTCGATGTAAAATGTTTTCGTTATGATGCGTAGCGATCTGGTGACACAACCCTACCCACAGCCGTGCAGGCTGCGCTTTTCCGTCGATGATTATTACAAGATGATCGAAATGGGAATGATCGACGACTATGAAAGATCGGAAATTATTGATGGAGAGATAGTTCCCAAGATGACGATTGTCGACAGGCATGCAGCTACCGTGAACCGCTTGAACAGACTTCTTTCTAAATCCCTTCCGGAGACTGTTCTTGTTTGTGTCCAGAATCCGCTTCGCATCACGGATTTCGATGAACCTGAGCCGGATATCGTACTTACTGACCTGACAAAATATGACGGAGACCGCCATCCTCGACCAGAGGAGACAATTCTAGTTATCGAAGTGTCCGATGTCAGCCTAAAGCAGGACCGCGATGTAAAACTTCCCCTTTATGCTGAGGCTGGAATTCAAGAAGTATGGATCGTAAATCTGAAAGATAATGTGATCGAAATACGCCGCGACCCTTCCCTCGGCATATATAAGCAGATAGATATCTTTAGATTAGGGGAAAGGGTTGTTTCCAAAGCTATTCCTGAACTAACGTTCGAAGTTGATTCCATCCTATCGTAGGCTATTCAAAACGATTAATATGTTCCCAATCGGCGATGACAATTCGGATGTAACGATAACACCGTACGTTAATTATATTTTTATTGCGGTGAACATTCTGGTGTTCGTGCTTCTTCAGGGTTTGGGAAGCAACGATGCGTTTTCATATGCGTTTTCGCTTGTGCCGAAAGAGGTGATGACCGGTGTCGATATTACCGGTGTTCAGGTCGTTCGCGATTCGCTCGGGAATACGGGGCAGGTTCAGCATTATTCGACGCCGCTGCCTGTATATTTCAATTTCCTGAGCTCAATGTTCATGCACGGAGATGTAATGCATATCTTCGGAAATATGCTTTTCCTCTGGATCTTCGGAGATAACCTTGAAAATCTGCTAGGGCATATCCGGTTCGCGGCGTTCTATATCGCCTGCGGGTTGGTAGCGGCATTTTCACAGATCGCGATGGACAGTGATTCGGTCATTCCAATGCTCGGTGCATCGGGTGCGATCTCTGGCGTGATGGGCGGCTATCTATTGCTGTTTCCGCAGCGAAAGGTGCGTGCGATCATCTTCAATTTTCTCACCACAGTTCCGGCGTTTGTCGCTCTCGGTATCTGGATCGGATATCAGATAATCGTCGGTTATCTAACTCCGGCCGGAACCGGAGGCGTCGCCTATGCGGCACATATCGGTGGTTTCATCGCCGGTGTCGCGTTGATTAAGGTCTTCTCTATCGGACGACGGGTTTGATCGGACAATGTCAGAAAAAAACTATTTTGCTCATGAAACTGCGGTGATCGATGACGGCTCCGAGATCGGCAACGGAGTCCGCATCTGGCATTTCTCGCACATAATGCCAGGCTGCAAGATCGGCGAGGACTGCAACATCGGCCAGAATGTCGTCGTCTCGCCGGACGTGGTTTTGGGTAGAAATGTAAAGGTCCAGAACAACGTATCGATCTATACAGGCGTTATCTGTGAAGACGATGTATTCCTCGGCCCGTCGATGGTTTTTACAAACGTTGTTAACCCGCGAAGTGCGATAAAACGCCGGCACCAATACTTGGAAACTAATGTTCGCCGCGGAGCTTCGATCGGAGCCAATGCCACCATTATTTGCGGCAACGAGATCGGCGAATTTGCATTCATCGGTGCCGGTGCTGTCATCACGAAACCAGTGCCAGCGTATGCTCTTGTCGTCGGAAATCCGGCGAAGCAGATCGGATGGATGAGCGAATACGGCCACAGGCTCGAGTTCGCCGATGATGGTTTCGCGAAATGTCCTGAAAGCGGCGAGACCTATCAGTTAGCAAACGGCAGAGTTTCAAAGGTAGAATAGCCCCGGTATGAGAAACTTTGCACTGATCGGAGTTGCCGGATATGTCGCGCCCAGGCACCTGAAGGCCATCAAGGAAACCGGCAATACGTTGGTCGCGGCGCTCGACAATTTTGATTCCGTCGGTGTTCTGGATAGTTTCTTTCCGAATGCCGATTTTTTTGTCGAATTCGAACGTTTCGACCGCCACATCGAAAAGCTGAAACGGCTGAATACCCGGTTGGATCTTGTTTCTGTCTGCTCGCCAAATTATCTTCACGATGCGCATATCAGGTTCGGGCTTCGTCACGAGGCGGACGTTATCTGCGAGAAACCGCTTGTCTTAAATCCCTGGAATGTTGACGCTCTTGCCCAGATCGAACAGGAAACGGGAAAGCGTGTTTACACGATCCTGCAGCTGCGGCTTCACCCAAGCGTGGTCGCGCTAAAGGAGATGGTCGATCGATCCGAACCCGGGAAAAGGTTTCAGGTCGAGTTAAAATACATTACTGCCCGCGGGAAATGGTACGCCTTTAGTTGGAAAGGCGATATGAACAAATCGGGCGGCATCGCGACTAACATAGGCGTTCATTTCTTTGATATGCTCCTTTGGGTCTTCGGCGATGTAAAAGATAACCGTGTCGAGTATCACAACGCCGACAAAGCTGCCGGTTTTTTGGAATTGGAACGCGCGGACGTAAAGTGGGAACTTAGTATCGATGAGCACGACCTGCCAGATGCGGTTCGTGCCGCCGGCCAGCGAACTTATCGTTCGACGCTGATCGATGGAGCCGAATTTGAGTTCAGCGAAGGTTTTGCTGACCTGCACACGAAATGTTACGAAAACGTGATCCGCGGCGAGGGCTTTGGGCTCGATGAATCGCGAAGGGCCATTGAATTGGTCCACGACATTCGAAATTTTGGTAAATAGAAAGTGATCAAAGATAAAAAGATCTTCATAACAGGCGGGGCCGGGTTCATCGCGAACGCCATCATCGCAAATCTTGTAAATGACAATTCGATAGTCGTTTACGACAATTTTTACCGCGACACATTGACCGCCAGCGGATTCGCGAAACATCCGAATATTACGATCATAAGAGGCGATGTTCTCGATCAGGAAAGCCTTACGGAATCGATGCAAGGCGCCGACATTGTCGTACACGCGGCGGCGATCGCCGGAATCGATACGGTAATAAAGGACCCGGTCAGGACCATGCGTGTCAATATGATCGGAACCGCGAACACGCTCGAAGCCGCGCTTGCGAATAAGGTAACGGGCAGGTTTATCGATTTTTCAACTTCCGAGGTTTTCGGTTCGATGGCATTTCGTGTTTCCGAGGAACAGGAAACCGTCGCGGGTTCGGCGGGGGAAGCGCGTTGGGTCTATTCGGTAAGCAAACTCGCCGGCGAACATCTCGCGCATTCGTATTTCAAGCAGTACGGCCTTCCGGTCGTAACTATACGTCCTTTCAATGTTTACGGGCCGGGGCAAACCGGCGAAGGTGCTATGTCCGTAATGATAAAAAAG
The DNA here is from genome assembly GCA_041751035.1 of Pyrinomonadaceae bacterium. GTDB lineage: Bacteria > Acidobacteriota > Blastocatellia > Pyrinomonadales > Pyrinomonadaceae > OLB17. The sequence goes on along the minus strand of JBGSYH010000005.1, from coordinate 85,623 downwards.
GCACTCCGTGACGAAACGATCTATATCAACGGAGACGGCAACCAGATACGCGCGTGGTGTTATGTCGATGATTTTGTCGAATGTTTGATGACCTGTCTCGAAGACCCGGCGGCGATCGGCCAGAGCTTTAACATCGGCAATGCGCGTGCGGTGATAACGATACTCGGCCTTGCCCAGACGATCTGCCGTGTTCTCGGTTCCGGATCGAAGATCGAATTTCGCCCACCGCTTTCGGCTGATATAGCGATCAGAATTCCGAGCGTGGAAAAGACCGCCGAAATACTTGGGTTTCATGCCAAGATCGACCTTGAAGAAGGAGTTCGCCGAACCGCCGACCATTTCCGGGAACAAATGGTGGCCGCCGGATGAAGGCGATCCCTTTAATGTCACCAAACATTACCGAAGACGACATCGCTGCCGTTGCCGATGTTCTTCGCTCCGGTATGCTGGTCCAGGGACCGAACGTTGAAAAGCTTGAACTTGCGGTGGCCGAATATATCGGGGTTCCTTATGTTGTCGCGGTATCAAGCGGAACAGCCGGCTTGCATTTGGCTCTGATGGCGATGGGCATCGGGCCGGGTGATGAGGTTATCGTTCCGGCTTATTCATTCCCCGCTACGGCGAACGCGGTCGAGTTGGTCGGGGCGACGCCTGTTTTTGTCGATATCGACGAACGCACATTTAATATTGCCGTTCAGCAGATAGAAACCGCTTTGAAGCCGGAGGCCAAGGCGATACTTCCGGTTCACGAATTCGGCCTTGCGTGCGATATCACGGAGATACTTGAGCTCGCGGAACAACACGGCCTGGCGGTGATCGAGGACGCGGCGTGCGCCCTTGGTTCAACGGAAAATGGCGCGTTCGCGGGTTCGTTCGGCTCGATCGGGGTCTTTTCGCTTCACCCGCGAAAGGCGATAACTTCCGGCGAAGGCGGGATGCTCGCAACCGCAGATGAAGCGATCGCCGGTAAGCTGCGTTCGCTGCGGAACCATGGCATCGAAGCGATCGGCAGCCAAACCGATTTTACATCTGCCGGCCTAAATTATCGGTTGACGGATTTTCAGGCGGCTTTGGCATTGTCGCAGTTCGCGCGTTTTGAGCAGAATCTAGCCCGAAAACAGGAGCTGGCGGCGATCTATTCCACCAAACTTGGCGGCGAGTCAAAGATCAAGCTTCCGTTGCAGCCTGATGGAAAGCGTCACGCGTGGCAAACATATCAGGTCTTGCTGGACGACCGGCTCGACCGCGACATGGTGATCAGAAAACTTGCCGATGCCGGCATCGGATCAAATTACGGGGCACAGTGCATTCCGGCTCTTGCATTTTATCAGGAGAGATATGCTCTTGACTGCGAATTGCATTTTCCGAATGCGATGCGGGCGTGGCGACAGGGGCTCGCGCTTCCGATCTACGAAAAGCTATCGGATGAGGATGTCGAGTTCGTGGCCGATTCGCTTTGCAAGATCCTGAAAGAACTAGACCAATGACGAAACGATACGCATCGCATGGAGACGGGAAATTTAAGCCGGATGATCTTAGAAAGATCGGCGAGAATGTGATCTTTGAAGATGGCGTCCTGGTGTTCCATCCGGAGAATATAGAGCTGGGCAGCAATATCTATGTTGGGCACAATTCGATCCTGAAAGGTTATCACCAAAATACCATGGCGATCGGTGACAACACCTGGATCGGGCAGGCGTGTTTTTTTCATAGCGCAGGCGGGATAACTATCGGTAGCAATGTGGGCATCGGCCCGTGTGTGAAGATATTGACAAGCAAACACGCCGAGGAAGGCATCGAAAAGCCGATCATTTTCAGCACGATCGAATTTGGCGAGGTCGTCATCGGCGACGATAGCGATATCGGTATCGGGTCGATAATTCTTCCCGGCGTTCGTATCGGCCGTGGCGCACAGATCGGGGCCGGTTCGGTCGTAACGAAAGATGTTCCGGACCACACGGTCGCCTTCGGTTCGCCCGCCCGAATAGTCCGTTCGCGAAAATGAAAGTTCTGATCCTACCCGTGAATATCGCTTCGGATATCTCGCACAAGGTCCGCGCACTGCGAAAGATCGGTATTGACGCTCGCGGCCTGACGGTAACTGACAGCAATATCCAATCGGCGGATGCGATCCGGAATTTGTCGCTTGAACGTGGGCCGCGGTTCGTCTCTCGCCTTCGAAAGCTCATCTATCTTCCGTTCGTTTGGCGAATGATGGCATCGGCGGACTTACTGCACTGGGTCGGTGATGTGAACACATTTCCCGGCAGATACAGCTACGGATTCATGAGGCGGATAAACAAACCCGGCGTTGTTCAATGGATGGGGTCTGAGATACGAATTCCGGACATGGATATTCCGACCAATCCATTTTATGAAAGCGCGTTAAACGAAGGTTATGAATATCCGATGGAAAGCCGCGAAACATCGCTTGCAAACCAGCGGAAAATGGCTGGGCTAAATTTTTGCCCGCTCGAATTTGCCGGGCTGCGGCAGTATATCGACCGGAGTTTGTTCCCGAAATGCTTTGATACGTTTCAGCCCATCGAGCTTTCGGAATACGGCACGGGCATTACCGCTGAACCAAACCCGAGACCCGTTATCTTCCATTCGCCATCGGCATCGGTTGCCAAAGGTACAAGGTTCGTTCAACAAGCGATCGACCGCCTTTCGGAAAAGTACGACTTCGAATTTAAGGTCGCGACCAATGTTCCACGCCGCGAGGCACTGGCGATGATGGCGGGCTGCGACATTTTTGTAGACCAGCTTATTCTTGGTTCACACGGTTATGCCGCGGTCGAGGCAATGGCGTTCGCGAAACCGGTGGTTTGCTATATCAATCCCGAGATCAGAAAAGATTATCCGGCGGACCTGCCGATCGTAAATGCTGATCCGGATACGATCGAGGCGGTGTTGGAAGGCCTGATCACTGATGCGGAAAAGCGGCGAGCGATCGGACAAATAAGCCGGGCATACGCCGAGAAATATCACGACGCTGAAAAGATCGCTAAAGATCTGGTCGGAATTTACCGGGAAGTAATCGATCGTCATAACGCCCAAAGACACAGATAGATGTCATCGAATCTTTTGCTCAAAAGACTAGGGACCGAGAGCCTGATCTATGGAATGTCAGGGATGCTCACGCGCTTTGTCGCCGTGTTTCTGACGCCGATCTATACCAGGATCTTTGCACCTTCGGATTACGGTTCGCTGAGCTTGGTTACAACGCTATTTGCCCTCTTGAGCATTCTGCTTGTACTTTCGCTCGATAATTCTGCGGCACGTTGGTTCTATGATACCGATGACGAACAGGACCGCAGGAAGACGCTGAACACATTTCTTTGGTCGTGTCTCGGGGCATCTCTGATTCTTGCTGTGTCGGTATTCATCTTCGCCGACTTCATCGCGGAAAATATCTTTCGTGCGCCGGACACGGCTTCGCTTTTGCCGCTGATGGCCGCCAATCTCCCGCTCTCGGTATTTTCCGTCTTTGTAACGACAGTGCTGCGAATGAGGCGAAGGGCGGCCGCGACCGGTGTCTTTACGGTCACGACCAGTCTGCTAAATGTCGGGCTGAACGTGTTGTTCGTGGTATTTCTTGAAACTGGCCTGCCGGGCATTTTCTATGCGCAGATTCTGACCTCGGCAGTTGCGGTGGTCTGGGCAATCATGCTTTTTCGGAAAGAGATATCGCCGTTCTTATTCGATGGGAAAAGATGGGCTGAGATGTTTTTCTTCAGTTTGCCACTTATTCCCGGAACGCTGGCATTCTGGGTGATAAATATGTCGGGAGCTTATTTCATTCAGCTTTTCGACAGGACACACGAGGTCGGGCTGTACCAGATCGGAGTAAACGTAGCGAGCATGGCGGCGCTCGTAGGCGGAGCGTTTCAGATGGCGTGGGGGCCGTTTGCCTATTCGATACACAAACAGCCGGACGCCGGAAAAGTTTACTCACAGGTGCTCTTGGCGTTCATTGCCATCACGGGCTCTTTAAGTTTGGGCGTTATGTTGTTCGCACCGGAGATACTCGTAGTTTTAACGCAGCCTGCCTATTACGATGCGGCTTTCGTCGCCGGACTGTTGGCATTTAATCATGTGATGATCGGTGTCGGGTTTATCGCAAATATCGGCCCCGGGATAGCAAAGAACAACAAAGCCTACGGAATGGCGATGCTTATTTCGGCGGGTGTGCTGGTCGGGCTGAACTTTCTCCTGATCCCGCGGTTTGGAAAGGAAGGAGCGGCCGTCTCGATCCTTATTTCACAAAGCATTATTCCAATAGCCGTTTTTGCTCACGGCCAGAGGATCTACCCGATCCCTTATAAGTTCGCCAAGGCCGGCCTGATATTTCTGCTTGCGCTTTCGATGGGCATATCCAGCGTCGTCGCACTTTCGCAATGGCAATTTCATATTGCCGCAGCGTTCGGTATCAAGTTGCTTGTGCTCGGTGCTTTCGCTGCGATCGTTTATCTTTTGTTAAAAGACGAAATAAATCGCGGCGACCTGGTTCCAGTCTAGAGATATTCTGCGATGGCCCGGACGATCTTTTCGGCGGCTCTACCATCACCATAGGGCGAGATCGTTGAGTCGAACTTTTTCGCGGAGAGAGCCTCGAATCCGGCAAGTATGGTTTCTCTTCCCGTTCCGACGAGATGGTTCACACCGGCTTCGACAAGCTCTGTCCATTCCGTGCGGTCGCGAAGCGTCAAACAAAATTTCCCCATAAAAAAGGCCTCTTTCTGCAGCCCGCCGCTGTCTGTCATAACGAGGCTGCATCGTTCAAGCAGATACAGCATTTCAAGATAACCGACCGGCTCGGCGAGCCACACATTTGGTTTGATCCCGTTTTCATCAATTATCTTTTGCGTTCTCGGATGCAGCAGAAGAAGGACCGGAACGGTCTTGTGGATCTCTTCGAGTGAGGAAAGAATACTCGTCAACCTGGCAAGGTCGTCGGTATTCTCGGCCCGGTGAATGGTCGCGAGCACGCATCCATTTAGCTCCGCCGGCAAACGTGCCGCCGTTTCCGCCGACAAATTTGCACGTTCGCGATGGAACAACACCGCGTCGAACATAACATCGCCGGTTTCAATGATCTTTGCCGGAAAGTTTGCAAAGCCCTCTTGTTCCAAATTGCTTACCGCAGTTTTTGTCGGGGAAAACAGCAGATCGCTGACCCGGTCTGTTAAGATGCGGTTGATCTCTTCAGGCATTCGCATATCGAATGAACGCAGGCCGGCCTCTACATGCGCAACAGGAACGTGCAGCTTCGCGGCGGCCAATGCTCCGGCAAGCGTCGAATTCGTGTCGCCGTAAACTACCACAAGTTCGGGCCGTTCGGCCTCTATGACCTGCTCTATCTCTTCAAGCATTCGGCCGGTCATTGCACCGTGCGAAAGGCTGTCGATCCCAAGATTGTAATGCGGCTGCGGAATGTCGAGTTCATCGAAAAAGATGTCGGACATCGCTGCGGAAAAATGCTGGCCGGTGTGGACGATCACCTCTGATAACTCAGGAAACTGACGCAATTCGCGGCTTACGACCGAAGCTTTTACGAACTGCGGCCTGGCACCTACGATAGTCAAGATCTTTGCGGGTTTGTGCATCGGAAATGATCAATGTAACAGTATGTGTTAGATTTTAGCCTTTGTAAAAAGTCCCGTATGTGTGGAATTGCTGGCGTTCTGAGCCGAACTTCAAACATCGACCGCGAGCTTCTGAAGCGAATGACCGATCCGCTAGCGCATCGCGGCCCGGACGGCGATGGCTTCTGGATATCCGCCGATCGAAATGTCGGTTTGGGACATCGCCGACTTGCGATCATCGACCTTAGCGATACGGGAAGGCAGCCGATGTCCTTTGCGGACGGACGCTATCAGATCACATACAACGGCGAGATCTATAACTATCTTGAACTGCGCGCCGACCTTGAGAAACGCGGCCACAGGTTTGTTTCCACCTCAGACACTGAAGTTCTTCTTGCATTGTTCTCTGAAAAGAAAGAGGAATGTCTCGGGTATCTGGACGGGATGTTCGCGTTCGCGATCTGGGACGAAAAAGAGAAGCGGCTTTTTGCCGCCCGCGACCGATTCGGCGAAAAGCCTTTTTATTACATCCGGGAAAATGGTTCGTTTTACTTTGCTTCTGAGATGAAGTCGTTCTGGGCGGTAGGTTTGGCGCGAAGCGTTGATCAGCAAATGCTTTATCGCTATCTTGCCGAGGGGTTTACGTATGATCCGGATGACCTCAGCAGGACATTCTTCGAATCGGTTTACAAGCTTAAGGCCGGACACTTTTTTTACGTCGCGGAGAATGACGATCAGCTCGAACAGAAGCGCTATTGGGATCTGGATCCGCTTGCCTTGAATAACGAGGTCTCGGACGACGATGCCGAGGCAAAATTTCGGCAGCTGTTCGACGAGTCCGTTCGCCGCCGGTTGCGGTCTGATGTGCCGGTCGGCAGCAGCCTTTCCGGCGGTTTGGACAGCTCGTTGGTGGTGGGCACTATCGACCGGTTAAATGCCGAAAAGAAGATAAGGCAGGCGACGTTTTCCGCACGCTTTCCCGGCTTCGAGAAAGACGAAGGCCGATATATGCAGGCTGTTATCGACCGGACGAACGTGGAGCCGCACTTTGTATTTCCTGATGACCGAGGGCTTGCCGGAGATCTGGAAAAGCTGTTTCACCATCAGGAAGAGCCGTTCGGAACGGCAAGCATTTACGCCCAATTTTCAGTGATGCGGCTTGCACTGGAAAAGGGCATCATCGTACTGCTCGACGGTCAGGGAGCGGACGAGCTTCTGGCCGGATATCATCCGTTCTTTGATGATTATCTTAGAGAGCTTTCGTCGGCCGGAAGCAAAACTCGGATCAGCGAACAACAGGCTCATCAGGCGATCTACGGCAGGCCGGCGGGCGGCCGGAAAGTAAAGCAGAGCCTTGCTTCTTTTTTGCCGGCTCAGATGATCGGTCAGGCAAGGCAGATCCGAAGCCGTTTGCGGACGCGGTTCGGATCGATAATAAACCGTGAATTTAGCCGGGCCAATTCTGACAAACCGTTTCCATATCAACCGCCGGCTGCGTCATTGAATGATTCGCTTTATCGACACACGCTGGGCGGGCCGCTTGAGGAACTTCTGCGGTATGCGGACCGAAATGCAATGGCTAATTCGGTCGAGGTTCGGCTTCCGTTTCTCTCACACGAACTGGCGGAATTTTTATTCTCGCTGCCGCCGCATTTTAAGATCAGAAATGGTGTGCACAAATACATTATGCGGGCCGCATTTAAGGATGTGCTTCCGCCTGAGATAGCAACGCGGACAGACAAGATCGGCTACGAGCCGCCGCAGCAGGCGTGGCTCGAAAACCGTGGTGTTACCGAAATGATAAACGAAGCAACAAAACTTTTGATCTCGGAAAAGGTGTTGAGCGAAGACGCTTCGAAAAAAATCGCCGACGACGATAGCAAAACGGACATCTTCAGTTCCGTAAAATGGAAGATGCTGATGGCTGGGAAACTATTGCAGCGATAGGATCTCTTGCGCAAGCTTTGCGGCCTGGTTCTCACGCGTGTATTTTTCGATCTCGGGTCCGGCACCTTTGTATTGCAGCGTGCCGTTCGCTTTCCACTCTTCAAACCAATCGTTCATTATTGCGGCAAATTGTTCGGGTGTGTCCGCCAGGCGTCCGGCATTTGTTTCGGTGATCAGCCGTTCCATTACATCGTGGTCGTTCGGAGCGATCAGCACATTTCGGCGGGAGCCAAGGTATTCGTAGATCTTGCCCGACGCCATTCCTCGATACCCGTGCCAGCCCGCGTGAAACAGAACGTGCGACCCGAGCATTCTGCGAATAGCCTCATCACGCGCGATCCGGCCGGTGACCATGGTTATTTCAGGCGGAAGTTCTTTTCTCATGATGTCGCCGATCTCCGGAAACACATCGGCACCGATAAAATTCAGGCGAATTCGCGAAAGGTCTTTATCACGCAAGAAAAGCTTAAGTCCGCCGAGCATTATCGAAAGATCCAATTTCGGTTCAAGTGTTCCGATAACTGAGAATTCAAATGTGTCTTTTGGCGGAACTGTATTACCAGCCGCACCTGAAAAAAGCGAACTTTCGTATCCATTGGTGACTACGATCCGTGGAACGTCCGGTGCTATTCTTTTTATTTCGTCACCCAAAGGTTCGCTTACCATTGAGATGAGACGAGCCTTCCGAAGCCATCTCCGGAGATAAAGCTCGTAAAAGAAGTTCTGTATCCGCTCGGGCAACGCGGGCTCGTAATTAGCGGAAAGCAGACTGTTGTCCCATAGGTCGCGAAAATCAACGATAAACGGAAGTTTGAATTCTTCGGCAAGCCTGCTTCCGAGTTTTATCGTGTTCATCGGAAAGACGGTTACCAAAATGTTATCGACGGGATCTTCGCGCAAATAGCCGCGCAGATAGTCATAAAAAGCGGGGAAGGTGTTGCATTTCGGATTTATCGTGCCGAACAGGTAAAGAAACGCATATAGCACGAGCTTTGTCGGTCTCGTTTTAAGAAGTGCACGATGGAATCGCGAATCGAGCTGTGCCTTGTACGGCAGTTTGATAAGAGTATATGCCTCAGATTCTAGAACCTCGGGCGGATCTAGGTTTTCGCTCTCGTATCCGGCCGTTGAATTTTCGTTGCCGTTCCAATGCCGCGTCACAATTACCGGATGCAAACCGTGCCGCTTAAAGTTTTCGGCGAACGACTTTGCACGCTGGGCGGCAACGATATTGCACGGCGGAAAATAGTAAGAAATTACCAGGACTCGCTTCACTTAATGGAACTTAAAGCATAAGCCGTGCATTTGCAATTTGTTATTTTCGGCCGGTATCCCATTAGGTATCTGCGAGCCCCACCGGTCACCTACTTTAAGGCGGGCAGCAAAAGTGATAAGAACTCCTTGTCGCTGAATTTTGTCATCCGGCCTTGTCGAACTATCACAAGATCCATTGAGGGAATTATGTAAAGACGTTGGTTGCCCGCTCCTGCCGCCATATAGAGGTCGTTGGGAATTTCACGACCGATGCCATATTTGCTCATCGCGGTTGTTCCGGTTTCATTGTCGTTGCCGAGCAAACGCCGAATCCTTCCGCCGACCTCCGAGATCGAAGCATTGCCATCAAACGAGCGGTTGAGCCAGAATGTGATCCCATAATTTGGGTTAGCTTTTGTACCTTTGTAGAGTTCGTCGAGCAGCTTTTTGTCGATCAATTGTTTTCCATTGACCTTCCCCTCGTTCAAAAGCAGCTGGCCAAATTTCGCCCATTCACGTGCCGTCAAATAGGTGCCTGACGGGAGATTCGGCTGGCCTTCCTGCATCGTCCAGGAACCGATCTTCATCCCGATCGGGTCAAAGATGCGCCTTTTCATATAGTCCATCACGCTATCGTTGCGGCTCTTGAGTTTGCGCCGCATCAGCTCTCCGAATACTTGAAACGGCACCGGCCCGTACTCGAATTTCTCGCCGGTTTCGAACTTGGTCTCAACCCCGATCGCCTCGGAATACGAAGGCGGCCGGCCGAGCGTTCCGCCGTCGAGCCCGCCGGTTAATGTGAGCAGCTCTCTTACCGTCATTTTCGATCGCCGTTTGTCGGCCTTCCATTCGGTGATGGTGTCGCTGACCTTTTCATCGAAATTCTTGATCAACTTATCTTCGATGGCGGCCGCAAGCATAACGCCCGCAAATGATTTCGTACCGCTTGCGAGCATCCACGCGCGGTCCGCCGAATGTCCGTTCTGATATTCCTCAAAGACCGTTTTGCCGTTCTTGATAACGAGAACCGCAAGTCCTCGGCTCTCACGCGAATAGTCCGCTGCCGGACGAAACTTTGCCGAATCAGCATTTCCAGGCCTTGCTGTCTGTCCTGAGACGGAGCAGCCAAACGATAGAGAAGCGAAAATGATCAAGACAATATTTATGAATCTCATCGATGTTACCTCGAGACAAAAATATACCGGCGGCGAAGTAATGCATGGCGTCCGCCGGCTTTCAAGTTGGAGGGTAAATTACTGCCTCTGGAACTCCGGCGTTCCGAGCACAAGGCTCACGATCTTGAAAACCTCAGGATCGCCGCTCGGTGCAAGCAGCCGCGCCTGCCGGTTCATTCCGCCTCCGGGTTGGCCTTGCTGACGCATATTCGGCATTTCGCCCGCGTCATACATCGGCTCGGCTCCTTCTTTTACCTCAGGAAGCGGCTGGGCCATTTGTTTGGTCAGCGAGCTGCGTGTCGCATCGCTTATCTCGCCGTTCAGTATTCTTTCGATCGCCTGATCGAGGATCTTCGTCCGCTCGGCCGTATCGTAACCCTTTAGATCGATCCGCGTGCCGGGAATTCGATTGCTGGCGATCGCCACAGCGAAGTTCAGACGCTCAAGCAATGCTCCTGTATTTACCCAATCCGCAGCGGTGTCCGGATAACCCGTCGGTGCCTGATATCCGTAAGGAACTTCGCCGAGCTTATTGAGCATTGCCAAAAAAGCCGGGTTCGCGTTCGTATTTCCGCCGAGGGCACGGATCGAACTTATCGCCAGTTCGAACGGCGTTTTGATCTTTGCCCGGTAATTCTCCCGTGCAAAGAATTCCTTATCGGTAAATATTGCCCGCAGTGTCATTTTGATATCGCCGTTCGATCTTGTGAACGCATCGGCGACGCGGCTGACGAGTGCTTCGCTCGGATCGTCACGGACGAACTTCACGGCAAGCTTTCGGGCGATAAATTTTGCCGTCGAAGGATGTTTGACCAGAATGTCTATAACCTTCAGGCCATCTTTGATCCCTCCTTCGTTCACTTTTTGGCCGAGCACGGTCTTCGTTTCTTTGTCGTGCCAGCGGTCGTTGAAATAGAACTCGCCGCTTTCGAGGTCATCAGGTATTCCGGCCATTCGCTGAAGCCTTTCTAGCTGGCGATTCTGTTGGCCATTTATCTCAGAACCAGCGGCACGACGATAACCCCGCGGATCGGCAATGGTCCAACCGGTGAACGCCCGAGCGACCTCGACGATGTCCTTTTGGGTGTAGCCGCCGTCAACGCCGAGGGTGTGAAGCTCCATCAACTCGCGTGCAAAATTCTCATTTATCCCGCGTCGAGCCTGGTTCTGGCTCGCCTGCCGCATTTGCTGGATTCGCCGATCGAGCTGTTCGTCGGTCAATCCTTGATTGCGTTTGATCTGTTCGCGCATCCGGGGCGTGATATTTCCGCTTCTGACCGCCTGTGCAAGGCGTCCGTTTCCGCCGGCAGGCTGAGCGTTCGGCGCGACCGATTCGAAATTATCAAGGTAAAAAAGCATTGCAGGATGCTGTGCCGTTCCGACGACAAGATCTTTGAAATTCCCAAGAGCATTCTTCCTGAGAACATCGCGTTCGTAGCTCGGAATGTACCAGCGGACGGCGGCCTTTCCGGCGAAAACGTTGAAATGGTTTTGCCAGAAATCGACCATCACTTCCTGCAATTGCCTTTCGGAATAAACTGCGCGAAGCACGCGATTTCCGACGATCTGTGGCAGCAATTGATTTGCGGGGCGAAGATCGTATTCGCGATAAAGTGCCTGAAGCTTTTGCCGTCGTTCGCGTTGCTCGTCGGCGGTCATCTGCTGTTCGGCAGCCGGGTCGGGCATTGTGCCGTTGGGCGCCGCATTGTTGTTCCGGTTATTTGCCTGAGCCTGTCGGCCGCCTTCGAGCTGCCGAAGCAAGGCTCCCGGATTCGGATATTTTGCAAAGATCTGCGAGGTCGTCATTCCAAAGATCTCCAGTCCCTTTGCCTTAGATTCGGCGGCGGAATCATCGATCGAAGCGGCGTTGAGTTGGCTCTCAATATACTTTTCGATGCCCATTGCCTTCACGCGTTCAATGTCGCCGGGCCGGGCGCCAAAGCCGAGCCGGTCAAGGACATGGATGGCCATTTGATCAGCGGTCAGTTTCTTCGACCCGGCATGTACCGAAACCGGTAACACATTGAGAACAAAGGAAAAGATCAGCAAGCTGACGAACGAACGATTGAACAATAATGCCATAAATATCTCCCGAGCTGATCGAATACTCGACAAAAGCTTAGATGCTTTACCAGCGGAAATTGGCGACATACTTTTGCCAAGAAGGTAAAGCATGCAACAACCGATGCGGGTGACGCATCAAAAGCTATTGTTTCAGTTCATGTTAGGTTTGGTGTAAAATCTTGGTTATTCGGGAGCTAGGATGATTATGAGAATTTCAAAGATATTTGTGTTTTTTGCAGTGCTTTTCGCGGTAATGCTTCCGGCTTTCGGACAATCGGAAAAGTTCAGCGATCCGAATACCGACTACACGTTCGATATTCCGGATGATCGGTGGAAGATGACGGTAAAGCCGACCGCGACGAATAAAAATGTGGAATTCGTCTATGTTGACCGCAATGACGGGCACATGGAAGTAAGGCGTATCTCGTCACCGCGAAACACACCACTTGCCGACGTTATCCGCGAAGAAGAGACGAAACTGCAGTTCACGCCGGGTTTTGTATTGGGGAAAGATGAGAATTTTGCCGGCAAGTTGGTCGGGGCTGTTTACAATTACGAATATGTTCGGGCAGGCCGCCCAATGTCCGGACGATTTTATTTTCTTCGCAAGGGCGACAGCGTTTATGTGCTTCGGTTCACAGGGTTTCGCGATAAATTGCGTTCGATACGCAACCAGACCGACAGCATCGCACGGACATTTGATGTGCCAAATGCCTAATCGCAGATAACGTTTACCTTTGCTCCATTCGATATTAGATAGCCGGTGCCGGAAAGGTCGCCGGCTTTGTTATTTTTGTCCGGTAAATATCGTTCTAGACGCATCGCTTCTATCGCTGGATCATCAAGCTCGGTCATGATCGAGATCTCAAATTCCTCGCTGCGTCGCATAAGGTTCCACGCGGTCTGCCCATTTACCTGATATTTTGCCGCGAGTTTTTCAGCTAGTTCGCCGCTGTTTCGTGCCGCGAACCAATCGAGAAGATCGTTTCGGCCAAGCCCGTCTCTGCACTCCGCAAACAGTATGATCCGCCCGCCGGATCTGCATGCACCGGCCGCCGCCTCGAGGGCTTTGTGCGCCTGGATCAGATTCACATCGTGCGGGTAACCGCCGCAGCTTACGAAAACCGTATCACGCTTTTCTTTTACTTTTATCGTTTGAGCTTCAGCGTAACTTTCGCAGGCGGCTGTGTGAGAGGCGAATGTATCGCCGCAATAAACAGAGGTTGCGCTGCCACTGACGTCGGTGATCGTGTTCACGGCGAAGGCAATGTTTGCAAATTGGGCGGCCTCATAGAACGCCTCGTTGACCGGATTGCCGGTCAACCGGCCGGTTCCGATGCCATCCGCACGATCTTTTCGGGCCGGATCGAAAGCATGGCGGTGCGTCGCCGAGACCGTTCGCGACGAAGCCAGCCCGGGACAGATCAATTTCCGTCCGCCCGAGAATCCAGCAATATAATGAAAGCCCACGCCGCCGATCGTTACCACGTGATCGAATTCAAATAACGCCCGGTTCAGTTCTATGCGAATGCCGCCCGAGGTCTCGCCGACATGCACAAGTCGCGCAAGATCGCGCGGGTCATGATCGATCGTTTTCAAACGCTGTGCAATAAACGGCGTCAGGATCTCTTTCCGCTCCGCCTCGGTGGTCTTTCGGTGGATGCCGGTGGCAAATATCGCTGCCATCTCACTTGGCGCGGTCCCGTTCGCGATCAGGCGGCGGACAAGCAGATTTATTATCTGGCCGGCGGCACCGCTGCGGGTTGCGTCAGGGACGACGAAAAGGACGCTTTCTCCCGGGCCGACGATGTCTTCGAGCGGCGGTGAACCGATCGGCGAATCGAGCTCGAGTCCGATCTCCTGGTCCGACATCGGCGGCGGCGAATTGCCCGTGCCGAGTTCCTCGAATCGCTCGCCGTCAAGCCGAATCGACACGGTCCCGCTGCCGTATTTGAGGATAAAGTCTTTCATTTGAAACCAAGCAAGGTTCTTAGGTGCCGGTCAGCGGTTCGACGGATCTCTCTCCGGTGTTTTTCGCGCCGCGGCGGTCTTTCGAGAAACGGGCTCAAAGCATTTCGTGCCGGTCTCGCAGATATAAACAGCCTCGGCTTCGTTATCCATCGTCTCCATTTGAATGGTCAAATGATCGATGCCAAATCGATCGTGCAGGCCTTTTCTGATCGCAACAAGCAATTCGGAATGTTCGGCGTGGTCGTGGTGTGTGATATGCGCGGAAAGAGCATCTATACCGGACGAGATCGTCCAGACGTGCAGATCATGAACACCGGCAACGCCCTGGGTCTCAAGGATCACCGATTCAACCCGTTCGATATCAATGTGCCGCGGCGTTCCCTCAAGAAGCACATTTACCGATTCAAGAATCAGCCGCCACGCGCTTGCGATGATTATCAGGCTGATCAGAACACTGCAGAGCGGATCGGCCCACACCCAGCCAAATGCCAATATCAAGATCCCGGCCGTGATCGCCGCGACCGAACCCAATAGATCGCCCATCACATGAAGCCAGGCACCGCGCAGGTTCAGGTCGTGTTTATGATCCGAATGCAGCAGCCAGGCGGCCGTTATATTAACAGTCAACCCGCCGACCGCGATCATGGTCATTTCGAAACCCTTGATCGCCTGCGGCGTCTGGATCCGCTCTACGGCTTCATAGATTATCCAGAGCGACAGCAGCACAAGTGCGATGCCGTTCACGAAGGCGGCAAGGATCTCGGTCCGATAATAACCGTAGGTCTTCCGCGAAGTCGCAGGCCGGCCCGCAAACCATATCGCGGCGAGAGTCAGCGTCAAAGCCGCCACATCCGTCAGCATATGGCCGGCATCGGCGATCAGGGCAAGCGAATTCGCAAGCCATCCGCCGACCGCCTCAACGAACATATATACGAACGTGATCGCAAGAGCGATCTTCAGTCGAAGAACACTTTTAGCTGATCGCCGTTCTGCGTGATGTGAGTGCGCTTTTTCCAAACCTAGAAGGGCCTCTAAAACCTGCGAAGGACCCTACCGTTTCGCAGCGAAAGTACAAATCCGGCGCGGTTGCCGCTATCGTCGCTCATTTCGATAGAGGTATCTTGACCGGGGGTCGATAACTGTAGCCGGAAACGGCCATCACCGCCGGCGAAAGTTTCACGGCCCTGCGAACGAACCAGAAGTCCCGGACGTGTCTTGCCCGAGATGATATAAATATTTCCGCCGACACGCTCTACATTCCATTCCGTGACCTCCACCTTCATCGCCGCCTGGCGGCGGACAACTGTAAATCGGCCCGGTTGGCTCCAGTCGCTTGTTTGTCCGGAACGTGCTGTAGATCTCAGCCGCCAGTAATAATTTCCGGGGCCAAGTCCCGCAAGCCGAAACTCTCTTGAGGTTAGATTTGAGCGGTCGGCGATCATCCCATCTGCGGCAAACGAAGGCGAACGTGTCACCTGAATGTAGTATGAGGCGATCGGGCCGCCGCCTGAGTCCTGCCAGTTGAACGTAATACCGACGCCGGAGCCGCTCGCATCTGTGATCTGGACACCGCTTGCCGGCAATATCAACCGTGGCGCTTGCAAAAGCTGTTCGCGTTGTGCGATCCGTCCTTCATTTACCGCCGCAAATTCATCGGCCGTTATCGTCGAAGTTTCGCCGGAGACGGTAGTTTCAACTTCGCCGCGGCTGATGCGGATCTCGCCGCCGCTCTTTGCCTGGTCGGCGTTGAAGCTTGCGTCCGTCTGCGACCGAAGCCGCGTTTCCGAATCCATCATCTCAACGACGTTCTCGGTATTCTCAGGCTGATCCTCGGTGCGAACATTCAATTGGCCGTCATCAAGCGCAACGCGAACGTTCTTGCCGCCGAAGATCGATGAGTTGTCTCGGATAACGACCGTGCTGTTTGGCCTGATCGAATAGATCGAACCATCGACCATCTGCACAGTCGCCCGTCCGTCAGACTGAGTTTGGATCGTATCGCCCGCCGCCACATATAGTTCCTTAGTGATCACGATCGTTTCCCGGGTCGAGGCTCTGATTATGCGAACATCGCCTTCATAGGAAATTATTCGGGCAGCGTCCTTTGGGGCGGCAGACTCGTCGGTCGGGTCTAGCCACGCACCCTTCATCGCCCACCACAAGCCGAAGACAATGATCAGGATCACGGTTACCGCGGCGGCAAGCGTGTAGAGCGTACTTCGCCGTATCTTCCACCAATCGACGTAAAATTTGCGGTATTTTTGACGTTCCATCGGGTCAGCCCAACCTGACGGTTAAACGTCAGGGGCGTCGGGCGGCACCGTTACCGGATCATCATCATTCTTCGCCGGCGGAAAAACAAGCGACAAGATGATCGAAAGCGTGATCGCCAAGACCACAACGGCAAGCGAAATATTTACTACTTCCTGCTTAAATTCGAGGTTCAGATAACGCTGAATAAAGCTGCCGACGGCACCGGTAGGCCCTGTTAACATTATCACGCCCTGGGCAATAAGTGGCAAGAGCATTTTTACACCGATGAATGAGAGGATGAATGCCAGCCCGATCTTCAAATAGTGGAAACGATCGGCGATATCTGCCAATAAAAAGAAAAATGTGCGCAGCCCGAGTATCGCAAAGATGTTCGAAGTGTAAACGATATAGCGATCGGTCGTGATGCCGAAAATGGCCGGGATCGAATCGACTGCGAATATCACGTCAGTAAATTCGACGACGATCAGAACGAGCAAAAGCAGCGTTCCGGTGCGGACGCCGTCCTTTTTGATAATGAATTTATCCTCGTGATATTCCTTTGTTATACGGATGTATCTTGTGGCGAGCTTCACTATTCCGCTTTCGGTCGGATCGAAGCCCTCATCCTGGTCCTTGAACATCTTCAGGCCTGTGTAAAGCAGGAAAACACCGAAAACGTATATGATCCAATGAAATCGTTCGACCAATTCGGCGCCGGCAAAGATCATTATCATACGCATTACGAGCGCACCCATAATGCCCCAAAACAGAACACGATGCTGATATTGTTTTGGGACCTTGAAATATCCGAAGATCAAAAGGAAAACAAAAAGATTATCGACCGAAAGTGACAATTCGATAAGGTAGCCGGTAAAGAAGACCTTAGCGTGATCCAGGCCGAATTCGTACCAAAGAAAAACATTGAAGCCCAAGGCAAGCGACACCCAAACCGTGGCCCAGGCAAAGGTCTCCTTTCGGGTCGGCACGTGTGATTTTCTGTTGACGATACCGATATCAACGAACAGAGCTGCCAAAACTATGGAAAAGAAGAGTACCCAATGCCAGGTCTGATATTCAATAGGGGTCATATAGCGAAAAATGAAGCCGATTCCGCGGCCACAACAGCAAATCAGAGTTTACAAAATAAAAAGTGAATGAACTATTCGAGAACAGGCATTGAGGAAGGTATTAACGAGTTGGGAATCGAGGGAAGATTCAACTCGGCCTGATGAGTTTTACAACACGCTCCAGCCCGATTCGATCCACCTCTCCAAAATCGTCGAGCCGGTCGCTGTCAACATCCAGAACGCCGAAAACTCTGCTATCAGCACCGAAGATCGGCACGACTATCTCTGACTTTGACGCAGAACTGCAGGCGATATGGCCGGGAAACTCGTCGACGTTTGGCACGATCACAGTTTCGCCGATCGAATAAGCGTGGCCGCAGACACCTTCGCCAAAATTTATGCGCGTGCACGCGAGCGGTCCCTGAAACGGGCCGAGAACAAGCTGATCGCCCTTCGCTAAGTAGAACCCGACCCAGAAAAAACCGAAAGCTTCTTTTAGGACCGCGGCGATATTCGCGAGATTTGCGACCAGATCATCTTCCCCGGCGACCAATGCCTCGATCTGCGGCACGAGTTCGGCATAAATGATCGATCGGTCCTGAGTCTTTGAGAACGCAATGCTTTCAGCCATAGGAATGATAGTATCTTTCTGGAATCGCAGTCGCAATCTGTGCAAAGCGTGCGAAAACTATGGAAACCGCGTCAAAGATCTTTGCCGTTGCCGTAGGCGGGGCGTTCGGCTCGGTCGCCAGATATTTGATCAATATTTCTCCGCTTGCGAGCGTTTTTGAAAAATTCCCATTCCCGACTTTCCTGATCAACATCGCCGGTTCGTTCTTGATCGGTTTTTTCCTGATCGTCTTGACTGACCGATTCGAAACGTCCGAAGCATTGCGATTGGCTATTATTGTCGGGTTTCTCGGTGCGTTCACTACTTTCTCGACATTTGAGATGGAGATCTATGGCCTGATGAAAGAAGGCGAGACTTTGACAGCCTTCGCTTATCTGATCCTAAGCGTTGCCGTTGGATTTGTCGGGTTGCTTGGCGGCATTTGGCTTGGCAGACGATTTTAAGGCCATTCATATTCGTGCATTAGTGGCTAAAGATCCTGCCACGAATGCACGAATGAAATCCTCTTTCGAAATTTCTTTGTTCAGTCGTCGGATTACGTTATTCTAAACGGTATGCGGCAGTTGTTTTGCACATTTATCGTTCTCGTCGCCTCGCTCACAGTTCCGTCTCAAACGGTTTGGGATGCCGGTCTCGATTCAAAAATTCGCTTTTATCAAACGACAGATTTTGGGATAGTTCTCGCCGGAACCGAGCGCAGTCTTTATGCGATCGACGGGCAAACTGGAGAACGCATTTGGCGGCGCTCGACCGGGAAAATAGAGGAAACGGCTGTCACGCCAATTCCCGATACCGATCTAATTCTCTTTTCGCGCGATCTTGGCAGCAAGTCGCGGCTTGAGGCCGTTGACCTTATTTCGGGTGCGTCTATCTGGCAAAGCGACAAGATCAAAGGCGACGTGATGCAGCTTGCGGTCGATCCGGAAGCCGATCTGATCGCCGTAGTTTTGGTCAAAGATCCGAAAGCGAATGCCGGGAGCGAATTCAAGCGGAAGCCGATCGTTCACGTCCTGAAGCTTTCGACCGGCGACGAACTTTGGAAGAAAGAGCTGGATGGCTCGATCGAAATGATGCCTTCGCGATTCGGTGAAGGGCTTGGCGAGATCTCATTTACACTCGACAACTATCGCGCACCGATGCTGATCGATGGCCGATTGTTTTTGTTCTACGATGGCTCGACAAGTTACGACGCACTTACCGGTAAAGAAAAGGAACGCGAAAAATTTAAGATCAATGAGGACGGCCTGGCGCTAACCGAAGCGGATCCGGTCTTCGACGAAAAGTATGTTTACATCTCTGGCCGCGGCCGTATTCGAGCCGTAGATAGAAAAACCGGAAATGTCGCGTGGAAAGCAGACGACCTTGGCATCTGTGCCGAAATGGCGATCATCGGGCAAACGCTTTTCGTTAGAACCGGTGGCCAATTCACTCGGCTCAAAGACGGCGAGATAGTTTCAAAGGGCCCGTACGGCGTGTCGGCGATAGACACGACAAACGGGAAAACCAAATGGCGATATAAAGGCGCCGACAAGGGTTTGACGAATTTTGTTTTCGCCGACGCAAATACGATTCTGATCGCGGACAAAGATGACCTCTACGCGATCTATACTTCGGACGGACAACGCCGACAGAGTTTCGCTCACAAGATCGATAGGCCACAGTTTTTGATTCTAAATGAAAACGGAGAAGCGGTGCTTGGTGGCAAGGATGAGATCGCGGCTTTTTCCCCGTCTACTTGGAGCGAATTACGGAAGCGTGATCGTGCCAGCAAGCAGGACGGTGCGGAATACTTCTCTTTGCTCGAGCGTTCAGCAGCTTTTGCTGAA
The DNA here is from genome assembly GCA_041751035.1 of Pyrinomonadaceae bacterium. GTDB lineage: Bacteria > Acidobacteriota > Blastocatellia > Pyrinomonadales > Pyrinomonadaceae > OLB17. The sequence goes on along the minus strand of JBGSYH010000005.1, from coordinate 65,847 downwards.
AAAAGGAGTTCGGTACTCGAATCCGACGTTCGCAATTTCAAACCAATCTGGCGTGTTCGGCACGAGGCACCAAGCCGTGGAGCATTTCGCATCATTGCCGGAATTGCTTTGCGTGCGACCGCTCTTTATTTCCGTTACGGCGGATTGGCAACATCGGCGATCGGCTTGGCACGCGGCGGGCTGAACTTTGCAAGCACGGTGAATAATTTCCGCTGGTCCGGAATGCGGACACGCTTTGGTTCGTTCGATCTGACGACGCTTGCCAGCAACGCTGCCCGCAATTACGCGACGCAAAGGATCTATTCATTCGGTTCGTTTGCCCGAGCTCCGGGAGCGATCAGCCGGCTTAGCGGTTTTCAGGTTATTACGCCTTCGAGCATTCGTTCGCAGATAGTGCGTGGAGGAGTTTCGCGTTTAACGCCTTCGAGTGCCGATGTGCAGGAAAGCGTGCTTGATCGGCTTGATCCGGCACGATACGCCGACAGGCTTTCGAACTATCTGCTCCGCCGAAAACGTGTCGCCGAACTTCGCGGCAGCCATATGTATTTTTATACCGATCTGCCAAAACCGTTTGATCGCAAAGGCCTCGTCGGCGTGAACGTTCACACCGGCCGCGACGCGAGATATATTTTAGCCTCCGATCCCGACGCGCAATTTACAACGGACGAAACGGTGAATCTGCTTTACTCGGCGGACGGTAATCGTTTACGGGCGTTCGATGTTTTATCACGCTAGGTTGTGGTAAGATATCGGCACATTTCAAGGAAAACAAACTAAATATGCTTGATCGGAAACTGCTTTTCGTATTGCCATTCATTGCCCTTTTTGCCGGAGCAGGTACCGCTCAGGCGCCGAAATCGGATCCAGCTATCGTTAAAATGTTATCGGATGTTTCGGCGGCGCGGATCGAAGCGGATATCAAAAAGCTGGAATCCTTCGGGACGCGGAACACGCTGTCCGCACAGGATGATCCGAAGCGCGGCATCGGTGCTGCACGTGATTGGATATTTGCCGAATTTGAGCGGATCAGTGCCGCATGCGAAGGCTGTTTGACCGTCGAAAAGCAGGCGTTCACGCAGCCCGTGGCACCGCGGATTCCCCAGCCGACCGTTATCACAAATGTTCTCGCAACATTAAAGGGAACCACCGATCCGGACCGCATTTACGTTGTTTCAGGCCATTACGATTCGATGTGCACGTCGCCGACCGATGGCGAATGCGATGCTCCGGGCGCGAACGACGACGCATCGGGAACCGCTGCGGTGATCGAGATGGCACGCGTGATGTCCAAGCTGAAATTCGATGCGACTATCATCTTCATGGCAGTTGCCGGCGAAGAACAGGGCCTGCTCGGTGCACGTTATTTTGCCGAACAGGCGGTCGCGAAAACGATGAATATCGAGGCGATGTTCACCAACGACATCGTCGGCGGTGTGACAACGTTTAAGAATTCGCCCGACATAAACAAGGTCCGCGTTTTTGCCGAAGGTGTTCCTTCGGACGAGACCACGCAACAGGCGGCAACGCGCCGAAGCGTAGGCGGCGAGAACGATTCGCCGGCACGCCAGCTTGGGCGTTATGTTTACGAAACAGCAGAGATCTATTCGCCGAATTTCGGCGTGATGATGATCTATCGCCGCGATAGATTTGGCCGCGGCGGCGACCACATCCCGTTCCTTGAGAACGGCTATGCGGCTGTCCGTTTTACCGAGCCGAACGAGGACTACAACCATCAGCACCAGAACGTCCGCACCGTTGACGGCAAGTTTTATGGAGACACCTCCGAGTATGTCGATTTCGGTTATGTCGCGAACGTCACCCGCATAAATGCCGCGAGCCTTGCCCGCCTGGCGAACGCTCCGGCGAAACCCAAGAATGTCGGAATAGTAACGGGCAGGCTTGGAAACGATACGGAACTAAAATGGGACGCGTCTGACGAAGCCGACATCGCCGGTTACGAGATCGTATGGCGCGATACGACCGCACCGCATTGGACGAATTCGGTCGCGGTCGGAAAAGTGACGAGCCATGTGATGAAAAATATGTCAAAGGACAACGTTTTCTTTGGCGTTCGGGCTGTCGATAGGGACGGGAATAAAAGTCCGGTCGTTTATCCGCGGCCGACCCGATAATGTTCATGTGCAGGAATCTCGAACCTGTACGTTCTTTACGAAAGCGAGGTTACGAAAATGCTTAAGACCAGTTATGTATTTGCGATCTTCTTGTTGGCTGCACCTCTCACGCTTTCTGCCGAAGCACAGATGGCCGGCGGCGGCCGTGCGGATTCCGAACCTGTCAGGACGGAAACGCGCGTTCGGCGCACAACAAAACCCAAAGTTAAACGAACCGCGCCGAAACGCGCGGTACCGGCGGCCCGCACTGCCGAATCTTTCCAGACTGAAGGCGATAAATATTATGATGCCGGCGACCACGACAGCGCACTTGCCGCATACGAAGCCGCCGTCAAGATCAAGCCGCTTTTAAAATCTCTGTTTCGGATAGGTTGGATCTACAACGAATTTGAGGAATATCAAAAAGCACTCGTCGCATTGAACCGCGCTGCGACCATCGGCCCGAATGAGGCGCCCATATATGTTGAGAAAGGCTACGCCCACCGAAGGCTGAAACAGAACAACGAAGCGATAGTGGCTCTAAAGCGTGCTCTTACGCTTAACTCGAAATCATATATCGCAAACTATGAACTCGGTGCGCTTTACAACGACCTTGCTCAATATCGCGAAGCAATTCCGTACCTTAGCGCGTCCATTGCGATCAAATCGGATTATTCCGATTCGTACGAAGAGCTTGGTTTCGCACAGCGAAAGCTCGGGCAGAACAACGAGGCGATCCTTTCGTTCCGGCGGGCCATCCAGCTTGACCCGTCCAATTCGGGTGCCCATATGGGGCTCGGCGATGCTTATTATTACGGAACAAAACAGAATCGCGAGGCGATCAATGCTTATCTCGAAGGTCTAAAATACTCGCCAAGTAATCACATCGCGATGTATAACATCGCGTGGGCATATAACGACATCGGTAATTACACCGAAGGACTGCGCTGGGCAAATCAAACGTTACGAACCAAACCCGACTATTATCAGGCACATGCAGAGGTTGGTTATGCCAACTTCAAACTCGGCAAGGACGATGTGGCGATAGTCGCTTACCTAACCGCAATACGCGCAAAGCCGGACTATGCTTCGGCATATCTCGGTTTGGGCGATGTTTATTTCGAATCCAAGAAAGACTACCCAATGGCACTATTGAACTATTCAAAGGTATTGACAATAGTTCCGAACAACCAGATCGCTCTCTATCGAGCCGGCTGGTGCTACAACAACCAGAAACGCTATCACGAGGCTGTGTCAGTACTGTTGCGGCTCCTTTCTGTAAACGATAAACCCGCGCATTATCACCGTGAGCTAGGCTATTCCTATTGGCAGCTGAACCGGACCGCGGAAGCAATGACGACGCTGAATCGTGCGATACAGCTAAATGCGGACGATGCAGTTTCCTATCATTATCTGGGAATGATCTATGCCGGGCAGCGAAATCGCGAAGCGGCTATGCGCGCACATCGCGAACTTGTTCGGCTGAATTCGCCGAACGCTCAGGCCCTGATGGATCAAATTAACCGCATCCGGTAATTTTTCCTGGCATCTGTTCGTCTTTCAATTGCTCGTTCGTTTAGATAGCGGGGTCGGTGTTGCAGGCTCCGCTTTTGTCTGAACGTGCGCACGGCCGTCATGATCTGAAATCCGGGCTTTTTGCAATGTGAGATCGAGGTTAAAGCTTGCGGTACCAAATGCGAAGATTTGGACAAATTGTGTTAAAAATAAAGATTGCCCCTTACAATTGTTCTAAGCCAGAGCGGTCTTATGCCAAATATTCTCAAGCGGGTGTTCCCTGCGCTATTAGTTGTTTTATTCATCTTATCTGCCATAGTCGGCCCGGATACAGTTTCGGCCGAAAATGAGGGTTCATTCGTCTCGCCAAATGTCGTTATCAGCCAAGCCTATGGCGGCGGCGGTTCGTCAGGTGCTCCGTTCACGCACGATTATGTAGAGCTGTTTAATCGCGGCACTGAAGCCGTGAACCTAAACGGCTGGTCAGTGCAGTACGCTTCGGCCAGTGGATCGAACTGGCTCCCTGCATTTCCGCTTCCGAATTTCATGCTGCAGCCGGGGCAATATTTTCTTGTCCAGTTCGCTTCTAACGGTGCGGTCGGAGCAGCGTTACCGACGCCTGATTTCATCGCACCTGTGCTCGACCCCGAAGGTTTTATTCCCAATCTTTCGGCAACGAACGGCAAACTCTCGCTTGTAAATATTTCGACGCGGTTGCCTGCACAGTCTTGTCCTGTCGATGCATCGCTTGTGGACCGCGTCGGATACGGGACCGCAAATTGTTTTGAAGGTGCGGCCGCGTCACCTGCAATGAGCGTAACGACGGCTATTTTTCGCGGGAACGGCGGCTGCGCTGATACGGATAGTAACTCGGCGGATTTTTCGCTTGCTGCTCCGGCTCCCCGCAATTCGAGCTCTACGGTAAATACGTGCAATCTCGGCGGCACGCTGCAGGCCGGAATGCAGGCAAGCCCGAATATTGTTGCAGCGGGCGGGAACACCTTGCTTACGGTAAGCGTCATTCCTGCTACGACGCCGCCAAGCACAAATATAACGGTCGCTGCAAATCTTGAAGCGATCGGCGGTGCGGCGAGCCAGCCTTTCTTCGACAACGGAACGAATGGCGATGTAACACCTGGCGACAATATTTTCAGTTATCTTGCAACGGTCGCTCCCGGAACGCCGGGCGGACTTGCGCCGATCGTTGGCGCCGCTGTAGATCTGCAGGGCCGGGTTGCTGTTGTCAACGTCAATTTAACGATCAACGCGCCGTTGCCGGACGACGATCCGCTGCTCTTTGGCAACCCAAGCAACTCAACGCCGGATATCGCGAATGAGAACAATTACCTGATGCCAAAGCCGCAATACACGCTTTCCTATAATCGGAGCAAAGCGACGGCAAACTGGGTCGCGTGGCGGCTGGACAGCACATGGATTGGAAGTGCACCTCGGCAGGACGATTATCGGCCTGACCCGGCTCTTCCTGATGGTTGGTATCGTGTTCAAGATAGCGACTATTCTGGTTCCGGCTATGACCGCGGCCATACGTGTCCATCGGGCGACCGCACTCGGTCTATACCTGATAATTCGGCCACCTTTTTGATGACCAATTTTATGCCGCAGCTTTCGGCAAACAATCAGGGGCCGTGGGAAGAATTCGAGCAATATCTCCGCTCGCTGGCGAACCAGGGCCAGGAGATCTATATATTTTCAGGCGGCCACGGAAATGCCGGAACCATCGCACAAGGACAGATCGTCGTCCCGCAAGTAACCTGGAAAGTGGTTCTGATAATGCCGAACGGAACGAACGACCTTCAGCGGGTCAATAAAGGAACCCGGGCTTTTGGGATAATTGTTCCAAATCAGCCGCCGTTGAATATAAATACGCCGTGGCGCAATTTCCGTGTTACGGTCAACGCCGTCGAAAATCTTACCGGTTACGATTTTTTCTCGGCGATACCAAAGAACACCCAGGAAATAATTGAACGCCGACGCGATAGAGAATGACAAGAAACACCTTTTACCGCACATCAGTATTTCTCTCGATAGTACTTGCGCTGTCGGTCGGCACTTTTGCTCAACGCGAACTGCCTATCGCCGAGGTTCAAGGGCAAAAGAACCTTTCGCCGCATGTCGGGGCTCAGGTTCGTGTGACCGGTATTGTAACTGCCCGAACTAATACTGGTTTTTTTCTTCAGACACCTGACGACAAGATCGATAAGGACCCGCTAACCTCCGAAGGCATTTTTATCTTTACGAAAGACAAGCCTATGGCGGAAGCGGCGATAGGCAGCGAGGTCGCGGTTTCAGGTACGGTAGTGGAATATAAACCGAGAAATGTTATCGCTACGCTGACGATAACCGAGGTCTCGCATTTTCTCGGACGTGACAGTTTTAGAGTGGTGTCGAAAAGCAATCCGCTTCCAAAACCGGTAAAACTTACGTTGGCCGATTTTGCGCCGAATCTGATCGATCAGCTCGAACGCTTTGAGGGAATGCGTGTCGTTGTGGATGAGGTGACCGTGGTCGCCCCGACCGGCGGACGTGTCGAACCCAAGACCGAATCGGTTGTTTCAAACGGTGTTTTCTTTGCGGTTCTGAAAGGTATGCGTCGCCCGTTTCGCGAGCCCGGAATGGAGATCATCAAGTTCCTGACTTCGCCCGATCGTGAACAATGGAAGAAAGATGTTCCTGACCTTCCCCTGTTTGACGGGAATCCGGAAATTCTCCGAATAGACACAAGCGAACAGGAAGGCTCGACGATCCTGAACGTAACTTCAAGGGCCGAGCTCAAAAATATTGTCGGCGTGATGCATTACGGCTGGAGCCGATATACGATCCTGACCGATGCTGATGCAAAGATCGATGTCACGAGCCGTGTAAGGCGGCTTGCATTGCCCGCAGCGACAGACGCGCAGTTCACGGTCGCCGTCGCGAATATCGAATCGCTTTTTGACGATGTTGACGATCCGGGAATTCGCGAAGAGGTCGTCACGACCGAAGCTTTTCAAAAGCGTTTAGGCAAGATATCCATCGCCGTCCGAGATCTTTTGCAGTTCCCTGACGTTTTCGCAGTGGTCGAGGCAGAGAACATTAACGCCCTGAAACGGCTGGCCGAACGTATCAATAAAGACGCTGTTGCCGCCGGCAAACCCGACCCCAAATATGAGGCGTACTTATTCGAAGGAAACGATGGCCGCGGGATCGATAACGGCTTTCTCGTAAAAAGTTCACGTGTGACCGTCAGCTCAGCAAAGCAGATCGGTAAGAACGATAAATACAAACATCCGGGCACAAAGAACGATGTTATTTTGAATGATCGAACTCCGATCGTTATCGAGATCTCGGTTGCGGGCCCGGCCGGAATCGAACCGTTTCGCGCTGTGATCGTAAACAATCATCTGAAATCGCTCCGAGGCGTTGACGATCCGGACGATGGGCCAAATGTTCGGATGAAAAAGAAACTCCAGGCCGAGTTTCTCGCCAGATGGATCGACGCACGCCAAAAAGCCGACCCAAGCGAACGCCTAATGATCGTCGGTGATCTGAATGGATTTCAGTTTAACGATGGCTTGATCGATGTTGTGGGAACGATCAAGGGCAAACCTGCACCGGCGGGTTCCGTGCTATTGCCGACCGAGGACCTGATCGAAACTGACCTTATCAATCTGGTCGAGCTGATCACTCCGTCGGAACGTTATTCATATACATTCGACGGCAACGCACAGACGCTGGACCATTTCTTGATAAATGTCCCGACGCGGAGGCATCTGGAGGGTTTTGGATTTCTCCGGATCAATGCCGATTACCCGCAGATACTTCGAGCTGTACCCAACACTCCCGAGCGATTTTCGGACCACGACGTGGCGGTCGCATATTTCAATATTGCACCTGCCCAGCCGAAACAGCCGTGATGCGGTTCTCTTTTCACGGCCCAAGTGTTAGTCTTTTTCCTTTCGAATGATCAGGGAAGAGATATCTGAAACAAGGCTTTCAAACGGTTTAACGATCCTCACCGACCGGATGGAAGGCGTTCGCTCCGTAACGCTCGGTTTCTTTTGCCGCAAAGGCTCCCGCAACGAACCCGACGAACTAAACGGCATTTCCCACTTTATCGAACACGCTGTTTTCAAGGGCACGAAGAAACGCACGGCTCTTGAGATCGCACGCGAGCAGGATCGTTTGGGCGGCAATCTTGACGCGTTTACCACACACGAAGAAACAGGTTTTGCGATCAAGGTGATCGATGACCAACTGCCCGCAGGCTTTGACTTGATCGCCGATATGCTGACGGCTCCGCGTTTTGATGCGGCGGACCTGGAAAGCGAACAGCGTGTCATAATCGAAGAGATAAAGATGACCGAAGATTCGCCCGAAGAGCTTCTCGGTGAACTATTTTATCGCGAATTCTTCCCCTCGCATCCGCTCGGCCTTTCCATATCTGGCACACCGGAGACTGTACGGATATTTGATCGTGATATCACGTCAAAGTATCACTCGAAGATGTTCGAACCAGCGAACCTTGTGGTTGCTGCGGCCGGAAACGTGGATCATCAGGCAATTCTTGCGATGATCGAAAAAAACGAGTTTCTTTCCGGTTCCCGCGGGACTGCAGACACGTCCATTGTTCCGATGCCAAGCCCGCAGGCACCGATCGTGCTTGAAAATAAAGCGGACCTTGAGCAAACCCATTTGATAATTTCGACGCCTTTCGTCGGCGGCCGCGATCCGCGAAGATATGCCGCCGATCTGCTGGCGAATATCATCGGCGGCGGTACTTCAAGCCGGCTATGGCAAAAAGTCCGCGAGGAGCGCGGGCTTGCCTATAGCGTCGGTGCCGGTGCGGCGATGTTCAATGATTGCGGGCTTTTCTCCGTTCACGCGGCAACTTCGCCCGAACAGGTCGAAGAGGTCTTGGACATTGTTTTGGATGAGATGCGTTGGATCGTCCGAAACGGTATCTCTGCCGAAGAGCTGCAGTTGATGAAAGATCAAACCCGGGCTTCTGTGCTGCTCGGGCTCGAAGATTCCGCGGGCCGTGCCGCCTCGCTCGCTCATTCGGAAATGCTCCACGGCCGCCAGATCTCGGTTGAGGAAAGCCTTGCGAATCTTGACGCCGTCAACGCCGACGAGGTCCAGACCCTTGCGGAAGAGTTCTTTACATCGGACAAGATCGCCTTCGCCGCGATCGGCGACCTGTCAGATATCAACATCACCCGCGAACGCCTTTCGATCTGATAAAAAAAGTTCTAACCCCGCAAGAAAATCGGTTATTATGTTGCCATGCTTCGTCTTGCGCTGCTATTTGTCTTCCTAGCCATCCCGTCTTTTGGGCAAATTCCATCGAATGTTTGCCCGAGCATCTCTGTCACGGGCCCGGCCGGCATTCCGAACCCTGACGAACCGATCTTATTTGTAGCGAATGTTTCAGGAAATCTGCCAAAGAACATCAAATATCGTTGGACCGTCACGGGCGGCGAAATCCTTGACGGACACGATAGCATAAGGATTCGGATTACCTACGATAAGAATTCCGGTGAGACGATTGTAGCTACATTTGAGGTTCTTGGGCTTCCGGATGAATGTCCGTCTCGAGCGTCTGAGTCAATGATAATCTGTGGCCCGGGTTTCCCAATCTTGATCGATGAATTTCCTACAGTTTTGAATAAGATACAAGAAGAGCAGTTTTTAATAGCGGCCGGTGAACAAAAGAATAATCCTTACGATCAACTTTATATAATTGAATATTTTCCTCGTGGTACATCAGAGTTCGATATTCGAGAACGTCACAAACGGTTGCGAGAATTCCTTGTAAAAAGGGGCGGGCTTAGTGAATCATCGTTCACGCTAGTCTCCTCTACTTACGATGAAGGTCTCACAAAGATTTATAGAGTTCCGCCGGGGGCATTAAACCCCGAACCGTAATGTCAAGATTGTGGCGATTAATCTTTAAGACTTTAGATTTGCGAAGCCGGTTACTGACATACCGCTTCTCGTACACCGAAGTGCGTAATCACCTCTTGACATTAATGAAACTTAGAATTATTCTAATATCAAGGCGAACAAGGGCAGTTTTTTAATTTATAAGGGTTATTAAGAGTAATAAAGTGGTAACAGATACGATCAAGGAAATGGGATTAACGCGGCAGCGTGAGGTGGTTTTGCGGGTGATCCGCGAGGCACATGAACACCTGACCGCAAACGAAGTCTTTACGGCGGCAAAGGGAAAATTGCCGACCATCAGTTTTGCAACCGTTTATAACAGCCTGCGTTTTTTGAAAGATGCGGGGCACATTGCCGAGATCAGTTTCGGCAATGGTGCAAGCCGTTTTGACCGCAAGACACACCGACACGACCACGCGATCTGCACGGATTGCGGATGTCTCGTCGATATCGAAATGGAACAACCGGTCGAACTAATAAGACAGGCCGCTCGTCGTTCCAAATTCAAACCCGAATCACTGGAATTTACGCTTCGGGGCAAGTGTCCCGACTGCGCAAACACGAATTAACCACGGAGAACACAGAGAACACAGAGGAAGATATTAATAATCTCTGCGATTTCCGTGTGCTCTGTGGTGCGAATTAATACTTAGGAGATAGCAATTATATGTCAACAGCTACAGCAACAGCACTTTCACCCGCAACGGCGGTCGAATTCGCAAAGGTCGGAAAGCCGGCGCCGGATTTCAACCTGCCTTCAACCAAGAACATGGAAACGCTTGCCGAAAACGTCAAGCTTTCCGATTACAAGGGCAAATGGCTCGTACTTTTATTCTACCCGCTCGATTTTACGTTCGTCTGCCCGACCGAGCTGATCAGCTTTTCGGATCGCTTGGAAGAGCTACAGGGCATCGGCGCCGAGGTGATCGGTATCTCGACGGATTCGGTCCACTCGCACCGCGCATGGCTGAAAACGCCGCAGGACAAGAACGGCATCGAAGGCGTCAAGTATCCGCTCGCTTCGGATGTAGGCGGCAAGCTTGCGGCGAAGTACAACATCCTGGTCGAAGAAGCGAACATCGCCTTGCGCGGTCTGTTCATCATCAACCCGGAAGGCGTGCTTCAATACTCGGTCGTACACGATCTGAACATCGGACGCTCGGTCGATGAAACGCTTCGCGTTCTGCAAGGCCTTCAGACCGGCGGTTTGTGTGCAGCAAACTGGACGCCGGGACAGGAGAACCTGTCGGTTTAGGGAATTTGCGATTTGCGAATGTCGATTTGCGATCGTCTGCTCAGCGGCAAGCGATCGCAAATCGCAAATTGAAATTCGAAAATAGGAGTTCATTATGTCAATGAAAATTGGAGACGCGATGCCTCCGCTCGATGGAGCGACTACCTGGTTTAACGGCTCGCTTGAAGACGCGACGAAAGACATTACAGGCAAGCCCGTGCTTGTTCATTTTTGGGCGGTCTCGTGCGGCATATGTAAAGACAAAATGCCTCATTTGAATGAGATCAAAAAGAAATACGGCGAGGTCGGCCTGCAAACGATCGCGGTACACATGCCGCGCTATGAAGCGGACACTGATCTCGACACGGTGGACCAGGCAATTCGGGACAACAACATCACCGAACCGACGGCGGTCGATAGCCTTCACAAACTAAAAGATGCGTTCAAAAACGAACAGGGCTGGGTTCCGGTCTATTATCTTTTCGACGCAGAAGGAAAACTTAAAACACGCGCCGCCGGTGAATTCGGCGTAAGCGTTCTGCAAACCGCACTGGACAAAATGTTCATGGCACAGTCGGTCGCAGCCTAGTATTAAGAGATAGTGTGGCCGCGGATCAACGCAGATCGAACTTTTTCACATACTTAATCTATGCTCGAGAATGAGTGGTAAAGCAACCTATATGATTCCGACAAAATCGGTACCTTTCCCTTGATTCGTCGCCCCTTTCAGATTGCCGCTTAGGGAGCGATTTCAACATAAAATCAGTCGATTTCTTTTTCCCTCACGTCACTCACTTCGAGCGGTCGGGTTGAATCTTCGTGAAAGTCATCTACGATCCGCTGCGATGAGAATGCTTCCTTGGCGGGGCTGAGGGGTTTTGTTATCGTATCGTTCGACGGCGATGGCATTTGGCCGGGTAGTTCAAGGGGATTGGTATTTGCTTGCGATGATAGGGTCTCAGTGCTCTTTTCGTGCTTTGAAAGGGCCCTTCTCTTGGCCAGTAGATTCCAAACTCCTATTGGAAACATCCCTAGAAAAAGAAGCCCCATAACCACTGTCCAAACGCTTGGCCCGTCTTGAATTAGCCCAAAGATAGAGGCCAAGATCATGATTAACGAGAGTGCAATTAAGCCAATCCCTGACCCGAATGAAAAGATGTCCTTCCGGTTCTTAAGTACTATCGCATCCAATTTATCCACTAAAGGAATTGGCAGATACTTTTCCAATCCGATAGGTTCAAGACAAAAAGCGAGATCAGTATCGCAGGAATTACAGAATCTTGAATCGCGGGTGTTCTGAAAGCCGCAAAGAGGACAAAAGATAGGTTCCGATAGCAAATTGGCCCGTGTTGTTGATGTTGTCGCTTCAGTCAAACTAGTGGGTGACCTGTCCAAAATATTTAGGTTTGAGCCTTCCCTCCGATACCGCATCTCGAGATCCATGCTTCGGCGATATGCAAGAAAATAGAGAACCGCGAAAAGAACCGCAAATAAAGCACCGGAACCTAACACTATAAGTGCACCTATACTAGCTAGATTGAAGGCCAAAACTGCAAGTGTGACCGCAGAAAAGCTGTGAGCAATAGCATCTCGCCGCAAACGCTCGTTGTCCACTTCGATCACAGCATCTATTTTGCCCACTAGCGTAAGAACTGAGTTCTTTTTTAAAACCTGAGCCACGATCATCAGATACTCTCCGCAGCCCCTACAATAGCTTCGGTCGTCCGGGTTCTCTGTAGCGCATTTGGGACAAAACATAAGATAAGAAAATGACTCGCGTTGCTAAATTTATTAATGAATTTACTATATCATTGCTCGTCAAATCGCTGGCCAATTCGGTGTAAGCGTTCTGCAAGGAGCGCTCGACAAAATGTTCGCACCAAAAGCCAACGCGGCCGGAGCATGAACCTTTATCCACAGATGAACACAGATAGACACAGATTTTGAATATCAGTGTTGATCCGTGTCCATCTGTGGACGAAATCTCCCTAGATATTCCCCGTGAAGATCTCCCAAAAGATCACGCTGATGATGTAAAAGCTAATGAAGATCGAGCTTAGCAGCAGCAGGATCAGCCCGCCGATGATGATGAATACGAAAATATAGTCTGAAGTAGTTCCGACGTCGTTGCCGGTCGCGCGCGTGCGGATGAGGTCCATGTTCTTTTTGTTCGACTTCCAAAAGAAATCAAACGCATCGCCGACAAACGGTACCGATCCAACGATGTAATCCACCGCGATATTGAACGCCATCCGCAGAAGCGTTATCTTCGGCACGCCGTATCGCACACCCGCAAGCAGGATGTAAAACGAGGCGAACGAGGTCAGCGTATCGCCGACATTCGGCACCAGCCCGATCAGCGAATCCAAACCAAACCGCCACGTCGTGCCCGGAATGCGAAACAACCCGTCGAGATAATGCGACAGATTATCAAGGCCTTCCTCGATCTGGACTTGTCGGCGTTCTATATCGTTCATAAGAAATTTTTACCACAGAGAACACAGGGGGCACAGAGCTTCAGAACCTCCGTGGACTCTGTGCTCTCTGTGGTGAACTAATGCCGATCATCTCCCGACTATCCGCACGGTCAGGATCTTGTCCCCGCGGACAATGTTATCTACGACCTTCATGCCCGTTTCGTTCACTTTGCCGAATACGGTGTAGCCGCCGTCGAGGTGCGGCTGAGGGGCGTGGGTAACGAACCATTGCGAGCCGCCTGTGTCTTTGCCGCTCAAGGCCATTCCGACCGAGCCGCGTCCGTAGGGCACCATATTTACCTCGCAGCGGATATTCCATCCCGGCCCGCCTGTGCCATCGCCGCGTGGGTCGCCGTCCTGCATTACGAAATTCGGCACAACGCGGTGAACCTCAAGCCCGTCGAAGTATTTCGCATTCGCGAGCTTTATAAAATTGTCCACCGTAAGCGGCGCGTCTTCGGGAAGCAGGTCGATCGTAAAGTTTCCTTTCTGCGTTGTGAATACGGCGCGGACGGTTCCGTTCTTTCGCAAGGCCGCTCGGCGATAATCAGTATCAGTATTTAGTATCACGCCAAGTTTCGAACCCGAACGCGGATCAACCCGTTTGAGAGGTTCGACACGTTCTTCCGCATCCGCGAATTCATCCTGTAGCTTGTTCGTGCGGATCAGATCGCGGGCTCGTATTCTCACAAGATGATCCGGCGAATTCAGAGCAAGCCGAAGCGCATCGAACGAACCCGGTTTATCGAGTTTCACGGCCGCCGATAGTAGCGAGAGCGTTGCGTCGTTCTCAGTTTTGTCATCGATCAACGAACGGCCGAATGCTGCTTTTACGGCATCTGAGTTCTCCTTAGTCGGCGGCAGATCTCCGATCAGCGATGCAGCGGCCGCACGGATCTGAACGTCTTTGTTCCGCAAGGCGACGCGAAGCAATTCAGCGAGGTCTTCGGTCTTAAACCGCGCGTATGCCCGCAGCACATCCGGCGCAGCCAAGATCGTCGCGGCCTCTTCTTTCGGATCAGCTACGGCAAAGGCTTTGGCAAGCGGGCCCAAAACGGTCGGAGCGTTGGCTTTTATTTGTTTGCCCTCTTCGGTCGCGGGTTCTATAACGGCAAACTCGCCGACGATCTGTGCAAGCGTGCGATGCTGTTTCCAATTGGTCAGTTCCGGTCCGCTCCCGTCGCCTTTGCTTGGAGCGATGCGAACGCGTGCGACGTAAACTTCTGGCGTTACGCCGTTGTCATGATTTGCAAATTCTTTGAAAAGCTTCAGCGCGTCCTCGTTAAAACTGCCCGGAATTATCTGCCCGATCGCCACAGCCAGCTCAACGAACTCGCTGTGCTCGAGCGGTATGTAATTTGGCTTCGCCGCTTTTGAATAGATCAGCATCAGCGTACCGCCGTATTTGATAAGCGGCTCAGCGGTCGCGGCTATCTTCAAAGCTCCGAGCGAACGTATCGCCGAAACACGCACGCGGCTGTCTTTGTCTTTCGTCGCCGCGTCGATCAAAAGTTCTGCCGAATCCTTGTCGTCCGCCGCTCCTAGCAATCTCGCCGCGTTCGCACGAATAATCGGATCAGTCGATTTCGTCAATAATTCGCGAGCTTTTTCGTTCGCTCCCTTGAAACGCAGCCGCGATAACGTGTTCAGAGACTCGGCAACCAACGCGTTGTCCGAATGATCCAGAAATGCAGCAACCGCTTCAGCGCCGCCTTCGGGCCGCGTTCGGAGAATCGCAGTTGCGCCCGCACGGACAACCTCGGGCGAGGGCGAAACTGCTCGTTCCTCGCGTTCGTCGTTGATCACCCTAACGATAGTGAGACCAAGCTCTTTCGAAGCGGCTTCGGTCGGATTTGCAGCGGCGATCTTCCCCGCGGCTTCCACGGCCCGGGCAAGCAAGATCCTATCCCTCTTTCCAAAGCCGGACTCTGATTTCAGGATCAGCATTATGACGTCGGCACCTGCTATCGATTCGATCTCGCCTACCGCAAACGCTACCGAATGCAATACGCTCGGCACCTTTAAGTTGGTCTCAAGAATCTCGACAAGATCCGGAACCGCCGCGGCATTACCGATCCGCCCCGCCGCAAGCAATGCACGCCGTTGCACCGCAATATTCTTGCTGGACAGAAACGGCTTCAGCCCGTTATAATCCCGCGCGTCTTCCGCCTTCATTATCGCAACCTGCGTCGCAACCGGAACCTGCGCCGAAACCTGAAAGACGAAAAGAAATAAACCGACCGCAGCAATTTTTAGAACGTTATTCATAAAGTTCTCATATAGTATCAAATCTTCCATTACGAAGGTTTCTTCCAAATACCGCCCTCTAACGGTCTTTTCGAGCGACAAAAGGCAGGCTTTCATCTTGAATGGAATATCTATGTTAACTTAATGATTTTTTTGTGTCAGTTGTCGGCTTTTTTATGATACTCTTCTCGAAACTTGAATTTACCACCACTTAGTTCACGGGAAGATCCCGAAAAGAGCATAGATTCGTGTGATCTCACTCTTTAAGAGAATAGGATTCCCCTACAAATTAAGAAGATTGAATCAGAAGAGGACAATATGAAGAAAAAATCTGTTTTTAGTGCCTTGGCGATAATTTTGACGATAACTTTGATGAATGCGGGAAGTCTTGCCCAATCCCCCTTAGTGGTCGAAGATTTTCCATATGCGCCCGGTTCATTGTTAACGGATAATGGCTGGGCGGCACATAGTGCGGGCGGGACGAACTCGATCGTCGCGGTGTCACCGGGATTAACGGTGTCCAGTTATCCTTCGTCGGGAATCGGCAATGCCGCTGGCCTGACAATATCGGGCGAAGATGCTCATCGTGTTTTTCCGGTGCAAACGAGCGGTTCGGTATATGCGGCATTTATGGTCAATGCCAGCGAAGCCGCAGTCGATCCGGTAGGCGGCTATTTTTTCCATCTCTCGCCCGATCCGATCGGAACGGCGTTCAGGGGCAGAGTTTTTATCAAAAAGGATGGCGAGAATAATATCGCTTTCGGCATTTCCAAAGCGGGAACTTCTGAGGCAACCGTTGCATTTACACCGTTTGCCTTTTCTTTGGCCACGACCTATCTGGTGGTCGTGAAATATACGATCGTTGATGGCGCTACCAATGACACGGTCGATCTTTTTGTCAGCACGACAACGCCATCGACCGAACCAGCACCTGTCGTTTCGGCGATCGACACGACCGCGACCGACATTAACCCGGGAACTTTCGCTCTGCGCCAGGGAACCGCCGCAACATCACCGACCGTTGTCGTTGACGGCATACGCGTCGGTACATCCTGGGAAAGCGTCACGCAAACGCCGACCGAACCGAAGGGAACGGCACCGTTCGATTTTGACGGCGACAGCAAAACCGATGTCTCCATCTTCCGCCCGTCTGCCGGCGAATGGTGGTATCTGCAATCGTCCGACGGTGGAAATCGTGCCTTCCAGTTCGGTGCAGGTACGGACGAAATAGTTCCTGCGGATTTTACGGGTG
This sequence comes from Pyrinomonadaceae bacterium, assembly GCA_041751035.1. Classification (GTDB taxonomy): domain Bacteria; phylum Acidobacteriota; class Blastocatellia; order Pyrinomonadales; family Pyrinomonadaceae; genus OLB17. The sequence continues at coordinate 49,068 of JBGSYH010000005.1, read as the reverse complement.
ACGGCAAGACCGATATTGCTATTTTCCGGCCTTCTTCAGGTGAATGGTTTGTCTTAAGATCGGAAGATCTTTCATTCTATTCGTTCCCGTTCGGTTCCGCGGGCGACATTCCCGCGACCGGTGACTACGATGGCGACGGCAAAGCAGATCCGGCTGTTTTCCGGGATACGGCCGGACAGTGGTTTATTCAGCGCTCGAGCGATAACCAGGTTCAGATCGTGCCGTTCGGCATTGCGGGTGACGTTCCGGTGACCGCAGATTATGACGGCGATGGAACGGACGACATCGGAATTTACCGACGCGGCGGTGCGAACGGCGGCGAATGGTGGATCCAACGCTCGACTGATGGATTGATCGCTTTGGTCTTTGGAGCGGCGACCGACCTGACCGTGCAAGGCGACTATACGGGCGACGGCAAAGCCGATATCGCCATCTTCCGGCCGTCGGAAGGCACATGGTACATACTTCGCAGCGAAGACCTCAGCTTCTTCGCATTTCCATTCGGCGCAGCCGACGATATCCCGTCACCGGGAGATTACGATGGCGACGGCCGAACCGATGCTGCGGTATTCAGGCCTTCAAGCTCGACCTGGTTCATTCAGGGCTCGACATCCGGCACGCAGATACAACAATTCGGCACCGCCGGCGACATTCCCCTTCCAAGCGCGTTCGTCAGATAACGGACCGCAAGGATCATGAACGAAAAAACCTCCACCTCTTCTGCATAAAGAGGGGTGGAGGTTTTTCTATATAACCGCTTCAGACCTGGATAGGTTTGATTCAATGATCTCGTAGCTGGTTGTGATGGTGGCGGTTGGGCGGACGGTGGCGGCGACGGAGCAGTATTTAGTGTCGGAGAGCAGGATGGCGTCGGCTAAGGCCTTTTCCGAAATCGCGTGTCCGCGCACGATATGGTTTATGTGAAAGGCGGTGAATTTGCGGGGATAGTCATCCACGCGGGTGCCGGTGATCTCGACCAGATATTCGCGGACGTCCTGCCGCTTTTTCTGCATTATTGAGATCACGTCAGCGGCCGTGCATGCGGCGACCGAGACCAGCAGCATCTCAAGCGGCGACGGTGCCGATTTCCTATCTCCTTTTGTGTCAATAGCTACGGAATTTCCGCTGGGTGTTGTGCCGATAAAAAGTTCGTCGCCCGCGAACCTGACCGTTGCTTTGTAATCGTTTTCCGCCATTTTATCCTCCCCGAAATCGTGTTTGAAATGTATCAAAATCTTACCACACGGCACTGTGCAAACAGCCCCGCGAACACTGCCGACAACGCAGGGCACGCGAAATGCTTCTAAGCGCACGTGCGGCAGTGTGCCGTCGGCGACTATAATCTGGAGATATGAATATGCGACGTTTTTCGCGCCATTTTTCGGCATTTATCATTTCGGCGTTTTTGATCACAGGGCTGGTTTCGACCGCTGACGCACAGCGGCGAAACGAACGCGCGGTCCGCGACGGCGTCCGCAGCCTGAACGCACAGATCGACGATCTGGCGGTAAATCTGCGGCAGCAGCTTCGTTCGTCATCCGCCAGCCGCACAGCACAGCAGGACGCACAAAGTTCGCTGGGTGGATTGCGCGATGCGATGCAAACGCTGTCCGATAATGTCGATCAGCGTCGCGACAACCGCAACGATATGCAGGCCGTGATCGACGCGGCAAATGAACTGAACGGATTTATGACATCAAATCCGCAGGGACCGCGAATTCAGAGTCTTTGGAACAGCGTCCGCGACGGTGTTAACCGGCTGGCTTCGAATTACGGCATAGTCCCGGACTGGAACGGAGGTTTTTCGAACGATTCCCGCAACGATGATATTGACGAACCCGGCCCGGCAATTTACAGCACGCTGACCGGCACATTTTCGCTTGATGCGGGCCGCAGCGAACGCGTTGCGGACATTATCAGCAGCGTTCGCGTTTCGGGTTCGCAGAGACAGGACCTGGAATCGAAATTGACCGCTCCGGAACAGATCGCGATCGACGTTCGCGGCGATCAGGTAACGCTCGCTTCGACAAACGGTTCACCGATCACCTTTCGCGCGGACGGCACCGAACGCACAGAGCAGGACAACGGCCGGACGATAACGGTCCGCGCGACGCTACGCGGCGATGAGCTTGTTGTTTCAAGCATCGGCGGCGAGACGGATTATAACGTCACGTTTGCGTCCGACGGCAATTCGCTGAAAGTAACGCGCCGCATTACGACGCAATACCTTAGCGAGACCATTTTTGCCGACAGCGTTTACACACGCACCGACCAGGTCGCACGGCTTGGTATCGAAGCAATGGACCTGCCTGATGACGGCGGCACGTTTTCAGATAACGACGGCTATTCATCGAACGATCCGAACGACCGTCCCGGTTCAAGCAGCACTAACCCGAATGACCGCATCGGCGCGAACAGCCCGAACCCGAGCTTGAGCAAACCGCGGATAGGGCAATTTTTAATTCCGAATGGAATGGTCGTCACCGGCCGGCTTGAGAACGAGATAAATACCAAGGTCTCGCAGGACAATGACCGCTTCAAGATGACCGTCGAATCGCCGATGGAATATCGCGGCGCGGTCATCGAAGGCTATATTTCGGGCGTCGGTCGCTCCGGACAGGTCTCGGGCCGAGCAAACATCACATTCAATTTTGAACGCATCACGCTCCGCGACGGCAAGGCCTACGATTTCGCAGGCAATGTCCAGAACATAACCGACACACAGGGAAAGAACGTGCGTGTTGACAACGAAGGCACAGCCCGAAGCGGCAGCCAGACGAACGAAACAGCAAAACGCGGCGGCATCGGTGCGGGTCTTGGAGCAATTATCGGAGCCATTGCGGGCGGCGGCAAAGGTGCCGTGCTCGGTGCGATAATTGGCGGCGGCGCAGGCGCAGGCTCAGTCATCGCCACGGGCCGCGACGACATCCGCCTGCTCCCCGGCTCGACCGTAACCATCCAATCATCATCGCCCGTCCGCAGCAACGACGGGAATTGATAAAGTCCTTAGCTTTTCAAATCAAGAATGGAGTGCCTATCGCGGCACTCTTTTTTTGGATTGATAGTTCTTCAACTTTTTCTTGTTTGACGCACAGACTTAATCTAAGATTATGGGCAGTGATCGTAATGCGTCGACATTTTCTTTTTGGCCTCGCGGCAAGCATCGTTACCTTTTTCCTCGGTTTCGCTGGGGTAGTGATCATTCTCAGCATTGAAGCCATTCCCGTAATTCCTGAGGTCTCCTCTGACACCCGAACCCTTCCGCTGGAAATAGTTGAGCCATTCGAGAGCGCCTATGACGTGGATAATCTGGGATGTTGGGGTGATAACGAAGAGGACCCGAGATATGGGCCCATTTCCTTGCCCAATAAATTGGTTCTTACCACCATCTGCGGAACTCTTTATGCCCGTGATAAAGACAAAAATTTAGTTTGGGTTCGATATCTCAATACCCCGCTTTTTGACAGACCCCAGATGATCGGTAAAGACCTTGTTGTCATCGCCGGAGACCTTAACCTTGTGGGGTTGGATCCTAAAGACGGGGTAATAAACTGGAAAGTTTCTGCCAACGGTCGAGCATTTTATACTCAACTGGTCCCATATTCTCAAGATTCTTATCTTGTTCTGGTCGATATGTCTAACTACGATGATAAACACCAAGTTTGTGTCAATGACGAACCAGAAAAATGGGACATTTGTCCACGCGGGGAAGATGACAAACTTTGGCTGATGAAAAAGGATGATCAAATCGATGGTTGGAATGTTCCTGCTCGTTCAAAGATCGAAGTAGAACGTAACACTATCTATTCAGCCTTTCGCCAAGGGTCAAAGAAGAAAAGAATAAAGATCTACTCCCGATAAAAAGGCATTTTCGTATTAGATCGCTCAATACCGTTCTGCTTTCAACCGATGTGTCGTGGAATCTGCATTTTATCGACATTTCCGCGAGATATGTACACGTTATCGACATATCGCAAATATATGTCGACGTTTTGCGTTTTTATCGACATATCCCGAATTTTCTTGTTATAGATCGAGTCTTGGGGTTATCATCGAACGAAGTAGCTTATGACCAGTGAGACCCGCATATTGTTGATATTCGCTACGTTTGCGGCGACGATGCTGATCGGCACGGTCGGTTTCATCATCTATAATGGGGGCAGCCCACGCCTGATCCGCTTGCAACAAATGCAAGATGATCTGGCTGAGAAGAACCGGCTTGCATTGCACCCCGAAACTGCCGAGATAGCTGGGTTTGAACGCGTCACAACAGCTGAAAATGATGCTCTAATTACGTTTGAAGCCTCTTTGGACGGCAAAGGTATTTGTAGCAATTTTGAACCGGAATTTAAAATTATCTGCACGATTCGCGTTTACTCAACGGCCGAAGGCGGGAGCTTACTCGTCCGCATTGCAAAGTGCTCGGATGAGCGGACTCGAGACTGTTTGCTCTGTACGGATAAGAACGGGAAGCCGCTCGAGTTCCAAGACGTACGTGCCGTTGATTCCGATGGCAATATGATCGACTTTCTCGGTTATCGTCGGGTTTTACCGGAACGAGGTTGGATTCAAAACGAAAAACCCTTGAAGTTCACCGGCCGAGTTACAGTTGTCAATGGCACCGGCCGAATTATTATTCCTATCGAAAAGATAGATCAGATCAATTGATCAGCATTTCTCCAAACCTAAATAAATAACTTCGCGGAACTTTTCTATGCGGGCGTTCGTTTTGAATCTTCGTCGAACGTTCGCGCGTTCGGCAAATGCTTTCATAACTTTTTATATTTTCGGAGAGAATAATGAGATACCCGTGTATAACTGCGGCAATAATTCTGACCATATCGGTCTTGACAGCGAGTACTTACGCCGACGTAAAAGTGCGTTCAAAAATGACGACCGGCGGCCAGACAATAGAGAGCACAACGTACATCAAAGGCAAGCGGCAGCGAGTCGAAACGATGAACGGAACTTCGATAAACATTACACAATGCGACCTGCGCCGCGGCGTTCAGATAAATGCGGCGATGAAGACCTATCTGATCAGCCTTTTCGATCAAGGCAATGATCCGGCGGTTTCCAACACCAGCGGCCGGAGCGATGGTGTGATCCGTGCGGGCGGCGGCACGATCAATACGACCGTCAACGTTAAAGACACCGGCGAACGCAAGGAGATGTTTGGCTTCACCGCACGCCGTTTGATCATCACGACCGAAATGGCGTCGTCACCCGATGCCTGCAGCCCCGTGAATATGAAGATGGAGACCGACGGCTGGTACATTGACGCCGAGTTCGCCCTTGACTGCGATATAGGTGCGGGAATGATGCGAAACTATTCGGCGGGTAAACCGGGCTGTCAGGACAGGGTCGTGTCAAAGCAGCTCGGCAGCGGAAAGCGCGGTTATCCGGTTTACGAAAAAATGACGATGTTCGATCAGAAGGGTAAGGAGACTTTCTCGACGATCAATGAGGTCATGGAATTTTCCCGCGGCGCTCTCGATGCGTCGCTCTTCGAGATCCCGGCCGGATATCGTGAAGCCAAGGATGTGAACGAAATGTACGCGGCCAATGCCAATTCGTATATGCCGGAAGCTGGAAATTCGACGCTTTCGGGTTCATCCGGCGCTGTTTCCCCGAATTTGGCAATTCCGAATGCGGCCGACGGTCCAAAGACCGAACTCGGCCCAAAAAGGGCCGGAGTTGTTCGCATTGGAATTGCTGCGGTGAAGAGCGGTTCTGTCGGTGAAGGCGTTAATGCTGCCGATCTTGCGTCGGCTGTCAGAAACAGCCTTTCCGAATATCTGCGTTCGCCGAAGATCGAAGTAATTATGCTCGATTCCAAGCTCCCTTCCGCGATCGACGCCGAGGCCAAAGAGAAAGATTGTGAAATGGTCGTGAACGCGAGCGTTTCGCACAAGAAAGGCGGCGGCGGCTTTGGAAAAATGTTCGGTTCGGCACTTGGTTCCGCGATCTCCGCAACCCCCTTGGGAAGCACCGGCAGCACGGCCGGCAACGTTGCGGTCGCCACGACCCGAAACACCGCGATAAATGCCGCGCACGTCGCCGGAGCCTTTAAGGCCAAGGACGAACTGACGATCGACGTGAACCTTTCAGGAACATCCAAATTTGCACGACAGTTCAAAGCGAAGGCTGGATCTGCGGGCGAAGACATCATTTCGGCCCTCGTAGAACAAGCGGCTCAGGCGATCGTGAATTCGATCGGCAGATAAAATCATCGGCCAACACACGCGGGTCCGCTGTCCGCACGGCGGATCCGTTCATTAAGAATATAAAAATTACGGTGCATGCATTTTTGCGCACGCACACAATACGACTATGAGAAGCGAATTCTTTAAGGGATCCGTGCGAAGAATGTCTTCGCTTATTTTATTGATCATAACCGCTGTTTCCACGATCGCAGTCCCGGCCCAACGAACGGCTAGTTCGACTCCGAAGAAAGCCGCGGCCGCATGTTCGGGCGCCTGGACCGGATCGGTCAAGTACACGCGAACCCAGAGCGCCTCCGACAACAAAACGGTCCAGCGGGTATCAGGCCGCGGCGAAGACACACGCGATTGGGAGATGAAATACCAATACAATGCCCAGATCGCGGTCGTCGAATCGCCCGATCGGAGCCGAGGCAGCATTGGCAAAGCAAGGGTCGATCATAAAATGACCTCTGTCGAAAAGGTCTTGGCGGTCGAGAGCAATTCCTGCGATCGAGGCAAGACCTGGAAGCAGATGACGGGCACCTCGACGGTCAAAACCGAAACGAGCGGCACTGCCGGCGGCCTGGACGCGAACTTCAATATTGGCGTAAATGCGGATGGAACCTATTCCGTTAGTGTCGGCATCCCGCCGATCACGGGCACGGCAACAGGAAGCCAATCATCGTCATATAGCGGGCAGTGTACCGCCAAAGAAGGCAAGAACCTCACTATGCCGGCCACAGAAACGAGGATCGACGGCAACTCAATGACTAGCGACGGAACGCACCGTATCGACCCATCGGACCCGAATCGCGCGAGCGGTTCGTTTTCCAGGACCTGGCAGGGCATTACAGAAACGATCACATGGGATCTGCAGAAATGCGGTGCTCCGTTACGGATCACCGATCTTAAGTTCGAACATCCGAAGTTTCCTAACTTTAATGATTGGCAGGCGATCATAGAGCAGACCGGAACCATCGACGGTAATCTTGTGAAGATCAAGGCGACCGTCTTGAACGCCTCGGGCGAGACAAAATTTGCAGACGTTCGATTCAAGGAAACCTACAAAGGCGACAAGTGGGACGGCGCACGTCCCGACGCGCCGCTAAACGACAATGTGGCCTCGGTTCGGCTTGACGCCGGAGAAGAGCGCGAGGTCGAGATGATCTGGGATTCATCAGGTTATTCGTGGTTCGACGACGGCCGCCCACGGCTTGTGCAGCGAATTAAGGCGGAACTGGAGGAGAACGGCAAAAAGACTGACGAAATGACCAAGAATCTAAAAGTCGCTCCGAAACCCGTGGTGCTGGTCCATGGCCTATGGAGCAACTGGCAGCAGGCGTGGGAGACGTGGCAGAACATTCTTACCACGTCGCATAGTTACGATTGGAAGGCTTTTGCCGTGGGCGAAAAGCCCGAACACGGTCGAATGCACACCGGTGAGTACTTTATGTCGAATCTGCGTACAGAGTCGATATTTGCGAACGCCAACCAACTCGGCAGGTATATTAAGTTCGCACAGGAAGACCGAAACGCCTGGCATGTCGATATCGTCGCACACTCGATGGGCGGACTCATTGCCCGGCAATACATTCACCAATTCATGCCGACCGACTCGCCCGATGGACGCCCGCAAGTTTCGCACCTGCTTATGCTGGGTACGCCGAATCAGGGAAGCCCGTGTGCAGATGTAATGGACCTTGTTTATTCGGCGACCGGCACAACTCCCGAAGCGATACGCCAGCTAAAGCCTTCGGTGGTTGAAGACTTCAATCGGCGGATAACAAACAGAAAAGGCGTGAAATTTTCGGCACTCGCCGGCGATCCGCTGCCTGTAATGTGCAAGAGCTTAACGTGGAATGACGGCGTTGTTTCGGTGCCTTCGGCCGTTTGGAATATCGCTGACAATGCAACTTCGAAGAACATGCACGACAAACTTACCGGCACCGTAGATTTTACGAACTTTGTTAAGCCGCGTCTGGCGATCGGGCCAAAAGGAGATCACAACCCGGAGGTTCGGGCTCCAGGTGCGGCTCTTGCACAGCGAAACGGTGAAGTTTCATTCTTGAAAGCTTCGTTTGCGGACGTCAGCCGTGAGATCCCGACGGGTGTTCTCGATCACTCAAAGATCGCGAAGATCGCCCCAAAAAGCACGGTCGAAATAGAGATTCCGGTTGAGGCGGCACCTGATCTGGGCATTACGTTCATGGCAGATCCGCGGGTGTCGGCAACATTGGTTGATCACACTGGTGTCGTCGCCGGAAAGAATCTCGCCGCTACGCCTGAGGCCGGAGCCTGGTTCAGGTCAATATTTGTCGAAAAGCCGGTTGTCAAAGGTATCTGGAAACTGCGGATCGAGAATACTGCGGACGTCGAACTTCAGCTGATACTAGCCGTTTGGAGTAATGCCGCCCGGTGATCCGATGAGATCTGGAACGGCACTAGCAACCAGTTCGGATCGCGGCCGGATGACACCAAAATTGATTCGCCTCGCCTTCTTCGGCGGGGCATTTCAATTTTCGAATAAAGGTCGGAAAATAAAATTGTTGACACATTCGACCGCCGTAAGTCATTATTCTATTAGCGGTTTGCGCGTTCGCACTATCAGTTCCGCTGCTAAATAATTACCCCGTAATGCAATAACTGCGCGCTTTTCCTGGTCACATCATCCCGGTTCGTTTTCCGCAAATTTAAAGAACTATCCAATGCAGACTCAGCCGATCATACAGCCAAACGGCCCAGCCATGCCCGAAGGCCAACTCCTATTTCCGAAGGGATCGGCAGTCGGCAATGGTCCGGAGACCCTTGGCGATAGCATTTTCAATTCGATCAGGGACTCCATTCTTATTATTAACAGCGAGGCGCTCATTGAGCGCGTGAACCCGGCAACTCTCGAACAGACCGGATATAGCGAATCGGAATTGATCGGAATGCCGATCAACATCCTGACGCGTAAAAGTTCTTATTTCGAAAAGGTTTTCAGGCGTGCACTCGACCGGGATGTCCTTACTAAGCAGCTGGAGACATATTGTGTTCGAAAAGACGGCAGCCGATATTCCGTCTCGATCTCAGCGGCCAAAATACTCGACCCCGCCACGGGCGAACGAAAGATAGTTTGCGTTGCCCGCGACATAACCGACCGAAAGCGGCTCGAAGCTGAATCGCGTGCCATCTCACGCATCATCCACGGCATTGCCGCCACCTCAGATCTGGGCAGTTTTCTTACGCTTGTTCACAACGAGGTCAAGCGCATCACTTACGCCGAGAATTTTTTCGTAGCTCTATTCGAACCGGAAACTGAATTGCTAACTATGAAGTTCTGGGTCGATCGGCACGATCCGATGCCGCCGCCGATAAAGCTCGGCCGGAGTTTAAGTGCATACGTATTCCGTAAGGGCGAATCGATGCTGCTGACCAATACGGATGTTCAGCACCTAATCGCGGCCGGAGTGGTCGAATCGGTCGGAACGGACGCTCCGATCTGGCTCGGCGTTCCGCTAAAGACCAAGACCGGTTCGATCGGTGTGTTAGTTGTCCAGGATTACGAAAATTCCGATACGTACGACCAACGCGATGTCCGATTGTTGACATCCGTCGCCGATCAGATCGCTATCGCGATCGAGCGTAAGCGACACGAAGTAGAGCTGCGGCGCAGCAACGAGAGGTTTAAGCTTGTAACGCGTGCAACGAGCGACGCCGTCTGGGACTGGAATCTTGAAACGAACCAACTATGGTGGAACGAGGGCTTTCAGAAGCTCTTTGGCTATTCCGCAGACGAAGCAAACCGCACTTCTAAAGAGTGGACCGCCCGCGTGCATCCGGAAGATGCCGAACGCGTTTCGCTAAATATTAAACGGGCGATAGAAAGCGGTGCTACGAATTGGACAGACGAATATCGCTTTCGGCGCCGCGACGGTTCGTATGCCTTTGTGGTCGACCGCGGATATCTGGTCCGTGATGAGAACGGCCGTTCGATCAGGATGCTCGGATCAATGATGGACGTTTCGGAACGGAAATCTTTAGAAGAGCAATTGACCCACCAAGCTCTTCACGATCCGCTTACAAGGATCGCGAACCGCGCTCTTTTCCGTGACCGGGTCGAGCATGCGCTCGTCCGAGCTGAGCGAAATAGCTCGACCATCGCCGTGCTGTTCTTGGACATTGATAATTTCAAATCGATAAATGATTCGATGGGACATGAGGCGGGCGATAAGCTTTTGATCTCCGTAGCCGAACGTCTTCAGGATTGTCTTAGAACTACCGACACCGCGGCCCGGCTTGGCGGAGACGAATTTGCCGTTCTTGCCGATTCGGTCGCTTCAACCGGTGAGGCCGTGATGATCGCCGAACGTATACTGGATGTATTCCGGCAGCCTTTCAACCTGAGCGGCAAGAATGTATATGTCGGGACCAGCATCGGTATCGCACTAAGTTGGGATCAGGCATCCAGCTCCGAAACGCTGCTCCGCAATGCCGACCTCGCGATGTATCTTGCCAAAAGCCAGGGCAAAGGAAAGTTTGTCGTTTTCGAGCGAAAGATGCACGAGGCTCTGGTCGAGCGTGTCGAACTCGAATCCGACCTTCGCCGCGGCATAGAAGCACGCGAATTCGTCATTCACTATCAGCCAATATTCGACCTTAGCATCGGTGAGCTTATCGGTATGGAAGCTCTTGTCCGGTGGACGCACCCAAAACTGGGCCTGATCGCGCCGTTAAAATTTATTCCGCTCGCCGAAGAGACGGGTCTAATTGTCCCGCTGGGTGAATGGATCATCGTAGAAGCATGCAAGCAAATGCAGGAATGGCGCACCGCCTTCAGCGGAACCACCGACCTGTCGGTTACGGTAAACATATCCATTAGGCAATTCCATGAGCGTGACCTTGCCCACGTTGTGAGCCGGGCATTGAAGGAATCCGGGCTGCCGCCTGCATCTCTGATCCTGGAAATTACCGAGAGCTTTATGATGGAAGATGCCGAAACGACCATCAAGAAACTCCAGAAGTTGAAAGACCTTGGCGTAAGGCTTGCCATTGACGATTTTGGAACGGGCTATTCCAGCTTGAGCTATCTACAGCGTTTTCCGGTTGATATTCTGAAGATCGATAAATCGTTTATTGATAAGCTCGGCGAAGGGAGCGAAGGAAACGCCGTCGCGAAGGCGATCATCATGATGGGCGAATCCTTGAAACTCAAGACCATTGCCGAAGGAATAGAACATCCTGAACAGATCACAGAACTAAAAGGTCTCGGGTGCGGCGCGGGTCAGGGCTTCCATTTCGCTCGGCCGCTGCCGAAAGAAGCAATGGTCGATTATCTTACCAACATCTCCGCCGCAAAGAAACTTACTTCATAATTCCGATACGTCGACAGATGCTCTAGTAGATCGTCTTGTCCTCTATATCCGGCGGAAACTGCGGGATCGGCTCCGGCGGGCCCGGAAACGGATCAGGCATCGGCTCGTCAGGATCAGGTTCCGGGAACGGTTCTACGGGCGGCGGATCTTCGACCGGATACGGCTGAGGATTCGGCCCAGGATTCGGATCGTTTACGTCCGGGCCGCCATTTTCGCGCGGATCTTTTTGTTGTTCGTATTTCATAAAAACTCCATTGCCTTACGGTTTCTTAGGGCAAGGCTCGTTCCAGTCCACTAAACACGGCACGTTTCTTGCGCCTTACAAGGTTAGTAGCGAATCAATGCAATGATTCGATACAGAACGAACAAGGGAATTTTTTGGAGTAATTATGAATAAAATAGATCTTACAAACAGACGAGTTGCGATATTGGTCGCGGATGGTTTTGAGCAGATAGAGCTGACTGATCCGCAAACGGCACTGCACGAAGCGGGTGCGAAAACCAAGATCGTATCGCCGATGACCGGCGAGGTGGAAGGCTGGCACCATTTTGACAAGGGCGATAAATTTACCGTTGATGTTCCGCTGGAAGAAGCGAACGTGGCCGATTTCGACGCTTTATTGCTTCCGGGCGGAGTCGCGAATCCCGACCAGCTTCGGATGGACGAAAAGGCTGTTAGCTTTATTAAAGGATTTTTCGACGAAGGTAAGCCGGTCGCGGTCATCTGCCACGGGCCGTGGCCGCTGATCGATGCAGGCGTTGTGAAAGGCCGCAAGATCACCTCTTGGCCATCGGTGAAACAGGACCTGATAAACGCCGGGGCCGAATGGGTCGATGCCGAGGTGATGGTCGACCAAGGCCTGGTCTCAAGCCGTAAACCCGAAGACATTCCTGCTTTTAACAAAAAGATGATCGAGGAATTCGCCGAAGGCAAACACGAAGGCCAAAAGGCCGCCGCGAATTAATATATGCAATTAACGAACTCGGCCGATCTGCAATGGGTCGGCCTTTTTGTTTGCTATATAATGTCTGGCGATCGTGATTTTTCGTTATCAACAACTTTTGTACGCGACGTTGTTCCTAATCGTAGCAACTTACTGTCTGTTCGGGATAGGTGGAACATTTCCAACCATTTTGGGATTGTGGTTTTACTTCTCGGCATTCTCATTGACCGTCAGCTACTTTATTTACGGCAGGTCTTTAAGGGCTTTTGGCTATGCAAAAGCCGGTCAGTTGGATGCTGCCGAGAGAATGCTCCAGTCGATCCGGAATCCCAAAAAACAGTCGTCAAAAAAGCGAGCTTGTTTTTATCTGACTCAAGCGATAATTGACCACTCAAAGAACGTGCTTGGTTCCGCTCACGAAAATTATCGTAACGCTCTACTTGAAGGCACGTTGCAAGACGATGCCTCAGCAATTGCTCACGGAGGGCTTGCAAAAATCTATCATCTTCAGGGTGATGAGAAAGAGGCGCTGAGGGAATGTTCCCGCGCGATCGGATGGGCCCCGAGTGAAAAACAGAAAGCAGAGTATGTGGTTTTAGAGTTGGAGATCGAGCGAATGCCCGATGAAACTCGCAGACCAGTTTTTCTTTTCAGATCAGAATCGAATGAGCCGATTGAGCAATAGAGGATCACGAAGTTAGCGATACTCTTTGTCGTCGGTGTAGGTTGTTTTCTAGGTCTTGACACTGGAGGTCGCCTTTGCCTTAAATTCCCGCGACATGTTCATGCAGTTTTCAAAGACCTGCGATGTAACGATGCCGCTTTCCGGCGGGTCGATCTCGGTCAGTGCGGACGCGCGTGCGGCCTTTATCAGCCAGGCTTCGGCGGCGGCTTTGTTAATGTCGTAGGTCGGCGTCCAATCGTCGTTCGATGGCGCATTTCCTTCCGCATCGGCGACCGATGCGTTTCCCAAAATGTCTTCGACCCCGGTTTCGGTCAATACCGGCTCGGTCTCCCAAGCGGTGAGTGCTTTTAGTTTGTCTAGTGGAGTCATATTTGTAATGGTGAATGCTTAGCGGTGAATGGTGAGTGTAGGAATTTTTATTCACCACTCACCGTTCACCGTTTAGAGTTACTCTTTGTCGGCGATCATCATCGCCAGATTTGCCGCACGCACGACTTTGGCCCCGTAAACGTGCAGCCCTTTTACCGCATCGCCAAAACGCTTTTCGGGCTTGTAGGTCTGTACATCAACGACCTGTTCAACATACGCCGTCGCGATCGAATGTCCGGCGATTATCTTGTATTGCTCGCCTTCTTCGTTTGGCACATTGTTCGATTTCAGGATCGAAAAACCCGCCGCTTCGCCGACCTCACCATTGCGAAGAGCCGCATCCGAACGCGCCGTCCCCGCGTTTATGAACCGCTCATCCTTGAGCAGCAATCCGTGGAACCATGCCGGGACGATTACAAATCGCCCCTCGATCGGTGTGTTCGCTTCGTCCAGCTTTACGCCCAGATCGACGAGATATTCGTAAGCATCGTCCTTTGTCGGAATGATCGGCGTGATGTCCGACCCCAAAGTGTTCCCGCCCGGCACAGCCGCTGCCATCAGCCCGGCGAGGAACTTGTCCGCCTCGTCGCGGAGCTTCCATGCCGAACGCCGCATCGCTTCATCAAGGATGTTCACGTTCTGCTGCGCACGGTCGATGCCGTCCACGTAAAAATGAAAGAACTTCTGTTGGTCGATCTCAAGTGTCTGAGCCGCATCGGTCAGTTCCTCCGGATCGTCGATGTTCGTGTTCTGTGTGTAATCGCCGATCGTAACATCGCCGACCGACGCGATCTTTACCGTGTTTCCCGCCGAGCGTATCTCGCCCTCGTAATCACGATTTGCCACATCGCCTTGTCCGTAAACGAGCGATCTTTCCAATGCCGTGAGCAGCCGCGCTGCCCAAACCGTAGGTATAAATGTCAATGCCATAATCTTTTAGTGAAGAGTGATCAGTGAAAAGTGAAAAGTGATCAGTAACAGATGGCTCATTATTCGCTATTCACTATTCGTTGTTCGCTATTCGTTATTCACTATTCGTTATTCACTATTCGTTTTTAGTTGTTAGTTAATACGCTTCGCACTTCGTTCCAATCGAGCCGTGCGATCTCTTGCGGGGTCATCTTTGCGAGTGCTTCCGCGGTTAGAAAGTTTGGACGAGCCCCGGCTCCCGCGGCCGCATCGATCGATGCAGACGCGTGGGTAGCGCCGAACTGTTCCGGAAATTTTGATCTTAGGTCCGCGACCAACGCCGCCGTGTTCAGCGGTTCGCCGCCTTCGTCAAATTGAATTTTTCCGCGGACGGTGTCGAACAATAGCTCAGGCGAGCGTGCGCCCGCATCAGCAAGTTTTTGCGTCAAATTATCGTGAGCCGCCTTCATACGTGCGGCCTGTTTCAGTTCCTCATTCTCACGCCGAAGCTGTTCAACTTCGGCACTGCTTTCGAGCGACGCATCCGGCATGGCCGCCGCATCTTCGCTCTCGATTTTTTGTATTTCTTCGTTCATACAGCGGCGAGAATAAACGAGGTTTGGGGAAATGCGGTATAGCAATTGTTGAAGTTGACCGCACTTGGCGCAATTGGAATAAATGGAAAGGTCCGCCGGAAGTCGCTTGCCATACTTCTCAGATATAGCCACGAATGCACTAATAAGAAAAATTCGTGCATTCGTGGCTAAAACCCGCATTCAATTCACCCGTTTTCATCCAGCGACTTGAGCCACTTTAGAAACGAATCTTCATAAACCAACCACCCGCTCCGGCCCGGTTTGCCCGTTGGTGTTTCAAGAACACCGGATTCGCACATGCGGATCAGCGTCTGCCGCGAGGGCACGGGCACGATCGCCCGGTTGTCTTTCAAAATGCGTTCTATCTCACTAAGCCTCATTTTCGGCCGAACCTGAATATCGAATGTACGTTTCATTTCTTTGCTCCTTTCCAAGTGCGCCAAGTGCCCACTTTCATTCCAATCATTCCATTTATTCCATCTTCAACAATTGCCATAATCCTTAACAATTGCTATTTCCTTCTGCATCTGGAACACCTATTCTGCAAGTGGCCGGGCGGTATGTAAGCGGCGGGGATAATATAAAACCCTTGGCGTCCTTTATCGTCCGACCATTCTATTTTATCAAACAAACATATCGTTTGCAAGAAGCATTTTCAAGGATGAAACAAATGACCTTTACAACAATTGATAAGAGAAAGGCCTCGGCGATCGTGCGGATATTTGAGACCGGCAAGCCGCTCGGCAATTATTCGGCGGTTGCTGTTTTGAACGACGGAGCCGGCATTTCGTACGGAGCCAGTCAGTTCACGCATCGTTCGGGTTCGCTGCGTGCGGTGGTGGATGAATATCTTCGACTTGGCGGAATTGTCGGCCGCAAGGTGATGATCGAACGCTATCGCAAACTGCTGGATACTTCGCCCGATGCGATCAAAGAACTTTCCGGCGACATGGTCTTTCGCAACGCACTTCGTGCCGCCGGGATGACACGCGAGATGCGCGAGGCACAGGACCGCATTGCATTCACAAATTATCTCGCACCGGCGATCGCCGCCTGCGAAGGTTCAGGCTTTGTGCTGCCGCTTTCGCTCGCGGTCATTTACGATTCGCTGACGCACGGCTCATACGAAAGGATCCGCGACCGCGTAAGCATCAAAGGCGGCAACGGGCCATCGATCGAATTTGAAAAAAGGTGGGTCGCCGAATATGTCCGGACCCGCGATGCATGGCTCGGTTCGATCCTGCGGCTTCGCGCGACGCGCTATCGAACTCGCTTTTTTCTTAACCAGATAATGCTCGGAAAATGGCAGCTCGAATTGCCGACGGTCGTCCACGGCGTCCGGCTGACCGACGAGCTTCTCGGAATTCAGACTCCAAGCGTTCAGAGTTCACCGGTTGAGAGTTCAAGCTTTAGCTTGTCTGTAGATAACCGTCAGGCCGTTCAGCAAAAGAAGCAAGCTGAAGCTTGTACTCAAAACTCCGGGCTCGACCGAGTTGAAACGAGCGTGAACCAAGCCGCCGAAACCTACGACCAGATCGAGCGCATCGCAACGACAGTCATCACACGGAGCGACCGTGCGAAATCTCTTTGGACAGCGATCGTCGGCACAGTATTTCAAACCACGTGGGCGGTGTTCGGCTTTCTCGCCGGGCTTCCGCGTGAGGTCTGGTTCTTCGCGGCCGGAGTCGCCGCAGCACTTACGCTGATGTACCTCTACCGCCAGATCGCGCTCGGGCGAATAAGGGAAGCAATGGAACGCGGATAAAGCGGATAGCGCAGATCGCAGCGGATACGAAAACCATAAATGCATCCGCGAGAATCCGCCTGATCCGCGTTCAAAAACAGCTGAAAACACAAACTACTATGAACGACATTAAAAACTTCTTACTCGCATATTTCTCAACCGTTTCTTCCGTCTTCGCGGCGATCGAAACGCGAACGCTCATCACCATCATCTCGGCGATCGTCCTACCGATACTATTTTTTAGTATCGGAAAGACGATCGACGTGCTGCTGCAAATTCACCTGAACAAAAAACATCAGGACCGGCAGAAACACGACCGGTAGGGAGTGTGCCCGTTTCGATTCTGAAATCTCAGATCTCAGATCTGAAATTTCAAATTAACGAACAACCATGACCCTTAAACACAAACTCTACTTCGCCGCCGCGATGCTTATCGCGGTCCTGATCATCGGAAACTCGATCCGCTCGTATATCCAAATCGCGAGGCTCGAACAAGCCGTTGAGAGGACCAAACACCTCGCCGACCAGCAACAGCAACGCTCCGACGAGCTTGAAAAACAGACCAATATTTACAAGGAAAAGGCCGCGTATCTCGAAGCCAGGCTTACAGAGATCGAGACGGCCGCACGCAATCAAGATGAACAACTTGAAAAACTTTCTGCTGATTCCGCTGCTGCTCGCCGCGATCTTCAGCGTCACCGTGAGCGGGCAAAATAGCACCGAAGAACTTCGTCTCGCCGATCGCCTTATCGAAGCGCTCGAACGCGAGAACGCCGCATTAAAAACGCGGCTCGATACCGAACAACAGGCGAACGCGGTCCTCAAAGAACTGAACGAAACACGTAAAAGCGAGACCGACGCGCTAAGACAAGCCATCGCCGCAAAGAACGAAACGATCGCTGCCAAAGACGCGGTGATCACCGCTCAGGACAAGCTGATCGCCGGGCTAAAGACAAAACGAACGTCCGTTTGGCGCCGGATCGGCGACGTTGCGGCGGGTGTTGCGTTGGGCGCAATTCTTCGCTGATCAAAGCTTAGACCGTCCGCCACATGGCGGATCAACCATCATTATGAAAACACACATCGAAGAAGCAATTCACAATTTCCGCACCGCGGGTGCGCGATACACAAAGCCCGAACGCTACTATCGCGGCCAACATGATCTGGCTTACGCGACCGAAAAATTTGAGAACGCGTTCGGCTCGCTCTTTCGCGAATTCGCGATGAACCTTTGCCCTGCGGTCTGCGACGCAGTCCGCGACAAACTCCGCATCACCGGCTTCCGTAGGAGCGGGGACACTCATGTCCCCATGAGCGTCGCTTCGACGCGAACAAGTGCGAAAGAGTTGGAGTCTTTGATGGGCCGCGAATATTTTGCCGGAGGAACCGGCGATGCGGACAAGAGTGTCCGCGCTCCTCTCGAACACATCTGGCATCGCAACCGAATGCAGCTTCGTTCTGGCGAGGTCCATCGCGAAGCTCTCGTTAGCGGCGATGCATATGCGATCGTCTGGCCGGATGATGAAGGCAAGGCGGCGATCTATCCGAACCGTGCGGCGAACGTTTCGGTGACATATGATGAAGACCATCCCGGCCGGATCATCCGCGCCGCTAAATTTTGGCGGACCGCCGATAAGCACACGCGGCTCAATCTTTTTTACGCCGACCGCATCGAACGGTACATCACCGCCAAACCCGGCGAAGCAACGCTCCCCGACCACCGCGACTTCATTCCCTACGGGAGCGGGGACACTCCTGTCCCCACGAGTGCGGAGCACGAGGGTATTCCGGACATGCACGTCATCGCCAATCCCTACAACACTGTTCCTGTGTTCCATTTCGCGAACAACGCAGACCTCGGTGCATTCGGTCGTTCGGAACTGGAATCGGCGATACCCGTGCAAGATGGCCTGAACAAATCTGTTCTGGATATGCTGGTCGCGATGGAATATTCGGCGTATCGGCAACGTTGGGCCGCCGGCATAGAGATCGAATATGACAATGATGGTAACGCCGTCGCTCCGTTCAAGGCAGGCGTCGATCATCTTTGGGTAACGCAAAATCCCGATGCGAAATTTGGCGATTTCGGCACCGCGAACCTCGACCAGTTCCTTAAAGTAAAAGACAGCTTTCGCATCGACATGGCATCCGTCACCGGTACGCCGATGTATTATCTGCTGCCGCACACGCGTGGGTTCCCTTCGGGCGAAGCGATCCTGCGAGCCGAATCCCGCTTTATCGCCAAGGTGCGCGACCGCCAGTTCGCCTTCGGTCAAACCTGGGCTGAGATAATGCAGTTCGCATTGCGGATCGAAGGCCTAGGCGATCTTCAGCTTGAGACCGAATGGGAAGACCCGTCAAGCACCACGGAACGCGAACGCCTCGAAACTGAATTGTTAAGGAGAAAGCTCTCTGAGTAAGATCGAGGCGATCGGTGGCAAGATATCAAACTCGGATCAGGTTGTAAGCCACGTCGCAAAGTTCATCCACGGGACGCTCGACATAAACATAATTCGAAAGACATGAGAGACGATCAAAAATACAGCCGCGAAAGCAAAAGCCCGGTTCAACCGTCCGTTCTTCCACGTATCAATGCCGAGAATGATAAGCATCAGCAGATCGGGAAAGCCGTAGAACCACAGCGGCCCGAGCTCAAGCGGTGCATACGGAATGCGGCCGACCGCCGGCGGCAGAAAGTTGAAAGCCGTTACGAGCAGCAGCCGCTTATGGTTGGCCGGAACTTTTCTGTAATAGATCGCCGCTCCGAACAGGATCGCAAAGACCAACATGTCACCGAGCGGCACGATCATGAACGCAAGCGGATCGATCCCGCCGGGTGCGACTCCGTTACGCGCGGCCTCAATGCTGGTGACCAACCCGACGACGATGACCACCACCGCAAGAGCAACACCGGCCCAACCGAGCCGCATGTGAAGCGCGACATTCTTCGAGCGGATCAAAAAGACCTGCGTGGCGAAAAGTATGATCCATGCCGACATCGTCAGCCCGTGAAAATGAGTGATCGTCCGCAGCGGCACCGTCTGGATGAAGGGCTTGAGGTAATAAGTCTGGGCAAAACCGGCAAAAGCGAGCAAGGCGAAACCGATCGCCGCCCACAGAAACAATCTGCGGTCGTAAGATCGACGGTCAAAAGTATCGTTGGTTGCCATTTCGGCCTCCGAAAAAAGTTATTGGGGTTGAACGGAAGAAATATAGACCAAAACGCGTGCGATGTCACTACGAAAGTTCAGAGTTCAAGCTTTAGCTTGTCCGGCGCCGACCATCAAGCCTTTTCGCCAGCACCGCACGCTGAAGCGTGTACTCTGAACTCACTGTTAACTTATTGCAAAAATGTTTCTGATGTCCAATAATTCGCACATTGAATTTAGAGCCAACCGGGCAAATTTAGAACATAAAATTCAAATCGCAATGTACCTTTGGCGAAAGTTAAACGAGAAACAGCGGGAGCAAGTTCTAGAGGGCCGAAAGATACGGCGGATGCCTTGGCATTCCCCGCCGCACCGCGACTTTGAAGGCACCAATACCTTCATTATTACAGCCGCCTGTTATCTGCATCATTCGATAATCGGAAAAACTATCGATCGAATAACTGAGTTTGAGGTCGCAATTTTAAAAACCTGTCAGGAGGCTGATTCGAAGCTGCATTCTTGGACTATCCTGCCGAATCATTACCACTTGTTGGCCTCGACTGCCGAAATGGCACTGCTGCGAAAACTGATCGGCATACTGCATGGTCGAACCGCACGCTTATGGAATCTTGAGGACAACACACCCGGCAGAAAGGTTTGGTTCAATTTCTTTGACCGAGACATGAAGTCAAACCGCCACTATTGGGCGAGCGTTAATTATATTCACAACAATGCAGTTCATCATGGTCTGGTTGAAAAATGGCAGGATTGGCCTTATTCGAGTGCTCACCAATTTCTTGAAGAACTTGGCCGAGACGAAGTTCTTCGGATTTGGAAAGAATTTCCGGTGTTAGATTATGGGAAAGGATGGGATGTGTTTCCGAAAGAACAAGCTAAAGCTTGGACTCTGAACGAAGAAGCAAGCTGAAGCTTGAACTCTGAACTTAGATCCCGCGGTCTTTGAAAATTTGAAAGCGTTCGGCGACGGTTTCGGGGTCGATGCCTTCTTCGGTGGTGATGTCGTGAGGCGTGCGGGTTTCGAGCCACGTTCTTGGGATCAAAGCGACGGCGGCAAAAAGGTCGGCTTCGCATTCCTTACGGGTCTTGCGGCCAATGCCGTGGAAATTTGCGGTAACGCCGCGGTCGGGTGCATGCAGCAGGAAATGAGCGAATTCGTGAAACATCACAAACAGCTTTTTCGCGGGCGGCAATCGGCTGTCGATCGCGATAAAGTGGCGGCCCATCATCGAATAATAAAAGCCGCTGACCTTGAGCGGCATTTCCTGGACCGTGATCTTATGCCGCCGGCAGAGACGATGAAAATCAGTTTCGGCCAATGGCCGCCGGTTCCAGCCCGATTTAAGTGCTTCGATCTTTTCGAGGAAAAAACGCATAACATGAGAGTTGATTTAACAGATGCAAGAGTGTATCACAGATGCGATAAAACCGGAAGGTGGTTTTTGGGCTCGGGACTTTGGACTTTGGACTTTGGACTTTGGACTTTGGACTTTGGACTTTGGACTTTGGACTTTGAACTTTGGACTTTGGACTTTGAACTTTCGACTTTCGACTTTGGACTTTGGACTTGGGACTTGGGACTTGGGACTTGGGACTAAAACACGTTTCAGCTGTTTCAGGTGTTTCACGTGTTTCAGGTGTTTCACGTGTTTCAGCTGTTTCAAGTGTTTCACAGAAACGCGTAGCCTGCTCAGAGAAACGAAACACGAGAACTTTGAACCTGGAACCTTGAACCTTGAACTACTTAGTTTTATTGCGGAGTGTTCGGTCGAGAACTTTCTTCGCATCGCGGACGGCCTCGACGCGGTCGGCATGTGTATATGTTTCCCAGCCCTGGAAGAAAACTATGCCAAAATCGGTCGGATATTCGCGGCCGTCATACTTGAACCATTCGCTCATAACGCGTTCCGGATCACCGAACTGCCGGACGGCGGCTTCGACATCGAAAGGCGGCGGTGCATCGATCGCCCCGAGGTTTTGCACCTCTTCGGCGACACGGCCCGACATCTTTTGTTCGATCAAGGCTTCGATCCGCTCATCGATCAGCCGCCCGATATCGATCTTGGCACCGGAAAGGAACATGTCGCCGCGGCCCGTGAGCAGCCAATTGAGCGACACATTAGTTTCATCGGCTATCTTGATCAAAACCTCGGGCGCCGGCAGCCGGCCGTTGAAGTAATTTCGTATCGTGGCGTGCGGCAGATCAAGGCGCCGTGCGATCTCCGCCATCGTTGCGTAGTCAAATGCCCGCTTGAGCCGGGTAACAAATTCTTCGTTCATCGTTGTCGAAATGATACACCTGATCTTTCGAAATCCAAACGTGAATGTTGACGGGAATTCGGCACAGGTAAAACATAGGTCGCGGGCAGTGCAATATTTTGAAAAAAGGGCTTGCATTCGGCTTTGGTTAAATGCGACAGTATCAATGTTAGTCCTTCTCTTGTGCATCAACGGTGGTGCGCCACGAACGGTAGGCTTTAGATTCGACGGCGTTTTGGAAGTTCGAGGGCAGGTTGGTTATTTGGTTTGGAAGTGCTTTCGGGCTTTACGAATCCGAGTCTTGGCGGGCAGACCGTTTCCCCCAAAATTCTATTCGAATTCGTTGCTTCTTTTTGATCTTGCCAGTTGCGGGCAACAAATTCGCATAAAATTAAAAATGAAACTCTACGTTGGAAATCTGTCTTTTCAGACATCCAGTTTTGAACTTGAAGAACTTTTTGCAGGGATCGGCACTGTCGAATCTGCTAACGTCGTTGAAGACCGTGAAACCGGCCGCTCGCGCGGTTTTGGTTTTGTTGAAATGGCATCGAAAGAAGATGGCGAAAAGGCCATTGCCGAACTCGATGGCAAAGAGCACAACGGCCGCAACCTTAAGGTGAACGAAGCTAAACCTCGCGAAGACCGCGGATTTGGCGGAGGCGGTGGTGGTGGTCGCGGCAACCGCGGAGGCGGCGGCGGTGGCGGCGGTTACGGCGGTGGCCGCAATCGTTGGTAGTTTTTGTTCAAGCGAACAGAGGGAGCTGCGGTCATTAGATCGCGGCTCTTTTGCTTAGGGTTTTCGGGTTGGCTGTTTGGGCTTTGGACGAACGAAATTTGAAGCACCCGCAGCCGGGGCGTTTCCCTTGACCGTGAACTCCACCGAACCAGCCTTTTCTTCATTGATCATGATATCGGCTCGATAAATACCCGGAACCCATTGCTTATGCGGACGGCCCTGAAAATAGACCTCGTTCTGGCCATCGCTTGTCGTGAAACTTGCCGAAACGACCTGCATACCGGCCTTAACACCGGTAACCTTTACGGCAATCAACGTCATTTTTACTGTTGCCGGCTCAGGCGAACCGAGCTTGACGATGCAATGGATCGGGATATCGCCGGGCGCGAACTCGGTTGCCGCTTCACCGGCGAAACCTTCCCCATCGTCTTTCGCGAGATAGATCTCAACCGAAGCATCGGCTTGGGCCGGAGCTTGACCGAGGACACACGCCGCAAGAGCTGCGAACGCAGCGATAAAAAGAATAGTTCTGAACATTTTCGGTTTATTCCAGTGGTTTCTTACATACCTAAGAGCGCCGATCCCGGCATAAGGTTGCTTTTCGGAGAGAGAATTTAAGGCAGTGCTTTGCCACGGGGTTGGCCGCCTGTATAATTTGCCCCAAGCAAAATGCGATTTGTCTTTTCACCCCGGTTCTATGTTCTGCTCGCCTTGGGCCTGATCCCGCTTTCGCTCTCGTGGAATCTGCCGTGGCTCAGGTACGCAGTTCTGGGGTTCAACATTTTGTTGATCGTTGCTGCCATCGTCGATTATTTCGTTAGCCGGCGGCTGCCCGAAGGTTTTTCTATCAGGCGTGAGTTCGACAAGCGTTTTGCCATCGGCGACCCGACGACCGTAGTGCTCCATATCGAGAACAACACTCGGCGCGGCCTGTACCTAAAAGTTAAAGACGAGTATCCACCTGAACTACGGCTCGGCGATCCGCGAGAGACGGAACTTGATATCGGTGCTCGTTCAACTGCTGAATTCTCTTATCGCGTGACGCCGCCGAAACGCGGCAGATATGAATTTGGGCGAACTGCTATCCGATATTTGTCGAAGCTGGGCCTTGTCTGGTGCCAAACTAATATCGGCGAGCCGGAATCGGTAAAAGTTTATCCGAATATGCGGCGTGCCCGCGAGATCGAACTAAAAGCGCTCGGCAGCCAATCATTTATCGCCGTACAGCGAAAGGCTGTAAGGCGCGGCGAGGGTCGCGAGTTCGAGTCAATGCGCGATTACGTTCCCGGCGATGAATTACGGCATATATCATGGACGGCCACCGCTCGCCGCTCAAAGCTAACAACGCGGCAGTATCAGATAGAGCGCGATCAAACGGTTATTATTGCTATAGATGCCGGTCGGCTGATGACAGGCCGGATCGATGGCGAGACGAAATTTGATACGGCTATACACGCAACGCTCGCCTTGATGTCCGCTTGTGCACGTGCCGGCGACAATGTCGGAATTGTCGTCTTTGGCCGTCGCGTTCGAAAATTTCTGCCCCCCAGGCGCGGGGTTGGACACATGGACGCCGTACTCGAAGCTTTGCACGACCTCGAACCGGAATTGATTGAACCTTCATACGCAAGGGCGTTTCAATTTATTTCCTCTAATCTGAAGAAGCGCGCTTTTGTGGTTATTCTGACCGACGTGATCGATAGGCACAGTTCTAAGGAATTGATAAATTCATTGAAACTCCTGCGGCCCCGGCATCTCCCGCTCGTCGCGACGATCGGCGATCGCGATTTGAACGCGATGGTTTCAGTGGGTCCCGAAGATATCCGCGAGGTTTTTCGGCAATCTGCCGCAGAAGAGATCATTCACCAACGCGAATCTGCTCTTCGGCTTGTTGAATCTCTTGGTGGTCTTGCTCTTGACGTAACGACTCAAACTCTCGGCCCTCGATTGCTTGAAAGCTATCTCAGGGTCAAAGAGCGCGGACTTCTTTGACGAAGTTAATGATCAAATCCGGCAAAAATTCTTCCATTTGACGTCAAGTTAAATGTTGAACAAACACCGCCCCCAATATAATTTCGGAGGATTCTAATGAGTGTAAAACCTGTAGAGATGCATGATTTTCTATGGTTGGGTGAGATGAGCGGGACGGCAAGAGGTGGCCCGGGCGTTATCGCTGAGGCCGGAAAGGTTTATCCTTCGCCGGAGGGACATCGGTTGTTTTACGGTACCTACGGTACAGATGTCGTCTTTTTCATGCTAAAGCCAAATGCAGGCTTTGAGCATATGTACGGTAAGTTCTTCACGCAAAACAAAACCTGGTTTGAAGAGGACATTGGACGGTTCGGCCACTACGGTGAACTTAAACTAAACGCGACCAAGAAGGTCATAGAGGGATGGCTGGACCTTTTTATGGGCGTTGCCGCTGTGGCCGGCGGACCTACCGCGGCTGCGATTGCCGGGATGAATGCATTGGTAACAGCCGGAAATGTAAAACGCGATTGGGACAAATATAAGCGTGCAGTCGAAGTCATT
This sequence comes from Pyrinomonadaceae bacterium, assembly GCA_041751035.1. Taxonomy (GTDB): domain Bacteria; phylum Acidobacteriota; class Blastocatellia; order Pyrinomonadales; family Pyrinomonadaceae; genus OLB17. The sequence continues at coordinate 23,567 of JBGSYH010000005.1, read as the reverse complement.
CTCTATAACCGTGATTTTGTTAAGAACAACTGCAAGACGCTTTACAACGTAGTGTGGGTCGAACTGCTTCTCGGCCAGCTCGAGAAATCGCTTTCGGGAAAGGCCAAGTCGGCACTTGCGGACGCCATTCCGGGACCTAAGGTCGCAGGAAAGATCGCCGGTGTTTTTATAGGTAAATTCGGGGAAGATGAGCTGAAAACTCGGCTAAAGCAGGTAAACGAATTGTTCAAAGAGGTCCTGATCAAGGTAGCAGACCACTCTGCCGCAAAATGGCCGGAAAAACTCTCGGCTGATCAGATTCACGGTCTTTCGCACCATCACGTGACGAAGATCCTGAATAAGAACGGGTATGTAAGTTATGTCGGTCAAGAGATCGGCGAATTGATCGTAAAAGAAACCTCGGAAGCGTGTCTTGGCATCAAGCGTCCGCTAAAAGATGTATCCGCGGCTCTCGATCTGCTTTGATGAGACGGTCGAGACGTACATCGACAGACTGTTCGAGCAAGCCGGATCGAGAATGAGCTATTACTCGATCCGCAACATCGTCTCTTTGTAGTTTTCAAAATGGGAAAATGGTGTGAGGTTCACTGTAACTGCGACAATAGACGCCCAGTGCCGGAAGGCAGGTGGCCTAATTACGAAAGTTATAGGAGAAATATTGGGTCGAAAGCTAAGTCGTTTGAATTTTGGGAAGCCAACATCAGAAATTTTTATGAATGCGGACACAGGTCCGGAATTTATTATGAGACCTGGCCGGGAGACATTATTCGGATTGGCAATGCCTTGGCCGCGGCGTTTAGGGACGGCCAGCCAGAATTCCCAATATTCAGCAAGATAGCAGACTTTTCCCGTTATAAGGACGAGGTCCTTGAGCTCTCCTCTATCGAGGTCCAACGTTGGGCGATGGAGGTAGGGCGCCTAATTGAGATCGCCGCCGGTCGACAATATTTTCAATACCACGACCAGCAGCGGTTCGTCCAAGTTCTAAGCGGTGATCCGTTTCTTTACGGCGATCTAATGGCCACGCTAAAAGAATGTGAAGTGCTGATCGATGCATGCCGGCAGACCGGTAACGGAATTAAGTTTTCTTTATGACCAAAGTTAAACTTCAAGGAAGCTTGGGTAATTAGAGTCTATGAAGGAATCGGCGGCAGAAATTGAAACCGAGGTCAGTTCGAAGTAATATTTCCGAGAATGGTCAAAAGCAATTCCGGCCAAGGCGGCGGTAGCCGCGAATAGCCACACACCACACTCTTGAAGGAAGGGTATGTCGAACATTTTCAGGTATCGTGTGGTAAATGGGTGTATCCTTAAGCCGAATGGCAAAATCCAACAAAAAGCGATTCTGTCTGGTACTGATAAAGCCGTCGCATTATGATGACGACGGCTATGTCATCCAATGGTATCGTTCGGCGATACCGTCGAACTCGCTCGCATGTCTTTATGGGCTGGCTTTGGAGTGTGCGGCCGAGAAAGTTCTCGGCCCTGATACAAAATTCGAGATCCACGCCCTGGACGAGACCAACACAAAAATAGACCCGGCGAAAACCGCCCGAATGATCGAAGCTGCCGACGATGGAATAGTAATGCTCGTCGGGGTCCAATCCAATCAATTTCCGCGCGCCCTCGATATCGCCCGGCCGCTGCGTGAACGCGGGATCAAGGTCGCACTCGGCGGTTTTCATGTGTCGGGCACGATGGCAATGCTTGAGCATCGTGATCCGTATGTTCAGCAGGCTTTGGATATGGGCGTGACATTGTTTGCCGGCGAGGCTGAGGGCAGGCTCTCACAGGTCTTGCTCGATGCGGCGATGGACCAGCTTCAGCCGATATATAACTTTATGCACGACCTTCCGAATATCGAAGGCGTCGCCACACCTCTTTTGCCGTCCGAACGGGTCCATTTAACTGCCGGTGCAACTACAAGTTTCGACGCCGGCCGCGGCTGTCCGTTCAGTTGTTCATTCTGTACGATAATCAATGTTCAGGGCCGCAAGTCGCGTCGCCGTTCGCCGGAAGACATCGAGCGGATAGTCCGGGCAAACGTCGAACAAGGCCTTCATTCGTTCTTTATCACGGACGACAATTTTGCACGCAACAAAGATTGGGAAATAATCCTCGACAAGCTCATCGAACTCCGCGAAGTAGAGAAATTAAAGATCAGCTTCATTATTCAGGTGGACACTCTTTGCCACAAGCTCCCAAATTTTATCGAAAAAAGTAAACGGGCTGGTGTGAAACGTGTCTTTATCGGGCTCGAAAACATCAATCCGGACAGCCTTTTGGGGGCAAAGAAACGGCAGAATAAGATCACCGATTACCGGCAAATGCTGCTCGAATGGAAGCGTGTCGGCATCGTTACCTATTGCGGCTATATTCTGGGTTTTCCCGGCGACACACGCGATTCGATAATCCACGATATCGAAGTGATCAAAAAGGAACTGCCGGTCGACCTGCTGGAGTTCTTTTATCTGACACCGTTGCCCGGCTCAGAAGACCATAAAACGCTTTACAATTCGGGCGTTGCGATGGACGAAGATCTGAACAAATACGACCTGAATCACGACGTGACCGGCCACCCACAAATGTCGCGCGAAGCGTGGCGTGATGTTTATCATGAGGCGTGGAAAACCTATTACACGGATGAACACGTCGAAACCGTTCTCCGGCGTGCCATAGCGACGGGGACAAGCCCGGGCAAGACCACGTTCTTTATAGTATGGTTCAAGGGCTGCATTGGCATCGAAAAGATACATCCTTTAGAAGGCGGATTCATTCGTCGAAAGGTCCGCAAGAATCGCCGCCACGGAATGCCGATCGAAAGCCCTTTGATTTTCTATCCCAAATACTTTGTAGAGTCGCTAACCAAACAATTCAAATGGATATCTCTTTATTTGCGGATGCGCCTGATCTATCTACGAGTCCGAAAAGACCCGGCTCGTTTTGACTATATGGACACCGCGCTTGAACCGGTCACCGACCACGAAGAAGAGCGCGAGCTATTTCAAACCGACGCGGCGCAGAAGTTCCTGGACATAGTTCACCGTAACGAGAAGATCACAAAAGGAGAGCTTGCTGCCTAGTTTCGCCCCTGCTGTTATGTCTGCCCAAGAAGTCGCTCTAATTATTTACACAACCAAATATCGAAAAGGCGGTGAACAGTTTCCGGCGGTCGCACGCTCGCTCGCTGCAGAAATGAGCGATCAGGGCTGTGACCTTGAGATCAACTCCAAGCCGGTCGAAAGCAAACGCGATATTCTGCAGATCTTCGAAGAGATACGTGCCGCCGGAAAGAAGATAAAGGAGTTTCATTTCATCGGGCATTCGGGAATGTACGGGCCGATGTATGGAACGGTCGCGTTTCCCGAGCAATTCTCACCGTATGAATGGGAAACGATGGACATCCCATTTGCCGAGAACGCATCGGCATTTTTCCACTGCTGCCGTTCGGCTCGTTGGTTCGCACCGTTCTTTGCCCGCACCTTCGGCGTAAAGGCTCACGGCTTTTTCTGGTACACCACATTTTCCCGAAACAAGGATCGATACGTTTACGCCGGTGACCGAACGGATGGAAAGCTATATACGATCGGCTGCCCCGGACGAAAATCGCACGGCCTTTTGGGTTCTGCAAAAAAGCTTGCGGGATTTATGCCGGCTGAAAAGATGAAGTCTTTCAGCCCGTCCGAAGTAAACGGTGCCGATACCTATAACCGCGTTGCTGAACTTTACGACAATGTTTTCACTGATATCCGTGTTCGACGTGATGAATGGAATTGGCTGAATGAACATCTGCCAAAGGGCCGTGACCTTCGTGTATTGGATATCGGCTGCGGTAACGGAGCATTGCTGAATGCCTTATCAGGCCGTATCGCTGAGGGCGTTGGCGTTGACGAATCGTCCGCAATTCTCGAAAAGGCACGAGCTAGGAACTCAGCTAACACAAACTTGAGATTTGAAAAGATCAGCGGCCCGGTGCTTCCGTTCGATGATGCTTCGTTCGACGTAGTCATCTCGCTGATGTCATTTCGCTATCTGGATTGGGATCCGCTGCTTGCCGAAATAAAGCGGGTCACGAAGCGCGGCGGAAAGCTTTTGGTTGTCGATATGGTAACGGTTCCTGTTAAAGTGTCGGAATATCCGAGGCTCCTGCAGAACAAACTTCGAACAATGAGAGAACAAAAGACAAATGCAGACTTTAACGTGGCGTTGCAGAAACTGGTCTCGCACCAGGATTGGAAAAAGATGCTCGAATACAACCCGATCCGATCCGAACATGAAATGAAATGGTATCTCGAAAGCCGGTTTCCCGGACAGAAAATGGAAACGCTGAACATCGCCTGGAACTCGCGAATGGTTGCATTCGACAGCGGCCCGATCGAGAAGATAGTAGAAGCAAAGCTTTCGTATCCGTGAGCAATTATGCTTGGAATCATTGACTGGGGCATCGGCGGGATCGGTGTTTATCATGAGATCAAAGCGCTGCAGCCCAAACTTCCAATACTTTATTTTTCGGATACGGGAGCGACGCCGTATGGAAAGCTGAAGCGGTTCGATCTCGCGGCCCGGCTGGATAATGTGGTCGGATTCCTGAGAAGCAATGGCGCCGCCGAGATAATGATCGCCTGCAACGCTGCCAGCACGGCGATCCCTGATCTTGCCGAGCACGGACTTAGAGTCGAGGGAATTATCCGATCAGCGGTCACTGCCGCATTGAAACAAAACCCGGTTCGGCTTGGTGTTATCGGCGGCCGCCGAACCGTCTTGTCCGGGGTTTACAGAAAGAGATTTGCGGAACACGGGTTCGTGATAAAACAGCGTATCGCTCAGCCGCTTTCGGCATTGATCGAAAAGGGTGATACTTCGTCCGACCTGCTCCGAACCGAAGCAAAACGAATACTCATGCCGCTCCGAAATTGTTCGCATATTCTGCTTGCCTGCACACACTATCCGGCGATCGAAGAAATGTTGACCGAATTTGTTTCCCCGCAGACCAGGTTCATCGACCCCGCCAAGGAAATGGCCGCCGGCGTTCCGAAACCGAAGATCAAAGCGATAGGCACCGATCGCTTTTTTACGACAGGAAGTGAAAAAGCAATGAAAACGGCAGCGCTCAATGCGTTTGGGGTAAGAATTGGAGCAGTGGAAAGGGTCAGGCTGCCGGAGTGACGCTGTCCGGATCCGGCTCGGGCGATCGCCTTCCTACGAAAAAAAGATAAAAGAACATGATCGCACCGGTAGAAATACCTACCGAATAATTTACGGCAGGCGGAAGCGACGACGGCGATATAAATCCTTCGATCACACCGGCCAAAATCAAAATGAGGGCACAACCGACAATGATACGCGTGGCCTCAATGCCTTTCTTCTTCAGTGCTTGTCCTCGTGTCAGGTCGCCCGGGTTTATCAGAGCGTAACCGATCATCATCCCAGCTCCGCCGGCAAGAAATATGCAGGAAAGTTCGATCACGCCATGGGCGACGACGAATTCTGTAAGCTCCGAACCGAACGCCGGGTCAAACTTGAACGCTGTCGCAAAAACGCCGCCCAAGAACAATCCATTGAACACAAGAATGTATAGAGAACCGATCCCAAAGAACACGCCCCAGGCAAAGGCATTGAATGAGACCATGATGTTGTTCGTCAGTATCGCGCTCGAACCGATCTGATTTGCCTGATTTAGCGAAAGCCACCAGCGGTCGCCTCTTTCTACCGAAGCTTGAATGCCTTCCAGCCCGAGTACGCTGATGAATTCGCTGCTATTCATAACGAGAACATAGGCCGCCACAGCGGGTAGAAAAAATGCCAGGAATGAGATGAAAATATGAACCCAGTTATCTTGAACAGCACGCGGAAGATCTTGCGAAAAATATCGTGCGATCACGCTCTTGCCCTCCCCATCGGCACGATAGATCTTTCCGTGGGCTCGAATGACAAGGCTGTTCAGATAATTGACAACCTTTGGATCGCGCGTTTCGGCACGGGCAATTGCCAGGTCGGCGGCAGCTCGTCGGTACAGCTCGCCAAATTCGCGAACCTCCATCCGCGAAAGGCTTCGCAGACTGCTTCCGCCGAGCAACCCAAGCAGGTCCTCAAGCCGCTGCCAGTCATCCTTTTTCCTGTCGATAAATGAAAGCATTTGAACCCTGAATTTTAGTTTGACGCCGTTCGAATTGCTAATCGAAAATCCAAAATCTAAAATCGTTCAGACGAGTGTCAGACGAAGTTAGAAAATATCACGAGGAAGATGCGATCGGGAAGACCTACGATCTAAAGGTCGTCCGCCGTCTACTTGGCTATCTGCGCCCATACTGGCATTTGGCCGCGATCGCTCTCCTGCTTACGATACTGACAAATGTTCTCATCAGTACCCAGCCATTTTTTACCAAGGTCGCTGTCGATGATTTTATAACGCCGGGCCGCACGGATGGTGTGTGGCTGTTCGCCCTTGCGTTCTTTGGGGTATTTTTGTTCCGGTTCATCTTTTCTTATATTCAAGAAATTTTGTTGAATACGGTCGGGCAACGCGTAATGCTCGACATTCGCTCACAGATCTTTGCAAAACTACAGCGGCAGGAACTCGCCTATTACGACCGTTATCCGGTCGGACGTATCATCACTCGATTAACTTCCGATGTCGATGCATTGAACGAATTGTTCACGTCCGGTGTGATAGATGTTCTGGGCGATCTGGTTATCATCATCGCCATTATCGCGTGGATGTTCGCACTGGATTGGAAGCTTGCCATTGTTTCGCTTGTTACGGTACCGCTTCTATTTGCTGCAACGAACTGGTTTCGCAAGCATGCCCGCATCGGTTTCGATAAGGTGCGGACCCGAAACGCACGCCTCAATGCCTTTTTGCAGGAATTTATCTCCGGCGCCCAAACCGTTCAAACGATGAATGCAGAAGAACGCGCGCAGGCCAAATTCCGTGAGATCAATGATAGCTATCGGCAGGCAAATATCGAGACGATCTATTACTATGCGATCTTTTATCCGCTCGTTGATCTGATCGGCGCGGTCGGTATTGCCGTTGTGATCTTCTTTTTCGGTTTTGAATACCTGAGCGGCCTGAGCGCCGCCGATACGGCCTTGACTGTCGGCGTGCTGGCTGCGTTTATCCAGTATTCACAACAGCTTTTTCAACCGATCCGTGACCTTTCGGACAAATTCAACGTACTGCAGGCGGCCATCGTTGCCTCACACAGGATATTTGCGTTGCTTGATCTGGAGATCGATATTAAATCGCCGCCGGAACCCCAAAAGACCGGTAAAGCCATTGGCGAGATCGAATTTCGTAACGTTTGGTTCGCTTATAAAGAGAATGAATGGGTGCTGAAGAACGTCTCGTTCAAGGTCGATCCGGGCGAGAGCGTTGCTCTTGTCGGACACACAGGCTCCGGGAAGACCACGATAACCAATCTGTTGATGCGTTTCTATGATATTCAAAAGGGCACCATTTATCTCGACGGTGTCGATATCAGGAAGTGGAACCTGCACGACCTGCGGTCAAATTTCGCTGTCGTCCTGCAGGACGTCTTCCTTTTCAGCGGCTCGCTTGAGAGCAACATACGTCTGGGCAACGCCAGCATCGGCCGCGACCGAGTCGAGTGGGCCGCCGGCGAAGTTCATGCTGATAGATTCATAGAACCCTTAGAGGACGGTTTCGATCATATAGTTCGCGAACGCGGTGCCGGGCTTTCCGTCGGGCAGAAGCAGCTGATCTCGTTTGCCCGGGCATTGGCGTTCGATCCAAAGATCCTGATCTTGGACGAAGCGACAAGTTCGATCGATACGGAGACCGAACAGCTGATCCAGCAGGCAGTAGATCGCGTGATGGCTGGCCGCACGTCCATGGTCGTAGCTCATCGGCTTTCGACGATTCAGCGATGCGATCGGATCATTGTCCTGCACCACGGAGAGCTAAAAGAAACAGGCACACACAATGAACTTTTGCGAATGCGAGGGTTATACTGGCGGCTGTTCCAGCTTCAATATGCTGACCGCGGCGAAGTTTCAGGCCCCTCGGAACTTTCAGAGACCCCGGCCTAGCGGAGCTGTGCTGATGTTAGGCTATATGAAGAAGTTTGTTTATAATAACGGCGACTATGCAGCCTGAGGCCAAGCTAGACCAAGCCCTTTTAGACGGAGCAAATGCCCTGATCGAGAGCATTTACGACCGTTGTGTTGAGAACTCACCTAATTATGGCGTCAAGCAAGAGTGTTTCGGCCGGTCTGTGCTTAAGACGGTCGAGAAGTTTCTCTCAGGCTCCGGTCCAGAACCGATTTCGGAGGCGGAGATCACGGAATTCATAGGTAATCTACACGCCGACGAACTTTTTCTTGCCATTGCCTGCTCAAACGGAAACGAGCGTGCATGGTGGGAATTTGACCAAAGCCATCGTTCATATTTGGAACGTGTCGCCCGCCATTTGGCGAAAACAGAGATCGATGCTCAGGAAGTTGTCGATCAAGTGTATGTCGATCTTTACGGACAGAAGATAGTTGACGGCGAACGTGTTTCGAAATTTGCCACTTACAGCGGACGCGGAACACTTCGCGGATGGCTTCGAACGGTCATCTGGCATTCTCTCGTCGATCTTCACCGAGCCAGCCATGATGACGTATCGCTTGACGAGATGACCGAGAATGTCGGCGAAGGCATGGCCCATGCAAATTTCGCCGAACCGGCTCTCGGCGGCGAAGACGATATGTTGGATGGTATCGAGATGTCCCGATTTCGGGCCGCAACTGTTTCCTCGCTCGAATCCGCATTTGCCTCGCTCGAAGACCATGAGCGTCTTCTGCTTTTGTACTATCACGTCGAAAACTTAAAACTCCGCGAAATAGCCGTCCTCGTTGAAGATGATACATCGCCGCTGCGTGGATGGTTTCAACGCCGCAATGCCGCAAGAGAAGGCGGAGGGCGAACCCATGAATCGACCGTAATGCGTTGGCTGGAAAAGAGTTACGGCAGGGTCTTGACAGCATTTAAGGAGAACCTTACCAGAGATCACCGTTTGAGCGAATCGGAGGTCGCGATCTGCTTGGAACTTGCGACGAAAGATCTTTCTGGACGAAGTATTTTTGGCAGCCTGATGCCAAGATAGTGCATCGAAGGAAATTCTTTGGGTTACGCAAATGTTTCAGGCCGAGAACGTCTAAGTTCTGGGAGGACTGAAACCATGGCAAATACTGTGGAACTAACAGAACAAGAATTAAAGATCCAAGGCTTGATAGGACAGTATCTTGCCAATCGACGCGAAGCATTCGACACCGAACGTGCGTCTGCGAACCATTTGGATCACGATATGCTCTCGGCTTTCGTTGAGGGCTCGATAAACGCTCGCGAAACCGATCAAATAGTCGGCCATTTGGTGAAGTGTTCCTTTTGCCGCCATATTTCGGCCGAGTTGATCAAGCTCCATCTGGAATTTGCTGACGCTCCGATCGAAGCAGCACCTGCGGGCATCGGAACGGCCAAGATCTCCGAAGTATTGAGTGGACTTTTCTCAAAGATTTTCGGGACCGCGGATGGTGCAGTTTTCGCCCATCAGGAAGAGGAAGAAGAACAAAAAGAAGAGCCAGAAAACGAAAAAGATCAATAAACGTTAAGGAAACCGCGTTTGTCCGCCATTCGAATTGCTGAAATGCTTCGGATGGCGGCATTGTTTTGGTTGGGATGCAACCGATCGTCTCGCCCGCGCGAATAAAATGGTTCGGAATTCCTTTCGGTAAGGTTTATAATTATGGACGTGCTACCGCTTTTAGATCATACGACCACAGAGTCCGTTAACGGCTCCGACAGCTGTTCTGCGGGGCGGAGCGGCCTGTCCGTAGAACGTGTGGCTGAGGCGAAACTACCGACCAAATACGGCGATTTCCGCATAGTCGGCTATCGTTCGCTAAGAAGCGATGAAGAGTTCGTAGTGCTGTACAAAGGCGAGATGGAGGCGGAAGTTCCGACTCTTGTGCGAATACACTCACAGTGCCTGACCGGCGATGTCTTTGGCTCGGTCAAGTGTGACTGCGGGCCGCAACTTCATCGAACGATGGAGATGATCGAGACGGAAGGCCGCGGTGCGATCGTCTATCAGCAGCAGGAAGGCCGCGGTATCGGCATCTTGAACAAGATACGCGCCTATGCACTTCAAGATGAAGGAGCCGATACGGTTGAAGCGAACGAAAAACTTGGCTTCGCCATCGACGCACGTGAATATAAACAGTGCGCCGAGATACTTTTCGATCTTGGCCTTTGCAAAGTAAAGGTCATCTCAAATAACCCCGACAAACTAAAAGCCCTCGAAGAAGCCGGCCTTACAATAGTCGAACGCATTCCCATCGAAATAACTGGCGACGAACCCGCCGCCCACTACCTCCGAACCAAGAAAGAAAAACTTGGGCATATCCTGAATTTCTAATTAATTCAGCAAATGGATAAAAATTCATTTTCTCGGATTTTTTGATGACGTAAACCTTTCGTCGATCCTTCCTTTCCGCATAACAATGGGATTATTTGCATTCCATAGGTCGGCACAATAGTTGCAATATATAGAAGTGCGAGCGTGTCTTGCAAAACTTCTATTCTGGTTTTAGAAGATTGCTTTAAGAATTGATGGTTCAGTTTTTCTCCCCTGGACGAACAGAATGCCCCAATGACATAGCTTATGTGATTTTGGCGGACTGTTCTTTTTAATTTCTGATCATCGATTCGATTAATCAACGCGAATGCTTGGATCACTATCCAAATATTTTAAGGCATTCATGTTACGGGCTCTCTTAAAGGACACGATCTTTTCAAAGGAGATAAAAAATGAACAAGAACTTCAAGTTTCTATCCGCGGTTCTTGCCTTTGTGTTTAGCTTTTCAGCTATTGCATTTGGGCAGGGAACTACCGGTGCGATTGAAGGCACAGTGGTTGATGCAAACGGTGCTGTCGTTCCAAATGCGACAGTTGTTATCGTTAGCACCGGCACCACTGGCGGATTTAGTCGAACCGTCACCGCTAATAGCAGCGGCTTTTATTCCATCAGGAGCGTACCGGCAGGAACTTATTCCGTTACTGCCTCAGCAACGAATTTTGCTGAACGCTCGAGCGATGTTACGGTCGTCATCGACCGAACCTCGGCAGTCAATTTCAGCCTTACAGCTGCTGGAGTGACGGGGGTCGTAGATGTTACGGCTGATAATACAGTCCAGATCGATCCGGGCAATACGACGATCGATACGAATATTACAAAGCAGATCATTGAATCGCTTCCGAAAGGAACCCGATTCGACAGCTTATTGAAAATTGCCCCGAACGTTCGACCCGAAGCACTCGGCGGCGGATTTCAGGTTGACGGTGCTTCAGGCTCCGAAAACGTTTTCGTTGTTGATGGACAGGAAGTCACAAACTTCCGTTCAGGCGTTTTGACCCCCAACAGTAATCTGCCTTTTGAACTTCTTCAGGAAGTACAGATCAAATCGACCGGTTTCGATGCCGAATACGGCGGAGCGACTGGTGGTGTTATTAACGTTGTCACATCGGGCGGAAACAACCGTTGGCGCGGAAACTTTGGAACGTCTTTCGAACCTTCGCGGTTCCAGGGCACTCCTAACCTTTTCCTCAATCGTTGGGGAGCAGGAGCGGGACAGTTTGAACAGTTTCAGTCGAAAAGAGACGGTGGAACCAACTGGTTCCCGGTTGCTAGCGTAAGCGGACCCATTGTCAAGAATCGTCTTTGGATGTCTTTGATATATGCTCCGCAGATCGCTGAAGTTTCCCGTTTGGTTGATTATTATGTCAATCCTGCTACCGGCTCTCCGAGTTCCAATCCGAACATCCGTTCTATCAGTGAGACGATCGAATATCGAACAAATGAGCGGACCGAACAAGCTTTCGCACGCATTGATGCTCAACCATTTGAGAATCTTCGTGTCTTCGGAACATTCCTTTGGAACCCGATCATTCAAAACGGCCTTTTAACCGGTCGGACCGCTGGCCTAAGTTCAGCACCGGCTCGGGTGAATTTCGGCGGGAACATTGGTGTACTTCGCGGAGCAGAGCTTCTCGACCGCCAGGGCGGTCGCCAGAACAGCAACACGGTAAATACCCAGGCAACATGGACCGCGAACCGAAATACGGTGCTCAATTTCCGTTTCGGCCGCACGTTCCTCAATGAGCGCCTGGCGTCTTACTTCACACCCGCGGTTACCCGCTTCTTCTGCCGAAATGCCGGAGCTGCAAGTGTACCCGGTTCTGGTTGTGTCGGCGGCTTCAACAGCGTTCCCAACAATAACGGTATTGACCGGGACGTTTCGACCCGTACGACATTTGACGCAGATGCGGCTTTCGTCGGTATCAATGCCGGCGGACGACACAACATCAAGTTCGGCTATCAGTGGAACCGTCTTTTCAACTCGGTTGACCGCGGCCACGTTAACTTGGGTGTTGTTGTTCTCGATTACGGTGTTCCAATCTCGTCGCTGACAGGTCAAACCCCGACTGGTTCGACAGTAGCCAATCCTTCGGGATATTGTGGCACTGCCGCACCTGGCGATCCATGCAACTGGGGCGCGGGCTGGATCCAGCGTTTCGGTACACAGGGTGAAGCAAGCAGTGTTAACCAAGCACTCTTTGTCCAAGATTCGTGGCAGATCGCACGCCGATTGACACTCAATTTCGGTGTTCGTATCGAAAACGAAGAAGTTCCGAGTTTTGGTTCTGGAACCTCGATAAGGTTCGGTTGGGGTGACAAGATCGCTCCGCGTTTTGGTGTTGCATACGATCTTACCGGCGACGGAAAGACCAAGCTTTTTGGTAGCTATGGCTGGTTCTATGATCGTTTCAAATATGAACTGCCTCGCGGTTCGTTTGGCGGCGACTTCTTCCGAAACGACTATTTCGAGATCCTGCCGAGCCGCGGCACGAACTTTAGCAACTACACGTTCGCTAACATCCTTGGCAATTTCTCCGACCCGATCGGCGGTACTTGCCCAGGCCCGAACGCACCCGTTCATCCGGGTGGATGGTCGATCTGTCAGTTCGACTTCCGTATCGCAACCAATTCACAGGGAGCGGATATCTTCGAAACGGGTGCAGTTGACCCGAACCTGAAGGCAGCCCGCCAGAGCGAATACACGATCGGTTTCGAGCGTGAATTGACACGCAACATGGTTCTCAGTGCACGTTATACGCACAAGCAGATCGATCGAACTGTGGAAGACGTAGGTGTGGTCAATTCGCAGGGCTCCGAAGCATACATCATCGGAAACCCGGGAATTGGCTTGACCTGCGAGATCTCGCAGACGGCGAACCTGCCATGCACCAAAGCCGTGCGTGATTATGACGCTGTTGAGGTTCGAGTTGATCGCCGGGCGACCAACTACTTCTACAATGCAAGCTATACCTATAGTCGCCTTTTCGGTAACTATTCAGGTTTGGCGAGCTCTGATGAAGCCGGCCGAAACAGCCCGAACGTAAACCGCTTCTTTGACCTTCCGCCCCTCGGCTACACGGCAGATGGTGAACCGGACAATGGCCGCCTTGCTACCGATCGACCGCATGTCTTCAAGGCATACGGCGGTTATAGCTGGAACTGGATGGGAAATAATACGAACAGAACAACCATTTCTGCTTTTACTACTTTCCAATCAGGTACGCCTTTGACCACTATCTATAACCTGTACAGCCTTGGAACCACGATCTTGAATGGCCGCGGCGACTTGGGCCGGACTGAAATGTTTACCGAAACTGACTTTAATATCAGCCATCGGTACAAATTCGGTCGCGATAACAGGTTCACCCTCGAACCATTTCTCGATATTCGAAATATCTTCGATGAAAGAAATGTTGTGACTGTCAGTACGACGATCAGCGGTACGAACTACAATGCGTCAGTCCTCCGTGCAAACGGATGTACCACTTGTGGTTTGGCAACTGATTCGGGCGGTGTGCAGGAAGCTGCGGTATTCAATACCATATTCAATGGTAGCGGTATCCGTCAGTTTGTCCTTAACCACCTTGCTGCTCAGGGAACCTCTGCTGCCGGACAGGTTAATACCTATGGCGAGCCGAATGGTTACCAGAACCCAAGAACAGTTCGCTTCGGCGCACGGTTCTTCTTCTAATCTGATCTTTGATCAGTCTATAGGCTCGCTCGAAAGGGCGAGCCTTTTTCTTGTCCGGCCTTCAAAATGACGGTTTGAATACCAACATCGAACACTAGGCCGATCATTTCCCAAAATAAAAGCCCCGGTAATGCGGGGCTTTATGACACTCATTGAATAGGCTATTGATCAATCATTCGGATTCGAGCGAGCTTTCGCCCGAAGATTGGCGATCACTTGTTTTGTCTTTTCCTGGTCGACACCTTTTTGATTGCTGCTCTTCATATACGCTTCGAGTTCGTTTGCGGCCTCGGCATATTTCTTGAGGTCGTCGCTATAAAGCTGAGCCAATTCCTTGTGGATATCCGGGATGTTTGACGAGGCAAGCTTCTTTGCCTTTACCAGGCTAATTTCGGCCTCAGCAAATCTCTTTTCACTGCGTTGGACCCGCCCGAGAACAAAATGGATCTGTGGTGCCGACGGCGCGAGAAACGCCGCTCGACCCAATGAAGCCAACGCCGCCTTATGAAAGTCCTTGCCAAGATAGAAAAGCGAAGCCCCTAAGTAATAAAACGTTGTTGGGCTTTTCTGATTCAGTTCGCTAGCTTTCAGAAGAAATGGAACGGCTTCCGCATATCTTGCTTGGACAAATAGCTCGCGACCCATTTTATTCAATGCCAGGTAATAATCAGGTTTTAATTCGATCGCTCGATTCAAACCCTCAAATCCCTCAGCATTCCGTTTTGTGGAAAAATCCTTGATAGCTCCTTCATAAGCTCGTTTTGCTTCTGTTGGGATATCTTGAGCAAAAATAACCCCTAACTCCGCCTCCATCAGGCTTCCCCTTCGCGGCTGGAGATAAAAATCTACATTTGTATACGAACTGCCGGACTCACCAGCGACCGCAGAAACGGCCGAGACCACGACCTCCTGAGACTGGTCTTCAAAATCGTAACGAAACGCATAGACCTTGACCGTATATCGAGATGCCGTTGCGACATTAAATTCAAATCGACCGCCGCCGCCGGTCTTTTGCCGGGCGATCGTTCGATAGAATTGGTCCAACAGTTCAACATCGAGATCCGGAAGAGCATTACGATTTCCATCGAAAACTATCCCGGCTATCGTATGTGCGGCATTTACCGGTACCGAAGCCCCAAAGAACGCGACCGCCAGGGCAAACCCATATGCCAGTTGCCGAAATCTATAATTGCTCCCTGATCTCATTACTACCTCCTAGAGAAGAGTTGCTTGTCTTGTTTAGAGAAACGTATTATAGCACTCTGGTAACCGAGCAACTAACAAATTCGATTAACATCTTCGGACCTGCATATCCTGCTCGCTTACCGTCGGCTTCAGGGCAACGATAAACAATGCTTACACCAGAGCGGATCTACCGCGATTCAGTACATAACATTATCCGCCTTAAAACGGACACGTCTGAAGGGCAATTGCTCGCGGATCTAATTGATTCGCGCGAGTTTCAGCGGCTGCGGCGGATCCGGCAATTGGGCTTGGCTCATTTTGCGTACCAGGGTGCGGAGCACAGCCGTTTTACGCACAGCCTAGGAGCGTTTCATCTTGCGACCCGAATACTTTTTAAGTTGGGCGTTTCGCATCAGATCGACCCGGAGGACGCGCTTGCTGTTCGTGTTGCCGCATTGCTTCACGATATTGGCCATGGGGCTTTCTCGCATGTGATCGAACCGATACTCGATTTCCACCACGAAGCATTCACGATCGAAGCGATCTTGAGCTCTGAGACCGAGGTCGGCCAGTTGCTTAGGTCATTCGACCAGGCCCTGCCGCAGCGTGTTGCCGCGATCATTGACGGCACATTTCGGCCGATGGCGCTTGCACAGCTTGTTTCGTCTCAGCTTGATGTTGACCGGATGGATTACCTGCTTCGCGATTCATTGATGACCGGAGCCAAGTACGGCGTTTACGATATTGAATGGATTATAAAATCGCTTGAGATCAACCGCGACGGTGATCATTTATACGTTTCGGCGCCGGGAATTTCAGCCGTCGAAGATTACCTTCAAGCGCGTTATTATATGTTTCGGCAGGTATATTTCCATCGAACGCTGCGTTCTGCCGAAGCGATCCTGCGATCATTGATACGGCGTGCGTTGGATCTTTTCGCCGGTGGCAAAGATGTATGGTTTGCCGAGGGCACGGCGTTCGCATCAGTGCTAAAAGGTCAGGCACTTACGCTCGAGGAACATCTTTCGTTGGACGATAGTGATTTTCTTTTTCACATCAAACAGTGGCAGCTGTCCGACGACCCGATACTTTCTGACCTTTCTTCACGCTTCATCAACCGCCGCTTGTTTAAGGGTTTCGACCTCGATATGCCCGAGAGCGAACGAAGCAAGTTTATTGAAAACTCGCGAAAGACAGCAGAAAAAGGTGGTTTTGATCCGGCATTCTATTTGATCGAAGACAAAGCCGGCGATGCGGCCCACAATTTCTATATCAAGGACTCGGCCAAGCCAAAGGATCTGATCTATGTTGAAGCCGGATTTTCGCGTCCGGAGATTCGGGAGATATCAGAGGTCAGCTCCGCTGTTCGCGGCCTGCAGGAAGGCTATCGTATTCATCGTGTTTATTTTCCGCTTGAATTAAAAGATGAGATCGCGTTGCTTTATCATCGTTAAGGATGCCCTTCGGCCCGCTCTCGCGTGCGTTCTATTTGCTGCAGCGTTCTGCGGCCTTGCAGCTTCCATTTCAGCTCAGCGACTGGCGATCCTGGTCCCGGAAGCAGACGAATATTCGATATTTGTCGGTTCTGGTATCGCCGAAGAGCTGAGGAAAACGCATCGTGTCGATGATCTTGATCTGAGCAAACAGTCGGTATCGTCGTTCAATGCCGACGATCCTTTCAATCTATACACGTCTGAGGCAAAGGCGATCGGCGAGCTGCTCGGCACTCCATTTTTTGTGATCGTGAATGCCGGACGATCACGGCGGACGTCGAGCGATATCGAAGAATACTACGAGGTTTTTGCGGCCGTATATGTTGTCAGTTCATCGACTGGGCAATTGATCGATTGGAAGATGTTCTCGTTCACCGGAAGTACGCCTGAGATCGCGGCCAATGAATTCAAGAGCCGGACATCAGACATTTCCGGGCAAATTATAGCGGCGGTCGAAAAGAACGTTATTGCTCACCGGTCGCTAAAGCCGTTCAAACCTTTTCCGCCAGTTCCGGACGAAGGAACACCGGGCTTTGAAGAACTGCGGCCGCCAATGCCGTATCGCCGAATAAGGCCGGAATACACTACGATCGCGAACCTCTATTCCGTCCGTGCATCGGTCGAAGCCGAGGTCGATATCGATGAGAACGGAAACGTCGTAAACATAGAGATAAGCCGCTGGGCCGGCTTTGGGCTGGACGCCTCGGTTGCCGACACGATCAGGAAAATGAACTGGCGGCCTGCCACAGTCGGCAAACACGCTTTGCCGATGCGAGTTTTGCTGCGATACAATTTCACCAAAATCGATAAGGATGAAGGCAATTAGATCAATTTTCCGCGTCGTACTTCTGTTTTTCCTCACGTTTGGGATCTACGGTGTTTGGCTGGTCGGAAGAATTCTGATCCCTAATAAGGTTTACTGGCGCCAGCTGATCTTCGAATTGTGGGCAAAGGGATTTGTTCGGATCGCCTCGATCAAGATCGAGGTCATCGGCGAGCCGCCCCAACCACCTTTCTTCCTGGTCAGCAACCACGTCGGATATATGGATATTCCCGTGATCCGCTCGTTGGCCAAGGGCGTTTTTGTCGCGAAACACGACATTGGCGATTGGCCGCTCCTTGGCCGGATGATCCTTAATATGGGAATTATCTATGTCGACCGCGGTAGGCGGCGGACCATTCCGCGTGCGGGAGAAAAGGTCATCGAGCGGCTGAGCGGCGGCGAGGGCGTTATCGTGTTTCCCGAAGGCACGAGCACAAAAGGCGAAGAGGTTCTGCCGTTTAATTCATCGTTCCTCGAATTTGCCGCCCAGACCGACACACCTGTTTCCCATTGTTCTATCACCTATCGAAGCGATGTCGAAGGTGTCCGTCCCAGTGATTGGATATGCTGGTGGGACGACACACCTTTCTTCAAGCACCTTGTTCGATATTTTCAGATCCCTTCTTTTGTAGCGGTAGTCAATTTTGGAGCCGAGCCGATCGTTGACCCCGAACGAAAAAAGCTGGCCGCGAAACTTCACGATCGGGTCTCGCGGTCATTCATACCGATGAATTGAAGGGCTTCTTTTGCCTCGCTCTTATCTCGCAATATCCACGACGAGGACAACGTTCGATCTTACATCGAGTGATCCACTCTGGATCGGTGTAAGCGGCCTGGATACAGAAGCGGCATTCGTAGCTGACGAGGCATTGCTCGCCTGCACATGCCGCGGATCGATACCGCCTTCGGTAGATTGCACCACGCGTACGATCCTTCCGTTTAGTGAGGCAGCTATCGCCTCGGCCTTTGCCATTGCCTGTTTTGTCGCAAGTGCCAACGCTTCGCCCTGTGCAGGGCTCGCCTGTCCGACAACGTATTGAATGCCTTCTACACTGTTCGCACCGGCAGCTGTTGCCGCATCAATGATCGAACCAACGATGTCCAGTTTACTCACGGAGACCGTTACAGTGTTTCGCACCTCGTATCCAAGGATCTTTGGGGTCTTTCCTGAATAGTAATCTTGCTGCGGATTCAGGCTATAGTTGCTGGTCTTTATCTCGCTTCCTTCGGTGGGCATGATGATCTTTACCGCATTCGCAACGGCTTCGCTCTTGCGGGCATTCTCATCTTGAACAGCTATAGCCTGTTTTCCGGCAGTTACAACGGAGAAAGAAATCACGGCGGTGTCCGGGGCCAATTTGGCTTGCGAATCACCTGATACGGTGACACGCGTTAAGCTACTCTCCGTTGGCCGAAAAACGTACAACGCCGCAACAAGCAGGATCAACGCCACTCCGAGCGCGATCCACTTAAAGATATCAGTGTTCATAGAGGTTTCTCCTGAATTTGGATCTGGAACACATTTAGAACGAGGCCGATAGTGAATCTTGCATTCTTCTACTCGGATGTCCGAGAAGGCTGAAAAAAGGCCTCGCCGAAAACTCGACGAGGCCGATTTCAGTGTTAGCAATTGTGAGAATTAGAGTTCGTCATCGTTATCGATGTCTATCTTCATAGCTTCATCAATGTCGAATTCTTCGGTTCCCTCAAGGTCGAGCGAATCCTCTTCAACCAACTCTTCGTCGTCCATATCGCTGGTCAGGTCCGGATCTTCGACGCCGGGTATCTGACCAAAGTTTGGCAGATCCAGGCCACCGCGAATGTTTGCGAGTTCGTCGAATTCGTCCTCCTGCTTACGGTTCTCGGTCGGATCATAATCGATCTTCACGTTTCGGTAGTGTTTCATACCGGTTCCCGCCGGGATCAAGCGTCCCATGATCACGTTCTCCTTCAAGCCGCGGAGATAGTCCACTCGGCCTGAGATCGCCGCTTCCGTAAGGACGCGGGTCGTTTCCTGGAAAGACGCGGCCGAGATGAACGAATCGGTCGAAAGCGATGCCTTGGTTATACCAAGCAACAAGGGTTCGCCAACGGACGATTGGCCGGATTCGTCGCGTACCCGACGATTTTCGTCTTCGTAACGGAACCGATCCACTTGTTCTTCCATCAGGAATTCGGTGTCACCGACTTCCTTGATCTTCACCCATCGAAGCATCTGACGAACGATCACCTCGATATGCTTGTCGTTGATGGTCACACCCTGCAGCCGATAGACCTCTTGGATCTCAGAAACAAGATAGTTCTGCAGAGCTTCTGTCCCCAACACACGCAAAATATCGTGCGGGTTGAGCGGGCCATCCATCAGCGGTTCGCCGGCTTTCACATGATCGCCGTCCTGCACGTTGATGTGCGTACCACGCGGAATATCATATTCGCGTTCGGCACCGTCCTCGCCGGTGATGATCACTTTTCGCTTACCCTTTGCGATGGCACCGAGCGTTACCGTTCCGTCGATCTCAGACATTATCGCCGTTTCGCCAGGCCGCCGCGCCTCAAAGAGTTCGACCACGCGAGGCAGACCGCCGACGATATCTTTCGTCTTGGTCGTTTCGCGCGGGATCTTCGCGATCACGTCACCGGCCGCAAGCTCTTGTCCATCCGTCACCTGAAGGTTCGCACGAATAGGCATCTGATAGGTCTTGAGCGTTTTGTTGCCGCTCTTGATCTCAAGCCTTGGCTGGTTCTTTTCGTCCGAATCCTTAACAACAAGCCGGATCTGGCCGGTAACCTTATCGATCTCTTGTTCGACGGTCTTGCCTTCCTTAAGGTCCTGGAACTTAACGGTTCCCGCAACTTCGGTAAGGATCGCGTAAGTGAACGGATCCCATGTTGCCAGCATATCGTCTTCCTTGACCTTTTTGCCGTCCTTGACGTGAAGCTGTGCACCGTAAACTATCTTGTAACGTGCGACTTCGCGTCCGCGTTCGTCCATAAGGCCAAGTTCCGACGGCTGCCGTTTCATTGAGATCATCTCACCCTTACGGTTTTTGATCACGCTCCAGTCACCCATGAACTTGACGGTTCCGTCCATTGCGGCGGTATGCTTCGTCTCCTGTTCGAGCCGAGCCGTACCTCCGACGTGGAATGTTCTCATCGTCAGCTGAGTGCCGGGTTCGCCGATGGACTGTGCTGCGATGACCCCGACCGCTTCGCCGATCTCTACGGTGTTGCCTGTCGCCAGGTTACGCCCGTAGCACTTCACGCAAATGCCGCGTCTGGATTCGCAAGTCAATGCCGACCGAATACGAACCTTCTGAAGGCCCGAAAGCTGCACGGTAGCCGCGAGCTCTTCATCGATCTCAACATTTGACTCAACGATCGTGGTTCCATCCACCGGATCGACAATGTCGTCAAGCGATGTACATCCGACGATCCGATCACGAAGCGATTCGACCTCTTCGCCGTTTCTGATGATCGCTTCGGCCCAGACACCGCGCAGCGTGCCGCAATCCTCTTCGGACACGATCACATCCTGCGCAACGTCAACGAGACGCCGGGTCAAATAACCGGAATCGGCCGTTTTAAGTGCCGTATCGGCCAGGCCTTTTCGGGCACCGTGCGTCGAGATAAAGTATTGCAGCACGTTCAGCCCTTCGCGGAAGTTTGCCACGATCGGGGTTTCGATGATCTCGCCTGAAGGCTTTGCCATAAGGCCGCGCATACCGGCAAGCTGACGGATCTGAGCGTCAGAACCTCGAGCACCAGAATCGGCCATCACGAGGATCGGATTCAATTCCTTTCGCTCGTCCTCTCGGGCGTGCATGGCCAGGAACATTTCCTTTGCAACGCGATCGGTCACTTCCGACCAGATAGCCGTAACTTTATTTTCACGCTCCATGTTGGTCATGGTCGCGTCTTCGTATTGCTTTTGAAGTTTGTCGACTTCCTTGCGAGCCTCTTCAATGATCCCTTTCTTGCTCGAAGGCGTTACCATATCGTCGATACCGATCGACATACCTGAACGCGTCGCGTAAAGAAAGCCCATTGCCTTAAGATCGTCCAGGAGCACTACGGTCGAATCATCACCAAGCTTTAACTGGCTGAAACTTACAAGCGATTGCAGGCCTTTCTTCTTCAGAGTGCCGTTGACGAACGGAAGTCCATCCCGTGTCAGGCGTTCATTAAGGATCACCCGGCCGGCGGTCGTTTCGATGATCTGATCTACGTTTTCACGCACTGTTGCCCGGATAACGTCCTGGCTGTTGTGCTCGAACGTCAGGTCGATCAGATCGCCTCGCCATCGAAGCCTGATCTTTGACTGGGTTTCGATCACCTCTGCGTCAAGAGCGAGCAACACATCATCGATGCTGTTGAATGCTTTACCATCGCCTGCGAGTCCATCGCGGCTCAGCGTCAGGTAATAACAGCCGAGAACGATGTCCTGCGAAGGTACAGTGATCGGCTGGCCGCTGGCCGGCGAGCGTAGGTTTTTCGACGCAAGCATCAACACGCTGGCTTCGATCTGCGCTTCGGGTGAAAGCGGAATATGAACGGCCATCTGGTCGCCGTCAAAGTCGGCGTTGAACGCCGTACAGACGAGCGGATGGATCTTGATAGCCTTGCCTTCGACGAGGACCGGCTCGAAAGCCTGAATACCGAGTCTGTGAAGCGTAGGTGCACGGTTCAAAAGGACCGGATGCTCCTTAATAACGTCTTCAAGGATGTCCCAAACGATCGGTTCCTGGCGCTCGACCATTTCGCGAGCCTGTTTGATCGTTGCGGCATGAGCGTCTTTCTCAAGCTTGTTATAAATGAACGGCTTAAAAAGCTCGAGAGCCATTTTCTTTGGCAGTCCGCACTGATGAAGCTTGAGTTCTGGCCCAACTACGATAACCGAACGGCCCGAATAATCGACACGCTTACCAAGCAGATTCTGACGAAAACGTCCCTGCTTTCCTTTCAGAGTGCCGGAAAGTGATTTCAGCGGACGATTGTTCGCACCGCGCAGCACGCGGCCCCGGCGTCCGTTGTCGAACAGAGCATCGACGGCTTCCTGGAGCATTCGCTTTTCGTTTCGAACGATCACCTCAGGAGCACGGAGTTCGATAAGCTTTTTCAACCGGTTGTTACGGTTGATCACACGTCGATAAAGGTCGTTGAGATCGGACGTCGCAAATCGGCCGCCATCGAGCGGCACCAACGGCCTGAGTTCCGGCGGAATGACCGGCAGAACATCAAGGATCATCCATTCGGGTTTGTTCCCCGAACGAGCGAACGAATTCGATACCTTCAAACGTTTTGAGAACTTGAGTTTCTTTTGCTGCGAAGTCTCGTCGCGCATACGGGTCCGGAGATCATTGACAAGCTCTTCGATGTCGATCTTCATCAGAAGCTCTTTTATCGCTTCGGCACCCATTTTTGCAACGAACTGATTCGGGTGATCACGCATTAATTCGCGATACCTTTCATCGTTCAGCAGGTCCTTTTCCTTCAGGTCAGGAACATCGCCCGGATCGACCACTATATACGTCTCAAAATAGAGGATCTTTTCAAGATCGCGCAAAGTGATGTCGAGCAGATGCCCGATGCGCGAAGGCAATCCTTTGAAGAACCATACATGCGAGCATGGGCTTGCGAGCTCGATATGCCCGAGCCGTTCACGCCGGACCTTCGACTGCGTTACTTCAACGCCGCACTTATCGCAGATAACTCCGCGATGCTTCATCCGCTTGTATTTTCCGCAGAGACATTCCCAGTCCGACACCGGCCCGAAGATCCTTGCACAGAAAAGGCCGTCACGCTCCGGTTTGAAGGTACGGTAGTTGATAGTCTCAGGCTTGGTGACCTCACCATGCGACCACGAACGGATCTTGTCCGGCGAGGCAAGCGAAATGCGGATCGCCTCGTAGTTTGTGGTCAATTGCGTTTTGCTTTCGTTATTAAATCGAAACAT
>JBGSYH010000004.1:0-9566 GCA_041751035.1 Pyrinomonadaceae bacterium | reverse complement strand
TATCGAACGCGGTCAGATCAACGTCAACGAACCGGTAGAGATCGTGGGTATCAAAGACACACGGAACTCTGTTGTTACCGGTGTCGAGATGTTCAAGAAACTTCTTGACAGCGGAATGGCAGGCGACAACGTCGGACTGCTTCTCCGTGGTGTCGAGCGAAAGGAGATCGAACGCGGACAGGTCATCGCCAAACCGGGCTCGATCACACCGCACACGAAGTTCAAGGCTGAGGCTTATGTTCTGACGAAAGAAGAAGGCGGACGCCACACCCCGTTCTTTACGGGATATCGCCCGCAGTTCTACTTCAGAACAACGGACGTGACCGGCGTCGCAAACCTGCCGGACGGAGTCGAGATGGTGATGCCGGGTGACAACATCCAGATGGAGATCACCCTGATCGCACCGATCGCCATGGAAAAAGGCCTCCGCTTCGCTATCCGCGAAGGCGGCCGAACAGTAGGTGCCGGAACGGTTTCGGATATTGTGGAATAGGGTTAAGAGTACACGCTTCAGCGTGCAGCAACTAAGACACGCTAAAGCGTGAACTCTGAACGAGGATTTATGCCGAGAGATAACATAATTTTGCAGTGCACGGAGTGTAAAGAGCGCAACTACGTGACGACAAAGAACAAAAAGAACACGCCGAACCGGCTGGAGTTCAAGAAATTTTGCCGTCGCTGCCGCTGCCACACGCTGCACCGCGAAAACAAGTAAGACACAGGGGTATGGTGTCAATGGTTAGCATGGAGGTCTCCAAAACCTTAGGTCCGGGTTCGAGTCCTGGTACCCCTGCCATTTGACAGTTTTTTCGGGTCGTATCGGACCTGAACGGGAGTTAAAGCATTGGCTGAAGCAGCAGAGACCCTTGAAAAGGGCAAGAAAAAAGAAAGCGTCGGTGAGTTTATCCAAAAGACCCGCGAGGAATTGGATCGGACATCGTTCCCGACCTCCGATGAAGTGAAAAAGACGACGATCATCGTTTTGATCAACGTTATATTTTTCGCGATCTTTCTGTTTTTGGTCGATAAGGCGTGGATCTATGTATTGGAAGGCCTGACGTGGGTCGCCAACAAGATCGCCGGGGTCTAGGTGAATTTGAAATGAAGCAGTGGTATTTCATCCACACATATTCGGGCCACGAAAATAAGGTCGTAGAAAGCCTTCAGGCCCGCATTCGCGATATGGAACTCGCGGAGCAGATCACCGGTGTTTTGCTGCCCAAAGAAAAGGTGGTGGAAATGCGCGGAAATAAGGAGCACGTCTCCGAGCGTATGTTCTATCCGGGTTATGTGCTTGTCGAGGTTGAATGCGACGACAAGGGCAAGATCCCTGATAATGTGTTTCACGCGATCAAATCGACTCCGAAGGTTACGGGTTTTCTTGGCGGAAAACAACCGACACCGCTTTCGCAGGCTGAGGTCGATCAGATCGTTCATAATATTGAACTCGCGACCGAAAAGCCGAAGCCGAAGTTTACGTATCAAGTCGGCGAGGTCGTTCGTATCAAATCCGGCCCGTTCGCAAGCTTTACCGGAAAGGTAGAAGAGGTAAACGAGGACAAGAACACGCTAAAGGTTTCGATAACTATTTTCGGCCGCTCTACGCCTTATGAATTGGCGTTCCTTGAGGTCGAAAAGGTTACTTTTGCAGAAGAAGAATAGATGAGGACATTGCCGCACAAATGGCATCGTTAATCGAAAAAGACAATGGCAAAGAAGATAGAAGGTTATATCAAGTTACAGATACCGGCTGGAAAGGCTAATCCGGCTCCGCCGATCGGCCCCGCACTGGGCCAACATGGTGTGAACATAATGGAGTTCTGCAAGGCGTTCAACGCAAAAACGCAGAACGATGACCCGGATATGAAGATCCCGGTCGTGATCACCGTGTATGCGGACCGTTCGTTCACTTTTGAAACGAAAACGCCGCCGGCAGGCGACTTGCTCAGAAAGGCGGCAGGCATCCCGAAGGGTTCGGGCAAGCCGAATAAGGAAAAGGTTGGGACCATCTCACGCGACAAGATCCGTGAGATCGCCGAAAAGAAAATGCAGGACCTCAATACCACAAATATTGAGTCTGCGATGAGAACGATCGAAGGCACAGCGAAATCGATGGGCCTGACAGTTGAATGATGAATGATGAATGGTGAATCTGGGAGTAGTTAGATTCACCATTCAAAATTCTTCGCTCTCAATTAGGGAGAACGACTAAGTCGTTCGTTAACACCTGGAGGTAAAAATGAAAAGAGGCAAGAAATATCTTGCTGCTCTCGAAAAGGTCGAGACAGGCAAGAAGCACACCCTTGACGAAGCGGTCGCGAAACTCAAAGAGATCGCCTTCGCAAAATTTGACGAAACAGTAGAACTGACGATGTGGCTCGGTGTTGACCCGCGAAAGGCGGATCAGCTTGTCCGGGGCACTATCGTATTGCCGCACGGACTTGGCGGTGCCGCGAAGCGCGTGGTCGTTATCGCTCAGGGCGATAAGATCAAAGAGGCGGAAGCGGCCGGTGCCGATCTTGCCGGCGGTGATGACATCGTCGAAAAGATCAAAGGCGGTTGGCTGGATTTTGATTCGCTGATAGCGACACCCGATATGATGGGCAAGGTCGGCCAGCTTGGTAAGGTTCTTGGGCCACGCGGGCTTATGCCCAACCCGAAAACCGGAACGGTCACGATGGATGTTAAAACCGCCATCGAGGAGACCAAGGCCGGTAAGGTCGAATATCGCGTTGATAAGACCGGAGTAATTCACTCGCCGGTCGGCAAGGTGTCGTTCGATAACGAAAAGCTGATGGAGAACACGCGTGTTCTGATCAACGCAGTGATGAAGGCAAAGCCGACCACCGCGAAGGGACGTTATCTAAAGAAGATCAATTTGGCGGCAACTATGAGCCCGGGCGTACTGCTCGATGAGCTTACGTACGCTTAATAGTGAGGTGCAAGTAGAAAGATGAAATCAAGAGAAACAAAAGCAAGAGATCTGGAAGCCCTCACTGAGTCGTTGAAGACAGCGAAATCGGCAATGGTCGTTAGCTTCAGCAATCTTACCGTTGCGAAGGACCAGGAGTTTCGCGGGCAGCTGCGGGCTGCCGGTGCGCAGTATCAGGTCGTTAAGAACACTTTGGCCCGTTTGGCGGTGAAAGGCACGGATTATGAACAGGCGACAGAAGCATTTAAGGGCGTGACCGCTATCGCTTGGACGGATAACGATCCGGTCGTGCTTTCGAAGGCCGTTTCGAAATTTTTGAAGGACAATGCCGACCGTTACACCTTTAAGAGCGGTGTGGTTGACGGCAAGCTTGTTGACCTCGTGCAGGTTACTGAGATCGCAAGCCTTCCTTCGAAAGAAGAGCTTATTTCGAAGATCCTTTATGTGATCAACGCTCAGGCACAGCGGATCGTTACGGTTATCAATGCGGTTCCGCGTGACCTGGCGGTCGTGATCAAGCAGATCGGCGAACAGGAAGGGCGTGCAACGGGTGCTCCGGTTGAAGTTAAAGCTGAAGAGCCAGTAGCTGAGGCCGCCGCTGAGCCAGCAGCAGAAGAAGCTGCTCCGGCAAGCGAACCTGTTGAAGCAGCTGCGGACGAGAACGGCGGCGACCAGCCGGAAGCTCCGACTGAAGCTGCGGAAGAAGCACAGGAAACTAAAGAAGACGAACAGGATGCATCTTCGCCGGAGGCCGAACAGGCCGCCGAAGCGGAAGCCGCACCTGAAGAAGAAGCTCCCTCTGCCGAAGGCGAAGAGAAAGCTGAATAAGATCTTTGAGGTCACAGGATCCCTGATCTGAGATCTCAAATTTGAAATTGTGGGCCTTGCCCGCACAAGCCGTACTCAAGGAAAACGAGCCGGATGATTGTCAGGTCATCTGTGCTGCTCGGACGAAGCGGAAATGGAGATGCAACCCGTTCCCTTTGTCCCGTGGGTTCTATCGGCTGACAGAAGCGAATTGTAGGTGGTGAATGTCGAATGAAGAATTCGGCGAAGCATTTATATTCGCTGACTAAGAACGGATGAAAGATGTCGTGCGGGAAATATCCTGCATTCATCATTCGTCATTAACAAAGAACCCTATTAGGAGATAGAAAAAAGTCATGGCAATCACAAAAGACGACGTAGTCGAATATTTAAAAGGAATGACGCTTCTCGAAGCGTCGGAATTGGTAAAGGAACTTGAAGAAGTTTTTGGCGTTTCAGCTGCAGCAGCGGCTGCACCGATGATGATGGCGGCACCTGGCGGCGACGCTGCACCTGCTGCTGAGGAGAAAGACTCATTTGACGTCATTCTTACAGCTGCCGGCGGCAACAAGATCGCGGTCATCAAGGTGGTTCGTGAGATCGTTTCGGGCTTAGGCCTTAAGGAAGCGAAGGAACTCGTTGACGGCGCTCCGAAAGCACTGAAAGAAGGTGTTTCGAAGGACGAGGCCGAAGAGATCAAAACGAAGCTTACTGAAGCAGGCGCGAGCGTCGAGCTTAAGTAGTCTTTTTCCGGTCAATTTCAGCCCGCGGCGAGCATTTGTTTCGCTGCGGGTTGAAAGAACCAGAAAGACTTGTTATTCTAAAGGGCAGGCTTTTTGAGCAAGAGAAGGTCGCGGGTATTCGCCTCGCCCGCCATGATTCAGCTAAGTTGTTTAATTACAGCAAGTTGGGTGGCCTTTCAGCTCGTTATATCGGGTGGAGAGTTAGTGTCCGGGTTAGACACTCTCAAACAAATTATTAAGTAGCATGAACTGCTTGAAGCGGTCTGGGTGAAGTTTACCCTGGACCGCCATTGCTGTCTGCGGAGCAAACCAATGTCCCGGGAACCGTTGTGATGCGGGAATCCTATCAGATTTTAAAGGGATAAATCAACACCTAATTTCGCGACTCATTCAAACATATGATCAACAACCCACTTCAAAATAATTCGGTAGGCCTGGGTAAGCGGACCAGCAAGGCTCCGGAGCGCGTGGACTTTTCGAAGATCTATACCACAGCACAGATCCCGAACCTTATAGAGGTTCAGCGAGAATCATACAATAGGTTCCTTCAAATGGACCTTATTCCCGAGGAACGTGACAGCATCGGGCTTCATTCTGTATTCCAATCGACCTTTCCGGTTTCAGATTTTCGCGAAACAGCCACACTGGAATATGTCGAGTATCAGATCGGTAACTGGCAGTGTAAATGCGGAAATCTTGAGGGTCTCGAACACCTGCGTGCGAACTGTAAGAAATGCGGTTCCAAGGTGAAGGTCGATCCATTCAATCCGGCTGAGGTTCTGTGCAACAGCTGCGGAACATTCAATGCTGTTCGTCCGAATCTCTGCAACAACTGCGGTGAACCTGTGGGCCTAAAGCACAAGCACGATCAGCAGGAATGCCAGGAACGCGGAATGTCCTACAGCGTACCGCTAAAGGTAAAGATTCGCCTTACTGTGTTCGATAAGGACGCAGAAACCGGCACTTCAACGATCCGGGATATCAAAGAAGAAGACGTTTTCTTTGGCGAGATTCCGCTGATGACGGACAACGGAACGTTCATCATCAACGGTACGGAGCGTGTGATCGTTTCACAGCTTCATCGTTCGCCGGGCGTTTTCTTTAAGGGTGACCGCGATGAATATCTTGCGAAGATCATTCCTTACCGCGGTTCGTGGGTCGAATTTGAATACGATCAAAAGGGCTTGCTGCATGCACGGCTCGGCAAGCGTAAAATACTTGCCACGATTTTCCTTCGTGCTCTCGGCCTGTGGCTATCGCCGCAGATCGATATGAAGACCGTTTCGGACAATATTCTCGAAGAAGTCGTAAAGAATGCAGAGTACGCTGATTCGGAGATACTTAGACTCTTCTATACGGTCGATGAAGCGGTCGTGGAAAAGGGCCAGCTCTTTTTGAAGGTCAAACCCGAAGGCGGCACAAATCTGGTCGGGATGCGTTCGGAAGAGGACATCAAGGACAAGAAAGAAGAGGTCGCCCGGATCGGCAAGAAAGTAACGAAGATGGCTATCGGCGAACTTCGCCGTATGGGCCGCGAGCGGGTTCAGGTTTCGCCCAGCGATCTTGAGGGCGCATTCGCTTTGGACGACATTATCAATCTTGAAACCGGCGAAGTGATCATCGAAGCGAACACCGAGATCGTTGCCGGAAAGCTTCAGCAGATAATCGAAGAAGGCATCGAGAGCTTCTCGATATTCTTCCCGAAGAACGACATTATCGGCGAGATCATCTCTAATACCTTGAAGAAGGACTCGATCAACAAACCGGTCGATGCGCTTCTTGAGATCTACAGGAAGATGCGTCCGGGCGATCCGCCGACCGTTCCGACGGCATATCACCTTCTTGAAGGTATGTTCTTTGATGCACGCCGGTTCGATCTTTCGCGTGTTGGCCGACTTAAATTCAACATCAAGATGGGGCGTCCGGCAAAGGACAAGATCAATGATCCGCTGCTGGAAGCTAAGGATTTTATCGAAGTGGTCAATTATCTGCTTCGAATGAAAAAGGACAGCGAACATTACTCACAGGACGACATTGACCATCTCGGGAACCGCCGCGTTCGCGCGGTTGGCGAATTGCTTGAAAATCAATTCCGCATTGGCCTTGAGCGAATGGAGCGGGCGATCAAGGAAAAGATGTCCATTCAACAGGATATGTTCACCACGATGCCTCGCGACCTAGTCAATGCTAAGCCGGTGACGGCCGCCGTTCGCGAATTCTTTGGTTCATCACAGCTTTCGCAGTTCATGGACCAGACAAATCCGCTTTCGGAGATTACTCACAAGCGTCGTTTGTCGGCACTTGGGCCAGGCGGCCTTTCGCGTGAACGTGCCGGATTTGAGGTCCGCGACGTTCACCCGACGCACTATGGCCGAATTTGTCCTATCGAGACACCAGAAGGCCCGAACATCGGCCTTATCTCGTCGCTTTCGTGTTTTGCGCGGATCAATGAATACGGATTTATCGAATCGCCGTATCGAAAGGTCGAAGAAGGACGTGTTATCGAATTTGTTCTTGTTTCGAACGGCGGCGATACGAAGTTCAAGCCGCATGAGCACGCGCCGCTGGAAGAGGTTCAAAAGGCTAACCGGAAAGTGGCGAAGGAAGGCGGCAAGGAAGCCGAATTCGAACCTTTCCCGTTTTACTTGACCGCTTGGGAAGAAGATAAATGGATCATCGGACAGGCGAACATTGAGCTTGACGAAAAAGGCAATATCGTTAAGGAACGTAATGCTGCCCGTCAGAAAGGCGAATTCATAACCGCTGATCGTGCGGACATCCAATACATGGACGTTTCGCCGAAACAGCTCGTCTCAGTCGCGGCTTCGCTGATCCCGTTCCTTGAGAACGACGACGCTAACCGTGCGTTGATGGGTTCGAACATGCAGCGACAATCCGTGCCGCTTCTTCGTGCCGAATCGCCGTATGTCGGCACCGGTATGGAAAAGATCGCGGCCCGCGACTCGGGTGCGGTGGTTATCGCAAAACGAAACGGCGTGGTCGATTATGTCGATTCCGAACGCATCATCGTCAAGGCCGATCACAACGTTGACGGCACTATCTCACGTGAGGTGACGGCGGACATCTATTCGCTAGTCAAGTTCAAGCGTTCGAACCAGAACACCTGTATCAACCAGCGGCCGATCGTTCAGGTTGGCGAAAGTGTAAAGAAGGGACAGGTGATCGCGGACGGGCCATGTACCGACCGAGGCGAACTCGCACTTGGCCGAAACATATTGGTCGCCTTCATGCCTTGGCGTGGATACAACTTTGA
This sequence comes from Pyrinomonadaceae bacterium, assembly GCA_041751035.1. GTDB lineage: Bacteria > Acidobacteriota > Blastocatellia > Pyrinomonadales > Pyrinomonadaceae > OLB17. Next base: position 1,810 of record JBGSYH010000004.1, on the reverse strand, counting down.
GGACGCCATTCTCGTTTCAGAGCGATTGGTCAAAGACGATTTCTATACCTCGATCCATATCGAGGAACTTGAGATCGAAGCCCGCGACACAAAGCTCGGACCGGAAGAGATCACCCGCGATATTCCGAACATCGGCGAAAATATGCTTCGCGATCTTGATGAATCGGGCATTATTCGCATCGGTGCTCCGGTAAAACCGGGATCGATCCTGGTCGGAAAGGTGACCCCTAAAGGTGAGACCCAATTGACCGCGGAAGAGAAACTTCTTCGTGCGATCTTTGGTGAAAAAGCAGGCGACGTCAAGGACGCAAGCCTCACGTGCCCTCCGGGAATCGACGGAACGGTCGTTGATGTTCAGGTGTTTACCCGTAAGGGCCAGGACAAAGACGAACGCTCGCTCGATATCGAGGGAATGGAAGAAGAAGATCTTCGCCGCGACCTTGATGACGAGATCCGTATCCTTCAGGAACAGCGTGACGAACGCATCATCGAACTATTCGATGGACGCAAACTTACGGCGGACCTAATGGACGGCAAGGAAATTCTCGTCAAGAAAGGCACAACGCTGAACCGCGAGATACTCGCAGGGATCGAGCCGCGTCTGTATTCAAAGGCGCAGGTCTCGGCGGGTTCGATCGATATCGCCGGTGAGGTCAAGGAGTACCAGCAGAGGACCGATCGGCAGATCAATATCTTGTCGGATATCTACGACGAAAAGATCACCAAGCTTAAGCAGGGTGACGAACTGCCTCCGGGTGTGATCAAGATGGTCAAGGTCTTTGTTGCGATGAAGCGCAAGCTTTCGGTCGGCGACAAAATGGCCGGACGCCACGGTAACAAGGGCGTTATCGCACGCATTCTGCCGGAAGAGGATATGCCGTATCTGCCGGACGGAACGCCGGTCGAGATCGTTCTCAATCCGCTCGGTGTGCCGTCGCGTATGAACGTTGGGCAGATCCTTGAAACACATCTTGGCTGGGCTGCCCGTGTGCTCGGCCTGCACTTTGCGACACCAGTTTTTGACGGTGCAAGCGAGGAAGAGATCAAGGGATATATCGGCCAGGCGAACAACAAGTTTGACGAATTAAAACTTCGTCCATCTGTTGGCCCATCCGGTAAGACCCGTCTATACGACGGCCTGACCGGCGAACAGTTCGAGCAAAAGGTGACCGTTGGTTACATTTATATGCTCAAACTTTCGCATCTTGTGGACGACAAGATCCATGCCCGCTCGATCGGGCCGTACTCGCTGATCACACAGCAGCCGCTCGGTGGTAAGGCACAGTTCGGCGGACAGCGTTTCGGAGAAATGGAGGTTTGGGCACTCGAAGCATACGGTGCGGCACATATCCTTCAGGAATTGCTGACCTGCAAATCCGACGACGTTGCCGGACGTTCGAAGATCTACGAAACGATCGTAAAGGGCGTTTCGAACTTCGAACCGGGAATACCGGAGTCGTTCAACGTGCTGGTCCGCGAGCTGCAGTCGCTTTGTCTGGACGTCGAACTGATCCAGGAAGATCAGATCGATCCGGACGAGATCGCGGCGGGTGTTGATGCATTGGTTGGAGTTGATTAATGAGTCCAACGTCCCTCGTCCAAGGTCCAACGTCGAGAGACGAGACCTTGGACTTTAGACCTTGGACATTGGACTTATTTTGGAGAAAAAATGTTTCGATTTAATAACGAAAGCAAAACGCAATTGACCACAAACTACGAGGCGATCCGCATTTCGCTTGCCTCGCCGGACAAGATCCGTTCGTGGTCGCATGGTGAGGTCACCAAGCCTGAGACTATCAACTACCGTACC
>JBGSYH010000003.1:0-20735 GCA_041751035.1 Pyrinomonadaceae bacterium | reverse complement strand
CTGCTTTCCGAACGCCGTCACACGGAACCAGTCGGTCTTCTCGACTCGTCCATCGGGTGTATTCTTGAAAGTGTTCGAGGCGATCGAGAAATTCGCGATGAACGTGCCGTTGTCGGTGATCTTGGTCTCCGGCTCCTTGCCAAGGTTGCCGATAAGCGAAATATTAGCTGACATGGTATTCGTTACTCTCCTGTTTGTTATTAGTCTCTGCTTGCGCTCAGTGAGCGCATGGCCCGACGACCGCTACGCAGAGTGTATCTGGAGCCGCAGTCGAGCCGTGGATTTGTCCGCCGCCTATATTTTGTTTCGCACCTGAAAGCTTGTTGAGTTAAGCCAGGTTTGCCGCGACTTTCTGCCCATGTTTCTTTGTGTGCAAGTGAACAAAAACCTGTTTCCCGCACGATTTCGCGTATTCGATCGAATGCTTGGTTCCCTTGCTCTCGCCATCCCAAACGGCAATCACGGCATCGGCGGTCCCGATCATCACGCAATTGCGAACGAACCCGGCTCGTTTCCCGTACCTGTCCCAATCGGCGAGGTACTCCGTGAACCCGATGCCGTTAGATGTCGCGTACTTTTCCGCAAGCCGGTCAACGCCTCTCGCTCCGCCGGAAACAATATGCGTCGGTCTTATGCCGCTTTTTTCAATCGCCTGTAAAACGGCGGTCGGATCGTTAATGGCTCTACTACCGCAGATCAATACTTTCATTTCTATCCCTCCCTCGATCATGATGTTGATTCGAAACGAGCCCACCCCGAGAGGCTGTCGATTCCGAAGTTGCCGACCGCCTTTGTTTCGGGTTATTAGGGAAGAGAGCAGATTTAACGAGAGATAGACGAAGTCGAAGCCGGTCATTCTGCAACGCCGTTCGCGGCGTGCGGAACGGTCACCGTGCAGGTCGGAGGCTGATCCGTGAGGGTTATTTATACTGACGACAGATATCGCCGCAAGGCAAAAGGCAATTGCGCGACTATGAACAAAATGCGGAATATCAAGCTCTCGCGGACAGCATTTAATGTCCTAATTAGCCCTGTATGGGAAATTCTAATGTACTATTAAGGCGTAAATAGGACAGAATACGTCCCATTCGCCACCTTATCGACCTTGATCGTTGACAAGATTACGCATTATGCGTAATCTTTTACGTGTGATGCGTAAAGCCCATCCGATCGACTCTCTGCTCACGCCGATCAAACAGGAGATCCTGTCCGCTACCTACGGCCAGCCTGAAAAGTGGTGGTACCTTTCGGAGCTTGCCGCTAACGCCGGGACCAGCCCATCAAGTTTGCAGCGCGAGCTTTCGACCTTTGCTGCTAACGGCCTTCTTGAGCGGAGGCGCGATGGCGGCCGTATCTACTTTAAGGCCGCAACGGACTCGCCACTCTTTGCTCCGCTGAAAGAATTGCTTGAAAGAGCCCTTGGTCCGGTCGGAGCGGTTCGGGAGGCAATAGCACCTTTATTTGACAGGATCGATGCCGCATTTATCTACGGCTCCGTAGCGAAGGGTGAAGAGCGGGTGAGCAGCGACGTGGATATGTTGTTCATCGGTGGGGTTGGTTTGGCGGAGCTCGCCAAGATCTTGAAGCCGGTGGAGCGAAAGTTCGCGCGGGAGTTCAACGCAAAGTGTTATTCCCCTGCGGAATTCACCTCCAAGTTCAAGAAAGGAAATCATTTTGTCGGCACCGTCATGCGGGAGCCTAAGATCTTTTTGATAGGTAGCGAAGATGACATTGGAAGACTGGTTGGCGAACCATTGGATAGTTAAACATGAGACGAGTGCCGAAGAGATTGCGGCTCTTCGCGCGGTTGTAAGACGCGACCTGCTTGATGCGGGCATCAAATCTCTTTCTGCGGACAGACGGTTCGCGACCGCTTACAACGCAGCCTTGCAGCTTTCCAAAATGGCCCTGGCCGCCGCGGGTTATCGTCTTTCGAAAGGGCACGGCGGACACGAGCGAGCATTCGATGTCGTCAGGTACATTATGACGACGGAAGAGATCGAGGATCTTTGTGATTATTTCGATACGTGCAGAAGAAAGCGCAATGATATCGACTACGATTTTGCGGACGTCGTAACCGACACAGAACTCACGGAAATCCTTGGCGAAGTCTCTAACTATCGAGCGTTGATAGAAGAGTGGATAAAAGAGAACCATCCAAAACTGTCCGTTGGTTAGTTTTTGCACCAAAAGTGGTTTATTTATGCACCAACATCAGCAGAAATGAACCATCGGAAATCAATGTGCGATCCCGTTTCGGCTTTTTATGAGGCCGGAACGGCTGATGGGCATGTCATTCTATAGCGAACGTCTTACGAAATACAGCGGGGGTCTCGGTGTGTAGCGTACTATCCGGATGTCCACTTGTCTCGGGCGGTTTCCGCCGACTCTGGTGACGTTTTTTTCCTCTAGCACTTTTAGGAGTTTGGCCTGAAGATTTACCGTTAGTTCACCTATCTCGTCGAGAAGCGTCCCACCCGCTGCCGCCTCGAACTTACCTTTCTTTGAACTGGAAGGCCCCCTTCTCGTAGCCGAATAACTTAGCTCCCATAATCGATGGCGTAAGTTCAGGTCAGTTGACCGCAACGAAAGGACTCGTTGCTTTTGGAATTAAATCGTGAAGTAGCTTTGCGGTATGAGTTTTGCCTATTCCTGTTTTACCAAGAACGCAGAGATCGAGAAAATCGTAACGTGCGAGAACCTCGACATTCCTGATATCGCTTTGAGTCTTTAACATTTGACTAATTTTAATTTACTAATGCAAAATTTAGTTAAACATACGATCACGGCCGCGTTTTCCTGCAATAAGATTCGCGAAAACCACTAGCCGAAAATTGCATATATCTAACTATTAAAACCCCTCCCCAGCCGCTGAGGTTAGTAGATTGAGGAAGAGGTTTTAAATCAGATACTGAAAAACCGTCTTTGAAAGGCCGATGGATTGAGGGCTTTTGTTCCAAGATAACTGGAACATGACCTTAGAAAAGAGATTTTGCATGATTGATTCTCTTTTAGATCAACTACCGCAGCATGGCAGCTGCGATGAACCCGCGTCGAATCGGACGCCGGAGCCAGTTGCGCCGCCCTCGGAATATTCGATTCTCGCAGCGCTGCCAATAGTTCATCGAATCGTAGCCCGGCGCCGCTCCCGGCTTGATCCGGCGAATAGGTCCGATCTCGTCCAAGAAGTAGCCCTCAGGATCTGGCGGTGGAGCGCTAAATACCAAGACCGAAGTGAGCAAATGTCCGGTGAGGATTGGAACTCCTTCGCCGCGCGCACGGCCTACAATGAGGTGAATCGCCAACTCTCGCGAGAGAGCCGGCCGGCGAACCTTCCACTCGAAGCAATTTCCGAAATTCAACAACCATGCGTCGATGGTCAGAGCGAGGGTGAAGTTTTTTCTCTCATTCATCAAGTTTGGCAAGAAACTTGCAGACTATCATTGCGGCAACGGCGATCACTGTTGCTCCACTCACCAGAGCTAATCATCTATTTTCTGCAAATCGGGATTACCGAAAACGATTCAGCAAAAGCTTTGGACCTTAGGGAAACGGTTTGGCACGCGGTTCGCGATCGATTGCCTCTTACCGACCTAGAGATTGTCGAAATAACTGAAGGCACAGCTGGCTCGATGAAGAAAGCCAGGTATGAAGCTCGGGCGAAACTCGAAGGATTGAAACGAAGATGAAGACTTCGGAGCATATAACAAGCAATCAGATCGCGGCGTTTAGCGCCGGATCTCTCGCGGCAAGTGACTCGCGCACGGTCGGCGGGCATCTGATCCGATGCGGTGAATGTCGAAGCCTGCTGCCGATTCCAGATCCGACTCAGGTTTGGACCGCTATAAATAGGGAACACGATTTCGGCGAACTGCAGCGGACTCGTAGCTTAACATCTTCAAAACCGCCGTATCCTCTAACGGTCGTTGGGCTTTTCGGCAAGCGTAATCGATTGGCTTGGGCGGGCGGCATGCTGGCGATCGTAGTTGGTTTAACTGTTCTATTTATCTTTAGCGTTTCAAACAAACAAAGCAACGAAACGGAAGTCGCGCGTTCCTTTCAAGTCGAAAATTCGGTTCCGACACCGAATCCTATTCAAACTAACGAAATGAATACAGTAGTTACCAGCAACTCAGAGAGTGACTCAGATATTAAGACGAGTTCAATCTCGAAGGATCGCGAGTGGCCTAAGCATCGGCGAAATCTACCTTCAAGGACCGCTGCGATGAACGTTCGAACGACGAGCGCGGCGGGTAGAAACATCGCCTCTACAAGAGGGGCGACTGAGCCTTGCGGCGTTGGAGGAGCCATCGAAGTGGAGATCGGGTCTAATAAATCCGACATAGTACTAAGGTGGAAACCTGTTCCGAAGGCCGCAAGATATCATCTCTTTGTTTCTGACGACAATGAGATTCTCGTCGATGAGTTCGAAACGGACCGAGCTACATCGTACGTGCTTAAGAAACCGCTCGATCCGGCGAAGTCCTATAACTGGAAGATCGTGATAACCCTTGAGAGCGGGCAAAAGTTGTACGCTGAGGCAAGGAAATTCAGCGCCAAAGATTTCCAGTCGTATTTCAGCTCGTACAAAAATAAGGCCAGATCAAATACGCGTTGCCTGGCGAACTAATGCATGTAATGGCGGGAGAGAAGATGAAGATGAATATTAAGAGACGAATTCGAGCCAGTAAGCTGGGCAGGTTTGCGTTAATCGTAGGACTAACTTTTCTCTTTCCCTCACCGGTGCTGTCGCAGGACTCGGACCTTTTTCCTGTGCCGGAGTCATATCAGGTTGAGGGGATTCCGCCGATGAAGAAAGCGGAGGTTGAACATCTCTTTTTTGAACCTGGTACAGTCAGAAGTAATTTGATCTGGGACGCGGATCGAAAAAATCGCAGACTACTTATCACTGATCGGACCAACAACATCTATCTCTTAAGTTCACCGCTAGCTCAGCCCGAGAAGCTCGTTGAAAAGGTTGTACCCAATTCGGTAAAGATGCGGCCTAACGGTCAGGCATTTGCCTACACGTCGGATCTCGAAGACGAGGACAACTTTCAGCTTTTTTTGTACGATTTCGAAAAGAAAACGTCCACCAAACTAGTAACGCTTAAGGGTAAAGACGAATCCATTGACTATTTTCTTTGGAGTAGAACTGGTGACCACATACTGTATATTCGAGCCGATTACGATCTTAAGAGAAGTACACTGTGCAGCTATGACTTCCAGAGGGAAACGTGCTTTCCGACGGAAATGAAAGGAGTTTGGGAAGTCATGGACGCAGAGGGAGATAAGGTTCTCTTAAAGTATTGGAAGGCTGCAACGGCCCAACATCTCTATATTCTTGACCGGAAAACTGCTCAACTGACGCCGATCGATGAAAAAGGCAACTCTCGCGGAGCTTTCCTAGCGGGCGTAAATCTCTATTGGACGGCGGAAGGAAACGAGTTTTGCCAAAGAGATCCGTGCATACTTTCGATGAGCTTGAAATCAAAAAAGGTAGTACAACTACAACTTCCCGAAAACCTGTTGTCGGTCAATGATGCAAAGATTTCTGGGGATGGAAGGAGGCTCCTAATTACCGGAAGCCGGGACGGCATTGATTACCTACGTATCTTTCAACTCAAGGGAAACAAAATCACCGATGAGTATCCGCCCTTCCTTCCCAATACCTACGTTATTTGGCACACACGCTGGATGTCGAATAACGAGGTCGCCTATACGATAGAGAACATAGGAAAACCCGCGTCTATTCAGTCGTTCAATATCGACACGAAACAGATTACAGACTGGACGAAAGAGAAACTGCCGCCCTCACTTGAGAATAAAGTATCGGCCCCCGAAGTCGTCCGTTGGAAATCTCTCGATCAGCGGGAAATATCCGGATACATGGTTCGTCCAAAATGGACGGCCAAAAAGTCGCCGGTTCTGATTGATATTCACGGGGGACCTCAAATCCTGGCTAGGCCTCTGTTTAATTCGCAGGACATCCGACTCGCTTCAAATCTGGGTATGGCGATCATTCACACAAATATTCGCGGGTCGTCAGGCTTCGGCAAGGAGTTTATGGATGCCGACAACAAGGAGAAACGAAATGATGCGGTAAAGGATATCCGCGCCTTGCTCGACTGGGTTGAAAAACAACCGAACCTCGCTGCGGACAAGATATTCCTCCGTGGAGGAAGTTACGGAGGGTTCATTGCTCTTTCGACGGCACTACAGGAGCCGAAGAGGATCAGGGGTGTGATCGCGGAGTATCCCCTTATCTCGATTCGGGGAATGCTCGACCAGAGTTGGGTAGACGAGTTTGCCAAGAATGAGTACGGCGATCCCAGGGACGAGAAGCTAATGGCTAGTCTCGACGAACTGTCACCCCTAAACAACGCCGGGCGATGGAACAGCATTCCTTTGCTTTTGACTCGGGGAAAACTCGATTCAAGAAACCCGGAAAAGAACGCGGTTGATTTGAAGAATCAGTTGAAAGGCCGCGGCGGCGATGTGTGGTATATCTACTCGACAAGCGACGGACATGGAGTGAGTGGCAGATATGTTTTTGCCGCGATTTATAAATTTCTAAAAACTGGAACTAACAAGGAGAACTAAACCTATGAAGAAACGTCAGTCATTTTTTTGTATAGCTTTGTTGTCAACGACTCTCGTTGCGAATGTGTTCGCCGGCGGCACGATTGGCACGTCAACTTTCGGCTTCTTAGACAACGTCATTAACGCAGTTGCATTACTCCTGCGCGGCGACAGTTGTCCGGTTCGGCAATGTCAAGATTGCCGTCCAGGGGAGGAGCCAGACGACAATGGCAATTGTAGACCGCGGTAAGATTTGGCTCCTGCGGTTGCCGCATCTTAATGCAGCAGGCCAGTTGATGGCGGCTGGCCTGTTGTGTTGTTTTGCGTGCTCCTTGCCGGTCCTGAGTCAATCCAAGGAACGATCCAAGATAATCAATCTTGCTCGGCTGGAACTGGATAATGGAAACTACTCCAAGGCAATCGAAATAGCTCAAACCGTTGCTAATGAAGCGGGTTCCACCCAGCCCAGCGTGTCAGCGCTTGACACAATTCTGGTTGCGCAAATCGCCCAGCAAAAATATGGCGAAGCCGCGACCACCCTTGCAAACTATTCAAATCTGGTGACCCGCAATTCTGATCCTCGTCTAAAAGCGCGGGTGAATTTGCGCGCGTCAGATTTGTACCGATCAGAACGCAAGTTTCCAGAGGCAATGCGACAATCGAAGAACGCATTGAAAGCCGCGCCAAATGATCCCGAGATCCTTGCGGGATACTATCTCAGTCTCGGAAGAATTCTGTTTACGTCGGGATATGATCTCTCTGCGATCATTTGGTTGGAGAAGGCAGAGAAACTTTTTGAATTTAAGCCCGTGAGCTCGGGGCAACTTGATACCTATCGATTCTTAAGCCTTGCATGGTCATCAAAGCTGAATTACCCGGCAGCACTGAAATATTCAGGAAAATTGATGTCCGCTGCCGCAGGCTCACGCTTTAGACATAAGCATCGTCAGTCCTTGTTCGAAAGTGCGACGCTTTTGGCCTCGATCGGCCAGAGTCGAAAAGCTCTCGCGCTTCGGGAACAAGGATTAAAGACATCGCTCGATCAGAACGATACCTACCAGGCACAAAAGTTTCTTGCATCGTTGCTTCTGAACTCCCTATACGATAGTGATCTGTCGAAGGCATCAAGCTATTTGAACCAACTGAACTTACTCGATAAAGATGGTGTGTTCGCGTTTGAAGCGACGCTGGGTAGCGCGATCATTTCCGGGCTAACGGGACGTCGCGAAATATCGGAGAAGACCTTCAGCGAGTTAAAAAACAAGACAAACAACTCACCGTTCATATTACCGGCGTGGAAAAAAACGATCGCCGAGAGGAATAAAGATTGGGAGCGGGTCATCGAGCACAACCGAACGCTTTTGGATCTGACATTGGCACAGAACTTTCGCGATGACCTGCCTGGCATATACCTTTCTCTCGCGAGCGCTTACTTTCACCTGGGCCAAACTGAAAAATCGATCGAGTATCTGGACAAAGCCTTATCACTTGTCGAGACGATTCGGACTTCGGACAACAGGAATCTCTCCCTCGGTTTGCTGGAAATTTATCACAAAGCGTACCGGCTGTTGGCTCAGTCGAAACTCGAACGTCCACGAGAGTCGTTCGAACTGGCAGACTATTTGAAAGCTCGATTGTTGAAAGACAAGATAGACAACTCGGCGACGAGAGTTTCATCAGTCATCGAGCCCGAGGTGCGCCGGAAACTCGAATTGCTGTCCTTAGATATGCTCGACAGGTCTGGTGACGACTCCGAGATGAGTAAACTGGAAACGTCATTCACTACCTTCATTCCTGAAACGGAAATACCTAAGCCGGACTTATCAGAATTGGATAAGATTCCAGAACTCGAAAATAAGGCGGTCATTTCCTACCTCTTCACCCTGGACGAACGGCTAATGGCATTTGTGTGGGAGAAGGGCAAGCCCATTCGATCGGTTTATCTCCCAGGATCAGAGGATGAAATCGCGGCAGAGGTAAAGAGAACTGAACAGAAGATCAAAAACCGCATCTTCTTCAAGCGAGACGGCAAAGATATCTTCGATAAGCTGCTGAAGCCACTTAACATTTCTGCGACCCATCTCGTCATCGTCCCGGATAAACAACTGTGGAAGATCCCATTTCAGGCATTAAGTCCCGATGGTGAGAAATATCTAATTGAAGACAAACTTGTCAGCTACGCCCCGTCAGTTTCAATTCTAGTTGAACAGTTGAAAGTGCCAAAACTGGCTCGTCGAACCCTCCAGGCCTTCGCTAACTCTTCGTACAACAATCAGTTTCTGCGCTATGTGAACGATGAATCAACCAGCGTTGCAACCATGTTCAATTCGCGGCCGGCCCTGAATGCAACGATCTCAGATTTCACGCGGCTTGCGCACAGGTCCGACATATTGCATTTCTCTATGCACGCACAAGTCGATAACGACCAGCCTTTGGAGTCGTTTTTGAACTTCAGGGCTATTGAAAAAAGTGAGGGCCGATTGACCGTCGAAGATATTTTGAACTCGAAACTCAAGAAAGGAAGTCTTGTGTTCCTTGCGTCATGCGACACAAACAATGTCCTGAGCGGCGAGGGGCTTGTAAGTCTCGCGTGGGGAATGATCGGCGCCGGAGCCACGACGGTGATTTCCGCTCAGTGGGAAGCGAACGACAAATTGACCGGGGTATTCACTAAAGCGTTTTATCGCTACTACAAGCAGGGCTTCTCTTCCGCAGAAGCATTACAAGCGGCGTCTTTGGACATGATCAAAAATAAGGCGAACAACGCGCACGAACCCTATTACTGGGCGGACTTTATTTTAACGGGAGATTTTCGTTAAGAATAGTGTTAACGGAGTAAATGATCTGTACTAATAGCGCCAACTGCTATGTCCGATAGGCAACCGATTTAACTCCTCTTTATATTGCCGCCACTGCGGAAGGAATTGGTCCATCAAAGCGATAAACCGTGGCCCGTGATTTCGTTCCATCACATGAACCATTTCGTGAACGACAATATACTCTAGGCACCCTTTTGGTTTTTTCGCTAACTCAAGATTGAGCCAGATGCGTTTCGCGTCGCGATTGCAGCTCCCCCATTTCGTTCTCATTCTCTTGATCCCGAATTCTGCGACTTTCAGGTTCATCTGCTTTTCCCAGAACGCGATGTACATGCCCGCTTTATGCCTTAGTTGCTTTCTGTACCAATCCTCAAGTAGTCTCTGCCTTTGTTCTAAATCCGCCCCATTTTTCACGACTAGTTCTATCTCTCGGTGTCTTAACACAACACTCTGAGCTAGGTCCGTTTCGCTGATCTTGAGCAAGTAACGCTTACCCATGAAATAGTGACTTTCTCGTGTAACATAGTCGCGCTGCGTTTCTCTTTCCTGATTGCGAAGTTTGGTCTGCTGTTTCTTAATCCACCCCAACTTGGAGACTGCGTAAACTCGAATCGTGTCGAGAGTCATTCGTGATGGCGCGGATATTCTAACCCGGCCGGTTGGCGGGTAAACGCTAAGGTGAATGTTTTTGATATCTTTGCGGATCACATCGACGGTAATCTCGCCAAGTCTTATCTGTGCCGACATTAGTATTCAGACTGTGCCTTGATGATTGTGAAAATACGTTCGACTTCCGACTCATCAGCAAGGATTTCGTACAATCCCTGTTTGATGATCTGCTCTCGCGGTTGAACACCCCTCCATCCGTCCGGACGGACTTCCTTGATCTTTTGGTCGACCAGCAAAGCAAGATCCTTTTTTTGCTGCAAATTATTATAGAGTGCTCTTTTGCCAGGTGTGTCCAGTTCGTCCGGTGTGTCGGAAGCTGCTCCAACATTGACCATTTTTGCAATTTCAGCTATTCGCTTCAGGTATTCTTCATAGTCTAAAGCCTTTTCCTTTCGAGCTTTGATTAACTCGTCCAAGAGCTGGGACATTCGCGCGTAGAATTCCGGGTCGTTAAGGTTCTCCTTTATTATCTTGCTCCGAACGTTATTCTCAATCGTTTCTGCGATTGCTTCTTTGTTGCCCTTTAATGCTCCGAGTTGACTGGTGATCGCCTCAGCAATCCCGGTTTTTACGATCAAGTCAAGCAATGAGAGTCCGTCAAATGGCGAGATGGTTCGAGGCTCATCGGCTTCGATATAAGTATCGATGAGGTGACGCATATCCGCTTCGTAAGGCTTAAGATCAAGTGTTTCACCGCTTGCTTTTCGGACAATCTCGCGAACGTCAATATAGTGTTTCAGTTCTCGCTTTATTCGTTCAACATCATCCTCGGTATATCCGGCTTGCTCTAGTTCATCCGCAATATTCGCATATGATCTTGCAAGCAATGCGGCGGCCTTATACAACGCCGCACGATGTGGCTCGCGGTCCTTTAAATCAGATTCAATCTCAGTATTCCCGCAAAAGAAATGGATGTGTTCCAATTCGCCTTTTGGCGGTTCTACGGCCTCACAAAGCAGTGAGAGTACTTCGATTGAATTGTCGAGACGTTCCTTACCTTTTTTTAATCGATCTTGAAGCAAAACATTCGGATCCACGCCGTCAGAACTTAAATCCAAATCGTCAGCCGAATATACCGCTATCGCGTTTTCAACGCTCTTGAAGAGGTCTTTGTAATCGACAATATAGCCGAAATCCTTATCCTCACTGTCGAGCCGGTTCGTACGGCAAATTGCCTGAAAGAGGCCATGATCCTGCATCTTCTTATCGAGATAGATATATGAACAGGGTGGTGCGTCAAATCCTGTGAGTAGCTTGTCCACAACGACCAGCAATCTCATATTCGCTGGCTCGTTGATAAAAAGCTTCTTGGCTCGCTCCTCATAAGATTCGGTTTTCGTCAATCCCGGCTTTGCTTCGACGCCGTTTAGCAATTCGTTGTACGTGTTGTAGATAAACTGTTTATCAGTCTCGGAGTTTGCGCCGACCTCTTCTAGGGTTACGTTTCCGGCCTGCGGATTGTAGGAAGTAATTACCGCACATCTACTCTTGAAGGGAGTTTTTTCCAGTAGAGTGAAATATTTGCACGCCTCATAGATGGTTCCAGCAACAAGAATTGCATTGCCTCGCTCGCTGGAAAGTCGTGGCTTAACATTAAAGTCGAAGATAATGTCAGCTATCACCTTTTCCATTCGTGGTCGGGAACTAAGCACCCGTTGCATGGTCCCCCACTTATTCTTTAATTCCTCTTTTTGCCACTCATTCAACCCTCGCGTTTTTGCCTCGAACCACGAATCAACTTTCTCCTGGGACGTTAGACGTTGATCGATATCTCGGGCTTCATATACAAGATCGAGGACAACTTCGTCATCTACCGCTTCGCTGAATTTGTATGTGTGGATATAGCTGCCGAAAACTTCGTGAGTGGTTTTCTTGTCTTTCTTAAGCAGCGGAGTTCCGGTAAATCCGACAAAAACAGCATTCGGCATAATAGCTGTCATTGCCCGGTGAAGTTTTCCGCTCTGTGTTCGATGGCATTCGTCGACAAATACAAAAACCTCGCCGACCGTTTTGCTCGGCTGCGATTCCAACTCTGTAATAAATGCATCAAAGTCTTCCACGTCCCGGCGTCCGAATTTATGCACCAGCGAACAGAGGAGTCGTGGCGTTGCCTTTGAAAGTTGATTTACGAGATCTCGTCCGCTGTTTGTCCGATGCACCTTTTCACCGGTCGCTTCGAAAACGCTCTTGATCTGCTTATCCAGTTCGTCGCGGTCGGTAATGATTGCGATTCGCGCGTGAGGGTTGTTCTCAAGTATCCACTTTGCCACCAGCACCATCACGATGCTTTTGCCGCTGCCCTGCGTGTGCCATATGATGCCGCCTTCTCGGCGATGAATTCTTTCCTGCGCTTTCTTGGTAGCAACATACTGGTGAACGCGTGGCAGCTTCTTTATACCGCCGTCGAACAGGACAAAATCGTGCATCAGCTCGATCAGGCGATTTTTTTCGCACATCTTGAGCAAATATTTGTCTAGTTTGAATCGTGTATTATCGCCCTCGTCTTCCTTCCATCTGAGGAAGAATTTTTCAGGTGTCAGAATAGTCCCGTATTTAAGCCCCTCGGAATCGTTTCCGGCAAAGATAAATTGAACGGTGCTGAAAAACCATGCGTTAAATTCCGGCTGCTGGTTTGAGAGATTTTGGCGAATGCCGTCGCCGATGGACACACGGCTGTTTTTCAACTCGACAACTGCGATCGCGATGCCATTGATATACAAGACAAGATCAGGGCGGCGGTGAAGAGGGCCGCGAAGAGTAACTTCTTCAGCGATCGCAAAGTCATTTTTCGCCGGCTCGTTCCAATTGATAACGTGAACAGTTTCGGTAACCTTTCCTGCTTCGACCTTAACCGGCACTCCATAACGCAGTAGGGAGTAGACGGCCTGATTGTTTGCATACAAGCCGCGATTGTAATTGTCGGCTTCAATATGGAGATGTCTCAGAGTGCGGTTGATCTGATCTGCGGAGTATCCGCTTTTCGCGAGCCAGGCGGTAAGCAAGGGTTCGTCGATATTGCTGTTACGATCGCGGTCAGACCAGTCCCCGAGATAGCGATAGCCTTGCTCTTCGACAAAGAGCTTGACTATCCTGCCTTGAGTACTGCGCTCTGGATGACCTACGTTACTCATTTTCCTGTCTCTGGCACGGACTCGAACAACTGTCGAGACCATTCTATTGCCATGCCTATGTTCTCATCGGAAAAGACCGACCGACTTAGTTTCGCGGTCCATTCGGGGGTGTCGTGAATATATTGTTTCACCGTTGCTCGATTCACCTGTTTAGCAAGCTTCCCAAGATTTATGATGGCGAAATCCACAGTCGCCAGTAATTCGAGCTCGTCATTCTTTTTATAGCGAAATTGTTCGAGCCACTCTATAACATCGTCTCCGTACCATTTTGAAAAGTAATCCTCGGCCTCCGCGATTTTCTCGGCGGGAATAAATCCTGAAAAATTGTCCCGAGCGTGTGCGCGGACATACCGATTCGACAAAGCTATTTTCTCGGCTCCTTTATATTTAGTGGAGGGATTATAGGGACCGGCGGCTTTCTCCAGATAGCCTTTGACGTTGCCTTCAGAGTGACGGTGAAGCAGATATGAAAGTTTTGTATAACGTTTTCGGCCAAGCGGGTATTGATCCGAACCAAAGTGTTTAGCCAAGACAGAAATGATGACGGCCTCATTTATTGCGGAGTTATGTCCTTTATTAGCAGTTCCCGCTGCTTTTTCCTTCGCAAGAAACGGCACGACATTTGATCCCGGTTGAACCAGTCGAATCCTTCCGTTCAGAAGTTCCTGCATAATTCCTTGTTTGACGTTGCGAATCTTTGCGAGTTTGGTTTCCAGCGATTCCATTTCCGAATCCATGTTCGCCAGAAGATCTGCAATTGCTTCTTGTTCTTCCGAAGTTGGCGGAATGTTGAATTCCGTCGATTTAACCGTTGTCCATTCCGCTCTTGGCATCTTCGTGCCTGTTGTTTGATTGACAACATTGATGAATGGTTCGGACTGAACTAGGTAATACACAAATCGTGCGATGCTTGAATTGAGCGGTCTTAAAACCCAAATCTCGGACGAGCAAACACCGTCGAAATCGGCAAATAAAAACTTTCTCAAATATGGTCGGAGCTTTCCGAACAAAACATCGTTCTTACTAAATCTTATCTTTAGACTGGCCTGTAATGTTGGATCTGTGTAACCAAGCAATAGTCCGGAACCCTGGTCAAGGTGTTCCAACTCGACACAAGGAATTGACTGGTTCAAGGTTCGAGGATCCACGACACTCTTTGCAACGGTAGCTATTTCTCCGAATGGTTTTGATTCCCATTTGCCATCAAGCCCAGGAAGACGTTTCTTTCCTGAAAGCAATTCATGCATAGCTCCGTGTTTGATGAGACGTTTTTTAGCGATGAGCTGGACGAGCGATTCTATTAGCTCATCTACATCGCTCAACGTTTCGGCAATCGCTTCCTGTTCTTGCTTATCGGTTGGTAAAGGAAGTACTACAGAAGAAAGTGTACGCCCATTTGTTAAGGCGCGAGTCGTATACGTGCTTTTTGCAACTATCTGGTTCCGAACTATTTCAGATGAAAAACAATATTTCTTGAAATTGTCGGAGAGTACACTATTCTTAGGGCGGGCTCGAAGAACGAAACCGCTAAATACTGTATTAGGCATATCTTCCAGCAAGACGGAAGCTATGCCTACCTCTTCGGCGGTCTCAGAGGTTCGAGTGAAAAAGACATCTCCGCGATTGGCGCTGTACGCGTCCAGTTCTTGCGTCGAAACGGTTACGCGTCCCAGAACATTGCCGGCTCGCAGGCCGGCGTGGTTGTACACATCCATGTAGTTGACTATTGGAGTGCCATAGCCAAAATAATCTTTTCCTTTGTTAAGCCCGTTCTTAAAGTCGAATAGGTCATCAAGACTGATATCATCCCAATCTTCCGGAATAGGTCCGATCTCAGTTTGTTTGTAACCGGGTTTTACATCCATGCAAAGCCCATCCTCTCCAAATGTTGGTTAACCTTTTCTTCTAGATCGTCGACCCGTACAGAAATTTTCGGAAGCGGTATTTGGTAACGCTCAGCCAGTTCCCTCACACGCGATGTCAACGCACGGCTGATAAGATCCATCTCGGCGTGGATACGTCTGTCGATCTCTGCCAGCCATTTGTCATCGACTACAAGCATCTTGATCTCAGCCTCAGTTAGAGCCGGATATTTTGCATAGGCGAGGGCATCAAGTGCAGCGTCCGTGTCTTTCACTGACTTTTTGAGTGCGGTTATTTGCTCTGTAACTTCTAGATACTCATTTAGTATTCGCAGCTCGATAAAATCTTCATGCGCAGGCTCAATCGCGAACCGCTTTTGTACGGATTCAGCACCGGCCTTCAAAGATTCCATTGCGGATTCGGCGGCCGCTTTCGCCGCCGCCAGTGTCGAAAGATACGATTCGAATAAGGCCCGTTCATTGACGTCGATCATCTCTCGCAACCGTGCGCGAACTTCCCCCTGAGATATTTGCCGTCTCGTTTTTCGCAACACCTGAATACGACGATCGGCTTCTAGTTCCTGTTGCTCATGTCGGCAATGCTCTTGTTCTGCAACCGCCTGCGTGTACTTCTCAAAGGCAACGTGGTCCGCCGACTCCAAAAGACCGATAGTCGCCTCCTGCCTTGCGATCAATGCGTCGGTCCTGCTGTTAACCGTGCTCAGTATCCCTTCGTCACCGCCGTGTTCATCTTCAATCTCAGCGAGTTTCGCCGTGAGGTTTTCAAGTTGCGTTTGCTTCACGCGAAGTGCTTGCTGTTCAGCAGCAAAAAAGCGATCAACAATAAGTTGTTTAGGCACAATGTCACATGCCCACCCCTTATCAACTTCCTTGCCTCTTTTATTTGTTTCAATAATGCGATAGGTTTCGGCCTTCCAACCGTCAGCGTCGAGCAGATAACAGTCATCCTGCATCGTTTCGGCCCAATAATCCATCATGTGTTGATAAACGTCGTAGGCGTCTATCAGTGGCTTATTCAGATAATGGTTGAGTAGTTCTTCACCGAGCTCGACGATCAGTTCCTTAGGATGAAAGCCGGGTTCGAGTGCTTTAAGTTTTTCGGAAACACGATCCTTCCATTCTGCGAAATGGGCGTTCATCAAATCGATAAATTCGGTGAATTCCGAGTGGCTGTAGATCGAGGACTTTATGTCTGCCTTTTCAACGGCTAGATCGACATAGCCCGGTCGGTTTTCCTTGAATAAAGAGCTTCGCAATTTCGGGCAGACGCTCCAGTATGAATCGAGAGCATCAATGTCCCGAACGGGTAGGCCGCCCCGGAGATGCCCGTCGATATCCTGTATATCATCCGCACGCAAGCCGTCTGTATAACGCGGAAGATTGAGGTTATACTCGTTGTGTTCTATTTCTTCGAACGGCACCATCCGCGAGTAACCGGGCGCGTCCACCCGTTTGTTGAATACATCGACAATTCGATGCACGTCCTGTTCGCGCAGGCGGTTCTTAGCGCCGTCCTTGATAAAGCCTTTGCTTGCGTCGATCATAAAGATGCCCTTCCTTGCATGTGCATCTTCCTTATCGACAACGACAATACATGCCGGTATGCCCGTGCCATAGAACAGATTCGGGGGCAGGCCGATTATGCCCTTGATATAGCCTTTGCGTACAAGATTGCGTCGAATATCGCCTTCCGCATGACCTCGAAATAAAACCCCGTGCGGCAAGATGCAGGCACCTTTACCATTGCTCTTTAGCGAACGGATGATATGCAACAGGTAAGCATAATCGCCCTGCTTTGCCGGGGGTGTACCGAATGATTGAAATCGATCGTATGGGTCATTCAGCGGGTCGATTCCTGTACTCCATCGCTTATCGGAAAATGGCGGATTTGCGACGGCGTAATTAAAAGTCTTGATCGTATCTGCGTCTTTGAATTTGGGATCGGTCAAGGTATTGCCCTGGGCGATTAGAGCGGTCGGGTTGTTGTGCAGAATCATGTTCATACGAGCAAGGCCGCTCGTCGTTGCGTCCTTTTCTTGCCCGTATAATGTCACTTTTGCCCTGGCTTCATCGGCAACTTTTAGAAGCAGAGATGCCGATCCGCAGGTCGGATCGTACACGGTAGTGTTGCTCGTAACATTGCCAAAACGAATGCCAATGATCTTAGCCATCACCCGGCTGACCTCGGCCGGGGTATAGAATTGTCCCTTGCTCTTGCCACTTTCCGTGGCGAAATGCCTCATAAGGTACTCATAAGCATCGCCAAGAATATCGTCGCCGTCCGCACGATTCTTGGAGAAGTCGAGTGCCTTATCCTCGAAGATCGCTATGAGATTAGTAAGTTTGTCTTCCCTCTCTTTTCCGTCCCCGAGTTTCGTCGCGTCATTGAAATCGGGAAAGTCAGCTTGGGAGAGTTGCTGGTTGGCATCCGCGAGCGGTGCGATGATCTCTTTGTTTATCTTGTCGCCGATTTCAGGATTGCCCTTGAGCGCGATCATATCGGTGAAGCTCGCACCGGACGGGATTGTGATCGGGGAAAACGTAACGCCGGCATATTTGTCACTGACATACTTGATAAACAAAAGCGACAAGACGTAATCCTTGTATTGAGACGCATCCATGCCGCCGCGAAGCTCGTCACAGCTTGCCCAAAGAGACGAATACAGCTCGGATTTCTTGATTGCCATAGAAACAACCGACACGAAGCCAATTTAATGGTCGGAATTCGATCCAGCTTGAAAGTAACCTCTCATTTTAGTCCAGAATGTCGTAAAGGGGCAATTAGAAGATTTCGATCCCTAACGACCGTAGCGATTCTAATGGAGAGCGTCTCGATTGGACTTGTGTGTAGATACTAATAACGGATTCTTTTTGCCGAGCGCTTTCGCTTTAACTTCGTCCTCAGATAGCGACGCTGGCGGCGATTTAGACCGGCAGCTTTCATATCCCTATCTGAAAACGTGAATCCGAAGAGTCGAAATCTTACGACCAGGTAGAGAGTCGCTGCGAGACCGGCGGAGACGATGACCCAATCCCAAAATCGGGTTGGGCCATCGATCAATCCTATGATCAATAAAAGCAGTCCTTTCGCCACTTTTTTTCACTCCGGATCGGATTACTGCAAAAAAGGCGTCGGAAAGAGACTCCGGACGCCTTTCAATCCCGAACCGATCGAAACTGCTAGAAGAATCGGATCGTGTATGATGCTCGCAATCCTCTTCCCTGTTCGGGCAGAATGTCCTTAATGAAATTCTGATGATTGCGGTATAGCTTGTCGGTCAGGTTCGTACCTCCGACCGTAAAGATGTGGGCGTATTTTTCCTTTGCGTAGACGTAAGAAGCGTTTACGTTAAATAAGCCGTAACCGGCGGTCGGAGTTTCGAGGGTGAAAGTGTTGTCGAGATCCTTTTTGGATGAGAACAAAACCTCCGGCCTGACGCTCAAGCCCTTGTAACGCATATCAAGACCGAGCCTTAGCCGGGCCGGCTGGATGCGTGGTACGGCGATGTCGCTATTCTTTAACCTGGCGCTCACGATATCGGCACTGACAAAGGCCCCAAGATAGTTAGTGATATCAAAGTCCGCTGTCAAGTCGAAGCCGGTAAAACGGCTGTCTTCCTGAAAATAAGCAGCGACGGGGAGGCCGTCCTCGACATCGATCAGACCGTCATCGTTTTCATCCTGCGGAGCAAGGTATACGAAGTTATCAATGTCGTAATAATAGAAGCTGCCGTTCAATCGGACACGCTTGAAATTTTGTCTTAGGCTGAATTCGACGCCGTTAGAGCGTTCGCGGGTTAAATCCAGGTCCCCTATCTCAAACGTAACGGTTCCTATATGGGGTCCGAAGTTATAGATTTCTTCTAAAGCCGGAGCCCGGTACGAAGTGCTGAAATTCGTCACAAATGCAGCTCCCTCCCATAGACGGAAACGGATGCCCGCCGCGCCGGAAAAGCCGGTGAATTCGCGGTTGGGATTTATCGGATCGACCGGACGGTAACGGTTACTTTCGATACGTCCTCCGAATTGCAGAGCAACACGGTCAAAACTTATTTCCTGCAGTCCGAATACCGCAACGTTGTCTTGGCGAACCCTGCCTTGCACCAAGCTCTCCGCTCCCTCTGTCAAATAACTTCTGCGAAAACCTTCAAACCCGAAACGTCCGGTAAGGTTCTTGTATTTTGCCTGCTGAAAAGCCGCCCGATATGAAAACACATCATTAGTAAAAGTTGTCGCGACCTCGTCGATTCCGTCTGCGGTCTCAATTTCTTCGTGCTGATAATCCGAAAAATCGATGAAGAAATTTCCCTGAGCTATCGGACCCTTTACATCACGGAAACCACCTCGAAATCGGTAGTTATTTCGTCTCATTTTAAGGTCGATCGCCTCGTCCGGCACTTCCGGCAAGCTGTTGGAAAATTGATCACGGATAGCGAAAATGTCGTACTGGCAGGGTTCGCCCTTCCCTACTTCCGGCTCTTCATCACAATCACCGGTCAAAAACGCGCCTTCTTCAAAAAGCGGGGCGTATGGAACTCCGTATCGCCTGCGATCTAAACTGAAGCTTCCGTGAATAAAATACTTATCGGAGAAATAACCCATGCCGAAATTACCGGATTGAGCACGAGATGCCGAATTCGGTATCTCGCCAAGCGGTGTGCGAAAGTCGCCTTCGCGCAGGAAACTCGCTGCCCCATTAACCAAGAACTTCTTGTAACCGTACTCGATATTCCCGGAAACCCCGCCCTGCCGATTGTTTGTTGCACCTAGTCCGGAAAAGGCGCCTCGAATACCCGGATGGGCGTCATCTTCGTCGCCGGTGACGGCATTAACTACGCCGCCGACAGCGTTGGAGCCATAAAGAAGCGTGGCCGGGCCCTTGATCACTTCCAGCCTTTCTAGGTTCAATGCATCGACAGGCTCACCATGATCGCCAGATTGAGACCCGAGTGATCCGTTGCGGATCCCGTCCTGCAAAACCAAGACACGATCGCTTTCGAACCCGCGAATCGTCGGACGCGACGTGCCTGGACCGAAAGAACGTTTTCCGACACCGGCTTCTCGTTCGAGAACTTCACCGATAGACGTGTTCGCCTGCTCGCGGATCTTAGTCGTCCCGACAGCGGTCACCGACTGAAATGCCTCAAAGATCGATTCTTCCGAACCCGTCGCAGTAACCGTCACCTCTTCCGTCAAGGCGGCCAGGCTAATTCTAAAATCGACGGTTGCCGAACCTCCTGATACGCGGACCGACTGGGCCTTATCGGAAAAGCCTTCGATATGCGTAATGACCGTATAATTCCCATCGGGTATTCCGGTAAACTCGAAAACGCCGTTTTCACCAGTTTCGACGGAGCGCCGAAGCTGAGTGATCTGCACCGAAACTCCGGCAACGGGTGCACTATTAATGTCACTTACGATTGTCCCGCGAATGGTTCCGGCAGTTTGGCTAAAGGCTATTTGCGAAAGACCTAAGAAGGTTACGGTCAATAAAATTATCCAACGTGTGCTTTTGAATTGCATAATGTTTGTGATTTCAAGCTTAAATTGATATGAAGGAAACATTTCATAGTAATTGCAAGCCTCATTTTGACGTACCTGTTTTTTATCGATTGTCCTTTTAGACAGGTGACTGGATTGCTTTTCCAAAC
>JBGSYH010000002.1:0-40000 GCA_041751035.1 Pyrinomonadaceae bacterium | reverse complement strand
ACTTTCTCTATTCGTGCCGAGAAATTATCTCCAGAGGCAAATATGTATTCTCTACATCGACCCTGCCTTTGTCAAGTGAAGTGCGAGCTTATTTAAGTTAAATGTTGAAGCAGCAGTACTATCGTGGAAATACTGAGCAGATGAAGAGAAACGATAAAAAGTATAGCCACGGTATCTGCCTAGACGACAGTTATCGTTTCATATTGATCGATCGAATCTTTGCAGGTTACAACATAGACCACATCTAATATTAACCCGCCAACCAAAAGACCGCCGAATTATTTCATATCCGACGGCTAAGAATGAATTTACCTTCGAACAACTCGAACTTATTTCTTTCCGCGAGCGGTGGCGATGAAAGATTCAACACCTGAGACAGTTCTGGGTAGATCTTTAGACATCCATTCAACGCCATTCGTCGTGACGAGCATCATATCTTCGATTCGAACGCCAATGCCCTTATATCTCTCGAACACTGGACCAACTTTTTCAATGAAGTCCTTGTTCTCGGGATTCGATGCCATCCACTCCAAAGTGTCAGGTCGAAGATAGATCCCCGGCTCATTAGTGAAGACCATGCCAGGTGCGAGTGGCGTTCCGTAATCGCCTACGTCATGAACATTCATTCCGACCCAATGGCCGAGTCCGTGCATATACCAAGTGCGATATTGTTGACCGTCCTTTGCGGTGATCAGACCCAACTTAAACAAACCGTCTTCGATCACCCGACCAGCCTCCAATTGCAACGCCGAAAACCTAACTCCGGGCTTTGTCATTTTTGCGACGGCTTCCTGGGCGTCGTAAACAATCTTGTATATTTCGGCTTGTTCCTTTGTGAATTTGCCGTTGACCGGAAAGGTTCGAGTGATATCTGCCGTGTAATGCTGATATTCGGCACCGACATCCATCAACATAAGATCGCCAAGGCGAACCGGATCTGCCGGGATCTGATAATGAAGCGTTGTAGCATTCGGGCCGCAGCCGACGATCGAAGGGTAACCCCAGTAATCGGCTCCGCGGCGACGGAAAGTGTATTCAACTTCAGCCTGGACCTCATACTCCCATTTAGCTGCATGAGCCATTGCCTGCGAACGCATGTGAGCTTCCATAGAAATATCCACTGAATGCTGTAGTATCTTTAGTTCATACGGCGATTTCACCAGCCTTAACTGTGCGAATATAGGACGAGCATTCGCTACCATGACGGGCTCGCTGAAATATGCATTAACCAACTGCGTTTCCAACGAAAACTCACGGCTGCCGTTGGTATCGCTTGGCCCGTTCGGAAGCAACATATAAACCTTTGACGGAGCGGCGATCCGGATGTCGGCGTTGTTGCTACTTGCAAATTCCTTGCCTTCTTTCATTGCAGCGCGAAATTGAGTTCTCTCGGGCAATGCGATTATGGTCGAGAGCCCCGAGATCTGTTTAGCTTCCTCATTGGAATACATCTTCCCATCCCATGTTTCCGTAACGGGATTTCGCACGGGCAAGAAAAGATATTCCTTTACGACACCGTTTTCCTTGGTCATCACAAAGGTCGCGGCCTTTTGCTTAAGGCCCGTCAGGTAAACAAAGTTGTTCTCCTGACGAAACATGAAGTCCACTGAATTTGAGTAGATCTTCGGCGTTGCGGAGAACAGGACCAGCATGCTCTTATCCTCCATCTTTGCCGCAACTGCCGCCCGGCGTCGCGCAAGTTCGGCCTGCCTTTCAACATCCGTGAATTTTGGCGGAGGCGGTGCAATTCTAACCGCTTTCGAATTAGGATCGGCCACCGGATGTGAAAACACGGCCGCGGTGAGGCCCGAAAGAACAAAAGCTGCGATGATCACCCAAATAATTACTTTCTTCATTTAATAACCTCTATCTGAATATCCTTAGACGTGATGTTGCCAAACTTGTCTGCCGCGAAAGCTCTTAGAACGTACGAACCAGCATCATTTCCAGAAACATCGAGAAACCCCTCAGAAACCGTATTTCCACCTACCCTATTCGTTGCAATGTAGTTGAATAATGTTACTCCAGTTGCTCCAGAACGGCTTCCAACTGCGTAAGCAAAATTCACTGCATCGTGCTGCGGCATCTTTTCAAAGGAGATCGACCACGCTTCAGGCCTATTCGGAAGCTGTCCTTCCTTTCCGAACGCATATCCGATCTTATAGGGTGCGAGCCGTCGTCGTTCGGCATTGCCGTCTTTTCTATCGTATGCTCGAACTACTATTCGGGACCTGCCGCTTACAGTGATACGTCCGACCGAATCTTTTGTTTCGAGCGGCGTCCAATTCTGGTCGTATAACGCGACGTCCTCGATAACCGGTGCGATGCTGTCCGACACTCCGGGCAAGATCAACGCGTCCAACGCATTCAGCTCCGCACCGGGCCGGCCGGCGATCAGATGGACGTGGTTCATTGCATTCAACGTCCCGATCTTTTCGCCAGCTTTGAATCTTTCGCCGCGTGCGATCCGGACTCCGGCTAACTTCCCTTGGCTATCACTAAAAAACTGAAATCGCGGATCGGTGTATATATTGTTCGATGTGTCGCGGCCAAGATTTATATGCACATAGCCGATCGTCGGCATACGAAGCAGTTCGCGGAGCGTGCCGAAGTTTGAAACGGCGTTCGGGTCTAAGACCTTCTCATCACGAATGAAAGTAGCGGTTTCTCCGAAGGCTCCGGGAATGTCTAGGCCGTTGTGAAACCACGCCTGGGAATTCTGATCCTTGATCTCACCGCGGATCTCGCCGAGCGTGCCGGCGATCTCGCGAACTTTGTTGGGCGGGTCATATGGCCAACGGCCTTCTGCTTGATCGCGAAATTCCGCGGCAGTAAACGGTCTTGATTCAGGCGTTTCTATTCCCGAAGTTGCGGTTCCCGGCTTTAGGCCGTGCAGCGAGCGGATCACTCCATTATCACTGTCCGCGATCAGAAGCGTTGTTCCGAGAAACGCGAGACCTGACGGCCGATTGAATCGTGCTAGATTCGGCGTGCCGTCCGCCGAACCACGACGTCCGCCTGCAATAGTTTCGAGAAAAGGTATCGCGCGAAGGCCGATGGCTCTGATCGCGTTGCCGTCCGCAATAAAGATCACACCGCGTTCATCTACCGCGACAGCAGTCGGCGAGACCATCGACGCAAATGCCGGAAAGCCGTCGCGAAGTTCGCCCCCACCGTTGCCCGCAAGCGTCCAAACCGTTCCGTCCGATTCGACGACGCGAATTCGCCGGTTGCCCGAATCCGCAACCAGCAGCTTATCGCCCTGCCAAACCGCGATGCCGAGCGGTGTGTCGAACATCGCGGCTGATCCGCTGCCGTCGGCAAAGCCTTTGGCACCGCCCGCGAGCGTCCGCACTTTGCCGTTTTCTATCACACGGATCCGGTCATTATATGTATCTGCGACAAACAGCCGTCCGTCATCGGCAAGAGCCAATCCGGTAGGACCGTTGAATCGTGCAGAGCGCGAATCGCCATTAGCAAAGCCACGCTCGTTGTTCTTTCCGGCAAAATCAAAGAACAAGCGACGATCATCGGCGATCATCCTTATTGTATTTGCCCCTGTATCCGCTACAAGGACCGCTCCGTCGTTTCTCACGACGATTCCAGAAGGCGTGTCAAAACCTGTAATCCTATCGGCCACACCGTCGCCAGGTTGGATAACAACGATCTCGCCCGCGTGGCCGTCCGAATAATAGACATGTCCGTCGTGGACGTCGATGCCGAACGGTTCAGCGAGCTTGTCGTCGAGATTGTAATAAGTAAAAACACCCGAAAACTGATAAACGGGTTCGCTTTCGCCGCAGCCGAACATAATTCCGGACGCGACGGCGAGCAAGATCAAACAATTTCTGGCAGCTTGTTTCAAATCGGGCACGTATGTAGAAAAACTTTTCCGTGAGTTAGCGAAGTCTGCTAGTATCTTCCTACACGTTTCTAATCATTTCCAAATCACGGAGGATCATTATGCTTTCACTTCAAGACCTTTTGGGCCAATCGCAGGGCGAAACGGCCGTTAGCGAGATCAGTCAGACCGTCGGAGCGGACACTTCGCTGGTAAATTCGGCGATCCAGATGGCTTTACCTGCGATAATCGGCGGTTTGGCGAACAACGCCGCGACTCCGCAAGGTGCCCAGAGCCTTGATAGTGCACTCACGCGTGATCACGACGGCAGTTTGCTGGGAAATCTCGGCGGATTGGGTTCGCTTATCTTCGGCAACCTTCAATCGCCGGACCCGACGCCGAAACAGCTTGATGCCGGCGGTATTTTGGGGCACATTTTGGGGACAAATCAGGCGCCGGTCGTTGAACAGGTCAGCCAAAACAGCGGTTTGAACACCGGACAGGTCGCACAGATACTGCTTATGCTCGCTCCGATCGTGATGAACTACCTTGGCCAGCAAAAACAGCAGCAAAATGTCGGTGCGGACGGTCTCGGCGGACTGCTCGGCGGGCTTTTAGGCGGCGGCCAGGCCGCGGCGGCTCCGCAATCGTCGGGAAATGCGATGATGGACATGGCTAATTCAATGCTCGACCGCGACCGCGA
Source organism: Pyrinomonadaceae bacterium (assembly GCA_041751035.1). Lineage (GTDB taxonomy): Bacteria > Acidobacteriota > Blastocatellia > Pyrinomonadales > Pyrinomonadaceae > OLB17. The sequence goes on along the minus strand of JBGSYH010000002.1, from coordinate 35,456 downwards.
TGGCTCCGCGATGGACGACATCGCCTCCATGGCTCTTAACTACATCACCAAGCGTTAAATATTGGGGAATTTTGCCCCATATCTTCTAAAGTTTCACCAAAGGCCTGTAAACACGGGCCTTTTTTGCGTCTTCGGGTGCCGCAACGGGCTCTAATTGCCGTGTATTCGTCATAAATCGTCGTGTTTTCGTCACGATTTGTCGTGTAGCCGAGTGGAATTGTCGTGTTTTCGTCTCGAATTGACTTGTAGCCGAGAGGAATTGTCGTGTTTTCGTCACGAATTGTCGTGTTGCCGAGTGGATTTGTCGTGTTTTCGTCACGAATTGACTTGTAGCCGGGAGGAATTGTCGTGTTTTCGTCGCGAATTGTCGTGTAGCCGAGTGGAATTGTCGTGTTTTCGTCACGAATTGTCGTGAATTCGTCCGGAATTCCTGACGATTTAAGGCAAAAACGATCCAATTTTTAGATCTTGGGAAACGAATTTGCACAAAAGCGAACAGCGGCGAGCGGTCAGTTGTCGAAGGTCGTCCGCCGTTCCTCAATAATGCCTGTTAATCCAGGCTTTTTGTGCAAATTTTTAGATGGTACTTGGTCGTGGTGGCTCGGGAGTATCGTGTTTACTTTCGTATCTTAATCTTTACGATATTGCCGATCGCGGCACCTCTTGAGGCAGCGATGGTTCGGCCATCGGGTGAAAGGCTAAAGTTGGAGATCACCTGATCGGCGAAGTTCGTTACCTGAACTGGTTTCATGTCTTTCAGCGACAGGAACCAAATATTGCCGAAACTCTCCCCGCTGCTATCGATGTAGTAAACGCCGCTTCCGTCGGGCTTCCATTCGAAGATCCGTCCGGGAAGGTTCAGATCTTTAACGTTTGAGGTATCGTTTTCAGTGAACAGACCTAGTTTGTAAGGTTGGTCCTTCGCGGTCCGATCGTAATAATTCCCTACAAATCTTGTCGGGTCGGTAGGAGAAATTCGGTGATTAGCCGTCCCTTCCTCCATAACTTGAATGGCTTCCCCGCCCTCGATCGGCATTTTCCATAATCCCTTTGCCCCAAAATAAAGCCATTTGCCGTCCGGCGAGATCTCCGGATGTAAAGCTCCTTCGCCGGGACTCATTTGGCGGAGGTTCTTTCCGTCAAGATCGACTTGCCAGATATGACGGTTTCCCGTCCTGTTCGAGCTGAACACGGCAAAATCGCCGTCGGGGTTAACGTCGATAGAAAGCGGAAGAACTCCTTTATCAAAAGTAAGCTGGAAACTTTCAAGCGTCTCCAGATCCAATCGCCAAAGATTGCCGGTCTGATAACCATCCGCCCGTGTGTGGACAAGCTGCTTTCCGTCGGGTGTCCACTTTATTCCCCAGGCTCCGTTCGAACCGGCGACGTCAAATGTTAACTGCCGTGCCGAATTTGGATCACTGACCGGTACAAGGAAAAGATTCTCCGATCTTGACCACGTAGAAGCGACCAAGAAACTAAAGTCCGACGAGGGTCGAAATTCTCGATAGTCTGTAACGTCGTTAGTAATTCGCTCAGCCGCACCCGAGGGATAATTGAGTCGCCAGATCTGGACCGGATCGCCGGCAGCTTCGCGGACCAAAACTAAGATCTCCCTTCCGTCCTTCGACCAATAAGCTTGATGAACGCTATTCCATTCGGGACCAGCGATCGTTGCAGATTCGCCGGTAAAGACGTCGGTTTCTATCAAATGATGTTGCGCCCGCTCACCATTCGGATCTTTCGTAAACCCAGCGGACAGGAGCTTGTTCCCATCAGATGACCACGATGGCGACGCGCCCCAGATAGCAAAGCCTGAGCCATTACCGCGAGTAGTTACGGTTCGGAGTTCGCCGCAATCCGCGGAACGACAAACTTTTAGCTCATGAGTTCCAGCTTCCGGGACTCGCCGGTAAAACGCCAACCATTCGCCATCGGGTGAGATCGAAAAGCAATGTGCCAGTTCGTCGGTGATCCGCTGGGGCGAACCTCCATAAAGCGGGATGCGAAAAACGGCCGCGCGCTTTTGGGTGTTATGAGCGCTGTAATAAATATACTTTCCGTCAGGCGAAAATTGGACACTGAAGATCTGAAGATCCTGCGGGGCGATTATCGTTGTCTCGCTGCCTGATGGGAGATTGTGTAGAACAAGACTGTATTTGTTTTCTTCTGTGTGTACGACATATGCCGCGTGTTGATCGTCGAGCGACAGGCCAACAAAATATGCGCGTCCAGATGCGGTGATCCGCTCGTGCTGCAAAAAATGCGAAGTCTGCGAACTGACGAAATTTTCACCGCCTGTCTGAACCTGCAGATAGAGCAAAAGAATACCGAGAGCAAAGACTGCCCCGAATGCGATCCGCCTTTTGCTGCCGTAATTTATGGGAGATGGATCCTTTGTTTCCACCTTCTCGGCCGGAACTGCAGCATATTTGCGGATGAATTCGTCGGGCGAGTAGGCATTTACCTCGGCAATGAACCGATAGCCGCGCTTGGGAACGGTTTCAATGAAACCGTCGCCGAGGATCTTCCTCAGCGAATGCACGCAGTAACGAATGTTCCCTTCCTCGACAAAGGTCTCCTTCCAAACTGTCTGCAATATGTCGTCGTTAGAAATCAGCTGGCCTTGATTTTCAACCAAGGCTTCAAGTACTGCAAACACCCTCGGCGGAAGCTGTATGTCGATTCCGTCCTTCTGAAAGCGTTGTTCGCCTGAGTCAAGCAAATACCCGTTAAATTCGAATATTGTTCGGGCCATTGGGGGCATTGTATCAGAAAACTAACGCCGTCCTAACAGTTTCTTAACGGAAACCAAAGGATTTTTTGACGTGAATTGCCGCAATCTGTTGGCAATGAAGATACAAGCTTCGAGATTGACAATGATCGCAGGATTCCTTTTCACATTCGGCGGATTTTTTGGCGGGCCGATGTTGTTCTTCGGCCTTGAGGCGGTCTATCCGCTCGAACAGATGTCGGAAACGGAAGTTATCGTTGTCGGTGCGGCCGGAATCTTCGTCACGTTTATCGTTCCCGCTATCGGCATCGCCCTGATCTTCGGCAGTATTCTCGTGCCTTTGATCTTCGATGTTAGAAACCGTGCAAAGATCGAAGAAACAGGAACGGCGGCGACCGCCCGCATTCTCGCGACAGCCGACACCGGAACGCGGATCAACGATAATCCGCTCGTGCGGTTTGATCTGCAAGTGAATCCGGCCGCCGCTCCGGCGTTTCAGGCACAGGTCGAACAGACAGTTTCCATAATTCACTTGCCGCTTTACCAACCGGGAAAGACGGTGAACGTTAAATTTCTCCCGGAGACACAAAATACCGTAATTACCGGCCCGGCCGTCGGAGGGGAAATATGATCGAACCACTCGGCGGCTATCAGCAAACGCCAAAACGCTCGAAAAAAGGTATCTATCTGGTGATAATTCTTCTCGTGCTATGTCCTTTGGGCACGATCGTTCTGGTTGGCGGCGGACTCGCGTCGGCATTTCTCTTCGGTGTAAAGGCGACGGACGAATACGCCTGTGCGATGAAGACGCTGCGGTCGAACTCCGACGCGAAACGCCTGCTCGGCGAACCGATCGAACCGAGCCTTTTCACACTCGGAACGGTAAGCATCCGAAACAACGACAGAAATATCACGTTCTCAACGACCGTCACCGGGCCAAAGGCTTCGGGCGAATTGAACGTCGTGTCTGTGAGAGATGCTTTCGATTCGAATTTCCTGATCTCGCTTAACATTGACGGAAAGCGAACGGCAATTCACACCGACAAATATCCGTGTTCGAAATAAACCCAAAAGTTATGAACATTTTTAAGTACAACATCTTTCTTATCGCGGCAGTCTTGTTGATCGGTTTCACCACGGCAGCAAACGCCTGCGAAGATGGCGACAAAGAATATATCAAGGTCAACGAACGTTCGGGCTCTCAAAGCTCTGATGAGTTCGTGAAGTCGATCCGGATCGTGAAGGGATTCTGGTATGGAGATGTCTTTATCACGGTTGGCGAGAGCGAAACGAAGATCACCGAACGTGCGAGTTGCGCCTGGATCATTAGCGAAGGCAAGGAGGTCGTGTTTGCTTCGGATGGCGGTTCAGGCGGCTTCGAAGGCGAAGGCCAGACGCTGCACATCTACAACGTAAAGACCCGCGAGACACGTGAAGTTCTCTCCCATTACTACATGATCTATGTGGTAAAAGAGGTGAAACTCGCCAGCGGTGCGATCGCCCTTTTGGTCGAAATGTCCGATGGTAATGCCGGCAATCCGTATTTTTCCGTCGTCGATCCAAAACGCGGCGAGGTCTATTTCAGGCGATTCGCCAAACCGGTAGAGATCAAAGGCGATACGATCACGCTCAATATCTATCGATTCGGTGACTGGGACACATATCCGCCGGACGATAAGCATGATCCGACTCCGAGAAGCACCAAGAAAGTTTCATTGAGCAAAGTTATGAAAAACAAGGTCATCTGCAACAAACCGGATCATAGATCGCGCAGAGGACCAGGCAAACAAACAGGATGTTAACGGTTCCAAAGGAACCAAAGACCTAATGACCGATCCATCGGCCCTTTCGGAGAAATAAATGAAAAAAGCAATAACCATCGTATTCGTCGCACTTTTCCTTTCCGCCGCCATATCGGCGCAATCGACAGAATTTACCTATCAGGGACGGCTGTTGGACAATTCTCTACCACCGACCGCTAACTATGATCTGCAGTTCAGGCTATGGGACAGCGAGACCGGTGGAGGCGGATTTGGAGTGGAAACTCGCTTAAACGTGCCGGTATCGCGGGGTATCTTTACGGTTGTTCTAGACTTCGACGACACCTTTCGGCTGATCACTGACGGCTGGCTGGAAATACGGATTCGGCCTGCCGGTAGCCCTGATCCATTTTTAACGCTTACCGGACGCCAGCGAATAACGAGCACGCCGTACGCAATAAAAAGCTTGAACTCTGAGACGGCCGAAACCTCTACAAATTCAACGCAACTTGGCGGCGTTCCGGCGGCTAATTATCTTCAGAGGAACGGCGACGGTTCGGGCCTGACTAACCTAAATGGCGGCAGCATCGCTGCCGGCACGGTCACTTCGACGCAGCTCTCACCCGAAGCCGTCCCAAACACCACCGCTTACAAACTACTCGGTTCGCTACGTTGGGATCTGCTAAAACCGCAGGCGACGTTTGCTGTCAGGACCGGTCCGGTCGCAGTCGCCTTTGACGGTGCGAATATCTGGGTGGCGAATTCTGTTAGCAACAACGTCTCAAAACTGCGGGCAAGCGACGGGGCGGAACTCGGCACTTTTGCCGTTGGGAGCGTTCCGCGTGGCGTCGCCTTTGACGGGGCGAATATCTGGGTGGCGAATGCCGGCGGCGACAACGTGAGAAAGCTGCGGGCAAGCGACGGGGCGAATCTCGGCACTTTTGCCGTTGGAACCAATCCGCGAGCCATCGCCTTTGACGGGGCGAATATCTGGGTGGCAAATACGGCGAGCAACAACGTGACAAAGCTGCGGGCAAGCGACGGGGCGAATCTCGGCACTTTTGCCGTTGGAACCGCCCCGCGGGGTCTCGCCTTTGACGGGATGTGGATCTGGGTGGCGAATAGCGGCAGCAACACACTGACGATCTTACGTGCAAGCGACGGGTCGACTATCATCAACGGTGTTGTAACGGGGGCAACTCCGACTGCTCTCGCCTTTGACGGGGCTCATATGTGGTTGGCGAACTCCGGCGGCAACACCGTCACAAAGCTGAACCCAAGCGACCCGGAGTTACCTCTCGGAACTTTTATCGTCGGAAACAATCCCCAGGGCATCGCCTTTGACGGGGTGAATATTTGGGTGACGACTCTGAACGCCGTAACAAAGATGCGTGCAAGCGACGGAGTGCGGCTCCGCAGTTTTTTCCCCGGGACCAATCCGGGCGGAATCGCTTTTGACGGCGCGAATATCTGGGTGGCGAATAGCAGCAGCAACAATGTGACGCGGCTGGTTCCGGCGTTCCCTGAGCCGTAAGCTGAAACCTAAGGACTAAAGACAATAGTAAATACGAAAGGATAATTAAGATGTTTAAGTCAATAGTTAAAGCACTTTCCGTTCTTCTGCTGTTCGCCGTGTATCTCGCGGCGCAGACAGGCGGGACGTATGACCTAAGGCACGCGGTGATCGCCTCTGGTGGGGCTACAGTATCTGCCGCGAACAACTACCAGATCGGCGGCACGATCGGTCAATCTCTTGCCGGTGGAGAAAGTCAAAGCGGTTCTTTCCAACTGCGAGGCGGATTCTGGGCGTGGGAAGCGCTTGCTCCCACAGCAGCGACGGTCACGATCAGCGGAAGGGTATTGACCGCACACGGCTACGGGATATCAAACGCGGTCGTTACGCTCACCGAGCCTAATGGAACGCAGCGACGGGCAACAACGGCGACCTTCGGTTATTTCACATTTGACGCGGTCTTAGCTGGCCAGACCTACATCGTCGAAGTCTTCAGCGGAAGGCATTCGTTTGCTGAACCGACACGCGTCGTTAGCGTTGTTGACGAGGTGAGCGGATTGGATTTTGTCGCCCATTCCCAATGATCTCGATCCAATGGATCACTCACGGGGCTTCACAGGGGCCCCGTTTTTTTCAGTGTGCGGAGCGCACGTGCATGCCTATGCGGCTTGCCGCGATGTTGTGCGGGAAAGTTTACTTTTCCGAAGGCTCTTCAAACAGATCAAGCGGCTCTGCCGCAATTCACCGCGGAGAGGCTTGCCTCTCCGGCGATGCTTCCAAGAAGACCGTCGAGGCTATGCCTCGAGCATTTGGAGGCACAGCCTCCGAAGAAATTAGAGATGCGTGTCGGAGAGGCGAGCCTCTCCGCCCTGCGTTGCGGCAAGCAGCCGCATTCCCTTGCCGACCGCGTGTTATACACGCACGGGGTTCGGGCGGCGTCCTTTTCTACACATTCCGCTTCGCTGCATGCGTAGCTAAAGATATTCGACGTGCTACGCACGCCGTGCACCCCAACCCGCCCGCATACGAGACGACGGATCGGCTGGCGGGGTGTTTTTGTTGCTGGTATGGTTATTAGTGATGGAAATGCGGTCGGTGCGGTTTGATTCGAATATCTCGGACGACGAGTTGCGGGAGTTTTTTGGTGCGGGGGTGATCGAGGAGGTCACGCGCGGGTCCTGGATGTCGGATGTGATCGTGCGTTCGGAGGAACCTGTGGAGGTCTTGAGCAAGCGGCTTGAGGAGTGGTTCAAGGCGAGGCGGGCCGAAGAGAACGCGAGGCACGAGCAGAAACACGCCGAAATGTACCGCAAACGGGTCGAAGAAATGTACAAAGATAATCCAGGGCTGCCCGTCACAATGCACACACGCGACGGCAAACCCAAAAAAGGCCACATCCCGATGGACGACGAAGGCAACTGGCTCCCGCCCGTTTACCCCGAAACCCCCGAAACTCCCGAAAATGACTGAAATGCCCGTAAATGTAAGGGATTTAATGGTTTAGGGGCGGAAGTGAAGAGATCGGCGTTTGAGAAAATGGTTTTTTCTCAAGAAAAAATGATTTTTTCTTCACCCGAAACCGTTTTTTCTTCGCCCTAAATGATTCCGCTTACGCCTTCGAAGGTTCCGCTTACTCCCTCGAAGGTTCCGCCTTCGCCCTAAATGACTCCGCTTACGCCCCTGACGGTTCCGCTGTCTCCCTAAATGATTCCGCTTACGCCCTCGAAGGTTCCGCTTACTCCCTTGACGGTTCCGCTGTCGCCCTTAACGGTTTTGCTTATGCCCTCGAAGGTTCTGCTTTCGGAAAACTTGGCCGCGCGTCGCTCCCAAAAGTTGATCCGGCAGAGTTAAAAAACTCTTGCATTGAACTTTGGAGTTGTGGCAAAATCCAAAAACTCTGCACTGTCAAAGGCTCCCGCAAGACGAACTGCTGAACGGGAGATTTGATAAATCCCCAAGCAGATCGGAGGTTTTTATTTATGCCAGATTCAATTTCAGGCGCATCTGACACAGAGCTTTTGGCGATGGCGACACAGGTTTTATCAGCGGTCGAGACGAGTCCGACGAATTATGGTTTGGATATGAGTTATCCGACAAATTTAGAACTTGCTAGGGACACGTTTGATACCGACTTGACCGCGCACGTGGCGGGACAGGCGACCGCGCAATCGTTGACCGAAACGAAGAATAGTTCACGCGGCGTTTTAGAAGAGTTTATCCGCGAAGCGCGTAGAAAAGGAAAAGCCCACAAAACAAGCCAGGCCGACATGGACCTGCTCGGAATTCCGGAAAGTTCGGGTGCGGCTCCTTCGACGGCAACCATTCCCGAGGCTCAGATCGATACAAGCGAAAGGCTGCGGCATACGATACATTTCCGCGATGCCGGTGCGCTCGATAACAAAAGGCGCCCGCGCGGTGTCATCGGCTGCGAGATCTGGATTAAGATCGGCGGGCCGCCTCCGGGTGACCACAAGGAATGTACGTTTGAAACGCTAGACGTGAGAACCCCGCACATGATCGATTTCGACCCCGAACACGCCGGACAGACCGCGCATTACATGATGCGCTGGCAGCTTCGCGAGGGCGGCTATTCCGCTTGGGGCGAAACCGAATCGGCTACCATCCCGGCGTAGTTCGTTGGTTAATTCTAATCAAAGGGCGGCTTCGGTCGCCTTTTTTGCGTGAATTTGATCTATATCTTTGCGCGCCAGCGGAGGACGTCGTCTCGGAGCAAAGGGTTTTGTTGGAAGCTGGCGGTGTGGCCTTGGGCTTTTTGGGCGCGTTGGATGTGCCAGTAGCTGAGGCCGAGTTTGGAGACGGCTCGGGTGTAATAGTACCGGGCCATGAACTTGCCTTTGAACATTCCGCCCCAGATCCAGAACAAGCTGCGGAAGAAAGTGCAGGTGCGGTCCAGATCTTCTCTTGTCAGCAGGCCTCGGGCTATGTCGATCGCAAGCATTTCGTCCAGAATTCGCCTCTGCCGACGCATCGTCCAAAACGCAAATGCTAGAAAGACCAGGAAGATCGGTATCTCGAACAGGATGTAAAGTGTGAAAAAGCCGCAGTACGCGATCATTCGTTCGCCAAGCCCGACAGCTTCGCAAACCGGCGAAAGGCCGAATTCGATGATAGCGATCGTGATAAGAATTCCCATCCCGTTCCAAACGGCGTGGAGTATCACCGCAAACAGCCAGCCGACGATCGGCGCAACTATCCGCACGAACCAGCTATGAGATTCGCGCGCGAGGCCGCAGCCAATGCCGATCATCGCCGTGAACAGGACGTGTGCCCAGGGCGACAGAATTCCGCGAAGCGTGAATAGGCCGAGGAAGCTATAAGCCGCGTCGGACGTCACGCCGTAGGTTTGAACGGCTTCATCAATGCCGCGGCCGTAGTAAAGAATGTTCTCGACCGTCGCAAAACCTAGGGCGATGATGCCCGCGAAAACAATGCCGTCGAGCATGTCGTCGAAATATCGCCGCAGGCCGATCAGCAGGATCAACAAGGCGATGCCTTTTGTTGATTCTTCGATCAGAGGTGCAGAGATCACGGCACTCGCGACCATCGCAAGATCCGGAGAGCCGGTAGAAATAAACGCGGCCATACCGACAAGATCGTTAACGATCGCCGACACAAGGATGGCGACCGCTCCGCCCCAGACGAAACACATCGCGATCAGCCACGGCGGCTCCGGATCAAATCGGTCTAGCCAAAGCAGCGGAAAAAGATAAATAAATGCCGGAGTGAAAGCGATGATCGTCGCAATAAATGCCGGAACTATCCCGAGACTAAAATAGATCAGCGCGAACGAGAAGAGGGCGATCGGGATAAGAATTATGGCGGCCAGGATAACCAGAACCATAGGCCACACACGCGAGGGCGGCGGCGGCGGCGGCTCAGCATCCATATGCCCAAGCCCAAAATTAACTAGTGAATTCTGGATGCCGCTCGGAGCTGCACTGGCCATGTGCTGAAAGCTTTCTAACTGTTGTTCGCGGAAAGTTCCGGGAGCGGTCGGTGTGGATTCAAAGGACTCTCCTTCTATACTGACAACGCTGGTAACACCATTTCGCCCGAACTGGACCGTGTCACCGCTCTCCAGCTTTTGCGAACTTACGCGCGAGCCATTTACCAGAGTGCCGTTCGTGCTGTTGTTGTCGGTGATGTAAAACCCGTCGGGCTTTGCCTCAATGAATGCGTGCTGTTTTGAGGCGATGCGTTCGCCGGCAGGATCGAACCTTACCGTACAGTTATTGCCGCGGCCGATCGAAATGAATCCGGAATCAAGGTCAAAGACGTGGCCCGCCAGTGTCCCGCTGTTTATCGTCAGCCGCAGTTTCATACGGCAATGATAGAAACATAAAGCCCAAAGTCAAACCAGCAGAATGACTTCGGGCTTTTATTTGTTTCTAGCTTGTCTATTTGGCTTGGAATGAACCCGGCGAGGGAACATCATCCACACCGCCAAAATTGCGGATAACCAACGAACTGTCACTGCTCCTGATGATGTACCATTCCCCGGTCTGCGGCCGGTAAACGGCTATATCCGTCTTTTGGTCGCCATCATAATCGGCCGGGACCATTACGTCGGTCTCAATGCCAAAGCTGAATCCATAGAAAACCTGCGTGAGTGCATCGTAAACGTACCAGATGCCCTCTGAAGGACGGAAGATCGTAAGTTCCGATCTGCCATCGCCATTGAAGTCTGTACTGATCGGACGGTCGCCGGGCAGACCGAACGGGTGAATTTGAAATCCGCCGTTGGAACTCTGCAAAATGTACCAAACACCTTCGGACGGACGCCATACGGAGATATCAGACTTTCCGTCACCGTCATGATCGATCGACAATGGTTTGTCGCCCGTCAATCCCCACTGGATTATCGAAACACCGCCGCTCGACTTGTTTATATACCAGACACCTGTTGAAGGCCTGAACACAGCGATATCGGCCCTGTCGTCGCCATCAAAATCGCCGGCCACAGGAATATCGCCTGCGGAGCCGAACTGAACCGCCGGGCGTGAACCGTTCGAACTCATTATGAACCACCATGTGCCGGTGCTCGGGCGGAAGATCGCGTGGTCGGTCTTGCCGTCGCCATCATAATCGGCCGCGACAGGAATATCACCGGCATCGCCCCACAAAACCGTTTCGGTAGTTCCGTTAGAACTACGCTCGATGGTCCAGTTGCCGGACGTTGACGACCAAACTGAAAGATCGGTCTTTTTGTCGCCGTCAAAATCCGAGACAAGGTTTGGCTTGGTTACATCGATTACGTAAAGACCAGTAGTGAGATCGCCGAGAAGCACCTTGTCTTCGCCGAGGAACGGATAAACCGCCCAGTTGCCGTTATAACCAGTGATCTGCTGGCCGGTTAATGTGTTAACGCCGCAGACGATATCGTCCGGGTCAAACTTTCTGTTGGAATCCAGCACTTCCTGAAGATCGCTTTCTGTAAAGTCAGCAGGCCATGTGTCGTATTGTCCGATCCGAACAGGACTCGCAGGTGTTGATATGTCAAAAACCTGCGTCCCGGCTTGATACCAGGCGACGTAGAGCTTGTTGCCCATCACTACGGGATTGTGAGGCGTAACGCCGACAATGCCCAGGTCACTCATTGTGATCCGGTTCACTAATTGAGCACTGGACGGGATCGAAACATCATAAACTCTGATATCTCCCGGATTGGTTGCTTCGCTATTGCTTATCTCGCGTGCGCTGTACAAATAATTACCATCTTCGCTCGTCCAGGTACTATGGTTCGCGTTCAACCCGACGGCGACTGAACCGAGCAATGTCGGAGCTTGGGTCGCGAGATTCGAAATATCCATTATGTCGATCCGCGTGCTGCTCGAAAATCCTGAAAGATAGAGCTTGTTTCCGCGAATGTGCATTGCATGCACCCACCCGCTGTCGCTGTGATTAAAACCCCACTTAAATACGGCTGCGGCAGGGTTAGTCACGTCAATGATCCTTAATTGCCTGTTGCTTGTCGTGTTCGAATTTTCGAGAAGATACCGTTTGCCGCCCTGATCGAATACCATCATCTCGTGGATAGTAGGCCAGCCGCCGCCGTTCGCGGCGTTCACGATCCCGAGGAGTTGCGGACTCGCCGGATTCGTTAGGTCAACGATATGAACCCCACCTGTATTCCCTGTTCCAAAATATCCTCGGTTCCCAATTACGATCGCCTCAAGGAACTGAAGATTCGCGCCCGGGTTATACCATGAACGAAGAACGGGCGCGTCAGGATTTGAGATATCGAAAATGAAAACACCGCGGCAGTTATAGCTTCCGACGACCGCAAGGTTTCCATCTGCATGAATGTCTGCGTACTTCAGGAGCGAGGAGGTAGCACAGCCTGGGTTAATATTCGATCGGACGCGATAATTCTTCACTGCAAAAACATTTGCAGAAAATACAACTATCCCAATAAATAGAGCGATGACGAGGCCCTTTAGATTCATATAATTTCGGAGAAACCGACTAACGGGTATGTCCTAAGATTCGAGGCACGAAAAAGCGAAGTATATACCTAAACTCTGCAAATGTCTAAGCAAAAGGCCCCGTCAAAAAACTATGAAGCCTTTCGTGAAACGTCGCGTATCGCAAGGTCGAATGTACCCGGATCGACCTTTACAAACCGCCGGTTTCGGTTAAGTGAAACGGCGATCGAGATCGTCGGGTTGTTCCCGCGAAATTCCATGCCACCGGCGACCAACAAATTATAGAGTTCGTTCACATGGATCGGCTGTCCGGCTTCTCGTATCAACAATGTACAGGCTTGTGTTATCGTCCTATCGGCAAACCGTTGGCTGACCGCCTCGATGTGATGGGAACGCGGTGGTACAGAACGGCCTGCGTCAAAGTAAGCTACGTTCCCGGAATTTGACGGCTCGTTAAATGACGTTACAGTGTCAGAAACACGAACCTGAGAATTGCTCTCGGTATCAGGCCGATTGATCGAAGCCATGTCGGGGGCCATTGAGCGGCTTGAGGACCGCATTGCAACTATCAAACCATCGATCGCAGATTCAGTCTGCCGAGCTCCATTTTCCAGAGCCTGTATCTCTTCCCGAAGCCTTTCGCCTTCCTGCTCGACCTCACGCAATCGCGATATCAATCGGCTCTGAGCCTTCCGGGTCTCCTGAAGGGTCTTTTCGAGAGTTGTGATCAGATTTGGATCAAGCATTTTGACGCGGCAGCTTAGTGCGGATAGAACTATTTGATCGGCTTTAGCTAATTCCCTCTGTTGATGACATATCCGGGAATCTCATCTAATGCTTGAAGATACTCGCTTTTCGCGAAATTTTCAAGATTTTTTCTTGCGGCCACCGCGTACTCCTCGGCTAGGCCCCTTGTCTTTTCAATAATATTATTGGCCGCAAGACGCGAAATAAGTTCGTCCCTCTGTTCCGGCAGATAATCGCCTGATTCCATAATGGATTCAAGCAATGGCCGACAATTAGGCTCGCTTTCGCAGAGCATTATCATCGGAAGTGTGAATTTGCCTTCCAATAGGTCAGCGCCGGCGGTTTTTCCGATCGAATGTGAATCCGCCGTTATATCCAATAGGTCGTCAGCCAATTGGAACGCGATGCCAAGGTTCATTCCGTATTCGCGCATTGCGGCCTGTTGTTTTGGTTCGGCACCAGCGATGATCGCGCCGATCTCGCAGCAACCCGACATCAAAAATGCGGTCTTTCGGCGGAGAATGTCAAAATACTCGTCACGAGTTATCTCTGAATTTCCGATGGTGGTTAGCTGAATTATCTCGCCCTCAGTCATCTTTCGAGTTAGCCTCGTCAGAATATCGAGGATAGACAAAGAACGCTCACGCAGCGACGTTTCGAACGCCGACATATATAACCAATCGCCCATCAAGACTGCTGCGTGATTTCCAAAGCGTGCATTGATCGAGGGCCGATTTCGACGAAGATCAGAATTGTCTATTATGTCGTCGTGAACAAGCGTCGCCGTATGCAGCATCTCCATAACGGTCGCTAGCCGGATAACACTTTCATCCGAACCGCGTCCCCCAACCGCATATGCCGAAAGTATCAATAAAGCAGGCCGCACACGTTTCCCGCCCGATGCCCGTAAATAATCGCCAAGAAAATTGATGACCTGTACATTCGAAGCCGCCTGCCGCTCGAATTCTTCCTCCACAAGCTTGAGTTCGGACTTGATCAAGCCGAAGATCCGTCGAGCGGTCGCTTCGGGTAATAATTCTTTTGTCGCGGCCGCGAATTTCTGCATAGACTAATTGCTTCGGTAGTTATCAAACTGCATATCAATGCCAAAGTCCTTGGCTTTCAGGGCCGCGATGACTTCCTGCAGGGTGTCACGGTCTTTGCTCGATACTCGGACGGTCTCGCCTTGAATGGAAGCCTGCACCTTATACTTACCGTCTTTGATGAATTTAACGACTTCCTTCGCCTTATCGGTCGGAATTCCCTGTTGGATCGTTACAGCCTGACGTACGGTTCCACCGGCCGCCGGTTCGATCTTTTGATAATCGAGCGCTTTGAGCGAAATGCCGCGTTTAACTAGCTTGCTCTGAAGTATGTCATTCATATTTCTGAGCTTCGTCTCGTCTTCTGCTGTAAGCAATAGATCCTTGCCATTCAATTCTGCGGCGGCCTTGCTTCCCTTGAAATCAAACCGCTGAGAGATCTCTTTGGAAGTTTGATTTAAGGCGTTGGTAACCTCTGCGTAATCTGTCTTGGATACGATGTCGAATGAATTTTCTTTAGCCATATTTTAACGAAATGATAGCACAGGAACAGCACATCATGAGGCCGCCGAGGTTGCAATCTCGTCGTCGTTCGAACGTATGCAGCAGATGCGAGATCCGCGTAAAGCAGTTCGACGTATTTTGTCCGTTCTGCAACAAACGCATTTGGACCGGATGGAAACTCGCTTTCCTTTCGCTGATCATTGGCTCGGCAATAATGTCCGCGTTTGGATTTTTGCTGTTGTTCTAAAGTATGTGCTTGCAGACATAAAATAGCCTCCAAAACCGCGTTTCACGTTCCGCATGCGTTCCGGGGGCGTTCCACCCCTGTTCCACCCCTGTTCCACCCCTTACCGGAACGCCGGAACCTACTGATATCATTAGCTTTAAGTAAGTTCCGGCCGGTGATTTTTCGCTAATTTTTCCAAAAAACGTGAAATCCCGTAAGTCTTTTATTTGCAACAACGTTATTCGCGTCTCACATGGAACAAGTCGGACTCAAAACCTCATGAAATCGGGATCGGTTTAAGGACTAAATTATCAAAGACCGCTGGCGCCTCATTGACCAGATTAACTGATAGTCTACCACATAATCGCACACACGGCAATATGTTTCATACCCGCAACGCGACTCGTTATAGGGACAGATCGAAGAATTTCAGGAAGTTTGCGGTTGTCTGATCGGCGAGAGTCTCGAGAGGCACGCCGTATAGATCTGCAAGATACGCAGCAGTGTGGGCAACATAGCTGGGCTCATTTCGCTTACCGCGAAACGGGATCGGTGTCAGGAAAGGGCAATCTGTCTCTATCAACAACCTACCAAGCGGCACCACTCGAGCCGAATCCCGCAAGTTTTCTGCCTTTTTAAACGTCACATTGCCAGCGAACGAGATCAGAAATCCGATCTTCATCAATGCTTCCGCCATTTCGGGCGTCCCGCCAAAACAATGCATTATTCCTTGCTTTCGCTGATAGCTGGCGGCCGACAGCTGGCGGCTGCTCTCAAAACTAGCGTCTTCAGTCTCAGAATTCCAGTTTGCAGTTTTCAGTTCTGAGTTTTCATTTATTCCGGAAAAGGCCTCGGTAAGGATCTCGACTGTGTCTTCGTTGGCGTCGCGGCTGTGGATTATCACCGGAAGGCTCAGTTCTTTTGCGGTATTTATCTGCCGTCTAAATACCTCTCTTTGTACATCCCGCGGACTATGGTCGTAATAATAATCGAGCCCAATTTCGCCCCAGGCGATGACTTTGTTTGATGACTTTACCAGATCGATGAGATGCTGCTCTGCATTATCGTCGTACAGCTTCGCATCATGCGGATGAACACCGACGCTGGCAAAAACGCTTTCATACTTTTCAGCAACGGCGACCGCCTTTCGAAAATCATCGGTCTTCGGATCGCCAGTTCCAACGTTCAACATCGCCACAACGCCGGCATCTCTCGCCCGCTGGACGACCTCGTCCCGATCCGCATCAAACGCCTCGCCGTCAATATGGCAATGGGAATCGATCAGCATTCTTAGTGCTCTACTATTTCAGTTGTTCGATGCTTTGCAACAATTTTTCGAATTCGTCCGGGGGAGTATCTTTCTGCAATGTCAATGTAATGACCAATGCATAATTCTTGATTACCGTGACATAGGTTCGGTGACGAAGAGGAACGCCAAAGGCGCTACTTTCCATATCAACGCCTTCGAATGGAATACCGCCGAATTTAGAAGTAGGCAAAGAGCCCCTTTTTCTAAATGTCCCCGTGCCCGTCATTACAGACACAGTTTCTGCAAGGACCATTTTTGACGTGACACCCGCCATTTGCTTAGCTGTAACGAATTCGATCGCGGAATTGCCAACCGTGCCGGGAGGGAGTTTTGTGATGACTAAAATATTGATCGATCGCCGGACCGCATCATCAAGTTTCGCCGTACCGCTTTCGTCATGAGCCTTGATCATGTCCGCCCCAGCGTCGTTATACAACTTAATTTCGGTTCGATCCAAGATAGTCAGCTCGTCAGGAATATTTAATTTGAATCCAAAGAAACGGTTCAAATACGTTCTATCCTTCAGTTCGCCAAAAAGCTCAACTATATCCACTGAGACCGATCTAGGTGGAGCAGGGTTTGGCGGCGAAGGCAGACGTTGGCCGTTGGAAATGCTAGATAAGCCCAGCACGAGCACCAAACAAAAACAAAAATAATAACCTTTCATATCTCTATTTCAACCTTGCTCCGATGTCTACATTTTCAATAAACGTCGCAAGTGCGGGTTTTTCGCCGGTGCCGTCTTCGAGCGATGCGGCGCAGATCATTCCCTGAGATTCGAGGCCGCGCATTTTGCGGGGTTTTAAATTCGCAACGACTACGACTCGGCGGCCGATGAGTTTCTCGGGTTCGTAATACTCGGCAAGCCCGGCCAGTAATTGCCTAGGCTTTTCCTCGCCGAGATCGACCTCAAGCCTTAAAAGTTTATCAGCATTTGGAACGCGTTCGGCAACTTTTATTTCGCCGACACGAAGATCAACTTTCAGGAAATCGTCGATCGTAATAAAGTTGTCAGTAGTCGCTGGTCCGTCGTCAGCGGAAACTGATTGGCTCGATCCTTTCGTCTCCCCGACGTTCTCTTTTACCTCTATAACCTCGTTCTGGCCACTGACCACCGGCTCCTGGCCACTGCTTCTTATCTCATTCATAACTTTATTTTTATCAATTCTCGGAAATATCCCTTCGCTTTTGCCCACCATCGTAAGCGGTGCCAGACCGCCCCATTTCAAACTTGCCGGATCGACCTCAGAAACCGATCCCGAACAACCAAGCTGAGAATAGATCTTTTGGGAAGCTTCAGGCATAACAGGTGTCAGCAAAACCGCTAACCATCGCAACGTTTCCGATGCTCGATATAGCACTGCGTTTAGTGTATCCGTTTGCTTTTCGTCCTTGATCAACTCCCAGGGCTTCGAATCCGAGATCGTCTTGTCTATCCGTGCGATAACCGTCCATACCGTCTCAAGTGCCTGGCTGAACGCGTAATTGTCGAACCGCCGAATAAATTCGTCTCTAGCGTGTTCCAAAACAGAGACGATCTCGCCGCCGTCCGGATCGAGTCCGGCACGACGAGCATGAATATAATTTTCCTCGGCTATCTTTCCATCCGGAATACGCCCATGGCGATACTTGTGGATCATCGAGATCGTTCGGCTGAGAAGATTTCCCAATCCGCTTGCTAAATCAGCATTCGAACGCTCGATCAGATTTTCGTATCCGAATTTCCCATCCTGGCCAAAGACCATGTCCCGTAGCACAAAATAACGCAATGCATCGGTCTGAAAATGTTTATGTAGTACATCAACTTCTATGATATTGCCCAGTGTTTTCCCCATTTTTCGGCCGTCGGAGTCGAGCCACATCCCGTGAGCATAGACCGTTTTAGGCAACGGCAAAACCGCGGCATGTAAAAATGAAAACCAATAAATGGTGTGGAAACGAAGAATGTCTTTGCCGACCAAGTGCATTGCGTTTCCCCAGAACTTATCAAACCCGGCCGCACCGGCACGCTCGTTTCCGTATCCAAGTGCCGTTATGTAGTTCGACAATGCATCAAGCCAGACATACATAACGTGGTTATCGTCGTCCGGGACGGGAACACCCCACGAGACCGATTTCTTTTCGCGGCTGATCGATAGATCTTGTAAGCCACCTTTTATGAATGAGATAACCTCATTTCGTCGAGAATCTGGTTGAAGTATTGTCGGATTATTTTCTATCGTTTCCAGCAGGTATTCCCCGTAATCCGATAGTCGGAAAAAGTAGCTTTCTTCCGAAACCTTGTCGAGCGGACGCTCATGAATTAGGCAATTCGGAACATCTGAACCTTGGGGAATTACGTACTCATCCTCCTGTTTGAAAGCGGCGCATGGAGCACAAAACCAACCCTCATAGTGGCCCTTATAGATCGTGTCGTTTCCTTTCGGAGTCTTGTTTTTGGCAATTTCCCGCCAAAGATGCTGAACACCCTCGTAATGAAAAGGCTCCGTCGTCCGCATGAAAATGTTATAACCGCCATTTTGGGGATCAAGCCCAAAATCGGCAAACATCCGCTTTAGCTCACCCGAAATATGATCGACCTGTTCTTTCGGTGTTTTACCGGCCTTTTCAGCGGCGCGTTGAATGTTTATGCCGTGTTCGTCGGTCCCGGTCAAAAAATAAACCTCAAAACCACGCTGTTTCTTGTATCGATGTATCGCATCCGCAACGATCGTCGTGTACAAATGGCCCAAATGCGGAAGGCTGTTGGCGTAGTAGATCGGAGTTGTTATGTAGAAAGTTTGTGCCATCAGGAAAGGTCGCGAGTCGTCAGCGTATTGATCTTATAACGTCCTATATGAGGATCGTTGGTCAAAATAGTCAATTCCTCGATCATTGCTTGTGAGATCAACAATCTATCGAACGGGTCGCCGTGTATATTTGGCAATGAATGAACACGCGTGACGTGATTCAAGTCGATTCGCAAGTGGTTATATTCAGCCAATCGAACGCGGTCTGGAAAAAAGCTCTCCGGTTTTTCAGGGAGCTGTAATTTTCCCGAACCAAATTTGATAGAAGCTTCCCAAACGCTTACATCCGACAAAAAGAACTCATTAGTTTCGGTATCTTCAAGAAAGGTTCGAGCTTTCTTGGTAAGGCGATCATCGCCTGCAAAGATCCATAGAAAAATATGAGTATCTAACAATAACCTCATTTATCATCTTCTGTTTCATCAGGAAAGATCTTAGGATCGCTCATCATCTCCAAAATGTCGTCAGGTAGCTCATCAAAATCGTCGGCGATCCAGATCTTCCCCGCATCCATACCAAACCATTCCTTTCCCTTTTTTTCATAGGGGACAATTCGTGCTTCGGGGACGCCATTCTTGGCGATCACAACCTCTTCGCCGTTCTTTGCCATTTCAACGAGTTTGCTTAATCGCGACTTGGCTTCGTGCATATTTACTTTGGTCATAACGCAGCCTCAGGACCGATTATTTCATACTTAGCTAATCAAATCAATTACATTAGCTAATCTTCATGGAATCCTTTTCTTGTCCGGGCCGGAGAATTCATCGGTGTCTTTATAGCGCGGCATTGATGGCGAATTCGCGATCTTCATTCCGATCGCGAGGCCGAGTTCGGCATTCTGCACCATCGCTGATGCGTCCCACCAGTCGTAGTATTGATCACCGGTCTGGTGATAATACTTTGCCGTGTAATTACTAAAGAATTCGAGTGCAGTACCGGTCAAAGGCGTGACGAAATCGTCGCCATGGCGTAGGGAGACCGCCGGTACACCGACCTTTGCAAACGGGAAATGGTCCGAACGGAAAAAGAAGCCTTGTTCGGGCCGCATATCGCCTTCGAGCGCCATCTTCCTCTCATTCGCCACCTCTTCAACAAAGGTTCCTAACGTTGACCGTTCTGAACCCAGTGCCGAGAAATCCCTGGTTCTACCAAAGAAATTTACCCCATCGATATTCACGTTTCCGGCGATCTTGTTAAGCGGAATTAGGGGATTCTGGGCAAAATACTCGGCACCAAGCAATCCTTGCTCTTCGGCAGCCGGGAATAGGATGTAAGTCGAACGCTTCGGCTTCTGAGCCTTTGGCATTTTTGCGATCGCTTCGCCTATCCCAATAACTGCGGAGACACCTGAAGCATTATCATAAGCACCGTTGTAAATACGATCTCCGCTCGCATCCGGCTCGCCAATGCCAAGATGGTCCCAATGCGCCGTATAAAGGACATATTCGCTCTTCATCTTTCTATCGGAACCTTCGATCTTTCCAACGATGTTAGGTGATTCGAACCTGGTAACGTCGGCTTTAAGATCGATCTTTACCTTGAGCCCGGTTTTGATCGGCTTGAAATTTCGGGTCGCGGCCTTCATTCGCATACCTTCAAAATCGAGCCCTGCCTGGGCCATCACGGCCTTTGCGGTCGCATCGGTCATCCAACTCATTAGGTTCAGGTAAGGCGTCTTGTCGCCCGCAGTACGTTCAATCTCTGAGCGCGGGCCACCGAACGAGGTTCGCACCACGTTCCAGCCATAACCCGCAGATTCATTCGTGTGGATCAGGATCACACCCGCAGCCCCGCGACGAGCTGCTTCCTCGTATTTGTAGGTCCAACGGCCGTAATAGGTGAGAGCCTTGCCGCCAAAGAGATTCGGTTCATCAGCGGTGGCGGGCGGGTCATTGACCATTATCACAAGCACTTTGCCGCGATAATCATCTGCCGGGCCACTGTAATCGTTCCAGTTGTAAAGCGGTGCATCGATCCCGTATCCCATGAATACAACCTCGGCATCAACCGAGATACCGGCCGCTTGGGCTCCGGTGGTCGCAACAAAATCATCGCCAAATTTGAAAGACCTCGGTTCACCGCGGCCCGAAAATGTCATCTGCGTCGCCGGATCTACCTTTACACCAACCATTTTCACGTTCTGGTAATAGCTCTTTCCATTGCCGGGCTTGATCTTCGCGGCCTTCATTTGACTCACAATATATTCCGCCGCACGCGTGCTCCCGGGAGTTCCAGGCCCGCGTCCTTCAAAATCATCGGCTGAGAGCCGCTTTACGCGCTCACGAAGCTTTACCGGATCGATCTTTGATTCAAAATTCTGTGCAACCGAACCAACAGCAAGCGAAATAAAGATCAGGAACAGCAAAAATGTCTTTTTCATAGTTTTAATGTATTGCATTAAATGTCCGCATACGACACTTAAAGTAACGTTTTACCTCTGCTCAGCCCTTAATAAGCGACATTGCCTCGGCTCGGGTTCTTGGGTCTTTTCGGAAGCCACCGAGAACCGCAGACGTGATCGTCTTCGAACCTGGCTTTTTAACACCGCGAAGGGTCATACATGTATGCTCAGCCTCCACCACGACCATTACGCCCAGCGGTTCAAGTTCGTCGAACAATGTGTTTGCTATCTGTTGAGTCAAGCGTTCTTGAACTTGCAAACGATGAGAAAAAATTTCGGCGATCCGCGCCAACTTCGAGAGGCCAACGATCCGACCGCCCTTCGGGATATACGCGATGTGGCACTTCCCGACGAACGGCGCCAAATGATGCTCGCAGACTGACGCGATCGAAATATCTTTGACGATAACCATTTCGTCGTGCGAATCACCGGGCAACGGCACAACGTGTTCTTTCGGATCCTGCCACATGCCTTCGGTCAGTTCGGCATAGAAATCCGCCACACGCTCAGGAGTTTTTTGCAATCCATCACGATCCGGGTCTTCGCCCATGCCCTCAAGCATCAGCCTTACACCGGCGGCGATCTTCGCCAGATCTACACGTTTCTTTAGCTTTTTCGCCATATTTAACTGCTGCCCGCGACCAAGGCTTTCTCGGAAACCTTTTGCAAAGCGGCATCCCTTACGATACGAAATGCGATACCGTTTTCCAATGCGATCCGGCGGACATCGTCGTATTCCGGCATCGCGTTCAATACATTCCCTTTTCGTATTGCAAACTTTACCCGAACATCGCCGAATTCGGTCGTCACTGTTCGGATCTCGCGGTCAAGCGAATCCCGTTCAATAAACTTTTGACGGATGCCGATGGTCGAAGTCTCCGAAAAGACCATCCCTTTTAACGCTTCCGCGTACTTTGGTTCGCACAGAATAGACAAAAGAAAGGCCGGCCGGTTCTTCTTCATCTGAATCGGCGTGAACCAGCAATCTAATGCATTCATCTCGAATGCCTTTTCAAGAACAAACCCCAGTACCTGCGGTGTTGAGTCGTCAATATTCGTTTCCAAAAGCACTAGCTTATCTAGTTTCGTTCCGAAGGGTTCCGATGTATGCTTCGCCGCTGTCTTCCCGATCAAAAGCCTAATGACGTTGGGAAATCCATCGTAGGTTCTCGTGCCTGCACCATATGCCGAGACCTCAACTATCATCTCAGGCAAGGTTCCGTAACTATCACATACTGTTGATATTATCGCTGCACCAGTCGGAGTGATCAGCTCACCTACGATCTCGGTCGAATAGATCGGTTTGCCTTTGAGCAGTTCCGCAACAGCGGGTGGCGGAACCGGAAACTTGCCGTGCTCCATCGTCACGAAACCACTTCCAACGTGAATCTTCGAACACACAAACCCCTCGATCCCGAGCATTTCAAACCCGATACAGGCGCCAACAATATCGATTATTGCATCGAGACCTCCAACTTCGTGAAAATGGATCTTCTCGACCGTGGTTCCGTGGACTTTCGCTTCGGCCTCGGCTAGGCGACGAAATATGTCGATCGAACGTACTTTTACCTTTTCGGAAAGTGTCGATCCGCCAATTATCGCCTCAATGTGATGTAAATGCCGGTGCGTCTTTTCATCCGGCACGATCACGTCTATATGAAGTGAAGAAATGCCGGAGCGATCAACTGTTTCGGCCTGAAGTTCGAATTCGGGAATTTCAAGCTTTTGTAGTTCCGCTTCAAGAGCTCCTTTATCCACCCCCGCGGCGATCAAAGCACCGAGGATCATATTCCCGCTGGCACCAGCAAAACAATCAAAATAAAGAGTTCGCATCTCATAAATCTTAGCGGTTTTCTCGGAAAACAAAAAATACTGCGTTCCGTTGATACAAAAAGTCCCCGGGCTTCGCGTTCTGTTTTAGAGGACCCTGGAAATGAAACGAGAAATATTCACGAAACTGTCAGCGGCCGGATTTCTTTTTGTTTTGATATCTGCCGTCGCAAATAATGCGTTTGGCAATATTATGATCAGATTTGCTCCCGGAAAAAGCGAAGCGAGCGTAAATGGACGCATCGGAACCGCCAGGAGGACCTGCTATTTTGTAAACGGAAAAGCCGGACAAACCCTAAAAGCGTCTGTCTCCTCAACCAGCGGATTCGTCTCCATATTTGAGAGCGGCGAACTTGACTATGAATACGTGTTGGATGTTCCGGGAAAGACGCCAATCTGCGTCGATAACCTTGGCCGTTCTACAACTTTTAAGCTGACGGTTTCGATCAAATAAGACGTCTGCTTTTGTGTAAGTTCCCGTCGAGCGTATAATTGCGGTTTTGAACGATAAAGCAAAACCGAACCGTAATGACGCTATCCGAACTTCAACATATTCTCCGCGAAAAGGTACGCGAGACTTCACTATCGAATTTTGATCTCGAACTGGAACAGATCGTCTCTGAGATTCCGCCAAAAACCGAACTCGGCGACCTCGCCTTCCCAGTTGCTTTCGAATTGGCAAAGCAGATCAAACAAGCTACCGGCGAAAAGCAGAATCCCCGGGGGATCGCCGAGATCCTTAAAAGCGAGCTTGAAAAATTTGATTTTGTTGGACGGATCGAGATCGCTGGGCCAGGCTATCTAAACGTGTTTTATGATAGGACGCGTTTCCTTCTAGAAAATATCGAATCAGATCCCCTTCCGAGACTAGCTTCGCTGGATTGGGCTAAACGAAAGGTCTGCGTTGAGCATACTTCCGTAAATCCGAACAAAGCCGCCCACATCGGCCACGTCCGAAACTCCGTTATCGGCGATACATTCCAGCGAATTCTTCGAGCAACCGGCAGCGAGGTCGAAGTTCAGAACTACATCGATAACACCGGTGTTCAGGTTGCTGACGTAGTCGTTGGCTTTATCTATTTAGAGAATCGCGACCTTGATTCGATCAAGGCGTTGGACGCTGAACTTCGCACGAAAAATCAAACATTCGATTATTACTGCTGGGATCTCTACGCAAAGGTCGGTCAGGAATATCAGAAAGATGAGGAGCTGAAATCCAAACGTGCGGAAGTCCTTCACCTCATCGAAGAAGGAAATAACGATACTGCATTTCTTGCCGACTATGTCGCGACCCGAAATGTCGAATGCATTCTTGATACGATGGAACGATTCGACATCCGATATGACCTATTGCCACGCGAATCAGAGATCTTACACCTTCAATTCTGGAATAAAGCCTTCGAACAGATGAAGGAAATGGGCGCGATCCATTTCGAAACGGAAGGCAAGAACGCCGGATGTTGGGTGATGCCGTTTGAAGAGCATTCTGGGACGGACGAACATGAATCAGATAAGATCCTAGTTCGTTCGAACGGAACCGTGACCTACACCGGTAAGGACATTGCCTACCAAATGTGGAAGCTCGGCGTTCTGGGAATGGACTTTTATTATAAGCCGTTTCACACATACGAGAACGGTAGGCAGGTCTGGATCACGACTGCCAATGTTGACGAATCTGTCGGCGGGTCCCCTGAATTCGGACACGGCGAAACGGTCTATAACGTTATCGACACGCGTCAATCCTACCCGCAAGAAATAGTTAAAAAAGGCGTGGCAGCGATCCACCCAGAGATCGGCGAAAAGGGCAGCGTTCATCTTTCGTATGAAATGGTCGCTTTGTCGCCAAGTGCGGCTGAAGAACTTGGATTTGTACTTTCCGAAGAAGACAAGACCCGCACGTTTATCGAAATGAGCGGACGCAAGGGCCTCGGTGTGAAAGCCGATGACCTGCTCGACAGACTCGAAGCTAAAGCTCTTGCCGAGGTCGAATCTAGAAATCCTGAAGCTTCTGCGGAAGATAAGAGAAAGATCGCACATCAGATCGCGGTCGGTGCTTTGAGGTATTTCCTGCTTAAGTTCACAAGAACGACCGTTATCGTATTCGACTTCAAGGAAGCATTATCATTCGAAGGCGAGACCGGATGTTTTTGCCAGTATTCTGCTGTCCGAGCAAATAAGATATTTCAGAAGCTTGCTGATCGCGGAGACTCGGTTGAAGCGATCAAAGCCTCGTTGGTCAACGCCGAGGAGATCTCTGAAATATTTGGTTCGGAACAGGGCGACGATATTTGGTCGATGTTTGTGCTTGCTTCCCGGCTTGATGAAACTGCTGAGCAGGCAGCGAACGCAAATGAACCGGCAATTCTCGCGAAATATGCTTTCAATCTCTCGAAGGCCTTTAATCTCTTCTATCATAATCACAAGATCTTGCCTGAGCCGCATCCGGTGAAACGAGCCGTCCTAATAACTGTCGCGGATGCAGTTCGACGATCATTGACCGCCGCGCTGAACACAATGGGAATTCAAGTCCCAGTAAGAATGTAATTGACATTAAACATAAGACTCTGTTAAAACCTCTGTAGATGATCACAAATTTCGACAAACTTAACCTAGGTTGGAGCTGGCGAAGCTGGCACCACAAGACGGTTGTGTTTGCGAAATTTGTTTCTGTCAACGGCCTTTAGTGGTCATTCAGAATCTTCCTTTCCGAGCTATACCGCCAAACGAAAAAGTTGGCGGTTTTTTTTATGTCTGATCTACAAGAATTGATCGCGGCCGCAAAGACGGCAAATGTGATACCGGTTGTCGAAACGATGTCGGCTGACCTTTTGACGCCGCTCGCGGTCTATCTGAAACTGTCTGCGGGGAAAAACAAATCGTTTTTGCTTGAATCGGTCGAAGGCGGAGAAGCTTTAGCTCGGTATTCGTTCGTCGGTGCCGTCCCACATTCGATCGTCCGCGGGAATGATAAACAGGTGACGGTCGAAGAGGAAAGCGGGACGAAGACTATCGAAGGTCCGGTCTTGACGTATCTGCGGGATCATTTTTCTCGATTTAGTCTGTCTACTATTGAAGGCCTTCCGAGTTTTGCGGGTGGTGCGATCGGGTCTCTTGGATTTGGCTGCACCTCATGGTTCGAACCAGCATTGGAGGATAAAGTCGTATCGGACGCGAACGATGTCGAACTCATGTTCTTCCGAACGATCGTCGCCTTTGACCATGCGAGGCAGCAAATCAAGATCGTGAACCTTGTTTTCGTTGATGTTGCAAAAGGCAATAGGAGCATGCTGGAACAAGCCATCGAGGACGCAACACTTTCAAATCAGAAGATAAAGCACACTTTAGAAATATCGCCGCTCACAATGCCTTCGGCAGCACCGTTAGGAACCAAACGCGAGGTCGAATCGAATTTTACTCGAGCAGATTTTGAAAATTCCGTGCTTGAGATAAAGGAACAGATCGCTTCGGGAAATGCTTATCAGGTTGTTCTTTCGCAGCGATTCTCGCGGCGAACAAATGCGACTCCGGTGGGTATTTATCGAGCAATGCGTTCACTGAACCCATCGCCCTATATGTTTCTTATCGAAATAGATGGACGCTCGATAATCGGAGCCTCGCCTGAAATGCTGGTCAAGTGCTACGATCGCAAGCTTGAATATCGGCCGATCGCCGGCACTCGTCCGCGTGGAAAGACGAAAGAAAAAGACGACGCTCTCGCCGAAGAAATGCGTGTTGACCGCAAGGAAGTTGCCGAACATTTGATGCTTGTCGATCTCGGACGAAACGACCTGGGCCGTGTCGCCGAATACGGTAGTGTGAAGGTAAACGGTTTGATGAGCGTCGAAAAATATTCGCACGTGCAGCATCTTGTGAGTTATTTATCGGCTGAGCTTCGAGAAGGGCTTGATCGATTCGATGCGCTCGCCGCCTGCTTCCCTGCTGGCACCGTTTCCGGTGCACCGAAAGTGAGTGCGATCGAATTGATCAGCAAACTCGAACCAACGAACCGCGGCATTTATTCGGGAGCAGTGGGCTATTTCGACTATTCAGGAAATATGGACACTTGCATCGCCATCAGGACGATGACACTTAAAGAAGGCGTTGCGCACGTACAGGCGGGAGCCGGAATCGTCGCTGATTCTGATCCGTCTTCGGAATTCGAGGAAACGATCAATAAAGCATCTGCATTGCTAGGCGCGATCGAGATCGCCGAAACGGGACAGCTATGAGCCTATTGCTCAAAAAATACTCTGACGAATTTAAGCTAGGCCGTGACCTAAATGAGTCCGATGCCGAAGCTGTCCTCGACGCATTGATCACAGAGCCCGACGAAAAGCCGATCGCCGATCTTTTGACCGCCTGGCACGGCAAGGGCATCGAATCGAACGAGATCTATGTGATCGCCAAGATACTGCGAGAGCGGATGATCCGGGTGAATTCAAAGCACGAAACCTTTGTCGATATTGTCGGAACCGGCGGCAGCAAGGCGAAGACTTTCAATGTGTCCACTGCTGCCGCGTTCGTGGTCGCGGGCGAAGGCGTTCCGGTAGCGAAACACGGCAACAAGGCGGCGACGAGTAACTCAGGAAGTGCCGATGTTCTTTCCGAATTGGGCGTAGTTGCGGCCGCATTGCCCGCGACATCTGAGCTAAATCTGAACGATCTCGGCATCTGTTTTATGTTCGCTCCAAATCATCATCGACTGTCGCCGACACTGGCAAGGGTCCGCCGAGGCCTGGGTTTTCCGACGATCTTCAATTGCGTCGGGCCACTGTGCAATCCTGCATCGGCCCCGCACCAATTGATAGGCGTCTGGGACAGAGACCTGGTTCCTAAAATGGCCGAAGCGTTAGCTCGACTGGGAACTAAAAAGTCTTGGATAGTTCACGGAAAGGAAGGGCTCGATGAGATCTCGATCAGCGGACCGACGCTCGTTGCTGAGATAAACGGCGGCAACATCAGTGAATTCGAAATACACCCATCGGACGGTTTCTTCAACGAGGTCCCGTCCGACGATCTTTCCGCTGCAAATGCATTTGAAAGTGCGAACTTGATCATCGGCATTTTAAGAAATGAATCAAATGGCTCACCCGCGGAATCGATGGTCTTGATCAACTCAATGGCCGCATTCTTTTTGACGGGACATGGTGAAACCATCGGTGATGCACATGGCTTCGCGGTTGATAGCATTAGGAACGGACATGCATTGAAAAAGCTTGAACTACTTTCGACGGCAAGTAAATTATGAAAACGTTTCTCGACACGATCATTGCTGATAAACGAAAGCGAATTGATTCCGCGAAGGCGATTCGGAGCTTGGCCGAAATACGTGTAGCGGCGGAGCAAACCGTGGCCGCTTCTCATCGATTTCGCGATGCGATCAACGGTGCGGAACCAAGCATTATCGCTGAATTCAAGCGAGCATCGCCTTCGAAAGGTCTGATCAATGATTCTCTCGATCCGGTCGAAACGGCTTTGCTGTATCACTCCGGCGGTGCGGCGGCGATGTCGGTCCTGACTGAAGAAGATCATTTTCTCGGTTCGCTCGATGATCTTATCGCAATACGAAATGCAGTCGATCTTCCATTGCTGCGAAAAGATTTCATTGTTGATGAATTCCAGATATATGAATCGGCAGTATCTGGGGCGAACGCCGTGCTGGTTATAGTGGCCGCGCTTACGTCCGAAAGTTTGCATAGCTTTCAGACGTTGGCGCAGTCGCTCGGGGTCGACGTTATCGTTGAAATTCACGATCGAAATGAGATGCAGGTCGCGATCGATATCGGTGCGACGATTATCGGCGTCAACAATCGCAATCTGAAGACGTTTGAGGTCTCGCTCGATGTTTCTCGGGAATTGATCAAGTTGAAACCAGCCGGAACCTTGATGATCGCCGAAAGCGGAATTTCGAATCCTAATGAGATCGCTGAACTCCACTCGCTCGGCTACGACGCATTCCTCGTCGGCGAAAGCCTTATGCGAAGCGGCGACCCTGCCGGCGAACTTAGGAGGCTGCATGACGAAGGTTAAGATCTGCGGGATCACGAATCCACAGGATGCACAATTGGCGGTTGACCTCGGTGCGGATTTCTTAGGATTCAACTTTTTCCCGGGAAGCAAAAGATATCTGGATGCCGGGTATGCTGAATCTATTGTCGAGCGACTTCGCGGAGAGATCGGCAAGGTCGGGGTTTTTGTAAACCAGAGTCTTGACGATGTGGGGGATGACAGCTCGACCGCAGAGATGGATATGATCCAACTGCATGGTGATGAATCACAAGAATTTATCAATGCGATCAGAACCGAAACGGAACTCCCTGTGCTCAAAGCGTTCAGAGTTGGCAAAGCATTTTGTTCGGACATCCTTGATAATTTTGATGTGAATGCCATTTTGTTGGACGCTTTTTCCGAGAAAGAGTTTGGCGGAAGCGGATCGACTTTCGACTGGTCGATCGCAGCGAAACTCGCGAGCGGCAAAGTTCCGATCTGGCTTGCCGGTGGACTAACACCTGACAACGTGGCTGAAGCGATCCGCGTCGTGCGTCCATACGCGGTCGATGTTGCAAGCGGAGTCGAGTCTTCGCCGGGGAAAAAGGATCCGAAGAAACTGGAAGCGTTCATTCGGAACGCGAAGAATGCATGACGAATTACGAACCAAATGAATACGGATATTGGGGTGATTATGGCGGACGCTTTGTACCCGAGACGCTCGTTGCTCCTCTTGATGAATTGACCGAGGCGTATTTTACTTATCGCGATGATGCAGCTTTTCGTGCCGAGTATGAATTTCTGCTCAAGAATTTCGTTGGCCGGCCGTCGCCGCTTTATTTTGCTGAAAGGCTCACGAATACGCTCGGCGGTGCAAAGATCTATTTGAAGCGTGAAGACCTGAACCACACAGGCGCACACAAGATAAATAACTGCATCGGGCAGATCTTGCTCGCCCGCCGAATGGGCAAAAAGCGGATCATCGCCGAAACCGGAGCCGGACAGCATGGCGTTGCAACAGCGACGGTATGCGCACATTCTGGGCTCGAATGTGTCGTCTATATGGGCACCGAAGATATGCGCCGGCAGGAGTTGAATGTATTTCGAATGCGTTTGATGGGCGCCGATGTTCGCGGCGTGGATTCTGGCTCGCGAACTTTGAAAGATGCGATAAACGAAGCACTTCGCGATTGGGTGACGAATGTCGCGGATACATATTATCTTTTGGGGTCTGCGCTCGGGCCGCATCCGTATCCGCTCATGGTTCGCGATTTTCAAAGCATAATTGGCCGCGAAACTCGCCAGCAGATACTCGCGCAAGAAGGCCGTCTGCCGGACCTTCTCGTGGCATGCGTCGGCGGCGGTTCGAATTCTATCGGGCTTTTTCATGAGTTTCTAAATGATGCAGAAGTTCGCAT
Organism: Pyrinomonadaceae bacterium; assembly: GCA_041751035.1. Classification (GTDB taxonomy): domain Bacteria; phylum Acidobacteriota; class Blastocatellia; order Pyrinomonadales; family Pyrinomonadaceae; genus OLB17. Next base: position 4,748 of record JBGSYH010000002.1, on the reverse strand, counting down.
GATAGGTGTCGAAGCTGGCGGCAGCGGCAGCGGTTTAGGCGAACACGCGGCTCGGTTAATGACCGGCGCAGCGGTCGGCGTTCTTCAAGGAACAAAGAGCTATTTGCTGCAAGACGGCGATGGACAGATCGCTCCAACGCATTCGGTTTCTGCCGGACTTGATTATGCGTCCATCGGGCCCGAACACGCTTTCTTGCATGACATCGAACGAGTCGAATATTCAACCGCGTCCGACGATGAAGCGCTTGCGGCATTTCAAACCTTGTCAGAGACCGAAGGCATAATTCCGGCGCTCGAATCGGCTCACGCGATCGCTCACGTAATAAAGATCGCAGGCGATCTTCCGCGTGATCAGATGATCGTTTGCAATCTATCCGGCCGCGGTGACAAGGACGTGAATACAGTTTCCGCACTTTTGTAGGAGATGTCTTAGACCAGCTTTCAGCTGATAGCTGCCGGCTACCAGCCAGATCGGTAACTAAAACCTTTTGTAAGCCATATATTGGAATGAACAGGATTTCAGCAAGATTTGCAGAGCTAAGTTCGCAGGGTCGTAAGGGATTTATTCCGTTTGTATCTGCGGGCGACCCGAACATTGAAGCGTCCGAGCAGATCGTACTCGCCTTGGCCGAAGGCGGTGCCGACATCATTGAGCTCGGAGTTCCGTTTACCGATCCGATGGCGGATGGCCCGACGATCCAGGCGTCTTCGATGCGGGCGTTGAAAAGCGGTGCGAATTTAGCTGATATTCTCATGATGGTTCGGCGGATCCGAGATAAAACAAACGTTCCGATCGTCCTCTTCAGCTACCTGAATCCGCTGTATCGGTACGGTATTGAGAAGCTTTCTAACGATGCTTCGAAGGCCGGCGTCAACGGAATTCTAATTACTGATGCTGTGGATAACGAAGCCGCGGAGATCAGGAACACCTTGCGCACCGACGGTCTCGAACTGATCTCGCTGGTCGCTCCGACGACTAGTGACGAACGACTTGCCGCCATTTCCAAAGATGCGGGCGGTTTTATATACGCGGTGTCGCGGGCCGGTGTAACCGGTGCAAGAAATGAAACCGACAACGCAGCCGAACTTCTGGTTAACCGACTTCGCAAGTTTACTGATCTGCCTGTTGTGGTCGGTTTCGGAATTTCCACCCGGCAACAGATCGAAGAAGTTTGGCAATATGCCGAAGCAGCGGTCGTCGGATCAGCGATCGTAGCTGAGATTTCGAAAGCAATTGGAAATGACGATCCGGTCGAGCGAGTGCGAAAGTTCATTGCCACGCTTTTGCCTCCGGTTGCAATTGGACAGACGGAAATCTAAAGTTTAAGTTTTGGTTTAAGGACAGCATATTATGCTTATTGTAATGAGACCGGACGCGACGCCGACAGATGTCGAACGCGTCATTGAGGTCATAGAAAAACTCGGGTTTCGTGGTCATACTCTTCCGGGCGAAAACCGCACGGCGATCGGTATTACGGGCAATAAAGGCTCGGTCGATCCGACGCATTTTGAAAATCTGCCCGGCGTTGCGGATGCGATCCGTGTAACCAAGCCGTATAAGCTGATCTCAAATGACCTGAAACCGGAAAAATCGGTTATCAAGGTCGGCAACGCTTTTATCGGCGATGGAACACTCGCGATGATCGCCGGACCTTGCGCCGTTGAAAGCACCGAGCAAGTGCTTACTGCCGCAAAGGCCGTGGCGGAAAGCGGTGCGAGATTCTTTCGCGGCGGTGCCTTCAAACCTCGAACGTCTCCGTATGCTTTTCAGGGCATGGGCGAAGACGGCCTGAAGATCTTAGCCGGGGTCCGCAACCAGTTCGGCCTGAACATTGTGACCGAAGCGATGGATGAACACGGTATCGATCTCGTCGAAAAATACGGCGACTGCATCCAGATTGGTGCGCGAAATATGCAGAACTTCTCGCTGCTCAGATATGCCGGTAAGACCAGAAAACCGGTGCTCTTAAAACGCGGGCTTTCTGCAACGCTTGACGAACTCCTGCTCGCGGCCGAATACATAATGTCGGAAGGAAACTATGATGTGATCCTTTGCGAACGCGGGATTCGAACCTTTGCCGATCACGCACGAAACACAATGGACCTTTCGATAGTTCCTGCCGTTCGCAGGCTTTCGCATTTGCCGATAATCGTTGATCCGTCTCACGGCACCGGCCACAATTACATGGTCGAGCCAATGGCTATGGCCGGGATCGCGGTCGGAGCGGACGGCTTAATAATCGAAGTTCATCCGCAGCCGGAATTCGCGAAATGCGATGGTGCTCAGGCTCTTACGATCGCGCAATACGTAGCCTTGTTTGACCGATTGCAAGGAATTCACAACGCGATCAACGCGGAGATTCAAGCAGAAGCCGTCCTGGAAAAGGAAATGATCGTGTAGTTGATCAGCATCCGAGTCGCTTAGGTTCAGTCTCAAATTTGAGACGGTTGACGTCTCAATTCGGTTAGTTGCACACACAGCCCGTCTCAGATTTCCTTGCGAACGTTCCACTTTTGTTTCACTTTTTGTTTCATTTTTTGTTTCATTTTGTGGACAAAATGGAACAAGTTAAGTGCTGCATTGTCAGCGGCTTGCGGGAAATATTTGTTTCATTTTTGTGCAACTCAAAAAGAAACACTTTTGAAACATCCGCCTAGAGTCAGAACCGCCTGCGTGAGCGGGCGGCCAGTTCGGTAGACTAAGACCTTTTAACGCAAAGATGCAGAGACGCAAGGAAGTTCAGAGTTCAAGCTTCAGCTTGCCGGATTTTCAAAGATCGAGTCAGAACCGCCTGAGTGGGCGGGCGGGCAGTTCGGTGGCCAAGAACTCTCGAACGCGGATCGAGCGGATTTACGCGGATCCTCAAAGTATTTTTGCTGTTCTCAGTTTGAGATCTGAACTCTCAAATCCGCGATCCAAAATCGACACGAACCCTTACTTACGTGCGGGCTACGGACACGTGCTCGAAAAATATTTCGTGCCCGATACATTTTCTTACGAGAATTCGCTATAGCCAATAGCACTTGGCGCAGTTGATGGCACTTGTGGCAAATGGAATAAATGGAAAGATGGGGAAGGCCTCTGAGCGATTCGGCGGCTTTGCCGCAACGCACGGCGGTCGTGTTATCTGAACTTCCGGCTTTGCCGCAATGCATGGCGGTCGGGCTATTTGCCCGACCGGAAAGTGCTCCCAAACATCCTCGGAGGGGCTTGGCCCCGACAGATCTCTCGCAACACTTGTCGGGGCATAGCCCCTCCTTGATATTCTTGGTGGCGGCACGGTCGGGCAATAGCCCGACCGCAGTGCTTTAAGGCACAGCCAGGAAAAATTCTGTCGCTTTTGAATCTTCGAATTCTCGCGGGCAAGCCCGCACAATATCGCGGCCGAGCCGTCAATTCGGAGACGGCGGACACCGTCTTTCCGCGTTTCGCGGCGATTAGACACGTCCTTTAGGGCGTGGTCGATGCCGACCAATTCTCAAAAGGGCGTTTCAACGTCCTTTGTCTTTTGGCTTAAGCCGTTCAATTTAAGCCCGTTAAAACGGGCTGGGATAGTTTTCGCCGCTTGCACCACGCCGTAAACGACGTGGCTAAGTGCCGACTGCGTCGGAAAGACGGCTACGCCGCCTAAAGTCAGAACCTAAAGCGACCGAGTTCCTTCGCAGCTTGCCGCACAACACTGCGGAGAGGCTCGCCTCTCCGTCCATTTCCCACCTATTTTCTTTGGAGGCTGAGCCTCCAAGCTCTTTTTGCGATGCCAACGTCGAGGCAAGCCTCGCCGCAATGCCCAGCGGCCAAGCCGCAGGATCTAGCGAACCAACCCCGAAAAAGATTCCCCGAAACAACCCACCATGCTAAAATCGCACCTTATCCGGTCTGCTAGTGAATGACAAGCATAACTAATTTTCGAATTGTAAGGCCTTGAGCGAAATATGAGACAAAGATTATCGTCGGCCGACATTAAGTTAATTAATGATTATTCTTTTGGAAAGATCGCGAAAGAGAAGCTGATAAACGACTTTCAGCAGAATTTACTATGTGAGATCGATTTGAGCGAATCGCTTATCGAGGATTCATTTCGATCGGCTGATGCAGATCAAGCAGACCTTGGCTATATTTTTCACCTTATACAGGCCGATATTTGTGGTTTAGATATCAATGTGACGCTTCTGTGTAGATTATTGCTAGAACCATGGCATTTTCACCACGAGGATATAGCATTTCTTTTGGAGCAGTTGCAAGACCCGATTGCTATTGAAGCTTTGTTCGCGACCGCACAGAAGCGCCTACCTTACTTGGATTACGATAGTACCCACCAGCTTGCCAGAAAATGTATAAAGGCGTTGGCAGCAATTAAGACGCCAGAAGCGAAGGAAAAACTCGACGCGCTTTCTCATGCAGAAAGTTCGATAATTCAAGAATACGCACGAAGAGAACTTGATCGGCTTTAGCGCTCGGCCGCCAACTGCAAACCATTAAAACTTACCATTCGCCTTGGTGTTCGTGTTCGACGTGGAGGCCGGCGGATTCTAGTTTTTGTTGGACGTGTTTTGCGTGTTCGGCGTCGCGGACCTCGAGGATAGTTTCGATGCCGACGCTTCCCAAAGGAGCGAGCCAGATGGCGCGTTGATGATAGACCTCGATCACGTTCGCACGCTCGGCGGCGATGATGTCGAGCATTCCCGCGAGCGAACCGGGACGATCGGGCACGAGCACTTTGAAGATAACGTAGCGGCCGTTGCGGACC
>JBGSYH010000001.1:0-43624 GCA_041751035.1 Pyrinomonadaceae bacterium | reverse complement strand
TCTTCTTAATTGGATGCAGGACAACAAGGACGTTCTGGTATTCGCCACCGCCAATGATGTACGCGAGCTCGAATCCGAACAGTTTCGGATTGGAAGATTCTCATACATCCACTTTGTTGATCTTCCGGTCGAGGAAGATCGGGCTGAGATATTTAAGGTTCACCTGAAGAAACGACACCTTGATCCCGAGCGATTCGACATAGACAAGCTGGTGGAAAAGACCAATGACTTCTCGGGTTCTGAGATCGAAGAAGCCGTCAAGGACGGCGTGCTCGAAGCGTTTATTGACGGCGACCGGGAAGCGGAAACCCGAGATGTTCTCAAAGCTTCTGAAAAGCTTACACCGACAGCCCAGATGATGAGCGAGAAGATCGAAGAGATCCGCAAATGGGCGAGAAATAACATAAAAGGCGTCTCAGCCAGATCCGAGGGCTCTCAGATCGGCGGCCGAACGGATCGTATCTACGAATTCTAATTTGAGGTATTTATGAGCAAGTACATGACCTTTGAGTCGCAGACGTTTGCGAATGAGGATCTTCTGCTGGAGGCCCTTAGCGAACTTGGCTTTCCTACCGTTGATCGCGGCAATGGCCTTGTTCTGAACGGTTGGAACAGCCGCGAAACGCGAACCGCTGAAATCGTAATTCGCCGGACGGATGTGAAGAACCATCGCCTGCTCGGCGACATCGGTTTCAAGAAGACCGCCTCCGGATACTCGGTGGTCATCGATGACATGGATCTCAATTACAAACTCGGTCGGGACTGGGTGACGAGGCTACAAACTTCTTATCACGAAACTGCCGCCAAGAAGATGGCGAAAAAACTTGGCGGAACTCTCATAAGAGAACAGGTCGGCAAGACGGTAAAGATCAGGGTCAGATTCTAGACAAATCCGGGAGATAACAGTTATGCCAGAGATCGAATTCACCATCGATACCGAAACCGGAAAATGCGATACCGAGATAAAAGGCGTTCAGGGGCCGGTGTGCGAAAAGGCGGCCATGCATCTCAAACAGGTTCTCGGCAGTCCCTCGGTAGATCGCAAGACAAAGGAGTATTACGCAAGGCCTCACGTACGACGAAAGATCGAATCAAAATGAAGAACGAAATTACATTCATCGTTGAACCGGATACCGGAAAGGTTACTCTCGAAGTATCAGGAGCTCCAAAACGTGTCATAGCCGAATTTGAAAGGGACTGCGGCAAGGCTACCGACGTAAATTGCGGAAAGCCTTCTGGCAAAAGCCCTGTTAGCGAAACTCGAAAACCGGCCCCGGTCTCGCCAAGACAAGACAAGTTTTCTATCTGGCTCTACAGGCTTTATCACAACTCCGTTGTCGATGGCCCCGGACGAAGAAGTGTAGTGCAAGTCGCCGGATGTTCGATTCTCTGCAAGGGTTTTATCTACAGTCTTGAAGGGGCGAAGTATGATTTAGCCCATGAAAGACACCAACAACGAACAGCCGACTTCTGATATTTCATTTTGGTTTGAGCGTTTCATCGCGGATCTGTCGACTGTACGACCATTTAACACGGTAAAAGCATACCGGCAGGATCTTGTGAGGTGGTTGGCCTTCTGCAACGACACCGGGATTGATGCTCTAGCCGCTCGCCCCTCACACATTATCCAATTCGTCCGTACCGAGCGTGAGCGCCCAACTAGTCGCGGAGCGACAGTTGGGGCTCGCACGCTCGTGCGGCGGCTCGCCGCCCTCCGACAGTGGTACGAGTTTCTTATGTTGGAGCCCGACCAAACGGGCGTTCAACGTAACCCTGTTCCGGGCGGCGGAACTCTGCGTAATGCTGCCGGGATCGTCTCGGGCCAACCCGCACTCCTTTCTTACGATCGCACTCACCCGCAGACACTCTCGCCGGACGAGATCGATCGCTTCGTGTCGCAGTTGACTGCAACAAAGCATCGAGACCGTGCGATCGTCTGGCTCCTGAAAGACGGAGGCGTGCGGATCGGCGAAGCGCTTTCCCTACAGATGCCGGATATTCACTGGGCCGGAAGGCGTGTGACGGTTCATGCTACCAAGAGTCGCAACTCTCGTATCGTTCCTCTAAGCGACGAAGCCCTCACAGCACTCTCGAACTACATCAGGTTAGAACGTCCAACTTCGTTAACGCACGAATATGTATTTGTCTGTCTCGGGAGGCGGAACTTTGGCCAGCCATTTCGGTATCGGGCATGGATCTATATTTGCGAAGAAGCCCGCAAGCGGGCCGGTGTGCCTCGCGTTCATGCTCACGCGTTTCGTCATACTTGCGCGACGAACCTGGCAGAAGCCGGGATGCCGATGGACGCTCTGCAGAGACAGCTCGGTCATCGACATATAGAGACGACGCTTATTTATAACGAGGTCCGGGATACTCGCCTTCAGCGGGAGTACCGCCAGGCAATGGCAGAGACTTCGAAAGCTAAGTCCACGAACGATGCGGATAAGGATGATAAAGGGGGAACGAAATGAGTACTCCGATCAGTCCGAATAAGCCAGAGTTAAACTTCACCGCACAACGCCTGACTCTAACCGATAAAGAGCGACAACTCCTTGCCACAAAACGCTGGGATGCTAAGGAAAAACAGCAGATTGCAGAGTTGTTCGATCCATTCAAAAAAGCCTTCGTGCATTACTGCGTACGCAATCGGCAGGCACGTTATCATCATTACGCCTTCAGCGAAGCACTGCACTTTTGCGGCAAGCTGATGTTAGAGTTCGACTGTACCTACTGGGGGTTCGAGTGGGAACGCCTTCGAGCCTGGAAAAGCGAGATGCTGGAGCGAGAAAAGGATCGCTCGAAGGTTTGGCACTGGAATCAAGAAGATAAGTGGCACCTTGTCGCTTCAACGCTTTTCTTTCTTGGAATCATACCCTACAGCGAAGAGATCCATAAGACCTTTCACCGCGTTCTCGCTGAGAAATGGCTCGGGAAAGATCGTGCACGCAAAATCTGCGAACGTTTTATGACGGCCGCCCTGAATGTCGGCTACAAAGATAAGGTGACGCTTCATAAGTGCGTTACGAGCGCTCTTTTAGCAATGCTCGTACTCGCTAAGAAGACCGATCTCAGCGGACTCACAAAAGTCGATATAGAGAATTGGCGTACTTTTACGAAGAGGTCAAAACGTGTCGCAAACGCAAGTATCATTCGTATCGAGAAAGTCTTGCGAGCGATGGGATATCTAAAGGATACTCCGCCGTCCCGCTTACCGGATCCATCGCCCAACTTTACATGGGGACGCACCGCATCCCAGATACAGGAGACATTCACGCGCTTTCTTGCCGACCTTCAAACCGTGCGTGCTCCAGGGACGGTTCAGTCTTATCGCGTCTCCCTGCGTCGCTTCGGCGACTGGCTGGGCGAGTATGACCCGTCAGTAAAGTCGATAGCGGATCTGCGGCGCACGCATATAGAAGCCTATAAGCGTGCTGTAAAAGATATGCGGTGCGGAGACTATACCAATGTCGGCCAGGAATTTCGTACAGTCAACTTCGGGGAGCCGCTGTCGAAATCGCATCAACTTCGTGCACTGTCTTGCGTCCGCAGCTTTTGCGAACAGATCGATGTTCTTGACTATCCGGAACGTCCGCCCCGCAAGCTTTGGATCCGCGGCGACACGCTGCGTATTGATCAAGAACTGCCGCGCACCATCCCGGATCAGGACTGGCACCGACTCGGTGCGGTACGAGAGAGTTTGACGCTTAAACAGGTGACTGCCGAACGCTTTCCGCCGCCATTCGAGAGAGTGCAGGCTGTCCTGGCGGTGCTCTTCGAGTCAGGTTTGCGGGCCGGTGAACTCTTGTCGTCTCGATACAGGATGCCTGCTGGCGGCAATCGACCCGCAAACCGGTGAGCAGACGCACTGGCTCCGGGTTCCGGTCGGCAAACTCCACAATGATCGAATGATCCCTGTCCGTGCGGACGTGGTTACCGCGATCGACGACTGGATGAAAGTACGGGGCCAACAACCGTCTTTTCTCGACGAGCGTACCAACAAGCCTACTGACTATCTGTTTGCGTGGCGTGGGCTGCCGTTCACCACGCATATGCTGAATGCATGCATCACTAAACTATGCGGACTGGCAAAAACAAAGCAGCGCTATACGAGTCACTGGTTTCGCCACACGCTCGCCACATTGTGGCGCAGACGCGGAATGCGGATCGAGTCGATCAGTCGGATGCTCGGCCACAAAAACCTGACAATGACGATGCGATATGCCGCAGTGATGCCTCCTTTGCTCCGTCAGGAGTTTGAGACGGCGTTTGCTCAAATAGATGAAGAACACCGCGCGACGGCGCAAATCAGGGTACTGCTCTCACCGGAAGCTCATATCGCGGCGCAGGTTGAATGGCGGGAATCGCTGTTTGTTGATCTCGGCTTAGGCTGGTGCGGGCTTACCGCGTTTCATCCGTGCGAAACACGCTTGTCGTGTCAGAGCTGCCCAAACCTCATTCCCGATAAAGAGAGTCTGCCGGTGCTCGAAAGGCAAAGAGCGAATCTGGTCGAATTGCGAGGCCTGGCGACCGAAAAGCTGCCCTCATCGCGAAAAGAAGAAGTATATCGAGAGTTGACGACAGCGATCGACGGCATGGACCGCAACATCGCATATCTGAATGAAAACAAGAGCGGCGGGTAAAAGAGTGTGAAATAAAGGAGTCCGTGAGGAGAAACGATGAGCGAACTGACAATGCTGATCGATACGACAAGAGGGGTAATGCTCCTGGAACATTCACATCTGTCTGCCGATTTGCTGAACAAAGTTACGGCCATTGCAGGCAAAGGTAAGGAATGCGGATGTGCTCGTCCGATCGACGTCATTAAGGTGCCGATCACACGAGAGAGCCACCCATCCGGACCTCGAGTTCGGATCGCTGGTTATTATCACGACTCGCTTCTCGAAGGGCCGGGTCGACGCAGCTCGGTGCTATTCCAGTTCTGCCCATTGTCCTGCAAAGGATGCTGGGTGCCGCATCTGCATAGCCCGGATGGTGGAGAACTGGTCGCAGTAAAAACGCTTACTGAAAAGTTGCTTGACCCAGCTTTCGAGCGTGACGGGGTCAGCATTCTCGGCGGCGAACCATTTGCACAAGCTGAAAGCCTGTTGACACTTGTCAAGGAGCTTCGTCGCGCCGGCTGCAAGCATATCCTTTGTTACACCGGCTATACATTTGAGACGCTCGTGCAGCAGGCGAAAAAGCAGCCGGCGATCGGTGAAGTTATCGCTGACATCGACATGCTGATCGACGGAGCTTACGTCGAAGCATTGGCAGACAGTGCAGGAGCATGGACGGGAAGCGGCAATCAAAGAGTGATCGATCTTTGCGAGACTCGTCGAACAGGTCGAATAGTTCTATACTGAGATCGAAGCCGGGTTTGGAGCAAGCCTCGCCTACGACTCGGCCTGCTCCAAACCCGAGAATATCGGACAAAACTACGCCTTCTTTCTACACACTGTAGATAACTGCTTGTTACGTGCCGGAGACTCACGACCGTCAGAACGGCTCTCTCGTTTCAATCACATCCATTGTTGACGAGATAGTTTCAAAACGCAGCCATCACGACGGCGTAACCATCCTGGGCGGCGAACCATTCGACCAACCGGGACCCGTTGCCGAGTTAGTGTCCAGACTAAAAAAGCATGGTCTCCACATTACGATCTACTCGGGCTACAAACTTGAGACTCTTATCGCTAGAAAAGATCCAAGCACTGACTATATCCTCACTCATTCTGATGCTCTGATCGACGGACCGTTCATTTTTCAGGATCGTGACAACGCACACGAGTATCGAGGATCTCGAAATCAACGAATATTCACAACACCTGAACGCATTCCTGAAATATTGCCCGAAATTGTTAATTTCCTTGCTTAACATCAATTCTGTACCTGGACGTTCAATATTTAGACCGCGCGGTGCACAAACGTTCCAAATCGGCCGATTTTCACCTAAAACAAAGACAAACAAGATGGCACACTCCTTGCAATGCAGTGTGCAGAGGTGTTTCTATGCGCAATCACATAACAACTGAAAAATTTGCTTTCTCTATCGAGGAATTGTCCTCTCTAACCACCCTATCCCAACCCAAGATCCGTAAGGATATTAGGAACGGAAAACTCCACAGCATGAAGAAAGGATCTCGCCGAATCATTCTTCGTGATGAGGCAATGCGGTACTTAAACACAGATGACAGCGACCGTCCTGACAACCCGACCGCAGGATAATATGCCTCGGTTGCACGAAGCTGCAAAAACATCTGCGTCAATCGGACTCTAAACTCACTATCGAAAATGAAACTGTATAAGCAACCGAAGGGCAAAACATGGTCAATGCGGTTTATTTATGATGGTGAGCGTATTGACCAAACAACAGGTCAGACAAGCCGAAGGAAAGCGGAAGCTTATGCTGAGGCGTTTCGGACGAGACTCAGAAACGAAGGTATCGAAATTCTCGTCAGGAAGCCCGTACCCAATTTCAAAAAAGCGATTGCAGAATTTTTAGAATGGTCCGCCTCCCGCCAAAAGAAAAACACTGCGCTTCGGTACACCGTTGCATCGAAAGCCCTAATTGCCTATTTCCGCGACGTTCGCGTGGATCGGATCACGAAACCTTTTATCGAAAAATTCATTACGAAGCGTAAATCCCAGTATGGGGCGCCAAGGGGAGTCAAACCAAAAAAGGGAAGGGCAAAACAACAAAAATTGAAGAAAATCTCCAATGCGACGGTAAACAGGGAATTGGCTTGCCTAAAGAAATTGTTCAGCAACCTGGTCGCCGATGGTGTCCTAGCAAACAACCCGGTAAAGCTCATTGAATTCCTTGAGGAGGATAACGAATCGGGGCGAGTCATCGATAAGAACGAAGAACTTTTGTACCTTAAGGAGGCCTCGCAGCCGCTAAGAGACTATGCAACCATCCTCGTCGAAACGGGGCTTCGGCCGGAGGAGTTGTGCAGGTTGGGAGTCAAGGATGTATTTCTAGAAGTCGAAAGGCCTTACCTCGTAATAAGAGAAGGCAAAACCAAATCGGCGAAGCGAACTGTGCCATTGTCGAAGCGAGCCGAAAGCGTTCTTCTGCACCGAATCGCCAAGGCCAGAGGCAGGTATATTTTCCCCGGCGGGAAAGGCGGTACCGAACTCAATAAACCTGCCGTCAAATTCAACAATGCTCATTACGGAGCGCTTAGCCGAAGCGAGATCGATGGCATGAACAGAAGCAGCACAGACGGCACCTGTACTCTTTACTCCTTCAGGCATACATTCGCGACCCGATTCCTCGAAAAGAGGCCGGGGGATCTTCTTACACTTGCGGCTCTTCTGGGGCATTCGAGCCTACGTATGGTTATGCGATATGCTCACCCGTCGGATGAGCACAAGTTCGAGGCCATCCGATCGATGGAAAACAATCACCCGGAAAATGGTCCAGCCGGGAAGTGATGCTGCAGAAACTTACGATAATCTTACGATAATTATCAAACGACCGAAAATCGACAAAAATACAACCTTTGTAAGTTATTGTATTTATTGAAGATATTGGAGGCGGCGATCGGAATTGAACCGATGAATAAAGGTTTTGCAGACCTCTGCCTTACCACTTGGCTACGCCGCCCTGAAATTGTTAAAGGCAAAAGGTAAATGGAAAAAGTAAAAACCGAAGTCATTATGCCTTTTGCCTTTTAGCTTTTGCCTTTAGATATGGAGCGGGAGACGAGGGTCGAACTCGCGACTTCGACCTTGGCAAGGTCGCGCTCTACCACTGAGCTACTCCCGCATAGCAAACTCTGATTTTACCTTTCAGACGAAAGTTGTCAAGCAATCTGTTGGCTTTTTACAAACAACGAAATCGTGCAGCGGATCAAAATGCTCTGAAGTTAAGATCTACTATCCCACGCCAACCATCTATTCATCAAAGCTAGTTGCGAACGGTGATATCCTTGAGAAAGCTCCAATCACCGCTGGGGCCGATCTTTATATTGTCGATCCGCTTGTTCGCCACGATCATATTTGCCGGATACCAGAGCGGAAGCAGCGGCAGGTCTGCACTGATCATATTCCACGCCTGTTTATAAAGTTCTTTTGCCTTTTCACGGTCAAGTTCTTCGATCGCGGCATCTAGCATCTCATCTACTTCCGGATTCGAATATCGGCCACGATTGCAGCACGGAACTGTTTCGGACGGGATCCTTTTGGTGGTGAACAGATCCTTCAAAAACATCGGATCCTGATTTCCACCCGTCCATATCCCGGTAAACATCTGAAACTGTCCCTGTCGAAGCTGTTGGATGATCGTACCGCGCTCCAGCGTTTCGATCTGCACATTCATTCCAACATCCTTAAGCGAACTCTGGATGACCTGAGAATACTGGCTGACCGCCGAATTACCGGATGAAAATTTAAAGACGATAGGCTCATCGCGGTAGCCTGCCTCTTTCAAAAGCTGGCGAGCCTTTTCCGGATTGTATCGGTATTCTGTGCCCGGTGAATACGCTCTAGATTCCGGCGGTACTATCGAGTGGGCAATTCGAGCCTGCCCGAAAAAGAGCTGGTCGATTATCTTTTCCCGATCGATCGCGTAACCGATCGCCTGCCTGACCTTCGTCTTATTCAGAGGTTCCGACTGGACGTTAAAGATCAAATACTGAACATTTGAACCATCAAATTTCAAGACATTCAAAGTGGGGAGTTCCCCCAAGAGATTCAGCGTGTCGGGCGGCAGGTTACTTGGAAGCGGTGCCAGATCCACTGCACCTGTCTGCAGTTCTGCCTGCAACGAACTTGCATCGGGAATTACCTTTACGCGAAGCTTTTCAAATTTGGGAGAACCCTCGAAATAATTCACGTTCGCTTCCAGGTCCATCGTATTCTGCGATTGGTCAAAAACCGTGAACTTAAAAGGACCTGTCCCGATCGGCTGCGTCGCGATTTGAGCGACCGTTCCCTCGGCTATGATCGGGATCGCAACCAAGTTTGAAAGCAATTGGTTTCTGAGTGAACTCTTTGCGACGGTAAACTGGATCGTCTTTTCATCCTTTACCTCTATTGAGGAAATATGCGGGATCCGTTCGTTGTTCTCCGTATCGAAAAATGCTCCGGCTTTGTAACTCTCACTCTTGAACAACTCGTCGAACGTATACTTTACATCTGATGCGGTAAACGCCTTTCCATTATGAAATTGGATACCGTCTCGGAGGATAAAGGTAAGGACCTTTCCATCCTCAGAGGTCTGTATATCGCTCGCGAGTTCGCCGACATAATCAAATGAACTATCCTTCTTTACCAGCGTGTTGAAAATCAGGGTTCGAATTCTCTCATCGGCCGCGGAAGCAGCTGCTTTTGAGGTCAGCGTATCAAGCGTAGAGAATTTGTCCGATAAGGCCACGGTGACAAACTCGGACGTATTTCGCCGACAAGCCCCAACAACAAGAAGGGAAATTAGAAGACAGAAAAGAACAAATGATCTCAAGAATTATTTTCCTCCGCGAATTTTTTGAGAGAGTGTTTAAGTTCGACGATCTCGCCCGAAAGGGCTTTTAAGCGGGAAGCGTCCAAAGGCAAGGGTTGCACAATACGTGCTTTCAAAGCAAGTATGCGAGCAACTGATTCATCGATGCGGCCTTCGCTTATCGCACCGCTGCGCACTGCATTGAGTACTGCTGAATAGCCCTCGCGGATATTTTCCTCGCCCGCGCAGATCGCGAGCATATCGGTCCCCGCCTTGACCGCCGCGACACAAGCATCACCGATCCCGTGTTCATTTATTATCGCCCCCATTTCCAGATCGTCGGAAATAACGAGCCCGTCGAAACCGAGCTCGTCCCTCAGAAGGCCGTTGATGAACTGAGGGCTTAATGAAGCCGGTCCCTCGCTCGCCGAGTTGAGCTGAGCACTGGGGTACGCAGCGTGGGCGATCATTATCGAATCGGCTTTCTGCAACGAAATAAGGTGTCTATGCGGCTGCAGATCTATTTCACGAAGATCGGCGTCGGAGATGGTGACGACAGGAAGTGTCTCATGCGAATCCACTTCGGCGGCACCCAAGCCCGGGAAATGTTTTAAGCAGCTTAGAATACCGTTTTCGCGAAGGCCGGAAATGAAAGCTCCGGCAAGTGTGACCACATCACTTTCATTTCGGCCGAACGTCCGACTCCTTAGGCCGTTTGAGAAATGCACCCGATCAGTGCTAACAACGTCGACGACCGGAGCGAAATCCATATTAAAGCCAAGTGTCCTGATCACTTCGCCGACTAGCTTTCCGAATCTTAACGCAGATTCCTGCGTCGCGATCTCGCTTGCAGCAGGCATTGGTTCGACAATGCGGCGTAACCGGTCAACCAGCCCACCTTCCTGATCAAGGCTCAAAAAAGGTTCGATCGCCCGCCCCTGTCGAATTTCATCCAAAAGTTCTCTCGTTTCACCTGCATCTTTTATGTTTCGCGAAAACAGGCAAACGCCGCCCGGTTCGATCGCTGCAAGGAAATCTCGTGTCCGGTCATCCAATCTTGTGCCTTTGATCCCAATAAAAAAAAGCTGGCCGACCTTTTGTTCGAGTGAAAGCTCGTCTATTGTTTCGTGTTGCATTTAATGCTTGTCCAGATCGATCTTCCGATATCAAACGATCTTGCCTTTTATGTTCCTTAGCAGAGCTTGACTCTCTTCTAAGCTGAGAGCTTCGATGTCGGTCTGTCGGATCTCATCGATCGCCCGTTCATTTGACATCGCAAACAGCGAGACCTGTGCGGCCGCCGAACGAGTTCCCGCTGCAGCAACGCCGGTTGCTTTCTCATTGGCGAAGACCGCAAGTTCATATTGTTCCAGCCGCTGCAAGACCTCTTTCGCTCGCTCAATAACTGAAACCGGAAGGCCGGCGAGTTTCGCCACGGCAATTCCGTAAGACTTTGACGACTGACCCTTTTCGAGCCGATGTAGAAATACGACATCGCCGTCCCGTTCGCTGGCTGCCATTTGATAATTTGTCGCTCCCGGCAGTTCGTTCGCCAATTCCGTAAGTTCGTGGTAATGCGTCGCGAAAACTGTTTTTGCAGAATGGTCCGAAGAGTTGTGCAGATATTCTGCAACCGCCCACGCTATCGAAAGACCGTCAAATGTTGAAGTGCCCCGGCCGATCTCATCCAACAGAACCAAGCTCCGTGCGGTGGCATTGTGCAGAATAGCTGCAGTTTCCGTCATCTCGACCATAAACGTCGAACGGCCAGATGCAAGATCGTCCGAGGCGCCAACGCGAGTCCAGATCCTGTCCACGATGGGCAAACGTGCGGACATTGCAGGCACGAACGATCCCATTTGAGCAAGAATTTGAATTAAGGCAATTTGGCGGAGGATCGTCGATTTTCCGCCCATATTCGCTCCGGTAACGATCGCAAGCCGGTCGGTCGAATTATTCAGATAGATATCGTTCGGAACGAACCTGTCGCCAAGACTTGCCTCGACGACGGGATGCCTGCTTTTCACGATCTCTATCTCGTCACCGTCATGGAGGATCGGCCGTACATAATTTCGCCTTGCGGCCGTTTCAGCAAGTGCGGCCAATGCATCGAGTGTCGCCAATGCACGAGCAGTGGATTGAAGCCGCTTTGTTTCAGACCTTACTTTCTCGATCACTTCGGCCAGAAGATCGCGTTCCAACGCAATTATCTTCTCTTCCGCGCCGAGAACCTTCGATTCCCACTCCTTGAGCTGCGGGGTCGTATATCGTTCGGCGTTCGTCAAAGTCTGCCGGCGTTCATAATCCTCCGGAGCCTTATGTGCCTGAGCTTTTGATACTTCAATGTAGTAGCCGAAAACGTTATTGAACCTAACCTTCAGCGTCGGTATCCCGGTCCTTTTACGTTCCGAATCTTCAAAAGACGCGATCACAGCCTTTACGGAACCTGCGATCTCGCGGAACTCATCAAGTTCGGCATTGAACCCTTTGCGGATAAAGCCTCCATCCGCCAAAATCGCAGGCGGTTCATCGGCGATCGATCTCGAAATGAGATCGCGTATCTCCGGAAGCTCGAAAATGTTCTCTGAAAGCACTTGCAGAAGCAGGGAACTTGCATCCCGTAACTGGGCATTTATTTCGGGAGCCTGAGCGATAGAACGTTCGAGCGCCAAGAGATCTCGCGGGGACATCGTACCGAGATTCAAGCGTCCGACCAGCCTTTCCAGATCCGAAACGCCTTTTAGCAAGTGCCTCAGTTTTGCACGAAGGATCGCATCCGAAAGCTCCGCAACGGCAGATTGACGCGTCTGTATCTCGCTTCGCTTGATCGACGGCCGCAAGACCCACGCTCGCAGAAGCCGCGAGCCCATGCCGGTGATGGCCTCATCGATTATCGATAATAGTGTCCGATCTTTTCCTTCACTCCGACCCTTTAGAACCTCAAGATTTGAAAGTGTTACGCCGTCGAGCACCAAAAATTCATTTGTCTCGAAATAACCGATCTCGGTAATGTGCTTGACTGCCGATCGCTGAGTCGTTTTCACATACTCCAGGCACATTGCGGCGGCGGCGATCGCAGCATCGCGTCCGGCCAGGCCGAATCCTGAGAGTTCCAACACCCCGAAGTGCCCGGTCAGGATATTATCTAAGGCCTCAGAGCCGCTGAAGTCAAAAGCAGTAAACGGGGAACCGCTGTCAGATGTTAGAACAACAGAGGGATCAAGTTCACCTGGACTGTCAGCTCGGCGTATCTCCTGTAATAACAGATATTTATGTGCGGTGGCTTGATGTTCTGATTCAACTAATATCTCCTTGGGGCCAAAACGTTCGAAATGGCCGGAAATGGTACTCCAGGCATCCGCACCTTCGGCTTGGGTCGCAAAAAACTCGCCGGTCGAAAGATCCAGAAATGCTGCCCCAACTATATCGTTTTTTACAGAAATCGAGGCAAGGAATAGCGGCTCACCCTGATCAGATATCTGCTCATCGATCGCGGTGCCGGGCGAGATTACTCGAACCACCTCTCGTTTGACGAGCTTCGTTCCTTTGACGGCAGGTTCTGACTGTTCGCAAATGGCGACGCGATATCCCTTTCGCACGAGTCTGGCAACGTAACCGGCCGCCGCATGGTGCGGCACACCGCACATCGGTATCGGATTTTCAGTA
The DNA here is from genome assembly GCA_041751035.1 of Pyrinomonadaceae bacterium. GTDB lineage: Bacteria > Acidobacteriota > Blastocatellia > Pyrinomonadales > Pyrinomonadaceae > OLB17. Next base: position 30,516 of record JBGSYH010000001.1, on the reverse strand, counting down.
TCTTTTTGTCTCGCAGTGAGCGTGATCTGGAGTTCACGTGATCCAATGATCGCATCTTCCTGAAACATCTCATAGAAGTCCCCGAGCCGAAAGAAGAGTATCGTGCCCGGATAGCTTTTTTTGATCTCGAGATATTGCCGAAGCATCGGCGTGACGTTTTGCATACGCTGCGCGAAGAATTTGTTCAACTAGAGTTTATAGGAATACTTTTTTGTTTTAAAATTCAAGGTTTCCAAAGGTTTCAGTATTTGGTAATCTTAACTTTTGTTAAATTCAATTGCTGGAACGAATTATCCGAACAACGCGGCAGAGCTAAAAGCAATCAATCTTGGTTGGAACATCTGAATTTCGTGAGTTTTATATGAAGTACTTAAATTGTCTTTTGATTGCCACATTTCTTTTTGCAGTTTCCGCGATGGGCCAGAATGAGGGGCAAATTCCAATTCCTGCTTCTTCGCCGTCAACACAAACGGCAGAACAACAAGCGGATCGATACAGGATCGGATTTCAGGACACGGTTGAGGTACAGGTATTCGGCCAACCTCAATTAGCTCAAAGGGTGAAAGTAAATTCGAACGGCACGATAAACCTATTCCGATTGCCAGATCCGATATTAGCTGTTTGCAAGACCGAGAGGGAACTCGCGAATGACATTGCCGACGCGTATCGGCGGGACTATCTTCGGAACCCTGAGGTCAACGTAATTACCGTTGAGCAGAACTCGCAGTCATTTGCGATCGTGGGCGAAGTTGATAAGCCAGCGAATTATTTTATAAATCGAAGGATCCGATTACTAGAGTTGCTTGCGTACGCAGGTGGTCCCACAAAGGAAGCCGGATCACGCTTGATCGTTGCAAGACAGGGAAGTGCTGCGAATTGCAGGCCCCAAATTCAGACGGCCGACGCCGATGACGATACAACAGTTTTCACTTTCAATCTTCGAGATGTATTGGAGAATAAAGTTGACCTTGTAATGCAGCCGGGTGACGTTGTTTCCGTTCTTAAGGCCGACATTGTCTATGTATATGGAAATGTTATAAAGCAAGGACCGGTCACGATGGCAGAACCTATAACGCTTATGCAGGCATTGGCCTCAGCAGAAGGTTTGAAACCTGCGACAAAAAAGGATTCGATCAGGATAATTAGGATGAAACCGGGGTCTGCAGAACCGGACGAATTTGTGATCAGCTTGTCCGATATAGAAAAAAGGAAGGTTCGCGATCCATTCCTGCAGCCGAACGACATAATTGCCGTTAGCGAAGATAAAGCAAAGAGTATATTTAACGCGATAGGGCGGTCCTTGACGCAAGGCGTTGGGTCGGTCTTTTATCGTGTCGGACCTTAATTTGGGTAGTTACGTTTCAAATGAAAGAAAGTCGAGAGATCGTTCCACGGCCGATAAATGAGCCGTTCGAATTAGAGCGTCCGTTTAACCCGCATCTTGTCGCCGGGACCGAACGGTACCCCGGATACCGCGATGCTTTCGCACAGGAAGGCTTTGGCCTTTTGGAGTATTGGCGGGCTATAAGAAAGCGATTGTGGCTTGTTATCGGGATCGCGGTCCTTGCGACGACCGCTGCGGCGATCTACGTCGCCCGAAAGCCTAACATCTATCAGGCCAGGTCGATCGTTCAGGTCGACCTCGAACAGGCAAATCCGGACCTGATAACATCGGATCGTCAGCGGCCCGTTTCTGCGCCAGACCCGTCGTACTTCAACACTCAGCTTCAACTTCTCAGCAGCGACACACTTCTTCGCCGCGTGATCAAGGATCATAATCTTGACGTCAATAAGGATTTCCAGGACGAAATGAACAAAGGGTCCAGTTCGACCCTGCGTTCGATGTTGAAGGCGGTCGGCCTGGCCAGCGACGATCCCAAAAAGCCGGCGGACACGAACTCTGATACCTCGCTCGTTTCTTCAAGCTTGATAAGTGCAGACGAAATTGCGGATGCGATACGTTTGGCTCCATATGTAACGATCATCCAGCAGAATCTTTTTGTCGAACCTGTCCGGGACGCACGGGCAACTTTTAAGGACACCCGCCTGATAGAGGTAACCTATCGGCACACTAATCCTGAATTGGCCGCGTTTGTAGCAAACGGGATCGGCGAGTCATTCACCACATACAACCAGGAAAGACGCTCGGGCACAAGCCGCAAGACCAGCGATTTTCTGCAGCAGAGAATAGCAGATCTGCAAACCCAGATCCGCACAGATGAAGTAAACCTCGTCGAACTAAAGAAGGATAAAGGGATCTTAAAAACTGACGGTGAATCTACTCTTGTAATGGCTCAGCTTTCTACCTTGAACAGGCAGCTGCTTGAGGCGGAAAACGATAGAAAACTAGCCGAAGCCGAATTCAATGCGGCGTCCCGAAGCCCGGAAAGCAGCCGTTCGCTTGTCGAAGATAAGCTTGCGAGATTTATCACAGAGCAAGAAAATTCGATCCGCGAACTGCGTACGGACGTGGGAAAGCGAACTGCAGAATTAAGGGCGACAAGGGACCGGCTTCTTGAGGTGTTTAAGGAAACGGCCCCGGAAATAAAAGAGATCGATCGTCAGATCGAAAGCCTCGATCTATCTCTGGCGTCAGCGATGACAAAAAATCGCCTTGAGTTAGAAGAGTTCAGAAATCGTTCTTCGTCGGTTCTGCTTGAATCTCTGCGGACAAATTACCTAAAAACCAAAGAACGTGAAGATAAGATACGTGTCACGTATAACCAAAAATACAGCGAAGCTCAAGGACAAAACATTGGTGCTGTTCAGATACGTCTTCTGGAACAGAATATAGAGACGAACAAAGGATTTCTTGACAATTTACGTAAGCAGGAAAGTTCGAACGACATTGCCGCGAAAGGCTCCGACAACAATATAAGTGTCGCGGCCTTTGCCATACCGCCAGATAAACCGATCGGCCCGCGGCGGCTAATGACCGTTTTCGCGGTACTTATGTTGTCAACGCTTTTTGGTATGGGTCTGGCTCTGGCTTTTGAGTATCTCGACGATACGATAAAGACGACTGAAGAGATCGAAGGCCTTCTCCAGCTTCCGGCCCTTGCCGCGATCCCTTCGATCGATTCGATGCCTAGACGGCGTCTCCTTTTGGTCGGTAAGAATGACAACTCCGAACCCGATGACGTTGCGAATTCCGAATTGCTGATCCATGCTGATCCGCGAAGTGCTCTCGCAGAAGCTTATCGACAGCTTCGAACCTCGATCCTGCTTTCGACGGCAGGTCACGCACCGAAATCACTTTTGATCACGTCAAGCCTTCCGTCAGAAGGCAAGACCACAACGGCGACCAATACGGCGATCAGTCTCGCACAGACCGGGGCGAGCGTACTAATCATCGACGGTGATATGCGACGGCCACGGCTCCATTCTGTCTTTGGTATTGAGAACGGCGATGGCCTAAGCACGATCCTGTCAAGCGAACTTTCGGAAGCCGAGATCCTTGGTCTGGTGAAGACGGACGAGGGAACAAAGTTGAATCTGTTGACTTCCGGCCCGATCCCGCCGAATCCTGCCGAACTTATAGGTTCCGAGCAGATGGCGAATTTGATGAAGATCCTTTCGAAACATTTCACACATGTCGTCGTCGATTCACCTCCGATAACATCATTTACGGACGGCGTTCTCGTCGCGTCTATGGTTGATGCCGTCGTTTTGGTGGTGCATTCCGGAAAGAGTTCCAGACAGGTCGTTCGGCGCGCACGACAGCTCCTATCGGACGTTGGAGCACGGATCGTTGGCGTTGTTCTGAACAATGTAAATCTTAATTCTAAGGACAATTACTACTACTATCAGAGCTATTACCATCGCGATAATTATTTCCGCTCGGATGAAAAGGAGGATTGATCGGCTGGTGATCTCGTAGTAAAAGGAAGGCCCTGCTTTCTCAGCCTTTCCAAATGATCGGCCGGAACCCGCTTCCAGAAATGGATCGCGGGAAATCTTCCGGCGTTTTTGTTTGTAGCCCTCTGCACATTTCTTATGAAACGCCGTCCGAAGATCGTCTTTGTTTGGAACTATTTGAATTGGGGCGGCGCCCAGATATATTTTCTCGCGGTCATGAAGATCGCCCGCAGCGATTGGGATATCACAGTGCTGCTCCCCGAAGGCTCATCGGCTGAATTCCTTAGATTTCTGGATGATCTTAATGTCACCTATGAATTTCTGAGACATCACATCGAGAGCGGCGAAGCGACAACCGTCGTTCAAAAAGTTCGGCGGCAATTCCGGCGTATAAGGAGCGAAATCGAGATCTTTCGGCGGTTATATCGTTATGACCATCGCCGTACGGTCATTCACGTCGAATGTTCACCCTGGCAATCGTGGCAGTTATATTTAGCTCTTTCATTCATCGGTGCCCATGTTTTCGTAACACTTCATAATTCCTTAAAAGACGGCCGTTCGTTGAGGCAGTTGCTTTGGAAGACAAGGCTGAAGTTCGTATCATTGCTGCCACGATTTCATATTTTCACCTCGAATCGAGATGCCAAGGAGCGATTTAAGGGCTGGTTTCTTGACCGATTCCATCGTTCGATCCGTGTAACTTACACTTGTGTCGACCCGGTTCAGATCAATACCGCGGGCCAAACGGACGGAAATGAGATCCGGGCAAGGTTCGGCCTCGACCCCACCGACCTGATCGTTCTCACGGTTGGACAATTCATTGACAGAAAAGGCCGCTGGGTGCTTCTGGATGCCGCCCGCATTTCGGTCGCTGCCGATCCTCGATTAAGATTCCTCTGGCTGATGCCAAGCAAGATCGATGGGCGGGACGCCGAGCGGGTCGCAGAATATGGGCTAGGTGAAAAGTTCCGGCCTATCTTGTCCGCGGACGCAGGAAAAGACAGGATCGAGATACTCGAATTTTTTCGTGTTGCCGATATCTTTGTTTTACCAAGCTTTGTCGAAGGCCTTCCGATAGCTCTGCTCGAAGCAATGGCTCTAGGTATCCCGGCGATCTCAACGAATGTCTATGCGATCCCCGAAGCGGTAAAGGATGGTGAAACTGGTATGCTGGTGCCAGCGGGAAATGCTGAGGCACTCGCCGCCCGCATATTGGAACTTGCAAGTGACAGTGAACTTCGATCGAGACTTTCAAGAACGGGAAGTCAGTTTGTGCTGACGAACTTTGACGAGCGTGATGCAGCACGTACTATACTTCGCAGCTACAAAAAAGCTTTGAGAAATGGCTGAATCGACAGCAAGCACACGCCGAAGCCTTTTGCTTAACTCCGGTTTCGGCGTTCTGGCATGGTTCACGCCGATCATTCTCGGCTTTATAACGACCCCACTCCTTGTAAACGGACTCGGCGCCGAACTGTATGGTGTTTATGCACTTATCCTCGGATTTTTAAGCTATTCCTTCACTTTCGGTATCGGAAAAGTCGCCGGAAAATATGTTGCTGAGTTCATCGCCGAAGGAAAAGACCATTTAGTTTCGCAGGCAATTACTGCCACTTTTTTGTTGAGCGTGATCGTCGGGACAATTGGAGCCATCACGCTCGGAGCGTTCACACCTTGGGTGGCTGAACAGGTTTTCAACCTTCCCGCTGAACTACGCCGGCCGGCCGAGACAAGCCTTTACATCGCCTGCATTACCGGCCTTTTCGCGATGATCTCGCAGGTATTTCAATTTACCCTTCAGGGTGTACATCGTTTCGGAACATATCTTCTGATATCCAATTTCGGTGCGGTCATGCTCAGCGGCGGTAACATTGCTCTCGCTGTTGCGGGTTACGGTGTAACGGAATTGATCGGGTGGAATTTGTTTACCGTAGCTACTATCGGGACGATCTTTTATGTTTCCTCGGTAATTGCCATCCCTTCATTCAGATTTACGCTGCGGATCGAACTTCCGATCGTCAAGGCAGTTGCGAAGTATGGCGCGAACATAATCATTTTCCAGATCTTTGCAAACTTTTTGCTTCTTTTTGAAAGATCGCTAATCGTTCGAAGATTTGGCGCGGAGTCACTTACTTATTATGTTGTCCCGATGATGATCGGAATATACTTGCACGGGGTCGTTTCAAGTTTCGGCCAGGTGCTTTTTCCAAACATAAATGAATTGCTAAACAAACCCGACGAGCTTCGATCGTTGTACCGGAAGGCAAATCGACTTATCGCAGTGATCGTAGTTTTTTCTGTCGTCACCCTTGTGACCTTAGGGGGAGTTTTACTGGAGCTTTGGGTTGGTCCGGAATTTCGTGTGAGGTCACATACGATACTCGTAGTTCACGGTCTCACATTTGGCCTGTTGGGACTCATCGTGGTGTTAATGAGTGTGGTCGAATCCTTCAGGGCTGCCGGACTGAACGCTTTTAGCACTTTTCTGTTCATGGTCTTCGGCATTGTCTTTATGTTGTATCTGGCGCCGGCATATGGACTTTTGGGCATTGCTGAGGGACGGCTTTTTGGAATTGTGGCAACGATCCCTTTTCTGGTCTACTGTGAAAGAAGATTTCTTGGCGGTGAAATGCTCGGGTTTTGGTTCAGCATCGGCCTAAGGCTATTACCCGCGCTCTTGCTGCTGGCTATCGTGCAATACTTGATCGTACATTTTATTCCTGTGTCATACTTTTTGGTTGCAATAACTGGCATGGTATCTTTTGGCATTTATTTGGCCGTTCTTTATTTTTCGGCATACTTTACTAGCGAGGAGATATCCCGTGCAAGGATAGTTTTCGATCGGGCGTTTGCGCTGCTTAAACTACGATGACAACAGCTTCAGGTAAGAGTTTAAAATTGGTACAGCGACTGGATCTCATTCGCGATGAATGTCGCGGACGAAAGGTGCTTCATCTCGGATGCACCAATTATCCATATACGGATGAAGCAATAAATGCGAATATGCTGCTTCATTTCGAATTAGAGAAGATAGCATCGGATGTTTATGGTTTCGATTTTGACGAACGCGGACTGAAGATCTTGCAGGAGCACGATTCGAAGAATTTGTTTCAAGCAGACCTTGAAAAGCTTGAGGACGTCAATTGCGACGAGAAATTCGAAGTGATAGTTGCCGGCGAGATGATCGAGCATTTGAACAACCCGGGTTTGTTTCTTCAAGGTGTGAAGCGTTTTATGGACAGTGACACGCGTTTGATAATCACGACCATAAATGCCTACTGTGCTATGAGGTTCGCCGTTTACGGGCTTCGGGGTCGTGGAGGACGAGCGGAACCGGTTCATCCGGATCACGTGGCGTATTATTCATATTCGACATTGAACTTGCTTTTGAAACGTCATGATTTTGAGGTCAGCGAGTTCTTATTTTATGACCTTGGCAGGGAGCATCGACCACATAGCCCCAAATTGCATAATATGTTCAATGATATTGCGGTGCGGATCTCGCCGCAGTTGGCCGACGGTATAATAGCTGTGTGCAGGTTGATCCGATAAATGAAAGTTCGCGTATTTACAAACGGCTGCTTTGATGTGCTCCATCCGGGGCATATCGATCTTCTGAACCGGGCAAAGGCCCTCGGGGATCATTTGACTGTAGGTTTGAACTCCGATTCTTCGGTCCGGTCTATCAAGGGACCAGAGCGGCCGGTGTTTTCTGAAAATGACCGGAGGGACGTGCTTCTTGGCCTGGCTGCAGTCGATGAAGTGATTATTTATGATACACTTACACCGGAAACATTGATACATAACATTAAGCCTGATATTTTGGTAAAGGGCGGCGATTGGCGGGAAAATGAGATAATAGGCGCGGATATTGTGATCAAGAATGGCGGAAAGGTCTTCTCTCTGCCGCTCTACGGTGATTACTCGTCAACCAAGTTTATTGAACGCCTGAGGCAGACTTCGGAAGAAGTAATTGGTGAAGAAATGATAGATTCACTAGACGAACATTTGGCGGTCTTTGAGGAACTCCGTGGAACTCAAAATATTGCGATCGAGGAGTGTGGTTCGCTTCTTGTCGATATTGTTCAGGCAGGTGGAAAGCTTCTGGTGTGCGGGAACGGCGGAAGCGCTGCCGATGCACAGCATATTGCGGCGGAATTCGTCGGCCGTTATGAGACAGAGCGTCGTGCTCTGCCGGCCATCGCCTTGACTACGGACACTTCGGCTTTGACGGCCCTTGCGAATGACTATAGTTTTGAGAGAATTTTTGCCCGACAGGTCGAAGCTCTCGGAAATTCCGGTGATTGCTTGCTGGCGATAAGCACGAGCGGCAACTCACCAAATGTGATCGCAGCGGCGATGGAGGCTCGTTCACGGGGTATGAAGGTGATCGGCTTAACCGGGAAGAACGGTAAAAAACTTGCGTCGTTGTGTGACAAGTGTATTCTCGTTCCGTCTGAGCGAACCGCAAGAATACAGGAATGTCATATCACGATCGCGCACATATGGTGCGAAATGGTAGATAGAAGCATTGCTGCGAACTCCGATGCATAATTTGATAGAAAAATTGGGTAAGACGCGGCTTCTTGTCGTCGGCGATATAATGCTTGACCGCTACTGGTGGGGCGACGTGACCCGTATTTCACCGGAGGCTCCGGTGCCAGTGGTCCATTTGAAGAACACTACCGATCTGCTCGGCGGAGCCGCGAATGTGGCGGCGAACGTAGCCGGTCTGGGATCGGCCGTCTCGATCATCGGTGTTTGCGGAAATGACGCAGATGGCGAGCTGGTGAGAGCCTTAACAGAAGCTAATGGCATCAGCAGCAAGCATATCGTAAAGGCCGCCGACCGGCCTACCACTGTGAAAACAAGAGTAATGGCCCATGGGCAGCAGATCGCACGGATCGACAACGAAACAGCCCGCCCAATAGATGACGAGTGTATTGCAAAGATCTTAGAGAATGTGAGGTTCGAGATCGAGAACACAGATGCCGTCATTCTTTCCGATTACGCCAAAGGTGTCTTGACCGATAAGCTTCTTGCTCAGTTGATCGGCATTTGCAGAGAAATGAAGAAGCCTGTGCTCGTCGATCCAAAAGGCAGATGCTACAAGAAATATTCCGGTGCCACCATTTTGACACCAAACAGAGCAGAGGCTTTTGAAGCAAGCGGCCTAACCGTCTTGGCGAGAGAAGGGATCGATGACGTCGGTGCCAAGCTGTTGCAGGACATTGACGTAAATGCGGTCCTTATAACACAGGGCGACGAAGGAATGAGTCTTTTCCAACGCGGCGTGGAGAAACTGCATATCCCGACAGCGGCACGCGATGTTTACGACGTTACCGGTGCCGGCGATACGGTGATCGCGACTCTGGCAGCTGCGATCGGTGCCGGAGCTGATCTCGGCCCGGCTGCTGAGCTTGCCAATCTGGCCGCGGGGATCGTAGTTGAACAGGTCGGCACGACAAAGATCACCGCTGGGGAATTGAGCGAACTTTGGCTAGGGAAACAATTAGCAGATGGCCTCTCGGCATAAACGGATCCTGGTGTTCCGGATCGGACATTTAGGCGACACGATAATTGCCCTCCCCGCTTTTTGGGAGATCCGTAACAGATTTCCCGATGCCCACATCGCTCTTCTTACCAACTCCGATCCGCTGAATCCAAACTATGTTTCGGCCTCGAGCGTACTTCCAACGCAGGGCCTCTTTGATGAGACGATCTCGTATCCTGCGACGACGGGCGGCATTGGATATTATTTCGAGATGATCAAATTGGCGGGTAAGGTCCGTAAATTCGCCCCGGACCACGTTTTTTATCTAATGCCGCGGATACGGACGCTGAAGCAAATTCGCAGGGACGAGCTATTTTTCGGGTTGGCAGGCGTGAAAGATCTGATCGGAGCAGATCATTTGCGGGAGAATCGGCTCCCGGCAAGAGCAGATTATCCGGCCGTTGAAATAAATTCGGAGGCAGATCATTTGCTTCGTTCGTTGGGCTTTGATGAGCCCATCCTTGATAATGGCGTTGACGACCTGTTGCGCTTGAACGAAGGTGAGATCGCTGTCGGCCGCGATCTTATCGAACAAAGCGTCTCTAGTGGCGCCGACCCTGATCGGATCATTGCCGTCGCTCCGGGAAGTAAGTGGGGATCGAAGGTCTGGGCCGAGGAGAATTACCGTGAAGTAGTTCAACGGCTGATCGAAGAATTTGATATATTTCCGATCGTCTTTGGTGGGCCTGAAGATGCAGAAAAGGGCGAAAGGCTGCTCCGAAACTGTGGCCGCGGCATCTGTGCGGCAGGTAAATTAAATGTCAGGGAATCCGCTGCTGCGATGAAATTTTGCAAGCTGTATCTCGGGAATGATACAGGCACAATGCACCTTGCGGCCGCGGTCGGCACAAAATGCGTGGCGATATTCGCAGCGGTTGATTATCCGGGGCGTTGGTATCCTTTTGGGAGCGGGCACAAGATATTCAGGGAGCAAGTGCCGTGCGAAGGCTGCCAGACGCCGCTCTGTTTTAATGACCATTTGTGTCTTGAGAAAATAAAGACCGGGGCTGTTCTGGACGGCTGTAGAGAAATATTGGCATAACGATAGGCCGATCATTCGTTTTTGATCAGTTCCTGCTATCTTGAAATTGGTTTAACTGTTGCAGAGCAACACCTAAAGTGTTGCCTTAGCCGCTTATGAAGGTTTTGATACTCGGCGCCGGCGGGATGCTCGGACACAAATTATTGCAGATTCTCGCACAAACTTTCGATGTGCGAGCCACTTGCCGTTCCGTGCCCGATGGCCTTCGCCGATTTGACTGGTTTGACGAGCAGACCCTGATCACCGGCACGGATGCCGCCGATCTCGCTCCGTTCGAACAAGCTATAAAGAAGTTTGAGCCGGATGTTGTTATCAATGCTATCGGAGTGATAAAACAGATCCCTTCGGCTAAGGATGTCATCAACACGCTTGAGATCAACTCCATTTTTCCGCAGCGTTTGGCTCGTTTGGCAGGCGAATACGGTTTTCGGCTGATACAGATAAGTACGGATTGCGTTTTTAGTGGAAAGACGGGCTATTACTCCGAAACGGATCTGCCTGATGCCGGAGATCTTTACGGGCAAAGCAAGCGATGGGGCGAGTTGGCTGACGAGAACTGCCTTACGCTTCGCACTTCGATCATAGGACATGAGATCGGGTCGCATCATAGCCTGGTCGATTGGTTCTTGAGCAATCGAGGCGGCAAGGTAAAGGGCTTTACAAAAGCTATTTATTCAGGTTTCCCAACGGTCGTCTTTGCGAATATCATAAAGGACATAATCAAACTGCACCCGCAATTGCAAGGGCTGTATCATTTGTCCAGTGAACCGATCAATAAATTCGATTTGATCTCGATGATCAATTCACAGTACGCGGCCGAGATCGAAATAGAAAGCACCGACGATCCAGCGATCGACCGAAGCTTGAATTCAGACAAATTTCGGGCTGAAACCGGATTTCGGCCGCAGTCATGGCCGGATATGGTCAAAGCGATGCACGATGATGGAAAACGGTACGGACATTGAAAAATGAGCATTTTTGAAGGTAAACGAATATTGATAACCGGCGGCACAGGTTCGCTCGGTCAAACGCTGACCCGACGGATACTTTCGGGTGAACTCGGTACACCGGAAAAGGTCATCATCTTTTCCAGAGACGAAGCTAAGCAGCATTTTATGCGGCTCGATCTTCTGCACCGTGAAAAGGCGACCGACGAGATCATTTATAACAATTCCCAAAGCCGCCTCGCATTCCATATAGGCGATGTCCGCGACATTAACTCGCTGAAAAGTGCGATGCGCGGCGTCCACATGGTCATAAATGGCGCTGCATTGAAACAAGTCCCTTCGTGCGAATATTTCCCGTTCGAGGCCGTACAGACGAACGTTATCGGGGCAGAGAATCTCGTTCGGGCGATCGCGGAAACGGGCGATCAGGTCGAGACCGTTATCGGTGTTTCTACCGATAAAGCATGTAAACCGATCAACGTGATGGGAATGACCAAGGCCTTGCAGGAAAGGATCGTGATAGAAGCAAATCGTGCATTTCCTGACATACGCCTGTTGTGTGTTCGATATGGCAATGTGATCGCGTCTCGCGGATCGATCGTCCCGCTCTTCGTCGAACAGGCTCGAACAGGCCAGTCGATGACCGTAACATTACCGGAAATGACCCGGTTTCTTTTGAGCCTGGATCGTGCGGTCGATACTGTTTTTGCGGCGATCATTGAAGGCCGCCGTGGCGAAACTTACATACCAAAGGTTCCGTCCGCGAATATTGTCGACCTCGCAAAAGCGATCGCTGGACGCGACGACGTTGAGATCACCTTCACAGGTATCCGGCCTGGCGAAAAGATACACGAAATAATGATCTCGGAAGAAGAATGCTATCGAACGGTAGATCGTGGTGAACACTATGCGATCCTGCCGGTACTTCCTGAACTTAGAAATGGCGAGGATTTTAAACAGGCGATCTCGGACGAGTATTCGTCAAAAGACGGAAACCTTTCGGTACCTGCCATTCACGAACTCCTGTCCGGAGCCGGCAGCGAGATAGAAAAGTTTCTAAGCAAGTCCAATTAAGAGAACATTTAGCGATATGAGGATCTTGACTATTTTCGGAACTCGGCCAGAGATCATCAGGCTTAGTCTCGTCCTGAAACAACTCGATGGTCTTTGCGAAAGCAATACGGTTCATACCGGCCAGAATTACGACGAAAGCCTAAGCGATATCTTTTTTCGAGACCTGAATGTCCGAACTCCGGACGTACATTTGGGGATCAGATCGGCCTCCTTTGGTGAGCAGGTCGGACAGATGCTCGCAACTGTAGATAAGATCCTTGAAGAGAAAAAGCCTGATCGCGTCCTGATCCTTGGAGACACAAATAGCGGATTGGCGGCGATCCCGGCCGCTCGACGCGGAATTCCGGTCTTTCACATGGAAGCAGGAAACCGCTGTTATGACGATCGTGTACCCGAAGAGGTAAATCGCCGAATTATCGATCATTCAAGCACGATCCTACTTCCTTATACCCGACGAAGTGCCGAGAACCTTGTTCGAGAGGGAATCGAGCGCGACAGGATCTATGTGACAGGAAATCCGATCTTCGAGGTCCTTGAGAACTTTAAGGACGAAATTGGATCAAGCAATTCCTTGGACACTCTGGGCATCGAGCCTAATAAATATTTCCTGGTAACGCTCCACCGGGCTGAAAATGTTGACCTCCCGGAGCGGTTGGGCAGCTTTTTTCAGGCTCTTGATGCTATCAGTAAGAAATATGATTCGAAGGTAATTGTGAGCGTCCACCCAAGGACACGCGAAAAATTGAAATCATTTAATGTAATGGTTGAGCCTGACCGGATCAAGCTATTAGAACCATTGGGTTTCTTCGATTTCGTTTGGCTCGAAAAGAATGCGAAATTGGTTTTGACCGATAGCGGAACGGTTCAGGAAGAATGTGCCATTTTTGGCGTTCCGAATGTTACCCTTCGCGATGTGACCGAACGGCCGGAAACAATGGAAGCCGGTAGCAATATCCTTGCCGGGGCCGATCCGGAAACTATCCTGCGAGCGGTTCGCGTAGCCCTTTCAGGAGCTGGCAACTGGTCGCCGCCTGATGAATATCTTCAGCGAAATGTGTCGAAAACCGTTACAAATATCGTCCTCGGACATCTAAGCCTACGAACACACAGATCTTAGATCATCGGTTCTCTAACTGTTCGTAAAATTCGATCCATTCGTGGAAATTTTGCCGAATGTCAAAATTATCCAGGACAAAAGGTCGGGCTCGGTTCCTGTAGCCTTCGTATTCGGTCGGCTCCATTTGCAGGATGCGGTCAATGATCCGCGACAGTTCCTCGGGCGAATTTCCCGTCCAGAACCCGATCTTCTTCTCCTCAAGCACATCCCACGGAGTATGGACCGACGCAACGACCGGCGTGCCCTGGGCAAGCGACTCAACGACAACATTCCCGAAATTCTCGGAGAATGAGGGCATAAAGGTAAAGTATGCGTTCGCATACAGTTCAGCTTTGGCGTCGCCTTCAACGTGTCCAAGCAGCTCGACCCTGTCTTCCAGGCCTATCTCCTTAATGACCGAACGAAGTTTTCTTATCAGGTTCTTTGGGCCCGATCCGGCGATCTTTAGACTGAAACCCGAATCTTTGAATTGCTTTGAACCGGCAGCGCCGCGGATAAGATTTTCGATGCCTTTTTTTTGATGTATCCTGCCCATGAAAAGGAGATAATCCATCGGGGTTCGGTGGTGCTGAGGCTGCAGCTCGACATAATTTGTGATCTGGACGACCGATGCATCTTTTCCGAATCGCAGCTTGATGAATTCGGTTTCTTCCTTCGAGGTAGAATGAAAAAGCGGGGAAGTGCCGATGATCTTTCGCAGGAGCCACAACACAGGGAGCTTTCGCGAACGCGAGTAACTAAGGGCATAGTCATCAAGCTCCCCGCGCGCCGACCAAGCGATCTGTTTTCCCATCAACCTTGCCGCAATTCCCGTGATAAATGCTGCGGGAAACAGAAAAGACGAAAGATGAACCGCATCAACCTTTCGCAGATTCCATAAAGAGATCAAGGTTTGCCGAAAGGGGATGTATATATGGCGGGTTTTGACATAGATCACCTGACCGGCATCGATCTTGGTCCATTCGTTTCGCTTGATATCAGTAGAAATACCGGAATCAGTGGCAATGACTATCGGTTCATAACCACTTTTGAGAAGATGTTTCGCAAGGAAATAAACCGTGTTGGCAGGCCCGCCGGCCTGCGACGGATAGAATACCTGCACAGGAAAAAGTATCTTCATTATCGCTTTATGCGAGACGATCCGCGCAAAACCTCGCCTCGACCGACTATATCAAAGCCCAAGGTTTTGCAATAATTACGTTTGCTGCTGACCAGTGAGAATGCCCGAATCAAATAAAATGCGATTGTGGATCGTTTCAGAACTCTATTATCCCGAGGAAACGTCCACCGGATATTATATGACAAAGATCGCCGAAGGCTTGGCGGGCGATGCGGACGTACATGCGCTGTGCGGGCAACCGACCTATTCGAAGCGCGGAACACGAGCCGCAAGAACGGAGACCCACAACGGTGTCGAGATCAGGCGTGTTAAGGGGACAACACTCGACAAGAATATTATCCCGTTCCGGATCTTGAATATGCTGACCCTCGGGACCGGTATCTTCCTATCGGCACTCAGGCGGTTTAAGAAAGGTGACAGTGTACTGGTCGTCACCACACCGCCGACCATGCCCTTCGTGGCGGCGATCGCTTCGTTAATAAAGGGCTGCTCGTATACATTGCTTATCCACGACAGCTACCCCGAACTTCTGGTTGCGGTCGGAAAAACTGCAGAAAGGTCATTTTTCTTCAGGTTAATGTCGATGGCGAACCGCTGGCTCTACAAGCACGCTTTAAAGATAATCGTTGTCGGGCGCGACATGGCGGAAATGACGCGGCAAAAGACCGAGGGCCTTGATATCCCGATCGTCACGATCCCGAACTGGGCAGAGCTTGAAAGCGTGTCACCCGCGAACCGCGACGAAAATCCCCTGATAAAAGAGCTTGGCATTGAAGATAAGTTGATATTCTTGTATGCCGGCAATATGGGGCATCCGAATGATATCGAATCGCTGGTCGAAGCCGCGAGCAAATTGTCCGGCGAGGCTGCCCATTTCGTTTTTCTGGGCGCCGGAGTAAAGCGAAAATGGCTGGAAAGGGAAGTCGGGAAACTTAAACTATCAAATATAACGATCCTTGACCCAAGGCCCCGAAGCGAACAACAGATATTTCTAAACGCCTGCGATGTTGCAATTGTTTCTCTTGTTAAGGGAATGAAGGGCGTTTCAATGCCGAGCCGCACCTACAACGCTCTCGCTGCAGGCAAGCCGATCCTTGCTTTGACCGAGCCTGGGTCTGAAATAGACCTGGTGGTGAAGGAAAATAACATCGGATGGACAGTTAGTCCGCAAAATACTGATGAACTCATCGTCTCTTTAAGGGAAATCCTTGAAAGACGACTTGATTTGACCCAAATGCCGGAACGGGCACGGGCCGCGGCCGAACGAGACTTTTCACTTGAAGATGCGGTGGAAGCTTATCGCCGGGTTCTTGTGAAAGATCCGCGTGGAAGTTGAAGAAATCAGGAAATCACAGATGAATCGGCATTTATTGCTGTGGTGAATTATTTAATTGACCTAGAGTGTTAAACATGTTAGTTTTGCAGGACGCTACGGATTCGAATGCAGCATGATAGTTCGAAACGAATGGGTGGGTATTTGACCCGATATTTAGCTGAATTGTCGGTCGAATGTAGCTTTTAGCTTTTGCGGCTTAATTGCAAGGGTCTTTGTTTACAGTAATTTATCACCAAAAGTGTTGAATTCTTGCCAAGGATTGTGCGATAATCCCAGAGGTTTTGCTTTTACGAATTGATTATTTAAATTGATTCTATTATTGTCCATTGGTTTTTTTTGGAGGAGAAGATGAGTAATACGACGTTCCCAAGCGCCCGAAAAAGCGGACTTGTAGTTCAGGAGGTTCCTGACGAGGTCCTTATATATGATCTTGAAAGTAATAAAGCCCACTGCTTGAATAAAACCGCCGCCGCCGTTTGGCAGGCATGCAACGGTTCTAATTCAGTTGATGACATTACGGCCGTTTTGGAACGGTCAACCGGTTCGAAGGTGACCGATGAGATGGTCTGGCTGGCTCTGGATCAGCTCTCTGAGAATAACCTTCTCGAAGCCGAGGTCAAAGCAAATTTCAACGGTCAAACGCGTCGCGAAGTATTGAAAAAGATCGGCCTGGCATCCGTTATCGCGTTGCCTATCGTTGCATCGCTCGTCGCTCCGAAGAGTGCAATGGCAAGCGCCTCGTGTGCCTGTACTCTGAGTTCACAGTGCCCCGGCCGCGGATGTCCTTCAGATACTTGCTGCAATGGCGATTTGATCTGTGCTCCGGAGCTAACGCCTGGCGGATGTTTCTAAGAGGTCGAACAAAGTAAGGTTTAAAGGCAACGAACGGGGAGTCGTTGCCTTTTTTATATGAACCCTGTACGGCTTGGCGAAGCCAACAAATGGGAATTGATCAATCAGAAGCGGCTTGAACGGTTAACTTCGGAGGCCTTCGAGAAGTTTGGATCAATAGGGCTGAATCCGATCGTTATAAAAGGAGCGGCCGCGGCGTCTTTTTATCCTGAACATCAGCCTCGCAGATTCTTTGATATCGATCTCGCTTTTCACCGCGATGAATTTCCAGCGGCAATGGAGCTCGCCGAATCAGAACACCGTTTTGGTACCCATATTGATGTTCATCTCGAACTCAGATCGCTGGACTCGCTAACCTGGCCGGAATTATTTGCCAGATCGACCTTCCTCGAACTTGAATTTGGCTCCATTAGGGTGCTTTGCCCCGAAGATCATCTCCGGGTTATTGCCGTTCACTGGCTCAACGATGGCGGCGAGAACAGGGAAAGGCTGTGGGATATTTATTGCGCGGTCGCCAATCGCCCGACTGATTTCGATTGGTCTAAGTGTCTCGATTGTGTGAGCGAAACACGTCGCGGCTGGGTGATAACGGCGATAGGCCTTGCACATAAATATCTCGACCTAGACATATCCGATCTTCCGTTCAGGGAAGAATGCGAGAATATTCCGAAGTGGGTGACCCGCACGCTCGAAAGGGAATGGGCCGATCCGGTGCGGACACGCCCGCTGCAATCGTGTCTCCGGCAGCCGAAACTCTTCCTTAAGCAGCTCCGTAAACGAATTCCGCCAAACCCCATCCAGGCAAGTATTCAAACGGAATCACCGATAAACGATGGATCCCGTTTCTTCGTCCAAATTCGAAATATAGCCAATCGGTCCGTACCATCGCTTGAACGAATCACCAAGGTCATTCGAAGAAAGGATAGTCGCTGATCTATCATCTATCTATGGTTGTTCTTGGCATCGAATCGGCGATCGGGGGCGGTTCTCTTGCAGTCGGAAACGGCTCGTCGATCCATCGATCGAGTGACCCGGAAATGTCGATTTCACGGGCCGAAGATCTGATACCCAATATCGAAATGCTCCTGAAGCAGGCAAACATTTCCACCAATGACCTTGAACTTATAGCTGTGTCCCGCGGGCCAGGGAGTTTTACCGGAATCCGGATCGGTATCTCGACAGCGATCGGATTAGCTCGAGCTTTGGACATCAAATGCATCGGCCTTTCGATGTTTGACGCCATTTCCGAGTATTATTCTTTTCCGTCGGATTGCTTAATTGCCCTCCCGTTCGGGAAAAGCGACGTCGCTTGGAAAGCATTTCCAAAAAATGGAGAACCCACAGAAGCGGCCACAAGCTTAGATGAACTGATCGATCTTATTATCAAGGAAAAACCGAGCATGATCTATGGCTTTGAAGAGATCGAACGCCGCCTCCGCGGTGCCAAGATCGAAGCACCATTTAAGATCATCGAACCGACGTTGGCCGAGATACTTGTTAAACAAGCGCCGAATCATGTAGATTCGACCGATCTTTCACCGATCTATCTTCAGAATTCACAGCGAGCGACTCAACTTTTCTAATGCGTTCAACGGTCCAGATACAACGTGCCCGCACCTCCGACATTCGCCGTGTCCTCGAAATTCAGAGTGCCTGCGAGCTAAGCGTTTGGTCGCACAAGGACTATTTGGACGAAATTGCCCGGACCGATTCGGTATTTCTTCGGGCGGTCGATGATAGTGCCGAGTGTTTCGGATTCCTGATCGGGCGAAAGGTTCCGGGTGACGACAACAACTTTGACCTTGAGATATATAACATTGGTGTGGAGCCTGCCCATCACCGCTCCGGCATTGGATCGGAGCTAATGAAGGAGCTCCTCAAGATATGCCGTGAAAGCCGTATTCGCAACATATGGCTGGACGTCCGCGCTTCAAATCTGTCCGCACAGGCTTTTTATTCCAAGTTCGGGTTTGTCGTCTCTGCGTCGCGTCCCCATTTTTATAGGGATCCGCCTGATACGGCCTTAATAATGCACCATGTGCTTGGCTAAGTTCCGTAACATTTTTGTAAATATCCTTGAAATGAAGAATATCTTGCGATAAGATACGGTTTACACCAGTGTTCGCTCCGTGAGTGCCACGGGTGCAAATTATTTGATAAGTGAGGAAAAAAACGCTATGGACATGTCAACACCTGATCCGGTGAGGGATGAATTGATAAAGACGAATCCAACTTTCCGCGATCTGGTTTCCCGGCATCAGACCTACGAAGACAGGCTTTCACAACTGTCAGGGCTTACATACCCCAACGACGACGAACAGATAGAAGAATCCACACTTAAGAAAAAGAAATTGTTGGTAAAAGACGAGATCTATGCGATGATGCATGATTTCGAAGTTTCGCACTAGGGAATTTAAGACAGATCCGAAAGGGTAGCGAGTTGCTGCCCTTTCATTTTGCGCACTCGCCAAACGAATAACCAGAAACAGATCTTCCGAAGCCGACAACGAACATATCCTCGCTGAACGTAGAAACCATCGCGTCAGACGTATTTTCTGCCCCGACCTTTATCCTGTCGGTAATGCGGCCTGAAGAGCTGTCAATTGCAAAGATCTCACCCTGTCCGATGACAGAAACTAAGACCCTGTCTTTAATAAGGCTTATCGAACCAACCGCGCGTCCGGGCAATCTTGTCTTCCACACAACGCCGCCGCGATCCGTGGAGATCGCATAGACAAAATTATCGACCGAAGTGGCGATTATCTTCGAACCGTTCAAGCGCAGCGACTGGATCCTTCCGCCGCTCTTGAAGACCCACCGCTCGCGTCCGTCATCCGCGCTCAACCTATGAAGCCTGCCTTTTACGTCGCCGAGAAAGATCGTGCCATCGCGGTCGCGGACCAGTGCCGAAGGCTCCGAACCGCCATCCACCTTCAGCACCGTTTCACCGGAGCCAAACATCACCTGGCGAATCGAACGGTCGTTTCCTGCAAGCGTTACGCCGCCGCCGAAGACGGCCGGAGCAAGGTCGAATCCGCCGGCGATCGTAAAGTTCCAGATCCGTTCGAGAGCCCTGTCAAATGCGATGATCGAACCTTTGTCATTGACAGTTATCATCACTCCGTTCTCTTCGACAAGATAAAAGCGTTCGCCGAAGGGTATCATGCTCGTTTTTATAGTAAGTCCGGAACGCCGGCTGAGTATGTCCAGTTTTGAGCTCTTGATCGACTCAGGATCTTTTGAGACCTGCGACGAAGCAACGTAAAGATTCTCGCCTGAGCTGATCAGGTTTGAAACGATCGACCCGCCGACATCGCTCGACCACTGGAGAGCCCCGGTCTGGCTCAAAGCTAACACCCGTCCGTCGCCCGAGCTTAGGTAAGCTTGTCCGTCATCCGCTCCAATGACGCCAAGCGAGCCACCTTCACTGGTAAATTCCCAACATTTTACGGGTTTCCCGTTGGCAGCGGGAACTTCCTGCGCTGCTAAATACACCGGGCTGTGCAAGATCAAACCCGCAACCAGAAATAGAAGTCTAAAAAGGTTTGATCGCATTAAATGATCCCGGCCAGCTTTCTCGGCCGATGAAATATGTCCCCTGAGAATTATTAGCCACCATTTGGCCCGCGCAACTTGACCGCTTAAGATTGATGAATGTAACATCCCTTTACGTTCGCTGTAACATATTTTATCAATGGAGAAGCTTTCACCAAATGTCATTTAACAAGATCATTTTAGTAGGGAACCTCGGCCGCGACCCCGAACTTCGTTATACGCCCGCAGGCGATGCTGTTTGCGATATCTCCATCGCGACAAATGAGCGAAAAAAGGACAAAGCGGGTGAATTTCAAGATGTCACCACCTGGTTTCGTGTGACTCTTTGGCGTAATCTTGCTGAGAATGCCAGTAAATACCTGAAAAAGGGAAGCCAGGTGTATATCGAAGGGCGTTTAGGCCTTGAAGAATGGACCGACCGCGACGGCAACACCCGCCAGACGCTGCAGGTCCAGGCGACCGATATGAAATTCATCGGGTCGCGCGGCGACAGCGGTTCGTCGTCGTCCGATTCAAATGAAGAATTTACAGGAGCCCAGGAATCGCGTTCCGCTGCCGCTCCGCAATCTGGACCGCCGATGGGCGCGGCTGACGACGATATACCGTTCTAGACGATCCGCTAATTCATTAACAAGACCGGTCTAATGATCCTTCGATCGGACCGGTCTTTCAATTTCTGCGTTGGATCTGGAAAGGGATGGGGCAGTTGGGGGGGGGGGCAAAGAAAGGACGCGAACTAGATACGTTGCGTCTGATAATAGAGATTATGTAAAATAAGCCCTTGAGAAACTAGACCTTGACCGAGCCCGATTTAACAGCGTCAAATGCCTCTTTCAAAGCCTTAAGCACCTTTGGCCTATCGACCGCAGTACCGCCGGCAAATGAAATTTCGACCTTAAAATTCCCTTCATCAGATGAAAACAAAAATTGCGACGTATTAGCAGCCGATCGCTCATGAACTACCGACGAATCTTTTCCGTTCGCACTCTTCGCGGCTTTCGCTTTGGATGCTTTCGGTGCGACCTTCCCAAGAATCAGATTATCCAAATGCTCGAACATCGCTGCTTCATCAAATTGACGAGCGATCTCAAGCAGCGTTGATTTGGAACTGATGTTTGCCGAATGGCATTTTTCACGGATCTCTGGCGGCAAACCTGCGACCGTCAGAAGTTCGGTTACGGTCGAGCGGCTTTTGCTGATCTTCTGCGCGATCCTTTCCTGCGTATAGCCATATTTTGACTGCAACGCAGCCAGGCCGTCGGCTTCCTCCCAAATGTTCAGATCCTTGCGCTGAAGATTCTCGATCAGAGCGATCTCGGCGACACCTTGTTCGTCGAGGTCCATTTCTATACATGGAACTTCGCTTAAGCCCGCTAATTTCGATGAGCGCCAGCGTCTCTCGCCGGCGATTATCATATATCTGCCATCGGCGATCGGCTTCACCAAAAGCGGCTCAAGAACGCCCTTCTCGCGGATCGATTCCGTTAATTCGGTTAGATCGCCGAATTCATTGCGCGGCTGTTCGGGATTGGGTTCTATCCGATCGATGGGGATCGTTTTACCAATTGCCCGGCTGGATGTTGAGATTATATCGACGTAATGCGAATCATGCCGCATTTGCACGCCTGTTGGCAGCCCTCTTTTGGACACGTTTAAGCACCTCCTTTGCTAACATTTCATACTCTGTGGAACCCGAGGAGCGCGGGGCATATTCAAATATAGATTTTTTATGGGCCGGGGCTTCTTCCAGCCGAACGCTTCGCGTGATAACAGTATCAAACGCCTTTTTACCGAAGACCTGGCGAATATGAGATTCGACGTCTCTCGAAAGTGCGGTACGGCGATCGAAAAGCGTTATCAGAACACCGAGCAGCTCCAACTCCGGATTCGGCCGCAAACGGACCTTCTCGATCGTTTCCAGAAGGTCGTCAGTTCCCTCCAGCGCGAAATAGGAAGACTGGATCGGTATCAAAACAAACTGCGCCGCGACCAACGCGTTTACGGTAATCAGGCCCAACGTCGGCGGCGTATCGATCAACACAACGTCAAAATCGCTTGCCACCTGCTGCAATCGGTCGCGAAGTTTATAAGCCGCTTCAAAATCGCCGATCAGTTTCGCTTCCAGCTTCGCCAGGTTGATCCTTGCCGGGATCATTGAAAGCCCTTCGCAGCCGGTTTTATAGACAAGTTCGGAGACTGGGGTCTGTTGGTCGGTAAAAAGCTCATACGAACCCTTCTCGATCAGCGATGGGTCGATGAACGAGAGCGAACTGTTGCTCTGCGGGTCAAGATCGATCAGCAATGTTCGCTTTCCGCGACCGGCACACGCCGCTGCTAGATTGATCGCGGTGGTTGTTTTGCCAACACCGCCTTTCTGGTTTGCGATCACGATTATCATTACTGTTATGTGCGAGGCCTGCTTCTAAATGCATTCTACCCGATGAGTTCGGGCCAATCGTCCGGGTTCGGTGCGTCGTCGTCAAATTCACCCTCCGGGCCGCCGATCCCGCTTGATGCAGCCGAAAGATCCAGGACCTTTTGATCAACAAAGATCGGACAATCGAGGCGTAACGCAAGTGCGATCGCGTCCGAAGGCCTGGCATCCAATACGACCAATCCGCCCGATTCATCCGTCATCTCCACAACCGCATAAAAGGTGTTCTCTTGAAGGTCTGTAACTATGACTCTTGACGCGGAAAGCCCACATTCGATCGTTAGATTTCTGAGAAGATCATGGGTCATCGGCCGCTGCGGGACTATCTTTTCGATCTCCAAAGCGATCGCGTTCGCCTCAAACGCCCCAACCCAGATCGGCAGAACGGTCTCCGACCCGACACCCTTTAACACGACAATAGGCGTGTTCGTATTAGGGTCCATTATCAAGGCCCCGATCTTTACTTCTACCAATGATCTAAGGTCGTCCATTTTGGGTCAATTTAACGTGCCGAACAGCGAATTTACCTTAACGTCAGTGATGTGGACATTCACGATATCTCCAAGAATATCATCGTCGGCTTGAAAATTCACAACTCGGTGACAAGATGAATGTCCGGATAGGTCAGTGTCGGATTTCGCCGAACGCTTTTCCGCCAGAACGCTCAGCGTTTGCCCGAGATATCGCTGCGATCGCCGATTCTGGATCTGCTTTTGTACATTTTCAAGCTCAGTAAACCTTCTTGTTTTCTCTTCCGCATCAACATCATCCGCCATTTCATAGGCCGGAGTTCCGGGCCGCGGGGAGTATTTGAAAATATATGCGGAATCAAATTCGCAATATTCCGCCATTTTTACCGTGTCTTTGAAATCTTTCTCAGTCTCGCCCGGGAATCCCACGATGATGTCCGTACTCAAGGAAATGTCGCGTTTTGCTGAGCGGATCTTATCGATGCGCTTAAAGTAACTGTCGATCGAATGGAGCCTTCGCATTGCCTTAAGCACTTTGTCGCTTCCGGACTGCACCGGCAGATGAACCCAGTTGCAAAGATTTTCGTTCTCATCGATCGCATCAACAATGTCCGGATGAAAATCTCTTGGGAAAGATGTGTTGAATTTGATCCGTTCGATCCCGGTTGCCGCCACGGCGCGAAGCAAACGCGAAAAAGGCGTCTTACCCGCAAACTTTTCCATTCCGGAATCATTCAGCGGCCGATAGCTGTTCACATTCTGCCCGATAAGATGGATCTCTTTTACGCCCTGGCGACGCAATTCGAGAACCTGCCTAATGATCTCGGATGCAGAAAGACTCCGTTCCCTGCCACGTGAAAATGGAACAATGCAGTACGTGCAGAATTTGTTGCAGCCCTCGATGATCGGGACGAACGCAACGTACGGTGAGTGTCGTTGGGCGTCCGCAACATCCCAATCATACCCCGCTTCCCTCTCACCAAGATCCGAATAACCGGGGCCATTTTGAATTACGCTCGCTAAAGCTTCCGCCACACGGCCGACCGCTCTAGTTCCGATCACAAGGTCCAGGCCGTTGATCTTTTCAAACAGCGATTCGCCCTCGAGTTGAGCGACACACCCCATCACGCCGATCACCGGCTTTTCGGTGGATCGAGCCTTGATCCTGCCGACTTTCGAATAAAGTTTTTGCTCAGCTTTCTCCCGAACGGAGCAGGTGTTCAATAAGATTACGTCCGCACTTTCCTGTACATTGGTGATCTGAAAGCCTTTAGCGGCGAGAGATGTCGCGACGCGTTCCGAATCGGAAACGTTCATTTGACACCCAAAAGTTTCCAGATAAACTTTCTTCATAACCCACCGGCAAGCCATGGAAAAACCTCAGTTCAAACCTAAAGATTTCGTCCATCTTCACCTGCACACGGATTATAGCCTGTTGCAAAGCACAATCCAACTAAAGCCACTTGCGGCCCGGTTGAACGAGTTGGATATGAAAGCCTGCGCCATTACCGACTATGGAAACATGTATGGCGCGATCGGTTTTTACCTCGCAATGAAGTACGCAGGCATTCGTCCGATCATCGGTTATGAGGCTTTTGTTACATCAGCGAGCCGGTTTGATCGTGTTTCGTCCGTCCCCGCCGGTGAGCGTCCCTATTACAATCTGGTCTTGTTCGCAAAGGACATGGCGGGCTATCAAAATCTTGTCCATTTGTCCTCGAAGGCGTTCACCGAAGGCTTTCATCACAAACCCCGGATCGACTTCGATATTTTGACCGAACACTCTGCCGGATTGATCGCACTTTCAGGTGGAATGGCAGGAGCACTCAACCATTTCATTTACAACGGTGAAGAGAACAAGGCGATCGAATTTGCGGAACGCTTCAGGTCGATCTTCGGCCAGCAAAATTTCTTTCTTGAATTGCAAGAACACTGGCAAACGCGTTCTCCGGAGATGAATGCGAAGCTTGCCGACATCGCCAAACAGATCGGCTGCGGAATTGTTGCGACCAATGACGCACATTATCTCGGACCAGACGACGCGCGTGCGAGACAGGTTTTATTATGCATCGGTGAAGGCCGTACATTAAGCGAGAACACCGATGACATCACCGGAAAACGTTACGTTCGCTCCGCCGAAGAAATGTGGGCGATCTTCGGAAATGAGTATCCCGAAGCGCTTGAGAATACGTTAAGGATCGCCGAACAATGCGAAGTCGCGTTCAAGATCGGCCCGGACAATTTAACACTTCCCAGCTTTCCTATCCCGCCCGAATCTGGTGCAAAAGACCTCGACGGATATTTCGAATTGGTTGTGAAAGAAGGGCTTGAAAAACTCAAGACCGAAGTTCTTCAGCCAATGGCCGCCGCCGGAACGCTTAACTATCCGCTGGAAGATTACGACAAACGGCTCGAACTCGAGATCGGCATAATCGAGAACATGGGCTATTCGGGTTATTTTCTGATCGTCTGGGAATTTATCAAATACGCGGTCGATCAAGGCATTCCGGTCGGTCCGGGACGCGGTTCGGCGGCAGGTTCGCTTGTTGCGTACGCTCTAGGAATCACCGGAGTGGATCCGCTTCAGTACGAGCTTTTTTTCGAACGATTTCTTAACCCCGAAAGAATCTCGATGCCCGATATCGACATCGATTTCTGCATTCGCGGCCGCGGCGACGTTATCCGCCACGTATCCGATCTTTACGGCAGCGAATCTGTTTGCCAGATAATTACGTTCGGAACAATGGCTTCTCGGGCCGCGATCAAGGACGTCGGCCGTGCTCTCAACATGCCCTACGGCGACGTTGAAAAGATCGCCAAACTCATTCCGCCGCCGTTCCGTGGACGCAACATCAGCATCACGCAAGCGATCAAAGACGTTCCCGAACTCAAGCAACTTAAAGATTCCGATCCGAAAGTTAACGAACTGATCGAGCTCGCACTTCGTGTTGAAGGCTGTTCGCGACACACGTCTGTTCACGCCGCCGGCGTCGTCATTTCGCCAAAGCCTTTGCACGAGATAGTACCTGTTGCGATCTCCGCCAAGAACGAATTCACTAGCCAATATCCGATGGGCGACCTCGAAAAGGTCGGCATGCTCAAGATGGATTTTCTGGGCTTGACGACCTTGACGATCATCGCCGATTGCCTCGCAAACCTGAAAGAAAAGACCGGTGTCGAGATCGACTGGAGTGTGATTCCGATGAACGACGAAAAGACGATGAAGCTCTTTTCGGAAGGCAAAACGGACGCGATATTCCAATTTGAATCGTCGGGCATGCAGGACATCTGCCGCCGTCTCCAGCCAAAGGAACTCGAAGATCTTTCCGCCTTGAACGCTCTCTATCGGCCCGGCCCGCTTGATGGCGGCATGGTCGAAGAATTCATCTTGCGGCACAAAGGAGAGAAGGAAGTTCAATACATCGTGCCCGAAATGGAGGACATTCTCCGCAATACTTTCGGCGTGCTGGTCTATCAGGAACAGATCATGCAGATCGCCCAAAAGCTCGGCGGCTACAGCCTCGGCGAAGCCGATCTGATGCGCAGGGCGATGGGCAAAAAGAAGCGCGAAGAGATGGAACCGCACGAAGTGAAGTTCATAGGCGGTGCGGTCGAACGCGGCATAAACAAGAAAACGGCTAAAGAGATATTTGACCTGATGTCGAAGTTCGCCGACTACGGTTTCAACCGCAGCCACAGTATCGCCTATGCGATACTCGCCTTTCAGACGGGCTATCTAAAAGCACATTATCCTGCGTTCTTTTATGCGGCCGTGCTTTCACACGAAGCCGACGACAGCGCGAAAGTTTACAAATATTCGAACGAACTTCGCTCGATGGGCTTGAGCCTATTGCCGCCCGACGTGAATGAAAGCGACGAAGGATTCACGCCGGCGAACGACACGGTTCGCTTCGGTTTGAGCGCAATCAAAGGAATGGGTTCGGCGTCGGCAAAGGCGATCATCGAAGCACGAAAGGCCGGGCCGTTCGCCTCCCTTTTCGATTTCGCATCGCGTGTCGAGCAGGGTGCGTTGAACAAGCGAACGCTCGAAAGCCTGATCTCCGCCGGTGCGTTCGATTCGCTGAATTCTCGCGAAGCGCCCGTAAACGAATGGCGAGCGAGGCTCTTTGCCGCGATCGATAAAGCGATCTCATTCGGCCAGAATGCCTGGAACGATAAGCTCCGAGGCCAATCAGGCTTGTTTGCGGCAACAACTTCTGCGGCGGCGATGCCCGATTCTGAGCTTCCTAACGTGCCCGCGTGGACACAATCCGAGATCTCGGCAAAGGAAAAATCCGCCATCGGTTTCTTTCTTTCGTCGCATCCGCTCGATGAATACGTCGAGACGCTGAAGCGTTTGAACATTCGACCGATCGCCGATTATGACGAGATCCGTCCGGGCAGCAATCTGACCGTCGCCGGAACGGTTTCGGCACTTCAGGTCCGTTGGAGTAAGAAAGGAAATCGCTTCGCCACTTTTCGTATTGAGGACAAATCGACGGGCTTAAAGTGCGTAATGTGGGCGGAGGCGTACGGAAAAGCCGCATCGCTTTTGGCGAACGACGCGATGCTGATCGTCGAAGGCCGGGTCGAAGCCGCAGATGGACAAGAGACGACGCTGATCATCAACGAGGTTCGTTCACTCATCGATTCCGTCACTCGAAATGCTCGAACGCTTACCGTTCGCCTGCCGAATAAACCCCTCACCGAAGACACACTTGCCGACGTTTACGGTGTGCTCAGCGATTCCCAAGGCCGCTGCGATGTCTTCCTCGAAACAAAGCTCGACGGCAAGCTCGTCCGCCTGCAATCCTCCGGCCTGCGTATCCAAGGCTCCGGAAAGCTCGAGCTCGAACTAAAAAACCGCGGCTGCGGAGTGGTTTGGGAGCTGTAAATTATCTAGATGAAATACAAGACCTTCGAAGAACTACCGGTGTGGCAAGCAGCGATCGAGCTGGCGTCGAGAGTGTTTACATTCACTCGGGTTGCTGACTTTCGTGGTTTCGGTGATCTCAAAAACCAGCTGGAACGTTCAACTCTCCCCATTTCAAACAACATCGCCGAAGGCTTCGAACGCGGAACTACTAAAGAGTTGATCGCATTCCTGTACATTTCCCGTGGCTCCGCCGGCGAAGCGAGGTCCATGCTTCGGCTATGCGAGCGAGAAACACATTTTTCAAATTTCAAATCTGAAATTTCAGATCTCATAGGTCGGGCGGTGAACATTTCAAAACAATTGCATGGCTGGCTCGAATCATTAAAAAATTCAGAAATTAAAGGCGTAAAATACCTGACAGAAAAAGAACGGAAACGGTTCGAACAGAACAAAGAATTCGAAGAGTTCGATCGCGAGATGGAGCAGTTCCGTGCTGAATTCCGTGCGAAGTTGGAAAGGGGCGAGATTTGAGCCATACTTTCTCTTCAGCGACCTCTTTGTGTTCTTTGCGTTCTTCGCGTGAAATTGTTCTCGCGTAAAGACGCTAAGGCCGCGAAGTAAAGACGAACCGAATTATGCAAAACGCTACCCGAACGGCATTTGAACGCGTCCAGAACGCACGGCATCCAGAGCGGCCATACGCGCTCGATCTTTTCACGAGCATTTTCACCGATTTCGTTGAAATCCACGGCGACCGGCGATATGCGGATGATCCGGCGATGGTCTGCGGGTTTGCGCGTCTCGATGGCAAAGAGGTCTTGGTCGTTGGGCAGCAAAAAGGCCGCGACACGAAGCAGCGACAGATGCGTAATTTCGGAATGCCAAAGCCCGAAGGCTACCGCAAAGCCTTGCGTGCCATGCACCTCGCGGCGAAGTTCGGCCGCCCGATCATCACATTCATAGACACGCCCGGAGCATATCCCGGCATCGACGCCGAAGAGCGTGGACAGGCCGAAGCGATCGCGTTCAACCTTCGCGAGATGGCAGGTTTTCGTGTTCCGATCGTTGTGGTCGTGGTCGGCGAAGGCGGTTCCGGCGGAGCTCTCGCGATCGGCATCGGCGACCGCGTGCTGATGATGGAAAACGCGGTCTATTCGGTGATCTCGCCCGAAGGCTGTGCGGCAATTCTTTGGAAAGATGCTGCAAAAGCGAGCGACGCCGCGGCATGTCTGCGTCTGACCGCCGACGATCTTAAATCGTTCGGCATCGTTGACGAAATAATTCCCGAAAACATTTCCTGGAGCATCGGCAGCGGCGAAGATTCTGACGGCAAAGACACCGGCAAGACCAACGATTCGTTCGTTTCCATCGGCGACGTCTTAAAAAAAGCTCTCAACCGAAACCTCGCCGACCTCTCAAAACTCTCCACCGAAGACCTCGTCCGCGAACGCTTCAAAAAATTCCGCAAAATGGGCAGCTGGGTTTAAGTAGTAGCACATTTCAGTAAAATCTTTGAGTCCCGCAATTCATGCTACTTTGACCTAAGAAGCTCCTCGCAATCCTTTTGATTCGGAAGATAATTGATCGAATATATTTCTCCGTCTTCAAGAGAAACATCATATTGAATCCCATCTTCCCAGTTCGAAAACATTGCATTACTCGGATGATTCGAATCAACTGTTTTCTCAAGCTTGTTTCGATCCGTCTTCACATCTTTCAGATTGAATGCAATGCCCAAAGAAATACTTATTCTGGTTACTGTCTCTTTCGAAGCTCTTCCCCAACACGTATCGGTATTTAGGTCGCCCGCACCGTAGAAGATTCGGACCTTTCCTTCATCGCGTTGGTAGTAACCATATTCATTCGGCTTCCCCAATATGTTTTCAACATCGGCTCTTGTTGACTTCAACGGAGTAATTCCGTTCCAGGTTTCAGCAGAGCTAACAATCACGAGAGCGAGCACCACCCCCAAAATTCCGATAAGATGTCTGTAAACTCTGTTCTTCATTTTCTTATTCGTTTGCTGCGATATATACCGGGCATGCATCATTGAAATTTGGGTGAAGCGAAAATGACCGACCGGCATTGATGCGATTTTAGCATGATGGGTTATTCCTGGATATCTTTTCCGGAGTGTGTTCGCTAGATCCTGCGAATTCCGCCGAGGCGTCTAGTGCGGGAAAACCTTGTCAGACGAGCGGCACTGAATAGTCCATTCGTCTGACACATATCTTTTTCGAAGTAGCGACTCATTTTGAGTTTGGTTTTATCCGGATTCTAA